>NZ_BANX01000060.1 GCF_000334455.1 Gordonia soli NBRC 108243
TACACGTTGTTCACGTCCGGGTCGACGGGTCGGCCGAAGGGTGTGACGGTGTCGCATCGTGCGGTGGTGAATCGGTTGCGGTGGGGTCTGTCGCAGTTCCCGTGGGGGCCTGCGGATCGGGTGGTGCAGAAGACGCCGTACACGTTCGATGTGTCGGTGCCGGAGCTGTTCGGACCGGTCATCTCCGGTGCGACGATGATCGTCGCCGAGCCGGGCGGTCACGCCGATCCGGTCTACATCGCCGATCTCGTCGCCGAGAGCGCGGCGACGTCGGTGCATTTCGTGCCGTCGATGCTGTCGGTCTTCCTCGATGTGGTGCCCGACGAGCGACTCGCCGAACTGACCTCGTTGCGGTGGTTGTTCGCGTCGGGTGAGGCCCTGCCCCCGTCGGTGGTCGCCCAGGCGCACCGGGCGCTGCCGTGGGTCGGCATCCACAACCTGTTCGGTCCCACCGAGGCAGCGGTCGAGGTCGGTCACTCCGACGTCACCGCAGCGCCGCCGGTGGTCACCATCGG
>NZ_BANX01000059.1 GCF_000334455.1 Gordonia soli NBRC 108243
TCGACGCCCTTTTCGGTGTTGTAGGCGATCTGCTTGGCGCGTCGACGTTCGGTCTCCTCGATCGCGTTCTGCATCGAGTCGGTCACCTTGTCGGCGTACATGTGTACCTGGCCGGACACGTTGCGGGCCGCTCGACCGATGGTCTGGATGAGCGAGGTGGAACTGCGGAGGAAGCCCTCCTTGTCCGCGTCGAGGATCGCCACCAGCGACACCTCGGGTAGGTCCAGACCCTCACGCAGGAGGTTGATGCCCACGAGCACGTCGTACTCGCCGGAACGCAACTGCCGCAGCAATTCGACCCGTCGCAGCGTGTCGACCTCGGAGTGCAGATATCGCACGCGGATGCCCAGCTCGAGCAGATAGTCGGTGAGATCCTCGGCCATCTTCTTCGTCAGCGTGGTCACCAGGACTCGCTCGTCCCGGTCGGACCGCTCGCGGATCTCGTGGACGAGGTCGTCGATCTGGCCCTTCGTCGGCTTGACGATCACCTCGGGATCGACCAGGCCGGTGGGGCGGATCACCTGCTCCACGAACTCGCCGTTGGACTGGCCGAGCTCGTACGCGCCGGGGGTCGCCGA
>NZ_BANX01000058.1 GCF_000334455.1 Gordonia soli NBRC 108243
GCGTTCGGGGGTGATCGATCCGCGCTGGATGGTGGGTATCGATCCGGATTCGGAGGGGATGAAACGCGCCGCGGATGCGGGTTTGGTCACCATGTCCGGTGGGGCTGACGAGTTGTTGGGGTCGAGCGAGTTGCCGGATCTGATTTTCGAGGCGACGTCGGCGTATGTGCATCGTGAGTACGCCCCGCGCTATGAGCAGGCGGGGATCACGGCGATCGATTTGACGCCGGCTGCGGTGGGTCCGGCGGTGGTGCCGCCGGCGAACTTGCGTGAGCATCTGGATGCGCCGAACACGAACATGATCACCTGTGGTGGGCAGGCCACCATCCCGATGGTGCATGCGGTGTCATCTGTGGTGGCGGTGCCGTACGCGGAGATCGTGGCATCGGTGGCGTCGGTGTCGGCGGGACCGGGCACGCGGGCGAATATCGACGAGTTCACCAAGACCACGTCGCGGGGTGTGGAGACGATCGGTGGCGCTGATCGGGGTAAGGCGATCATCATCTTGAATCCGGCCGATCCGCCGATGATCATGCGCGACACCATCTTCTGTGCCATTCCGGCTGATGCCGATACTGATGCGATCGCGGAGTCGATCCATCGCCG
>NZ_BANX01000057.1 GCF_000334455.1 Gordonia soli NBRC 108243
GCCGAGTTCATTGCTTGGGCGCGTGAGGGTGTCCCGCAGCTACTCGCCGACCTGGACCGGGCCGAAGATCGAACGGTCCGAGACAGCGACCTCATCGCGGAGACCTGGCGCGTCCTCGGCGGTGACCCGTCCGGAAGCTGCCTTGATAGCGCTCGTCGGGTAGTCGCCGAGCGTGATGCTGCTCGCGCCACCCTCCAGCAGGTGCGGGAACAGCACACGACGGTCCTGCTGTGCATGAATCCGAGCCACAACAATCCCGATGCTGTGTGCCCGGAGTGTGTCGAGTATTGCGCCGCGTGCGATCAGCAGATGCCCTGCACCACGGTCCGCATTCTCGATGGAGGTGGGCAGCAGTGAGCGACGAACTCAAGCGCGACATCATGGCGGCAATTTCGCACCGACTGAAGCACGGGATACATCTCCACCACCGCGATTGCATTCACAACTTAGCTCCGGAAGAACAGATTGCGGTGCGCGGCAGGTCAGTCGAGTGGTGGATGACCGTGGTGGGCCGAATGCCTGAGCAGATCACCCCCGATCAGTGGGAGTGCGAACCGCCTATCGCCCCCTCTGGTCGTATCCCGAAGTCCGATGGAGGTGGGCAGCAGTGAGCGACAGCTACCACGGGATCATCCGCAAGATCAACGAGCCATCAGCACGCTCGACGGTCCACATCCCCGAGGCCGAATCCCTCGACCATGCAACGCGGCTGGTCAAGTCGCAGATGCCCAGCGACTACGAAATCGCCTGGCTCAGACGCCGACAGCCCAGTCCATTCCCGACGTCCGACGGGGGTGAGTCGTGA
>NZ_BANX01000056.1 GCF_000334455.1 Gordonia soli NBRC 108243
CCGGCCACCGCACCGATCACCGCCTCGATCTCCCCCAACTCGATCCGCTGCCCACGCAACTTCACCTGAAAATCAACACGCCCCACATACTCCAACCCACCACCAGACCACCGCACCCGATCACCAGTCCGATACAACCGCCCACCACCACCGAACGGATCCGCCACAAACCGCTCCGCAGTCAACCCCGCACGCGACTCATACCCCCGCCCAACCTGAACACCACCCACATACAACTCACCCACCACACCCGCAGGCACCCGACGCAACCGCGAATCCAACACCCACACCGACACACCCGGCACCGGACCACCAATCGGAACCACACCCTCACCACCACCAACCACATACGACGTCACATCCACCGCCGCCTCAGTCGGCCCATACAAATTCACCAACCCCGCCGACGACACCAACCCCGCCAACCCCCGCGCCACCGACACCGACAACGCCTCACCCGAACAAAACACCCACCGCAACGACCCCAAACCCACACCACCAGAACCAGACCCACCAGAACCAGACAGGGCCTCCACGAACACCGACAACATCGACGGCACAAAATGCACCACCGACACCCCGAACCGCTCCACCACCGACGCCACATACCACGGATCCCGATGACCACCCGGCTCCGCAACCACCACAGACGAACCAACCATCAACGGCCAGAACAACTCCCACACCGACACATCAAACGACACCGGCGTCTTCACCAACACCACATCACCACCACCCACACCAAACAACGACTCCATCCACCCCAACCGATTCAGCACCGCCCCATGCGACACCGACACACCCTTCGGCCGCCCCGTCGACCCCGACGTGAACAACGTGTACACCGCGT
>NZ_BANX01000055.1 GCF_000334455.1 Gordonia soli NBRC 108243
GCTCGGCGTGAGAACGATTCTTGTCGGTGCCCTGTCATAGAGTGGTCGACAGATCAGTTGATGACGGGGCCCCGACTGTTGGGTCACACAGATGATGATGACTCCCAGTCGTTCTCACGCCGAAGGTGCGCCCCGTGTTCTGCTACTCCGATCCCGATGCCGATCAGCTCACCCTGACCGCATGCCCGGAATCAGAACTGGCCGATGCCGGGCGCACCGCGCAACGCCTCGAACGTCGGGCCGCCGCCCGCAAGATCTTGCTCGCCCACCGCGTCGGCGCAGCCATGTTCAACCACATGCTCACCCCCGACCCCGACCACCCCATCCACCCCGGCATCGGTAACGCCGCCGAAAAAGCCGCCGTCGGGGAGATCTCACTGCAATTCGGGGTATCGAAAACCATGGCCGGACGCTGGGCCGAAGTCGGACAACTGCTCCTCGCACTGCCCACCATCCGCCGACACTTCCTCGACGGCGACTACAGCTTCTCCCGCGTCTCGATCATCGCCCACACCCTCACTCAGATCACCGACGACACCCACCGCTCCCACGCCGAACACACCGCCGCCGATCTCGCTCAGCGCCCCATCACCGACCCGATGCTGCGTGAACATCTCGAAGCACTGGTCATCGACCTCGACCCCGACCACGCCGCCCAGACACGCGACGAATTCGCCGACCGCAACCACGACGTCGTCATCACCGCAGACGCACACGGACACGCCAGCATCGACGCCTGCGTCCCCGCCGAACACGGCCTGCACCTCCGCAAGAAGATCACCGCACTCATCACCGCCCGAATCTGCCGCCACGACCCCCGCACCCCGGGACAACGCCGCGTCGCCGCCC
>NZ_BANX01000054.1 GCF_000334455.1 Gordonia soli NBRC 108243
CGCCTCGCCGACGCCGACCTCGGCCACGAGCTCGGCCAGCCCGCCGGAGACCGAGGCGGGCACGGGCCCTCCACAATCGACCATCACCGACATGACACCGGCAGGCGTGTCACCCACCTCATCGCCGGGACCCTCCAGCACGATCTCCACCCCGGCGGTGGCGAACATATACTCCACACGCTCTGCCGGCGTGTCCATCTCCACCGGCACATACCGACCACCCGCAGCCACCACCGCATGGATCGCCACCAACAACTCCACCGACCGCGGGATGCGAACGCCGACTGCGACGTCCGGGCCGACGCCCAGACCGATCAGATGTCGGGCCAACTCCTCGACCCGCGCGCCGAACTCCCCATACGACACCACCCGATCCCCGAACCGCACCGCCACCGCACCCGGCGACACACCCACCCGACCAGCAACCACCGCAGCAACCGAATCAACCACCAGACCGACATCCGACACACCGGCATCCGACACAGCCGCGCCGAACACCTCGACACCCACCGCCGCACCACCCACCGACCACCCCGCCACCGCAGCCTTCTCGGAGTCGGCCGCGAGTTCGATGTCGCCCACCACCACGCGCGGATCCCGGATCCCGACTGCGAGGACATCGACGATCCGTTGCCCGATCCGGGTCACGGTCGGCTCGTCGAAGAGGTCGGTGGCGTAGACGATCCGGCCGCCCAACGCGCACAGGGCACCGTCACCGTCACGATCAGCCGTCACGCCGATGGTCAGATCGAAACGCGCCGAAGCGCCTCCGGGGTCCACCGGGGTGATGTCCAGTCCGGCCAGATCAGGAACGCCGACCCCGGACTGCTCGACGGTCACGAGCACCTGGGTCAGCGGCGCGAATGCCTCGCTGCGAGAGGCGGTGAGGACATCCACCAGATGTTCGAACGGGACGTCGGCGGCGGCGAACGCGTCGAGGTCGCCGTCACGGACCGTGCGGACCACGTCGTCGAAGGCGGCGGACGGGTCGATCTCGGTTCGGAGCACGAGCGTGTTGACGAACATGCCGACGACGCCGTCCAACTCCGCACGACCACGTCCGGACACCGGTGTGCCCAGCGCGATGTCGGTGGCGCCGGCCAGCCGGGACAGCACCACCGCGACCGCCGCGTGGACCACCATGAACACCGTGACGCCGGTTCGGCGCGCGTACTCGTCGAGGGCCGGGACCAGGTCGACCGGGATGTCGATGTCGGTCACCGCGCCACGGCCGGACGCCACCGCCGGACGGGGTCGGTCGGTCGGCAGCTCGAGGACCTCGGGGAGATCTGCGAGTCGTTGCCGCCACCACGCCACCTGTCGGCCCATTTCCGAATCGGCGTCGTCGACGGCCCCCAACATCTCTGAACGCCACAGCGACACGTCGGCGTACTGCACCGGCAGTGGCGCGAAGGACGGCTGACGACCGTCGCCACGAGCGGCGTACGCGCCGATCAGGTCGCGCAGGAACGGCGCGATCGACTCCCCGTCGAACGCTATGTGGTGGCACACCACGATCACCACATGCGAGTGGGCGGTCTCGGCGACGACCCCCGCACGGATCGGCAGGTCGACGGTGACGTCGAACGACGACATGGGCAGACCCTCCACGTCGTCGGTCCACCACCACTGGTCGGGTGTGATCTCATCTGCAGCCACGATCGCCTGCCACGGACGCCCGTCGACGTCACGTGGGTACCGGGTCCGGAGGATCTCGTGACGCTCGAGGACATCACCGAGCGCTGCTCGCAGGGCACCGAGATCGAGATCACCACCGACTCGGAGTGCGAACGGGATGTTGTAGGTCGGCGAGGCCGGATCGAACTGGTTGAGGAACCACATCCGCTGTTGCGCAGGCGACAACGGTAGGCGCGCCGGTCGCGGGATGCGTCCCAGCGTGCGCGCCGCGCGGGCGCCGTCGGAGACCTCGACCGAGTCGAGTCGGTCACGGGTGGCGTCGATGTGGCCGGCCAGCAGACGGACCGTCGGGAACTCGAACAGGTCGCGGACGGTGAGTGGCATCGCGAACTCGTGTGCGAGGCGAGCCGTCACCCTGGTGGCCGAGAGCGAGTGCCCGCCGATGTCGAAGAAGCTGTCGACGACCGAGACGACCTGCAGGGAGAGGACGTCGGCCACGGTCGCGGCGATGCTGCGCTCGGTGTCGCTGCCCGGCGGCACCACCTCCGAGGTCTCGCGGACCGGGGCGGGTAACGCTCGACGGTCGATCTTGCCGGACGTGGTCAGCGGCATGTGCGGCAACAGAATCCAGGTGTCGGGCTGCATGTACGTCGGGAGCCTGCGTGCGGTGGCGGCTCGCAGCACGCCCTCGACGTCGGGATCCGGGCAGGCCACATAGGCGATGAGGCGATCATCGTGCACGGTCACGGCGGTGCTGGTGACT
>NZ_BANX01000053.1 GCF_000334455.1 Gordonia soli NBRC 108243
GTGCGGCCGAGAGCTGCGCGGCCAGCGAGCCGCCGAGGCCGAGGGCGACATCGCCACCCGCCGAGAGCAGGGCGTCGAGTGCCGCGCCGAACTGCCCGACGAGTGCACCTTCCACGCCGAGTGCGCCGCCGAGGGCGCCCGAGACTATGGCGCCGATGTTCGCGGTCGCGCCGAGACCGCCGGCGACGACCGTCTCCAGGGCGGCGCCCAGGGCTGCACCGAATTGTGCGGCGATCGCGCCACCGGCGCCGAGCCCGGCGGCCAGAGTCGCACCGAGCGCGACCGCGAGCTGGCCGGCGAGGTCGAGGTCACCGAAGGCGATGCCGCCCAGATCGAGGTCGGCAAGGCTCAGGCCGGAGAGGTCGATGCCGCCCAGCGCGATGCCCCCGAGGCCGCCGAAGTCGATGTCGCCGAGCCCGAATCCGCCGAGATCGATGCCTCCGAGGTTCACGTCGCCGAAGTTCACGCCGCCGAGCCCGACGTTGACCCCGCCGAGTCCGCCCAGGCCGATGCCACCGATCCCGATGCCGCCCAGGCCGATGCCCAGTCCGCCGCCGAGGCCACCACCGCCGGCGCCGCCACCGGCACCGACGATCGCGCCGAGTCCTCCACCGACACCGCCACCGACCACGGCGCCGGAGTCGGCGACCAGCGGTGCCGCCGCGGAGACGTCGCGGGGGGTGATGCCGTGCAGGCCGGCGCGGTCGATGGCGACCTGCGGGTTGTTGCAGTAGTCGGCGAGTGCCTTGTCGTCGCGCAACAGTCCGAGGATGAAGTCGAGTACCGCGTTGCTGGCCATGTGAGAGTCCTTGCGTCGGGGAGATCGCAGGTCGATCCCGTGTCGTAGACGACGCTAGGCACCTCGGCCATCTCCGACATCGGGGTAAATCCCCAGTCCTCGTCCACCCCCTGGGCATAGGGGATTCACCCTGTGGGGCCCCGGGGGGACGGGGGCATCGGGATTTTGTCCCCTATCCCCCGAATGAGCTAACGATCTGGCTCCGGACCACGACAAACTCAGTGCATGCACCGGTGGGGGCCGGAGCATAGGAGTCCCGACGACCGCCCCCACGGGTGAATGAGGAGTGACCGAGATGGCCATCGGCATCGGTGTGAAGATCGGCTCCGCGAACAGTGTCGCGGTCGCCGCGTCGGAGTCCGCGTGGGAGAACAGCGTCGTCCTCGACACGGTGGCGCTCGCAGGTGTCGACGGATTCGTCGACCGCGTCGGTGACCCGGTGCCCGTCCTGGACCAGATCGGGGTGGCCCACGATGCGGCGCAGGTCTACGTCGACACGGTCGCGGCCGTGGTGGCCGCACTGGAACTGCCGGCCGATGTGGACAGCCACCTCACCATCGCGCACCCCGACACCTGGACCGTATCGGCGGTCGACGCCGTGGCCGCCCGCATCGCGACCCATCCCGATCTCCCCGACGCCGACGCAGTGACCCTGCTGTCGGAGTCCTTGGCCGCCCTGACCGCGGCCGAGAACTCCGGCGGGGCGTTCGGCGACACCGCCGTGGCCACCTATGACCTGGGTGCGTCCGGTGTGACCGTCGGTGTGCTGCACACCGGCGAGCAACCCCGCCAGGTCGGCCGAGCGCTCCGGATGGACACCGTGAGCGGCCACGAGATCGATCGACTCCTCCTCGGCCACGTCCTGACGACCACCGGAGCGGCCGACGTGCTCGACGCCGCGCTCGTCGACGCCGCCGACCATCCCGAGATCATCGACGACCTCGCCGCGCTCCGGTCCCGGTGCCGCGATGCCAAAGAAGCACTGTCGGTGGACACCGACACCGTCGTCGACGTCCGGGTCGGTGAGATCGAGACCCAGGCACGCGTGGTGCGCGACGATGTCGAAGACCTCGTCCGCGGCCCGATCGCCGACTCCGTCGGTCTGCTGCGCTCGGCCCTCGCCGACGCCGCCGTCGATCCGGCGTCGCTGGCAGCCGTGATCGTCACCGGTGGTGGAGCGCAGATCCCCCTGGTCGGTGAACTGTTGTCGGCGACCCTGCGCGTCCCGGTCGTGCTCGATCCCGACCCGTCGTCGGCGACCGCGGCGGGTGCCGCGCTGTCGGCGACCCGGCAGATCGCCGAGCGTGTACCGGCCACGACCGCCCTGCCTGCGGTCGCCGCCGCGGCGGCCGCGCTACCCGACGCACGTCCGCTACGAGAGATCATCCCGGCCCCCAGCACCCCGGTCACCGAGCCCGCCCCGCGACTCTCGCGCCGTAAGCGCGGCACGTTGATCACCATCGGCACCGCGGCCCTGGTCCTGGTGACCGCGACCGGACTGTCCGTCGGCACCGGCCTCATCGGCTCCACCGGCGAGTCCACGCCGCCGCCCGCAGGAGCGGCGACGACCAAGTCCGCCACGGCAACCCCCGGCGCGAGTACAGCCGGAGCGACCGACGGACGGCCTGGGGCGACCACGAACGGGACTGCCGGCGCCGGTCAGACGCCCGGACGCACCGCCGCGAACGGCGCCGGTGGCACGACCGGTGCTCCCGGCACTCGTACGCCCGGCACCCAGGCGCCGGGCACGGGAACCCAGACCCCCGGTGGGCAGAACTCGGGTGGGGGCCAGACCGGCGCCCCCGCGAACCCGGGGGGATCCGGGAACACCGGTGGCTCAGGCGGTTCGGGCAACACCGGCGGTTCCGGTGGCTCCGGTGGTTCGACGCAGAACCCGCCGCCGGAGTTCCCCAGCTCCGGTGGTGGATCGGGTTCGGGTGGCGGCTCTGGCAACACCGGTGGCGGCCTGAATCCCGGTGGCGTGGTCGGTGGCGTCCTCGAGGCGCCCGGCAAGGTGCTCGACGGCACCGGCCAGACCGTCTGCAAGATCCTCTGCACCAACCAGAACGGCTGAGATGACGCCGGTTGCGCCGACGGTCGGGGACCATCGACAGATGGAATCGGTCTCACCGGCCGCAGCATGGGTGGACGCCGTGGTCGGCCGACTGCAGAACGGCACACCGACGTGCGCCGTCGTCGTCGGCGCACCCGGCAGCGGACGGACCGCGCTGCTGCGTGCGGTCGTCGAGCGAGCGGCGGGCCTCGACATCCCGATCGTCATCGGGCCGCCGACGCTCCCACTCGCCGCCGACTCCCTGTCGATCGCCGTCGCAGACGATCTCCACCGTTGGCCCGCACAGCTCCTCGACGCAGTGGTCGCGGAGGTCGCGGCCGGCCGGATGAGTCTAGTCGGCGCCACCGAGGCCCGATCTCACGATCTCGCCCTCCGACGGGCCACCGAGGTCGCCGACCGAAGCGCGCTGGCCCTCACCATGCCGATCATGGGGACCGCCGAGGTACTGACCCGCGCCGGACGCCTCGGCCTGACCTTGACGCCGTCGACCGCATCGCAGTTGCGACGCCGATGCGGGGGTGCGCGCGGGATAGTCGATGCCGCGCTGCGAGCGCTCCGCGACTCCGAGCCGAATCCCGCAGGCGGGGAGGGCGATCCGCTCACGGTGGCGACCCGCATCGCCCGCGACGCCCACCACCGGCTCCTGCTCCGGCTCGACGATGCGACCGTCGCGGTGCTCGTGCTCGCCTCGGTCCGCGCGCCGCTGGATCCGGACAGTGTCGCCGAGACCCTCGGTATCGATCGGGCGACCGCGCTCGTCGGGCTCGACCGTGCTCGCGGCACCGGGTTGCTCGGTGGCTCCGACGTGTTCGCCTCTGCTGCGCGTGAACCGCTGCGCGAGGTCGTCGGTGATGCGCGGATCGCCGACCTCCGGAGACGCGCGATCTCCGCCCGTCTCCGTGCACCGGAACTCTCCGCCGACGACGCGCTCGGGGCCGTCGGTGCGGGTATCGACGACCCTCGACTGGTCGATGTGCTTCTGGCCGAGGCGGAGTCGATCGCCGTCACCGCCCCGACCCGCGCCGCGACCATGCTCTCGGCCGCCGATCGCGCAGCGCCCGGCCGCGCCGACGTCCGG
>NZ_BANX01000052.1 GCF_000334455.1 Gordonia soli NBRC 108243
TGGTGCTGGTGGGTGTGTGTTCTTTGAGAACTCGATAGTGTGTTGGTGGTTTTGTTTAGTGCCATTGTGATGGCTGACCGCCGTGGGTTGTGGTGTCACTGTGTCGTTTTGGCGGCTGGTGGTGTTGTGGCCTGTTTGGTGGTTGGTTGTCTGTTTGATGGCGTTTGAGAAAGTTGTTTTTTTGAATGTCAGTTTTTTTGTTTGGTCAGGTTTGACTCTTCGGAGTGAAATTTTGTGTTGAAAACTGCTGGCTGATGCTGTGGCTTTTGGGTTGTGGTGTTGGTTGGTGTTTTTGATGTTTTTTCATGGAGAGTTTGATCCTGGCTCAGGACGAACGCTGGCGGCGTGCTTAACACATGCAAGTCGAACGGAAAGGCCCAGCTTGCTGGGTACTCGAGTGGCGAACGGGTGAGTAACACGTGGGTGATCTGCCCCTGACTTTGGGATAAGCCTGGGAAACTGGGTCTAATACCGGATATGACCATGGCCTGCATGGGTTGTGGTGGAAAGCTTTTGCGGTTGGGGATGGGCCCGCGGCCTATCAGCTTGTTGGTGGGGTAATGGCCTACCAAGGCGACGACGGGTAGCCGACCTGAGAGGGTGATCGGCCACACTGGGACTGAGACACGGCCCAGACTCCTACGGGAGGCAGCAGTGGGGAATATTGCACAATGGGCGCAAGCCTGATGCAGCGACGCCGCGTGAGGGATGACGGCCTTCGGGTTGTAAACCTCTTTCACCAGGGACGAAGCGCGAGTGACGGTACCTGGAGAAGAAGCACCGGCCAACTACGTGCCAGCAGCCGCGGTAATACGTAGGGTGCGAGCGTTGTCCGGAATTACTGGGCGTAAAGAGCTCGTAGGCGGTTTGTCGCGTCGTCTGTGAAATTCTGCAGCTTAACTGCAGGCGTGCAGGCGATACGGGCAGACTTGAGTACTACAGGGGAGACTGGAATTCCTGGTGTAGCGGTGAAATGCGCAGATATCAGGAGGAACACCGGTGGCGAAGGCGGGTCTCTGGGTAGTAACTGACGCTGAGGAGCGAAAGCGTGGGTAGCGAACAGGATTAGATACCCTGGTAGTCCACGCCGTAAACGGTGGGTACTAGGTGTGGGTTCCTTTTCACGGGATCCGTGCCGTAGCTAACGCATTAAGTACCCCGCCTGGGGAGTACGGCCGCAAGGCTAAAACTCAAAGGAATTGACGGGGGCCCGCACAAGCGGCGGAGCATGTGGATTAATTCGATGCAACGCGAAGAACCTTACCTGGGTTTGACATACACCAGAAAGCTATAGAGATATAGCCCCCCTTGTGGTTGGTGTACAGGTGGTGCATGGCTGTCGTCAGCTCGTGTCGTGAGATGTTGGGTTAAGTCCCGCAACGAGCGCAACCCTTGTCCTGTATTGCCAGCGGGTTATGCCGGGGACTTGCAGGAGACTGCCGGGGTCAACTCGGAGGAAGGTGGGGATGACGTCAAGTCATCATGCCCCTTATGTCCAGGGCTTCACACATGCTACAATGGCCGGTACAGAGGGCTGCGATACCGTGAGGTGGAGCGAATCCCTTAAAGCCGGTCTCAGTTCGGATCGGGGTCTGCAACTCGACCCCGTGAAGTCGGAGTCGCTAGTAATCGCAGATCAGCAACGCTGCGGTGAATACGTTCCCGGGCCTTGTACACACCGCCCGTCACGTCATGAAAGTCGGTAACACCCGAAGCCGGTGGCCTAACCCTTGTGGAGGGAGCCGTCGAAGGTGGGATCGGCGATTGGGACGAAGTCGTAACAAGGTAGCCGTACCGGAAGGTGCGGCTGGATCACCTCCTTTCTAAGGAGCAAACAACACTCCCAGGCCGGCCCCGTTCGCGGGTCGGGTGGGTGTTTGTTCGAGGGTGAAACGCTAACTGCCTCATGTTGGATGGTCGTTGTGATCGTTCGGGTGGGGACCTGTTCTGGGTGACTGGGATGGGGCTGCCAACACACTGTCGGGGTTCTGAGAGAACACACCGGCCTTGCGAGATCAGGGGTGACTCTGGTTGCGGGGTGTTGTGTTGTCTTGGTGCCGGCTGTTTTCCGCTCACGGTGTGGGTGTAGGGGATGGTTGGTGTGTGTTGTTTGAGAAGTGCATAGTGGATGCGAGCATCTTTATTTGTGTGATTTGTTTGTAGGTGATGTCTACATTCGGTCCTCGCAGTGATCTGCCGCTGGTCTTGTCCCCTTGTTGTGGGGTGGGGTTGGTGGTGGTGTGTGGGGGTTGTTTGTAGGTGTTGTTGTAAGTGTTTAAGGGCGTTCGGTGGATGCCTTGGTACCAGGAGCCGATGAAGGACGTGGTAGGCCGCGATAGTCCTCGGGGAGTTGTCAAACGAGCTGTGATCCGAGGGTGTCCGAATGGGGAAACCCAGCACGAGTGATGTCGTGTTACCCACCTGTGAATGTATAGCGGGTGTGGAGGGAACGTGGGGAAGTGAAACATCTCAGTACCCATAGGAAGAGAAAACAATTGTGATTCCGTGAGTAGTGGCGAGCGAAAGCGGATGAGGCTAAACCATGCGCATGTGATACCGGGTAGGGGTTGTGTGTGTGGGGTTGTGGGGTTCATCTTTCCGGGGCTACCTTCCTGGAGACGAGTCAGAAAACTGCATGTTAGGTGAAGTGGCCTGGAATGGTCTGCCGTAGACGGTGAGAGTCCGGTAACTGAAAATGTGTGGTCTTGTTTGATGGATGCCCAAGTAGCAGCGGGCTCGTGGAATCTGCTGTGAATCTGCCGGGACCACCCGGTAAGCCTGAATACTTCCTGGTGACCGATAGCGGACTAGTACCGTGAGGGAAAGGTGAAAAGTACCCCGGGAGGGGAGTGAAATAGTACCTGAAACCGGACGCTTACAATCCGTCAGAGCCTGCGCCCTTCGGGGGTGGGTGATGGCGTGCCTTTTGAAGAATGAGCCTGCGAGTTAGTGCTCGGTGGCAAGGTTAACCCGTGTGGGGTAGCCGTAGCGAAAGCGAGTCTGAATAGGGCGTTGAGTCGCCGGGTCTAGACCCGAAGCGGAGTGATCTACCCATGGCCAGGGTGAAGCGACGGTAAGACGTCGTGGAGGCCCGAACCCACTTCAGTTGAAAATGGAGGGGATGAGCTGTGGGTAGGGGTGAAAGGCCAATCAAACTCCGTGATAGCTGGTTCTCCCCGAAATGCATTTAGGTGCAGCGTCCTGTGTTTCTTACCGGAGGTAGAGCTACTGGATGGCCGATGGGCCCTACTAGGTTACTGACGTCAGCCAAACTCCGAATGCCGGTAAGTGAGAGCAGGGCAGTGAGACTGCGGGCGATAAGGTTCGTAGTCGAGAGGGAAACAGCCCAGATCGCCGGCTAAGGCCCCTAAGCGTGTACTAAGTGGAAAAGGATGTGGGGTCGCGAAGACAACCAGGAGGTTGGCTTAGAAGCAGCCACCCTTGAAAGAGTGCGTAATAGCTCACTGGTCAAGTGATCCTGCGCCGACAATGTAGCGGGGCTCAAGTACACCGCCGAAGCCGCGGCACTCCATCAATACATCCACGGTTGCCTACGGGTGGCTGTGTAGTGGGTGGGGTGGGTAGGGGAGCGTCCTGCATCCGTGGAAGCGCCGGCGTGAGCCAGGTGTGGAGGGTGTGGGAGTGAGAATGCAGGCATGAGTAGCGAAAGCGAAGTGAGAAACTTCGCCGCCGAATGACCAAGGGTTCCTGGGCCAGGCTAATCCGCCCAGGGTGAGTCGGGACCTAAGGCGAGGCCGACAGGCGTAGTCGATGGACAACGGGTTGATATTCCCGTACCCGTGTATCCGCGCCCATGCTGAATCAACTGTACTAACCGTCCAGATCCCCCAGGAGCACCTTCGGGTGCCGGGTGGGGTGATGCACGGGACCTTGGTTGGTAGTAGGCAAGCGATGGGGTGACGCAGGAAGGTAGTGGGGCCAGTGAGTGGTAGTACTGGTGTAAGCCTGTAGGGCGATCGGTAGGTAAATCCGCCGGTCATACAGCCTGAGAGGTGATGCGTAGCCGTTGCGGCGAATTCCATGATCCTATGCTGCCGAGAAAAGCCTCTAGTGAGTTGGTACACGGCCCGTACCCCAAACCAACACAGGTGGTCAGGTAGAGAATACTAAGGCGATCGAGAGAACTGTGGTTAAGGAACTCGGCAAAATGCCCCCGTAACTTCGGGAGAAGGGGGGCCACGTCTGGTGATGGTGTTTACCACCTGAGCTGGGTGTGGTCGCAGAGACCAGAGAGAAGCGACTGTTTACTAAAAACACAGGTCCGTGCGAAGTCGTAAGACGATGTATACGGACTGACGCCTGCCCGGTGCTGGAAGGTTAAGAGGACCGGTTAGTGCCCTTCGGGGTGCGAAGCTGAGAATTTAAGCCCCAGTAAACGGCGGTGGTAACTATAACCATCCTAAGGTAGCGAAATTCCTTGTCGGGTAAGTTCCGACCTGCACGAATGGCGTAACGACTTCTCTGCTGTCTCAACCACAGACTCGGCGAAATTGCATTACGAGTAAAGATGCTCGTTACGCGCGGCAGGACGAAAAGACCCCGGGACCTTCACTATAGCTTGGTATTGGTGTTCGGTTCGGTTTGTGTAGGATAGGTGGGAGACTGTGAAACTCGCACGCCAGTGTGGGTGGAGTCGTTGTTGAAATACCACTCTGATCGTATTGGACTTCTAACCTCGGACCATGATCTGGTTCAGGGACAGTGCCTGGTGGGTAGTTTAACTGGGGCGGTTGCCTCCCAAAATGTAACGGAGGCGCCCAAAGGTTCCCTCAGCCTGGTTGGCAATCAGGTGTTGAGTGTAAGTGCACAAGGGAGCTTGACTGTGAGACGTACATGTCGAGCAGGGACGAAAGTCGGGACTAGTGATCCGGCACCGGCGAGTGGAAGCGGTGTCGCTCAACGGATAAAAGGTACCCCGGGGATAACAGGCTGATCTTCCCCAAGAGTCCATATCGACGGGATGGTTTGGCACCTCGATGTCGGCTCGTCGCATCCTGGGGCTGGAGTAGGTCCCAAGGGTTGGGCTGTTCGCCCATTAAAGCGGCACGCGAGCTGGGTTTAGAACGTCGTGAGACAGTTCGGTCTCTATCCGCCGCGCGCGTAAGAAACTTGAGGAAACCTGTCCCTAGTACGAGAGGACCGGGACGGACGAACCTCTGGTGTGCCAGTTGTCCCGCCAGGGGCACCGCTGGTTAGCTACGTTCGGAAGGGATAACCGCTGAAAGCATCTAAGCGGGAAGCCTGTTCCAAGATGAGGTTTCTCACCCCCATTGCGGGGTTAAGGCCACCCACAGACCATGGGTTTGATAGGCCAGAACTGTACGCACAGTAATGTGTTCAGGTGACTGGTACTAATCGGCCGAGGACTTACAACAACACTCTTACACCCAAAAACAGGTGACATGAGAGTTCGCATCCACTATGACACTTCTGAAACAACACACAACAAGTGATAAACAAACCCGGAAGTTGTGTGTGGGTTTCACAAAGTTACGGCGGCAATAGCGGAGGGGAAACGCCCGGCCCCATTCCGAACCCGGAAGCTAAGCCCTCCAGCGCCAATGGTACTGCACCCTAACCAGTGTGGGAGAGTAGGACACCGCCGAACACAAATTCCAG
>NZ_BANX01000051.1 GCF_000334455.1 Gordonia soli NBRC 108243
ATCGGCCAGTTGTCGCTGCGCCGCTTCTGGCTTCAGGTCTCTCAGATCGTCGTCGGTGCTGTAGACGATCTCCCATAGCCCGTACTCGCGGCCATCCGCACGGTTACCCACGAAAACTGTGTCCATCACGTGTGTGAACCACGGGCCATCGGTGACGCCTTCGAGCTTCTGGCGCGCCTCGTCTGCAACGGTGTCACCAGCATCCGAGGCGAGGTCCGGTAAAGCCCCGACATCCGCGAGTAACGCCTCGACGGCCTGCCGCACGTTCTCCCGCCCGGGGGCGGTCACGCCTTCGACCCCGTTCATTGCCAACACTCCGACAGCCCGGTCGATGAGCTTCTGGCGTGCCTCGTCTGCTGCGGTCATCGGTTGATCCCTTCAGGCCACTCGATCGCGTCGAGTCCGGTCGTATGTCGGTCCTTGGTCTCGAATGGCAGCGGCCACCCGAGGCGATGCGCGCCCATTGCCGCAAGGACGAGCGCGTCCGCGCAGTTGTCGTCCGGAATGCGTTCGTCGGGCCACTGCTCGCGCGCTGCGGCGAGAACTTCGCCCTTCCGGGCATTCCCCCTACCCGTCGCCCATTTCGCCCGCGTCTGTGGGGCGCAGACGGCAATACGGACGCCCCTGCTCTGCAGTGACGAGTACACGCCCATCCAGAGCGCGTGGCGGTCCATCTGGGCGCCGTGCTGCGACCCGTACGAGGGACCCTCGATCACGACCAGCTCGGCATCGTCGGGAATGCCGGTCCAGCCCTGCCGAGCGGTGCCGCGGAGAATTCGTCGCTGCTGCGCAACAATCCGGCGCGCGCGCTCCGTGTATCCCTCGCCCGCCGTCCCCTTCCGCCCGACGGCCGTCAGCGTCCGGACTTCGGTCTCCATGCGGGTTCCGTCGATCGTGCGGACCTTGCACGGGTGCAGGACCGCGATGCCGCACGCGGTCAGTGACGGGTCGATCCCGACGACGCTCATCGGTCGATCCCGTCGGGTTGGAGGCTGAAGGTCGTGTTGCCGTGTTCGTCGGTCTCGACGTCGCCGACGATGGTGCCAGTCAGGATCCGGCCGTCGCCGCGGTCCCAGCCGAAACGAATTCCGGTCCCGAGGTTGAAGTCTCGACCCACGAAGTACGGGGCGCCGGGCACCATCCCGACCCTGCCGACGAGACCCCTGAGCCGATCGCGGACAGCGCGAAGTTCGCGCGGTGCGAGGAACCACAGTCCGGCGTCGTCAAGGATGCGGCACAGCCATCGAGTCGGGATGAGGGATGTGGATGTCCGACGGCCACCCGGCGCGGTGATCGGCACCCATTTGCCACCGAGTCGCGGCGGCCAGTACGTGTAGATCTCGACCGCGGTGAGACGATCAACGCCGTCGTAGCGGTACACGAGGTTGGTGCCGTTGCCGTCGTCGAACAGTTCGACCTTCTCCATCGCGAGGGTTTCGCGGTTGCGGACCATCAACCAGCGGCGTGCGGGAGCGAACGCCCGGTAGCCAGGCGCAGCGAACGCATCGAACTCTTCGCGGTCGTCGATGATCTCGTAGTCGAAGTCAGTCGGTGGGTTGTCGAGTCGCCACCAGCGGGCATTCGCCGAATTGGTCGCGGGGCCGATCCACGCTGACCAGTCGAACGGCGGCAGTTCCCACCGACGCGCCCACGGGCTCGGCTGCTGCTGGAACAGTCCGACCGAATCGCGGAACGGGTTCACCATCCGATCGACCGCGCACGCGAAACACGTGCACCGATACGGCTCGAAAGTCGGAGGGACAGGACCGATGAACTCGGAGCCCGGACACAGGATGTCGGAGTCGTCTTCGTCGTAGCGGTAGCCGTCGAGGATCGCGGAGGTGGCGTACTCGGGTTCCTCACCACGATCACCGGCGGCATCGCGCCGGCGGCCGTACTCGAGCCGCATCTCCTCGAGACGGCGGGTCACGGCCAGCCCGTGCCATGGGCGGCCGCAGTGCCCACACGGGCGGTCGACGTTGTCAGCGCGGGCAGTCTGGCCGTCCTCGCCGGCAGCGAGTTGGTCGTCGATGAGGGCATCGATGTCGGCGACGATGTCGCGTCCGGTGCTCATAGTCGTTCGACCTCCTTCACGATGCCGTGGGGCTCGCGGAACGGTTTCCCGCACACCGGGCACACCGGACGGGGGCCGCGGGCCCGAGCGAAGGTGCGACGAATGTTCATCAGGACCTTGTCGGTGCAGAACCGGCACAGCAGGCTCACGTGGTTGCCGCACTCGGTGGCGCCCGGCGCTTTCGGTGGGTGCATCACGAGCCGGTACTCGGCAGGGGACATGCACGCCACCTGCGGGGACGCGGAGTCGCATCGCACCTGTGGAGTGAAGTCGAGGCGGGCGAGGTCGGTGGTGTCAGACAACGTGACGCTCCTCGGTGTCGACGGTGAGCGGGTCGTCGTCTTCGGCGGCGTCGTCGGGGTCGGGTGTCGTCGTGGCTGCGCGGGCGGCGGCGAGTGCTTCGCGGACCTGGGCGGCGCCGCGCGAGTTGCGTTCAGCGGCGGCGGGGTCGTGGTCGCAGACCCGAGTCCCGACGTAGCCGCGGTCGTCGCAGAGTTCGCACGCGTCGATCTCGGCGGTGCGTAGCTGGGCCCGCTCGCGAGCCTCGGCCGACTTCGCCTCGGCATCCCGGCGCGTCTGGCGCTCGACCCAGTTCGCGTGGAGCTTCCGGAAGTTGGCGCACGGACCGCACGGGGTCGTGTTCTCCGGATCGCTCAGGTGACGCTTGCAGCGGATGGGCGGCTCGGGGTCGTTGGTCGTGGATGATCTCTGGGAGGGTTCGATCGAGTCGGGGGCGCGGCCGTCGGTCCGGGAATCGTCGCCTCGCGCACGCGAACTCTCAACGTAACCATCTGCAGTAGGTGAGTTAACCCCAACCTCAACCACAACCGACCCTTCCGGTAACCCTTCCCGGAAGGGTTCGGCGAAGGGTTCCGTTTTCCCAGGTCGCGTGAAGGGTTCCGGTAGCCCTTCGGTGAAGGGTTCCGCAAAGGGTTTCGGGAAGGGTTCGGTAAACCCTTCCGTGCGCCGGTCGAGGTGGGTCCGAGCTGCGGCCCACAGGGTGTCGATCTCGGCTCCGAGCTTGTCGCTCTTCACCTCCGGGACCGTCAGCCGACCAAGCTCGTCGAGCATCACCGCGGCGAGCTTCGGAGACTCGACCTGTGCCAGGGCACGGAGGGCCGACTTGAGGACGTTCGGCTGGCGGTCGATGCCGTCCGAGCGCATGAACGATCGGACGAGAACCTCGCCGGTGTCGTCGTCGGTGAAGACGAAGCCACGCTCCTCCATGCGGATGAGTGCCTTCTCGACGTCGGTCTCGCTCGGCAGGGTGTGGCCGTCTCTGAGCGCCTTACGCCACCGCCGCATGTTGATCGGCTGGACCCCCGCGTAGTTCAGCGCTGGCTGCCCGAGGAGGGTCATATAGAGCCACTTGTCCCCGTGCGGCTGGTTGACGAAATCGTCGTCGGTGAACATGGCGAACCACGCCTTTGCGTACTCACGCGCCACGAGACACCTCCCGCCGTGTGCCCCGAAGGAAGCCCACGAGAATCCCTGCCTGATAGATCAGGCAGGCAGGATCTCCGCAGTGCTCCATGTAGTCGGCGTGCTCGCAGGACATCATCTCGTCGACGGTGGTGGCCTTGCCGTTGACCGATTCGTAGAGCGTGAGCGCCTCCCTCACTCGGACTGTGATGTCGGCAGCCCCCCATGTCGTGGGCATGCTCCCGACCGTGTCGTTGTCCGCAGGGGCCGGCGCGCTTTCGTCGCGCGCCACGTACGTCGCCGCTCGACCCTGCATTTCACGGATTCGCTTCCAGCAGCAGCCGCAGAAGTACGACCAGCGGTAGCCCATGTCGCCGCGCTTGTTCTGCGCAATGTGGACCAGTCGCACGATCGCCTCGGACGGCAACCCCGCGTTGAGGAAGTTGTCGATTGAGTTGGTCCAGTCGTCAGGTCGGCTGCCGCGGTACCAGGCGGCATCTATGGCCTCATAGATCCACTCTCGGCGAACCTCGCTGTTGCGCAGTTCCTCAGCCGCACGACACATCGCCGCAGACCATCGAACCGCATCATCGGCCACTTGGGCTACAAGGGGGGCATCGGGGGACGCTGCAGACTTTCCGCCGTTGCAGTCGTGGCACGCGGTCACCAGGTTCGCTGGGTCGTCGAGTCCTCCGAGCGCTACCGGCACAACGTGATCGACGACGAGCGACACATCGGGCGCGCTCGCTCCGCAGTACCTGCACGCATGGTTGTCGCGCCGCAGGATCTCGTAGCGAAGACGCTTACTAACGGGCACTGGACACCTCCTCGGTCGTCGTTGGGGTCGTGTGGATCAGCCGCAACCGTGGGCGTCCCGAGGCGATCCGGCAGTTCGCGCAGATCCGGACCGACCAGTGCTGGACGCGGGACCGGCAGTGGCGGCAACGGGGGAATGTGCCGGCGGGCATCAGACGGCGCTCCCGAAGTCGAGCGTCAGATCGCCAACGCGGTTGCACCAGACGACCTCGGTGCGCTCGCTGCGCCGACCGCCCTGACCCGTCGTCGTGGGGATATCGAACCGATCCCAGCCCGCGAGCATGTCGTCGTACAGCTCGGACGCATACCCCGACAGAATGATCGAGCTCTCGCAATCGATCAGTGCATCCAACAGCTCGAGGTGTTGGTCGACGCGTCCCATCTCGGTCTGGTACGCGCCACTGGCCCGCGTGGTGCTCAGATACGGAGGGTCGATGTACATGCACACCCGCGGTCCGCGGTCGTAACTGCGGATCACATCCAGCGCTGGGCGGCACTCGAGACTGACGTTGTGCAGCCGTTCGGCGGCGACCGCCATTCTCTCGACGTAACCATCGAGATATCCGGGCATCGCAGTTTTCGTTCCGGCAGGGTCGATGTAGTGGCGCCATCCCGTCTTTCGTAGGAGACCTGCGCGGCCCTGTGTGATCCGCACCCATACAAGTCGGGCTCGCTCCACCTCGTCGTGCTCGAGCTGCGCAACGGCGTGAGCGTGCTCGTGTTCGGTGCGCGAATGTGGTGTCAGGGCGCACGCTCGGATGAGTTCGTCGGGCCGATCGCGAAGAACACGCCAGAACGTCATGATGTCGCCGTCGAGATCGTTGACGGTCTCCAGGCGGCTGAGGGGCTTCGCAAAGCAGTACGGCGAGTGAACCCGCGAACGGTTCGACATAGTGCTCGTGCGGGGGCAGCATCCCCACGATGCGGTCAGCGAGGCGCGTCTTCCCGCCGAAGTACGCCATGGGCGGGGCGCTCATGCTCCCACCCCCAAGCTCTCGGCGACGGCACCGACGAGGTCTCGCGCGGCGGGTGGCACTACCGCGTTGCCGGCCATCTTGACCTGTTCGCGCCGGTTGCCGAGCATCACGTAATCGGCCGGGAATGCCATGCCTCGCTTGATCTCCGAGGGTTCGAGCATGCGGAACTCGCAGTCGTCGATGTCGGCGGCGGTGACGACGTGCGCCTCGGTTTCGCGGGTGGTGCGGGTGCGCATCGGGTCGGTCGATGGGTAAGCGGTGTCGTTCCAGGTGCCGCCGGTCGGGACGAGCAGCGATTGGTGGCCCTTGGTCGTGAGGGTGCGGATCACCTCGTCGGTCGGGGTGACCATCTCGGCGCCGCCGGTGTTGTGTCGCATGAGCAGACCGTGGTGTGTCCCGGACGCGGCGAACGTGTCGACGACGTCATCGGTCGTCTTCGGCGCATTCTGGCCGCGCAGCGTGACCAGGACACCGGTCTCCGAGCGGGTCGTCATCGTGCGCAGCGGATCACCGGAGGGGCGTGCCTCCTTGCCGTCTCTCCCCTCGACGGGGATCAGCAGCGCCTTCGACTCTGTGGTGTGCAGGGTGCGCAACGGATCGTCGGCGGGCCAGACGCGCATGTACCCGTCCGGGCGTCCGTGTGCGGGATGGCGAGGGTCGGCGCTGTCGTAGGTGTTGCCCGCTGCCTCGGCGATGTGGGGGCCGTATCGCTCCAGGCCGGCGCGGATGCGGGCCATCGTCTTCGGTGACAGCGGCTTGGCGCGGTCGCCGATCCGCTGGCCGCGCAGCTCCCAGTCGATGATCGATGAGGCGGGCAGCCAACCGGGTTCGACGATCGCGTTGCGGCACTCGGTGTGTGGGCAGCGGTAGAGGTACTGCTGGCGGTAGCGGCCACGCTTCGGCTTGGCGGGGTTCTTCCACGACTGCATCGCGACGATCCAGCCATGGGTCTCGCACCAGGCCTTCGGGCGTGTCCACCGGTCGAGGTCCGGTGCCCGGTCGCCGTCGCGCCAGAACACCACGTACAGGCGATCTCGTGACTGCGGCGCCGGATCACCACCGGCCTGGGCGTGCATCGCGTTGAGGTACACCTCGCGATGCCGGTAGCCGAGCTTGTGCATCTCGGCGAGCCAGCGGTCGAACGCAGCCACGTACTGCGGTCTGGTGGACACGTCGACGACGTTCTCGACGATGACCGCACGGTACCGGTGGTGCTCGGCGAAACGCGGGACGTCGAACATCAGCATCCGTGAGCGCTGTGCGGCCTCGTCGGCGAGTGGGTCCTCCCACAGGCCCGGATCGATCGCTGGTGCTGCCTTCCCCGACGCGACAGTCCATTTCGTGCACTCGGGGCTGGCCCACAGGATGTCGGTGCGGGGGAAGTAGCGGGGGTTGGCCTTGTGGATGTCGGCGATTGCGTGGTCGGTGTCGGGGTGATTGGTGTTGTGGGTGGCGATCGCAAGATCCCAGTGGTTCGCGGCGATCTTCACGCTGACACCAGGGTTCGCGACCGCGCCGGTCGATGACCCGCCGGCTCCACAGAACAGATCGGTAAGCGTCAGTGTCACGATCCACCACCCGCGAGTCGGTGCCGCAACTTCGTGATCTGGCCGCGTAGAGCGACGTTCGACCGCTCGCGACGCAGTGCGAGTTCCCTGGACGTTTCGGCGGACCGTTCGGCATGCTCGGCCTTCCGGTTGTTGAGCGTGAGAACGACATAGCCGGACTCGAGACCAGGCGCGTGCTTCAGGACGTGCTCGACGATGCTCGGCGACCAGGACGACCAGTTGATGCGCCGCTCACCTTCGTAGATCGCGAGCGTGTCGCCCTTCTGGTAGTCGCCGTCGAGGGTGAGGAGGACCATCCCGCCGGTTCGGGCGAAGATGTTGGTCTGCGCGCGAGTGAGGTTCACGGTCCAGATCGTCATGCCACACCGCCCCTCGCTGGCAGCGGCGGCCACTCACCAACCGGCCCATCGTCGTCAAGGTCGAGGCCCGCCAGCTCCGCGCGGAGCGAGGTCGCCAGCTCGACGGCCGACGCGCTGGTGGACACTAGGTCGAGCCCCAACGCCCCTGCGACGTAGGCGTATGCGACGATCCCGCTGATCGTGGCGGCGAAGATGACCGGCTCGTCGGGGTCGGCTGCGGCTGCCAGCTTCCGCCGCAGCATCGCCACGGTCGCCCGCGCGTCGTCGCGCTCCTCCGCGTTCGCGTCGGCCGCGCGCTGGACAATGCTGAGCCGCCGTTCGAGGTCTTCGACCTGGGTGACGGGGACGAATCGTCGCCCCTCGACCTCGACGGACAGGACGCTCATGACTCGTCGCCGTCCGGGTCGCCCTCGCCTTCGAGGTCCCCGGTGATCTGCCCCTCGCCATCGAAGAGTCCGCCCTTGGGGTCCTCGACATCGGCGTCGGGATCGGTCTCGACCTTCTCGTCGGGTCCGCGCTCGATCTGGTCACCGAACGGGCCGAGGTTGCGGTCGTAGATCACGTAGGGCTCGACGTCGACGACGAGAGTCGTCTCGTCGTTCACTCTGCCGAAGTGATGCTTTTTCCCGGTGGCGAGGACGACGTAGGCGCGGGTCTCGCCCTCCTTGGGAGGGTTCTTCAACGCCGCCGGACTCATCCCGCCGACGAACTTGATCCTGGCCTCGGTGATGACCTCGCCGTTGTATTCGATTCCGGAGCCGACGGGGATATCGGGGTTGGCTCTGTCGATGCCGTCGGGCGCCTGGTGCTGCTCGCGGGGAAGGTCGGTGGTCTCGTCGTATTGGGTGGTCATGGGTCAGTCCTCTCGGGTGTCTTCGTCGTGCTGCTGGATGATGGATTCGACGGTGTCGATCAGGATCGAGTCGTCGTCACCCTGTGCGGCAAGGGCTTCGAGCTGCTCGACGACGTGCGCGGTCTGCTCGGCCGTGGGCGTGCCGACGGTCGTGTCGGGGAAGAACGAGCCGAATACGATCCGGCGTCCTTCCTTGTCGGCGGCGGTCAGATTCGCGCGCTCGAACAGTGCGACGAGCTTCCGGTTCGGCGTCGGGCCCTTCGGCTGCTCAGTCGGCGGGGCGGTCTGGGCGGGCAGCGGCTCCACCACGTGCGGCTGGCGCTTCCCTCGGGTCACCGTGAGCGACACCGAGAACCGCTTCGGGATGTCGGACATGTGACTGACCCGGATTCCGCCGACGTCCTGGCCACCGAACTTCACGCTCGCGTCGCGGTAGAGCGTCATGCGCCGACCGACGTAGGCCGAGGCGTCGGCACCCCACGCGGCGACGAGGATGCGTCGGACGGTCTTGCTCGGCTTGAAGGGCCGGCTGGGACCGAACTCGGCGGTGACGATGTCGACCGGCTGCTCAGCGCTTCCACGGCGCACGTCGGTGATCGTGATCGTGCGGGGGCCAGTCAGCAGGTCTTCGGCGTTGAGCTGATCTGATCTCGGCTCGATCGTCGTCGACAGGTCGAATGCTCCATCGTTCATGTCAGATCCTGATCTCTCGGTCGACGGCGCGTTCGACGAGCGGCAGTCCAGCGACCGACTCGCTGTAGATGCGCACCATTTCGGTGGTGTTGTCCTCGAACTTGCGGACGGCCTGGACGATCGCGGCGAACCATTGCTCGTCGGGTCGGACCCGCTTCACCCACAGCGGCATCCCTTCGCAGTAGCTGACGTAGTCGAGCCACTTACGGCCCGAGACCAGCAGTCCCGCTTGGCATTGCGCCATGTTCTCGGCGGGCACCTGCTCGGACAGGATGGTGTCGAGGTGCTTCTTCTGTAAACGCGACTTGATCTCGATCAGCCCGTCGTCGCCGACCAGTCCGTCCGGTGAGTAGCCGAGCCGGAATCCGCTGCCCTCGCGGACCATGAATCCGACCTCGCGGACCGGGGCGAAGTGCTCGGCGTACTTCTTCCGCGCCCAGGGCTCGTCCTCGATGCCGCGCAGCATGTCGTTGCTGATGAACGTGGGGTCGGTCCAGCCGGTGATGCGCTCGGCGGCGAGAGACATGGTCAACGCGCGGGAGTCGTCGTTGCTCGCGGCCTCGACGATGGTCGGCGAGGCGGTGGACTTGGCGACCGCGGCACGCTCGGTGTGGAGGGTCTTGATCGGTGCGTCGTTGCGTTTTCCCCGGCACGGATCGTGCGGTGAGGCTGCGCATTCGGGGCACGTGTAGTCGATCGCGGTGAGTCGCCGGGTGGTGATGAGCTTCCCGACGACCGACGCGGTCACGATGCCGCGACGAACGGCTTCCCACTCCTCGGTGCCCTGCAGCATGTTCGCGTGTACGCGGAGGCTGGTGTCACTCATCGCCGACCCCTGACCCCTGCCGTGCGAGCCACGCCTCGACGTCCGGCCGGAACGGTCTCGTGCTGATCCGCCCGAGGTCGTCGACTGGTCGCAGGTCGTCGAGTGTCACCTCGCGGTGGTGACGCGGGTACCCGTCCTCGAACTCGAACCGAGACTCCATGCGCGCTCACCGCTTCGACCGAATCCGGTTGATGCGGCGCGACGCTCGGGCGACGCGGTTCTTCGCGCGCCGCCGTTCGGTTCTCGCGATCCTCGGGTCGGGGACGAACTCGGCTTCGCCGTCGGCGCGGAGGATGAACTGGTCATCGCCGTAGCCGCCGTAGATGTGCGGCTTGTTCTGCAGACCGGCCAGGATCGCGACCTCGTAGTCGGTCGGCTCGCGGAAGGTGTCGGTGTCGTTGGCGCTCACTGGTTCCTGCTCTCGTAGATGTCGATGACGTTGGCCCAGGGGACCCTCGTCGTTCCGTGCTCGTCCTCGATGACGACGACGGTCGGGTGCCCTTCCAGGACCTCGCCGGTTGCCGTCGAGACCTTCGGGTAGCCGTTGCCGTTCAGGTCCTCGTAGCGGACGGTCGCGTAGCTCACTGCCACACCACCTCCTCGCACGACTTGCAGATCCCGGTCGTGACCCGGACGAGTAGGCCCATCAGTTGTCGGTGGCAGACGACGCACTCGGTGTTGTCGAGGTAGACCAGCTCGCCGCGGCGGTCACGCGCCTCGCTGAACCGGGTGACCGCGGTGACGGGCTGTCTGACGGTGTCGCTCATCGCGTCGCCTTTCGTCGAGCTGCAGCCCGAATCTGATCTCGCTTCGGGCATTCGGGCATGTGGAGCTGGTAGAGCGGGATGCCGGCGGCCTTCATCCCGACGGCCTTGGGTGCCGAAATGTGCTGCACCGTAGGTGACTTGCCTGGGCGTGGGTAGACGGCGAACTTGCCGTTGGGGACGGGATCGACATCGACGGGGATGTGGTGATTGCTGGCGCGCAGTCGGCCGCCCGCGACCGGTTCGGCGTAGAAGACACGCGCCCCACACGGGTGTCTGCGGATGTCGGCGCCCGATGGACGGAAGATCATGGTGTCGAACTCGGTCATCGGGTGACCTCCGGAAGCATTCGGTGGTCAGCACGCAGTCGGGCGAGTTCACGATGCCCATCACGGGTGTTGCGGATCGTCCAACGCGCGCCACAGTCGATGCACCAGTAGGGCCGAACCGTTCCGTGCTGGGCGAGCTTCCACCCGGTGCTGATGGCCGTCAGGACGAGGGCGAGGACAACGAGGGCAGTCATGCGACCACCGGCCCGTCCTGGCCGAGGTAGCGATCGAGGTCCAGTTTCCCGGCGGCCATCAACGACCGGACTCGACTGACCGCGATCCGACCAGTTCGCGCGTTGAGCGTCTCGAATGGAACGTCGGCTGCCCAGAATCCGAGGCACATCACTATCTGCGCCATGCGTGCGGACTGAGTCTGGAAGCGGTGCGCGATCTGCAGCAGCATCACGTCGGGGGACTCGACATCTACCAGCTCGTCCACCAAGTCCATTGCGGCTTCAGCGATCTGATGCTCAGAGGTGTAGTACTCGGCGCTCATAACCCCTCCTCATCGAGAAGGCGCTCGAACCGCTTGACGATGTCCGCGCCGAGGGGCTGCACGTTCCACGCCGAGCAGTACCGGTGAGCGACCGTGACGACCGGGTCGATGTGGTAGGTCTCGCGCAGGTTCGATCGGATCTGCGCGGCCGCCGACTCCGCCTCTGCCTTCGTGTCGAACACGACAGGCTTGGGCGGCGCGCTGAACAACGCCGACAGATAGCCCATCGTCGGCGGTGACTGGCAGATGATCTCTCCGTTGATGAAGAGGGCGAACTGGGTGGTGAAGTCGGTGGTACTCATCGGTGCCAGTCACCCCGATCGATCCGTTCGAGCACGTCGGCGATCGCGGTCCGGAGGTCGGGTGCGATCTGGTTGATGGCCCCCCGATCGCTGATGAGGCTCACGTGGAACTCGCGCGTCTGGGTCTGCGGCGACACGAGACGGGTGATGACGTATCCGCGAATCGAAGCGTCGATGTCGCAGCAGCGGTCCAGGTCGTCGTATGCGGTTGCGAGGCTGGCGTTCACGACGGCACCCCCGTGTACGCGTCGACCGTCAGCAGCAGTGCGGGCCACACGTCGCGCAGCCAGCGAGCTTCGACGGCGGTGAGCGCACCGACGACCTGCGTGGTCCAGCAGGTCCCGGCGTAGATGGCGACGTCGCCGTCCTCGTCGACCTCGACCCGCAGGCTGCGCGGGTTGTCGGGCATGTACCAGCGGAACGGCATGTCCAACTCGTCGTCCCAGCAGTCGGGCGGCGTGAGCGCCTTGATCGCGTCGGCGGCGGCGGTCATCGGTCCCAGTCCTCACGGTTGAGCCGCTCGAGCACGCGGTCGAGCGCCTCGGCCATGCTGTTCGCGCTCTCGCGGATGACATTCCCGGCGTACTCGTCGTCGAGGAACTCGCCGACGCTGACCTGGTAGTGCATGGTTCCGCTGGAATCGCGCCAGTGGGAGACGAAGGCCTGGCCGTTGTGGTTGACGGTCGCTTCGGTGAGCACACGCCACGCGCGTCCGATCGCCTCGTCGGCATCGCGCACCTGTCCGGCGGTCTCACGTTCGGCGGCGGCTCTCACCTTGTCGGCGATGCCGTGGCGGGCGAACATGTCGGCGGCACTCATCGGGTGACCTCGTCGAGCTCGATGATCAGTTGGTCGACGATCTCCTGCTGCTCGACCGACAGGCTGTTCGGAGCCGCGAACGCTGACCGAGCCGACGCAAGCAGTCGCCGCCGCCGCCTGATCTTCTGCCCTTCCGCGTCCACGACGACCGTCATCGCACGCTCGCGGACCTGCGAAGGTTCCGGTTTCGGACGCGGATTTGAGGGCAACGCCAGCCACTCGTCGTGCGCGTCGAGCACGGCGTCGAACCACTCGGCGTTGTCGTCACCGAGCACGTTGTCGCCGTCCTCGTCAACGAGCGCGCCGTACCCGTTCTCGACCTGCTCACGGACAAACTCGCGGCGGTTGTCGAGCAACTTGCGGTACGGGTTGCACGGCTCGGAGTCTGGGGTGCGGTACCCCTCGTCGTATCCCTCGTCCCACGCCTGCTCCATCGAGGCGAGGTGGTGGCGGGCGACCGACGGGGTGTCGCCACCTGTGGCCGACTCTCTGAGCGCGATCCTTTCCGTCAGCGGCGCGAGGTTGCCCTCGCGGATCGCGGCGGCGATGTCGCCCAGACGGTCCGAGATCTGCGGGAGGTAGTCGCTCATCGGGTGACCGCCTCGGATGTCGCGGCCTCGCCGCCGAGGACCGGCACGTAGGCGATCGACGTCCGGTCCGCATCGGCGTCGTACTCGGCCGAGACGGGCCGGTAGAACGCGCCGAACATGTCCGGGCCGACGATCGCGTCCCGGTCGAAGTCGCGCCGGTCGCCGCGGTAGTTGAGTCGACGCTCAGGCATTGCGACCGCCCTTCGGCTCGACGATCGTGCCGCGGTCGACTTGCATCGGCTCCCATTTGCGCCGGGACGTGACGACCAGGTCGACGAGAATGACGGCCCCGACGAAGATCCCGATCGCCGCGGTGATGGCGAATCCGAGATTGTCGAGAACTAGGTGGATGAACATGTGGCTGGTCCCTTCGATGGGTGAATCGGATAGAGACCCCGACGCCTGCTTCCCCGGCAGACGTCGGGGAGATCAGGCGCTCGCCTTCTTGCGGCGGCGTTCGGCGGACCGGAAGACTGCCGACACTCGGACACGAAGGTCGGCCGACGGTTCGGGCCAACGCTCTTCCTCGGCCCGCAACGCGGCCTCGATCTCGGCCGGCGCGTTGCCCGGCGCGAGAGGCCAGAGATCCGGATCGTGCTGGCGGGTGGGCTCGGTGTCGGTCATGAGGACTCGACCTCCCGGTAGATCTCTGCGTCCATCGCGATCTCCATCTGGACCGCCGCCGCGTCGCCGAGGACCTTCCGGGTCTCGACGACCTTGCGAGTGATCTCCGCGAGCACATGCGGATGGACGTTCCACGCAGATCCGGTGAACCAAAACCAGTTTCGGTAAGCCTTGCGGGGCGCATTGGTCTGCTTGAGGACGCCGCCGTCGCGCAGCGCGCGCGTGATATCGCAGACGTCGAGGTCGATCCCGTAGCGCTGCCGCATCAAGGCGGACAGCTCATCCCACGTGACTGTGTTCGGGATTGTCTGGTGATGACGTACGCCAGTGAAGTGCGCCTCGATGACGTCGGCGACCTCGCGCTGGTAGTCGATCAACTTCGGTCGGACATGCTCGGCGACACGGGAGGCGGGGATGGTCGCAAGCGACATGAGGAATGACCGCAGATCCGCGGTGATCATGTTCCGCACCTTGCCGTCTCCGGCAACGACTCGCGTAACGCTAGTGGTTGCCCAAGGCTGCCTTTGAAGGTTCGCAATCTGCTGATCGGCACCCACCCCGATCGCTTCGTATGCGGGCCGCAAGATGACGTGCACCTTGTCGTCGATCTCGGCGACATACAGGGTGTCGCCGTGGAATTCGATGGAGACTAGGCCGCTGGAGTAGTTGGCCATCACGCCACCTCCTCAACCGATCGAGCGGTAGTGATGGCAGCCAGGGGCACGCCGAGCGTGTCGGCTACGCGACGCGCCATCTCGGGGGTGCAGCGCTTGCGTCCAGCTTCGATGTTGGCCAGGTGTCCATGGGTGGTGTTGATCGCGACGGCGAACTTGCCGAGCTTGTACCCGTACGCCTCCCGCAGGGCGCGAATCGTTGCGCCCACCCGCTGCTGTTCCGACACCTGCGCCTCTTCGGGTGGTGCTTCCGAAACCTTCTGTGCCATGTGCCCATAGTAGGAAACAAACGGAAACAACGTCAAGCGGGAAACGGAAAGTTCTTCCGAATACTTCATGTCCGCAGGTCAGGAGCCAGATGGGGCGTCAAGTTACATCTGTGTGTTTCCGACAATTCGTGCCGTTTCCTGCCCGGTGGGCAGTGGATGTTTCCTAACGATTCCGGCACGATCGATCATGTGACGGACGACCTGAAGCGACTCGGCAACCACGTCCAAACGAGGCGGATCGAGATGGGATGGAGCACACGCGAGAAGTTCGCTGAGCAGCTCAGCGTCAGCTATCGCGTGGTTACAGATCTCGAGAACGGGAAGCGGAAACTTGGCAAGGCCACCTATCGCGAAGTCGAGTCTGTTCTCGATTGGGAAACGGGAAGCGTTGATGTCGTCCTGTCCGGCGGAAGGCCTGATCCTCGACCAACCCGCGAGGACATCGAGCGCAGAGAGCGAATCTCCGCCCTGCGATACGAGGACGGCCCCGTTCGTCGCAGTGTGCAGACCCCACTAGACGAGCGTTTCGAAGACCTCGAGCAGGCCACTCGTCGATCGCTGGAGTACCTCGCGTCTCGCCAATACGCTCCAGCGCGCAATGAGATGGATCTGGCTACCTCGTTAACGAGGGTGCTGAGCGGCGAAATCACCCACCTCGCAGAAGGAGATCAAGATGACCTGGACACGACCGCGCCCCAGGGAGCACCGCGCGAAGCGAGTCAAGACCAGAAGACCCGTGACGGGGTGTCTACCGAACAACGAGACACTGACAATGTGCGCCCCTTGAAACGCGGCAATCAAGGCCGAGACTTTGAGACTGACCCGATCATCGACGAGCCGGCAGCCGCATACGACCCCCCGGGCCCAACCGACTACGACGAGTTCAACGGTGACGAGCCGCCCGACCCAGACGGCCCGGAGGGGGGAGCCTGATGGGTCGAGTCGCCAATCGCATCCTCGGGCCCAGCCTTGTGTTCGGCCTGGCGCTCGGAGTCGCCTTCGGCATCGCCACGGGCAACCTCGTGATCGGCATCGCGGTCGGTCTGCTGCTGGGGCTGGCGTACAGCCAATGGCTGGAACGCGGATCGAAGCGACGCGCCGCACCCGACCCCGAGGGTCCGGAGGGCGGAGCGTGACAGCGAGGTTCCCGCACGGCAATCGAGTGCATCGGGGCAACGTGCATTGGTGCGCAGAGCGCCAGTGCAACATTGACCTCGAGGAGCTGAAGTCCCTCGATCGATTCGCATGGAACGGACTAGTTGGCTTGATAGAGGAGGCTGAAGGGCTCGGCGTCGACATCGATGACACCCTCGTTCGCAGCCCTCTCATCAGGTCGCCCGGCGGGATGGTTGACCCTCCGTGGCTTGGCGAGTTCAAGACCGTGGGCAAAGCCATCAGAGGCGGAGGCGCTAGGCACTGGCGCTTGTACTTTGGCGAGCCGACCAACCATCAGGACCACGTCGTCGGCGTTCGGGTGTGGCACAAGATGTCGACCTGGTCGCAGCGGGTCACCGACGAGCGGGAGGCCGACGCGATTAGGAAGGCCATGAAGACCCTGAAGTGGCACTTTGCCAACGAAGGTTACGAGTGGGCGAAGTTTCCAACCTAGCCAGACTCCCCTCAGGTTGTTGCGCTACAGTGCAACGCATGAGCGAAGACCGGACCGAGCTGGATCTCGCAACACCCGCCAACGATCGAAACGCAAGGGAACTGCACCGCGCGCGTCGCCTCTTGTTCAAGCAGCTGATTCAGGTCCGCAAGGACCGTCGGTACTCGCAGCAAGAGGTCGCCGACGCAATCGACATCAACCGATCTGGTGTTTGCCGTTTCGAATCCGAACGTGAGAACGCAAATCCCACTCTCGACATCATTCTGCGATACGCGCACGCGGTAGGCGCGCACATCTCATTTGACGTGCAGAAGATGGAAGAGGTTGACCGCGGGTTCTCACGAGTGCAGGCCTGGTCGGGACACACTCCTTGGTCAGCCCCGAGAATCCCCACGAGCAAGACGCCGCAGTGGCAGCGCTAATCGACGAGATCTCAGACGGCCGCATCGTCTGGACTTCCCGCCGCATTGAATTGCCGGACGAACGTCCCACCAGCACTCCATCCTTCGGAGTTAACATCGCTATCCGCCAATTCGAGAACTCGGAGGCCGAGTCCGTCGAGATAACCATCCCAATTGAAGCCGCCACCCAAACAGACTCCGCACTCGAAGTCAGCCTGTCGGGCCTGGTGCAGTTCAGGGTCGAACGACGAACCCTGATTCCGGAGACTGAGCTGATCGACATGCTTCTAGATTGGGCGATCGACTACAGCGTAGGCGTACTCAACGCCGGTCTGTCGGACCTGACTGCGTCCGTTCAGCACCCTCGTGGTGACACTTACACCATTCAGATCCCTGTAGGTATTGCCCAAGAGATCAAGCAGGCAGCAGTCGATAAACCCGCAGTCTTCTTTGAAGAGTGACAGACGTGTAATTCGCTAGCACCGCAATGGTTGTCGGTGTCGTGTCCTAGTTTCCAGGGCATGCGTTACCACCCGTGGCGTCACGCCAGAGACCTCGACATCGCCATCGAGTTCGTACCTAACCTGCGCGCACGGGCCACCTACTCCGCTGGCCTCATTCAAATCCGCGCTGGCCTGTCCCAGCGGGAACGCCGGGCTGCGGTCGCGCACGAGATCGTGCACTACGAACGCGGCGACGACGGTGTCGCCTGCTCACGCTGGCACCTGCAGAAACTCGAACGGCAAGTCCACCTCGAAGCAGCCCGCCGACTCATCACCATCGAAGACCTTGCCGACGCTGTCATCGGGGAACCCGACTACCCGTGCATGGCGCAGAAGCTGTGGGTGGACGATTACACGTTCCGGCTTCGACTGGCGTACGTGAGCGATGAGGAGCGTGAGCAGATTCAGCATCTGTGCCCTTCGGAGTGGAGAATCGCATGACTGACGAGGACCGCCGCCTTCTCGACTTCGCCGGGAAGCACTGGCGGTTCGCCGGCAACCACGCCGCGGCGATCGATGCCGAGTTCGGGATCTCGATCACGCGGTTCTGGCAGCGCGTGAACCGGCTCCTCGACGATCCCGACGCGCTCGCCCACAACCCGGTCGTCGTGAATCGACTCCGGCGGATCAGATCGGGCGGCTCGTCGCGTCGACGACCTACAGCCAGATGAGTTCCACGCCGTCGGAGACCAGCCGCCGTGACGCGCGATTGCCGCGACCAACCGGCTTCACCCGGATGTCGACCAGGGCCTGAACGACCTCGCGCCGCTCCCGGATGGGTAGGTCCAACCACTTCTCGCGCGCACTGGAGCCCGACAGGTCATAGATCAGGGGAGACCTTGAATACGAACGGATCTGCGCTTCGGCCGCCGCGATCTGCGGACGTAGCCGCGCCTCGATCTTCGCCAACGCGGCCGGAGTCAGCTCCCCGTCCGCGGCCGACATGGTGAATGCGTCGAGTCGCTGCTGCAGTGCGCGCGCCTGCTCGATCGCCGCGTCGAGTGCACCGTCAGCGGTGTCCAGGTCGCCCAGTAGGTCCTGACTTTCGAGCCGACGCAACACGTTCTCGACGACGAATTGATCGAGCTGCTGGACCGACCGCGATACGCAGTACCGCTCCTTGCAGTAGTACGCGTCGGTGCCTCGGTTCTTCAGGCGCGCCATTCGCTCCCCGCACACCGAGCATGTCGCGATTCCGGTCAGTAGCCACCGCGGTTCCGAGCCTCGGTGAGTCAGTCGCGTCGGGTTCGCGAGCAATGCCTTCATCCGCTCGTGTTCGTCTTCGGTGATCAGCGGCTCCCACGTCGCCCGCCCGACAACCTCCCCCTTGTGAGTGCGGAATCCGGCGTAGGTCGGGGACTCGATGATCTTGCGCATGGTCACCGGGATCCACTGCGCTGGCGTGCCATCGCGCCGCGGCCTCGGACCCGGTATGCCGTTGGCGTTGAACTCCTTACACAGGGAGTACATCGACTCACCGGCGAGAACGCGCTTCACAATCTCCCGGACGATCGGAGCCGTCTCGGGATTCGGCACGCGGTCGATCGACTCGCCGGTGACGGGGTCGCGCACGATCATGTAGCCGTAGGGGAGCTTCCCGTGCGGCTTTCCCGCGGCAGCGTTCGCGCGGACCGCGCGAAGCACGCGTTCGCGGGTCTGCTCGACTTCCTTCTCCGACAACAGCGCATCGAGACCAGTCGTGAACCGGTCATCGCCGCGGCCGAGGTCGTAGATCCGGCCGGAGTAGCACCACTGCACCCCGCGTTCGGCGCACAGGTCGCGGAGCTGGATGTACGCCTTGAGGTCGCGCTGGGCTCGGGATGCCTCCCAGGTGATGAGGACGTCGCCTTTGGTGAGCGTCTCGCTGAGTCGTCGGTATGCCGGACGATCCCTGCGGCTGTATCGGGACGCGCCGCGGTCGTTGTCGACGAGTACCTCGCCGACAGTCCAGCCCTGCGACGCAGCGAACGCGCGGCACTCAATCTCCTGCTCTTCCACGGACTTTCCGCGCTGCTGCGGGTCCGAGGAGACGCGGCAGTAGATGATCGCTGGCATGCGGAAAGCTTACAACCCCTATCTGACATTCG
>NZ_BANX01000050.1 GCF_000334455.1 Gordonia soli NBRC 108243
TCCGCAGCCGCTGCGCAAGAAGATCGCCGACATCCTGGATCAGGTGTACCGCGAGGCGGAGGACGAGGTGGCGATCGGCGGATCGGGACGGAACTCCAGCCGTGGACGTCGTGCGCAGGGAGAGGTCTCCAAGGCGGGCAGCGCCGGGGTGATCGAGAAGCGTGACGTGTCGGCCATGCCACGGGCCGAGCTGGCCGATCTCGTCGCCCAGCTCACCGACCAGATGATGAGCGCGGCCCGCGACCTGCAGTTCGAGTTGGCCGGCCGACTCCGCGACGAGATCGCCGACCTCAAGAAAGAACTCCGAGGTATGGACGCGGCCGGGATCAAGTGAGCCTCGCGGCGCAGGTCAGCGCTCGGCGGTGCGTGTGACATCGGCAACTCGCTGTGCCGATCACCACGATCTGCGGACAAACACGGCGGGCGCGAACTAATCTGCCGATTCGAGGGACTTAGAGTGTGTGGGGATGGCACCTGCCCGGTATCGGGGTGGGGTCGAAAAACTCGTGGAGGTTGGGATGAGCGCTTACCAGACGATCGTCGTCGGCACCGATGGCTCAGAGTCATCGCTCAAGGCGGTGGACCGTGCCGGGGCGTTGGGCGCGGGGGCCGGTGCGAAGGTGATCATCGCCTGTGCGTACTTCCCGAATGAGCGGGGAGTCGGCGAGGTCTCCGATGTGTTGAAGGACGAGGCCTACCAGGTGCAGGGTTCCTCACCCACCGAGGAGATCCTGCGGACCGCCAAGGAGCGCGCCCAGCGCGCCGGCGCAACGACCATCGATGCGCGCTCGGTCAAGGGCGCCCCGGTGGACGCGCTGCTGCAGCTGGTCTCCGACTCGCGCGCCGACCTGCTCGTGGTCGGCAACAAGGGACTGAACTCGATTGCCGGGCGCCTGCTCGGCTCGGTGCCCGCGGACGTCGCCCGCAAGTCGGCGTGCGACGTCCTCATCGTGCACACGACGTAGTTCGACGTGCTCGCGCGGGTGTCGCCTCGGCGGCACCCGCCTACGCTCGTCTGACGGGCATGTCGCGTTGTGGACGCGCATGAGGGGACCGTCAGATGAGACCGACAGCCGTTCGGCGCCGCATTTCCGTGTCGGCTGATCGGGTGAATCCGTCACTTCGAGGGGGAGGAAACGTGTGGTCGGAGTTGCCATAAGTTACTGGTGAGTCACTGAGTGACTCCAGTGGTCATTGGCTTGGCGCAGTATGCATCTGGTGTTGGGAGGCACCGTTGCGGGCGTGTATCACTTCGGGCGAAGTTGACGATAGAACACGTATGATTCGAGGTCCTTCGGCGGTGGCTTCGGTGGCTGAGCCATGCCGATCGGGGGGAGCCGCGCTGCGGCATGGACGTCAGGCAAGGCATGGATGGATCTGACAGCGTCAGGGCTGTTGAACGCGGGGTGGACGGTGTCGTCGACGCCGATCTGATCGATCTCACAGCTGCCCAACGGGCCATGTGGTTCGCAGAGAATCTGGACGACGAGCACTCGATCACGGTCGCGCACTATCTCGACATCACCGAAGACGGCCGCGCCTTCGATCACGCTCTGTTCCGCCGCGCCGTGCTCGAGGGCTCGCGATCTCTGGAGACCGCCTACACCCGCATCGTCGAGGTCGACGGCATCCCGAAGCAGTTCATCGACGCGGCGGCGCCCTTCGACGTGGTCGACGTCGACCTGCGGGACGCCACGGATCCGGTGGCCGCGGCACAGGCGTGGATGGCTGCCGACCACCAGCGGCCGATGTCGCTCACCGACGATCCGGTGGCGGTCTCCGCCTTCCTCCGCGTCGCCGACGATCGGACCTTCTGGTACCTGCGCGGTCACCACATCGCCTTCGACGGCTACGGCGCACTGGTCGGTCTGCACGAGGCGGTCGGCCGCTACAACGCGTTGCTCGCCGCAGGCGCCGAGCATGTCGCGCCGCGACGGGCCTCGATCGCCGAGGTGGTCGCCGACGACGCCGCCTATCGGCGCAGCACACGGTTCCGTACCGACGCCGAACACTGGGCCGTCCGGGCCGCCGATCTCCCCGAACGTGTGAGTCTCGCGGCGCATCCGACCGCCGGACGCCTCACCAACGGGACCCGGGTGGCGGCAGCCCACCTCGACGAGCGTCTCGAGCGCGGATTGCGCAGATGTGCAAACGATCTCGGCGCATCGGTGGCCGCAGTGCTCACCGGTGCGTTCGCTGCGTACCTTGCGCGGATGACCGGCACCGACGACGTGGTGCTCAGTCTGCCGGTCACGGCGCGGACGACCGCTCGCGTGAAGTTCTCCGCGGGCATGGTCTCCAACATGCTGCCGCTACGGATCGACAGGGCGGGCGCGGCGACCTGCGCGACGATCATCGGGGCGGTCACCACGGAGATCACGGCGGGACTACGGCACCAACGGTTCCGATCCGAGGACATCCGGGCCGCCGCCGGGTTCGGGGACACCACGGGCACCGCGTTCGGCCCGCTGGTCAACCTCCTCCTGTTCGATCGTCCGATCGACATCGAGGGGGCGAGCGTCGGGTACCACATGTTGTCGGCCGGGATCGTCGAGGATCTCGCCCTCAACGTGTTCGCCGCGGGCCCCGACGCGCCGTTCGAGGTCGGTCTGCATGCGAACCCGACGCTCTACGGCCAGGGCGAGCTCGACCGACACCGGCGGCGACTCCTCCACGTGGTCGAGCAATTCGTCTCCGATCCGGAGCTGCCGATCGCCGATCTCGATCTGCTGTTGCCCGGCGAGGCAGCAGAACTCGCTGACCGTGGTCGCGGTACCGCGACCACGGTGGCGGAAGAACACGTCCTGGCGGGATTCGACCGACAGGTCGCCCTCACCCCGTCCGCGCCCGCGCTGAACTTCCGCGACACCGACCTCACCTATCGCGGGTTCGCCCATGCGGTCGATCGCTTCGCCGGTCTGCTCCGCGATCGCGGGGTTGCGCCGGGAACCCGGGTGGTCGTCGAGCTCGATCGGTCGCCGGAGCAGGTCGCCGCGATCTACGCGACTCTCCGACTCGGCGCGGCCTACGTGCCGCTCCATCCCGAGGAACCGGCAGAGCGTCGAGCGGCGATCGTGGGGGCGGTGGCGCCGAGCGTGATCGTCGATCGGGCGTTCGTGATCGAGGCAGAGGTGGACGTCCTGGCCTGGGGGAGTGCGTCGGTGATACCGCGGACGGGTGCACCGCTCGCGGCCGTGTCGGCCGCGTCGCCGGCGTATGTCATCTTCACTTCCGGCTCCACCGGCACCCCCAAGGGCGTGGAGATCGGACATCACGCACTCACGCAGCGACTCTCGTGGATGGCCGACCAACATCCGATCGACAGCCGCGACGCGGTGCTCTACAAGACGCCGGCCACCTTCGACGTCTCGGTGTGGGAACTCCTCTGGCCGCTGCGTACCGGGGCGCGGATGGTGATCGCGGAACCGGAGGGACATCGCGACCCCGAATACCTGAGTCGGGTCATCTCCTCCGCCGGTGTCACGGTCCTGCATTTCGTCCCGTCCATGCTGGACACCTACCTCGACGTCGTGCTCGCCGACGGCGCGACGGACGCTCTGCCGTCGCACGTCCGGTGGGTGTTCACCTCCGGTGAGGCGTTGTCCGGCGTGGTCGCCGAACGGCTCCGGTCGTCGTCCTCCGCGATGCTGGTGAATCTGTACGGCCCCACCGAAGCAGCGATCGACGTGACCGGGCACCGCGTCACCGGTGAGCACGCATCCGTACCCATCGGACGGCCGGTGCCCAACACCGGAGTCCGTGTCCTCGACGGTCGACTGCGTCCGGTGCCGACCGGAGTTGCGGGAGAGCTGCACCTTCTCGGCCCGCAACTGGCGAACGCGTATGTCGACGCCGCCGCTCTCACCGCGGGACGGTTCGTCGCCGACCCCCTCGGAGCAGACGGTGCCCGGATGTACCGGACGGGTGATCTCGTCCGGTGGACCGACGACGGTCTGCTGGAATACCTCGGACGGACCGACCACCAGATCAAGATCCGCGGCCAACGCGTCGAGCTGGGGGAGATCGAGGCCGTCGTCGAAGCCCATCCGTCGGTCGATTCCGCCGCTGTGATCGTGCGCGCAGATCTGGGTTCCTCGCCGGCCGTCGTCGCATATGTCCGCTCGGCCGATCCCACTGTCGGAGCCGCTGATTCCCGTGATGCGCTGACCGCCGACTCGGTGCTCTCCTGGTGTCGGCGCCGCCTGCCCGGCCACATGGTGCCGGTCGCGGTGGTGGTCCTCGACCGGTTCCCGACGACTCGCTCGGGAAAACTCGATCAGCGAGCCCTACCGTTACCTCAGGTGGCCGACGAGCAGCGACCGTTCCGATCAGCGGTCACCCCGATCGAGGAATCGATCGCCGCGTTGGTCGGAGAGGCCCTCGGTCTCGACCGGGTCAGCATGTCCGACAACCTGTTCGCGCTCGGCGCCGACTCGCTGGCCGCGGCGCGGATGGTCGCGAGAGCCCGTGTCGACCACGGGCTGACAGTGGTCCTGACCGACGTGTTCGACAGCGACGACCTCGCCGAGCTGGCTGCTCGCGCCCGTCCGATCGCCGGTGCGCACGCACTCGATGCGCCCGCGCGGCGCCGGCCGGATCGTATTCCGCTGTCCCAGACACAGACCCGGCTGTGGTTCCTCAACCGGATGGCGCCGGGTGAGTCGACGTACAACATGTCCGGGGCCGTGCGTCTGACCCAACCGCTCGACCGCGCGGCGCTGCGGGCCGCGACCGTCGACGTGCTGACCCGCCATGAGACCCTGCGCACGGTCTTCCCGTCCGTGGACGGTGAACCCGAGCAGCGAATCCTCGACCCGACACAGGCCATCGCCGTGATGGACGCCGCGAGCATCCCGATCGGGCACCTCGATACCGGTGACGCGGAGGGCGCGGTGGCCGGGCTGTCGGCTGTCGGGTTCGATCTCGCCGAACAGATCCCGTTCCGGGTCCACGGTGTGGACGACGGTCCCGGCGCCGATGCCGGGGATGTCGTCGTGGTGGTCGTCCATCACATCGCCGCCGACGGTCACTCTCTCGGACCGTTGATGCGGGATCTGATGTACGCCTACGAGTCCCGCCGTTCCGGTCGTCCCCCCGGCTTCACCCCGTTGTCGACGCAGTACGCCGACATCGCGCTCGACTGGGCCGACACGCTCGGGACCCCCGACCGGCCGTCGCAGGCCGTCGTCGACGGATTGGCGTTCTGGCGCGCTGAACTGCACGGCGCCCCCGAGCTCCTGCAGCTCCCCACGGATCGGCCTCGGCCCCGGGTCATCTCCACCGAGGGCGCCCACCTGGACGTAGGCCTTGGCGCCGACCTCACCACGGGCATCCGGGCGCTTGCCATGGAGGCGCACGCGACGGTGTTCGCGGTGTTCCAATCCGCTGTGGCGCTCACCCTGGGACGACTCGGTTCTACTGACGACGTCACGATCGGCACGGCGGTCGCTGGTCGTGATCATCCCGCTGCGGCCGACCTCGTCGGCATGTTCGTCAACACGGTGGTGCTGCGGACCCGCATCACGCCCGAATCGACGGTGCGTGACTTCATCGCCACCGCGCACCGCCGGAGCGCGCATGCTCTGAGCCACGCCGACATCCCCTTCGAACGCATCGTGGACGCCCTGGCTCCGCAGCGTTCACCGTCGCATTCACCGCTGTTCCAGGTGGCGCTGACGGTCGCGCCGGATGTCGTCACCGAACTGCGCCGCTGGCCCGGGACCGCCGAGGTGCTCGATGCACGCGTTCCCGCGGCCAAGTACGACCTGACGTTCTCCGTCGTGGACCGGACCGACATCTTCGAGATCGAGGTCTCCTACGCCACCGATCTCTTCGACCCGACCGGTGTCGAAGAGATCGCCGACCGTCTGCGATTCGTGCTGGCGCAGATGGTCGCCACACCTGCCTCACGCATCGCCGCGATCGATCTCGTCACCCCGGAGGAGTTGTCGGCGTCGACGAGCGACTCCCGCTCGGCCACGCCCGAGACCACCCTGGCCGACCTCGTCGCAACCGGGATGGCGGCGGGCGATCCGCACGTGCCCGCGCTCACCGGAGAGGTCGCGCTGTCGCGTGCCGACCTGACGGTCACGACCACGCAGCTCGCCCACGCGCTGATCGACGAGGGTGTCGGCCCCGGTGACGTGGTGGCGGTGAGCATCCCGCGATCACACCGGTCGATCGTCGCGCAACTGGCGGTCGCGATGACAGGCGCGGCCTTCGTGCCCATCGATCCGCGGTTACCGGTCGTGCGTCGGGCGGACATGGTGTCCGACAGCGGCGCCCGCCTGGTGCTGACCCTCGCCGCAGATCCCGGCCACGGCGATCTCGGAGTGCCGGCGTGGACGCTGGACGACCTCGAATCGGAGCTCCGGTTCGCCGGCCGGCCGACACGTCCGGTCCGGCCGGTCGACCGGAGGCGTCCGATCCATGTCGACGACGCCGCGTATCTCGTCTTCACATCCGGCACCACGGGTCAGCCCAAGGCCGCGGTGGTGACCCACGCGGGTCTGGCAGCCCTGGTCGCCGAACAGCGCCGACTGTTGGGCGTGACCTCCGCTTCCCGTGTGTTGCACGTCGCCGCACCGGGTTTCGACGTCGCCGTGTTCGAGCTGATCCTCGCCGTCTGCAGCGGCGCGCAACTCGTCATCAGTCCGGCAGACGTCTACGCCGGCCCGGCCCTCGAGGCGGTGATCGCCCGCCATCGGGTCACCCATGCCGTCATGACCCCGACAGCCCTCGCGACTCTCGATCCGGCAGCGGTCGCAACCGTCGAGGTGATGATGACGGCAGGGGAGGCCTGTCCACCGGAGCTCGTCGACCGCTGGGACCGCCCCGGCGTGCGGCTGCTGAACATGTACGGGCCCGCCGAGGCCACCATCTGGGACACCGTGAGCGCGCCGCTGCGGTCGGGATGTCCCGTGACGCTCGGGGGCCCGATCGACGGAATCGGGATGCGCATCCTCGATCCGGGCCTGCGACCCGTGCCCGACGGTGTGATCGGCGAACTGCACCTCACCGGTCGTGCGCTAGCCCGGGGATACCAGAGCCGGCGTGGTCTGACCGCCACCCGGTTCGTCGCCGACCCGTTCCGATCCGGTGAGCGGATGTACCGTACCGGAGATCTCGTCTCCCGCACCGTCGATGGTTCACTGGTCTACCACGGCCGCAACGACTTCCAGATCAAGCTCCGCGGGATGCGGGTGGAGCCGGCCGAGATCGACGCCGTCCTCGCCGCTCACCCCGACGTGGATGCCGCGGTCAGCGTCGGTGCGCCGACCCCGTCCGGTGATGTGGTGTTGGTGTCCTACGTGGTCGCGGTGCCCGGTAGCAGTCCCGCACCCGAACAGATCGTCGACCACGCCGTCGCGCACCTGCCCGCTCACCTCGTACCGCACACGGTGCGGGTGCTCGACTCCTTCCCGCTCACCATCACCGGCAAGGTCGACCGTCGAGCCCTCCCGGCCGTCGAGATCTCGCCCGCGCGTGAGTACGTCGCACCGCGCAGCCGGATGGAGACGGTCGTCGCACGCGTCTTCGCCGACGTTCTGGGGCTCCGCGAGGTGAGTGTCCACGACGGATTCTTCGAACTCGGCGGCAACTCGCTGTCGGCGACCAAGGTCACCTATCGGGTCGAGCAGCAGATCGACCGTCGGGTCCCGCTCGCGGTGCTGTTCGAGAACCCGACAGTCGCGAGCTTCGTCGCGGCCCTCCGGGACGTCCAGGGTGGGTCGACACGCATGCTCACTCCGCGCCCGCGGTCGCACATCGTCGAGCTGTCGGGTGTGCAGCGCGGTCTCTGGTCGCTCAACCAGGCCGACCCGACCTCGCCGGTGTACAACATCGGTCTCACCCTCGAGATCGACGGTGATCTCGACGTCGCCGCGATGACCGGCGCTCTCGGTGATCTGATCGGCCGACACGAGTCGCTGCGAACCCGCTATCCTCTGCACGAAGGTATGCCGGTCCAGGTGATCACGCCGCCGGACGACGCGGTCCGAGCCTTCGCGGTGCCGGTCCGACCGGTGGCCGAGGCCGATCTCGACGCGGCGGTGACCGCGGTGGTGGAGCCGGGCTTCGATCTCACGGTCACCTGCGCGGTGCGCGCCGAGATCCTCGCCGTGAACCCCGATCGGCACGTCCTGGTCTTCGTCATCCACCACATCAACGCCGACGGCGCATCCCTCGCGCCGTTGGCCCGCGACCTGGTGGTCGCCTATGGCGCACGCACATCCCGACGCGCCCATGGGCTCACCCATCCGCCGCGCATCCAGTTCGCCGACTACGTGCTGTGGCACGCCGACAGACTGGCAGAGCGTGGCGATGACGGTCGGACCGAGCAGGAACGTCAGCTCGAGTACTGGGGCAGGCGCCTCGCGGGAGCGCCGTCGTCGTCGACCATCCCGGCCGATCGCCGGCGCACCGACGGCCCGGTGCACGCCGGTGGCCTGGTCGAGATCGACATCCCCGCGGAGACCGCGACGATGGTCGAGCAGCTCGCCCGGGTCAACAACAGCACGGTCTTCGTGGTCCTGCACGCCGCCCTCGCAGTACTGCTCGCCCGGTTGTCGGGTCGCGACGACGTGGTCGTCGGGACGCCCTTCGCCGGGCGCGACGACCCAGCGCTCGACGCGATGGTGGGCATGCTCGCCACCACGATCCCGCTGCGCACCCGTATGCGTTTCGACGAACCGTTCGACGACCTGCTCCGTCGGGTCCGTACCGAGGACGTCGCCGATCTGGCGCACTCCGACGTGTCCTTCGACCAGATCGTCGACCACCTCGCGCGAGCCGGTGGCCCGGTGTCCCGGTCGGCAGGGCGCAATCCGCTGTTCGGCGTGATGATGTCGTTCCAGAATCTCGAGCTGCCGACCATCGAGCTGGACGGTCTGCGTGTCAGTCCGCGACCGCCGAGGTCGATCCCGGCCAAGGTCGACCTCGAGTTCCTGATCTTCCCCGGCGATTCCGACGGGGTCCAGCGTCGCGGCGCGCTGGGCGGGCGGGTCGTTTACGACACCGACCTGTTCGATCGGATCACCGTCGAGCGGATCGTCGCGCGCTACCGGCTCCTGCTCGCCGACATCGTCGCGGACCCCACACGGGCGGTCGGCGACCTGATGGTCTGGCTGCCCGAGGAATCGAGGTCAGGGCCCGGCGTCTCTGATGACTCCGCCGATCCGGATGATCCGCGTCCACTGCACGAGTTGGTGAGCCACGCCGCGGCCCTGGAGCCCGGCACACTGGTCGAGACCGATTCGGCGGTGGCCGATCTCGCCGACATCGAGGCGACCGCGGTCGCGATGACGCTGTCGGTTCCCGACGAAGACCCGGCCGAGGGACTCGTCATCGCGGTCACCACCCTGTTGCAGGACACCGGGTCCGACGTGGACGACCTCCTCGCACGGGTGCGGGCGGCGGCGCTGTCGGTCATCGCCGCACACGGCGGATCCCCGACCGTCACGCGTAACCGGGTGGAGCCGGCGTGACTCCACGAGCTCCGGCGTCCGGTCGGTCGACGATGTCCCGATCACCGTTGCCGCCACGGCTGATCGCCGTCACGGCAGCGCACGCTCCCGACGCCGAGGCGATGGTCGGGGCCACGGGCCCGATCACCTTCGCCACGCTGCATCGTCGCGTTGCGGCGGCCGCGGCCACCCTCACGGCCCGCGGCGTCGACCCTGCTCCGGCGGTCCGGGCGACCGTCACGGCGATGATGTCCCGAGCGGGCCGCAGCGGTGCAGATCTGGCACTGGCCGCAGAGGAGATCACGAATCGGATCGCCGAGCGGGCCGTCGAGGTACTCGGCACCGACGACTGGCAATCGCTGCCCGGTCTGTTCCGGCTGGCAGCGCGTGCCCGTCCGGACGCGGTGGCGCTCACCGACATCGGCGGCGGGATCACCTACGGCGAGCTCGACCGACGCTCCGACGACCTGGCCGCCGCACTCGCCGCGACCGGGGCGGGTCCGGAACGGCTCGTCGGAGTCGCCGTGCCGCGGACTACGGAGCTGCTGGTCACGTTGCTCGCCGTGCTCAAGACAGGTGCGGGCTACCTGCCCCTCGACCGGACGCACCCGGTCACCCGATTGCGGACGATCGTCGAAGACGCCGCGCCGGTGACGATTCTCGCCGATGCCGAGACCGTTGACGCCTGGACCGGCGAGATGCCGACGAGCGTGATCACCGCGACGGACCTGCTGGCCGAGTCCGGACCGGCCGCAGCGCGCGCCCCGATCCGGATCGAGGCACACTCGTGCGCCTACGTGATGTACACGTCCGGCTCCACCGGCAGACCCAAGGGTGTGGTGGTCACCCACGACAACGTGATCACGCTGATCGCGGCACTCGACCGGATCGTCGACAGCTCGCCGGACGACGTGTGGTCGATGTTCCACTCGTACGCATTCGACGTGTCGGTGGGGGAGATCTGGACCGCTCTGGTCTCCGGCGGCCGTCTCGTCGTGCTGGACCACGAGACCACCCGCTCCCCGGATGAGGTGGTCGAGGTATTCACCCGCGAGGGCGTCACCATCGTCAACTTCACGCCGTCGTCGTTCTACCAGTTCGCCGGTGAGGTACGGCCGCCCCATGGCCGTCGAATACCGGAATCGGTTCGCCGACTGCACTTCTCGGGTGAGCTGCTCGATTACGAACACGTTCGTCGGTGGCAGGCCGACCGGGATGCCGATCGGTCTAGTACCCGTCCGGACGCCGATGTCGCCGGACCACAGCTCAACAACATGTACGGTCCCACCGAGACCACGGTGTACATGACGCGTCGGGAGCTGACACGAGAATTCGTGGACGACCTGCCCCCATCCGCCTCCGACATCGGTGAGCCACTGGACGGTTCACGCGTACACGTCCTCGACGCCCGTCTCGCGCCGGTCCCGGACGGTGTGCCCGGCGAACTCTACGTCGCCGGTGGTCAGGTCACCCGTGGCTACCTCGGACGGCCCGGGCAGACCGCCGGACGGTACGTTGCCGATCCGTTCGGACCGGCGGGCGGCCGGATGTACCGGACCGGTGACATCGGTATCCGGCGAGCCGGATCCATCGAATTCGTCGGGCGTGGGGACGGGCAGGTCAAACTGCGCGGGTACCGGATCGAGCTGGGGGAGGTCGAATCCGCACTCCTGGCCGTCGACGGCGTTGCTGCGGCAGGTGCGAACATCCACCGACGTGGTGATCTCGAGCAACTCGTCGGGTACGTGGTCGTCGAGGGGGCGGTCGACCGTGCCGGCACGGAGACGTCCCCCGGAGAACACACTGCCGACACCCATGCGATCGGCGACCCCGAGGTGATCCGCGGGCGAGTGGCGTCCGCGGTTCCCGAGTACATGGTGCCGTCGACCGTCGTCGCCCTGGACCGGCTACCACTCACCGTGAACGGGAAGCTCGATCGCGCCGCACTCCCCGCCCCGGCGGTCGACCGCCCACGTGACGCGGTGGCACCGGCCACCCGCACCGAGTCGACGATCGCCGAGGTCGTCGGCGAGGTGCTCGACCTCGACACCGTCGACGTCGTCGCGACGCTGTTCGACCTGGGCGGCAATTCGCTGTCGGCGGCTCGTATCGCCGCGCGCGTCACCGACCGCCTCGGGATCGCGGTGTCGGCGCGCGACCTCTTCGTCGAGCCGTCCGTCCGTGGACTCGCGACCATCCTCGATGACCGCACCGACTCGGGCGATCTCACGCCGCCGCTCCGCCCGGCCGCGCGCGGAGTCCGTGGGCCGTTGTCACCCGCGCAGCAACGCATCTGGTTCCTGGAGACGCTCGACCCCGGAGGGGCCGCATACCTGATCCCGGCGGTCCTCCGACTGGCCGTGGATCACGGTGGATCCGTCGGACTCGATCCCACAGTCGTCGCCGCGGCGCTGGGGGATCTGGTCGCGCGCCACGAGATCCTCCGGACCAGGTTCGAGGTCACCGACGGGGTCCCGGAACAGGTGGTCGTCGAGCCGGCCGAGGCGCACACCGACATCGACGTCGTCACTCCGATCGACCTGCGGGGATCGGCAGAGCACGAGATCGCCCACACGATCGCCCAGATCACCTCGCAAGGCTTCGATCTCGCTGTCGGGAGCCCGGTGCGCGCCCGACTCGTCCGCGTCACCGACGACGAGTGGATCCTCGTCCTGGTCGCCCACCACATCATCAGCGATGGCGGCTCGATCGGGCCCATGGTCACTGACTTCGTCGATGCCTTCACATCGCGGACCGACGGTCGTGGCCCGCGCCGGCCGCCGTTGACGCTGCAGTACGCCGACTACGCGATCTGGCAGAAGGAGGTGCTCGGCGACGCCTCGAATCCGACGTCTCGCGCCGCACGCCAACTCGCATTCTGGCGTGAGCAGTTGGCCGGTGCGCCGGAGCTGATCGATCTGCCGATCGATCGACCGCGCGCGCCGGTGCGATCCGACGCCGGTGCCGAGCACGAGATCGTCATCCCGGGCGCGATCTGGGCGGACCTGCGGGACATCGCCGATCGTCACGGTGCCACCGTGTTCATGGCGGTACACGCGGTCCTCGCCGTCGCCCTCGCACGGTCGGGTGGCACCGACGACGTGGTCATCGGCACCCCGATCGCCGGACGTGGCGAGGAGGGGCTCGACGATCTCATCGGGATGTTCGTCAACACCCTCGCGCTGCGGACACCGATCCGTCGCGAACAATCCTTCGCCGACCTCCTCGCCGATGTCCGCGAGATCGACGTCGCGGCACTCGATCACGCCGACATCCCGTTCGAGAGTGTGGTCGAGGACCTCGCCCCGACACGTAGTACCGCGCACTCGCCGCTCTTCCAGGTGGCCCTCGCCTTCCAGAACGTCGACCACCCGGCCGTCGAGCTGCCCGGACTACGTGTGTCGGAGGTGGCGACACCGGTGACCACCTCGAAAGTCGACCTCCAGGTCACCGTGATCGATCCGCCGGGCCGGCCACGCGAAGCCGACACGCGGGTCGTGGTGACCTACGCGGCCGCACTCTTCGACCCGGGGACCGTCCATGCACTGGCCGAACGTCTCGTGGCCGTCGCCCGATCGGCGGCGGCCACCCCGGGGTGCGCGGTCGGCGACCTCGAGATCGGTTCGACGGACCGGGATCTGACCGGGGTCGTCGTCGGTCGCTCACCGGCCCGACAGCCGGTGCCCCTGTTCGACCTGCTGGGTGATGCGATCGCCGAGCACCCGAGGGCAGAGGCGGTCCGGGGCGGAGGTCTGGTCCTGACCTACGCCGATCTCGATCACATCACCGCCGAGATCGCCGCCGAGTTGTCGGTGTCGGGGGTGGGGCCGGGCACCGTCGTCGCGTTGGCGACGCCCCGGTCCGCGCACGGCACCATCGGTTTCTGGGCGATCGCGCGCAGCGGCGCGGCTCCGGCGCTCATCGATCCGGCTCATCCGGCGGAACGCATCCGCCACATGGTGGCCACGGTCGGCGCGACGATCGGACTGGCGCTCGACGCGGACCGCCACCACCTGCCCACGGGACCGACGTGGTGGGCGCTCGACGAGATCGTCGACCGGGCCCGGTCGATCGGCGGCGTGCGATCCGAGACCGCCGGCGATCGTCCACGGCACGGCGGGGCGCTGCGGGCCGACGTCGCTCCCGCGTCGGTGAACGCGAGACGATCCACCCTCGACGACACGGCCTATGTCATCTTCACCTCTGGCTCCACCGGCCGGCCGAAGGGCGTCGCGGTCCCGCATCGCGGGCTGGCGGCATTGGCATCCGACGCCCGCGAGCGGCTCTCCCTGGGCCCGACCTCCCGTGTCTTGCGGTTCGCGGCACCAGGTTTCGACGCCTCCGTGTTCGAGACACTGATCGCGGTCGCAGGTGCGGCGTCGCAGATCGTCGTCCCACCCGAGATCGTCGGTGGCGCGGAGCTCCGCGACCTGCTGTCCGCGGAGGCGGTGACCCATCTGGTCGTCACCCCGACCGCCTTGGCCACCGTCCCCGCTGCGGATCTGCCCGATCTCGCCGTCGTCTGCGTGGCAGGCGACGCCTGCTCGCCGGACCTGGTCCGGCACTGGGCGGTCGGCCGAACGATGCTGAACCTCTACGGCCCGACCGAGGCGACCATCTGGTCGACTGCATCCGAGCCCATGCGCGCCGATCGGCGGCCCGGGATCGGCGGCCCGATCGCCGGTGTGCGCGCGGTCGTCCTCGACGCGCGCCTGCATCCGGTGCCGATCGGGGTGGCCGGGGAGTTGTACCTGGCCGGCGCCGCGCTGGCCACCGGCTATCTCGGCCAGGCAGCCCGCACGGCAGAGCGGTTCGTCGCCGACCCCTTCGGCGCGCCGGGAGCCCGGATGTACCGGACCGGCGACCTCGTGCGGTGGACGCGTGGCACTGATGCCACCGACTCCTTGGAGTTCCTCGGCCGCAGCGACTTCCAGATCAAGATCCGTGGCTTCCGGATCGAACCGGGTGAGATCGACGCGGTGCTCGGAACCCACCCGGCGGTCGACTTCAGCACCACGGCAGGCGTCACCCATCCCACATCGGGGGAGACGGTCCTGGTGTCCTGGGTGCATGCGGCCGACGGCGTCGACCTCGAGCCGAACCGACTGTCGGAGCACGCGAGGAATTCGCTTCCGTCCCACATGGTCCCCGCGGCCATCGTGCCGATCGACCGGATCCCGCTGGCCACCACCGGCAAGCTCGACCGCGGGGCGCTCCCGTCCCCTGCCTTCGGAGCGGGCCCCCACGTCGCTGCCGCGAGTCGCACCGAGGAGACGATCGCACGCGCCGTCGCGGAGACGCTCGGACTCGTCGGCGAAGTGGACGAGGCCGTATCGGTGACCACCTCGTTCTTCGACCTCGGCGGCACGTCGTTGTCGGCGACCCGTCTGATGGCAAGCATCGCTGCCGGTACCGGGATCACCATCCCGGTACGCACCCTCTTCGAGACCCCGACCGTTCGCGGCTTGGCGGCGTTGGTCGATTCCGGATCGCCGGCGGAGTCCGTTGCCCTCCCGGTGCCGTCGGACCGACCGGTCCCGATCCCGGTGTCCTATGCGCAGCGACGGATGTGGTTCCTCAACCAGTTCGATGCCGACTCCGCGGCCTACGTCATCCCGGTGGTCGTCCGGCTCCGCGGCACGCTGGACGTCGATGCGATGCGATCGGCGGTGATCGACGTGGTCGGCCGCCACGAGGTCCTGCGGACCGTGTACCCGGCCACCACTGCGGACCGGACCGGCGAACCGGTGCAACACATCGTGGCGGACTGGCAGGAACTCCTGATCGTCGACAGCCGAACCGTGGACGCGGGCTCGGCCGACGTCGAGATCCACGCCGCGTTGACCGCACCCTTCGACGTGACGGCAGACCTCCCGGTGCGCGTGTCGATCCTGCGGATCGCCGAGGACGAACACCTGCTCGTCGTGGCACTCCATCACATCGCAGCCGACGGCGAATCGGCACCGGTGTTGGCCGCCGAACTGGGTACCGCGTACGCCGCGCGTCGGACCGGCACCGCTCCGATCGATCGACCGCTCGCTCTCCAGTACGCGGATTACGCTCTCTGGCAACGGCATCGGCTCGGCACAGCCGAAGAGCCGACCTCCGAGATGACCCGACAGCTCACTTACTGGCGCGATCGTCTCGCCGGGTTGCCCGACCACGTGCCGTTGCCCGTCGACCATGCACGCACGACGGCCGGTGACCGCCGGGCCGCGACCGCGCAGTGGGTACTGCCCGCCGGCGATGTGGGGGCACTCCGTCGGCTGGCCACCGATCACCGGTCGACCCTGTTCATGGTCCTGCACGCGGCGGTGACCGCCGCACTCGCCCGGATCACCGACACCTCGACGATCGCGGTCGCCACCCCTGTCGCCGGTCGGGGTCACGCCGACCTCGACGCGCTGATCGGTATGTTCGTCAACACCGTAGTGCTCCGGGTCGACATGGAACGCGACGAGACCGTGGCCCAGTACGTCAGACGCGTCACCGACCTCGACCTCGAGGCGTTCGCGCACGGCGAGGTCCCGTTCGAACGCGTCGTGGATGCCGTGCGGCCTCCGCGCTCCGACGTGCACGAGCCGCTGGCGCAGGTGATGTTGGTCCACACCGAGCGAACGGGGCTGCCCGCGTCGAAGATCGGTGATCTCGACGCCGAATTCGTGGCCGTCGCCGAAGAATCGGTGAAGTTCGACCTCACCGTCGGTGCGGCACTGCGCGACGACGGGGGCATCGACGGCGTGGTCACCGGCGCGGCGACGGTGTTCGAGCCCGCAACCCTCACGATGATCGCCGATGTCATCGCGAAAACCCTCACGGCTTTCGGCGGGCGACCCGACGTCGTGGTCGGCGACATCCCGGTGGTCGACGCCGACCGAGCCCGAGAGATCAGCGCCGGGCCCGTCGTCGCGCTGACACCGCAGACGGTTGCCGATGCGGTACTCGCGGGAGCCGCGATCGCCCCCGGCGCCGTCGCGGTCCGCTGTGGCGGCCGGCAGATGGATCACCGCGAGCTGGGTGCCCGGGTCGCGTCCCTGGCCCGCGAGTTGATCGCCCAGGGGGTCGGTCCCGAGGTTCCGGTGATCGTCGGTCTCCCGCGTTCGGTCGAACTGCTCGTGGCGGTACACGCCGTGATCGCGGCCGGTGGACAGTACATCCCCATCGCGCCGGATGTACCTGCCGACCGTGCACGGCACGCCGTGACCATCTCCGGAGCCCGGATCGCACTGCTCGGCGCCGACTCGCCGACATGGCTGCCGCACACCGGGCTACTCCCGATCGGGGTCGATGCCGGCGCGCCGGTCGAGGCGGCGGTGACTCCGGTGACCGACGACGAGCGCCGCTCGCCCCTGCTCCCGGACCACCCGGTCTACACGCTGTTCACCTCCGGGTCCACCGGGACCCCGAAGGGTGTCACCGTCAGCCATCGTGCCGTGCTGAACCGGATCCGCTGGGGAATGGACCGATTCGCCATCGGACCCGACGATGCGATGCTGTGGAAGACACCGGTGACCTTCGACGTCTCGGTCCCCGAGCTGTTCACCCCACCCGTCGCCGGTGGCTGCATCGTGGTCGCCGACGAGGACGCGCATCTCGATCCGCGCGCACTGGTCTCGACCATCGTCGCCGATCAGGTGACGACCGTGCACATGGTGCCCGCCCTGCTCGGCGTGTTCCTCGACGAGGTGGCGCGAGACCCGCGATCGGCATCGTCGCTGCGACACCTGTTCTGTTCCGGCGAGGCGCTACCGGTGGAGGTCGCCCGACGCGCGCGGGCCGAACTACCCGACGTCGCACTGCACAATCTGTACGGACCGACCGAGGCCGCGGTCGAGGTGACCTCGGTGACGCTGGACACGATCGGTGACGTGGTCCCGATCGGCGAGCCCGTGTGGAACACCCGAACGTACGTGCTCGACGACCGCATGCGGCCCACGCCGCCGGGAGTGGCAGGCGAGCTCTACCTCGGCGGTGTGCACCTCGCCCGTGGATACGCCTCCCGAGGTGCGCTCACCGCCGAGCGGTTCGTGGCGGATCCGTTCGGGAGCGGTGACCGTCTGTACCGGACCGGCGATCGCGTGCGCCGCATGCCGTCGGACCATCTGCAGTACTTCGGTCGCACCGACTTCCAGATCAAGTTGCGTGGGCAACGCATCGAGCCGGGCGAAATCGAGAGCGTGCTGTCGGCGATACCGGCGATCACGCACGCCGCTGTCGTCCCGGCCACCGCCCCCGGTGGTGCGGATCATCTGGTCGGCTATCTGATCGGTTCGCCGACAGATGCTCTGGTGGGTCTCGCCGAGTCGGCGGTGTCGGATGCCCTGCCCGTCTACATGCGGCCCACACACTGGGTGACGCTCGATCATGCTCCGGTGAACTCCGCGGGCAAACTCGATCGGAAGGCGTTGCCGCCGCCCACGTTCGACACGGACGAGTCGGTGGGCCGGGACGACGGACCGTCCTCCGAGGACGAGCGAGTGGTCGCCGAGATCGTCGCGGCCGTCCTCGGCATCGACGAAGTGCCGGTCACGACGTCGTTCTTCACATTGGGCGGGGATTCCATCGCATCGATCCGACTCGTGTCGCTGCTCCGCACGGCCGGGTACGACCTCACGCCGCGGGACGTGTTCGCGACGCCGACCGTTCGTGAGTTGGCGTCGAGCACCCGGACCGCCGGACGGCCGGTGCTGCCCGAACTCTCCGACGGGGTGAGCGGAACGGTGGCGTTGCCGCCCACCGTGTCCTGGATGCTCTCGCTCGCCGACGACGTCTCCGACATCGCCGACTTCTCCCAGAGCACCGTGGTGACGTTGCCTGACGAGATCGACGAGCCGGGCCTGCGGTCGATCGTGACCGGTGTGGTCGCGGCCCATCCGATGTTGACCGCGAGGTTGCGGTTCACCCCGGCCGCGCCGGACGCGGAGATCGTTGCCGGTGCGGGCGATCCGACCGACATCGAGGTCGCGATCGTCGACCACCCACCTGGTGCCGACCTCGACGATGCCGTCCTGGCCGCCCATGTCCGGGCTCTCGGCACCCTGTCGCCCACGACCGGACGTCTGGTCGCGGCGATCGGCGTTCGGGTGGCCGGCGGACCCGCCCGTCTCGTGCTGGCGGCCCACCACATCGGGGTGGACGCCGTGTCGTGGTCGACCATCGTCTCGGACCTGGCCGGAGCGTGGTGGTCGCAGCGGACCGGAGAGCCGCTGCGACCCACATCCGAGGGGACGTCGTTCCGGCGATGGGCGCGGGTGCTCCGGGACCTCGCCGGGCGTGATGACGAGGTCGGCTTCTGGTCGGCTCAGCTACCGGATCCCGCTGTCCGGCAGGTCGGTCCCGGCCTCGATGTCGACCGCGTCCGGGACCGCCAGTCGACCACCGTCACAGTCGAGCGGGTGATCGACGCGGGCCGCACCGAGCGGTTGATCGCCGACGTCGCACCAGGATTCGGCGGTCGGATCGACACCGTGCTGGTGGCGACCCTGGCCCACGCCGTCGCCGACGGTGACGCCGGCCCGCTCTCGGTGCTGCTCGAGAACCACGGCCGAGAAGAGGACGTCGCGCCCGGCGCGGACCTCGCCGAGACCGTCGGATGGTTCACGTCGCTGGTACCTCTGACGGTGGAGGTCCCGGGCCGCCCCGCGGCGCAGGCCACCGACGTGTCCGCCGGGCGCGATGACGCCGAGGCGGACGGTCGTGCGCTCGTGACGATGGGCAAGGCGGTCAAGGACGTTCAGGCGCGCATGCCCGACCACGGGATCGCGTTCGGGCCGCTCCGGTGGTCTCGCGCCGACTCCCTGCTCGCCGATCGTGCGTTGCCCGCGGTCACGGTCAACTATCTCGGAGCGCTGACCGCGCAGCGTGGCTCGGTGGCGGTCGACGACGCCGTCCATCGTCTCGGCGCATTCACGCCGGCGACCGACGCACCGGTGCTACCGCCCACGATCACCGGTGCGATGGTGACGACGGCAGCCCTCACCGTGACCGTCGGTACCGTCGCCACCGATCAGGGCCGCGAACTCCGTGCTCAGTTCACCGCGCCCGCAGGGCTGCTCGACACCGATGCGCTCTCCGCGCTCGCCGAGCGGTGGGACGACCGCGTCCGTATCCTGTCCGACCACATCGCGGCAGTCGGCGACCCGGGACCCAGCGAGACCGACGTCACCGCCACCGGGCTCCGGCAGACGGAGATCGACGAGATGCTCGCTGCGCACCCAGGCGGGCGACTCTGGTCACTCACACCGCTGCAGCAAGGCCTGCTGTTCGAGGCGGAGCGCGCGACCCGATCCGTCGATCCCTATGTCACCCAATCGGTCCTCGAGTTCGACGGGGAGCTCGCGCCGGACGCATTGCAGGCCGCGGTAGCACAGCTGCTGGACTGGAACCCGGTGCTGCGATCGACCTTCGTCCGCACGAGGGCAGGCCGACCGGTGGTGGTGGTCCCCGCAACCGCCGATCCCGACTTCAGCCCGGTCGACCTCCGCGATCTCGATGCCCTCGCCGCGACCCGGCGAGTGGAAGCGTTGGCCGCGGCGGATCTCGCGCGCCCGTTCCGGCTCGATAAGCCGGCTCCGATCCGGTTCACCGCGGTCGCACATCGGACTGCGGACGGCCCGGCGCACAGCCTGATCATCACCGCGCACCACCTGATCGTGGACGGGTGGTCCGGGCCGATTCTCGTCGCCGACCTCCTGGCAGCACATCTGGGTGCGGATCGGGTGAGCTCTGCCGCCGAGTTCTCGGCGCATCTGGACTGGCTCGCCGGGCGCGACCTCGTGGCGGCCCGCGATGCCTGGCGAACCGCGCTCGGCGGGACCACGCCGAGTCTCGTCGCCCCGGGGCGTACCGAGATGGGCAGCCTTCCACTCGAGGTGACCGTCGAACTCGACTCCGAGGAGTCGGCGAACCTGGATCGGTGTGTCCGTTCCCTCGGGACGACGACCAGCTCGGCGGTGCAGGCGGCCTGGGCGATCCTGGTCTCCCGGCTCACCGGTGACGAGCAGGTCGTGTTCGGCGAGACCGTGTCCGGGCGTCCGGCCGACCTCGACGGCGCTGACACGATGATCGGTCTCTTCATCAACACGATCCCGGTCGTCGCCGACGCCGACCCCGACAGATCTCTCGCCGCCCTCGTCGCCGACCTCCACGAGGCTCGCGCCGGCCTGCTGGACCATCAGTTCCTGGGGCTGCCGGACATCCTCACCGAGGCCGGTCATCCCACCCTGTTCGACACCCTCGTCGTCTACGAGTCCTATCCGGTCGACGCAGACACGGTGAAGACCGGCTCACGCGAAGCGGGGCTGGCGCTACGGGACGTCCGGACCCGGGACGCCACGCACTACCCGCTCGCGGTGACCGCGGCTCCGGGCGATGGCGGTCTCGCGTTGACCGTGAAGGCCGACGCCGAGATCTATGACCGCGATGCCGTGGCCGGGATCGCCGATGCGCTGCGGTCCGTGCTCCGGTCCATCGCCACCGAGCCGGACACCGTCATCGGCGACCTCGATCCCATGCCGCCGACGTCGGCCGCTGCGGTGGCGGGGTGGTCGGTGGGTGGTGCGGCGGTGGGTGTCGAGGTGTTCGGCGCGGCTGTGTCGGATGCCGGTGTGTCGGATGTCGGTCTGGTGGTTGATTCGGTTGCTGCGGTGGTTGCTGGTCGGGTGGGTGTGTCGCCGGGTGCGGTGGCGGTGCGGTTCGGGGATCGGGTGGTGTCGTATGGGGAGTTCGGCGCACGGGTCGCGGCGCTGGCGGACGAACTGCGAGCCGCAGGAGTGGTGCGGGGTACCGCGGTCGGGGTGATGATCCCGCGGTCGGTGGAGTTGTTGGTGGCGATCCATGCGGTGGTCGCTGCGGGTGGTCGGTATGTGCCGGTGGAGATGGACACGCCGGCAGAGCGTGTGGAGTACATGTTCGACACCGCCGGGGTGGCGCTGGTGCTCCTCGGTGCAGGTGCCGGAAACACCGATGACGCCGATGGCGAGCGAACGGAGTTGCCGGACCGGGTGGTCCAGCTGTTGGTGGAGTGCGGTGGGCCGGTGCCCGAGGGTGTCCCGTCCCTGGCCGCGGTGGTGCGCGCTTCCGGCGTGGGTGCCGACG
>NZ_BANX01000049.1 GCF_000334455.1 Gordonia soli NBRC 108243
CAGGCCGGTGTGGAACACCACCACGTGGGTCCTCGATGCCCGGCTGCGGCCGGTTCCGGTGGAGGTGCCCGGTGAGCTCTACCTCGGCGGTGTGCAGCTCGCGCGCGGCTATGCGGGACGTCCGGACCTGTCGGCCGAACGATTCGTGGCCGATCCGTTCGGTGGCCCTGGTGAACGCCTCTATCGCACGGGAGACCTGGTGCGGTGGAACCACGACGGTGAGATCGAGTACCTGGGTCGCACCGACTTCCAGGTGAAGTTGCGCGGCCAGCGGATCGAACTCGGCGAGATCGAATCGGTCATCGCGTCGGTGCCCGGTGTGGTGCACGCCGCGGCGACGGTGGCCTCGGCCCCCTCGGGTGCCCAGCACCTCGTCGCCTACGTGTCGCCGGCCACGGTGGACCTCGACCTGATGCGTGTGGCGGTCGCCGAGTCGCTGCCGGAGTACATGCGCCCGTCGGTGTGGATGCCCATCGAGCACGTGTCACTCAACTCCGCGGGCAAACTGGACCGTCGGGCCCTGCCCGAACCCGACTTCGGGGTGTCGGCCGACGTCTACGTCGCCCCGGAGGGGCCACTCGAGGAGCAGCTCGCCGGGATCGTCGCGGCGCTACTCGGCATCGAGCGCGTCTCGGTGACCGAGTCCTTCTTCGCCTTGGGTGGCGACTCGATCATGTCGATCCAGCTCTCCTCGGCCGCCAAGGCCGGCGGTCTGGCCCTCTCGCCGCGCGAGATCTTCGAGCACCGGACCATCCGGTCGATGGCGCGTGCGATCGCCGGTGGCGGTGCGCGACTGCCCGCGCTGCCGGAACCGCCCGGTGGCGGGACCGGCCCGTCGTCGCTCCCGCCGATCGTCTCGTGGATGATCGAGCACTCGGAGACCCCGGCCGACTTCGCCGACTTCTCGCAGTCCACCGTGCTCGCCGCGCCTGCGGGCATCGATGCCGACACCGTGCGCGAGGTCCTCGCCGTGGCGGTGGCCGCCCATCCGATGCTGACCGCGTCGTTGCGCCTGACGGACAGCGGCTGGGAACTGCTCACCGGCAACGAGTTCGACGCCGCGGGCGCGGTGTCGACCTCGACCTCGTCGGCGCCGGTCGGCTCGCCGGAGTTCGCCGCGGCCGCGGCGGCTGCCCACACGTATGCGGCCGGGCAACTGGACCCGGCCGCCGGACGCCTCGTGCACGCCGTGCTCGTGCAGGATCCCGACGGGGCCGGGTGGCTCGTCGTCGTCATCCATCATCTCGGCGTCGACGCCGTCTCCTGGTCGGTGCTGATCGAGGACCTCGTCACCGTCTGGGCACAGCGCAACGCAGGACATGATCACGCCGTCCGCGCCGAGAGCACCAGCGCACGCGCCTGGTATGCGGCGCTGGCCGCTCGCGCCGACGTCGCGGCCGGGGCATCGGAGCACTGGCTGAGCCGACTTCCGCAGCGTCCCACCGACCTCGGCGCGGTGTTCGACCGGAGCCGCGACAAGCAGCGCACCGCACGGTCGGTCGTCGTGGGGATCGACGCGGACATCGCCGAGCCGGCCCTGACCAGCGTTCCGCGGGCGTTCGACGGCAGCGCCGAGGACGTGCTGCTGGCCGCACTGGCGCGCGCCGTGCGCTCGTGGCAGCAGAGCAGGGGGATCGCCGACACCGCGCCGGTCTCCGTTCTCGTCGAGGGTCACGGTCGCTACGAGGACGTCGTCGCGCACGGTGCCGACCCACGCAACGCCGACCTCTCCCGCACGATCGGATGGTTCACCACGATCGTGCCGGTGAGCCTCGAGCCCACCGCCGACATCGTGCACGCGGTGAAGGCGGCGAAGGAAGAACGGCTCGGCCGTCCCGAGGCCGGAATCGGCTTCGGTGTGCTGCGGTACGCCGACACCGAGCTGTCGAGCCGTCCGCTGCCGTCGATCGGTTTCAACTACCTCGGCAACGTCGCCGGGGGAGAGGGGATCTCGGGCGACTTCCTCCCGGCCCGCCACGATCTGCGCCTGCCCGGATCGGTCTCCGGTGCCATGGTCGCCCTGAACTCGCTGACCATCAACGCCAACTCGGTGCCGACCGCTGCCGGCCGTGCCATCAGTGCCGACTTCGCCTTCCCCGCAGGACTTCTCACCGAAGAAGAGGTCACCGACCTCGGTGATCGGTGGCGTGGCGAGCTCCGGACGCTGGTCGCCGAGGTCGCCGCCCGGCGCGATGTCGGGTTGTCACCGTCCGACGTCCCCGGTGCCGCGGTCACGCAAGCCGACCTCGACCTCATCGCCGCGCGGTCCCCGGGTGCGGCGGTCTGGCCGCTCTCACCGCTACAGCGCGGTCTGCACTTCCAGTCCGAACTCGCCTCCGCGGGCCGACGATCAGGGGCGGTCGACGTCTACGTCGCCCAGGCCGTGCTCACGCTGGGCGGCGGGGTCGACATCGGACGTCTGCGGACCGCGGCCGAGATGCTGCTCGCCGAACACCGGGTCCTGCGATCCGGTTTCGTCCGGACACCCAGCGGAGCCGTCGTGGCAGTCGTGCCGACCTCCGTCGAGGTGCCGTGGGAGGTCGTGGAGATCTCCGACATGGACGAGGCGGACGTCGAGCGGCGCATCGATCGTCTCCGCGAGGAGCAGCGGGTGCTCCCGTTCGATCTCCGTGAGCCACCCCTGGTGCGCTTCGTCGTCGCTCGGTCGCCGCGTGCCACACACCTGATCGTCACCAACCACCACATCGTCCTCGACGGCTGGTCGGGACCCCTGGTGCTGGCCGACCTGCTCGCGTTGTACGCGACCGGGTTCACCTACACCTCCCAGGTGTCCACCGGCACCGGCGATTTCGCCGACTACCTTCGGCGGATCGGCTCGGCCGACGACACGGCCGGTCTCGCCGCCTGGCGCGAGGTGCTCGCGCCGGTGGACGGGCCGACTCTCGTCTCGGCCAGCGCGGAGGCGACGGTGGAGGCGCTGCCGCGCGACCTCGCCGTCCTGCTCGACGCCGAGACCACGGCCGGCATCGACGACCTCACCCGACGCCACGGGGTCACCGCCGCGACGGTGTTGCAGTTCGCGTGGGCGGTGTTGTTGTCGCGGGTGACCGGTGAGCGTGTGGTGACCTTCGGTGAGACGGTGTCGGGTCGTCCGGCTGATCTCGATGGTGTGGAGTCGATGGTGGGGTTGTTCATCAACACCTTGCCTGCGGTGGTCGATGTGGATCCGTCTGCGTTGGTGGTGGATGTGTTGCGGAAGGTACAGGCGGACAAGGTCGCCGTCCTGGACCACCAGCACCTCGGGCTGCCGGAGATCGTCACCGCCAGCGGTGCGCCGATCGGCTTCGACACCCTGGCGGTGCACGAGTCGTACCCGGTGGACACCGATTCGGTCGCCTCCGCGGACGCAGTCGAGGGGCTCGACATCCGAGGCATCGACATCCGCGACTCGACGCACTATCCGCTGAACTTCATCACGTCCCGGTCCGGGGACCAGACCCTGCTGAAGCTGAAGTACCTGCCGTCGGCGTTCTCCGACCGTCAGGTGTCGGTCTTCGCCGACGTCCTGGTCAGACTGCTCACCACCATCGCCGAGCAGGCCGACCGCTTGCAGGTCGCCGACATCTCGCTCGTCGACGAGGCCGACTATCGCGCCGGGATCAGCGCGCCGGTGACCGACACCGTCAACACCGATGCTTCGCTGGTGGAACTGTTCGCGCGCTCGGTCGCCGCGAACAGCGACGGGGTGGCGGTGTCCGACGGTGGGTGGTCGGGGGCGTCGCTGCGCTACACCGACCTCGACCGCCGCTCCGACGCGATCGCGTCGGCTCTGGTCGCGCGTGGTGTCCGGACCGGCGATCTGGTGGGTGTGGCCACCGCCCGGTCGGTGGATCTGGTGTCGACGATCCTCGGTGTTCTCAAGGCCGGGGCGGGATACCTTCCGCTGGACACCACGAACCCGACCGAACGTCTACGGTTCATCATCTCGGACGCGACCCCACCGGTGGTCGTCACCGACTCGTCCACCGCGGGACTCGAACTCTGGTCGCAGCTGCCCGGACAGACCGTGGTCGCCGACGTCGCCGACCTGTTCGACGAGGGCGCCGGTGTGGCCCGGCCGCTGGTCGTGACGCACGCCGATGCCCGTGCCTACGTGATCTACACGTCGGGTTCGACGGGCCGTCCGAAGGGTGTGGAGGTCACCCATCGGGATGTGGTGACGTTGATGGACACGGCGGCAACCGATTTCGAGTTCCGGTCGGATGATGTGTGGACGATGTTCCACTCGTACGCGTTCGACTTCTCGGTGTGGGAGCTGTGGGGTCCGTTGCTCAGCGGAGCCCGGTTGGTGGTTGTCGGACGCGACGTCGCCCGCGCGCCGGAGGAGTTCCTGCGCCTGCTGTCGCGCGAGCGGGTCACCGTCCTGAGTCAGACCCCGTCGGCCTTCTACCAGCTGTCCGATGCGCGCCGCCGGGACCGGTCCCACCCGCTGTCGTTGCGGTACGTCGTCTTCGGCGGCGAGGCGCTCAACTTCGAGCAGGTGCGCCGTTGGTTCGACGAGCATCCCGGGGACGATGCGGTGCTGGTCAACATGTACGGCATCACCGAGACCACGGTGCACGTCAGCTTCCGTGCCCTCGACCCCTCGACCGTGCGCGCAGGTGACGCCAGCTTCATCGGTCGGCCGTTGGCGTCGTTGGGGATTCACATCCTCGACGATCGGTTGCGGCCGGTGCCCGAGGGCGTCGTCGGTGAGATGTACGTCGTCGGTGGGCAGTTGGCGCAGGGTTACCTGCGGCGTCCCGAGCTGACCGCGACCCGGTTCGTCGCGGATCCGTTCGGAGGGGGCGGACAGCGTCTCTACCGCACCGGTGACCTGGCCCGCCGGGTCGGTGACGACATCGAGTACCTGGGTCGTGGCGATGCGCAGGTCCAGCTGCGTGGTTTCCGCATCGAGTTCGGCGAGGTCGAGGCAGCGCTGCTGAGCGCGCCCGGTGTGACCGCCGCGGCGGCCACCATCGTCGACGGCAAGGGCAGTGGCGAGCTGTTGGTCGGGCATGTCGTGGTGGACGATCCGGCTGCTCTCGACCCGCAGGCCATCCGCCAGGCGGCCGCAGCCGCCGTGCCCGCGTACATGGTCCCCGATCTCGTCGTGGCCATCGACGCGATCCCGTTGACCGCCAACGGCAAACTCGACCGGGCGGCGCTACCCGCGCCCGAGACAGCCGCTGTGGCGGGCGATTACGTCGCACCGGCCTCCCCGGCGCAGGAGGCCGTCGCCGGCGTCTTCGCCGAGGTGCTCGGTCTCGATCCGGCCGAGGTCGGCGCCACGACGTCGTTCTTCGACCTCGGTGGCAACTCGCTGTCGGCAACCCGCGTCGCCGCCCGGATCGCCGACGTGCTCGCCGCCGACGTCTCGGTGCGCGACATCTTCGACACCCCGACGGTCCGCGAGCTCGCGGTGGTCGCGGGATCGCGAGGTGAGGGTGTCACCCCGATCGCAGCGGTCCGGCCGCGTCCCGACCGCATCCCGCTGTCCTTCGCGCAGCAGCGGATGTGGTTCATCAACCGGTTCGACGCCGCGTCGCCCGCCTACAACATCCCGGCGGTACTGCGACTGTCGGGAACGCTCGACGTCGATGCGCTGCACGACGCGGTGGCCGACGTGGTCGGACGTCACGAGGTGCTGCGGACGACCTTCCCGGCGCACGAAGGCGTCCCCTACCAACTGGTCCACCCGACCGGCGAAGCCCAACGACGGCTCGACTGGCAGATCGTCGCCTCGCAGACGGAGATCGAGGACGCCGTGATGCGCGGCTTCGACGTCACGGCCGACCTCCCGCTGCGCGTACGCCTCTGGCCCGCCGGACGTGATGAGCACGTCCTGGCCGTCGTCGCCCACCACATCGCCGCCGACGGCGAGTCCATGGCACCACTGGTCACCGATGTGGTCACCGCCTACGTCGCGCGTGCCGCCGGACAGGTCCCGCTGTTCGTCCCACTCGAGGTGCAGTTCGCCGACTTCGCCATCTGGCAGCACGACGTCCTCGGTGACGCCGACGATCCGGAGTCGATCGTCGGAGGCCAGATCGCCTACTGGCTCGACGAACTCGCCGGTGTGCCCGACGTCCTGGAACTCCCGACCGACCGGCCACGTCCGCCGACGGCCAGTCAACGCGGCGCCTTGTCGTCGTTCGCGCTCCCGGCCGAGGTCGGCGAGCGGGTGGCCGAGGTCGCACGCAGGCGCGGCGTGACGCCGTTCATGGTCGTGCACGCAGCACTCGCGGTGCTGTTCGCGCGGCTCTCGGCGAGCGAGGACATCGCGATCGCCACCCCGATCGCCGGTCGGGGGCAGCGTGTTCTCGACCCGCTGGTCGGTATGTTCGTCAACACTCTGGTCCTGCGGGCACAGGTCGACGGCGGCGCCACCTTCGCCGAACTCCTGGAGCAGGTGCGGCGTACCGATCTCGAGGCCTTCGCGCACTCCGACGTGCCCTTCGAGACGTTGGTGGAACAGATCAACCCGGTCCGCTCCGAGGCCTTCTCGCCGCTTGCGCAGGTCATGCTGACCTTCAACGATGCAGGCCGCGGCACATCGATCACCGAGGCCCTCGGCGGTCAGGGGATGAGCGACCTGACCCTGGCGCCCGTGGAGGCGAGCGAGGTCCCGGCACAGCTCGACCTGAACGTCGTCGTGTCGGCCGCAGCAGCGGGGGCCGACTGGCACATCGCGACCACCTACGCGACCGATCTCTTCGACGAGTCGACGATCGAAGCATTCAACCGACGATTCGTACTGCTGCTCGATCGGCTCACCGCGGCAACGCAACTCCCGGTCGGTGACATCGCATTGCTCGCCGACGGTGATCGGGATGCGATCGTCGCCGCAGAGTCCGGGGCAGACGTCGTGCTGCCCGAGGTGGACACGGTCGCCGATGCGATCGCGCTCCGGGTCGCCGCGACCCCCGACGCGGTCGCGCTGATCGACGCCGACCGCGAGGTGACCTTCGCCGAGTTCGGTGCCCGGGTCAACGTACTCGGCCGTGAACTCATCGCCACCGGCGTCGGGCCGGATGTCGCTGTCGGCGTGTGCATCCCGCGCTCGGTGGAGATGCTCGTGGCCATCCACGCCGTGGTCGCGGCCGGTGGGCAGTACGTGCCCATCGACACCACCGCTCCCGCGGATCGCGTCCGCTACATGCTCGAGACCGCGAACGCGAACGCGCTGCTGGTCGCCGACGCGTCGTCCGTCGCCGGGGTCGTGGAGGCGGCGCGAGCAGCTGGCGCGGCCGTCCTCGGTGTCGACGCGGCCACACCCGTCGACACCGAGACCCCGGCGATCCGGGCGGATGAGCGCACCGGCCCGTTGCGTCCCGACGACGCGGTGTACACCCTCTTCACCTCCGGGTCGACCGGACGTCCGAAGGGCGTCACACTCTCACACGTCGCCGTTCTCAACCGCCTGTGGTGGGGACTGGACACCCTGCCGATCGACGCCTCCGACGCCGTGGTCCTCAAGACCCCGTACACCTTCGACTGCTCGGTCCCCGAGCTCTTCGCGCCACTCATCCACGGTGCGCGCCTGGTGATCCTGCGCGACGGCGGGCACCTGGACCCGCTCTACGTCGCTGCCGAGATCGCCCGCACCCGCGCGACCATGGTGCACTTCGTGCCGTCGATGCTGTCAGTCTTCCTCGAGGTCGCCGGCGCCGAGCGGGTCCGCGCCCTGGATTCGGTCCGGATCGTCTCGACCACCGGTGAGGCGCTGCCGCCGGCCATCGCGGCGCAGGTGCGCACGTTGCTCCCCGACGCGATGCTGTTCAACCTCTACGGCCCGACCGAGGCCGCCGTGGAGATCACCTACGAGCACATCGAGAGCGTCTCGGCCGAGGACCAGACGGTGCCGATCGGCATCCCGGTCTGGAACTCCTCGGCTCTCGTCCTCGATGCTCGACTGCACCGGGTGCCCGACGGCGTCCCCGGCGAGCTGTACCTCGGTGGCGTGCAGTTGGCCCGCGGGTACGCGGCGCGCCCCGATCTCACGTCGGAGCGCTTCGTCGCCGACCCGTACGGTCCTCCCGGATCGCGGCTCTACCGGACCGGTGACCTGGTCCGCCGCACCGCATCCGGCGGCATCGACTACCTCGGCCGCACCGACTTCCAGGTGAAGTTGCGCGGTCAGCGCATCGAGCTCGGTGAGATCGAGTCGGTCATCGCTTCGGCACCCGGGGTCGTCCACGCTGCCGCCACCGTCGCGATCGCACCGGGCGGCGGTGAGCATCTGGTCGGCTACGTCGCCGGCGCGCCGGGGGAGACGGTCGCGATCTCAGGAGTGGAAGCCGTTCTGGCGGAGTCGCTCCCGGCCTACATGCGTCCCACGGTGTGGATGGTCCTGGACGACATGCAGCTCAACAGCGCCGGCAAGATCGATCGGCGCGCGCTGCCCGACCCGGTGTTCACCGCGGGTGAGTACGTCGCGCCCGAGACCGATGCCGAGTCGAGCGTCGCCGAGGTGTTCGCCGATGTCCTGGGCACCGACCGCGTCAGTGTCACCGACAGCTTCTTCGACCTCGGCGGCAACTCGCTGTCGGCGATGCGCCTCGCCGCTCGCGTCGGCGCGGTCCTCGGGGTCGAGATCGGGGTCCGCGAGTTGTTCGACGCACCGACCGTGCGCGAGTTGGCCGCCATGGCCGGCGGCGCCTCGGCCGCGGTCGCGCCGATCACCGTCGTCGACCCACGACCCGATCGCATCCCGCTGTCGTTCGCGCAGCAGCGGATGTGGCTGATCAACCAGGTCGACTCGGCCTCGGCGGCGTACAACATCCCGGCCGTGCTGCGGCTGAGCGGCGACCTCGACGTCGAGGCACTGCACGCCGCGGTCATCGACGTCGTCACCCGGCACGAGGTGCTACGCACCACCTTCCCGTCCGCGGACGGGGTGCCGTATCAGAAGATCGCCCGCGCCTCCGCCGTCGCGGCGCGCCTGGACTGGGATGTCGTCGACTCGCAGGAGGAGATCGAGGAGGCGGTCGCCACCGGTTTCGACGTCACCCGGCAGTGGCCCATCCGCGTTCGCGTCTGGCCTGCCGCGCCCGGCGAGCACGTACTCGCCGTGGTGATGCACCACATCGCCTCCGACGGTGAGTCGATGGCCCCGCTCGTCACCGACCTCGTCACCGCCTACATCGCCGAGGCGGAGGACACCGACCCGGAGTTCGGTCCGCTGCCGGTGCAGTTCGCCGACTACGCACTCTGGCAGCGCGAGAACCTGGGCAGCACCGACGATCCCGACTCGGTGGTCGGCGGCCAGCTCGCCTACTGGACGGACCAGCTCGCCGGGCTCGGAGACGTCATCGAACTGCCGACCGACCGCCCGCGGCCGCCGGTCGCGACCCAGCGGGGCGCTCGGTTGGACTTCGAGTTCTCGGCCGAGGCCGGCTCGTCGGTCCGCCAGCTGGCCCAGCGATCGGGCACCACGCCGTTCATGGTCGTGCACGCCGCACTGGCCGTGCTGCTGGGCCGACTGAGTGCGTCCGACGACATCGCCATCGGTACCCCCATCGCCAATCGTGGTCAGGCCGTGCTCGATCCGCTGATCGGCATGTTCGTCAACACGCTCATCCTGCGCACCCGTGTCGACTCCGGTGAGACCGTGGAGTCGCTCCTGGCGGACGTGAAGGCGACCGATCTGGATGCGTTCGCCAACGCGGACGTGCCGTTCGAGTCGGTCGTCGAGGCCGCCGGTGCGGTCCGTTCGGATGCCTTCGCCCCGTTCTCGCAGGTCTGGCTGACCTTCGATCAGTCGGCGCTGCCGGAACTGGCCGGCGCCGACCTGGCCAGCGGCGAGATCGCGGGCTTGAGCGTGAGCCCGGTGGCCACCGGGACCGTGCCGGCACGCGTGGACCTCCTGGTGGCCGTCGCACCTGCGGCCGAGGGCGCGTGGGGCGGCTCGATCCTGTTCGCCACCGACCTGTTCGACGAGTCGACCGTCCGCGGTTTCGCCGAGCACCTCACCCGCATCGTCGACGAGATGGCCGCCGACGCGACCGTCGCCATCGGCGACATCGCCTTGTCGCAGGGGCTGTCGGTTGCCGACCTCACCCGCGCCAAGGCCGCTGCCGTTCCCGCGCCGGTCCCGGTCGTCGCGGATTCGGACGCGGTGGTCACCGGTGGTCCGGGCACCCCGCCGGTACTGTTGGCCGGCATCTTCGCCGAGGCAGCACGACGCTGGGGGCCGCGTCAGGCCGTGGTCGACGCCCAGAACACCGTACTGAGCTACGCCGAACTCGACGCACGGTCGAATCGACTCGCACGCTGGTTGATCGGACGCGGCATCGGTGCGGAGTCGCTGGTCGCGCTGGCCATCGGACGTTCGGCGGAGTTGCTGACCGCCATCTGGGCGGTCGCGAAGACCGGCGCGGGGTACGTGCCGATCGACCCCGACTACCCGGCCGAGCGGGTGGCCACGATGATCGAGGACTCCGGCGCGATCCTCGGTCTCGCTGTCGCGGCATCCGGTGACCTGCCGGGCGACGCCTTCGATTGGGTGCGGGTCGACGAGACGACCGTCGCATCCGAGATCGCCGGTCACGACGACACCGCGGTGACCGACGCCGACCGCCGAGCCGCGGTCCGGACCGACAACGTCGCCTACGTCATCTACACATCGGGATCGACCGGACGGCCCAAGGGCGTCGCGGTCACCCACACCGGACTGGCGAACTTCGCGGCCGAGGAGATCCGACGTTCGAACGCGGACGAGTACGCCCGTGTGCTCGGTTTCGCCTCCCCGAGTTTCGACGCCTCGGTGCTCGAGTACCTGCTCGCCACCGTGGCCGGTGGCGTGCTGATCTACCGCCCGTCGGACGCGGTCGGCGGAGCGGTGCTCCAGGACTTCATGCTCCGGCAGGCCGTCACCCACACCTTCCTCACCCCGTCGGTGCTGGCGACCCTCGAGGCGCCTGCGGTACCCGCACTGCGTGTCGTCTACGCCGGCGGCGAGGCGGTTCCCCAAGGCCTCAAGGACGAGTGGGCGGTCTTCCGCCGCGTGCAGAACCTGTACGGACCCACCGAGACCACCATCGGCGTCACCATCAGTGCCCCGCTCGGCGTCGGTGAGCCGATCACGCTCGGCGGACCGCTGGCCGGTGTCGGTCTGATGGTTCTCGACGGGCGACTCCGGCCGGTCCCGGTCGGCGTGCCCGGCGAACTGTACGTGGCCGGCGGAGCCCTCTCCCGCGGCTACCTCGATCGTCCGGGCCTCAGCGCCGAGCGCTTCGTCGCCAATCCCCATGGGGGACCGGGCGATCGGATGTATCGCACCGGTGATGTCGTCCGCTGGCGCCGCAACGGCTCGGGCGAGGCCGTGCTCGAGTACTCCGGCCGCAGCGACGACCAGGTCAAACTCCGCGGTCTGCGCATCGAGCTGGGAGAGATCGAGTCCGCTCTCGCCGAATACGACGGCGTGCGCTCGGCAGTGGTGATCGGTGTCGGCGGTTCGGTCGCCACCGCGCTGGCCGCCTACGTCGTCGCCGACGAGGCCACACTGGAGATCGCAGATCTCAAGACGCACATCGCCGGGCGCCTGCCGGCCCACATGGTCCCGGCTTCCATCCAGGTGCTCGACGCGCTGCCGATGACGCCGGTGGGCAAGCTCGACCGCAACGCGCTGCCCGAACCGGTGATCGAAGCCGGCGAGTTCGTCGCACCGGAGACCGACGACGAGCGCGCCGTCGCCGACGTCTTCGCCGAGGTGCTCGGCGTCGAGGAGGTGTCGGTGACCACCGGCTTCTTCGACCTGGGCGGCAACTCGCTGTCGGCGACCCGGCTCGCCGCGCGCGTCGCCGAGGTACTCGACGCCGACATCTCGGTCCGCGACGTCTTCGAGTCGCCGACCGTGCGGCAGTTGGCCACCCGCGGGACCGGCCGGGCCGCGGCATTGGCGCCGATCACCGCCGTCGACCCACGCCCGGAACGGATTCCGCTGTCGTTCGCGCAGCAGCGCATGTGGTTCATCAACCAGTTCGACACCTCGGTCGCCACGTACAACGTGCCGCTCGGCGTTCGGATCAGCGGCCGGATCGACACCGCCGCACTGCATACCGCGATCATCGACGTGGTCACACGCCATGAGGTGCTGCGCACCACCTTCCCGTCCGTCGACGGTGAGCCGACCCAGCAGATCCACGCCGCCGCCGAGATCGCCGACCGTCTCGACTGGGCGGTCGTCGACTCCCAGGCGGACGTGGAAGCGGCGATCGGTACCGGCTTCGACGTCACCGCCCAGTGGCCGCTGCGGGTCCGACTGTGGCCGGTCTCGGAGACCGAGTCCGTGCTCGCGGTGGTCGCCCACCACATCGCGGCCGACGGTGAATCGCTGGCACCGTTGATGACCGACCTCGTCACGGCGTACGCGGCGCGCGCCGAGGGCGCCGAACCGGCATTCGCGCCGTTGGACGTCCAGTTCGCCGACTTCGCGCTGTGGCAACAGGACACCCTCGGTGCCGTCGACGATCCGTCGTCGGTCCTCGGCGGTCAGCTGGCCTACTGGTCCGCGCAGCTCGCCGGCCTTCCCGACGTCCTGGAACTGCCCACCGATCACCCGCGTCCCCGGGTCGCCTCGCAGCGCGGCGACTTCGTCGAGTTCCATCTCCCGGCAGGCGTCGCGGATCGGGTCACCGCCCTCGCGCACGAGCGGAATGCGACCCCGTACATGGTCGTCCACGCCGCGCTCGCCGTGTTGCTGGCCCGACTCGCGGCCACCGACGATGTCGCCGTCGGTACCCCGATCGCGGGACGTGGCCAACGCGAACTCGATCCGCTGGTCGGCATGTTCGTCAACACGTTGGTGTTGCGCACCGCCGTCGACGGCGCGACGACCTTCGATGCACTGCTCGATCGGGTACGTACCACCGACCTCGACGCCTTCGCCAACGCCGACATCCCGTTCGAGACGCTCGTCGAGCGGCTGGAGCCGACCAGGTCCGAGGCCTTCGCTCCGCTCACCCAGGTGTGGCTGACCCTCGATCAGTCGGTGCTGCCGGAACTGGGGGCGGGTGAGGAGTCCCTGCGGGTCGGCGACCTCGAGATCACGCCGATCGATCCGGGACTGACCCCGGCGAAGGTCGATCTGCTGGTCGGTCTGTCCACGGCGGGCCCCGGTGAGCCGTGGCCCGGATCGCTGATCTACGCGACCGATCTCTTCGAGGCCGGCTCGATGGACGTGTTGGCCGCGCGGCTCGTCGCCGTCCTCGACGCCGTCACCGCGGACCCGGACGTTCCGGTCGGTGCGGTGGAGTTGGTGTCGGCAGAGGAGCGCGCCGCGATCGCAGGCTGGACCTCGGGCGCGGAGGTCGATCTCTCGGATCCGCAACTGCGCGAGGCGGTGGTCGAGGGCACCCTCGCCGACCTGGTGACCGCCGCGGCCCACCGTTTCGGTGACGCGAAAGCCGTGACGTTCGACGGACGTGACGTGACCTTCGTCGAGTTCGCGGCCCGCGTGAACACGCTGGCGCGCCGGTTGATCGCCGCCGGCGTGGGGCCCGACGTGGCAGTGGGACTGTGCACGCCGCGTTCGCTGGAACTCATCCTCGCCCTGCAGGCGATCGTCGTCGCCGGCGGGCAGTACGTGCCGATCGACACCGCCGCACCCACCGACCGGGTCGAGTACATGCTCGACACGGCGGGTGCGCACATCGTGGTCGTCGCCGCGGACGCGACTCCCGCGGTGGTGACGGCTCTGGGCGAACGGGTGCAGGTCGTCACCGTCGATGCGGGCGCCCCGGTGGCCGACGTCGTGGCGCCGGTCACCGACGCCGAACGGCTGGCACCGTTGCGCGAGGACCACGCGGCGTACACGATCTTCACCTCCGGCTCGACCGGCCGGCCGAAGGGTGTCACCGTGTCGCACCGGTCGGTGCTGTCGCAGTTGATCTTCGACCAGGACTACTACGCCTTCTCCGGCTCCGACGTCTTCCTGCAGGTACTGGAGTACACGTTCGACCCATCGGTGCTCGAGTTCTTCCGTTGGCTCTACGACGGCGGGCGCATGGTGATGATGCGTCCGGGTGAGCATCGCGACCCCTGGGCGGTGGCGTCGTACATCGCCGACCATCAGGTCACCTCGGTGATGATGGTGCCGTCGATGCTCTCGTCACTGCTCGAGGCGACCGCGGATCGCGACACCGAGTGGATCTCGTCGGTTCGGCACATCCACACCGGCGGTGAGGCGTTGACCCCGGCGGTGGCCGACCGACTGCTCCAGCGGTGGCCCCACGTCGGGTTGCACAACCAGTACGGGCCGACCGAGGCGACCATCTTCGCGACCATCGCGGAGGTGGGTGCGGGTGCGCCGACGGTCCCGATCGGTGTGCCGCTCTGGCACGTCACCGCCCATGTGCTCGACGCCCGACTGCAGATCGTGCCGATCGGTGTCGCGGGTGAGCTCTACCTCGGCGGACTGCAGGTCGCCCGCGGCTACGCGGGACGGCCGGCTCTGACCGCAGAACGATTCGTCGCCGACCCGGCAGTCCCGGGCCAGCGGCTGTACCGCACCGGTGACATGGTGCGCTGGAACTCCGCGGGACAGCTGGAGTACCTGGGCCGCACCGACTTCCAGGTGAAGCTGCGCGGCCAGCGCATCGAGCTCGGCGAGATCGAGGCAGTGATCGCCTCCGCGCCCGGTGTGGTCCACGCGGCCGTCACCGTCGACTCCGCACCCGCAGGCGGCGAACTGCTCGTCGGCTACGTCGACGGATCCGACGACCTCGACCGGGAAGCGCTGCGCGACTACGCCGCCGAGCACCTCGTCGAGTTCATGCAGCCCGCCGTCTGGATGATCCTCGACCACCTGCCGCTGAGCACCGCGGGCAAGGTCGATCGCAGATCGCTGCCGTCGCCGGACTTCTCCGCGACGATCACCGAGATCGTGGCCCCGACCTCGGAGACCGAGCGCGTGCTCGCCGCCCTCGTCGCCGGTGTCCTCGGGGTCGATCAGGTGTCGGTCACGGAGTCGTTCTTCGCCCTCGGCGGAGACTCGATCATGTCGATCCAGCTGACCTCGGCCGCGCGCGCCGCCGGACTGTCGCTGTCGCCGCGGGAGATCTTCGAACTCAAGACCGTCCGCGCCATGGCGTCGGCCGCCGCGGACCAGGGCGAGCGGTTGCCCCTGCTGCGCGACCCCGACGGCGGCGTCGGCCGGATCGAGCTACCGCAGATCGTGTCCTGGATGCTCGAACTCTCCGATACGCCTGCCGATTTCGCCGACTTCAACCAGTCCCGTCTGCTGATCGCGCCGCCCGGTGCGGACATCGACGAGATCACCGGGATCCTGACGGCTGTCGTCGACGGTCACCCGGCACTCACCTCGCGTCTGGTGGTGGTCGGTGACGGATGGGAGCTGACCGCGGGTAACCCGTTCGACGCCGCTGCGGCGGTGCACGAGGTCCACACCGACACGGCGCCGACCTCTGCGGAGTTCGCCACCGTGGTGCGCGACGCGCACGCCTCGGCTGCGGCGCGCCTCGACCCGGCGGCGGGTGCCCTCGTCCAGACCGTTCTGATCCACGCCGCCACCGGTGAGTCCCGCCTACTCGTGGTCATCCACCACCTCGGCGTGGACGCCGTGTCGTGGCCGATCGTGATCGAGGACCTGATCACCGTCTGGTCGCAGCGTCAGGCATCGGCTCCGGTCGCGGTCCGGCGTGAGGAGACCACGGCGGTGGCCTGGTATGCCGCACTCGCGGAGCAACTCGCCGACCGTTCGGCCGCCGAGCTCGATCATTGGCTGGCCCGACTGCCGCAGCGTCCCACCGATCTCGGCGTGCAGCTCGATCGTGTGCGCGACCGCGAGTCGACGACTCGGAACGTGGTGCATCGCGTGGCATCCGACACCACCGAGGCCGTCCTCACCGGGGTGCCCGAGGCCTTCGGCGCCACCCCGAACGACGTGCTGCAGGGTGCGCTCGCGCGAGCCGTGCGCACCTGGCAGCGACGGCGTGGCATCAGCGACGACCAGCCGGTGTCGATCCTGTCGGAGGGACACGGTCGCAACGACGAGATCATGGCGAGCGGCCGGGCACCGCATCGCGCGGACCTCTCCCGGACCGTCGGCTGGTTCACCACCGTCGCCCCGGTCTTGCTGGATCCGTCCGTCGACATGATCCACGCGGTGAAGGCGGCCAAGGAGGAACGGCTGCGGCAACCGCAGGCGGGCACCGGGTTCGGGCTCCTGCGCTACCGCGCCGACTCGGGGCTGGCTGGTCGTCCGCTGCCGACGGTCGCGTTCAACTTCTTCGGTGCGGGCTCGGCGCGCGTCGGCGACCACGACCCGACTCACGTCGTGCCGTTCACCGTGGCGCCCGAGAGTCCCGGTCTGCCGCCGACCGTCGCCGGCGGTATGGCCGTCGCGGCCGCGGTGAGCGTCAACGTGTCCACGGTCCACACCGAGGACGGCCGTGTGCTGGTGGCCGATCTCGCCTACCCTTCGGCGTTGTTCGGCACCGACGACGTCACCGAGTTGGCCACGCTGTGGGAGGTCGAGCTCGCCGCCGTCGTCGCCGACCTCGCATCCGTCGGCGACCCGGGACCGTCGCCGTCGGACGTTCCCGGAACCGCACTGACGCAGTCGGATCTGGACGTCATCGGGGTGCGGTATCCCGGTGCGATCGTGTGGCCGCTGTCCCCGCTGCAGCACGGCCTCTACTTCCAGGCCGAGCTCAACTCGGGCCCCACATCCGACGCCGTCGACGTGTACGTGACGCAGGCAGTCCTGGAGCTCGGCGGCGACATCGACGCCGCCCGGCTCCGCACCGCGGCAGCCGACCTGCTCGCACACCATCGCGTCCTGCGCACCGGGTACGTGCGGACGGAGAGCGGCTCGGTGGTCGCCGTCGTCGTACCCGAGGTCGAACTGCCCTGGCAGGTCGTCGAACTCGACCCGGCCGCTGACGCGGTCGCCGCCGTCGCCGAGGTCGCGGCCGCCGAGCGTGTGCTGCCCTTCGACATGACTGCGCCGCCATTGATCCGGTTCGTCCTGGTCACCCACAGCGACACCGCCTCGCTGGTGGTCACCAACCATCACATCCTGCTCGACGGCTGGTCGGGCCCACTGGTCCTCGCCGACGTGCTCGCGCTCTACGCCCGGGGCACCACGTTCACCGACCTCCAGGCGCCGCAGGCGGGTGACTTCGGGGACTACCTGCGCCACATCGCGTCCGCGGATCGCGAGCAGGGCCTCGCGGCGTGGCGCGACGTGCTCGCACCACTCGAGGAGCCGACGATCGTCTCCTCGGACGTCGAGGTGACCGCGACGTCATTGCCTCGCGACCACGTCGAGTCGGTCGACGCCGAGCTGACCGCGGCGATCGAGCAGGTCGCCCGCTCCCGCGGGGTCACCCTCACCACGATCCTGCAGTTCGCCTGGTCGGTGCTGCTGTCGCGTCTCACCGGCAACCAGGTGGTCGCCTTCGGTGAGACGGTGTCGGGTCGGCCGGCCGACCTCGACGGCGTCGAGTCGATGGTCGGATTGTTCATCAACACGCTGCCGGTGGTCGTCGACGCCGACCCCGCGGTGAGCATCGCCACCGCGCTCGATCGCCTGCAGGCACAGAAGGTCTCGGTACTCGACCACCAGCACCTCGGTCTGCCGGAGATCGTCGCGAACGCCGGGTTGCCGGTGGTCTTCGACACCCTGACCGTGCACGAGTCCTACCCGGTGAACAGCGAGTCGCTGTCCACCGCCGACGCCGCCCTGACCGGCGGATTGCAGATCCTCGGGGTGGAGGCCTCCGACGCGACGCACTATCCGCTGAACATGGCGACCTCGCCGGCGGCCGACGGCATCGAGGTGAAGCTGAAGTACCTTCCGTCCGCCTTCGGCGACGAGCAGGTCCACGGATTCGCAGGCGCGGTGCGTCGGATCCTGACCGCGGTCGTCGCCGACCAGGACGCGACCATCGGCGAGATCGATCTGTTGTCACCGGCCGACGCGTCCGAGCTCACCCCGGTGTCGGGCGGTCCGGCGGCCACCCCCCGACTGCTCGCCGACGTCTTCGCCGACGTGGTCGCGCGGGTCCCGGACAACGTCGCCGTCACCGACGGACACGGCGCATCGCTGACCTACTCCGAACTCGACCTGCGTTCCAACCGGATCGGCCGCTGGCTGATCGCCAACGGCATCGGCGTCGACGACATCGTCGCGTTGGCGTTGCCCCGCTCCGTCGACCTGCTCGCGGCACAGTGGGCGGTGGCAAAGGTCGGTGCGGCGTACCTGTCGATCGATCCGGACTACCCGGCCGAGCGCATCGCGCACATGATCACCGATTCCGGGGTGACCGTGGGGCTGACCTCCCGCGACACCCACGGACTCGGCGACGAGGTGCGGTGGACTGCGATCGACGAGGCGCGTGCGGTCGGCGGAGACCATCCGACGAGTTCGGCACCGATCGACGCCGACGAGCTGATCGGCCGGCCGCATCTCGACGCCATCGCGTACGTGATCTACACGTCGGGCTCCACCGGCACGCCCAAGGGGGTGACGGTCAGCTACCGCGGTGCGCACAACTTCGCCGTCGCCGAGGTGGACCGACTGCGATCCGACGAGACCGCCCGTGTCCTGGGCTTCGCATCCCCGAGCTTCGACGCCTCCGTCCTCGAGTGGCTGCTCGCGTCGACGGCCGGCGCGACGCTGGTGTACCGACCGGCCGACGTGCTGGGCGGCGCACCGCTGGCCGAGTTCATCCGGGACCAGGCGCTCACCCACGTGTTCCTCACCCCGACCGTGCTGGCCAGCATCGACGAGACGGACCTGCCTGCGCTGCGGATGCTGGCGTCGGGCGGCGAGGCGGTGCCGCAGGCACTGGTCGACCGCTGGTCGGGCCGGGTCGACTTCGTCAACGCCTACGGACCCACCGAGGCATCGGTGGCGGTCGCGATGAGTTCGGTGCTGACCCCCGGGCGCCCGGTCGACATCGGTGGCCCGGTGCCCGGTGTCGGACTGCTGGTCCTCGACAACCAACTACGCCCCGTCCCGGTGGGGGTCCCCGGCGACCTCTACGCCGACGGCGTAGCGCTCGCACGCGGCTACCGTCGGCGTGCCGGGCTGACCGCCGAACGCTTCGTCGCGCATCCGTACGGTCCGCCCGGAGCCCGGATGTACCGCACCGGTGACGTCGTCCGCTGGGCGCGGAACCCCGAGGGCGAGTTGGTCATCGACTACGTCGGCCGCAGCGACGACCAGGTCAAGCTGCGCGGTCTGCGGATCGAGCTCGGCGAGATCGAGGCCGCACTGGCGAGCCACCCGGCCGTCTCCTCCGCCGTGGTGATCGGTGTCGGAGGGTCGGTCGCCACCGCACTGGCGGCCTACGTCGTACTCGGCCGTCCGGTGGAGCAGACCGAACTGCGCGACCACGTCGCCCACCGCCTACCGACCCATATGATCCCGGCGAGCATCACCGAGCTCGACCACTTGCCGCTGACCCCGGCGGGCAAGCTCGACAAGCGCGCGCTCCCGGCGCCGACGGCCGAGACCGCCGAGTTCGTGGCCGCGGATTCGCCTGCGGAGGAGTCGGTGGCCGCAGTGTTCGCCGAGGTCCTCGGCGTCGACGAGGTGTCGGTGACCGCCGGCTTCTTCGACCTCGGCGGCAACTCGCTCTCGGCGACCCGGTTGGCGGCGCGCACCGCGGAGGTGCTCAACGCCGACATCTCGGTGCGCGACGTCTTCGATGCGCCGACGGTCCGCGACCTCGTCGCACTTGCCGGTCGACGGGGCACCGCCCTGGCTCCGGTCACCGCCGTCGCGCCGCGTCCGGATCGCGTGCCACTCTCGTTCGCGCAGCAGCGGATGTGGTTCCTCAACCGATTCGACCCAGGATCGACCGCCTACAACATCCCGGTCGGTCTGCGGCTCACCGGAGCAGTGGATCCCGACGCGCTCCGCGCCGCGGTGGACGACGTCGTCGCACGCCACGAGATCCTCCGGACCACCTTCCCGGCGGTCGGCGGTGCGCCGGTACAACTCGTCCACGCACCGACCGACGCGCCGGTGGACTGGGCGCAGGTCGACACCGACGAGGAACTGATCGCGGCGGCCACCACCGGATTCGACGTGACCGTCCGCACCCCGTTCCGCGTCCGTCTGCGCCGGGTCGCCGACGGCGAGTGGTTGCTGGTCGCGATCATCCACCACATCGTCGGCGACGGTGAGTCGATGGTGCCGCTGGTCGCCGATGTGGTCGCGGCCTACGGTGCCCGGGTCGACGGTCGGCAGCCCGAGTTCACCCCGCTGGCGGTCCAGTTCGCCGATTACGCGATCTGGCAGCACCGAGAACTCGGCGCGCCCGACGACCCGAACTCGGTGGTCGCCCGACAACTGGCCTACTGGACCCGGCAGCTCCGTGGTGTACCCGACGTCATCGACCTGCCGGCCGACCGGGTGCGACCGGCGGTCGCGTCCAACCGGGGCGCGCTGCACACCTTCGAGATCCCGGGTGAGGTCGGCCGACGGATCGCGCAGGTCGCCCATGACCGCGGGGTGACGCCGTTCATGGTGGTGCACGCGGCCCTCGCCGTGGTGCTGTCGCGTCTCACGGCGACCGACGACGTAACGGTCAGCACCCCGATCGCCGGACGCGGTCAGCGTGAACTCGACCCGCTGGTCGGCATGTTCGTCAACACGTTGATCCTGCGGGCGGAGGTCGATCCGGGGATGCCCTTCGCCGACCTCCTCGACCAGGTGCGCGGGACGGATCTCGAGGCCTTCGCCCATGCCGACGTGCCGTTCGAGACGGTCGTGCAGGAGTTGTCGCCCACACGGTCGCAGGCCTTCGCACCGCTGGCACAGGTGATGTTGTCGCTGGTCCAGCCGGCCCCGGCCGAATCGGTCCACACGGGGGCAGGCATCGAGATCGCGCCACTGGAGCCACTCGCGGTCGCGGCCCAGGTCGACCTGTCCTTCTCGATCGCCACCGGCACCGACACCTGGTCCGGATCGCTCGTGTATGCCACCGATCTGTTCGACGAGCAGACGGTTGCGACGCTGACCGGCCGGTTCGTGGCGCTGCTGGACGGTCTGACCGCAGATCCGACCACACGGGTGGGCGACGTCCCGCTGGTCGCACCCGCCGAACTCGAGCGCATCGTGAACTGGTCGTCGGGTACACCGGGACCGGTGGTGGACACGACCCTGCCCACGCTGCTGAACCGTAACCATGGACTGTCGGCGGACGATGATCGGTAGGGCACTCGTGCCCCACGGCATGGCCGTGCGGGTGTGTCGACGACCGGCGGACGAGCCGCACTCGCGGGCGAAGGAGGTACGACGATGACGGATGTGGTCCACGTGACCGGCACGTCCGACGCACCGGCCCTGGTGTTCCGTGGTCGCGCGGTGTCCTACGCCGAGTTCGGCGCCCGCGTCAGCACCCTGGCCCGCGAACTCGTCGACGACGGCGTCGGCCCCGACGTCGCGGTCGGCGTGTGCATCGACCGATCGGTAGAGTTGCTCGTCGCCATCCATGCGATCGTCGCCGCAGGCGGCCACTACGTCCCGCTGGACCCCACCGCCCCACGTGACCGCACGGCGTACATGCTGGAGACCTCGGGCGCCGACCTCCTGCTCGTCTCCGCGTCCGCCGACATCCCGGATGCCGTGGCCGCACTGGTCGGTCGCCCGCTGGGCGACGGTCTGATCGGCGACCCACTGCGGATCCGGGCGGTCGACGCCGGCGCCACATTCGACCCGTCGACGCCGCCGCTGACCGATGCCGACCGTCGTGCACCGCTGCATCCGGACGATGCCGCGTACACACTGTTCACCTCAGGCTCCACCGGCCGACCGAAGGGTGTCACGGTCTCCCATCGCGCGATCGTCAACCGGCTCGGCTGGATGCGCGAGTGGTACGCGATCAAGGACACCGACGTCTTCCTGCAGAAGACCCCGGTCACCTTCGATGTGTCGGTGTGGGAGTTGTTCCTGCCCTTGGCCGTCGGCGCCACCGTGGTGATCGCCGAGCCCGGACGACACGGCGAGCCCGACCACGTCGCCGATCTCATCGCCGAGCACGAGGTGTCGGTGGTGCATTTCGTGCCGTCGATGCTGTCGGCGTTCCTCGACGTCCTGGGACCGATCCGCCTGGCCGAGCTGGCATCGGTGCGTCTCCTGTTCACCTCTGGTGAGGCCCTGCCCGCGGCCACCGCGCAGGCGGCGCTGGCCGGTCTGCGGTCGGTCGAGGTCCACAACCTCTACGGCCCCACCGAGGCCGCCGTCGACGTCACCGCGCATCAGGTGGTGCCGGGTGAACCGGTGGTGCCCATCGGCGTACCCGTGCCCAGCACCTCCACCTTCGTCCTGGACGGCCGACTGCAGTTGGTCCCCGCCGGCGTCCCGGGGGAGCTCTACCTCGGCGGCGTCCAGCTGGCCCGCGGCTACGCCGGCCAGTCGGGACTCACCGCCGAGCGCTTCGTCGCAGACCGTTTCGGCGGCGACGGCGGACGGCTCTACCGGACCGGCGACCTCGTCCGATGGAACGCCGCCGGCGAGATCGAGTACCTGGGCCGCACGGACTTCCAGGTGAAGCTGCGTGGCCAGCGACTCGAGCTGGGTGAGGTCGAGTCGGTCATCGCGGCGGTCCCCGGTGTCGTACACGCCGCGGCGACGGTGGCACGGGCGGGAGCTGACGAGCAGTTGGTCGCCTACGTCGCCCCCGCGACGGTGGACACCGACGAACTCCGGGCCGCGGTCGTCCGCGCACTGCCCGAGTACATGCGCCCCACCGTCTGGATGCGCCTGGAAGCGATGCCGCTGAACTCGGCGGGCAAGGTCGCACGCCGTGAGCTCCCCGCGCCCGAGCTGACGCGGGCCGAGTTCGTGGCGCCCGCCTCCGATCTGGAGGTCGTGGTCGCGTCGGTGGTCGGCGATGTACTCGGCGTCGCCGAGGTCAGTGTGGTCGAATCGTTCTTCGACCTCGGTGGCAACTCGCTGTCGGCGACTCGTGTGGCCGCGCGGCTGGCCGACACCCTTGACAGCGACGTCTCGGTGCGCGACCTGTTCGACACGCCGACCGTTCGCGAACTGGCCGTTGCCATCTCGGGCCGCGGCCGGAGTGTGGCCCGACTGACGGCCGCGCAGCGCCCCGACCGCCTACCGTTGTCGACCGCGCAATCGCGGATGTGGTTCATCAACCAGTTCGATCCGGCATCGGCGGCCTACAACATCCCGATGGGCCTACGCCTGACCGGAGACCTCGACGCGGACGCGCTCGTCGCCGCGATCGGCGACGTCCTCGAGCGGCACGAGGTGCTCCGGACGATCTACCCGTCCGACGACCGCGGCCCACACCAGCAGATCGTCGACATCGACACCGCGCGTGAGCGTCTCGACTGGCGAGTGGTGGACACCGACGACGAGTTGCTCGAGTCGGCCACACGCGGGTTCGACGTGGCCGCCGAACTGCCTATCCGCGGCCGACTGCGGCCGGCCTCCGGCGCGTGGGATGCGCGCGGCGGAGCCGCCTGGGATGTTGTCGTCACCTTCCATCACATCGCCTTCGACGGCGAGTCGATCCCGGTGTTCGTCCGGGACCTGCTCGGCGCCTATCTGCGTCGGATCGACCCGACCGTCGGCGCCGCCGAGCCGTTGGCCGTGCAGTACGCCGACTTCGCGCTGTGGCAGCGCACGGCGCTCGGTGACGAGGCCGATCCGACCTCGCGGATGGGACGGCAGAAGCAGTTCTGGCGCACCACACTCGCCGACCTGCCCGCGGTCACCGACCTGCCGATGGACCGTCCGCGGCCTGCTGTTCTCGACACGGCTGCCGACGTCGTGTCGGTGACCGTCGACGACGCGGTCGCCGATGCGCTGGAAACCTTTGCGCGCGACCGCGAGGCGACCGCGTTCATGGTCACCCACGCCGCGCTCGCAGTGACCGTCGCACGGCTCGCCGCGACGCGCGACGTGGTCATCGGCGCGCCGGTCGCCGGTCGCGACGATGCCGCGGTCGCCGATCTGGTCGGCATGTTCGTCAACACACTGGTGCTGCGGACACAGGTCGACCCGGCGCAGTCGCTGGCGGAGCTGGTCTCGAGCATCCGTGTCACCGACGTCGACGCCTTCGCCAACTCCGACGTCCAGTTCGACGACCTCATCGAGGAACTGGCGCCCGAACGGTCCACCGCATACCAGCCTCTCGTGCAGATCGCGTTCACGCATTCGGCGGCCGGTGCCACAGGTGAGGCCGCCGCGGGGCTCGAGATCGCCGGTCTCGGTGCGGAACCGTTGCCCGCGGCCGAGCCGGTCGCCAAGTTCGACCTCACGGTCGGTGTGACCGACCGGTCCGCTGATTCCCCGATGCGCGCCGATTTCCTCTACGCGACATCGTTGTTCGATCGCAAGACCGTCCAGCGTTTCGCGAACGTATGGATCCAGGTCGTCGCGGCAATGGTCACCGATCCCCGGATCGCCACCGGTGACATCGACATCATCGACCGGCCCGCGCTCGAGTCGATGCGGGTCAGTCGTCGCTCCGACGGCGATTTCGGGACGGCATCCGACGGAGGAGTGACGGTTCCGCAGACGCTGGTGGACCGACTCGCCACCCGTCCGGTCGACCCCACTCGCACCGCATTGGTCTGCGACGGTGTCGAACTCGATCACCGCGAGTTCGACGAGCGCACGAATCGGGTGGCGCGGGCGCTGATCGCGCGCGGTGTGGGTCCCGACGACATCGTCGCGGTCGGACTCGAGCGTTCCATCGACTCCGTCGTCGCGGTGTTCGGCGTGGTGCGCTCCGGCGCCGCCTATGTGCCGATCGATCCCGCCTATCCGCAGGACCGGATCGACTACATGGTCGCCGACTCGGGGGTGCGGTGGGGCATCACCAATGCGGCCACCCGACCTCGCCTGGGCGAATCCGACTGCACATGGCTCGAACTCGCCGAACTCGACGATCTGACGGTCTCTGGTGCGCCGGTCGAGTCGACCGAGCGACGAGGGCCGGTGTCGCTCGACAACCTCGCCTACCTCGTCTACACCTCCGGCTCGACCGGGCGGCCGAAGGCTGTCGGGGTCTCCCATCGCGGCGTCGCCAACTTCATCGACGCGCTCGGCGAGGTGTCCAGTACCCCCGCCGAGCACGCCGACACGCGGGTCCTGCACGTCGCATCACCGAGTTTCGACGCGTCGGTCCTGGAGATGATGTGGTCTATCGGACTGGGACACACCCTGGTCATCGCCCCGGCATCGGAGTACGCCGGCGATGCGCTGGGGCGCGTCCTCGAGCGTGACCGTGTCACCGACACCTTGATCACCCCGACAGTGCTGGCCACCGTCGACCCGGCGCGCGGCACAAGTCTGCGGAATCTGGTGACCGGCGGCGAGGCCTGCCCGCCCGAACTGATCGCGCGATGGACCGGCGGCAAGTCGGCCCGCCGGATGTTCAACTTCTACGGGCCGTCGGAGGCAACGGTCTGGTCGAGCACCGGACGGTCGGAGCCGGGACGACCGGTGACGATCGGCCGGCCTGTCCGAGGGTTCGCCGCCTACATCCTCGACGCCCGTCTGCATCCGGTGCCGCAGGGCGTGGTCGGCGAACTGTACCTGGGAACCGACGATTCGCTGGCACGCGGCTATCTGGGGCGTCCGGGTCAGACGTCCGGTGCCTTCGTAGCCGATCCGTTCGCGTCCGCACCCGGCCGTCGGATGTACGCCACCGGCGACCTCGTCCGGTTGACCGCCGAGGGGGAGATCGAGTTCGCCGGTCGCGCGGACGCGCAGGTCAAGATCAACGGTCAGCGCGTCGAGCTGGGCGAGATCGAGTCGGTGCTCGCGGATGTGCCGCAGGTGGATTCGGCCGTGGTGCTCGGCGTCACCGATCCGTCCGGCCGCACCCGGCTGGTCGCCTACCTCGTCGCCGCACGCGACGCGGGGACCCCGGTGACCGTCGACGTCGACGCGGTGCTCCGCACCGCTGCCGAACGTCTCGCCGGTCACATGGTGCCGCACCAGGTGGTGGTGCTCGACGAGCTTCCGGTGACCCCCGGCGGCAAGCTCGACCGTGCTGCGCTCCCCGCGCCGGAGCCGGTTGCGGCGGCCGACGATCTCATCGCCCCGGCCACCTCGGCCGAGGAGACCCTGGCCGGCATCGTCGCCGGCCTGCTCGGACGCGACCGGGTGTCGGTGACGGAGTCGTTCTTCGCGCTGGGCGGCGACTCCATCATGTCGATCCAGCTCGCATCCGCGGCGAAGGCCGCCGGACTGTCGCTCTCGCCTCGAGAGATCTTCGAGCACAAGACGATCCGCGCCATGGCCCGGGCAGCGGCCGCGGGCGGGGCGACATTGCCACGACTGGATGAGCCGGAGGGGGGTGGCGTCGGCGCCACCGTCCTCGGACCGATCGTCTCGTGGCTCACCGAGAACTCGCCGGACGTCGCGGATCTCGCCGACTTCAACCAGTCCGTCGTGCTCGTGGCGCCGACCGGTGCAGCATCGACGGAGATCGCCGACGTGCTCGCGGTGGTCGTCAGGGCGCACCCGCTGCTGTCCGCACGCCTGACGCGCGACGACCCGGATGGATCGTCCGGCGAGCGGGGTGACCGATGGCACCTCGACGCCGGTGGTCCGTTCGATGCCACCGCAGCAGTCTCCGCGCGCTCGGTGGCCGCTCCGGTCGGCAGCGACACGTTCACCGAGGCCCTCGTCGCCGCACACGCCGACGCCGCGGCCGAACTGGACCCCGGTCAGGGACAGCTGGTGCGCGCGGTCCTGGTCACCGATCCCACCGGCGCCGGGCGCATCGTGCTGATCGTCCACCACCTCGCCGTCGATGCGGTCTCGTGGCCGATCCTCGTAGAGGACCTGGTCACCGTGTGGGCCCAGCATCGCAACGGTCATCCACTCACGGTGCGTGCGGAGGAGACGTCGGTGCGTGCCTGGCAGGCCGCCCTGGCGGCGCAGACCGATTCCCGGCGCGGCGAACTCGATCTTTGGCTCGATCGCAGCCCGCTGCAGCCCACCGACCTCGGCGGACCGGTCGATCCGGCCCGTGATCGATATGCGAGCACCGATTCGCTGGTCCACCAGGTGGACCCGGCGGTCACCGAGGCGATCGTCACCCATGTTCCCGAGGCATTCGGCGCAACCGTCAGCGACGTGCTGCTCGGCGCCTTGGCGCGAGCGGTGCGGTCCTGGCAGACCGACCGGGGCATCTCCGACTCCGAACCCGTCACCGTTCTCTCGGAGGGGCATGGCCGCTACGAGGACGTCGTCGAACACGGTGCCGATCCACGCCGCGCCGACCTCTCCCGGACGGTCGGCTGGTTCACCACCATTGCGCCGCTGCGACTCGACCCGGGCGCAGACATCCTCCACGCCGTCAAGGCCGCCAAGGAGGAGCGAATCGGGTTGCCCGACCACGGCATCGGTTACGGTCTCCTACGTTTCGGTGCGACGACCGGGTTGTCGGCTCGCCCGCTGCCGTCCATCGCTCTCAACTACCTCGGCAGCCGAGGCGGGGCGGGCGAGCCGGACGGTCAGCTCTCCGGTGGCCCGGAGCCCGAGAACCCGGCCTCCGAGAATGCGGTCGCCGAAACAGCTTCGGGCAGCCCCGCTTCCGAGATGACCGCGATGCTGCCCTCCGGTGACGCGCCCTATCTCCCGTCGACGGTGTCCGGCGCGGTGGCACTGCTCGCGCCCTTGACGATCAACGTGAGCACCGTCGGAGCCGCCGGTGGGCGAGCGCTGGCCGCCGATCTCCGCTTCGCGCAGTCGATCCTGTCGGCCGCCGACATCGCCGACCTCGCGTCGCGCTGGGATGCCGAGCTGGCCGAGGTGGTCGAGCGTGTCCGGGCCGACGGCGATCCGGGCCTCTCGCCGTCTGACGTTCCCGGCGCCGACCTGACGCAGCAGGATCTGGACGTCCTCGCTCAGGCGCATCCGCATTCGGCCATCTGGCCGCTGTCGCCGCTGCAACGCGGTCTGTACTTCCAGTCCGAACTCGCTGCCGACGCCGCGGTCGACGTGTACGTGACCCAGGCCGTGCTCCACCTGGGCGGAGACGTCGACATCGACCGACTCCGGGTCGCGACCGGGGACCTACTGACGCATCATCGGACGCTGCGGTCGGGATTCGTGCGGACCGTGAGCGGGGCGGTCGTCACCGTCGTGCCGGATCGGGTCGAGACACCCTGGGAGACCGTCGAACTCGACGGGACCGACGAAGCGGTACGTGCCCAGGTGGCCGAGATCGCCGACGCGGCACGGGTGGTGCCCTTCGATCTGACCGCGCCGCCGCTGCTGCGGGTGGTCGCCGTCGTCCATCCGACGGGTGTCAGCGTGGTCATCACCAACCACCACATCCTGTTCGACGGATGGTCGGCGCCCCTGGTGCTCGCCGACCTGCTCGCGCTCTATGCCACGGGCGCCACCTACACGGGGCAGACCTCGGACGCCACCGGCGATTTCGCCGACTACCTGGCGCACATCGCGGCCGCCGACGACGCGGCGGGTATCGCCGCCTGGTCGGGGGTCGTCGCGCCGCTGGAGGGGCCGACGCTGGTGGCCCCCGGGGTCGAGGCCACCGCCGAGACACTGCCGCGCGAGACCGCGATGGTCCTCGACGCCGATCTGACCGGCGAACTCGACGCCGCGGCACGCGGCAGCGGCGCGACCATCGCGACGGTGCTACAGGTGGCCTGGGCGTTGCTGCTGTCGCGGTTGACCGGCAACCGTGTCGTCACCTTCGGTGAGACCGTTTCCGGCCGGCCCGCGGATCTGCCCGGCGTGGAGTCGATGGTGGGGCTGTTCATCAACACACTGCCCGCGGTGGTCGATGTCGACCCCACCGCGTCGCTCGCGGATGTCCTGGCGAAGGTGCAGTCGGACAAGGTGTCCGTGCTCGACCACCAGCATCTCGGATTGCCCGAGATCGTGGCCGCGACCGGCGCGCCGATCGCCTTCGACACCCTGACCGTGCACGAGTCCTATCCGGTCGACACCGAGTCGCTCGCCACGACCGACACAGGTGATGCGCTGTCGATCCGCGACGTCGAGACCCGCGATGCGACGCACTACCCACTGAACCTGATCACGTCGCAGGCCGGCGGTCGGCTGACGGTGAAGCTCACCTACCTGCCCGAGGCCTTCGCCGACGCGACGGTCACCGGGTTCGGTGAGGCGCTGGTGCAGATCCTGCAGACCATCGCCCGCGCCCCGCACACGATCACAGCGGATGTCTCCCTGGTCGACGCCGCGCGCACCGAACTGGTGCGGGCCGAATCGACCGGGCCGGTCGTCGATGTGGCCGACCGCACCGTCGCGGATGCGGTGGCTGCGCGGGTGGCGGTGTCGCCGGATGCGTCGGCGGTGGTGTTCGAGGGTCGTTCGGTGTCGTTTGCGGAGTTCGGTGCTCGGGTGTCGGTGGTGGCGCGTGAGTTGATTGCGGTGGGTGTGGGGCCGGATGTTGCCGTGGGTGTTGCGGTGGATCGTTCGGTGGAGATGGTTGTTGCGGTGCATGCGGTTGTTGCTGCGGGTGGGCAGTATGTGCCGATCGATACGGGTGCTCCTGTTGATCGTGTGTCGTACATGGTGGCGACTGCGGGTGTGGGTGTTGTGGTGGTGGGTGGTGTGGTGCCGGATGCGGTTGCGGCACTGGGCGACACCGTCACGGTGCTGCCGGTCGACACGTCCGGTCCGGTCGACCTGTCGGTCGACGCGGTCACCGACGCGGAGCGCCGTGGCCCCATCCGGCCGGAGTCCGCGATC
>NZ_BANX01000048.1 GCF_000334455.1 Gordonia soli NBRC 108243
CCCGCCGGCCGCCCACCCGTCGGCCGAGGTGGCCGACCAACCGCCCGCTGCGGCTGCAGAGCGGTCGATCGTCGGTTCGTGGACCGTGCCCGGCGTCGGGCCCCGCAACGGGGTGGCACCACATGTGCCGGAGTCGCCCGTCCACCGACCACCCGCCGACGGATACGCGCCGTACGACACCCCCGATCACGCATCGAGGGTGAACGGATCCGGCACATACGCCCCAGGCTTCACCGAATCTCCGGCTTCCTCCGAGCCCCCGGCCTCGTCCGAATCCCGGACCTTCGAGACCGCGGCGCCGGAGCGGACTGCGTACGACGGTCCTACCCACGACGGTCCTACCCACGACGGTCCCGCCCACGGCCCCACACGCGACGACCCTGCCCACGGCTACACGACCTACGAGGCCCCCGCGTCCGACGATGCCGCGTATCGGGAGAGTTCGTACACGGGGAGCGCGTACGAGGAACCTGTCGGGACCCGCGAGCCCGAATCGCCGATCACGGGCGGCTGGTCCATCGGCGCGACCACCGGCGAGAGCCGCGCGGACGATCGCCGAGGCCCCGCCGCATGGGACGACCACCGGTCCGCCGCGCCGGCCACCAACGGCACCGCACCAGGATTCGAGCCACCGACCTTCGACGGCCCGGCCTACGAGTCGCCCCGCGCCTACCAGGACGTCCCTGCCCGACCTCGCGAGCCGGAGCGGCGCACCGCTGCGGACGCCTTCGGCCGTGATCGTCCGCTCGGCGCGGGCGTCGATGCCGAGGCCGGTCGCGGCCGCGTCTTCGACCCCACCCGCTCGTGGGACGCGCCGGCCCCCGACAGCCCGAGCTTCGACTCGGACGCCGAGGTCGTATCGGACCCGTACGTCGAGGACTACTACGGCCGTGCCGAGCCCGGTACGGAGTCCTCAGGAGCCGACCCACGCCGGAGTGATTCGCGTGCAACCGGTTTCGCCGGTGCGCCGCCCTGGGGCGCGCCGACGTCGTCGCCGTCTGGTGTCGACCACGACCCGGCGCCGAGCACAGATCGGTGGGCCATCACCCAGCCGCGGTCGCGGGATGGGGTCGTCGAACTCGTCGATCCGCCCTACGGCTACCGCGAGCCCGCGCCGGAACAGTACGAACGTGAAGCGCAGCCGGCGTCAGGACCGTTCCAGAGCGCCGCGTTCGCGCCACGGGACCCGCTGTCGGTGGCGACACCCGCGATCGTCGCCCGCAACCTGCGGAAGCAGTTCAAGGACATGGTGGCGGTCGAGGACGTGAGCTTCACCGTCCCGGCCGGCAGCATCGTCGCGTTGCTCGGACCCAACGGCGCCGGCAAGACGACAACGGTCAACATGCTCTGCACCTTGCTCAAGCCGGATTCGGGTACCGCCAGTGTGTACGACCACGACGTCGTCTCCGATGCGGCTGCAGTCCGGCGTTCGATCATGCTGACCGGCCAGTTCGCCGCACTCGACGAGGCGCTCACCGGCCGCGAGAACCTCATCCTCTTCGGTCGGTTGCTCGGACTGACCAAGCCGTCGGCGCGTGAGCGTGCCGACGAGCTGCTGACGACCTTCGGACTGGTCGAGGCCGGGGGCAAGAAGGTCGGTCAGTACTCCGGCGGCATGCGTCGCCGCATCGACATCGCCTGCGGCCTGGTCACCGCGCCCAAGGTGGTGTTCCTGGACGAGCCGACGACCGGTCTCGATCCGCGCAGCCGCCAGGAGGTCTGGTCGCTGGTCGAGCGCCTGCGTGACTCGGGCGTGACGATCTTGCTGACCACGCAATACCTGGAAGAGGCCGATGTCCTGTCCGACAACATCGTGGTCATCGACCACGGGCGGGTGATCGCGCAGGGCAGCTCGGACGAACTCAAGGCGGCGACCGGCGCTTCCTACTGCGAGCTGACCCCCGCCAGTGCCGACGACCTGCCCCGACTCCGGGCCGCGGTCGCCGACCTGATCCCGGCCGGTGGCGACGACCACGCCGAGGAGCACTCGGTGGCGGTGCCGGCCCCCGACGGTCCGGAGACGCTGGTGGAGGTCATCCGCCGCACCGAGGCCGCCGGCATCCGGCTCTCCGATGTCGCGATGCGTCGCCCCTCGCTGGACGAGGTGTTCCTCTCGCTGACCGATCCAGCCCGGCAGGGGAGGTGAGCTGACCGTGGCCACCCAGACAGCCGATCCGGCCCGCGAGTCCACCGGACCCGGTGCGGTGCCCATCGCGCACACCAAACCGCTGCAGCAATGGTGGACGCTGACCGCGCGCGGCATCGGCAAGGTCTTCCGCAACGGCGAGTTCGTGTTCGCCTTCGTCTCGCCGGCATTCCTGGCCATCTGCTTCTACCTGCCGCTGCGCAGCATCATGGACGCCTACCCGGGCATGAACTACGGACAGTTCCTGATGCCGATCATCATCCTGCAGTCGGTCGGTTTCGCCGCATCGTCTGCGGCGATGCGGGCGTCCTTCGACGGCGCCGAGGGCATCAACACCCGATTCCGCGTGCTGCCGATGCCCGCGGCCATCCCGATGCTCGCCCGCCTGGCGACCAATGCCGTGTTGCTGGCCGTCTCGTTGTTCTGCGCCAGTATCGCGTGCCTGATCATCGGATGGCGGCCTGAAGGCGGCGTCTCGGGGACGATCGGTCTCTACGTGGTCTCGGCGGGGGTCGGCATGCTGGTCGCACTCCTCGCCGACGGTATCGGCCTGGTGGCGGGCAGCCCCGAGGCGACCAGCCAGACGCTGACCTTCCCGACTCTGATCCTCGGCATGCTGTCCACCGGATTCGTCCCGGAATCGCAGTTCCCGGAGTGGATCCAGCCGTTCGTCCGCAACCAGCCGATCTCGCAGTTCGTGAACTCGATGCGGGTCATGGACACCGGGACGGCGACCTGGGAGGTCGTTGCGCCGACGGTCTGGTGGTGTATCGGTCTGGCGGTGCTCGCCACCGTCCTGCTCTACCTGGGCAACAAGAAGGTGGGCCGATGACCACGCGGGACACCGAGCCGACCACCGACCGCAGTGCGGCGGTGATCGCTCACGGACAGGCGACCTCACAGGTGTCCGAACTGTCGGTGCGCGCATGGTGGGACCAAACGGTCACGCTCACCGGCCGACAGGTGCTCGTCTTCGTCCGCGACGTGCCTACGCTGCTGCAGTCCCTGATCATCCCGGCCCTGAGCATGCTGATGTTCAAGGTCGTCCTCGGCGACGCGATCGGCAGTGCCACCGGTCAGAACAGCGCTTATGGCACGGTGCCGCTGGTCATCCTGGTCGGTGCCATGTTCGGTTCCATCGCCTCTGCCACCAGACTCAACCTCGAGCGGTCGACGGGTCTGCTCGGTCGGTTGTACGTGCTCCCGATCAACCGGGCCGCCGACGTGAGTTCTCGCGTCGCATCCGACCTCATCCGGATCTTCGTTGTGACGCTCATCCTGTTGGCCGCCGGACATCTGATCGGGTTCCGGTTCACCCAGGGGGTCGGGCCCGCCATCGGTCTGGTCGTCGTGGCCCTCGCCTACGGCGCGGCGTTCGGCATGTTGACGCTCGCCCTCGCCGTGAACGCGAAACCGGGTGCGCCGATCGTGCCGTACCTCGGTCTGGTGTCGAGTCTGCTGATGTTCTTCAACTCGGGCTTCTCGCCGCTCAGTGCCTATCCGACCTGGCTACAACCCGTGGTCGCCAACCAGCCGATGACGCCGGCCATCGAGGTCATGCGTTCACTGGCGGCCGGTGGACCGCTCACATCGAATCTCATCAAGGTGGTGATATGGACGGCCGTGATCCTTGCGTTGTCGATCTATCCCGCATTGCGCGGTTATCGAAAGGCAGCCACCGATCGCTGATCCCTCGACGCTCGGATGATCGACACCCACCGCCACCCGACGTGGTTCCGGGGGACCGATGAAATAGACTGGAGTTTCTGCGCCGGACCCGGCCGACCACTCCGGTGGCCGACCTGCAGGTCAGCGTCCGAGCACGTCGTAGACGTCAAGGGACTCATACGACCGACACCGGAGCGGAGGCCGGGAAACGCCAAGCGTGTAACGCGAAGGAGGTTCTGCGGCGATGTACAGAAGTGAATCCTTTCCGATCGCCCCTCTCGGAATCAGAGGTCACGGACGCAGCAGCTCACCGACGCGTTGTGTAACAAGTCAGAATCGTGTCCATGAAGGATTAGCCCGCCAAAGTGGTGTGAGGTCTAATCGACAAGGCCGATGAGATCGTCCAAGTGAGGAGTGTTCAGCGTCCGTGGCAACCGCCGAGTACCGCGACACAGCGTCAGGTGCCGAGGTCATGACCACGCCGGTCCTGCCTCTCACCGCGGCGCAGCGCGGCATGTGGTTCGCGGAGACGTTGTCGCAGGATTACTCGGTCAACATCGCGCAGTATGTGGACATCCGTCACGAACCGGGCGATCTGGACATCGAGCTCCTCGAGCAGTGCTGCGTGGAGGTCGGCAAGCTCGTCGAGTCGCCGTACGTCCGCCTCACCGAGGTCGACGGGGTGCCGGTGCAGTACGTGGACCTCGATTTCGACCAGCACGTCGACGTACTCGACTTCCGCGGGGAATCCGACCCGGTCGCGGCCGCCACCGCGTGGATGCAGGCGGAGTACCGCAAGCCCGTCGACCTGCTCACCGACCAGTTCATCGTGATCGCGATCCTCCAGATCGCCGACGACCGTACCTTCTGGTACAACCGCGCCCATCACATCATCATCGACGGTTATGCCGCGCTCTCGATCATGCGGCGCACAGTCGACCGCTACAACGCCCTGCGTCGCGGCGAGCAGCCCAAGGACAAGCCGCCCGCGACGATGGCCGAGATCGTCGCCTACGAGGACGCCTACCGCACCAGTTCCCGACGCGACACCGACCGCGAGCACTGGATCTCCCGCGTCGCCGATCTACCGGAGCGCGTCACACTGGCCAACGCGGTCACGTCGGCGCCGCTGTCCTTCGACAACGTGGTCGCCGGTGACGAACTGCCCGCGCACCTGCAGCGGGCGATCGACGACCTCGCCGCAGAGCTCAACAGCTCCATCGCCGTCGTCCTGACGGCCGCGTTCGGTGCATTCCTGGCGCGGATGACCGGCACCGACGACATCGTGATGAGTCTGCCGGTCACCGGGCGCGCGACGGCCAAGATCAAGGGCGCCGGCGGCATGGTGTCCAACGTGCTGCCCATCCGCCTGCGGGATGTGGCAGGGCAGTCCGGCCGCGACCTCATCTGGGCCGCGCAGCTCGAACTCACCGGGGCATTGCGGCACCAGCGGTACCGCTCCGACGACATCCGCCGCGACGCGGGGCTGGACAGTGGTTCGGTCTCCTTCGGACCCACCATCAACATGGTCTTCTTCGACGACCAGGTCGCCATCGACGGGACGTCGATGGAGTACCGGATCCTGACCTCGGGCATCCTCGAGGACCTCTTGATCAACCTCTACCAGTCGAGTCCGGGGGCACCGCTGGTCGTCGACCTGCACGGCAACCCGCACCTGTACACCGCCGACCAGATGAACGGCCACCACCGCCGTTTCCTCGCCTTCCTCGAGCGCTTCGTCGCCGACATCGACACCCGGACCCGTGATGTCCAGCTCGTCCTCGACGGGGAGAACCGCGAACTGCTCGAACTCGGGCGCGGCGAGCGCCGGCCGTGGCAGATCACCGGGGTCCCGGTCCTCGAGGGGTTCGCCGCGCAGGTGCGCGACCACCCGGGGCGTCGGGCACTGGTCGCCGACGGAGCGCTATGGACCTACGCCGAGTTCGACGCATTACGCTCGAGCCTGGCCCGACAACTTCTCGCCGACGGGGTCCGCCCGGGTGACCGGGTCGTGGTCGCCCTCGACCGAGGTGTCCGACAGGTCACCGCGATCTACGCCGCGCTGACCGTCGGGGCCGCCTATGTGCCCGTCGACCCCACCCAGCCCGAAGAGCGACGTTGGCACATCGTCGACACCGCCCGACCGGCGTTGGTCGTCGACGACGATTACCTGGCGCGCATCGGCTTCGACGAGCGCGCAGGCGTGCCCGGTCAGTCGACCGAGACCCCGGTCGTGCCGGTGAGTGCCGACGTCCCGGCGTACGTCATCTTCACCTCGGGTTCCACCGGAACCCCCAAGGGCGTAGAAGTAGGTCGCGCGGCCATCGGAAACCGGCTCGCCTGGATGCAGCACGACCACCCGATCTCCGACGCCGACAACGTGCTCTACAAGACCGCCTTCACATTCGATGTGTCGGTCTGGGAACTGCTGTGGCCGTTGCAGATCGGCGCGTCGATGGTGATCGCCCGCCCTGGCGGACACCGGGATCCCGAGTACCTGGCCGAGCTCATCTCCACCGAGCGAGTCAGCGTCCTGCACTTCGTGCCGTCGATGCTGCACACGTTCGTCGACGTCGCGCACGCCGCCGATCCCGACCACGTGTTCGGTGACAGCGTGCGGCTGATCTTCGCTTCGGGTGAAGCTCTGGGCCGGCAGCTCGCGGACCGCGTGCTGGACCACTCGCGCGCCCGGCTGGTGAACCTCTACGGGCCGACCGAGGCCGCCGTCGACATCACCCAGCACGTCGTGGACCGTTCAGCGTCAGGTCCCGTGCCGATCGGGCGTGCCGTCGCGAACTCCGATGTGTACGTGCTCGATCCGGCATTGCGCCCGGTGCCGCGTGGCGTGGCCGGTGAGCTCTACCTGTCCGGTTGCCAGCTCGCCCTGACCTACGTCGGTCGTCCCGACCTGACCGCGACGAGGTTCGTCGCCGATCCCTACGCCGAGTCGGCGGGGGAGCGGATGTACCGCACCGGAGACCTGGTCCGCTGGAACGAGCGGGGCGAGATCGATTATCTCGGTCGCTCCGATTTCCAGGTCAAGATCCGCGGGCAGCGTGTCGAACTCGGCGAGATCGAGGCGGTGCTGTGCGAGATGGACGGCGTGGAGGGCGCAGTGGTCCTCGCCCGCACCGACGTCTCCAGTGCCCCGATGCTCGTCGCCTATCTCACCTCCGCAGACGCCGATCTCGACCACGCGACGGCCATCGAGTGGTGCCGACGGCGGCTGCCCTCGCACATGGTGCCCGCTGCGGTCGTCGTGCTGCCGCAGTTCCCGGTGAACAGCTCCGGCAAGCTCGACCGCAAGGCGTTGCCCACGCCGGTCGTCGGCCGGAACGAGTCCACCCCGTACGTCGCACCCTCGTCGCCGATCGAGCGGACCGTCGTCGCGCTGGTCGAGGAACTCCTGGAGGTCGAGCAGGTCGGGTTGCGCGACAACATCTTCACCCTCGGCGCGGACTCACTGGTGGCCGCCCGGCTCGCCTCGCGACTGCGTTCGGTCGGTGGGGTCCAGGTCGGGCTCACCGACATCTTCGAGAGCCGCACGATCGGCGACCTCACCGTCGCCGCGCGCCCTCTGGAGGTCGCCACCCCGATCCCCGAACTCACCCGGATGGAGCGGCCGGAGCGGATCCCGCTGTCGTACCCACAGACCCGACTCTGGTTCATCAACCGCCTCGACCCGTCCGCCGGTGCGTACAACGTGCCCGGTGCGGTCGCACTCGGGGCCGAGGTCGACATCGATGTGCTGCGTGCCGCGATCGGCGACATCGTCGCACGTCACGAGCCGCTGCGAACGACCTTCCCGGACTCCGACGGTGAGACGTTCCAGCTGATCCACACACCCGACGACGCCGTCGCCGCAGGGGTGTTCGAGGTCGTCGACATCGACGCCTCCGACATCTCCTCGACCGTCGCCGCGCTCGCCGCCGACGGATTCGACCTCGCGGTGGACTATCCGCTGCGCGCACGTCTGCTGCGTGCCTGGCGCCTGGACGGGACCGCCGAGCACGTCCTGGTGTTGGTCATGCACCACATCATCAGCGACGGTGCGTCGTTGGGGCCGTTGATCATCGACGTGATCGCCGCCTACTCGGCGCGCCTGCACGGGGTCGAGCCGGCGTGGGCGCCGCTGCCGGTGCAGTACGCCGACTTCACGCTCTGGCAACGCGAACTCCTCGGCGCCGAGAACGATCCGGAGTCGCTGGCCAGCCGGCAGGCGGACTTCTGGCGGGGTGAGCTCGACGGCATGCCCGAACTCATCGGTCTGCCGACCGACCGCCCCCGTCCGACGGTCCCGACCGGTGCGGGCGGCTACGTCGACACCGTGATCGATCCGGAGTCGGTGGCACGACTGCGTACGGTCGCCGCCGAGTCGGGCGTGACGATGTTCGCCGTCTTCCACGCCGCACTCGCGGTCCTGCTCTCGCGGCTCTCCGACAGCGACGACATCGCCATCGGTACCGCCATCGCCGGTCGGGACGAACCAGAACTGGCCAACCTCATCGGCATGTTCGTCAACACCGTCGTGTTGCGCACCCGCGTCCACGCCGACGATTCGCTCACCACGCTGCTGAACTCGGCGCATCACACCCGCGCGCAGGCCCTCAGTCACGCCGACCTGCCGTTCGAGCAGGTCGTGAACGCGGTGGGGGCACGGCGCTCGCGTGCACACTCGCCGCTGTTCCAGGTGGAGTTGGTGCTGCAGCACGACCAGGTTCTGCACCTGCTCGACGCGGAGTCGGGGATCGACGTGATCGATGCACGCACCCCGTTCGCCAAATACGATCTCTCGCTGAGCATCGTCGAGTTCGGCGAGAACGGCCCGTACGCCAATCAGGTCTCGGTGGCGTTCTCGTACGCGGAGGACCTCTTCGACCGCGCGACGGTGGAGCGCTTCGCCCGGTACTTCCACGATGTGCTCGCAGTGATGGGGTCGGCACGCGGTGCCACGGACGCGCTCCGGGTGGACGAGCTGTTCCGTTTCCCGGCAGGCGAACTCGAGGTCGTGGGAGCACAGTCGGTGGGCCCGGTCGTCGACGTCCCGGAGCAGACCCTGCCCGACGCGCTCCGCGCCCAGGTGCTGGCCACGCCGGAGGCGACGGCGCTGGTGTTCGGTGACCGCCTGGTCACCTACGGCGAGTTCGGAGCTCGTGTCGGCGACCTCGCCCGGCTGCTCGTCTCCCTGGGCGTCGGTCCCGATGTCGCTGTCGCGGTGTGCATCCCGCGCTCGGTCGAGATGCTGGTCGCCATCCACGCCATCGGTGCCGCCGGCGGTCAGTACGTGCCGATCGACGTGGACGCGCCGACTGACCGCGGCGAGTACATGGTCGCGGCCGCCGGTGTCGACATCCTGATCGTCGGTCCCGGTACGGCACCTGCGGTGGTCACCGGGCTCGGTGACCGCGTCACCGCGGTGACGGTCGACGCGTCCGGCCCGGTCGATCGGTCGACGCCACCGTTCACCCCGGCCGAGCGACTCGCGCCGCTGTTGCCCGACCACGCCGCCTACACGCTCTTCACCTCCGGTTCGACCGGCAGGCCGAAGGGCGTCACGGTGTCGCACCGGGCCATCGTCAACCGACTCGCGTGGATGCAGCACGACCATCCGCTGGGCGTGACCGACGCGGTCCTGCAGAAGACCCCGACCACGTTCGATGTGTCGGTGTGGGAGCTGTTCTGGCCCTTCGCCGTCGGCGCCCGGCTCGTCATCGCCGAACACGGCAGGCACGGTGACCCGTCGTATCTGGCCGAGGTCGTCGGACAGCATTCGGTGACCACAGCCCACTTCGTCCCGTCGATGCTCTCGGCGTTCGTCGACGTCCTCGGGGCCCGCCGCATCGGCGAACTGACGTCGTTGCGGCAGTTGTTCACCTCCGGCGAGGCACTCACGGCGACCACCGCGCAGGCGGTGCTGACGGCCCTGCCGACCCTCGGGCTGCACAACCTCTACGGACCGACCGAAGCGGCCGTCGACGTGACCCGGCACTCGGTCGCCTCCGGGGAGTCGCTGGTACCCATCGGCACGCCGGTCTGGAACACCACGTCGTATGTGTTGGACGCGCGACTGCGTCTGGTGCCCGCCGGTGTCCCCGGCGAGCTGTACCTCGGTGGCGTGCAGCTCGCGCGCGGGTACGCGGGTCAGGGGAAGCTGACCGCCGAGCGATTCGTCGCCGATCCGTTGGGTCCGCCCGGGTCGCGGCTGTACCGCACCGGTGACCTCGTCAAGTGGGATGACCAGGGAGAGATCGAGTACCTGGGCCGCAACGACTTCCAGGTGAAACTGCGCGGTCAACGACTCGAGCTCGGTGAGATCGAATCGGTCGTCGCGGCGGCGCCGGGTGTCGTCCACGTCGCGGCGACGGTCGCCACCCTGGCCGGTGGCGAACAGGTCGTCGCCTACGTCGCACCCGACTCCATCGACCTGGATGCGGCGAAGGCGCTGGCCGCCGAACAGTTGCCGGAGTACATGCGGCCCACCGTGTGGATGCCGCTGGCGCAGATGCCGCTCAACAGTGCGGGCAAGGTCGACCGCAAGGCGCTCCCGCAGCCGCATCTGGCCGAGAGCGATTTCGTCGCACCGCGTTCGGAGGCCGAGCACGCCATCGCCGCGGTCTTCGCCGACGTCCTCGGACTCGATCGGGTCAGCATCGTGGCGTCGTTCTTCGACCTCGGCGGCAACTCGTTGAACGCGACCAAGGTCGCGGCCCGGTTGTCCACCGTCCTGGACCGCGACATCCCGGTCACCGCGCTGTTCGACGCCCCGTCGGTGAAGGCGATGAGCGAGTACGCCGACGCCGCCGACAGCAGGCATCGCAAGCCGCCGCTGGTCGCACGCGCCGGAGGCGATCGCGGACCGCTCTCGTCGGTGCAGCGCGGCATGTGGCTGATCAACCGCGCCGATCCGGCCTCCCCGGTCTACAACGTGGCGATGGCTCTGCGGCTCACCGGTTCCCTCGATCGGCGGGCACTCGACGGGGCGGTCGAGGACCTGCTCGAACGCCACGAAGTGCTGCGTACCCGGTACCCCCTCGTCGACGGCGATCCCATCCAGGTGGTGGTCCCGACCGGCGACGCACTCGGATCGATCGAGCGTTCGGCATCCGATGTCGCGCCGGGTGAGCTGGAATCCGCCATCGGTGCCGTGACCGGGCGCGGTTTCGACGTCACCGCGGCGCCGCCGCTGCGGTTGGCGGTCCTGCGCGTCTCGCCGGACGAACACGTCCTGGTGTTCGTGGTGCACCACATCTCCGCCGACGGCGGATCGATGCTGCCGCTGGCGCGCGATGTGATGCTGGCCTACGCGGCGCGCGTCGAAGGTGACGCGCCGGCCTGGTCGCCGCTCGACGTCCAGTACCTGGATTTCGCTCTGTGGCAACAGCGATGGCTGGCCACCGAGGTCGCCGACGGAATGACCGAGGATCACCGCCAGCTCGACTACTGGACGGATCGTCTCGCCGGTGCGCCGCCGCGCATCGACCTGCCCGCGGACCGGTCACGCCCCCGCACACCGACTTTCGCCGGCGAGGAGGTGGGCTTCGAGGTGCCGGTCGACCTGGTGCGTGATCTCGAGACCGTCGCCAAGGACAACCACGGCACGCTGTTCATGGTGATGCACGCCGCCTTCGCGGTGTTCCTCGGACGCTTGGTCAACCAGCGCGACATCGTCATCGGTACGCCCTACGGTGGACGTGGTGACGAGGCACTCGACGACGTGATCGGCATGTTCGTCAACACGCTCGCGCTGCGCACCGAACTCCGTGACGACGAGAAGTTCGCGGAGCTGCTCCAGCGGGTCCGCGACGCCGACCTCGCCGACATGGCCAACGGGGACATCGCCTTCGACCGGATCGCGACCACGGTCCTGCCGTCACCGCCGACGTCGTACAACCCGATCTATCAGGTGATGTTCGCCTTCCAGAACTTCTACTATCCGTCGCTGGAGATGAAGGATCTGACGATCACGCCCGTCTCCGAGCAGCTCACCGCGGCGAAGGTCGACCTCCAGTTGACGGTCTACCCGGTGGACCCGGTCACCGACGGTGCCGCCACTGAGTCCATGCGCGCGGCGTTCCTCTACGCGACGGACCTGTTCGACCCATCGACGGTCGAGGTCTACAGCCAGCGGTACCTGCGGGTGCTCGAGGAGATCGTCAAGGATCCGCAGGTCCTGGTGGGAGACATCGCGATCGCCACCGCGGCCGAGATCGCGGCGGTCGACGACGCACGCCCGGAACCGATCCTGCCGCTGCCGGATCTGGTGGCGGACGCCGCCGCGACCGCGCCGGACGCGACCGCGTTCGTCCACGACGGGACCGCGATCAGTTTCGCGTCGGTGTCCGCGATGTCGTCGGCGATGGCCGCGGCACTGCCCGACCCGGACTCGGCGCTGGCGACAGCACTGATGAGCCTCGCTCCCGCCATAGCGTCGGCGGGGCCGGATACTCTTGGAGAAGTGCTCGGTCTGCTCCGGGGGAACGCGCTCACCGTCGTGGGCGCCCATCCGGATCCGATCCCGGGGCCGAACAACGGAAGTCGGCAAGGCCCGAGCCCACAACTGACCAGCTCTGAACTGACGAGAGAAGGAATCAACCAAACGTGACCGGTGTCGATCCACGAGCCGCGGACGTGTCGCGTATCTGGGGCTCAGCACCGTCGACCCTGGACCTGGTCGGATTCGCCGCGGCGACGTCACCTGATTCCGTCGCCGTCGAGGGGACCACCGGTCCGGTCACCTTCGGTCAGCTCGACGCGCAGGCGTCGGTCACCGCGACCGTGCTGCGCGCGCAAGGTCTCGACACCGACGCCGCCATCAACGCGGCACTGGCCGGCCGACTCCCGACCGCCGGCCGCACGCCGCAGGAGATCGCCGCCGCCACGGTGACCGCCATCGCCGACATCCGGTCCGCGGCCGCCGCCATCGCAGGGACCACCGACTTCGGATCGTTGCCGGGCCTGTTCCGCTCCACCGTCGCCCGCTTCGGCGGGCGCGTCGCCGTGAGCGACGCCGACGGCACCCGGCTCACCTACGACGAACTCGACGACCGGTCGGATCGCGTCGCCGCCGCCCTGCTCGCCGCAGGTGCCGGTCCCGAGGTCCTGGTCGCAGTGGCGCTGCCGCGGGACGCCGACCTCGTGGTCGCGCTGTTGGGCATCCTGAAGACCGGGGCCGGCTACCTTCCGCTCGATCGCTCGCATCCGGCCGAGCGCCTTGCTTCCATCCTGGACGACGCCCGACCGCTGCTGCTGATCGGTGACGGTACCGACGACGAGCGCTGGACCGGTCTCGGTGCGACGACGACCACGGTCGACCGACTCGCGAGCACCGCTCCGGTTGCGGCCGCACCGACCCCGACGCAGATCGACGAGCGTCTGCCGGCCTACGTCATCTACACCTCCGGCTCGACCGGGCGCCCCAAGGGCGTCGTGGTCACCCACGGCGACGTGGTGACGCTGATGGCCGCCGCCGCGCAGGAGTACACCTTCGGCGCCGACGACGTGTGGACGCTGTTCCACTCGTATGCCTTCGACTTCTCGGTGTGGGAGCTGTGGGGTCCGTTGCTCACCGGAGCGCGGCTGGTGCTGGTGGCCCAGGACGTGACGCGCGACCCGGACCGGTTCCTCGGTCTGCTCGCCGACCAGGGCGTCACTGTGCTCAGCCAGACGCCGTCGGCCTTCTATCAGCTGATCGACGCGCGTCGGCGTCGACCGATCGATCTGGCCGTGCGCTACATCGTCTTCGGCGGTGAGGCCCTCAACTTCGAACAGGTGCGGCGCTGGTATGACGCCAACCCGACCGACACCGCCGTCCTGGTCAACATGTACGGCATCACCGAGACCACCGTGCACGTCAGCTTCCGAGCACTCGACCGTGACGCGGTCTCCGCGGGCGACGCCTCGTTCATCGGTCGCCCGCTGTCGTCGCTCGGCATTTACATCCTCGACTCCCGGCTGCGGCCGGTCCCGCCAGGTGTCGTCGGCGAGATGTACGTGACCGGTGGACAACTCGCGCGCGGGTACCTGAAGCGGCGCGGACTCAGCGCCACCCGATTCGTCGCCAACCCGTTCGCCACCGACGGCTCGCGGATGTACCGCACCGGTGACGTCGCCCGGATCGTCGGCGACGACATCGAATACCTCGGCCGCAGTGACGCCCAGGTGCAGCTGCGCGGCTTCCGTATCGAGTTCGGCGAGATCGAGGCCGCGATGCTGCGGGTTCCCGGCGTCGGCGCTGCGGCGGCCAACGTCGTCGATCTCGGAGACCGGGGTGAACTCCTCGTCGGCTACGTCGTGGCCGAGGTCGGGAGCGACCGCGAGATCGACGGTCCCGAGGTCCGGCGGATCGCCGCGCGATCGGTGCCGGAGTACATGGTCCCCGATGTCGTCGTCGGCATCGCCGCCCTCCCGCTGACCTCCAACGGCAAGTTGGACCGGCAGAGCCTGCCGCGCCCGACCATCGAGTCGACCACCGAGTACGTGGCCCCCGCCACGTCCACGGAGACCGTCCTCGCCGAGATCTACGCCGATGTCCTGGGACTCGACGAGATCAGCGTGGTCGAGTCGGTCTTCGACGTCGGTGGCAACTCACTGCTGGCCGCGCGGATCGTGGGCCGTGCCGCCGAGGTGCTCGGCGTCGACCTCACCGTGCGCGACCTGTTCGAGGCGCCGACGGTCCGTGACCTCGCCGCCCGTGCGGGGGACAAGGGCGCCGGGATGCCGCCGATCGAGGCGGCCGACCGGCCCGATCTCATCCCGCTGTCCCTTACACAGCAACGGATGTGGTTCATCAACCGGTTCGACGCGACCTCGCCCGCCTACAACATCCCGATCGTGTTGCACCTGACCGGAGAGCTCGATCGCGCCGCGCTGCGGCGTTCGCTCGACGACGTGGTCTCCCGGCACGAGGTGTTGCGCACCACCTATCCGGCTGCCGATGGCGTGCCCTACCAGCTGATCCACGACCCCGCCGAGATCGCTGCCGGCGTCGACTGGGCCGAGGCCGACTCCGACGACGCACTGTACGCCGCGGCGACAACCGGATTCGACGTCACGACCGAGTGGCCGGTGCGGGTACGCATCCAGCAGACCGCGCCCGACGCGTACGTCCTGGTCGTCGTGCTGCACCACATCGCCTGCGACGGTGAGTCGTTGCGTCCGCTGGTCACCGATCTGCTGACCGCCTATCAGGCACGGGCGGCCGGTACGGCTCCGCAGTTCACGCCCCTGTCCGTCCAGGTCGCCGACGTCGCGCTCTGGCAGCAGCGGGTGCTCGGCGACACCGCCGATGCCGACTCGCTGGTCGGTGGCCAGCTCGCGTACTGGGAGCAGCGGCTGAGCGGACTGCCCGACGTCCTGGAGATCCCCACCGATCGGCCGCGACCCGCGGTGGCGTCGTTGCGCGGCGACCGTGTCGAGTTCGACGTCCCCGCCGAGGTTTCGCAACGGGTCGACGCGGTCGCCCGCGAACACGGTGCGTCGCCGTTCATGGTCGCGCACGCCGCCCTCGCGGTGGTGTTGTCGCGCCTGTCGGCGTCGGATGACATCGCGGTCGGCACACCCATCGCCGGTCGGGGACAGTCGGTGCTCGATCCTCTGGTCGGCATGTTCGTCAACACGCTGGTGCTCCGTACCACCGTCGACGAGCGTCGTTCGTTCGCGGCGTTGCTCGACGACGTCCGCGGCGTCGACCTCGAGGCGTTCGCCAACGCCGACGTCCCGTTCGAGTCCGTGGTGGAACGCCTGGACCCGACCCGATCCGAGGCCTTCGCCCCACTCGCCCAGGTGTGGCTCGCCTTCGACCAGTCGGCCGTTTCCGAGCTGGCGACCGGTGAACTCGCGGTGGGGGAGGCCGGCGCGCTCCGCGTGCGACCGGTGGAGCCGACCGACCTGCCCAGCAAGGTCGACCTCACGCTCGGCATCGCCGACAACGGCGACGGCTGGCATGGTTCGGCCGTCTACGCCACCGACCTCTTCGACGCACCGACAGTGCTGCGTCTCGCCGACCGTTTCGTCGCCGTGCTCGATGCGTTGACCCGGAATCCCGACGCGCCGATCGCGGCAGCGGATGCGTTGCTGCCCGATGAATCCGATGCGCTCGCGGCATGGATGTCGGGCCCGTCGCGCGACGGCCCGGAGACAGTCGTCGATCTGCTATCGACCCTCCCCGGCACGGACCGGCCGGCGGTCGTCGCCGGCGGACGGTCGCTGAGCTCGGCCGAGTTCGGCGGCCGGGTTGCGGTGCTCGCCCGCGAGCTGATCACCGCCGGCGTCGGTCCGGAGGTCGCCGTCGGCGTGTGCATCCCGCGATCGGTCGAGCTGCTGGTCGCAGTGCACGCCGTGGTCGCGGCCGGTGGCGCGTATGTGCCGATCGATCCGGAAGCGCCCGCGGACCAGGTCGCGCACATGGTGCGAACTGCCGGCGTCGCAACGGTTCTCGTCGGTACCGGCGACACGCCGGAGGGTCTGCGCGCCCTCGACGGGATCGTGGTTCACGTGGTCGACTCCGCGGCGCCGATCGTCGGCGACACCGCGCCGGTCACCGCGGCGGAGCGGCGTGGCCCGGTGTTCGGCGACACCGCGGTCTACACACTCTTCACCTCCGGCTCGACCGGACGCCCCAAGGGCGTCACGGTGCGGCACCGATCGCTCGCGAACCTGCTGACCTGGTTCGGCACGCTCACCGACGATCCGGCCGCGGAGCGAGTGCTGCTGAAGACCCCCGCGACGTTCGACGCCTCGGTGTGGGAACTGTTCTGGCCGTGGTTGTCCGGCGCGGTCACCGTGATCGCCGACGCGGACGGGCACCGTGATCCGGTCTACCTGCGACAGGTCATCGACGACGCACAGATCTCGACCGTGCAGTTTGTGCCGTCGATGCTCGCGGTGTTCCTGGAGGAGTCGCGCGGCGGCACCGACTCGCTGACCTCGTTGCGCCACATCCTCACCGGCGGTGAGGCTCTCGCACCCGCACTGGTGCAGCGCACGCTCGCTGCGGCGCCCGCGGCGCAGGTGGTCAACCAGTACGGGCCGACCGAGGCCACCGTCGACACGACGACCCAGACGCTGACCGAGCCGGTCGACGAGGTGCCGATCGGCCGCCCGATCGCCAACGTGGTCGCTCGGGTACTCGACGGCCGCCTGCGTCCGGTCCCCCGGGGCGTGGTGGGTGAGCTGTACCTGGGTGGCCCGGCCGTCGCCCGTGGGTACGCCGCGCAACCGACGCTCACCGCCGAACGATTCGTCGCCGACCCGATCGGTGCGCCGGGCGATCGGCTCTACCGCACCGGCGACGAGGTCCGTTGGACGGCCGAGGGCGCCCTGGACTATCTGGGCCGCACCGACTTCCAGGTGAAGCTGCGTGGCCAGCGCATCGAGCTCGGCGAGATCGAGTCGGTGCTGGCCGGGGCACCCGGGGTGGTGTCCGCGGCGGCCGCCGTGGTCGCCGGGCCGGCCGGTGACAACCTGGTCGCCTACGTCGCCGGCGGTCCGGGCGAGCCGGTCGACCGCGACCGGGTGCGGGCCTTCGCCGCCGAACGACTGCTGGCGTTCCTGCGGCCGACGGTCTGGGTGATCCTGGATGCGTTGCCGCTCAACGCCTCCGGCAAGGTCGACCGCAGCGCCCTGCCCGAGCCGGTGTACGAAGCGCGCGCCCATGTCGCACCGGCCACCGACGCCGAGCGACGTGTCGCCGGCGTGTTCGCCGAGATCCTCGGTGTGGAGCAGGTGTCGGTCACCGAGTCCTTCTTCGAGCTGGGCGGCAACTCACTCTCGGCGACGCGGGTGGCTGCCCGGGTCGCGGCTGCACTCGACGCCGACGTCAGCGTCCGCGATCTGTTCGACGCGCCGACTGTGCGTGATCTCGCCGCCGCTGCGTCCAGCCGAGGAGCCGGACTGCCGCCGGTCACCGCGGTCGCCCCGCGACCCGACCTGATCCCGCTGTCCTTTGCGCAGCAGCGCATCTGGTTCATCAACCAGTTCGACACCTTGTCGCCCGCCTACAACATCCCGATCGGCCTCCGGCTCCGCGGCAAACTCGACCTCGCCGCGCTGCGGGCGGCGGTGGCCGACCTGGTGGAGCGCCAGGAAGTCCTGCGCACGGTCTTCCCCTCGATCGACGGCGTCGCCCGACAGGTGGTCGGCGACCGGTCCGGTGCGGACGCCGGCCTGGACTGGCAGGTCGTCGCGGACGATGCCGACCTGATCAGGGCTGCGCAGACCGGTTTCGACGTCGCCACCCAGCGGCCGATCCGCGTGCGTGTGCGCCGCGTCGACGATCTCGAACACATCGTCCTGATCGTGCTGCACCACATCGCCGGCGACGGGCAGTCGATGCGACCGCTGGTGACCGATGTCGTCACCGCGTACGCCGCGCGCACCCAGGGGCGTGCCCCCGACTTCGCCGACCTCCCGGTGCAGTTCGCCGACGTCGCGCTGTGGCAGCAACGCGTGCTGGGCAGCGCCGACGATCCCGAGTCGGTGGTGGCCCGTCAGCTGGACCACTGGCGTGAACGGCTCGCGGGCCTGCCGGACGTCCTGACGCTGCCGTCGGATCGTCCGCGACCGCCGGTCGCGTCCATGCGCGGTGCCGAGACCACGTTCGAGATCCCGGCCGAGACGGCAGATCTGGTCCGCCGGACGGCCGCAGAGCGGGGTGTCACCGAGTTCATGGTGGTCCACGCCGCACTCGCGGTCCTGCTGGCACGACTGAGCAGTACCGACGACATCGCGATCGGCACCCCGATCGCGGGCCGCGGACAGGCTGCTCTCGACGACCTCGTCGGCATGTTCGTCAACACCCTGGTCCTACGCACCGCGGTCGATCCTCGACAGTCGTTCGCGGCGCTGGTCGACGCCGTCCGCTCGACGGATCTGGATGCCTTCGCGCACGCGGACGTCCCGTTCGAGGCGGTCGTCGACGCGCTCGACCCGGTGCGGTCGGAGTCCTTCGCGCCGTTGACCCAGGTGCTGCTGACCTTCGGGCAGGACACGCCGGACCCGGCAGCGGTCGTGGCGCGCCTGGACGATGTCGACGTCTCGGTCCTGGACATCGAGGAGACGTCGTCCAAGGTCGACCTCACCGTCGGCGTCGCGGCCGAGGGCACCGGCGCGTGGACCGGTCGGGTCAACTACGCCACCGATCTCTTCGACCGCTCCACCGTCGACGAGTTCATGCAGCGTTTCGTCCGCCTGCTGGCGCAGTTGGTGGCCGACGCCGGGCAGCCTGTCGGCGCCGCGGATCTGCTGACCGCGGACGAGACGGCACGGCTGACACCGGTCGGCGGACGGCCCGGAGCCGCACCACGTCTGCTCGCCGACATCTTCGCCGACGCCGCCGCACGCCGGCCCGACCATCAGGCCGTGGTCACGGCCCGGTCGCAGCTGACCTATCGAGAGCTCGACGAGGCCTCGAATCGACTGGCGCGCCATCTGATCGGCCTCGGCGCGTCCGCCGAGACGCTGATCGCGCTCGCCCTGCCGCGGTCGACCGAACTCATGACCGCCATCTGGGCGGTCGCCAAGACCGGCGCGGGCTACGTGCCCATCGACCCCGACTATCCACCCGAGCGGGTCGCGACGATGATCGAGGACTCCGGCGCGAGTATGGGGCTCACGCAGTCCTCGACCGGCGCGTTGGCGGAAGCGGGCTTCGGATGGTCGCTCGTCGACGACCCCGATGTCGCGGCAGCCGTCGCCGCCCAATCGGCCGGCCCGGTCACCGACGCCGATCGACTCGCCCCGGTGCGTGTCGACAACACCGCCTACGTCATCTACACCTCGGGTTCGACGGGACGACCCAAGGGTGTCACCGTCACCCACCGCGGCCTGCACAACTTCGGTGTCGAGGAGACGCGCCGCGCGGACGTCACTGCCGATGCGCGCGTACTCGGGTTCGCCTCACCGAGTTTCGACGCCTCGGTGCTCGAGTACCTGCTGGCGTTCATCTCCGGTGCCACGCTGGTCTATCGGCCGTCGAGTGCGATCGCCGGCGACGAACTGCAGCAGTTCATCGCCGAGCACCGCATCACCCACACCTTCCTGACGCCGACCGTCCTGTCCTCGTTGGATCCGATCACGCTGACCTCGCTGCGGGCCGTCTACGCCGGTGGTGAGGCGGTCGGTGAGGCGCTGAAGGACCAGTGGGCCGCGCACCGTCGCATCCAGAACCTCTACGGCCCCACCGAGACCACCATCGGTGTCACCATCAGCGGCCCGATGCGGGTGGGGGAGCCGGTCGCCACCGGCGGGCCCCTCGACGGCATCGGCCTGCTGATCCTCGACGACTATCTGCGACCGGTACCGGTGGGCGTGCTCGGCGAGCTCTACGTCACCGGCGTCGCCCTGTCCCGCGGCTACCTCGATCGACCCGGACTGAGCGCAGAGCGGTTCGTCGCCGACCCGCACGGCGCGCCGGGCACCCGGATGTATCGCACCGGTGACGTGGTCCGCTGGGTCCGCAGCGCCGACGGCGACCTGAGCATCGGCTACGGCGGACGCAGCGACGACCAGATCAAGCTGCGCGGACTGCGGATCGAGCTCGGCGAGATCGAGACGGCGCTGACCGACCACCCGCAGGTCGACTCGGCCGTGGTGGTCGGTGTGGTCGGCAACGGCGTGCTGGCCGACTCCGGCGACTCGGTGGTCACCGCGCTCGCCGCGTACCTCGTGCCGCACCGTGGACAACCGGATGCGACGTCGGCGGGCGACGCGGTCGCCGGCATCGACATCGCCGCGCTCCGTGCGCATCTGGAGGATCGCCTCCCGATCTTCATGGTCCCGGCGAGCTTCACCGTCCTCGACTCACTGCCGCTCACCCCGGTCGGCAAGCTCGATCGGCGAGCACTGCCTGCACCGACCATCGAGATCACCGCCGATCACGTGGCACCGTCCGGTGCGGTAGAAGAACAACTGGCCTCGATCGTCGCCGGATTGCTCGGACTCGATCGGGTCAGCGTCGTCGAGTCGTTCTTCGCCCTCGGCGGCGACTCGATCATGTCGATCCAGCTGGCCTCGGCAGCGCGGTCGGCGGGTCTGTCGATCTCGCCACGGGACGTGTTCGAGCACCGCACCGTCCGTGCCCTGGCACGCGCCGCCGCAGCCGGTACCGACGAACTGCCGGCCATCCTCGAGCCCACCGATCCCGGTGCCGCGATCCCGTTGCCGCCCATCGTCGCGTGGATGGTCGAGCACTCGGAGTCGCCCGCCGACTTCGCGGACTTCTCCCAGTCGCAGGTCCTCGTCGCCCCGGCAACGCTCACCCAGGATGTCCTGGGCGAGCTCCTGAACGAGGTCGTCGCCGCACACCCGATGTTGTCGGCGTCGCTGACCGAGGTCGAGGGCGGCTGGGAACTCCGTCCCGCCACCGCCTTCGACCCGTCGCAGGCCACCTCGACCCTGACCTCGGACGTACCCGTCGCCGACCCGGCGTTCGCCGACCACATCCGCATCGCGTTCGAGAACGCCTCGGCGCGGCTCGATCCCGGTGACGGTCGGCTGGTGCATGCGGTGCACGTCACGGATCCCACCGGCGCCGGACGTGTCGTCCTGGTCATCCACCACCTCGGTGTCGATGCCGTCTCGTGGCGCCCGATCATCGAAGATCTAGTCACCGCCTGGGCCCAGCACACCGCGGGTCAGCCGTACGCTCTCCGCGGCGAGGTCACGTCGGCATCGGCGTGGGTGTCGGCGCTGGTCGAGCAGGCGGTCGATCGCCGCCACGAACTCGGCTACTGGACGAGTCGGCTGCCGCTGCAGCCCACCGACCTCGGCGCTCGGATCGATCGCGGCCGGGATCGGCTGTCCACCAACCGATCCGTGGTGGAGCGGATCGAGCCGGCGCTGACCGAAGCGCTGCTGACCTCCGTCCCGGCCGCGTTCGCCGGCGGCGTCAACGACGCGTTGCTGGCTGCGCTGGCCCGCGCCATCCGCTCCTGGCAGCACGCCCGCGGCATCACCGACACCACACCGGTCTCGGTCCTGCTGGAGGGACACGGACGCTACGAGGAGATCGTCGGGCGCGGGCCGAACCCGCGGCGCGCGGACCTCTCCCGCACCGTCGGCTGGTTCACCACCATCGCACCGGTCCTGCTCGACCCCGCCGAGGACGTCGCGCATGCGGTCAAGGCCGCCAAGGAAGAGCGGCTCGGGCAGCCCGACAACGGCATCGGCTTCGGCGCGCTCCGTTACCTGTCTGGACAGTCGGCCGACGCCACGTCGCTGGCAGGTCGGCCGCTGCCGTCGATCGCGTTCAACTACCTGGGCAACGTCTCCGGCGGCGCCGACGGTGCAGGTCCCGCCGACCTCCTGCCGGCACCGGACGCCCCACGGCTACCCGCGACGGTCACGGGCGGGATGGTCGCGGCCAACGTGCTCACCGTCACCGCGGGCACTGTCGTCACCGAGGGTGGCCGCGAGTTCACCGCTGACTTCTCCGCCGCCGCTGCGCTTCTCGACGAGTCCGACATCGCCGATCTCGCCGCACGCTGGCACGCCGAACTCGCGGCGATCGTCTCGTTCGTCACCGAGACCGGTGATGTCGGCTGGTCGCCGTCGGATGTCCCCGGCGTCGAACTGACCCAGTCCGAGATCGATGCCCTGGCCCGACGCCACCCCGGTGCCGCGATCTGGTCGTTGTCCCCGCTGCAGCGCGGCCTGCACTTCCAGGCCGAACTGGCTGCCGGCGGACGGGCATCCGGCGCCGTCGACGTGTACGTCGCACAGGCGGTGCTGACACTCGACGGTGACGTCGACGTCGACCGCCTCCACGACGCGGCCCGCCAACTCCTCGCACACCATCGCATCCTGCGGTCGGGATACGTGCGCACCGAGAGCGGTGCAGCGGTGGCCGTGGTGCCGGAGACCGTCGAGGTGCCGTGGCGGGTGGTTGACCTGACGGTGCCCGGCGCGCCCGCAATCGACGCCGAGGTCGCCGCCATCGCCGAGCGTCAGCAGGTCGAACCCTTCGACCTCGACGCCCCGCCGCTCATCCGTTTCGTGGTCGTCCGCGGCCGCGGTGAGACGCGTCTGGTGGTCACCAGTCATCACATCCTGCTGGACGGATGGTCGAGTCCGCTGATGCTGGCCGACCTGATGGCGCTGTACGCGACCGGCCGCACATACACCGGGATGTCCGGCGCGAGCGGCGATTACGCCGACTTCCTCGCCCACATCGCACAGGTCGATCCCGCCGCGGGACGCGCGGCCTGGCGCGAGGTGCTGTCACCGGTGGAACGGCCGACGCTGGTCTCGAGTGGCCGCGAGGCGACCCTCGACCGCTTGCCGCGGGACCGGTCACGGTTCCTGGACACCGAACTCACCGCTGCCATCGAAGCGACCGCCCGGGAGACCGGCGTGACCGTGTCGACGGTGTTGCAGTTCGCGTGGGCGGTGTTGTTGTCGCGGGTGACCGGTGAGCGTGTGGTGACCTTCGGTGAGACGGTGTCGGGTCGTCCGGCTGATCTCGATGGTGTGGAGTCGATGGTGGGGTTGTTCATCAACACCTTGCCTGCGGTGGTCGATGTGGATCCGTCTGCGTCGGTGGTGGATGTGTTGCGGAAGGTGCAGGCGGACAAGGTCGCCGTCCTGGATCACCAGCAGATCGCCCTCCCCGAGCTGATCGCCGAGACCGGCGTCGCCGGAGCGCTGTTCGACACCCTGGCCGTGCACGAGTCGTACCCCATCGACTCCGATTCGCTGGCCACGACCGACGTCGGTGGTCTCCGCGTCCGCGGCGTCGACGCCACCGACGCCACGCACTACCCGCTGACCATGGTCACCGGACCGGTCGGCGACCGGATCGAGCTCAAGCTGAAGTACCTGCCCGCGGCATTCGCTGACCGTCAGGTCGAGATCTTCGCCGACATCCTGGTCCGGATCCTCGAGACGATCACCACCCGCACCGACCTGGCGACCGCCGACATCGCCCTGACCGATCAGGGCGCGTACCTGCAGCGCCTGGTCGATCCGATCACCGCGACCGCCAACCAGGGCACTTCGCTGGTCGACCTGTTCGTCCGCTCGGCGATCACCGCAGGCGAGCGCATCGCCGTCACCGACCCCACGGCGTCGATGAGTTATGCGGAGCTGGACCGCCGCTCGACTGCACTTGCCGCTGCGCTCACCGCACGCGGGGTGGCCGTCGGCGATCTCGTCGCCGTGGCCCCGGCCCGGACGGTGGACCTGGTGGTGTCGATCCTCGGCGTGCTGAAGGCCGGCGCGGGGTATCTGCCGCTGGACACCACGAACCCGACTGAACGCCTGCGGTTCATCCTCTCCGACGCCGCACCCGCTCTCGTCCTCACCGACTCCACGACCGCCGGGCTCGAACTCTGGTCGCAGCTACCAGGATCGGTCGGGGTCGCCGACGTCGCCGACCTGGTCGCCGACGGCGCGGCAACCGGAGGTTTCGACGCTCCCGCGGTGCCGGCCGATGCTCGCGCCTACGTGATCTACACGTCGGGTTCGACGGGCCGTCCGAAGGGTGTGGAGGTCACCCATCGGGATGTGGTGACGTTGATGGACACGGCGGCAACCGATTTCGAGTTCCGGTCGGATGATGTGTGGACGATGTTCCACTCGTATGCGTTCGATTTCTCGGTGTGGGAGCTGTGGGGTCCGTTGCTCAGCGGAGCCCGGTTGGTGGTGGTCGGACGCGACGTCGCGCGTGTTCCCGCAGAGTTCTTGGCGCTGGTGCAACGCGAGCGGGTCACCGTTCTGAGTCAGACCCCGTCGGCCTTCTACCAGTTCGCCGAGGCGCGCCGCCGGGACCGGTCCCACCCGCTGTACTTGCGGTACGTCGTCTTCGGCGGCGAGGCGCTCAACTTCGAGCAGGTGCGCCGTTGGTTCGACGAGCATCCCGGCGACGATGCGGTGCTGGTCAACATGTACGGCATCACCGAGACCACGGTGCATGTCAGCTTCCGGCCACTGGACCCCGACACGGTCAGCGCGGGCGATGCCAGCTTCATCGGTCGGCCGTTGGCGTCGTTGGGGATCCACATCCTCGACGATCGGTTGCGGCCGGTGCCCGAGGGTGTGCTCGGTGAGATGTACGTCGTCGGTGGGCAGTTGGCGCAGGGCTACCTGCGGCGTCCCGAGCTGACCGCGACCCGGTTCGTCGCCGCGCCGTTCGGCCCGGTCGGGACCCGGATGTACCGCACCGGTGACCTGGCCCGCCGGGTCGGTGACGACATCGAGTACCTGGGTCGTGGCGATGCGCAGGTCCAGCTGCGTGGTTTCCGCATCGAGTTCGGCGAGGTCGAGACCGCCCTGCTGAGCGCACCCGGTGTGACCGCCGCGGCGGCCACCATCGTCGACCTGCCCGGTCGCGGCGAGCAACTCGTGGGTCACGTCGTGGTGGACGACCCGGCTGCCCTCGACCCGCAACTGGTCCGTCAGGTCGCCGGCCGATCCGTGCCCGCGTACATGGTCCCCGACCTCGTCGTGGCCATCGACGCGATCCCGTTGACCGCCAACGGCAAACTCGACCGCGCGGCCCTGCCCGCACCCGAGACGACCCTGCCCGAGTCGGAGGTCGTCGCCCCGGCCACCGAGACCGAACGAATCGTGGCGGATGCCTTCGCCGAGGTCCTCGGACTCGACGAGGTCGGCGCGACGACCAGCGTCTTCGAGCTCGGCGGCAACTCGCTGTCGGCGGCTCGACTGGCCGCGCGTATCGGCGACGCGCTCGACGTCGACGTCTCGGTCCGCGACCTCTTCGAGACGCCGTCGGTCCGCGACCTGGTGGCGGCACTGTCCGACCGCGGAGCCGGTCTCGCCCCGGTCGTCGCGGTGATCCCGCGGCCCGACCGCATCCCACTGTCCTTCGCGCAGCAGCGGATGTGGTTCCTCAACCGCTTCGATCCGACGTCGGCCACGTACAACATCCCCGCCGTGTTGCGACTCGCCGGTCCGCTCGACGTCGAGACGCTGTACACCGCGATCACCGACGTCATCGCTCGCCACGAGATCCTGCGGACGACCTTCCCCGCGCGCGATGGGGTGCCGTTCCAACACATCCACGCGATCGACGAGATCGCCGATCGTCTGGATTGGGCGATCGTCGACTCGCGCGCCGAGATCGAGACCGCGGCGACTACCGGGTTCGACGTCACGACGCACTGGGCGCTGCGAGCCCGGTTGTGGCGCACCGGTCCCGACGAGGTGGTGTTCGCACTCGTCGCTCACCACATCGTCGCCGACGGTGAGTCGATGGCCCCGCTGATCGCCGACATCGTCACGGCCTACTCCGCGCGCGCGGCCGGGCTGACGCCGGAGTTCATGCCCCTCGAGGTGCAGTTCGCCGACTACGCACTCTGGCAGCACCGCGAACTCGGAGACCCTGCCGACGCGGGCTCGGTGGTCGGCGGCCAGCTCGACTACTGGGCGGAGCGACTCGCGGGACTGCCGGATGTCCTCGAACTGCCCGCTGACCGTCCCCGTCCCGCTGTCGCGTCGCAGCGCGGTGCTCGTGTGCGCGGCCGGATCCCGGCAGCGGTCGGCGAGCGGATCTCCGGACTGGCACGACAGTTCGGCACCACGCCGTTCATGGTCGTCCATGCCGGGCTGTCGGTGCTGTTGGCACGTCTGTCGGCGACGGAGGACATCGCGATCGCGACTCCGATCGCCGGTCGGGGGCAGCGTGTTCTCGATCCGCTGGTCGGTATGTTCGTCAACACCCTCGTGCTGCGTGCCGACGTCCGCGCGGGACGCTCGTTCGGGGCCCTCCTCGACGATGTCCGCACGACCGACCTCGAGGCCTTCGCCAACGCCGACGTCCCCTTCGAGCTGTTGGTCGAACGGCTGAACCCGACCCGCTCGGAGGCGTTCTCACCGCTGGCGCAGGTCATCCTCTCCTTCGATCCTGCCGCGTCGGCGGACTCGGCACTCGGCTCGCTGGGTGACCTCGAGATCACCCCGGTCACCGCGGAATCGGTTGCCGCGCAGGTCGACCTGTATTGGACGGTCTCGTCGGCACCGGAGGGCCAGGACTGGCCGCTGGAGATCATCTACGCCACCGACCTCTTCGACGAGACGACGGTGTCGGCCCTCGCGGCACGGTTCGCCGACCTCCTCGACGCACTGACCGTGGCACCGAGCGACGCCGTCGGCGATGCGGAACTCATGGCCCCGGTGGAGATCACGGACGAGGCCGGTCGGGAGTGGGGCGCCCGCGTCGCACTGCCCGCGCCGACGTCGGTGCCCGAAGCCGTGGCGGCCCAGATCGCCCGGACCCCCGCCGCCGAGGCCCTGCTGTTCGGTGACCGCGACGTCACGTACGCGGAGTTCGGTGCCCGTGTCAGCGTGCTCGCCCGTCAGCTGCTGGCCGCCGGTGTGGGGCCGGACGTCGCGGTGGGGCTGTGTATCCCGCGATCGGTCGAGATGGTGGTCGCGATCCATGCAGTGATCGCCGCGGGTGGTCAGTACGTACCCTTCGACACGTCGGCGCCCGTCGACCGTGTCGAGTACATGGTCGACACGGCCGGGGTCTCGGTCGTCCTGGTCGGGCCGGGTGAGATCCCGCCGGCGGTCGTCGGACTGGGTGACGCCGTGCGGGTGGTCACCGTGGACGCCACCGAACCCGTGGACCCCGCCACGCCGCCGGTCGGCGACGCCGAGCGGGTTCGTCCGATCCGCGCCGACGACGCGATCTACACACTGTTCACCTCCGGCTCCACAGGGCGCCCCAAGGGTGTCACGCTCTCTCACGCCGCTGTCCTCAACCGACTGTGGTGGGGCCTCGACGAGCTGCCCATCGACACCACCGACCGGGTGATGTTGAAGACGCCGTACACCTTCGACGTGTCGGTGCCCGAACTCTTCGCCCCGCTGATGGTCGGCGCGACGATGGTCGTCCTGCGTGCCGACGGACACCTCGACCCGGTCCACGTCGCCGAGGAGATCGCCCGGACGCGCTCCACGATGGTGCACTTCGTGCCGTCGATGCTGTCGGTCTTCCTCGAGGTCGCGGGCGCCGAGCGGGTGCGTGCACTCGATTCGGTGCGCATCGTCTCCACCACCGGTGAGGCCCTGCCGCCGTCGGTGGCCGCGCAAATGCGCGAGTGGCTGCCGCAGGTGCTCTTCTACAACCTCTACGGCCCGACCGAGGCGGCGGTGGAGATCACCTACGAGTCCATCGGCAAGGTCGCGTCCGACGCGACCACCGTGGCGATCGGTGTGCCGGTGTGGAACTCGTCGGCGGTCGTCCTCGACTCCCGGCTCCGGCGCGTACCGGCCGGCGTGCCGGGCGAGTTGTACCTCGGTGGCGTCCAGCTGGCCCGCGGCTACGCGGCCCGCCCGGATCTCACCTCGGAACGTTTCATCGCCGACCCCCACGGTGGGCCCGGCGAGCGCCTGTACCGGACCGGCGACCTGGTCCGCCGCCGCGCCGACGGCGTCCTGGAGTACCTGGGCCGCACCGACTTCCAGGTCAAACTTCGCGGTCAGCGCATCGAGTTGGGTGAGATCGAGGCGGTCATCGCCTCGGCTCCGGGTGTCGTCCACGCGGCGGCCACCGTCGCGGACTCGCCGCACGGCGGTCAGCACCTGGTCGGGTACCTCGCCGGAGCCGGCGGACGTCCGGTCGACCTCGATGCCGTCAAGGATGCGGTCGCCACGGCCCTGCCCGAGTACATGCGGCCCACCGTCTGGATGCCGCTGGAGCAGGTCACGCTCAACAGCGCGGGCAAGCTCGATCGCAAGGCGCTGCCCGCACCAGAGTTCTCCGCAGGTGACTACATCGGTCCGGCCACCCCGGTGGAGGAGTTGATCGCCGACGTCTACGCCGACGTCCTCGGGACCGACCAGGTCAGCGTCACCGACAGCTTCTTCGACCTCGGCGGCAACTCGCTCTCGGCGATGCGGCTCGCCGCGCGGGTCGCCGATGTCACCGGGTCCGAGGTCTCGGTGCGCGATCTGTTCGACGCTCCCAGCGTCCGCGAGTTAGCGGTCGCGGTCGCCGACCACGCCGCGGCACTGGCCCCGATCACGGCCGCATCGCCACGCCCGGAACGCATCCCGCTGTCGTTCGCCCAGCAGCGGATGTGGTTCATCAACCAGTTCGACCCGTCGTCGCCCACATACAACATCCCCGCGGTGCTGCGCCTGAACGGACCGCTCGACGCCGAGGCGTTGCGTGCTGCGGTCGCCGATGTCGTCGCACGACACGAGGTCCTGCGCACGACCTTCCCGTCGGACGGGGGAGTGGCGGCCCAGCGGGTCCACGACGTGGTGGAGATCGCCGAGCGACTCGACTGGGCCGTGGTCGGTACCCAGGGCGACCTCGAGGCGGCGCTCACCACCGGTTTCGACGTGAGCCGGCAGTGGCCGCTGCGGGTACGTCTGTGGCAGGTCGCGCCGACCGAATTCGTCTTCGCGCTGGTGGTCCACCACATCGCCGCCGACGGCGAGTCGATGAACCCGCTGGTCACCGACATCGTCTCCGCGTACGGAGCCCGGATCGCCGGTGAGGCACCGCGATTCGCTCCGCTGGAGGTCCAGTTCGCCGACTACGCGGTGTGGCAGCACCAGGTACTCGGCTCGGCCGACGACGCCGCATCGGTCCTGGGACGCCAGCTGGACTACTGGCTGCGCCGACTCGGCGGACTGCCCGACGTCATCGACTTGCCCGCGGACCGACCCCGTCCGGCGCGTGCCTCTCAGCGTGGTGCCCGGACGACCTTCGAGATCCCGGCCGACGTCGCCGCGCAGATCACCGCCGTTGCGGCGGACCGCGGCGTCACGCCGTTCATGGTGGTACACGCCGCGCTGTCGGTGTTGCTGGCCCGACTCTCGGCCACCGACGACATCGCCGTCGCGACTCCCGTCGCGGGACGTGGTCAGCGCGTGCTGGATCCGCTCATCGGGATGTTCGTCAACACATTGGTCCTGCGTACGGCTTTCGATGCCGACCAGACCCTCGCGGAGCTGCTCGACCACGTGCGGACGGTCGATCTCGATGCCTTCGCCAACGCCGACATCCCGTTCGAGACCCTGGTCGAACGACTCAACCCGGTGCGATCGGAGGCCTTCGCGCCGCTCGCCCAGGTGCTCCTCACCCTCGACCAGTCCGCGGTCAGCGGCATGTCCGACCTGGCCCGATCTGGGGTTCCCGGAACCGAATACGCCGGCTTGCGGATCACGCCGGTCACCCCGCCGGAGGTGTCTGCGCAGGTCGACCTGACGATCGGGTTGTCCGCAGGGGAGACCGGGGCTCCGTGGGCGGGCACCCTCATCTACGCGACGGACCTGTTCGACGCTTCGACGATCACGGTTCTCGCGCAACGGTTCATCTCCCTCCTCCGGGCCTTGACCGCCGCGCCGACATCGCTCGCGGTCGGAGACGTGGATCTGGTGTCGACGGCAGACCGTGACGTGGTGACCCGGTGGTCCACCGGCACCTCGGTCGCCCTCGCCGACGAGTCGATCGCGGATGCGGTGGCTGCGCGGGTGGCGGTGTCGCCGGATGCGTCGGCGGTGGTGTTCGAGGGTCGTTCGGTGTCGTTTGCGGAGTTCGGTGCTCGGGTGTCGGTGGTGGCGCGTGAGTTGATTGCGGTGGGTGTGGGGCCGGATGTTGCCGTGGGTGTTGCGGTGGATCGTTCGGTGGAGATGGTTGTTGCGGTGCATGCGGTTGTTGCTGCGGGTGGGCAGTATGTGCCGATCGATACGGGTGCTCCTGTTGATCGTGTGTCGTACATGGTGGCGACTGCGGGTGTGGGTGTTGTGGTGGTGGGTGGTGTGGTGCCGGATGCGGTTGCGGCACTGGGCGACACGATCACGCTCGTCGAGGTCGACACTTCCGCCGAGATCGTGGGCGACACATCACCGCTGACCGATGCGGACCGGGTGGGCGTGGTGCGTGGTGAGCACGCCGCG
>NZ_BANX01000047.1 GCF_000334455.1 Gordonia soli NBRC 108243
GCGTCTGGCAGCACTCCCGCAAGGGTCGCATCGAAGGCGAGATCGTGTGGCAGAAGGGTGAATGGATTCACATCCGCCTCACCGGCGACCATCACCTCCGCTTTGCGTCAGAAGCAAACCGGGGTCGCGTCGAACTTGACGGAAGCCACATCACCGTCCGGCGTTCTCTACTCACCCCCGCCCCTGCTCCCGATACGGAGGACAACCGATGAGCGCAGCCAGGTTTGATCGAGTGGGCGATGCTATTGCTCGCGTGATGAATGAGTGGGCGGACTCGATCCGGGCGACTGCGGAGAAGCGGTGGCTGACCGCGTATGCGCAGGGTTTGGAGGACGGGAAGACGTCGGCCGCAGCTATGACCCCTCATCTACCTGACCGAGGACAACCGATGAGTGAGACCCCGGACCTGCTGCAGGCGTTGAAGGATTCGCTTCGCCGTGATCCTGCTGTCGCCGCAGCACAACGAGCGTGGGACAGGGGGACCGAGCCCGACTTGGGCTACGACGACATGATCGCCGCCGCCCGTGAAGCTCTGGCACCAATCCGAGCTGTCGCGGCGCGGTATGAGGACGACTACATCGGCGGATTCTCGATCGACGACATCTTGACCGAGCTTCGGCCCCTCATCTACGCCGAGGAGGAGTTGTGAGCAATCCGGCCAAACAGGAAGCGTTCAAGCTGCTGTCGGGGATGACCCCCGAATCACCAGATGCGCGTGATGTTCCGATGGGCTTGGCCGCGATCGGATGGGCGTTACTGGCGCTGACGGAGGCCGTCGAAGCCGGTTCGGTTCCTGGTGGACGCTTCCCGACGTCCGACCAGGAACCTGCCCCCACCTCTGATGAGCGGATCGGGGGTGAGGGTTGATGGGCACGGTAGACGGAGGGTCCGACAACTCGATCGAGCGCGTGCACACCGGCGACGTCGTCCAGGACTGGTGCTCACATATGACTGTGCGGGAGCTGATGGCGAAGCTCGCGACCGCTCCCCCGGATGCTCAGGTGCTGATCAGCGACAACGAGCGCGGGCATTGCGAGGAGTTGGCGGTCTACCGCTTCGACGGAGCGCGGTTCCCGATCGCCGGCGGGCTGTGCATGGGCACCGCAACGACCGATCTCGACATGAGGGATCTTGGCGATCGGCCGCGCACCCCGGCGACCTTCGTGATCCTGTCCCAGTTCGGCGAAGACGGCGAGGAATTGTGACCCAGCAGGCGAATGTCGACGGCTTTTTCATCACCCGCGCGGAGATCGATCACCTGAAGGAGAAGCTCGACGCGGTGGTGCACCCCGACCTCCTCGACGCGATGTACGCCGCGCTGGCCGCCGACGCATCAATGGGCGGCATCGCAGGTGGAGGTGGCGGACACAAGCAGCAGCACTCAAAACCGCCGTACGCCATGCACATTGACGCACTCATCGACGAATTGCACAACGAACTCACCACCGTGATCCGCGACATGTGCGAGACACGCAAGATTGAGGTGCCCGACATCGGTGGCGCAACGCAGGATGCCGCTCGCTGGCTGATCCGCTACCGATTCGGGCTCGCGCTCATGGAGGAAGCGCCACTGCACTACCGGCACCTGACGACCGTGATCGACAAGTGCCTCCGGTCGGTCAATCAGCTTCAGCCCGAGTACCGCGTGACGCCAGCGAAGGTGGAGGCGGCGAACCGGCAGGTGGTCACAGCCAGACAGGTGGAGAAGCTGGCGCGTCAGCTCGGCGACGAGGGCCGCGGCCTGACCGTGCGGCGAGTGAAATACCTCCGCGAGCACGACATGCTCACCGGCACCAAGGATCACGACAGCGACACGTGGTTCTATCACCTCGGTGACGTCATTGCCGCTCACAAACGCGCTCGAGAGAACCGCGCGCGGCCAAAGGTGGACGTGAGATGACGAAACGCTGCGCGGGGTACTTGACAAAATTGTCCGCGGTGGGGTGCTAGGCTGTGCGCCGTAGGCGTTTCCCGTATCCGCGGGAGGCGCCTTTCGTGTTTCCCAGACCCCACCACGGCGCGGAAAACCGCCCTCACTCCGTCATCGGCCAGTGGCCCGAACGAGTGAACGCCATCCCCCAACGTCGGCGATTCCGACCCTTCGACGGAAAACCGCGACCGCGCCGTGGTGGCCCCCAAGACCCTCGATCTGAGGTGGTCGCGTGCTCTCCTGGCTCCCGATCCTTCCGATCTACGTCATCGCGAGAATCTGCGCCGAGCTGAGCGAACGCCGGCGACGACGCGCCGAGCGAGACCAGGCGTGGGCGGACGCGTGGGACGAGGAGTGGGTGCACCGCTGATGGCGCCGAAGACCTCCGCACACAAGCGCGGCCTCGGGTATCAACATCGCAAGACTCGCGACGGCCTGCTGCGAGTGCACGTGGATGGCACCCCGTGCTGGTGGTGTGGCGAGCCCATGTTCCGCGACCCGACGCTGAACGTGGACTACAACCCGATGAGCTCCGACCCTGACACGGGCATTCTCGCCGCCGATCACTCACACTCTCGCGCCCACGGCGGCGCGAAGGCAGACCGACTTCTCCATGGACGCTGCAACAAGCAGCGGGGTGACGGTAGTCGCGATCACCTCAGGCCGGCGATCACCGGTGGTCGCGTGGAAGATCCGACGGCCATCGCGCCCGAACTGGGCGTTCGGGCCATGGCATGGCCCCGATAACCCCGGCTACCGCCCGGGGGAGAGAGAAAAAGCGAGACTACCGGCGGAGTCTCGCCGTAGGGGCCCTCTCAAGATTTTCGGCCGCCTGACCTGCGTGGATGCCCAGACGACTGGAGGTGCGCTCGTGACGTTGTCCGATGACCTCCTCGCGATCGCTGAGGGCAGACCTGCTCGCGACCGTGCTGCGATCACTGCGTTCGCCGGTCAGGTGCGGCGTGCAGAGTCTGCCCGTGACCGCATTGATACCGACGGTGTGGTGGTCGAGAAGGCCAACGGTGACCTCGTCGCTCACCCGGCGGTGGAGATCGAGCGGTCGGCATCGCGTGAGATTCGCGGGTGGGTAGAGCGCAGGCCTGATCTGTTCGGCAGTGTCCTGATTCATCGAGATGACTTGATGCCGTTGGGTTCGCCTGCTGATCAGTCGGACGATGACGATGCGGCCGACGATGCGCCGCCGAGTCTCGAGGATGAACTTGCCAGGGCTCGCGCCGCTCGGTCATCGCCAGCCTAGGGTTCACCACCAGGTTGCCGGCGCGGTCGACTTCGAGCGTGGCGAGGAAGCGCTCGACATCGCGTGGACTGCGGGCGCAACGCTTCTCGACTGGCAGTGCGATGTGGTGCGTCAGGGTATGGCGCGCACCGAGACTGGGCGGTGGGCTGCTCGCGAGGTGGGTCTGCTGGTTGCGAGGCAGAACGGCAAGACCGCCTCGATCGAGGTGGTCGAGCTCGCGTGGATGCTGAAGGAACCAGGCGTCCACATCCTGCACACAGCGCACGAGTTCCAGACCGCACTGGAGTCGATGGGCCGACTGCAGGGCCTGATCAACTCGCACCCGCTGCTCGAGGATCAGGTCGACTCGATCCGGATTGGCAACGGCAAAGAGTGGATCCGGTTGAAGAACGGCAGCGAGATCCGCTACCGCACTCGAACGAAGTCGGGCCTGCGTGGCTTCTCGGTCGACCGCCTGGTGATCGACGAGGCGATGATCTGGTCGAAGGCGAGTCAGGCTGCGATCCGTCCGTTGCTCACCACGGCGAAGAACCTCCAGATCTGGTACCTCGGTTCGGCTGCCGACGCCGAGGTGCACGAGCACTGCGGCAAGTGGGCGAGCCTGCGGGATGCGGCCATGTCAGCCAACCCGCCGAAGAACCTGCTGTGGATGGAGTGGTCGGCACCCGAGCCACCTGCTCGCACCGATGACGCTCTGGCTGACATCGAGGCGCGCGCGGCCTGGCGTGCAGATCCGAACACCTGGGCTGCGGCGAACCCGTCGCTGGGTCACGAGGTGGAGCCCGGGTACGCGCTCGTCTCTCACGAGTACATCGAGGACGAACTCGACAGCTTCCGGAACGCGCTCGAGGAGTGGGAGATCGAGCGCCTCTCGTATGGCAGGTGGCCGTCATCGCACGCCGCGCACGAGCCGATCATCAAGGGCTGGTCCGACATGCGCAATCGTTCACCGAGGCTGACTGGCCCTATCGCGGTCGGGCTCGAACTCTCGCCCGATCGACGTCGTTGGGTGTTCGCTGCAGCGCAGCGAACCGACGACGGCCGTACGCACGTCGAGGTTGGATGGCCCGAGTCGTCGCCCGACGGTAGCGGTCTCACCAACGACCAAGCTGTGGCGTTCGTAGTCCGGATGGCTGAGGCGTGGGACCCAGTCGCAGTGGTGATCGACTCCCGGTCACCGACGGCGGTGATCGTGCCGAAGCTGATCGCCGTGGGGATTGAGCCCGAGAAGGCCACAACCCCGCAGATGGCTGCATGGTCTGGTGGCTTCCTCGACGACGCGGTGGCGGGCCTGTTGTCACACACCGATCAGCCGGCGCTCACCCGGGCGGTCGAGACCGTGGTGAAGCGAGACCTGCCACAGGGCGACTTCGTGTGGACCCGTACCGATGACGGCTCTACGGCGCCGATGATCGCCGCCACGTTGGCGCACGGCGGGCTGGTGTCGTTCGGCTACGAGACGGCGACCGAACGCGCACTGCCCTCGGCCGGCGGCCGGCGCTCCACCCCGACGACGCCAACTCGTTCGAGCGACCTCGACCTACTGTCCATCGGCTTCTGACCTGACGAGGAGGTGACCTGTGACGACACCCGATTCGACCCCACGCCCCGTCCCCTCGCTGCGCGAGAAGGGCTACGTGTCCGATCAGTCCTCGCTACCGACCTTCTCGCAGTGGCTCGAAGAGGAGCAGCTACCCGAGCTGCAGTTCCCGAACTGCCTGACCGTGTACTCGCGGATGGAGCGTGAGGACTCCCGGGTGTCGTCGCTACTGTCCGCGGTGAAGCTGCCGATCTTGCGGACCCCCTGGCGGATTGAGCCGAACGGCGCTCGGGACGAAGTGGTGGAGCACGTCTCGCGCAACATCGGCCTTCCGGTCTTGGGTGCGTCCGCCGAGGACCCGTTGCCCCGCACCCGGGGCCGCTTCTCGTGGACCCAGCACCTCGCCTGGGCGCTGAGCAACCTGCAGTACGGATTTTCCATCTTCGAGCAGGTGTATCGGATCGACGACGACGGACGAGTGTGGCTAGCGAAGCTAGGTCCACGTCCACAGCGGACGGTGTCGAAGTTCAATGTGGCGCTCGATGGTGGTCTCGACTCGATCGAGCAGTACTCGCCCGCGTCCGACGGCCGGATCGTCTACGGGATCAAGCCGTTGACGCTGCCGATCAAACGGCTGGTGGTCTACACCCGCGACATGGAGCCCGGTCAGTGGACGGGTAAGTCGCTGTTGCGACCGTCCTACAAGCATTGGCTGCTCAAGGACGAGCTGATCCGCTACCAAGCGATGGCGATCCGCCGCAACGGCGTGGGCGTGCCGATTGGCGAGGCTCCCGAGCATGCGACGCAGGACGAGGTCGACAAGCTCGCCGAGATCGCAATGAGCTACCGCGGTGGCGAGACGGCTGGAGCGGCGTTGCCCGCGGGGGCGAAGCTCGAATTGAAGGGCGTGCAGGGCAACTTGCCCGACATCCAGCAGGCGATCGATTACCACGACAAGGCAATCGCGCTCGCCGGTCTCGCTCACTTCCTCAACCTGTCGGGCGGCGGCTCCTACGCACTCGCATCGGTGCAGGCCGACACGTTCGTGCAGTCGGTCCAGACCTTCGCCGAGACTGTCCGCGACACCGCGACAGCTCACGTCATCGAGGACCTCGTCGATGTCAACTGGGGCCCGGACGAACCTGCGCCCCGACTGGTGTTCGACGAGATCGGATCTCGCCAAGACGCGACGGCCGCAGCGTTGAAGATGCTCGTCGACGCGGGCCTGCTCTCGCCGGACGTACTCGTGGAACAGACGATGCGCCAGCGTCTCGGCCTGCCTGCCAGGTCGTCTGACGCCGACTCCCCTCAACCCCCAGTTCCGCCGACGACAGCGCAGAACCGTCGCGGGCCGCGCAATCCCACCAGCGCTGCGCAGGCGACCCTCTTCTGATCGGAGTGACCGTGAATCTGACCGAACTGCTCAACCAGCCTGCCGCCCGCAAGCTCGACAACGCGCGTCAGGCATTGCACCCGAAGGCCGAGCGCCGCAGCTGGTACGAGATCAAGGCGCCATCGAACAAGGCCGACGACTCGACCACCGAGATCCTGATCTACGACGTGATCGACCCGGACCCGTGGTTCGGGGGCGTGAGCGCACAGGACTTCGTGCAGGGACTCGCGAATGTCGACTCCGAATCGATCCTGGTACGGATCAACTCCCCCGGCGGCGATGTCTACGACGCGCTCGCGATCACCAACGCGCTGCGCAACCACGACGCGAGCGTGACAGTCCAGATCGACGGGCTCGCGGCATCGGCAGCCAGCTTCATCGCAATGGCCGGCGACGAGGTGATCGTCTGCCGCAACAGCGAAATGATGATCCACGACGCGCGTGGCATCTGCATCGGCAGTGCGACCGACATGGCCGAGTACGCGCAATGGCTGCACCGCGCGAGCGACAACATCGCCTCGATCTACGCCGAGAAGACCGGTGGCGAGGTGAAGGACTGGCGCAAGGCCATGACGGCCGAAACCTGGTACACCGCCCACGAAGCCGTAGCGGCAGGCCTGGCCGACCGGGTGCTCGATGACGACAAGGCCGATTCGAAGAAGGCGGCAGCGCGGTTCGATCTGCGCGCGTACGCCCACGCTGGACGCCGCCAGGCGCCGGCCCCGTTCATCCCCGCGGCATCGGCGGGGCTGTCAGGAAAGGAGGCCCCCGTGGCCACTCTCAAAGAAGGCCTCGCGGAGCGCCTCGGCATCGACGCCGATGCGGACGACGAGACCACCCTCAAGGCGCTCGAAGAGGCTCTCGCCGAGCGCGCCGACGACGTGACCCCCGACGGCGGGAATGGCGACACCGAACCGTCTGTCGGCGACCTCAACACCGCTGCTGCCAAGCACGGTCTGCGCCTGGTCGATTCGGCCAAGTGGGACGAGGTGACCGCGCAGGCGGCCGCCGGCAAGGATGCCCGCGATCGGCAGGTGGCTGGCGAGCAAGCGAAGGTCGTCGATTCGGCGATCAGCAAGGGCAAGATCACCTCGGCCCGCCGCGACCACTTCCTCGCGTTGATGAAGGCCGACACCGAGGGCACCACCAAGCTCCTCGCCGACCTGCCCGACGAGACCGCTGTACCGCTGTCGGAACTCGGTCACTCGACCGAGCCGGACCTCGACAGCGTCAAGAACGTCCGCGAGGGCGACGCCTACAAGGGACTGGAGGGCTGATCATGGCCGGAATCACTGTCAAGTTCGAGCACGGCCGGATCACCCACACGGCCGAGGCGCCAATCGTGGGCGGCCAGGTGGTCCACCCGGGCGCCGGGCCGCGTAGCGCCGTGCCCGCCACCGCGGACTCGGAGAAGGTCCTCGGGGTCGCGTTGACCGACGCGGCACCGAAGGCGGCCCCGACCCCTGGGGTGCTCTATGTCGGCACCGATCAGGTGACCGTCGCGTCGGCGCCCGCAGTGGTGCCGATCAAGTCCAACAACAGCGCCAACGTGGGGGATCTCGTTGTGGCCCACACGTCCGGCGCTGTGAAGAAGGCACCGGAGGCGGCGAAGATCACCCAGATCGTCGGCCGCGTCATCGAGAAGATCACTGGCGCGGACAACATCGTCCTCGTCCGACTGGGAGGCTGACCCATGGCAACTGACAAGACCCCCGTCGTCTCGATCGACGACGGCAAGAACATCACCGTCCGGCAGGTGATGGGCGATCCTCGTGCCATCCCGCAGCGGGTGATCGACCTGGTGCGCGACAACATCCTCGGCGAGACCCTGTTCCGCAACGCGGGCAACCCGGGATCGCTGCTGGTGCAGTTCGAACGCTCCACGCCGCTGTTCCTCGACGGCGAGCCGGAGGCTGTCGCCGAGTTCGGCGAGATCCCCGTGTTCGACCTGGGCGAAGGACTGCCCGAGGTTGCCCGCGGCGTGAAGGTCGGTACCGCCGTCCGGATCTCGCGTGAGATGCGGGACTTCAACAAGATCGACAAGCTGCGCAAGCAGATCACCGGCACGGCCAACACGGTCATCCGCGCCAACGACGCGGGCTTCCGGTCCGCTCTCGAGGACGCATCGGTCCCCGACGTCGCAGCCACGTCCGCGTGGGATGGCGCCACGCCGAAGATCCGCACCGACATCAAGGAAGCCTGCAAGCGCATCGCTGGTGCCATCTACGACAACGATCCGACCAAGCCGCGTGGCTACACCCCGGACACCCTCGTGCTGAATTCCTCGCTGCTCTACGACTTCATGGACGACGAGGAGTTCAACAAGATCTACGTCGGCAACGTCGCGGATCAGAACATCCGCTACACCGGGAAGCTGCCGAACAAGGTGCTCAACCTCAACGTGCTGCATTCGCCGCTGTGGCCGCTCGACCGGGCACTGGTCGCACAGCGAGGCATCACCGGGTTCTACGCGGACCCGCGGCCGTTGGAGTCGACCGGACTGTACGGCGAGGGTGGCGGGCCCAACGGCGGGCCGACCGAGTCGTGGCGCTCGGACACCACGCAGATCCGCATGATCGGCGTGGACGAGCCCGAGTCGGCCTGCTGGATCACAGGGATCTCCTGATGGCGGCCGAGTACATCGTGACCGCCAGCTCGTGGCGTGACGCGCAGGGCGTGCGACACCTCAAGGGCGACGTCATCGCCCCGCCCGAGTCCGAGGTCGACCGCCTCCTGCGCGCGAAGGCGATCGCCACCCCGGAGGCGATCGCGGAGGCGGAGGCGCTTCAGGAGGCCGCTCGGCTGGCGCTGCAGGAGGCCTCGGCGGCGCGCGCCGAAGGTCGGGAGGGTGCGGTCACGCCCAATCCGGGTGACGACGGCGGTCTCGACTCTGCGGTGCCGCCGCAGATCGGCACCCCGGTCACCGGCAAGCCGAAGCGGGTGGCCCCGGTGAAGGACTGGGAGAACTATGTCGTCGGCCTCCATGAGGCGTCGGGCGGCAAGAACGGTCTCTCGCGTGCCGAGGCCGAGGCGTTGTCGAAGAACGAGCTGATCGAGCGCTTCGGATGACCAACGGAGAGGGGGCGCCGTTTCTGACGGTTACAGAGTTCGAGCAGCAGTGGCGCCCTCTTTCCGAGTCCGAAAAGCTCTACGCTGAGCAACTCCTCGCGGCCGCCGCCCGGCGTATTCGCAACCGCGTTCCCGAAATCGCCGCCGATGACCCGGACGCGAAGCTGGTGTCGTTTCAGGTCGTGCGGTCCGCGCTTCAGAGTGACGCGCTCCAGGCGTCGACCGCGGGCCACTCGTCGTACACGAGGACGAAGACTGTCGGCGAGAAGACGGAGTCGATCGGCGGCACGTTGACCAACCCCGACGCTCTGCTCCTGTTCACCGACTTCCACTGGGCACAGCTCGGCATATCGCCGAACCCGCTTCCTCGCCACAACTTCCCGCGGAACGACTACTAAGTCGTGGGTTTCTACGAGCAGTCGGCCACGATCCTGCGGCCGGCGAAGAAGGTGACCCGGTACAACCCGGCCGGCGAGGAATTGACCTACGACCTCGCGGAGGGTGCGCAGCGGATCCCGATCGCATTCGGCGTCGACGTCCAGCCGCGCACCGAGGTGGAGCTCGATGAGAACGGCACCCGCATCGCGACCAAGACGGTTTTGTGGTTGTGCACTCCCGACGGCTGCGACCTCGATGTTCGGCCGACCGACCGCATCGGCTACGGCGGTGTCGATCTCGACATCTCCGGCGAGGTCCACCGGTGGCCATCTGACGAGTACGAATCCGGCGTCGACCACGTGTCGGTCGCTCTAGAACATCGAAACGGATAGGGGCCTGCCATGCCTGACACGTTGAAAGAGGCAGTCACCGAGGGGTTCTGGGTGTTGGCCGAGTGTCACGCCATCGCTAGGGGCGCTCGCCCGATGTCGCTGCCAGGTATCCCGGTTCGCGAGTCGATTCTCGGTCAACTGTCGGTGGTCGAGGCGATGGGCACCGACCAGCAGCGCGCGCAGGCTGCCGAAAGCCGCGCGTTCATCGAGGAGTCGTTCCATGCCTGACTACACCCCGGTCGAGATCGTTCTCGACTACCGCGACGACAAGGTCACGATCGACGGAACCGAGCTGCCGGTCGCGCTGTCGTCGATTGGCGCGAAGGCGGTCACCGAAGGCGGGCGCGCGACGGTCACCCTCACGTTCGAGGTCGATCAGGTCCGCTCAGTCGCCGCGCTGCCGCAGAAGGACGATGCCGCACCGACGGCCCCGCCGACACCTGAGCAGGGCTTCGAGGATCGGCTCGACGCGCTGAGGAACCATGCCCGTCGTTAGAGTCCGCACCCGCGAAGGCGTCGAGGTCGTCATCGACACCGACGAGATCTTCCAGGCTGCGAACGAAACGGTTCAAGTGGAGGCCGCGGTGCTCAAGCGTGCCACTGACATCGCGAACCGGGCCCGACGCCTCGACGCCGCAGAGAACGGCGGCACCGCCGACATCACGCTCGACCGACGCGTCATGCCGAACGGTCGACTCGTCTACCACGTGCAATCCACTGACGCCGACGGCGAGCACGGAACCTCCAGCACCGCGCGCCGCCGCACGCTCCGCAGGGCGGTCGGATCGAAATGACCGACGCCGGATTCCCCGACTCACTGTTCGAAGTGATTCGGGCGCTCGACACTGCTCTGCCGCTGGCGTACGTCGGGGATGAACTGCCGCCGCAGACCGCGCTCGAGCAACGCCTACCGATCGTCCTCGTTCTCGACGTCCCCGGCAGCCACGCAGCGATGCCGTGGCAGGCCGGCGGTGGGCCACTCATCGACATCTTCGCCGCCGACTTCTACGTCCTCGCCGCAACCCGCGAGCGATCGCGTGACCTCGCAGCACGGGTGCGCGGCATCCTGTTCTCCCTCGTCTGGAACGTCGACTGCAACGTCAAGCACGTCTCTGAGGACTCGGCGTTCAGTCGCGCACCGGATTTCAACCCGCGCGTGAAGCGCGAACACGGCGAGTACAGCTTCCGCGTCGGTCGACGCCCCAGCTGAAAACCTGCACCGCCACACAGACTCGGGCCTGCCACGGACCCTCCGCAGACTCCCATTCCCGGGGGCTGCTCCACATGCCTACACGCAACTAGGAGGACGTGATGGCAGTTCCCACCATTGCCGGGTTCGAGGCCGAGGCGGCACGCGTCGGTGTGACAGGGCGAATCGACATCGCCGCCCTGGGCACCGCGCTCCCCCACGACATGTCGAATCTCCCCACCACCGGGGCAGGCGCACACACCAACCTCGGGTACATCTCCGACGATGGCGTCACCGAGGGACGCGACGAGGACAACCAGGAGTTCGTCCCGTGGCAGGAGAATGCGGCGATTCGATACGAAGTGACCCGATCGATCGTCACGTTCGAGTTCACGCTGTGGCAGTCGACGCTCGCGACCGCCGGGTTCTACTACGGCGTCAAGGCCGACGACATGTATCTCAACGACGACGGATCGGTGTTCTTCGACGAGGGCGGCAAGCCAGACGTCACCCGGAATCTGCTGACCCTCACCGTCGTCGATGGCGCCAATGCCCGCCGGATCTCGCTGCCGGCGGCACAGGTGACCGAACGTGGCGAGGTGACCTACAAGTCCGACGAGATGATCGGCTACAACGTCACCGTCACCGGGTTCCCGGTCGAGATCGCGGGCCGCACTGTGGCCGCGCGTCGCATCTTCCTGGAGGGCTGGGACACCACCGGCCTGCAGGAATACACCGCGCCCACCCCCTGATCGGTTGCGGGGTGGGGAGGTTAACCGTGGCAGGCCCGCCCCACCCCGTGACCTCAGTTCTGTTCTGGGCCTGCCGATTTCCACACAATGAAAGGGGCCTGCCATGGCTGACATCGACCTGAACAAGCTCATCGCCCAACGAGCCGACGCTCGAGGCGACGACGGGAAGTCGACCTCGTTCATCTTCGGCGAACCGCCGCAGGAGTGGACCTTTCGCGACCCGCTCATGCTCGACGACGATGAGAAGGATGACCTCAACGATCTGAAGTTCGATGTCGACATCGCCGCCTGGTACATGGGCGACGACCAGTTCGACAAATTCGTTGAAGCTGGCGGGAATTCGTCAATCTTCTTCCTCGCTTTTCGCGAGCACATGAAGCGCGAACAGGCCACGGATCAGAACGGAAACCCTACACGGCCCAATCGATCCTCACGGCGCATGGCATCGAAGAAGTCGAAGCAGCGCTAGAGGCCGAATATGGGCGCGATGTTGTCGCCGAGTACTGGTGTGGCGACATCAGCCTGCGAAAGCTCCGAGTGCTGATCGAGGCCCTTCCGCAGGACTCGGCCGTCCACCGCGCCCGTACCGATGGACAAGCCTGGGGCTGGAGCGAACAACTCCTCTGGATGGCGATTCGCGCCATGGAAGTTCAGACAGCCCAGCTCGCAGCCCGGTCATTCAACCCGAAGCCCCGGATCAAGGTGGCGAAGCAGCACCCGCGATTCCCCTGGTCGGAACAGACCGAGGAAGACCGACACTTCGGCAGCCGTGGCGATCTTGATTCCGTGACGGTCATGAGTGTTCTGAAGTCCGGATTTGACTCCGACGCAGGGCTTTTGCGCATCGAGGACGACGAGGGACAAGCGATCAAGGAGGTGAGGACCTAATGGCGACCTCCGTGGTTTATGTGCCCGTAGCGAGCTCGATGAAGGGCTTCACCGGCCCGATCATCAAGGAGGCATCCGGGGCCGGCAAGAGGGCGTCTGCTGCAATGTCCGCCGAGTTCGAGGCCGGCGGAAAGAAGGCGGGCCAGTCCGCCGCCGCCGGCCTGGCCTCGCAGAAGAAGGAGATCGAGCGAGTGTCGGCGCAGATCGCGTCGGCACGCAAGGATGAGGCCGACGCCGCCGGCAATGTGCGCGTCAAAGAGCAACAGCTCCAGGAGCTCCGGGACTCGGGTAGCGCGACGGCGGCGAAGCTGGCGAAGGCCGAGGAGGATCTCGCGCGGGCCCGACGCACCGAAGAGTCGGCACAGTCCCGGGTGGCTACGGGCTCGCAGCAGCTCGAGCGGATCCGTAGCGGCGAAGCCACGACCGCACGCACGATCATCCGCGCTGAAGACCAACTGCGTCAGTCCCGCAATCAGACCGAGACGGCCGCCGGTCAGGTGCGGGTAGCCGAGGTTCGACTGCAGGAGTTGCGTGACTCAGGCAAAGCGACTCAGGCGCAACTGGCGCAGGGCGAGGAGCGAGTAGCCGCCGCCGAGCGCAATCATGCCGCCGCGACTGACACCGTGCGATCGCGCGAGTTACTGCTCGCCTCCGCCCAACAGGAGGCGGCCCAATCCGCTCAGACGCTGGCGCGGGACGCGGACCGGGCTGGCGATTCGGTCGAGAAGGTTGGTGACAAGGCCGATCACACGACACAACGGGTCGGCGGCATGGGCTCTCGAATGGCCAGCATGCTCAAGGTTGCCGGCGGAGCCGCGATGGCCACGGCCGGGGCCACAATCGCTACGGCGTTCACCAAGGGCTTCACTCGACTTAAGGCCATCGACGACGCCTCGGCGAAGCTGAAGGGCCTCGGCCACGACGCGCAGACCGTCTCGACCATCATGCAATCGGCCAACGCCGCCGTGAAGGGAACCGCCTTCGGGCTCGATGAGGCTGCCACGTCTGCCGCAGGCGCCGTCGCGGCTGGCATCAAGCCGGGCCAGGAGCTCACGAAGTACCTCACGCTGACTGGTGACGCCGCAACAATCGCCGGCACCTCGATGTCGGAGATGGGGTCCATCTTCAACAAAGTCGCCACGAGCAACAAGATCCAAGGCGACGTCATCGCGCAGCTGTCTGACGCGGGCATCCCGATTGTTCAGCTACTCGGGAAGGAACTCGGGAAAACCGGCGAGGAGGTCGTCAAGCTCGCATCCGAGGGCAAGATCAACTTCGCCCAGTTCCAGTCTGCGATGCAGAGCGGGCTCGGTGGGGCGGCACTCGAGTCGGGAAAGAGCTTTTCGGGCGGCCTGAAGAACGTCATGGCAGCGCTCGGTCGCCTCGGTGCCACCATTCTCGGGCCTGTATTCCAGCGTCTACCGGGACTGTTTGATGCCGCGATCCCCAAGATCGACGCGTTCGGCAACACACTGAAGGGCGCCGGCCGTTCAATTCAAGACGTCATCAGCTTCGTCCGCGAGTGGGCCCCTGCGTTCACGGTGGCCGCTGTGGCGCTGGGATCGCTCACGCTGGGAATGCTCGCCTTCAACCTGCAGCAGAAGATCGCTGCGGCGGGCGGCTTCCTGAAGTGGCTGAAGACGTTCAGTATCGCCACGCGCGGAGCAGCCGTCGCCCAGGTCCTTTTCAACTCGGCATTGTGGTCATCGCCGATCACCTGGATTGTCGCGGGCATTGCCGCGGTGGTTGCAGGTCTGGTCCTGTTCTTCACCAAAACCGAAGTTGGACGCAAGGTCTGGGCCGCGACCTGGGGTGCGATCAAGACCGCTGCCGCCGCTACGTGGGGCTTCCTCAAGGGAGTGTTCTCCGCGATCGGCAGCGCCGTCGGCACCGTCATCGGGTTCGTGCGTCGCTTCTGGCAGATCCTCGTGTTCGGTCTCGGACCGATCGGCATCATCATCGGCGTCGTCACCCAGCTGATCAAGCACTGGGACATGGTCAAGGCTGTCTTCTCGGCCGTGTGGGGCGTTGTGCGCCCGATCATCTCCGGATTCATGACCGCGGTGAAGATCCTCGGTGCCATCGTTGGCACGATCATCGGCGGCACGATCCTCGTCGCGTGGAACCTGATGAAGACCACGCTGCAAGTCGCGTGGAACACGGTCATCAACCCCATGTTTCAGCTGTTCATGGCCGGTATCCGACTGATCGGCACCGTCGCCACCTGGGTGTGGACGAGCATCCTCGCCCCTGCCTTCAATGGCATCAAGCTCGCGGTCCAGTACATGTGGGCCGGCGTCGGAGTCGTGTTCGGCCTATTCCAGGCCGGGTGGAACCTGCTCGGGACCGGGCTTGCGATCGTCAAAGACACGGTCATCATGCCGATCTGGAACGCGGTGAAGACCGGCGCCCAGTTCATGTTGTCGGGCATCCAGGTCATCTTCGGTTGGCTGAGCGCCGGGTGGAATCTGCTCGCCACGGGCCTACGTGTCATCGCCGACACCGTCATCACCCCGGTGTGGAATGCCGTGAAGGCCGGTGCCGGACTCCTGTGGAACGGACTCCGCACGATCTTCGACTGGATCAAGGGCGGATGGAACCTCCTCGGCACCGGCATCCGGACCGTGATCGACACCGTCATCACTCCCGCGTGGGAAGGCATGAAGGCCGGACTCGGGCGAGTCCGCGACTTCTTCGGCACCGTCGTCGATGGGATCAAGACCGCCTGGGACAAGGTGAAGGGCTTCGTCGCCACACCGATCAACTTCGTGATCAACACCGTGTGGAACAACGGACTCCTCAAGGCGTGGAACACGATCGCGGGTTTCCTGCCCGGCCTCAAGCAGATGTCGCCGCTGGCACCCGTCGCGTTCGCCGAGGGCGGCCCGGTCCCGATGAGCCAGGGCGCCAAGCGCGGCAAGGACTCTGTCCACGCCTTGATGATGCCCGGCGAGCACGTGTGGGACGTGATGGACGTCGTGCGCGCCGGCGGTCAGCGAGCCATGTATGCGATGCGATCACTCATCGAGCGGGGCATCCCCTTCACGTGGGATGCGGCTCGCGGTGTCGCATCGCTGCCCGCCGGGTCGCAGGACGCAATCGCGACTGCACCGCGCGGGGCCGACATGGCCGGATTCCTCCGCGCCGCAGGGATTCCTGGATACAAGACCGGCGGCGAGGTGCGGCCGGCGTGGGAGGGCCAGCTCGAGAATGGCCATCTCGCAGCGAAGTCGCGCAACGGCAACCCCTACACCTGGGGCAACGAGGACTGCTCGGGTTACATGTCGATGATCGCCGACGCCATCATCAACGGCGGCCGCGGCGTACGTCGCTGGGCCACGAGCTCGTTCCCCGGCGGCCAGCCGTGGAAGCCGGGCCTCGGCAAGGGCTTCTCCGTTGGCGTGAACGACGACCCCGGCGGCCCGGGCGGCGGTCACACGTCAGGCACCCTGACCGCGGTCGGCCCGTACGCGACCGTCAACGTCGAGTCCGGCGGTGCGCACGGCAACGTCGCCTACGGCGGCCCGGCGGCCGGTGCTGACGACGCGCAGTGGAACAACGCGAAGCCAGGCCGTTTCCACCTCGGCATCGGCGCGGACGGTGCGTTCGAATCCGCCGGCGGCCCATCGGCTGCCGAGCAGGGCAATGTCATCAAACGCAAGATCAAGGAGATCCTGGACAAGGCTCTCGATCCGATCAAGCAGGGCATGACGGCCGCGATCGGCGCACCGCCGCCGGAGTGGCTGGGTATCCCGCCGAAGGCCCTCACGATCACGAAGGACAAGGCCGTCGACGCCACCTTCGACGTGGTCGGGAAGCTCGGGTCGCAGTTGCGCGCGATCTACGACAAGGCCAAGGACATCACCACCTCGATCACGAGCGTGATCACCAACCCCCTCGGCCTGTTCCGTGACAAGGGCGGCTACCTCCCCAAGGGTCTGTCGGTGGTACGCAACGAGACCGGACGGCCCGAGGCGGTCCTGAACTGGAAGCAGCTCGAGGAAGTCCGCAAGCTCGTCGACTCGACCAGCCGCGCCGCCGGCGAAAGCATCCTCGGCGACACCCTCGACTTCTTCGGCTTCAAGAAGCTCTACGACGCGATCTCCGGTGCGGTCGCGCCGAAGGAGCAGGCGACGCAGCAGCAGGGCGCCGACGCCGCGCGGGCGGGCACGTCCGGCGCCGGCGACAGCACCGCGCAGGGCAAGGACAGCACGACGGCGGGCGGTGCCGGGTACGCCGATCCGACCTACGGCACCGGCGCGACGTTCCAGCAGAAGGACACCCCGCTCACGACGAAGATGCCGAACCTCGGCGAGGGTTCCGACCGCTACTCATTCGCGATCACCGAGCAGGCGAAGAACATGGGCCTGCCCAAGCGGGCCGCGATCATCGGCAACGCGACCGCGCTCGTCGAGGTCGGCGACCCGATGAAGATGTACGCCAACACCGGCAACCCCGAGTCGCTGAAACTTCCCCACGACGCCGTCGGTTCCGATCACGACAGCGTCGGCCTGTTCCAGCAGCGCGACTCGTGGGGTTCGACCGCCGACCGCATGGACCCCCACAAGAGCGCAGCCCTGTTCTACAACGCGCTCAAGCAGGTCGGTGGCTGGGAGTCGATGGACATGGGTGCCGCCGCGCAAGCCGTGCAGCGCAGCGCATTCCCCGACCGGTACGCGCAGAAGATCGCCCGGGCAACCGCGCTCGTCGATCAGGCAGCGCTCTACGACGCCGGCGGCTGGCTGAAGACGGGACTGTCGATGATCGCGAACAAGACCGGACGTCCCGAGGCGATCCTCACCGCGCCACAGTGGGCGTCGATCGACTCGATGCTGGAAGAACTGCCGTCGGCGATGGAGTTCAAGACGGTCGCCGATATGGCCGCCGGGAACATGCCTCGGGCACCACGACTCGACGACATCGACCACGGTGGCTCCCAGGACGGTCCACGTGAGCGAGGGCCGCTGGTCTACGTGGAGAACCAGTACACCCACGACCCGGCCGAGGCAGCGCGAGAGACTGGTCGCGAGCTACGTCGGGCGGCGCGGTCCGACTCCCTGGTGGGTGGCTGGTGAGCGGCACGGCGGTCCTGACCGACCACACGATCGTCGAGTGGGTCGCCCACACCGGTGAACGGATGCGCTGGTCCGGCGCGAAGCAGACCGCACCGCCCGAACTGGGCCCGTGGATCGATGCCGAGGAAATGGACGGCATCGGCCACGTCGACATCAAGGCACTGTTCAGCGCGGCCGCGCGCGAGTGGGGCGAGGAATACATCGGCGGGACACTCGATCACGCCGAACTCGTGCTGCCGATGTTCATCCTCGGTGCCGACGTCGACGACTTCCGCCGCCGCGTCGAGCACTTCAAGACCCAGGTGCGCCGCGAGCGGATCGGGTGGCTGTTCGTCTACACCAACGTCACCGGCTGGCGGTGGGTCGCGGCACGCCTGGGTCACTTCAAGCCGATGTACAAGATCGACCCCCGCAAGACCCGCGCCGCGCACTTCGAGCTGATGCTGATCGTGGAGAAGCCCCTCGCGCGGGCCGCCGACCACGCCGCATCCTGGCGCAACCGCACCAACACCGGTCGCGGATCAGTGCCGATATACCCCGGCCCGCTCTGGCAGGCGTGGCCGCAGTTCGCGTTCCGCGGTCCCGGTCGTCTCCGGCTCCGATACGCGGGCAACGACGTCGACCACCCGTTCACCGTCCTCGCCAACGAGACGATCCTGATCAACACCGACGAGGCCCGCCCGATCATCCGCAGCATGACCACTGGCCGCAACCTGTGGCCGCTGATGAAGGGGGCACGCTACTCCAACCCGGTGCCCGACGGTGAGGTCACTCGCGTCGACATCACCGTCACCGGTGGCAACACCAACACCGAGCTGTGGGTCGTGTCCGCCCAGCAGTACGAGGGCTTGCTGTGAGCGTCAGGGACGCATTCGCAACGCTCACCCACGACGAGGCGGCCGAGCGCGAGGAGTACCGCAACCCGCGGCCCCACATCGAACTGCGCACCAAGGACATGAAGGTGTGGTCGATCGTCGGTGACCACCAAGAGCTGAAGTTCACCGACAAACGCTCGCAGGCCGGCGGTCTGACGATGGTGCTGCCGTTCGACGACTACTACGAGGCGTACTTCGACGGACAGCCGAAGGCGACGGTGCGTCCGATCGTGGTGCGGCTGCCCGGGTACACCACGTTGTGGTTCATCACGAAGTTCACCCGTCGACGCAAGGGCCTCAAGCGGTACTACGAGGTTGAAGCCGTCGGCGCGCTCGAGCATCTGAACTGGATCCGGCTCTACCCGTGCCCCTGGTTCTTGCCCGAGTTCCAGCCGATCAAGTTCTGGTTCGGCCTCGGCCCGTCGGCGAGCATGTGCGCACTCGCTCTGGCGGCCAACCTGATCCGACTCCAGGCCCCGCTGTGGTCGATCCCGACCGGCAACCTGTTCAAGCTCGAAACCTGGAACCTCGTCCGCAACGCGTTCCACCCGATCATGGTCAATCCCCGCAACAAGTTCCTCGGGGACACCACGAAATGGGACTCGGCGTCGTGGCGGATGGACAACGCGATGGAGGCCTTCACCGAGGTCTGCCTCGCCAACGACCTCCAGATCACCTACCAGTTCTTCGATCCCGACGTCGATCCACAACCGTTCCCCGAGTTCGTCACCCTGACCGAACCGAAACTGATCATCGACTTCGTCGAGAAGGGACGCCCGGCCGGCTGGACCGGCACGATCATCGACGGATTCTTCCGCACCGGTCTCGAGGTGGCCGGCGACTTCCTCGGCTGGATCCTGTACCCCATCCTCGGCGACGACGGCTACCAGAAGTACGTCGACACCATCGAGGGCACGATCGCGAACAAGCCGATCGCGATCTACGGCACCGGGAAGTACGCGCCCGCCGACGAGTTCGAGCAGACCACCCACACCGCGATGGCGTCGCGTGTGACCGCCGGCGGCAAGTCGCCCGAATGGCTCAACACCGCGATGGTCACCGGCGCGAACCTGCTGTTGGGGGCGCTGGGCGCGGCGATCGGCCTGCCCGGTCTCGCGCTCGGCATCTTCGACGGGCTCGTCAAGGACACCGTGATGGCGTTCCACTCCACCGAGGATCTGCAGCGCGCCAACGAGGCTGGGCCGTGGCGGTTCAAGGAGACGTTCGCCGAGTCGTCGACCACAGGCCTATCGCTCAACACAGTCGCGGGGATGAAAACGGCGCACTGGGCGACGCGGCCGTACATCTCGCATTCGATCTCAGTGCAGAACGGGTCGCCGTACTTCATCGGCAAGGACCTGCACCTCGGCGACCTCGTCGGTGTCCAGATGCCCAGCGGGAAAGTCGAGGTCGAGTTCCTCGAGGAGATCACCTACGAGGACAGCCGCAACGTGCGCGGCAAGTTGACGCTGCAGATCGGCCGCCCCGACGCCGAGCGTGAGCCGGGGTCGATCGCGCTGGGCAAGATCCGCCGCTTCTCTACCTGGCTCACCCGAGCCGCGCTCAGCGAATGAGAGGACCGCTATGAGCTTCCGCACTGCCTACGGCAATACCCACTCGGAGAACGGGTGGCGCATGGTCAATCGTGACGAGTGTGCGCTGATCCAGGGTCTCGCGTTCATGGACACCGCGCCGGTTCGGAAGGGCTGGGCGTTCGAGGCGTTGTCGGCGTTCGCGCACTGGTACGACCAGAACGTTCCCGGCGAGATCGTCTCAGCAACGTGGGGGTGGTCGAACACCAACGACGTGTCGACGTCGAACCACCTGTCGGGCACCGCACTCGACATCAACGCCCCGCAGTACCCGTGGGGTGGGGACCGGATGGCGCGGGAGTTCCCGGCCCGGGTGGCTGCGATACGCCGGGGTCTCACCGAGTTCGAGGGAATCATCTTCTGGGGCGCGGACTGGTCCCGCAAGGACGAGATGCACTTCCAACTCAACAGCGGCACCGCGAAGGGCGACGGCGCATCCGACCGGCTGATCGACTTCGTCCGCCGCCGCATCGTCGACGGCCAGCTGAAGGGCTCGGTCGGCAAGACAGCGCTCGATGCGGCGAAGGTCAACGCGTTCACGCAGGTGTTCATGGGTCCGATCGGCTCGGACACGAAGGACGTCCGGGAGCAGTTGTGCGGCATTGGGTCGCGTGATGCTGGCGAGTATGACGGCTGGGGCCAGCTCGGCAACCGCACTGTCACCGACGGCCTCGGCGCGGTCCTCGACCGGGTGGTGAACCGATGAGCACGACCGACATGCCCGACCTCACCGAGGAGGGCTACGGCCGGATCGTGGATCACGGCCGCGTACAGACGGTCTGGTACCCGGACGGCCGAGTGCGGCTGCGCCACGAGTGCCGACGACCTTACATTGTCCTGCACACCGCACCTCTGCTGCAGCTCGACAACGGCCACACGATCGTCTCGACCGACCCGGTAACCGTCACCCCGTCGATCATGTGCGCCGACTGCGGCCTGCACGGATTCCTCACCGACGGCGTCTGGAAGGACTGCTGATGGGTACCTACTGGGCGGACGTCTCACAGTTTCAGCGGACGGTCGACGACGACTATCCGCATCGGGTGTTCTCGTTCCGCACCAACACCGGCAGCGTGAAGGACACCCGCGCCGACGCCAACCTCACCTGGGCGTTGCAGGCACTCGCCGACGGCGACCTCGACATCGTGATCCCGTACTACTTCTTCCGGCCCGGGGCGGCGAACTGCGACCTGTGGCGGCAGGTCGTCACCCGCAACGGTCGAATCGACCCGCGCATCGTGTGCATGGTCGACGTCGAGTCGGGGCAGGGCTCGTCACAGGGGGCCATCCCCACCCGCGACCACTCCGTGGAGATCAACGACGAGATCGCCCGGGTGCGTGGCTGGCTCGGCGGCTCCCGGGTGATCGGCTACTACAACCCGAAGGCCGATCCGGTGCTGTGGCAGTCCCGCGGCGACGTGCCGCTGGTGGTGCCGCACTACAACGGCCAACCTGGCCAGTCCTACGCGTACCCGAATCGGTTCGCGCACCAGTACTCCGATCGCGTGCAGTGCGCGCCGTTCGGACCTTGCGACGCCAACTACACGGCGTTGTCCATCGACCAACTCAAGACCCTGTTCGGAATCGGAGGCACCCCCATGGCAACGACAGACGTCGACCGCATCAACGAGTTCACCCGCGCCTTCAACGGCCCCATCGGCTCCGACGTCAAAGACATCCGGCAGCAGCTCGTCGGCGCCCGCGACCTCGTCTACAAGACCGTCGACGGCAAGAAGGTCGTCGACCTGGACAAGTCGTTCCCCGGCTGGTCTCAGCTCGGCGGACGTACCGCCGTGGACGCACTCGCCGCCATCGGAGCGGCGCTCGGCATCCCCGGCTTCTACGACCCCAAGGGCGTCGTGAAGAACCCCACAACGGAAGGCAAGTGACATGACCGTCCCGACCCCCGACACCGAACTCGTCGACCACCTCCGCACCGAACTCGAGTCGCAGCCATGGTATGCGCGGTTCTCCAACACCGTCACCTCCGCCGTAGGTGCGGCAGGTCTGATCGTGTGGCTGTTGGTGTCCAACGGTGTCGACATTCCCGGTCAGGTCGAGACCGGCATCGGATCGGTCATCGCCGTCCTCACGGTGCTGGGTGTGCTGAAGACGAAGAACGGCATCACCCCGTCGACTGTCGCCCAGGTCGAGCAGTACGTCGGCCAGCATCGACGCGACTGATGTCCCTCCGGGAAGCGCTGCGCAACCGAACTCGGCAGGCGTGGACATGGTGGTGGACGACCGTCGACACCGGCGGAGTGCTGTGTCAGACAGCGCTCTACCCATTCCTGTGGCTGTCCGGGGTCTACATGACATTCACCGACGCCCCCACCACAGTTCGGGGCGAGTTGGGTGGCGGCGCCCACTGGGTGTGGATCGGGCTACTCACCCTGTGCCCGATCACCTGTCTGGCAGGACAACTCCTGCACGACCAGTACACCGGACGACAACTGCAACTGTGGTCAAACATCGGCATCACATGTGCGCTCGGCGCGTACGTGTCCGCAGTGGTACAGGCATCGTGGCTCGGCCGCGGTCTCTTCGCTGTTTACATGGCGGCCGGGTTCACCATATTGGCTGCGGTGATCTCCATTCGAGACGTGCGGAAGCTGCGGGCCATTCGGGCTCACGCGAAGGAGTCATGATGGGCGTCTCGCTGGCAACGATCCTCGTCGGTGGTGGTGGTATCGCCGCTGTTGCCGGGATCATCGGCGCAATCATCCAGGGTTTGTTCGGCCGCACAAAGAGCAAGGCCGAGTCGGCGGCGCAGTTGGCGCAGGCCGATAAGACCAAAGCCGAGTCGGCGCAGATCATTTCCGAGACGGCAGCAGCGGTGTCGGCGCAGTTCCGGCAGGACAACGAGGAACTGCGCAACGAACTCCGGGCGGTGAAGGATGCGATCAACACGCTCGTCGACAAGGTTGATGAGGTGATCCCGCTGCTCGAGGAGGACCATCCGGAGAAGGCCCACAATCTTCGGGACGCCAACCGTGGTGTTCGGCGGGTCATCTGATGCGCCGCTACAAGGTTCGTGGTGCTGGTGAACCGGTGAGTGGTGGGATGTTGGGTGCTTTGCCGGGGGAGATGCTGCCCAACATCAGTGAGATTCGCCCGATGGGGACCCGTACCTATGCGGAGTCGATCACCGACATCCGCAAACGCCTCGGTGTAATCGACGCTCGCGGTGAGGACTACATCCTCATCGGGTACTCGCTCGGTGCTGCTGGCGTGGGGGATTTCCTCGAGTACGACCGGCCCCGCCACTGCCGCGGCATCATTCTGATTGCCGATCCGAAGCGGCATCGTGCGCAGTGCTCCAACCCCGGCGTTCCCGCCAACCGGTGGGGTGTGGCGGGGGAACGGAAGATCACCCGCGTGCCGTGGTGGTCCTACTCGATCCCTGACGATCCGATCTCGGCGTTGCCGGGGGATAACGGGAATCGTGTGACGGCGTCGAAGGTGACAGGTCTTCCGCAGCCGACACCAGCACGCTGGTGGGACGCCGGCTACACCCTGGACTGGTTGTGGCGCTACACGGTTGGTGGACGTCACACCGCCTACGGTCGGGAGCGGGTAGCCGGGTCGACCATCACCTACCTGCAGGCGGCGACGCGGGCTGCAGTGGAGGCTGCGCGATGACCGAAGAGAAGCCGAAGGCATATGCGCTCGACGACCCGACCGTGGTCCGGCTCGGTGCGTTCCTGCGCAACACCCCGCTGACCAACGGCCAGTTCGCGCCCATCCCGGATCCGCTCAGCGAGTACGTCGCGCAGGCAGTCGTGAACTACACCCAAGGCCTCGTCTGGTCGGGCGAGACCGAGCAGTACATCGCGCTCGGCGATTGGGAATCGACCCCCGACATGGGCGACGTCCAGGTCGAGAACATCTCGGGTGAGGTGACGCGAATCGTGCACCGCACCACCGGCATATCCGCGCTCGGCGAAACACCAGACGAGGCGTGGAAGCTACTGAGGGAGAAGGTGAAGGCCAATGGCTGACGATCCGATCGAACGGCTCGCCGTCGAGCTGGAGATCTACGGTATCCCGCAGCCGGCGGGATCACCCCCGATGACCGACTCCTACCTCCACATCCGACGACGCCAGGACGGGGCAGCCGAGCGGGCGGTGATGGGCTTGCCAGCATACGAGGGCAAGCAGGGACCTCCCGGCCCCCCTGGAGCGATCCACCAGGGTGAGCGGACAACCGCAGAGCTCACCGCGCTCGCGTCGGTGCTGACCACCGACATGACCAACTGGGCCTACCGGAACACCAACACCAACGACCAGTACGTGTGGACCGGCGAGACGTTCGTGATCTATCACGGCGTGTACGGCACCCCGGGGCCGACGGGCCCGGCGCCGACGTTGAACGCGGGATCGCTGACGATCGACGGCGAGGAGATCGACGACCCCGCGTTCGGCGTGCGAGTCACCGGTGGCTCTGGCAGCTATGCCGTCGGGGTTGATCTGCCGGAGATGCCCAAGGGTGACAAAGGCGATCCCGGAGCGTCAGGCCCGTTCTTCACCTCGGTCGACGTCGACCAGACGAAGACGAAGAACGACGGCGACGTGTTCATCTACAACGCGACCGTCGGGAAGCTTCAGCCCTCCCCCGGCGGCTACTGGATCGAGGAGTACGTCATCCCACCGTCGCAGTTCCCGACGGTGTCGAAACTCGCCAGCGACGTGCGGCACACCATGTTCACCGTCGTGATCCCCGCGAAGACGTTCGCCTACCGGTTCGACTTCACCGGCGGCGTCGACGTGTCCTCATCGACCGGCACGCAGATCGACATGGAGATCCGGAAGGACAATGCCACCACCGGCGCGATCGTCGGCTACGGCAAGGGCCAAGACGGGGAGGGTTACCGGGAGGTCGCGTTCCGCGCCCACTCCGACGTCGCGATCAACCCCGACACCCGCGCAGGCGTCATCGAATCTGGCACCGAGGTGACGCTGTACGCATCTGCGGTGAAGAAGGCGGGGAGCTTCTCGGGCTGGAACATTCGCAACACGAACGCCCAGCTTCGGGTACGGCTGCTGCGGGTGCGTTGATGGCCGAGAACCCGAACCGCGATCGGTGGTTCGACGGCGGGTCTGATGCACCCACCCCAGGCTTGGGTAACGATGGGGTGATCGCGACGCCCGGCACGATTCCCGGGTTCGCGTTCCCCCCACCGCAGAACATCGACGACCGGTCGATCCAGGACCAGGCCGACGCGATCGGCGGGCAAGTCGTCACCCAGCCTGATGTCGAACCGCTGCGCAACGAGGACGACGGCAGCATCGTCAGCTGGGTGCGCGACGTCCTCGGCCGCGACACCGCGGTCGCAGCCCGCGTCACCGCGCTCGAGGGACGCATCGCGATCGGCGCCGAGTTCTTCGACAACTTCAACCGCGGCGACAACTCGAGCTCTCTCGGGAACGGGTGGGTGCAGGGCGGCACCGGGCAGGCCCTGGGCATCGACGACCAAGCCGCGCAACTCGACCGCGGGTCACTCCTGCCATCCGAGGGCCGCCGGTGGGCGAAGAGCCCGACCGACTCCTCAGCAGACGATGTCACCGTCAGCGCCGTCATCCACCCGCGCGGGACGCCGAAAGCGCCGTGCACCAGCCTGTTCCTACGCTGCAACCCGGACTTCACGCAAGGCGTCTACGTCAATCTGTTCGGCGGCAAGTGCTACATGGGCCGCTTCACCCGATCGGGCAACAGCTGGACGTTCACCGACTTCCCCGGCGACGGCGGCCGAAACCTGTCGAAGTCGTACAGCAACAGCGCGACAGTCGAGTTCAAAGCCGAGGGCAACCGATACCAGCTGGTGATCGACTCGAAGGTCCTCATCGACTACACCGACACGGCGAACACGGTGCCGACCGGTGCCGGGTTCCGATCCAACGGGTTCGCCTGCCAGACATGGACAGCGCTCGCTGCAGTCCCGCAATTCTCGGGCGGTCTGGCGTCGTACGCGGTGCGTTCCCAGGTGTCACTCACGTCGGTGTCGCAGCAGGCGTCAGTAGCCGCCACCGCCGCGGCGACCGAGGCCGTCGCGCCGGTCGCCGCGGCCGCGCAGGAAGCCAGCCAGACCGCGGCCGCGATCGGCACACAGGTCGAGTACGTACAGCAGGCGATCGCGGTGCAGTCGGGCATGGGCGTGTGGGAGACCGGTCCGGACCGCACCGGCACCGTGTCGTTCCCGTTCGTCATGCTGGCGCCGTACCTGCACTCACACACCGGCACCATCGCCGACGCCAACCTCGGGAGCCACAATCACGGCAACACCGGCTTGACCGACGGGCACCGGCACTCGACGTCGAACGAGGCACTCGGATCGCACTCGCACGGCCTCACGATCGACCAGGGCACCGTCCCGACCGTCGCCTGCACCGCGAGCTACGCACCGTGGGCACTCGTCATCTTCAAGACCCAGGCCGAACGCAAGGTGTTCACCTACCTCGCGTGGAAGACCGGCACCGTGTCGACGTTCTACCTCGACCTGTATCGCCAGAACGCCGACGGCTCATCGACATTCACCGGCTACACCTCCCCCAATCTGGCCGGAGACCTCAGCGCTGTCCTCACCTGGCAGCAGCACCTCATGACGGACGTGATCAATGCCGACGTCGGCGACGTCTACGAGGTGCAGTTCCGGATGACCGGATCGGGCACCGTGTTCCTCGCCGGCATCAACTGGCCGTACCCGAATCCGATCCCCGGGTTGCGCCCGTACACCGGTGGCGCTGGCCGTAACCCGTCGACCGCGACGCCCGCGTCCATCGCGACCGCGACCCGGGACTCGATGTACACCGGGCCGACACCGTTCTTGTCCCTCGGGATCGACATCGGACAGGTCAACCTGCCGCGCACCTTCTACGACAACTTCAACACCAACTCGTGGAACAACTGGGTGCGCTCGACCAGCGCCGGACAGCTGTCGATCAGCAACGGGCGCGTCACGTATGGCGGATCGTCCGACGGCTACCAGGCGGGCTGCTACGCCTACCAGACGTCCACCGACCAGCAGTCGGTGCAGATCGACATCGTCGAGACCAAGCAGCTTGGCGGCGGCCTGTTCCTGTGTGGGTCAAGCACTCCCGCCTGGAACAACGGGGCATCGCTGTCGGTGTACGACGAAGCCGCGAAGTTGTACGCCAACGGCACCGAAGTCGCCTCGTACACCGGTTCGGTCGGCGCGGGCACCTACATCCTGCGATACAACCCGACCACCAACACCTTCGAGGTGCTGCGCCTGAACAGCGACGGCACCACGTGGGCCGTCCTGATCTCGTGGGTCGACGCCGGCAACGTGATCCAACACGGACGCGGACGCCGATTCGGTGGCATCTGGATTCGCCGCCAGCTGTTCACCAACAGCTCGGCTCTGGACAACTTCTATCTCTCCGACTGGGCGTGACCTGGATGAACGAACAGGAGCCATGATGGCCGACGACATCACCTACCAGCACATCACCGGCGAGTGGGCGCACGTCGTCGACGACGGCATCACCGACCCAGACGCCGAACCCGACGAGGTGCGCCCGACCGGCAAGGTTCTCTTCACCCCACTCCTCGGGTCGAACGGGTTCCTCCCGTCGGGCGAGCCTACGAAGTCCGTCACCGTCGCCCCAGTCACCGCGCTCATCGCGGACGGCGTCCTCACCGACATCCAAGGCCGAGACGGCATTTGGCTCGTCGCCACGATCGGCGGCTACCCGATCCACTGGACCGCGACACCGACCCTCACATGGCAGAACACGAAACTCGCGAGCAAGCCCATCACGTTCGCCCCACCCCCGGACGGCGAAACAGAGGTCCACCTCAACGATCTGGTCGACGTCACCCCACCCAGCGGCAACGACAACGGCCGCCCGACACCTCTCGGCACCCTGAACCTGCCGGCGGTCGGCGACTACACGTACACCTTCCGCAGCACCCACGGCGACCTCGGTGACGGCGCCCAGCTGTACTACCTCATCGGCAGCGCCCCCAGCCCGTCACGGCGGTGGGACTTCGTCATCGTCGACGGCGTCGCAACGATCGTTGTTCCCGTCGCTGACCACAGCCCCGTCCCGCCCGGCAGCCAGTTCTGGCTGATCCACAAGGCCGGCCCCAGCGCGCCCGCCACCGAGCTACTCACCGGACCCGTCCGGAAGGGAGCGACACCCGCATGACGATCCTCATCGGCTCCGACGGCCAGACGGTCACGATCGCACCGCCGAACGTCACCACCCTCGACATCATCCCGCCGCCCGGCGTCGGGCTCCTCACCCCGGTCCCCGGACTCCCCGGTCCGCCCGGGCCACGAGGTGAGGGACTGAACCTGATCGACCCGTACTACGTGGTGACCTACGCCGCGTTGCCTGACCTCGACGCCGAGCAGGCTGGTGGCGCGATGCTCGTCCTCGCGACCGGGCTGCTCTACTTCTGGTCCGGTGAGGAGTGGACCGACGAAGCCGACGGCGTGCCGTTCCGTGGCGAACCAGGCACTCCGGGCCGGAGTGTCATCGACGTCGCCACGTCGGGCAACACGCTGCAGTTCGTCATGTCCGACGGAACGACTGAAGTCGTCGTAGTCCCTGCGCTCACTGACGCCGCCGCGGCCGCGCAAGCCGCTTCCGGGTCCGCCACCACCGCGGGCAACAGCGCGAGCGCGGCACAAGCAGCCCGCACCGGCGCCGAGACCGCGCGTGGCGGCGCCGAAACGGCCGCAACGTCGGCAGTCCAATCGGCCAGCACCGCCGGCACCGCAGCGACGCAGGCAGGCAACTCCGCGACGGCGGCCGCCGGCAGCGCCACCTCAGCTGCATCCGCCCGCGATATCGCCTCCTCGGCCCGCACGGGTGCCGAGACCGCGGCCGACAACGCCGTCGACGCTGCGAACGTGGCGGCTGCGGCCGAAACTGCCGCGAACGCAGCCGCTTCTGCTGCTGCAGGCAGCGCCACGAGCGCGGGCACCTCGGCGACCAACGCCGCTGGCAGCGCGACAACGGCAGCAGGATCGGCAACGGCAGCCGACACCGCGGCGGTCGCCGCCGACTCGCGCGCTCAGGCGGCCGAGACGAGCGCGACATCGGCCGCCGGGTCCGCCACCGTCGCCGCGAACGCGGCGTCGACCGCCACCACCCAGGCCGGGATCGCGAACACCGCAGCGACCGCCGCAGCCGGGTCCGCCGACGACGCCTCCGACTCAGCCGCAACCGCTGGCACGTCGGAAGACAACGCCGTCACTGCTGCGGCCGACGCGAACTCCGCGGCCACCGCCGCCGCAGGATCAGCCACAGCGGCGAGCACCTCCGCCGGGCACGCCCAGGACTCGGCCGACGCCGCAGCCGCCTCCGCGCAAGATGCCGCCGACACCGTCGCCTCCGGCATCCCCAACGCAGGGCCCGCCCAGAAGGGCGGCGTGCGGCTGCCCGGCGCCGTGTCGGGCGAGCTCGGCGGCACCTGGGATCATCCAACGGTCACCGGCTGGGACCAGAAAGCCGACCTGGTCGACGGGCGCGTGCCCTCGGCGCAGCTACCGGCGTTGGCAACCGTCGAGACCTTCGTCGTGACCACCACCGCGCAGCGACTCGCCCTCAACGTCCAGCGTGGCGACGTCGCGATCCAGACCGGCAACCCCGACCGCGGCACATACATCCTCCAAGGCGAGAACCCGGCCGTGGCCACCGACTGGGCGCGACTGGCATTCCCCGACGGCGCGATCCGATCGGTCAACGGCTACTTCGATCCCGACATCATCCTCGTCAAGGGCGACGTCGGCCTCGGCAACGTCGACAACACCAGCGACGCAGCGAAGCCAGTCAGCACCGCAACCGCCACGGCCCTGGCCGGCAAGGCAGACAAGCCCGCGAACAACACCCGCATTCCGGCCCGCGACGGGTCCGGCGCGATGGTCGAACTGGCCTACTCCGGTAGTGCCGGCGCCAACACTGTGCCCATCCGTGATGCCAGCGGTCGCTTGACGGCCGCCGACGGAACCGGCGCGAGCCATGTCGCGACGAAGGGCCAACTCGACGCGCTGCTCGCCCCCGGCGTCATCACCACCACCCACATCCTCGACGGCACCATCGTCGATGCTGACATCTCGGGCACAGCCGCGATCGCGAAGGCGAAACTTGCGGCTGCGGTGCAGACCTCGCTGGGCAAGGCCGACACCGCGCTGCAGTCGGTCGTGATCCCGGCCGACATCAGCATGATCGCCGTCGGCAAGGACACCGCGCGTGCGGTCGGTACCGGGGATAATCCATTCGGCGTCACCGTGCAGCGGGCAATCGTCATCCAGGCGGTCACCTTCCGTGCGCTCACCGCTGACGCATCGGGCAACCTGATCGTCGAGCTGCGCAAGAACGGTGCCGCGATCTCGGGCACCTCGACGACCATCGCCGCCGCGAACCAGGTGGCGGGCGCGACCACCTCGAGCCTCGCGATCTCCGTGGCCGCCGGCGACATCCTCACGGTGGCCATCACTCAGATCGGAGCCACGCCGGGCAAGGGCCTTGTCGCCGACATCAAGGCCGTGTGCGCCTGATGCAGATCGTCTCCGCACCGCCGCCGGTGCAGGCAATCGCGTTCGATCAGGCCGCCGGTGCGACCGCCACCAACGCCGACGCATCGGTGACGATGACGACCCCGGCGTGCACCCTGATCATCGCGGTGTCGAACAACATCATCGGATCGGCCTCGGTCACCGTCGACGGCGTCGCTCCGACGCTGCTGGGCACGTCGGGCAACATGCGCCTGTACACAGCGACTGTCGCCGCCGGGTCGCACACCATCACCACCACCGGTGGCGGTTCGTGGCGCACCCTCATCGTCACCGCCTACACCGGTGTCACCACGGTCTCCGGGCTGGTCACCGCCAACGCTTCGAGCACCACACCCTCAGTCACCCCGACCGGGTCGGGCGTGCTCGCGGTGGGTGCGTTCCTGGGCCCGAACGTGTCCGCGGCGGGGACGACGTCGAACGGCGACATCCGCGCCAAACAAGCATCGGCGAACACCAGCTACAACCTCGCCATGGCCGACCGGGCGTCGACACCGGTGTCGCTGACGCAGGCATCGGCGGCCTGGAATGGCGCCGGCGTCTGGCTGAGCTGACAGAATCTCGACATCAGTTGATGTAACGGTCCTCGTCTGCGTCGCGATCTACCCTGTGCGCCCCGCTCCCACCCCCCGGTTAGGAGCGGGGCGTCCTGAGCGCGAGGCCGATCGTTATCGCCAGCGCCAGCTGGCCGATCATCTGTCCGCCTCCGCCCGCTGCTGCGCCTGTGCCCAGTCCTCGAGGATCGACCTGACGAGCTTCGAGGTTCCCATGCTCTGCGCCCGGGCCTGCTCGTCGAGGGCGCTCTTCAGCTCGGCCGGCACTCTCACGTTGAGCACGGGTGAGTGCGTCGACCCGCCGGTCAGCGACTTCCCGCCGGGGACCAGGTGCTTCGTCCGGGCCTCGCGGCGCGCGCGGACCTCGGCGAGCGTCTCCTCGGCCAGCTGCTCGGCACGCTCATCGGTGAGCCGTTCACCGCCGACGATCACCTCAGTCTCTTCGAGGTCGATGTCCTCGGCCTCGATCGGCTCGTTGCTGAAGTCGGGAACCTTCGCCATCTCCATCACCTCTCTCACCAGTTCTTCCGAAATCCGGTTGGCATCGCGTGGATCACGACCCACCGGTCGTCGTCGTCCTCGGGCGTGAGGATCAGCTCCAGCTCGATCCCGCGATCGTCGGTGCCGATGAAGTACACCCGCACCACGCCGTCACGCTCGACGATCTCCAGCGGCATCCCCGCGTGGCGGAGGGCTGCGACGATGCGGCCTTTCGAGGCCCGTCGTCGGGCTGCTGCTGTGAGTGAGATCCGCGCCATGCATCTAGTATGTCATACATGCTCGTTCGATGTCAACGACTATGTGTGACATACACGTACCACAGTACGCCGTTAACCATCGGCCAGTGGGCAGTTAGCCGGCAGCCTTCCGGTTCAGCTCGACCGCCGTGATCGTCCCCAGCTCACGCCCGTCCACGTCGACGACATCGACGTGCTCGACGCGAGTGCGTAGCCACGTACCCTGCTCGTCATTGAAGGCAACAGGACGGCCGAACAGCTCGGACAGGTTCTCATGTGCCCGGGTCTCCATCAGAGCCCAATACTCGGCACCCGCCCGCGCCGGGTCGATCGTGACGCGCACCCGGCCATCAGCGAAGGACACGTCACTGACCGCCTTCGCGATCAAGACGCCAGCATCAGACCGCTCGCGGACGAACTCGGAGACAGCCGCGATGATGTCGGCGTTGGTCGGTGGGATCGTCATGGGCTCAGCAGTCGTACTGATCCGGGAACCGCACGCACAATGGCGGCAACGGCTGACCAGGACCGTACCCGTCAGCGGAGTTCGGGTCCGGAGTGCCTGTTTCGGGAACCGCGTCACCGCGGGTTTGCGGACCGTACGGATTGGTCTCCCCGGGGCCCGCACACGCCTGCTCGTAACCTGTGGAGCCATCCGAGTAAATTGCCGTCCCCCTCTGGTACGTCTGAGGGTCGCCACACGTAAACGTCGCCTTTGCCTGCTGCTCAGTTGTGGGCGCGGGAACCCCCTCGGTCTGCTGAGCAGGTGTCGCTGCGGCGGTCGGCGGAGCGAGCTTCTTTGCCCAATCGGCTGGCAACCTCCACTCCACTCGGCGGTCTTTCGCCTTGTAGCCGATCGCTATCGGTCCACCGTTTCCTGACCCGATGGGGATCTCGATCGTGGAGGCCCCTTGCGCCTTTGAATTCGGGGGCAGGTCGATGATCTGTTTGTTGCCCGAGCACGGGCTCGACAGTTCGTCACTCATCTGCGAAACGGTCAGGTTGTCTGTGACCTCGCCGTCACGTGACACGAAGTAGAAGTCAGAACTCCATAGCCACTCTGGCATCTCGGTCGTGCCGATCTGGACCATCGCCGCGAACTTCACCTGCCGAATCTGCCCCTTGAGTCCCTCCTTTGCCAGCTCGGGTATCTGTGAATAGTCCACCGTCTTACATCCGGCGGCGTCGAGCTTGCTGTCGGTGATCCTCACGAGCAGACTGCCGTCGGAGTTGTTGACACTTACCGGCTGGCCGAGCTCCACCTCGATTGCGCCACGGGCGTTCGTTGCTGCGGCCGCCGACGCCGGAGCGCTCGAAGAACTCGGGCTTTGATCGTTGCTGTCGGTACTGCAAGACGATGCGGCCAATGCGGCCACCGCCGCGAGGGCAAGCAGCGCAGAACGTCCGTGGCTACGTTTCATGCGCGGATCATACCCACGACGCCACATCCCAACTGCGCCTTTGTCATACTTGTGACCGCGCACTCGGTCACAGTTACACCCTCTATTTTGCGGTCTCCCCGG
>NZ_BANX01000046.1 GCF_000334455.1 Gordonia soli NBRC 108243
CCCCCACAACAAAGGGCGAACTCCAGCAGACTACGATCATTCAGAAGACCATCACACCGACTCCGGCGCAACTCTTCCAACCTACCAGACCCTGGTCCCGGCCCGCAACCCTGAAGTCGTGGGCGTTTCTGGATCTGGTCGCACCCGCGTCGATCCCGGCACCGAAGTGCCCGTATCGATGAAGCGGAGGCGGTCTGGCCAGAACCCGGTTTCCGTAACCGATCCGCACCCTCTCGGAGCTTCCCGGCCGGCGCCGTGGCGGCCTGACTCGAAGAAAGTTACACAGCTATGAACTCAGCGTCAAATCGCCTGGTCAGAGCGAGATTCGTGCACCCGCAAAATTCTTCTTCCCGCGTCGGATGACAACCCAGGAGCCATGCAGCAGATCAGCGTCGGCCGGCGTCCACTCCGGGTCGTCGATCTTGACGTTGTTGACATACGCGCCTCCCTCCGCGACGGCACGGCGAGCAGCCTTGTTGCTCTCCGACAGACCGGTGGACACGAGCAGCTCCACGAGCGTCGGACGTGCGTCGCCGAACTCGGCGATCGACGTCTCCCCCAGAGCTGCGGCGAGCGTCTGCTCGTCGAGTCCGACCAGTTCGGCACGACCGAACAGCGCCTGACTTGCGAGTTGAGCCGCTGCGGTGTGCTCGGGGCCGTGGATGAGCGTCGTCATCTCCTCGGCCAGACGCTTCTGCGCCGTCCGCAGATGGGGGGACTCCTCGGTGATGGCCTCCAGCCCCGCGATCTCTGTGCGATCAAGGAACGTGAACCACCGCAGGTACCGGATCACGTCCGCGTCGGCGGTGTTCACGAAGTACTGGTACCACGCGTAGGGACTGGTCAGCGACGGATCGAGCCACAGGCTCCCACCGCCGGTCGACTTGCCGAACTTCTTGCCGTCAGACGAGGTCACCAGCGGGACGGTCATCCCGTGTGCACTCGCCGCATCGACCCGACGGATGAGGTCCACCCCGCCGACGATGTTCCCCCACTGGTCGGATCCGCCGATCTGCAACGTGCATCCGTGGTCGCGGCGCAGCTGTAGGAAGTCGTTCGCCTGTAGCAGTAGGTAGCTGAACTCGGTGTAGCTCATCCCGTCTGCGTCGAGGCGTCGGCGCACTGTGTCGCGCGCCAGCATGACGTTCACAGAGAAGTGCTTGCCGAGATCCCGGAGGAAGTCGATCGCCGACAGCGCCCCGACCCAGTCCAGATTGTTGACCAGGACGGCGCCGTTCGCAGAGTCGTCGATGTCGACGAATCGGCGCAGTTGGTCGGTGATGTTGCCCGCCCACTCGGCCACCGTCTCCGACGTGTTCATACTCCGTTCGCCGACGTCACGCGGGTCGCCGATCAATCCGGTCGCGCCGCCGGCCAGCACGATCGGACGATGTCCGGCCAGCTGGAATCGACGTAGCGTCAACAACGGGACCAGATGTCCGGCATGAAGACTGGCCGCAGTCGGGTCGAATCCCGCATAGAGCGTGATGGGGCCCCGGTCGATCTCGGCCTGTAGGTCGTCGAGGTCGGTGGACTGCGCGATGAGACCGCGCCAGGTCAATTCCTCGATGATGCCAGGGGCGTCAGGGGTGTCAGACGTCGTCGAACTCACCCCCTGATCTTGCCATTCCGGGGTCGGCCGACCGACGGTGCGCCCACCGAGGACACGTCAGGACGCGGCGGTCAACCGCTCGTGCTCGTCATCGGAGACCGGGCGTGCCTCCGTCGCGAGCAGCACGGGTATCCCGTCCTCGTCGACGCGATAGGCGACGCGCAGGCGCGGGTTGTACAGCTCGTCGCCGGCATCGAGGAGCGGCTCGCGATCCTGTGGGCACACCAGCAGTGCGCGGGTCACCGGATCGATGGACGCTGCACGGGAGGTCATCGGGTCACTGCCCTTTCGTCGGGTCGGGGTCGACCCCGACCATGCTAGTGCCGGAGATCATCCGCGCGTGTCCGCCGTGGACGCGTCGATGGTGCGCACATCCCAGTCCAGTTCCGCGGCTGCCGTCCTCGTGTAACGACGGTAGCGGCCTTCGGCGTCTCGGAACCACACGCGCGCACCGGGTTTGGGCACGCCCTGGCGGACCAGTGGTCCGACGAGCGGACGATACGACTCCGATACCGGGATCTCGTCGACCACCCAGATGAGGTGTGGCCGCTGTTCCGCCGGTAGAGCGCCGAGCCCGATCCGCAGCTGTGACACCGTGAGCGATTCAGATCGTGCGCCCTGCCGGGTGGACACCGCGGCGACGGCGATCTCGGCCCCTGGCTCCCCGAGTCCGTACACGACCGCGATGTCGACTCCCCTGATCTCCGACAGCGCGTTCTCGATGGGAGGCACGAAGACCGAACCTTCGGCGGTGCGGATCACGCTGTCCACCGACCCCTGCAGCCAGAGGTCGTCGTTGGCATCCCGCCGGAAGAGGTGCCCGGAGACCTCCCACCGGTCACGCGGGGCGAAGACGTCCCGGAGCAGGGTCGCGGAGAGTTCGAACCGGTGGCGCGACTTCGCGAGCAACAGACCGACCTCACCGACGTCGGCACGCCGGACGAACCCGTCGGCATCGATCGAGAGGCGTGCCTCGTCGAGTTCGTAGCCGGCCACCTGGACCGGGTTGGTCTCCGGTAGCGGCTTGCCCATGCTGCCGATCTTGTCGCCGGCGACATTGGCCAGGATCGCGGAACCGTCCGCAGTCGCGAAGAACTCGAGAACCCGGGCATTCGGGAACGAGACGGTCACATCGCGCCACAGTCCGGTGGGCATTCCCGAGCCCATGAACAGCCGGATGGGGTTGTACTGGTTGATCCGGAAGTCCTCGGACCGGACGACCTCTCGCAGCATCGTCCACGTGTACGAGACCACCGTGACGCCGTAACGACTGACCTCGGTCGCGAACCGTTCGGGGTCGATCCCGTCCGACAACGCGATCCGCGACTGACCGACCACCGTCGCGCCGAGGGTGGTGAGCAGCCCCGAGGCGTGATGCAGGGGCGGTAAGCAGTAGACGGTGTCGCGATCGGTCAATCCCGCCGCCGACGCGGCACCGAAGGCCGACATGGCGAATCGATGGTTGGTCACCGGCCACGGCGCGAGTTTGTTCGAGGTCCGGGTGAAGAGGATGAACGCGAGGTCTCCGGCGAGCCCCGGATCGGCGCGATACCAGGCGGGGATCGACACCGCGTCGGGATCGATCAGCTCCATGTCGATCACCGACGAACCGTCGGCACCCTGGATGTCACGCTTCTCGCCGCTACCGCCACCCAGCACGAGGACGCGGTCACTGTGTTCGGTAGCGATCGACAGGTGATTCGGGTCGGCGATCACGACCGAACAGTCGGCCAGCCGGAGCATCTCCGCCACATCGGATTCCGAGGCGAGCAGAACCGCGACGGCACCGAGGCGGGACAATGCCGCAACCACGACGAGAGCACTGGGGCGCGTGTCCATCATCACGCCCACGTGCACACCCGGGCGGATGCCGCATTCGATGAGACCCGCGACCACGTTGTCGATACGGGTGTTCACCTGTGCGTGGGTGAGGACGCGGTTCTCGAACAGGAACAGTTCTTGCCGACCGCCGCGCTTGTTGTTCTCCGACATCAGCTTGCCCAGCGAGATCCGGGTCCCGGACTGGATCTGGCCCAGCCGGAACAGGCGCGGCACGGTGCGGACCGATTCTTGCGCGACCGCGCGTGATGTGCGTGACACCGAGTTGGCAACACCCAGGATCTCCCGCGACACACCGGAGCCCGCACCCGCAAAGGAGCTCAGGCCGTGCGTGATCCGCGACGACAGACTGACCCCGCTCCCCTGCGCCGCATCGGGGATCTCCATCTCCTCGATGAGTTCGGGGCGTTGGCCGGCACCCGACTGCCAGAGAACCCAATCCGCTGTCGTCGGCCAGGTGTGGCTACCGGAGGCACTGCCGACCACGAGTCCGAAATGTCCGACCGGTAGCCGGGATTCGTACACATCTGCCTCGGGAGCAGCGCGGACGATGCCCCGCACTGCGATCGGCTGGCCGATGTCGTCGGCCTCTCCGACGAACGCGAGCACCGGGCAGGTGATCTCGGCAAGGGTCACCAGTTCGTCCTTGATGACGAATCCGCCGGACACCATGCGATTGTGGGACACGAACTGACGCAGCAGTTCTGCGATCGCCGGTCCCGACCAGGCCACCCAGCCCTCGGCCTCGAGGAACCGACGCTGATCCTCGCGCGGCAGCAGCGCGTCGCGATCGTGGAGCTTGCGCAAGAACTCGATCCGGCTGCGCGCGGTCTTGATCGGGTCGAGCAACTGGAATCCGGTACGGGCCATCCAACTCGGCACCCAGACCCGGTTGAACACCCGGTCGGCGAGCAGTTCCGCACCGGGCACCACGAGACCCGCAGGCAGGCCGAGCGGCAGTGCGGCCAGCACGTCGACCGGACTACCGAAGGTGATGAGGCTGGCGATGTTCTTGGAGCGTCGGAAGGCCGCGGCCTGATAGGCGAACATGCCGCCTTGTGAGTACCCGGCGAGATGGACATCCTGTCCCGTGGACTCGACGATGATGTCGATCGCGCGGCTCACCGCGACGATGTGGTCGGCCAGGGTTCGCTCCATGCCCCCTTCCTCGGTGTCCGGGGAACCGAAGTCGATGACCCACGAAGTGATGCCGTGTCGCCGGAGAACAGACACCGCGCCGTTCTGTTCGGTCACGTCATAGACGTTGGCCGACACCATCATCGGGGGGACCAGGATGATCTGCGGGCCACTCGTCGTGTCGTCGGGGAAGTAGCGCCGCAGCCGGAACATCCGCTCCGTCTCGACGACCGAGAACGGAGCCGGCTCGGTCCCGGTCTCGAGGCCGCCGAGTCGGAGGACCTCCAAACCGTTCTGCGCAGTCGCCACGACCCGATCGAACGCGGCGCCGATGTCCGGCAAGCCGGCGATTCGCACCATTTCGCTCCCTCCCCGTCGCCGGGTCGAACCCGCGGGACACCGCGAGCGTCGACCGGACCCGTGCTGACGTGACCCGTGTCACTCTACTCAGATGGCAGTGCTGCCCCGGTTCACCGGGTGGAGTCGACACCTTCCGGCTGCCATCGTGCCCGCAGCGATGCCGACAACTCCTGCGCCTTCGCCCGCTGACGGTCCACCTGGACCGACGCGGTGCCACCATGCGCGTCGCGCGACTCGATCGACCCACGGACGGTCAACACCGACCGGACCTCGGGGGTGAGCGCCGGGTTGATCGACTGCAGGGTCTCGTCGTCGAGATCGATCAGGCCGACACCGCGTTCCTCCGCCACCCGCACCGACGCACCCGCCACCTCGTGGGCGACTCGGAACGGCACGCCCTCGCGCACCAGCCACTCGGCGATGTCGGTGGCCAGGGTGAACCCTGCAGGCGCGAGTTCGGCCATGCGGTCCTCGTGGAAGGTGAGTGTCGCGACCAGACCCGCCACCGCGGGAAGCAGCAGCTCCAGCTGCGCGACCGAGTCGAAGATCGGTTCCTTGTCCTCCTGCAGATCACGGTTGTAGGCCAGCGGCTGCGCCTTGAGCGTCGCGAGGAGTCCGGTCAGGTTGCCGATCAAGCGCCCGGACTTGCCGCGCGCGAGTTCCGCCACGTCGGGGTTCTTCTTCTGGGGCATGATCGAGCTCCCGGTCGACCATGCGTCGGCGAGCGTCACATAGCCGAATTCGGCGGTGCTCCAGAGAATCACCTCCTCGGCGAGACGCGATACGTCCACCGCGATGAGCGCCAGGACGAAGGCGGCCTCGGCCGCGAAGTCCCGCGAAGAGGTCGCGTCGATGGAATTCTCTGCGGGGGCGTCGAAACCCAGGTCGGCCGCAACTGCAGCGGGGTCGAGACCGAGGGACGAGCCGGCGAGCGCACCCGATCCGTACGGCGACACCGCAGTCCGGCGATCGAGATCGGACAGGCGGTCGACGTCACGCAGCAGTGGCTGCGCGTGGGCGAGCAGGTGATGGGCCAGCAGCACCGGCTGTGCGGCCTGCAGGTGGGTCTTGCCCGGCATCACCGCATCCGGATGGGCCTGCGCCTGCGCGATGAGTGCGTCGACCACGTCCAGGGTCACCACCGCCACCCGCCGGATCCCGTCACGCACCCACATCCGGAAGAGCGCGGCGACCTGATCGTTGCGCGAACGTCCCGCGCGCAGCCGTCCACCGAGTTCCGCGCCGACCCGCTCGATGAGTCCACGTTCGAGGGCCCCGTGCACGTCCTCGTCGGTCTCGGCGGGCCCGAACGAGCCGTCGGCGACGTCCGACGCGAGTCGGTCGAGGCCGTCGATCATGCCGACGAGGTCGTCATCGGTGAGCAGGCCCGCCCGGTTGAGCACCCGTGCATGCGCTTTCGATGCGCGGATGTCGTAGGGCGCGAGCGCCCAGTCGAAATGGGTCGACTTGCTCAACGCCGCGAGGGCGTCCGCCGGCCCCTCCGCGAACCGGGCGCCCCAGAGCGAACCCTCGTTGGTGCCGCCGGCCGCGGAGTCGCTCACAGGTCCAGGTCCCGCTTGGCGGCGATCTTCGACGAGAGGCCGTGCAGCTCGACGAAACCGCGTGCCGCGGACTGGTCGAAGCTGTCGCCCTCGTCGTAGGTCGCGAGGTTGAAGTCGTAGAGCGATTCGCTGCTGCGGCGACCGGTGACCGAGATGTGACCGCCGTGCAGGACGAGACGGATCTCGCCCGTGACGTGCTCCTGCGTCGAGGTCACGAACGCGTCCAGCGACCGCTTGAGCGGGGAGAACCAGAGACCGTCGTAGACCAGCTCCGCCCACTTCTGATCGGTGAGGCGCTTGTACCGCCCGAGTTCGCGCTCGACCGTGACGTGCTCGAGTTCCTCGTGCGCCCGGATCAGCACCATCGCGCCGGGTGCCTCGTACACCTCGCGGCTCTTGATGCCGACCAAGCGGTCCTCGACGACGTCGAGTCGTCCGACACCCTGCGCCCCGGCACGGCGGTTGAGCTCCTGGATGGCCTCCAGCACGCTGACCGGTCGGCCGTCGATGGCAACCGGCCGGCCCTTGTCGAAGCCGATGATGACCTCGTCGGGTGACTGCCAGTTGACGGTCGGGTCCTCCGTGTAGTCGTAGACGTCCTTGGTCGGCGCGTTCCACAGGTCCTCGAGGAAGCCCGTCTCGACGGCTCGGCCCCAGACGTTCTGATCGATGGAGAAGGGCGACTTCTTGGTGACGTTGATCGGGATCGCGTTCTCCTCGGCGAAGGTGATCGCCTTCTCACGCGTCCACGCGTAATCGCGGACGGGCGCGATCACCTCGAGATCGGGTGCCAGCGAGGCGAATCCGACCTCGAACCGGACCTGGTCGTTACCCTTGCCGGTGCAACCGTGGGCGACGACGGTGCCACCGTGATCACGCGCTGCGGTCACGAGGTGCTTGGCGATCAACGGGCGCGAGATCGCCGACACCAAGGGGTACCGATTCATGTACAGCGCATTGGAGGCGATGGTCGGCAGGCAGTAGTCGTCGGCGAATTCGTCACGCGCATCGACCACGACGGCCTCGACGGCACCGCAGTCGAGCGCCCGCTGGCGCACGACGTCCATGTCCTCGCCACCCTGGCCCAGGTCGAGGGCGACTGCGACGACCTCTTTGCCGGTCTCCTTGCCGATCCAACTGATCGCGACCGAGGTGTCCAGCCCACCCGAGTATGCGAGTACGACCCGTTCTGCCATGTGAGAAAGCTCCTGTTCCATCTGTTCCGACGGTCGTCGCGCGTGGGCGACGGGTCGGCAACTGTCGTGGTAATTGTGCGATGCGGCGCGGGACGGCCGATCGCGGGGTGTCAGGTCACGGGGCCTACACGAGGCCCTCGATTCGTCGTGCCAGTTCTGCGCCGGTGACCGGCTCGCGCGCCACCACGAAGATGGTGTCGTCGCCGGCGATGGTGCCGACGACATCCGGGAGGCTCGCCCGGTCCAGTGCACTGGCCAGATAGTGCGCAGCTCCCGGAGGTGTCCGCAGCACGGCGAGGTTGCCGCTGCTGTCGGTCGACACCAGCAGGTCGGACAGCAGACGTGCGACGCGGTCGGTGCCACCGGACACACCGCGTACCGGCGAACCGTCCTCGGGGACGACGTACACACCCGCGCCACCGTCGGCGGCGCGCAGTTTCACCGCCCCCAGCTCGTCGAGATCCCGGGACAACGTCGCCTGGGTGGCGTCGATGCCATGTTCGGCGAGCAGGCGTTGCAGCTCGGACTGGCTGCGCACCTGATGGTTCGACAGGATGTCGACGATGCGGGCGTGCCGCCCTGCCCGAGTGGCCGCCAGACGCCCCTCGGAGTGATCACGGTTCTCGGCGACGGTCGCATCGCGAGAGGTCGCTCCGGACGCGGTCATCGTTGCCCCAGAAGCCAGATCAACAGCGCCTTCTGCGCGTGCAGACGGTTCTCGGCCTCGTCGAGCACCACACTGGCGGGCCCGTCGATGACCTCGTCGGTGATCTCCTCGCCACGGTGGGCCGGGAGGCAGTGCAGGACGATGGCATCGTCGGCCGCGTGGGTCAGCAGGTCGGAGTTGATCTGGTACGGGCGGAACGGCGCCACCCGATCCTTGCCGTCGTCCTCCTGGCCCATCGAGGTCCACGTGTCGGTGACCAGCACGTCGGCGCCGCGCACCGCGGCGACGGGATCGGTCTCCAGGCGGTAGGAGCCACCGGTCTCCGACGCCCGTGTCACGGTCGCGGTGACCACGTCCGGGTCCGGCTGGAACCCTTCCGGACCGCTCACGACGACGTGCATCCCGGCCGTGACGCCGCCGAGCATGAGCGAGTGCGCCATGTTGTTGGCACCGTCACCGAGATAGGTCATCGTGAGACCCTCGGTGCGCCCCTTGCGCTCGATCACCGTCTGCAGGTCGGCCAGGACCTGACATGGGTGGAACGAGTCCGACAACGCGTTGACGACGGGGATCGTGGCCGACGAGGCCAGTGCCTCGAGACGATCCTGACCGAACGTGCGCCACACGACGGCCTCGACGAAGCGGGACAGCACGCGCCCGGTGTCCTCGAGCGACTCGTCACGCCCGAGTTGCGTCGTCCGACCGTCGACGACCACCGCATGGCCGCCGAGCTGGGCGATCCCGACCTCGAAGGAGAACCGGGTACGCGTCGAGTTCTTGTCGAAGATGACCCCGACCCCGCGTGGTCCGTCGAGCGGGCGGAACGAGAACGGTTCTGCCTTCACCCGGGCCGCAAGCGCGAGCACCTCGGCCTGCTCGGCGGGCGTCAGGTCGTCGTCGCGGAGGAAGTGACGGGGCATCAGGCGTTCTCCTGTGTCGACCGGGTCGTCGCGACGGCGGCGTCCAGGATGTCGGGCAGTGCCGCGACGAAGGACGCGGCCTGCTCTTCGGTGATGATCAGTGGTGGCGCGAGTCGGATGACATCCGGTGCCGGTGCGTTGACGAGGAAACCGGCCGCGCGCGCGGCCGACTCCACGGTCGGCGAGATCGGTTCGGTGAGAACGACTCCCAGCAGCAGACCGGCTCCACGCACGCCCGCGATCAGTGGGTGGCCGAGGTCCTCGACACCGGTGACGATCGTCTTGCCGATCGCCTCCACGTGGTCGGTCAGACCTTCGGAGTCGATCACCCCCAACACGGCCAGCGATGCCGCCGCACAGACCGGGTTGCCACCGAAGGTCGAGCCGTGGTGTCCCGGTTCGAACAGTTCGGCCGCGGAGCCGGTCGCGATGCAGGCGCCGATCGGCAATCCGCCGCCGAGTCCCTTTGCCAGGGTCACCACATCGGGCACGATGCCCACCGCCTGATGCGCGAAGAACGGTCCGGTCCGGGCCACCCCGGTCTGCACCTCGTCGAGCATGAGCAGGGCGCCGTGCGCACTGGTGATCCGACGTGCCTCCAGCAGGTACCCCGGCGGCGGGACCACCACCCCGCTCTCGCCCAGGATCGGTTCCAGGATGACGGCCGCGGTCTGGTCGGTGACCGCTGCCGCGAGGGCATCGACGTCACCGTAGGGCACGAAGCGGACACCCGCGGGCATCGGCTCGAACGGAGCCCGCTTGGCCGGCTGCCCGGTCATCGCCAAGGCACCCATGGTCCGTCCGTGGAATGCCTTCTCGGTGGCCACGATCTCGGGGCGTCCCGTCCGGCGTGCCAGCTTGAAGGCCGCCTCGTTGGCCTCGGTCCCGGAGTTGGCGAAGAAGACCCGGCCCGGGTGGCCGAACTTGTCCAGCAGCCGCTCGGCGAGTTCGACCGCAGGTGGGCTCACGTAGAGATTCGAGACGTGGCCGAGGGTCCGCAACTGCGCGGACACCGCCGCCTCGATCGCCGGGTGGGCATGCCCGAGTGCATTGACCGCGATGCCGCCGAGCAGATCGAGGTATTCACGTCCGTCGGCGTCGCGGACCGTTGCGCCCGAGCCGCCGACGAGGGCGACCGCCGGGGTTCCGTAGTTGTTCATCAGCGATGCAGACCACCGCTCGCGCAACCCTTCGGTGCCATGCTCGGTCGCGTGGTGCCCGCCGTGCCGGGGGTCTGTGATCGGTTCGCTCATGGTGTGTCCACCTTCGGTTCGGCGGTCGATCCGGCCACGACGGTGGTGCCGGTCGAGCCCGCAGTCAGGAGTTCGGCGAGGACGGAATGCGGTACGCGGCCGTCGATCACATGCGCTCGGTCCACACCTCCGTCGACCGCTCGCAGGCACGCCTCCATCTTCGGGACCATCCCCGCGTCCAGGGTGGGGAGCAGATCGGCGACCTCGGTCGTACCGATCCGCTCGACCAGGGACGACCGATCGGGCCAGTCGGTGTAGAGGCCCTCCACGTCGGTCAGCACGACGAGCCGCGTGGCGCCGAGCGCCTCCGCGAGCGCGCCGGCGGCGGTGTCGGCGTTGATGTTGTGCACCACGCCGTCACGATCCGGCGCGATCGTGGAGACCACCGGGATCCGGCCGGCACCGATGAGGTCGAGCACCGCGGAGGTGTTGACGGTCTCGATGTCGCCGACCAACCCGATGTCGGTGGCCACGCCGTCGACCAGCACGGTGCGCCGTGCCGCGGTGAACAGATGCGCATCTTCACCGCTGATGCCGACGGCGTACGGACCATGAGCGTTGATCAGCCCGACGAGTTCTCGGCCGACCTGTCCGAAGAGCACCATCCGCGCGACGTCCATCACCTCGGGTGTGGTCACGCGGAAGCCGCCGCGGAACTCCCCCGAGAGGCCAAGGCGCGCCAGCATCGCGGAGATCTGCGGACCTCCGCCGTGGACGACCACCGGGTGGATCCCACATGCGCGCAACAGGACCACATCCGCGGCGAACGCACGCTTGAGCTGGTCGTCGACCATCGCGTTGCCGCCGTACTTGACCACGACGGTCGCACCGTGGAGCTCCTGGAGGGCGGGGAGAGCCTCCGCGAGCACCGCGGCGCGCACCCCCGGTTCGAGTCCGGCGGTGGTCGCCTCGGCGGTGATGTCGCCGCTCATGACGAGTACGCGGAGTTCTCTTCGACGTACGCGTGCGACAGGTCGGTGGTCCGGATGCTCGCCGAGGCGTCGCCGAGTCCGAGGTCGATGTCGACGGTGATGTCGGTGCCGGACAGGTCGACGTCGCGGGCCCCCGGCACACCGTGACCGTTGCGACACACCGGAGAGCCGTTGAACGTCACTGCGATCCGATCGGGATCGATGGTCACCGGCGAGATCCCGACCGCGGCGAGGACACGACCCCAGTTGGCATCCGACCCGAACAACGCGGTCTTCACCAGCGAATCACGTGCGACCGTCCGGGCGACGGCCAGTGCGTCGTCCTCCATCACCGCGCCGGCCACCGTGATCGTCACGCGCTTGGTGACCCCCTCGGCATCGGCCATCAGTTGGGCGGCGAGCTCGTCGCACACCGTGAACACCGCGGCGTCGAGATCGTCCTGCCCGACCGGGATCTGGCTCGCACCCGAACTCAACAGGAGCACCGTGTCGTTCGTCGACGTCGACCCGTCGATGTCAAGCCGGTCGAACGTGCGGGCCGCGGCGCGGCGCAATGCGAGGTCGAGTTGTTCGGCGCTCGCCTGCGCGTCGGTGGTCAACACGCACAGCATCGTCGCCAACGACGGCGCCATCATCCCCGCGCCCTTACCCATCCCGCCGACGTTCCAGCCGTCGGGATGATGCAGCGCAGCCTGTTTGGGCACGGTGTCGGTGGTCATGATCGCGTACGCGGCGTCGGTGCCGCCGGAGAGTCCGCCGCCCATGTCCTGCACGATCTCGGTGACCCCGGCGAGGACTTTGTCCATCGGCAGGCGGTCGCCGATCAACCCGGTCGAGCAGACCGCGACCTCGACGGCGCCGGTGCTCGTCCCCCAGTTGCTCAGCGCCGCGGCGACTGCCTCAGCCGTCCGATGGGTGTCACCGAACCCCTCGGGTCCCGTGCACGCGTTGGCACCGCCGGAGTTCAGGATCACCGCGCGCAACCGCCCGGTGGTCAGCACCTGCTGCGACCACAACACCGGTGCCGCCTTCACCTGGTTCTTGGTGAACACGCCGGCGGCGGTGTGGTCGGGTCCCTCGTTGAACACCAGGGCTAGGTCGTCGGCGCCGGATGCCTTGATACCCGCGGCGATGCCTGCCGCCCGGAATCCCAGTGGCGCCGTGACGCCTTGGTCTCGTACCAGACGCGGCGCACCCATCGGTGCACCCGGCTGGATCTGTTCGTCGGCCTGCTGTGGCGCGTCCTGGGAGGTCACGGTGCGACCCCCACGGTGCTCAGGCCCTCGATCTCGTCCCAGCCGAGCGCCAGGTTCATCGACTGCACGGCACCGCCACCGGTGCCCTTGGTGAGGTTGTCGACGGCACCGACCGCCACGAGGGTCCCGGCCCGATCGTCCACCGACACCGCGATCTGGACGGCATTGGACCCGACCACCGAGCCCGTGGTCGGCAGCTGCCCCTCGGGCAGTACATGGACGAACGGCTCGTCCGCATACGCCTTCTCATACACCGCGCGGACCTCGTCGACGGATGCAGTGGTCGCAGCCGAGCAGGTGGCCAGGATGCCGCGTGCCATCGGCACCAGCACCGGGGTGAAGGACACCGAGACAGGGGTCCGGGCCGCGGCCGACAACACCTGCGAGATCTCCGGTGTGTGTCGATGCGTGCCACCGACTCCATAGGCACGTGCCGAACCGATGACCTCGGCCGCGAGCAGATCGACCTTCGGCGACCGACCGGCACCGGATGCGCCACTCACCGCGACCACCGTCACGCGGGGCTCGACGATCCCTGCGGCCACGGCCGGCAGCAGGGTCAGAGAGGAGACCGTCGGGTAACAGCCGGGAACCGCGATCCGTGCGGCATCGCGCAGCACATCACGGTTGCCGGGGATCTCCGGCAACCCATACGGCCAGGTGCCTGCATGGTCGCCGCCGTAGTAGGCGGTCCAGGCCGACGCATCCTCCAGCCGGAAGTCGGCGCCACAGTCGATGACCAGGGTGGTCGGCGGCAAGGCGTCGGCGATCACCGCGGACTGACCGTGCGGCAGCCCGAGGAACACGACGTCGTGACCCGCGAGGGTCTCCGGGGTCGTCTCCTCGAGAAGCCGATCGGCCAGCGGCAACAGGTTCGGATGCAGCGACGTGACCCGCTCCCCGGCGTTCGCACCCGCGGTCAACGCACCGATCTCGAGATCGCCGCTGCGTCGACGCGGATGGTCGAGTAGGAGTCTCAGGATCTCGCCGCCCGCGTAGCCGCTCGCACCGGCGACCGCCACCTTGATCGTCATGCAATCATTATGCATCGACATGCAAATCAATTCACAGCCGGGCCGGGTGTGTACCCCGCCACGGCCTCCCGGGGCGCCGTCTGTCAGCGCAAGCGGGCGCCGACGCGCGTCCCGGCTTCCTCCACTGCCGCCAGTTTCGCCGCGCTGGCCTCGTCCTCGGTGAGCGTGCGATCTGCGGCCCGGAACCGCAGGGCGAAGGCCAACGACTTGTTGCCCTCGCCGACCTGGGCGCCGGTGTAGATGTCGAACAGGTGCACCGACTCGAGGAGGTCGCCTGCGCCGGTGCGCAGGGCGGCCTCGACGTCGGCGGCGGCGATCTCGGCCGGCACGACGACGGCGACGTCCTGCAGCACCGCCGGAAACACCGACACCTGCGGCGCAGGCAGGACGGTGCGCAGCGGCAGGGCATCGACGTCGATCTCGAGTGCGGCGAGCCGGGCGGGTAGGCCCAGGCGTTCCAGGACCGCCGGATGGAGTTCTCCCGCGTGCCCGACCGTCTGGCCGTCCACCGACAGCCGAGCGCAGCGGCCCGGGTGCCACGGTCGGGCGTCGTCGGCGGACAGTTCGATTCTCACCCCGGCTGCGGAACCGATGCTGCGGGCGGCCTCGAAGACGTCGACCACATCCGCAGGACGACCGGGCCCCCACGGTCCGGCAGGCTCGCGCGCGCCGGTCACGACGACCGCCACGTGCAGCGGCTGCCGCGGCAGCGAGGCGTCGAGTGCCGCGATCTCCGCGTCCGTCGGCCGTCGGGTGACGTCGATGGCAGGCACCGAGGCCACCTGCGGTCCGGCGAACACGACCTGCCCGACGGTGTAGAGCGAGACGTCGCGCTGTCCGCGGGAGATGTTGCGCGCGGTCATCTCCAACAGCCCCGGCAGCAGGGTGGTGTTGAGTTCCGGGCGGTCGGACTCCAGCGGGTTGAGTACCCGCACGGTGGCGCGTCGCTCGTCGTCGGCCGGCAGATCCCACGCGTCGAAGACGTCGACGGGCAGGAACGGGTACGGGAGGACCTCGACGTAACCGTCGAGAGCCAGCGTGCGTCCGATACTCCGCCGACGACGCTGCGCCGCGGTCAGGCCCCGTCCGGCCGGCGCGCGCGGCACCACGGCCGGGATGTCCTCCAGGCCTTCGAGTCGGAGGACCTCCTCGACGAGATCTGCGCGCTGCCGGAGGTCGGGTCGCCACGAGGGCGGGATGACCTGCAGAGGGTCGCTGCCGTCGACCGAACATCCGACCTCGACCAGACGTGCCGCGGTCGTACCCGCCGGGTACTGGACGCCCGCGGTGCGGTCCGGTTCGTCGACGGCGATGGTGATCGGCTGCACCTGCGGGGTCGCGATGCGCGCCTCGGTGCGCTCGGCGCCGACGACGCCGCCTGCGATCTCGACGATCAGGTGTGCTGCGCGGTCGGACGCCGCGACGGTGATCTCGGGGTCGACCGTGCGCTCGAAACGCTTGCTCGCCTCCGAGGTGAGCTTGTGCCGCTTGGCGGTTCGGAACACACGGACCGGGTCGAAGGTGGCCGACTCGAGGAGGACGGTGGTGGTCTCGTCGCCGACCTCCGTGGTCGCACCGCCCATCACGCCGGCGAGCGCGATGGGGCCGGAGTCGTCGGTGATGAGCTCGTCCTCGGCGTCGAGAGTGCGCTCGACGCCGTCGAGGGTGGTGAGCTTCTCCCCTGCCCGCGCGGGACGGACCCGCACCGTGCCCACGACCCGATCGGCATCGAAGGCGTGCAGCGGCTGGCCGAGCTCGATCATCACGTAGTTGGTGACGTCGACGATCGCGGAGATCGGACGGATCCCGGCCACGAGCAGACGCTTCTGCAGCCACCACGGCGAGACGGCGTGCGGGTCGACCCCGGTGATGGTCCGCGCGGTGTACCGCGTGGCCGTCGAGGTCGGGTCGATCTCGACGGGACGGCCGTCGTCGCCCTCGGACGCCGACGGCGGCACCGCGCCCGGGTCGACGAAGGGCACGCCGAAACTGCCGGCGATCTCGCGTCCGAGTCCGCGCATCGAGAATGCGTAGCCGCGGTCGGGGGTGACGTTCACGTCGATGGCGGTGTCGACCAGGCCGAGCACCTCGCGGGCGTCGGCACCCGGTTCGGCCGTGCCCGGGGCGAGCACGAGGATGCCCGAATGGTCGCTGCCGACACCGAGTTCGGAGACCGAACAGATCATGCCGTCCGAGGTGCGGCCGTAGGTCTTGCGGGCCGCGATCTCGAACGGTCCGGGAAGCACCACGCCCGGCAGTGCGGCGACGATCAGGTCGCCGACAGCGAAGTTGCGTGCGCCGCAGACGATCCCGCGTGGCTCGGCCTCACCGACCTCCACCTGGCAGAAACGGATCGGCTTCTTGAACTCGGTCAGTTCCTCGATCTCCAGGACCCGCCCGACCACGAGCGGACCGGTGATCTCCGGGAAGGACTCCACGTCTTCGATCTCGAATCCGACCCGGACGAAGCCCTCGTCGATCTCCGCGGCACTCGCCGACCAGTCGGCGGCACCCTGACGCAGGACCTCGGTGATCCAGGACTGCGGAACACGCACTGTCTACCAACTTCTCTCGTCGTTCGGATGATCTCTCGGCTGTCGGCGGGGCGGGGTCAGGCCGCCGGACCGAAGGGCAGCGTGAACCTGATGTCGCCCTCGACCATGTCGCGCATGTCGGGGATGTGGTTGCGGAACTGCAAGGTGCGCTCCAGCCCCATGCCGAACGCGAACCCGCTGTACGTCTCCGGGTCGATGCCGCTCGCGCGCAACACGTTCGGGTTCACCATGCCGCAACCACCCCACTCGACCCATCCCGGTCCGCCCTTCTTCGCGGGGAACCAGATGTCGACCTCCGCGGAGGGTTCGGTGAACGGGAAGTAGCTGGGGCGCATGCGTGTGGTGGTCTCTGGACCGAACAGCGCCTGCGCGAACAGCTCGAGGGTCCCACGCAGGTTGGCCAGCGTCAGCCCCTTGTCGACGGCCAGGCCCTCGATCTGGTGGAAGACCGGGGTGTGGGTCGCGTCGAGTTCGTCGGTGCGGAAGGTGCGACCGGGGCACGCCACATAGATCGGCAGGTCGCGGGTGAGCATCGACCGCACCTGGACCGGCGAGGTGTGGGTACGCAGCACCTGCCGCGACCCCTCGGGGGCGATGTAGAACGTGTCCTGCATCGAGCGCGCCGGGTGGTCCGGCAGGAAGTTGAGTGCGTCGAAGTTGTGGTGCTCGGTCTCCACCTCGGGTCCCTCGGCGATCTCCCACCCCATCCCGACGAAGACGTCGGCGACCTGCTCGGAGATCACGGTGATCGGATGCCGGGCACCGGCCGGGCGCCGACCGCTGGGCAGGGTCACGTCCACCGCCTCCGCGACGAGGACCGCAGCATCGCGTTCGCCGGTCAGGGTCGCCTGGCGCAGGTCCAGTGCGGCGCTGACCCGACCACGGACCTCGTTGACCTGCTTGCCGGCGGCCGAGCGCTGATCCTTGGGCAGCGCTCCCAATGCCCGCCGCGCCAACGCGATCGCCGAGCGGTCCCCGAGGTGCGCAGACTTCGCGGCCCCGAGCTGCTCGAGGTCGGTGGCCTCCTCGAATGCCGCGACCGCCGCCTGGGCTGCGGCATCGAGCTCCGCGGTGGTGGGGAACTGTGCGGAGTCGGTTGCGTCGTCGCCGGACTGGGACACGGGCGGAGCTCTCCTCTGGGGATCGGAACGTCGGGGCGGCATCGGGACCTGCGGTCTGTGCCGGTCGTCAGTCATCGAGCCTAGTCGACCCGTTCAACGGGTTTAGCCGCAGGCAGAGGTGGCACGGGGGCGACGGCGGCATCGGCCCGCGACGCGGCCAGGAGACGTCCGCAGACCATCGCGCCCACGGCCATCGCACCCCAACCGAGGCCGGTGCCGATCAGACCGTCGCGCGCGAGCATGAGCAGGCCCAGGCCTCCGATCGTCACCAATACCCATACCCCGGCATCGCGAAGCCGTCCGGCCCGCCGGGCGACGGGCGCGTCCCACAGCGGCAGCAGTCGGTTCTCCGTCGCACCCAGCAGTCTGATGGTCGGGATCATCAGCGCGACCAGCAGAATCGTCTCGGTGACGACCACCGACCACCCCAATCCGTCGGTCGGTCCCGTACGCGGCAGACCCGCCGCCCAGCCGAGCGCGATGACGAGGGCCAGCACCGGCAGGTGCCAGAGGTAGAGGGTCATCGCATTCCGGTTGCCGAGGACCACCCACCACCAGATCCGCGGGCGGGACACCAATCGCGACAATCGGGCCCACAGCGCGATCGCGAGCATGCAGAGGACGATCGCGTGGCCGGCGAGCAACGCCGTCGGCGGACTCATGTTGGACAGCTGCTGCCCGGGAACCGTCACCAGCGACACCTCGTATGGACCGAAGACGACCATCGCGACGTCGACCAGTAACGCGGCGAGCGCGGTTGCCGCAGCCACCGGCACGCTGACCAGCCGCTTGGCGTACCCGACCCCGAGCGCCGCCGGGATCATCCAGACGGTGACGAAGGTCAGGTCCCCGAGGCCGTCGAGGCCGGTGGTGAGGCGAAGCGTGTCGACGGCAGCGGTCAGCAACCACGCGCCGCCGACCACCACTCCCACGTCGCGTCCGGTCGAGATGCGCTGCATCAGCGGCAGGATGGCGAGCACGAGGAGGTAGGCACCGAGGAACCACAACAGCTGCACGCCCAGACGCGCGACGACGTCGGCGAGGGCGGATGCGTGGAACACGCGGAGAAGTCCGAGCACTCCCAGAACTGCGGCCAGGTACCAGAACACCGGCCGCAGCAGCCGCTGCGCACGGGTGAGCAGCCAGTGGCCGGGGCTCGGTGGCCGATCCGTGTCCCAGCCGTAGGTGGCGGCGGCCGCGCCGGCGAAGAAGAACAACGGCAGGATCTGCAGCACCCACGTGAGTGCCTGCAGGATCCGGGCGTCGGCGAGCAGGCTGCCCAGTTCGATGCCGTCGGAATCGATCTGCACGGTGAGCATCAACGAGTGGCCGGCGATGACGACCACGAGCGAGACGAGTCGGATGAGGTCGACGACGCGGTCCCGGGAACCGGTCAGTGCATCGAGCTCGCGGGCGGTGGGGATCGTGCGCTGTGACATGCGACGAGTCTCGCGAGATCGCGCCGCACCGGCCTGAGCACAATTACTCAGTCGGCGAGCGCAAACTCCCCCGTTCCCGATTTCGTAGAGGCTCTTCCCGGTTTCCGGGAGGAAGTTCTACCGAATCGTGGGGTTACCGGGCCGTGCGATGGACGCGGGCACTCGCGTAGAGGCAGATCGCGGCCGCGGCAGCGATGTTGAGGCTCTCCGCACGTCCCGCTATCGGTATGGAGACCCGATGATCGGCCAGTGCGAGGACATCGTCGGACAGGCCATGCGCCTCGTTGCCGAAGAGCCACGCGGTGGGGCCGGCGAGGATCGGATCGGCGGCGTCGAGGTCGGTGTCGCCGTCTGCCGCGGTGGCCAGCACAGCGACGCCGGCCGCCCGGATCGCCGACAACCCGTCGGTCACCGACCGCTCACGGGCCATCGGCAGATGGAAGATGGACCCCGCCGAGGAGCGAATGCTCTTGCCGTTGTGGGGATCCGCCGAATCCCCCAGTAGCACCATGGCGTCGGCGCCCATCGCGTCGGCACATCGGATCAGCGTCCCGACGTTGCCGGGCTCCCTCGGCTCGACGGCCACGGCCAGGAGTCGAGGGGCAGAGGCCAGCACCTCGGCCAGCGACCGGTCGAGGAGGGTGCACACCGCGAAGATGCCCGGCGGCGTGGTCGCCTCGGAGAGCTTGCCGACGGCCCGCTCGGTGAGGGTCTCGACATCCACACCGGCGGTCTGCGCGGCGCAGATCAGATCGGCGAAGCGACCGTCGTCCCCGTCGCGGACAAGCAGCGTCCGGACGCGACCGGTGTCGAGCGCTGCACCGACCGCGTTGGGCCCCTCGACGAGGAACCGGTTCTCGCTGCGCCGCACCGACGGGCGGTGGAGTTTGGCATACGACACGACCCGCGACGAACGTTCGGTGAGAACATCCATCGCGGGTCGTGAAGTGGTGCTCGGGTCGCCGATCAGGCGGCCGGTGCGTTCACATCGGCGGGCAGCGCGGTGCGCGCGACCTCGACGAGACCGGTGAAGGCCTCGGGGTCGGTGACGGCGATGTCGGCGAGGACCTTGCGGTCGACCTCGACACCCGCGGCCTTCAGGCCCTGGATGAAACGGTTGTAGGTGATGTCGTTGGCGCGGGCCGCCGCGTTGATACGCGCGATCCACAGCTTGCGGAACTCACCCTTGCGAGCGCGGCGATCGCGGTACGCGTAGGTCAGCGAGTGCAGCTGCTGCTCTTTGGCCTTGCGGTACAGACGCGACCGCTGACCCCGGTAGCCCTTGGAGGACTCGAGAACCGTACGACGCTTCTTCTGGGCGTTGACAGCCCTTTTCACGCGTGCCATTGGTTGATACCTCTTCGTTCGTCAGATGTCTGGGATGGGCGTGAACCGCGTCAGCGGTTCAGCAGTCGCTTGATGCGCGGTGCGTCGTTCTCGCTCACGACGGCGACGCCGTCGAGGCGGCGGGTCCGTCGCGACGACTTGTGCTCCAGCAGGTGGCGGCGGTTGGCCTTCTGGCGGAGGATCTTGCCGCTGCCGGACACCTTGAATCGCTTCGCGGTGCCCTTGTGGGTCTTGCTCTTGGGCATGTCTTTCCTTCGTTCAGGCGAACGTCGCCGCCCGTGTGACACGGGTGGCGTCGTCCACGATGGACTGGGGCGCTCGCGGGCGCACCGACCTTCGAGTCGGTCACGCCGCGCCGATGGCTATTCGGACGCTGTCTGACCGGCTGCCGGGCGCGGGGCCTGGTCGCGGGTCTCCTGCGCCTTCGCGCGGGTCTTCGCTCCCTTGTGCGGGGCGAGGACCATGGTCATGTTCCGGCCGTCCTGCTTGGCCGAGGTCTCGACGAAGCCGTAGTCGGCGACGTCGTTTCCGAGCCGCTGCAACAGGCGGTAGCCGAGTTCGGGTCGCGACTGCTCACGACCGCGGAACATGATGGTGACCTTCACCTTCGAACCCGCCTCGAGGAACCGGACGACGTGACCCTTCTTGGTCTCGTAGTCGTGGTCGTCGATCTTCGGGCGGAGCTTCTGCTCCTTGATGACGGTCATCTGCTGGTTGCGACGCGATTCACGCTGCTTCTGGGCCGCTTCGTACTTGAACTTGCCGTAGTCCATGATCTTGCACACGGGCGGACGCGCGTCGGGCGCGACCTCTACCAGGTCCAGGTCGGCCTCATAGGCCAGGCGAAGCGCATCTTCAACACGCACGATGCCCACCTGCTCCGAATTCGGTCCGACGAGTCGGACCTCTGGGACGCGGATGCGCTCGTTGATGCGGGTCTCAGTGCTGATGGGGCCTCCTTGATCAATGCTTCTGTGGTGGCCGCCGCGATCATTCGAGGTGCGAGGGGTTCCTCAGCAGAAGAGCCCCGGATGACGTGGTCATCGCGGGGCTCCGATACCGACCGGTTCGCTGCCGATGGGGCACATCGGTCGACGTCATCGACGCACCGTTGGGTGCGACGACCGTCGGTTGTGAACCGGACCGTGCAACTGCGGGGAACCCGTGTCGAACGGTGGGAGCGGAACTCCACTTGCGACCCCGGCATGCACCGGGGCGGTCGTACTGTGGGAGTCTAGCAGCCATGACCGACAACTCCTATTCGCCACCTGCGCATTCGGCTGGTGGCGGCCGGGATCCCGGTCGGGGGCAGACCGATCTCGATAACGTGCGCGACCTGGGCGATATTCCCGCCATCGAGGTCATCACCCGCTCGATCGTGATGCTGATGAGCGCCGCAGCCGAGAAACTCGGGCTCGCCGAGGGGGCGTCCGACGAGCACACCGATCTCGCCGAGGCGCGGACGCTGATCACCGCGCTGGCCGGGCTGGTCGACGCGTCGAAGGCAGACCTCGGCATCCACGCGGCACCCATTCGCGACGGGCTCAAGAGCCTGCAGCTGGCCTTCCGCGAGGCCAGTTCACATCCGGATGAGCCCGGCGACGGACCCGGTGAGAAGTACACCGGTCCGGTCCGCGACAGCCGGCGCTGAGTCAACCGTCCAAATCGATCGAAGACCTCGGTCCGGTGACCGCTCTACCCTGGAGGGATGAGTACACCCGGGTCCTCCTCCCCCGACGCATCGACTCCCGACCAGCCGACCGATACGCCGACGGGGCAGTCCTCGGATCCATCGGCCGCCGCGACATCCCGCGACGACGAGATCTTCGATGCCGAGATCGTCTCCCCGGGCACACCGATCCCACCGACGCCCGGCGATCCCCATCTGCCCGGGGCGCAGTACACCGACGCGGGCGTCCCGACCTTCGATTTCGTCCGCGACAAGATCGAGAACCGGATCGCGACCGCGATCGGTTCGGAGGAACTCGCCCACGAGTCGGCCGAGGGCCGGCAGGTCGACGAGATGATCCGCAAGCGCGACGAGGCCGCGAAGAAGAAGCTGGACGAGATCCGGAAGTCGATGGGCCAGGGGTGATCCGAACCGACGCGTAGGGACGCAGACCCGCGAGAGGCGCACGATCTGCCAGAGATCGTGCGCCTTCTGCGTCCGTTGCGTGCGGGCCTGACCTGCCGTCAGCCTGCGGTCGCGACCGACTCCTCGATGTCGAGGATGTCGGCCAGGAACCCGCCGGTATGACTCTCCGGCACCTCCGCGATGTCCTCGGGCGTGCCCTCTGCGATCACCGTGCCACCGCCGGTACCGCCTTCGGGTCCCATGTCGATCACCCAATCCGCCGTCTTGATGACGTCGAGGTTGTGCTCGATGACGATGACCGTGTTGCCCTTGTCGACGAGACCGTTGATGACGCCCAGGAGCTTCTTGATGTCCTCGAAGTGCAGTCCCGTGGTCGGCTCGTCCAGGATGTAGATGGTCCGGCCGGCCGACCGCTTCTGGAGTTCGGCCGCCAGCTTCACGCGCTGTGCCTCGCCGCCGGACAGCGTCGGCGCGGGCTGACCGAGCCGCACGTATCCGAGACCCACGTCCACCAGCGTCTTGAGGTACCGATGGATCGAGGTGACCGGCTCGAAGAAGTCGGCCGCCTCCTCGATCGGCATGTCGAGTACCTCGGAGATCGTCTTGCCCTTGTAGTGCACCTCGAGGGTCTCGCGGTTGTAGCGCGCGCCCTGACACACCTCGCACGGCACGTACACGTCCGGGAGGAAGTTCATCTCGATCTTGATCGTGCCCTCACCGGTACACGCCTCGCATCGGCCGCCCTTGACGTTGAACGAGAACCGGCCCGGCTGGTACCCGCGGACCTTCGCCTCGGTCGTCGCTGCGAACAACGTGCGGATCTTGTCGAAGACGCCGGTGTAGGTCGCCGGGTTGGATCGCGGGGTCCGACCGATCGGCGACTGATCGACACGGACCAGTTTGTCGAGCTGGTCGAGACCGTTGATCCGCTTGTGTCGACCGGGAACCTGCCGGGCCCCGTTCAGCTTGTTCGCCAGCACGGTCGCCAGGATGTCGTTGACCAACGTCGACTTGCCCGAACCCGACACCCCGGTCACCGCGGTGAGCACACCGAGCGGGAACGCCACGTCGATGCCGCGGAGGTTGTGCTCGCGTGCGCCGACGACGGTCAGCTGCCGCTTGCGGTTGATGGGACGACGGATCGCCGGGACCGGCAGCGACTCGCGACCCGACAGGTAGGCACCGGTCAACGACTTCCGGTTCTTCAACAGGTCGCGGTAGTTACCGCTGTGCACGACATGCCCGCCGTGCTCACCGGCGCGCGGACCGATGTCGACGATCCAGTCCGCCGCGCGGATGGTGTCCTCGTCGTGCTCGACGACGATCAGCGTGTTGCCCAGATCCCGCAGTCGGGTCAGGGTGTCGATGAGGCGACGGTTGTCGCGCTGGTGCAGACCGATCGACGGCTCGTCCAAGACGTAGAGGACGCCCGCGAGACCCGAACCGATCTGGGTGGCCAGGCGGATACGCTGCGCCTCACCGCCGGACAGTGAGCCCGCGGCCCGCGCCAGCGAGAGGTAGTCGAGCCCGACGTCGAGCAGGAACGTGATGCGGGCCTGGACCTCCTTGAGGACCGGCCCGGCGATGGCCTTCTGCCGACTGTCGAGCTGCAGACCGCTGAGATATTCGGCGCAGTCGGCCACCGACAGCGCGCACACGTCGGCGATGGACTTCGACGGGTACACCGGGTGGTCGAGCGTGACCGAGAGGATCTCGGGACGGAGTCGCGCGCCCTGGCACACCGGGCACGGGATGTCCCGCATGTAGCCCTCGTAACGTTCTTTCATCGCATCGGACTCGGTCTGTTCCATCCGCCGACTGAGGAACGACATGACGCCCTCGAACTCGGTGTAGTACGACCGCGTGCGGCCGTACCGGTTGCGGAACTTCACGTGGACCTGGTGGTCGCTGCCGTTGAGCAGCGCCTTGCGGGCCTTGACCGGCAGCTTCTTCCACGGTGTGTCGACGTCGAAGTCCATCTGATCGGCCAGACCGGTCATCAGACGGAGGAAATAGTCGGCGTTGTGGCCGCCCGACCACGGCGCGATCGCCCCCTCCGACAGCGAGAGGTCGGGATCCGGGACCACCAGTTCCTCGTCGACCTCCTTGCGGATGCCGAGACCGTCGCAGTCCGGGCACGCACCATAGGGCGTGTTGAACGAGAAGGAGCGCGGCTCGAGGTCGTCGATCGCGATGGGGTGCCCGTTCGGGCAGGCCATCCGCTCGGAGAACCGTCGCTCCCGCTGCGGGTCGTTCTCCTCGAGATCGACGAAGTCGAGCACGATGATGCCGTCGGCGAGCCGTAGACCGGTCTCGACCGAGTCGGTGAGACGCTGCTTGGCCGAAGACTTCACGACGAGGCGATCGATCACGACCTCGATGTCGTGCTTCTCCTGCTTCTTCAGCTTGGGCGGGTCGGTGAGCTGGTGCACGACCCCGTCCACGCGGGCACGTGAGAAACCCTGGGTCTGCAGGTCGGCGAAGAGATCGACGAACTCACCCTTGCGGGTCCGCACCACGGGTGCGAGCACCTGGAAGCGGGTGCCTTCGTCCATCTCCAGCACCTGGTCGACGATCTGCTGCGGGGTCTGCTTGGCAATCGCCGCGCCGCATTCCGGGCAGTGGGCACGGCCGGCTCGTGCGTACAGCAGTCGCAGGTAGTCGTAGACCTCCGTGATGGTGCCGACCGTCGACCGTGGATTGCGGTTGGTCGACTTCTGGTCGATGGACACCGCGGGCGACAGCCCCTCGATGAAGTCGACGTCCGGCTTGTCCATCTGTCCCAGGAACTGCCGCGCATAGGCTGACAGCGACTCGACGTACCGGCGCTGTCCCTCGGCGAAGATCGTGTCGAAGGCCAGCGAGGACTTCCCCGACCCCGACAGCCCGGTGAAGACGATGAGACTGTCCCGCGGGAGGTCCACGTCGATGCCGCGCAGGTTGTGTTCGCGGGCGCCGCGGACGATCAGGCGATCAACCACTTCTGTCCTTTACATGTCTGGCCGCGCGAATCCGAGGACGGTCGGCTGGGTCGTCGGATTCGGGCGGGTCTCCGGGCTGCTCGAGCGCACCCGACAACGGGCGCACGTGATGCCGCCGACAACCATAACGATGGCCACCGACAAAAGAGTCCTACCTGCTCGCACGGGGTACAGGCCACGGCAGGCCCGGTCGGGCCATCGGTGTCGGCGCAGGTCCGCCGGAGTTGTTCCCGAGCGCAACCACGGCCCCACGATACGCCGGTCGGATGGCCGGTGGACTCCGCGTGCGCTCACCGCGCGTACCGTCGCCGCGGCGTTAGCCTGTCATCCATGAGCCCCAGTGACACCGCGGTCACCGACGAGTACACCGGTGACCTCTCCAACTCCCCCGCACCACAACGCCGAACCCTGTCGACGGCCACCATCGTGAAGACCTCGGTGGGCCCGATGGACAACAACGTCTACGTGATCACCAGCCGCGCGACCGGCGATCAGCTGATCATCGACGCCGCGAACGACGCGGACCGCATCCTCGCCGTCGTCGAGGCACTCCCCGGGACGCCGCGATCGATCTTCACCACCCATCAGCACTTCGATCACTGGCAGGCGCTGGAGCGGGTCGCCACCGAACTCGGCGTACCGACCGCAACCGGTCGTCTGGACGCCGCCGAACTGCCGGTGGAACCCGATCGACTCATCGACGACGGTGACGTCATCGAAATCGGTGACCTCAGATTCGAGGCGATCCATCTGGTCGGTCACACGCCGGGCTCGATCGCGCTCGCCCTGACCGACGATGACGTCGTCCATCTGTTCACCGGCGACTCCTTGTTCCCCGGCGGTGTCGGGAAGACATGGCGACCGGAGGATTTCGAGACCCTCTACCGAGACGTCACCACCAAACTCTTCGACCGGTTCCCGGACTCCACGGTGGTCTATCCCGGGCACGGCACCGACACCACGCTCGGCACCGAACGTCCCGCTCTCCCGGAGTGGCGACAACGCGGCTGGTGAGATCCACCGAGGCCGTTTCACGGCGCCGCCTGCGGGTAATCTCGATTGCGCGCCGATCGCCGGGGCGGGTGTTCCGACCCATCCGATCGAGCGCACGGGCGCGAACCGTACCCGTGCACGAGCGCGAGCAGCATTACCGAAGCACCAGCGAACCGAACACGAACCAGCGAATCCGCAGCACCGAATCACCTGAGCTATCGAACCGAGACAATGTCGCCCCGAAACGAAGGTCGTGAACACCAATGATCCTGCGCCGCATCGCCCGTCCGCTCCTCGCCTCCGCCTTCATCGCATCGGGCGTCGACGCCTTGCGTACGCCCAAGCCGCTCGCCCAGACCGCTGCGCCGGTCGTCGACCGCGGACGTGAGGTGCTGCCGCCGGACGTCGCCGAGCGGATTCCGTCCGATCCGGAGACGCTGGTCCGCATCAACGCGGCCGCGCAGATCGGTGGCGGTGTGCTGCTGGCCACCGGCAAGCTGCCCCGAATCGCATCCGTGGTGCTCGCGGGTTCGGTGATCCCGTCGACGGTGTTCGGCGCCGACTTCTGGAACGAGGCCGACCCGGTCCGTAAGGAGCAGCAGCGCAACGCGTTCATCAAGAACGTCGGGCTGCTCGGGGGCGTGCTGCTGGCCGCCGCCGACACCGAGGGCAAGCCGTCGCTCGCGTGGCGCGGTCGACAGAAGGCGCAGGTCGTCGCTGCCGCACTGCCGCTGGGTGCGAGCGCGGGCTCGTCGGCGTGGGACTCTCTGCGCGACCGCGCACAGGAGGGCGCCCACGTGATCGGCGAGCGTTCCACCGACGCCGCCCACGTCATCGGTGACCGGTCGTCCGAGGTCGCCGACTGGTTGGAGAAGCACGGGCCCGAGTTGGCAGATGCGGCTCGCGAGCGTTCGGCCGAGGCCGCGGACTGGATCAGCGAGCACGCCCCGACACTCGCCGAAGCTGCCCGTGATCGCTCCGCCGACGCCGCCGCCCGACTGCGCGACCAGCTCCCCGAATTGGCCGACACCGCACGCGAGCGCTCGGCCGAGGCCGCGGGCAAGGTCCGGGATCGGGCACCCGAATTGGCCGAGGTGGCGCGCGATCGTTCGGCGGAGGCTGCCGCGCGCCTACGTGATCGGGCACCCGAGTTCGCCGACTCCGCACGGGACTGGGCCGAGACCGCACGCGACAAGGCACAGGACCAGGCTGATGCCGCGCGCTCCTGGGCCGAGTCGGCTCGCGACAAGGCACAGGATCAGGCGCACGAGGGCCGGCGCCTGTGGCGGAAGGCCCGCTCATAGTCACACCGTTCGATCCGCCCCGGCCGCGGCCAGCCCCGGCCGGGTGCGGTGATCGCCCCGCTCATGAGTACCCCTGGACCGACGGTGTCCCGTCCGCCCCGGTCGGACCGTCCCCCTCGGCCGACCACCGGCTGGTCGTGTCGGTCGGTTCCAACTCGAGCCCCCGGGTCGTCGCGGACAAGCTCGACATCGCCCCTGATGAAGCCCGTCGCCGCATCGGCTCGGTGACCGTCTGCGGAGTGGCGATCGGTCATTCGGCCCATGTCTCCAGACGCGGTTTCGTCGCAGCGGCACCGTATGCGGCGCCCGATCACCGACTGTCGACCACTGCGCTGTGGTTGGCCGAGGACGAACTCGACTGCCTCGACGCCACCGAACCGAACTACCGCCGGATCAGCGTGTCGACAGGCGTGTTCCGGCTCACGACGGTCGACTCGAGGGGCGAGGAAATACTTCCCGGCGTTCGGGAGTTCGATCTCTACGACTCCCTGCACGGTGTGCTCGCCAGCACCCCGCACGGTATGCCAGCCGACCGCGAGGTGCTCGCCGACCGCGAAGTGCTCCCCTTCGGCACCCAGACCGCCGTGTACGGGTGGCTCGCCCACCGACTCATCGACACCGACCTGACCGGCTCCGCCGAACAACTCTGCTCCCGACTCGCACAGCCCGCGATCGGCACCGACCTCACCCATCGGATCCATGCCGCCGGTCTGGCCCGCGCGTCGGCTCTCTCCCCTGTCGAACGGATCCCATCGTGACCACCGAGATCTCCGCCGACCCGAAGGTCGACGAGGAACAGACCCATCTCGATGCGGTGTACGCGCGTCTGGACCGCATGCGCGCCACCACCCGCCGTCGCCTCGACTCGACGCTGCGAGAAGCAGGCGACACCCCCCAGGCGTTGTCGGAGCGCGAGTCGTACGAGCGTCTGTACACCGAAGATCTGGCCAAATTCGATGCGGCCGAACACAACCTGTACTTCGGCAGGCTCGATCTCGACAGCGACGAGATCCGCCGGATCGGTCGGATCGGCATCCTCGACGACGACGCGGCCGATTCGACACTGCTGTTGGACTGGCGAGCGCCGCTGGCACGACCGTTCTATCTCGCGACCCCGGCCGCCCCGGAGGACGTGGCCCGCCGCAGACACATCCGTACTCGCAGCAGGCACGTCCGCGGCGTCAGCGACGAGCACCTGATCGGCGGCGAGATCCCGGCCGATGTCGAGGCCCACGGCGACGTGGTCAACGAGTCGGCTTTGGTCGCGGCGCTGGATGCGGCGCGCACGGGCGAGATGACCGACATCGTCGAGACGATCCAACGCGAGCAGGATCTGATCATCCGCTCGACCCACCGCGGGGTCACCGTCATCCAGGGCGGTCCGGGCACCGGCAAGACGGCCGTCGCGCTCCACCGGGCCGCATACCTTCTGTACACGCACCGGGACATCCTGTCGCGCAGCGGCATCCTCATCATCGGACCGAATCCCGACTTCCTCAACTACATCGGGCAGGTGCTCCCCTCACTCGGTGAGTCCGGTGTGCTGTTGTCGACCATCGCCGACCTCTTCCCGGGCGTCGGCGCACGGGCATCGGAGTCCCGCCGGACCCTCGCGGTGAAGGGGGACGTCCGGATGGTCGACGTGATCAAGAGAGCCGTGCGGGCCCGCCAGTCGCTGCCGGGATCACCGGAGACCGTGTTCTTCGACGGATACCCGGTCACCATCGATTCCACCCTGGTCAAGGCCGCTCGCGCGAAGGCCCGCAGCACTCGACGGCCCCACAACCTCGCACAGCCCGCGTTCATCCGCGCGGCGATGGACGAACTGGCACGTGCACACGCACGTACGATCGGCGCCAGCCTGCTCGACGGATCGCAGATGCTCAGTGCGTCGGACATCGCCGACATCCGCGACGAGATGCGTGCCGACCCCGAGATCCGCCGGACGGTGGCGCGGTTCTGGCCGCTGCTCACCCCACAGGGGATGTTGCGTGACCTGCTGTCGGACCCCGCCGCGGTCCGCAAGGCGACACCCGGCTGGTCCGACGAGGACCGGACCGCACTGCTACGCCCACACCGGCCGGCCCTGACCGACGACGCCGACCTCGGCCCCGCCGACGTCCCGTTGCTCGACGAACTCGCGGAGTTGATCGGCTACGGCACCGAAGATGCCGAGAACGCCGAGAAGGCACGCTGGCGCCGACAACTCGCCGAGGCCCAGGATGCGCTGGACATCCTGACCGGTTCGGCTCCACAGGATCTCGAGGACGAACTCGATCCCGAGATCCTGATGGCCTACGACCTGATCGATGCCGAGCAGCTCGCCGCACGTCAGACCGAGACGCGCCGGCTGACGACCGCCGAACGCGCGCACGGCGATCGTCAGTGGACGTTCGGACACGTGATCGTCGACGAGGCGCAGGAACTGTCCGCGATGGCGTGGCGGATGATCATGCGCCGCATCCCGAATCGATGGATGACGATCATCGGCGACACAGCACAGACCGGCGACCTCGCCGGCACGACTTCGTGGCGCGAGGTCCTGGAGCCGTATGTCGCCGACCGCTGGCACCTACGCGAGTTGTCGGTCAACTACCGCACGCCATCCGAGATCACCCGGTACGCGAACCGTGTGCTGACGCGGATCGCCCCGGATCAGGCGGCGCCGACCTCGCTGCGCAGCAACGGGATGCAACCTGTCGCGATTCCGGTGGACGGCGATCCGTCGACTGCCGCCGTGGATGCCGCCCTCGGCACCGATGTCGCCGGTCTGACCGCGATCATCGCACCGGACGCCGCGGTCGCTGCGATCTCTGCCGCCGTCGAGGCCCGGGCGCTCGCGGATCCACCGCGCGTGCTCACCGTGAGCGCGTGCAAGGGACTCGAGTTCGACACGACTGTCGTCGTCGATCCGGGTCGGCTGATCGACCAGTCGCCGCGCGGACACAGCGACCTCTATGTCGCGCTCACCCGAGCGACCCAGGAGCTGATCGTCGTCCACTCGGACCCGCTACCGCCCGAATTGGCCGACCTGCCCGGCCGCGACTGACCCTGCTCGCCACGGCCTGGACGTTCCTCCGGACCGGTCAGCGACGGTCGGACTCGAGCATCGCGGCCTCGACGATCGGCATCCATGTCGGCAGCGCGTCGCCGCCGATGATCGCGAGGTGATCGACGGCGACGTCCATTCGCCGGAGCCCGCCGGTGATGTGCGGTGTCCAGCGCGCCACCAGGGCGTCCGGGTCGTCCTTGTCCGCCGCGGCCACCACGACGATCGCGTCACCCGAGAGGATCTGCGGTCGGTGTCGTCCCGTCAGATCGTCCGAGGCGATCATGCGGTCGAGCATGCGGTCGAACGCGCGCGGGCTCAGCAGTCCCAGTCCGACGATCCGCGCACGCAACGCCGCGGCCATCGCTTCGGGATCGTCACCGACGCCGTCGAGTTCGTCGACGTCGATCACCTCGCGCCAGCCACCGAGGAGGCCTTCGAGAACGGCTCGGCGAGCATCGATCTCGAGAACCTGCCCGTTCACCGCGTCGGTCTCCGCCCCGGCCGACACCGGTGCGAGCTCGCGCGCCGCATCAGGATCGGTGAGAGCCGGATCGACGACAGGGGGCTGGATGACAGTGGGTTCGGTGACACGGATCGTGGTCGGGACGCTGCCGCCCGGTTCGACCGACAACGTCGGCGCCTGGCCTGCCGGGAAGCTGTCGACCAGTGCGAGCAACCCGACCTCGTGTCCTCGTGAGCGGAGCTCCACCGCCATGTCGTGTGCGATCACGCCACCGATCGACCAGCCGAGCAGGTGATAGGGCCCGTTCGGCGCGACTCGCCGGATCTCGTCCACGTAGCGCCGGGCGAGATCGTGGATCGATGCGTCGGGTCGACCGTCGGCCACCACGTACGGATCCTGCAGCCCGTAGACCGGACGATCGTCGAGGTGGGGTGCGAGGCCGCCGAAGAGCCACGACAGCCCGTCGGCCGGGTGGATGCAGAACAGCGGCGGGCGTGAGCCCTCGGCGCGGAGCGGGACGACGACGTCAGGGGTCGGCTTCCCGGATTGGTCGGTGAACTCGACGACGTCGGTAGCCGCATCGGCGACCTCGGGAGCGATCGCCACGACCTCGACGTCGGAGACCGACCCGGTAGGCGCGATTCCCACGGTGGGCGTCTCGTGTGTCGCGGCTGCGATCCGTGACCCGAGATCGCGCGGGGTGGGCCCGCTGAACACCCATGCGACTTCGACCGGCACCCCGGACTCCCGGCGCAGCCGCGAGACGAGATGGATCGCCGAGAGCGACGAGCCGCCGAGATCGAAGAACGACTGTCCTGCCCGATCCACGGACGTACCGGTGACATCAGCCATCGCATCGGCGACCATCCGCTCCCAGCGACCGATCGGCCGTCCGTCTGCCGCCGGGACGTCCACCTCGGGCATCAGTTCGTGGAGCCGGGCACCGTCGATCGTCCCATCGGCGGCCCTGGGGATCTCCGAGACGATGACGACCGCCGGCGGGACCTCGTGTGCGGGCAGGTGTTCGGCCAGGCGCCGGCGCAACAGGTCGGCACCGGGCGCCACCGCCGAATCGCGCCGGACCACGGCTGCCCGCAGTCGCGTGCCGTCCACCGCGTCCTCTGCGTGGACACTCGCGTCCGCGATGCCGTCGACCGTCGAGAGAGTCGACTCGACATGGTCGAGATCGACGCGACGACCGCGGATCCGGACGTGCCGATCCGACCGGCCCAGATGCTCGAGTCGCGGCGTGCCGTCGCCGCCGGTGGTCCACCGCCCGACATGTCCGGTGGGGACGTCCAGCTCACCACCGACGGGGTCCAGATCACCACCGACGGAGTCGAGATCGACCGCCCGCAGGTACACCTCGCCCGGAACGCCACGTGGCACCGGGCGATGGAGTCGATCGAGCACCACGACCGCGCGGTCGGCGACACCGGTGCCGTCGGACATGGGATCGGACCAGGGCACCTCGTCCGGCGCCGCGATCACCACCGGGGTGCCGATCGTGTCGACCGTTGCGAGCACCGTATCCGGATCGCCGACGATGGCGTCGACCATGCGCAGGAACACCTCTCGGATGACCTCGATCATCTCCACGTCGAAGAGGGCCGTGGCGTAGTCGATCTCACCGTCGATCAGCAGCTCCCCGGCGCTGCCGACGTGTTCGGCGAGGCCGAGGGTCAGATCCACCTTCGCCGGCGGCGCCCCCGGGTCGAGGGCACTGATCTCGAGGTCCGCGATCCGCCGGCTGTCGATCGGCGGATCCGCAGGTGGCCGGCCGGTGAGGTCCGACAGGTAGTTGATCATCACCTGGACCAACGGCGCGTGTGCAGTGGAGCGAGCTGGTGCCAGCCGCTCGACGAGGGACTCGAACGGGATGTCGGCGTGGGCGAATGCCGCGAGGTCGGTATCACGTACTCGCAGGAGCAGATCGCGGCCGGTCTGGTGATCGGTGTGGATGGTCCGTAGGACCACCGTGTTGACGAACATACCGATCAGGTCGACGGTCGCCGGGTGGGTGCGTCCCGACAGCGCGGCACCTATCAACACGTCGTCGACGTCCGCGATGCGTGCGATGGTCTCCGCGAAAGCGGCGTGACACACCATGAACGATGTGGTTCCGGTTGTGCGCGCCACGTCGGCGATCGACGCGGCGCGTCGCGCTCCGAGCTCGATCCGGACTCGGCCGCCGGTGGCATCCATCACCTCGGGTCGGGGACGGTTCGTCGGTACCTCGATCATCTCCGGCACCGCGTCCAGGGTCCGTTCCCAGAATGCGTACTGCGCCGCCATGATCGAGGTCGGTTCGTCGATCTCACCGAGCGTCGTCCGCTGCCACAGTGTGTGGTCGGCATACCCCACAGTCGGCGCGACGAGAGGCTCTCCCCGCGCGTCGACCCGCCGCTCGTAACCGCCGAGGAGTTCGCGGGCGAAGATCTGGAGCGACGCGGCATCACCGGCGATGTGGTGGATGACCACCACGACGCGATGTGTCGGAGATCCGTCGGGATCAGGCGTGCCGGCCCCGGACGGGCCGTCGGTTTCGCGGGCGATGCCCATCCGGATCGGGAGGTCGGATGTGACATCGAAGCCCTCGGACATGAGTGCCATCGTCTCGTCGACCGTGCTGCCCGAGACTCGGCGCAGCATCGACGCAGCCACGTCGAGATCCAGGATCTGTTGCCGCGGAGTCCCGTCGGCTCCCATCGGGTAGACCGTCCGCAACGGTTCGTGACGCCCGATCACGTCGAGCATCGCCTGCCGGAGAGCATCGATGTCGAGGTGTCCCCGAACCTGTAACGCGAAGGGCATGTTGTAGACCGGCGACGCGACGTCGAACTGGTTGATGAACCAGATGCGCTGCTGAGCGTGTGACAGCGGGATCGACGCCGGGCGATCACCACGCACCAGCGGTGTCGCGGCCGCCCGCCGGCGGGCGAGCGTGCGCGCCAGTCCCCGGACCGTCGGTGAACTGAAGATGCTGCGGACGTCGAGGTCGACGCCGAAGGCTTCCGACAGTCTGCCCACCACCCGCATCGCGGCCAGCGAGTTGCCGCCGAGATCGAAGAACGGCACCGTCACCGAGACCTCTTCCAGGCCGAGGACGTCCGCGATCACGTCGGCAACCGCACGCTCGACCGCGTCGGCCGGCTCGACGAGCTCGGGTGTCGCGACCTCCGGCGCCGGTAGTCGTCGACGATCGAGCTTGCCGGTCGGGGTGGTCGGCAGGTCGTCGAGGACGACCCACCGTGTGGGCCGCATGTACTCGGGCAGCCGACCGCCCACCTCGTCGCGCAGGACATCGACGGGCGCGGTGCCCACGACGTAACCCACCAGTGCGTCTCCACCGTGTCCGTGATGGACCGCGACCGCCGCCTGCCCGACGCCCTCGATCTGCTGCAGGACCGCCTCGATCTCACCGAGCTCGATGCGTTGCCCCCGCAGTTTGACCTGGAGATCGGCGCGGCCCAGATACTCCAGCTCTCCGTCCGCCGACCATCGCACGAGATCGCCGGTGCGATAGAGGCGCTCGCCGGTCGTGCCCGTCGGGTCGGCGACGAACCGCTCGGCGGTGAGATCAGGGCGCGCCGCGTAACCCCGCGCCAACTGCGCGCCACCGACATACAGCTCGCCGGTCACCCCGACGGGCGTCGGCCGCAGCCGGTCGTCGAGCACCCATGTCGTGCTGTTGTCGGCAGGGCCGCCGATGGGCAGGTGGTCTTCGTCCGCACGCACCACGTGGCCGGTCACCTCGACCGCGGTCTCGGTGGGCCCGTAGGTGTTGTCGATGACGGCATTCGGGACCATCGCCGCCATCGTGCGGGCGACTGCGCCGGTGAGCACTTCTCCGGACGCCTGGATGCGTCGGAGACCGGACAGCGACGCGACGCGTCCCGGATCGGACGCGACCGCCTCGGCGAACGCGGCCATCATCGACGGCACGAAGTGCACGCTTGTCACCCGATGCCGCCGGATCACGTCGACGAGCCGAGTCGGATCGACGTGCGCCCCGTCGGCGGAGATGACCATGCGCGCACCGAACAGCAACGGCGCGTACAGCTCCGGTACCGAGACGTCGAAGGTGGCAGGTGTCTTCAGCAGCACGGCGTCGTCAATACCCAGCGGTGCTCGCCGCTGCATCCAGGCCAGGCGGTTCAGTACCGCGCGGTGGGTCTGCGTGACGCCCTTCGGGGTTCCGGTCGATCCTGACGTGAACATCGTGTACAGCGCGTTGTCGGAGCGGATCCCGCTCGCGGGAACCGGGAGGTCGGCGATCACGTCGACGGGTGTCGTGGCGTCCACCGTCACCGTCTCGATCGCGACTCCGGCAACCGGGGCCGGTAGGTCGTCGGCCACCACCACCAGCCGGACATCCGCGCTGTCGACCATGGCGGCAGCACGTGCCGCAGGGGCCGCGGGGTCGATGGTCACGTACGCGCCGCCGGCCCAGCCGATCGCATGGATGGCGATCACCAGTTCGATCGACCGCGGGATGCACACGCCGACGGAGACATCCGGGCCGACTCCGCGGTCGGTGAGGTGGGCTGCGAGATCGGACACGCGGAGGACGAATTCGCGGTAGGTCAGCGAACGCTCCCCCGCGTCTATCGCGACGGCGTCGGGAATCTGCGCGGCCCTCTCGGCGATGGCCTCGGGGATCGTCTGCCACCTCTGTGGGACGTGTCGCCCCGAGACCACTGCGGCGATCCGCGAACGCTCGGCGTCGTCGTCGATCTCGATGTCACCGACCGCGGTGTCATCGATCCCGGTGTCATCGACCGGCCGGCCGGCGCGTCGCCCATCGTCCGCGAACGGCGCCTGCTCGTCGGTGATCGCCTCGAGCACGCGGACCAGCCGGTCGCCGACGGTCGCGATCGACCCACTGTCGAACAGATCTGCGGCGTAGACGATCTCCACTTCCCAGTCGTCTCCGTCCGGAGCCAGGCCGACCGCGATGGTGAGATCGAGCGGCGTGGTGGCCACGCCGGTGGAGACAGGCGTGATCTCCAGCTCACCCGGATCGGCTCCCGGCTCGACGAGTGCCGGTCCTCCCGAGACCGCCGGCAGAACCGACAACATCACCTGGGCCAGGGGGGCGAACGCCTCGGATCGATGCGGCGACAGCCGGTCCACCAGATACTCGAATGGGACGTCGACGCGACTGAGCGCATCGAGGTCGTCGGATCGGATCTGCGACATCAGGTCACCGATCGACTGATCCGGATCGACATGGGTTCGCAGGACGATGGTGTTGACGAACATGCCCACCAGATCGTCGAGGTCCGCATGTCCTCGCCCGGCGACCGGCGTGCTGATCACCACGTCGCGCCCGGCGGTCAGTCGGGCCAAGAGGATCGCGGTGGCGGCGTGCAGCACCATGAACTCCGTGAGTCCGTGGCGGCGAGCACACTCGACGATCCGCGTGGCGAGGTCGGCCGGGATCGCCGTCCGTATCTGAGCACCACGCTGGGAGGCGACGACCGGACGCGGTCGATCGGTGGGCAACGGCAGGAGATCGGGTAGCCCGGTGAGTCGGTCGACCCAGTACTCGGCCTGCCGGCCGAGGACCGACTCCGGGTCGTCGACGTCGCCGAAGGTGTCCCGTTGCCAGACTGCATGATCGGCGAACTGGACCGGTAGCTCGGCGAAGTCGGGTACGCGACCCTCGGATCGCGCGCGATAGGCCGCTGCCAGATCGACGGTCAAGGGCCGCATCGACTGTCCGTCGGCTGCGATGTGATGCAGGACCAGCGCGACGATGTACTCCCGGGGCCCGGCGACGAGCACGCGGACACGAATCGGTAGGTCCTGCGTGACGTCGAAGCCCGTGGTGCCCAGGATCTCCGCGGCATCCGGGCTCGCCGAGGTATCACCATCGGCAGCTGATCCTGTTCCCGCGACCGACGTCGGGGCGTCGAGGACCTCCCACACCAGGCGATCGCGTGCGTCGCGGGCCGACAGGATCTGCTGGTAGGGCACCCCTGCATCGGCGGGGAACACGGTACGGAGCACCTCGTGGCGATCGAGCAGATCGTCGACTGCGGTACGCAGCGCACTGAGGTCTACTCCGCCGCGGAGTCGGAGCACCAGCGGGATCGTGTACGCCGACGTTCCTGGGTCGAAGCGGTTGAGGAACCAGATCCGTTGCTGCGCATAGGACAACGGGATACGTGATGGCCGGTCACCGGACCTGAGTGGTCGTAGCGCGGCGTCGGTTCCGGGGGCGGCGTCGAGCCGCCGCGCGAGTCTCCGGACGGTCGGTGCCTCGAAGATGTCCCGGACACCGACCCGCACACCGAGTTCATCGGAGGCCCGCGCACTGACCCGGGTTGCCGACAACGAGTTCCCGCCCGCGGCGAAGAAGTCGACCGTGACGCCGATGCTGTCGTCACCGAGAACGTCTCCGACTATCGTCGCGAGGATCTGCTCGGTGCGTCCCACCGGTGGCGTGTACGCCTCGACGGGGACGGGCGCGACGGTGGGAAGCGCTGCCCGGTCGATCTTTCCGATCGGGTTGCGCGGCAACGCGTCGAGGGCGGTCATCGTCGCCGGGACCATGTACCCGGGGACCCGCGCCGCGAGGAAGGCGCGGACGTCCTCCACGTCGATCTCGAGCTCGTCGGCAGGTTCGAGGTACCCGGCGAGAGCCGTGATCGGATCGCCCACCGAGACGACAGCTGCGGCACGCACCGCCGGGTGATCGGTGAGGGTCCGTTCGATCTCCCCCAGCTCGAGACGCTGCCCGCGCAGCTTCACCTGATGGTCGGTGCGCCCCACGTAGACGAGCCGGCCGTCGACGGTACGACGGACCAGGTCCCCGGTTCGGTACATCACGGCACCGGGCGAACCCGTCGGTGCGGCGACGAAGCGCTCCGCGGTAGCGGACGCTCGTCGGTGATACCCGCGTGCCAGGGCGGGTCCACGCAGATACAGCTCGCCCACGACGCCCGGCGGCACCGGATGGAGTCGGTCGTCGAGGACCTCGGCGATCACGCCGGGCACCGGTCGGCCGAGGTGGACCGGTTCTCGCGTCGAGATCGGCGGTGAGGTCACCGATATGACCGTGGTCTCTGTAGGTCCGTAGCCGTTGTGGACCTCGAGATGTACTGCCCACTTGTTCTTCTCGGCGTCGGGCACCGCCTCGCCGCCCAGCAACAGATGAGTCAACGGCAGGATCGCCGGGTCCGGTAGCGACGCAGCCACCGAGGTGACGAGGAACGCGTGGGTGACACCGCCGGCGATCATGTACTCGGCCAGTTCCCGGCCGCCGATCACGTCGGGCGGGGTGACGACCAGGGTCGCGGCGCTGCCGTAGGTTCCGAGGATCTCGAGGATGGCCGCATCGAAAGCCGGTGAGCTGATCCCCAGCCAGCGTGCATCCGCTCCGGAACCGTGTCGGTCGGACAAGACGTGCGCCACTCCGGCGAGACCCGTGTGGGTGACCAGGACGCCCTTGGGTTCACCGGTGGACCCGGACGTGAAGATGAGATAGGCGCCGTCGTCGTGGCGGAGGGCCCGGGTGCGATCGGCATCCGTCGGTGGGACCGGGGCGAGTTCGGGCGCGTGACGCACGTTCTCGATCTGTTCCGGATCGAGCACCAACCATTCGACGCCGCCCCACCCGGCACCGTCCGAATGCGCACCGACTGCGTGCGCGTCGACGATCGAGGCATCGGTGATCCCGAGCCGCGCGCCGCTGGCCGACAGCACGCGCCGGATACGGTCGGCCGGGTACCGCGGATCGACCGGGCAGTAGACGGCACCTGCCTTGGCGATGGCCCACAACGCGAGCTGCGTGGTCGCCGACCGGGGTAGCAGACTGACCACGACATCGTCCGGTCCGATCCCCTTCGCGATGAGCCGGCGGGCCAGGCGGGTGCTCGCGGCGTCGAGATCGGCGTAACTCCACGTCCCCTCGGCGGCGACGACCGCGGGGTGGTGCGGGCGGGCCGCTGCGGCGCGGGTCAGCATGTCGGGCAGGAGGATCGGCGAGGGCTCGGGATCAGTGGAATGGATGATCGCAGACGGGTCGTCGGCGAGCCGCAGGGCGAGATCGCCGACGAGGCGCGAGTCGTCGGCCACCGCCGAGGACAGGATCTCGACGAAGCGGCTGCCCAGACGACGTGCCGACGAGTCGGTGTGGAGGTCGGTGGCGTAGGTGATCGTGCCCTGCCACGGCGCTCCCGGGGTGCGCCCCGTCTGCACCCCGATCGTGAGGTCGACCTTGGCGGATGCATCCTGGACGACCACCGGCTCGACCCCGAGGTCGGCCGCGGCAGGTATCGCGTTTGCGCCGTCGGCAGCATCGGAGGTGGTCAGCAACACCTGGACCAGAGGCGCGAAGGCATCCGAGCGCGGCACGCCGAGCGCGTCCACCACATCGTCGAACGGGATGTCCGCGTGGGCGAAAGCCTCGAGATCGACGGCGCCGACGTGGTCGAGGAGTTCGTCGAATCGATCCCCGTGGCGCACGGTGGTCCGGAGGGCGACCGTGTTGACGAACATGCCGATCAGGTCGTCGACTGCGGGAGCTCCTCGGCCCGCCGTGGCGGTGCCGATCACCACGTCGGAGGTACCGGACAGTCGACTCACGGTCGCGGCGAGGGCGGCGTGCAACACCATGAACTCGGTGAGGCCGCGGCGGCGTGCGACGACGCGGACCCTGTCGGCGGTCCGGCCCGGGACGGTGAAGCGGACGGTTGCGCCCGCCCCCGACAGTCGGTGTGGCCGTGGGTGGTGCGTCGGCAGGTCGAGCAGAGAGGGCGCCCCGGTCAGGTGATCGACCCGGTCGCGGAGTCGCTGCTCGGCGTCGGTATCCACGCGGGTGAGATCGAGCACGTGGTCGGCGTACTGCTTCCGGAGCGCGGGCCATCGTGGCTCGGTGCCCGATGTTCGGGCGAGATAGGCGCTCATGAGGTCGCGGGCGAGGACAGGCCCGGACTCGCCGTCGGCGGCGATGTGGTGGACGGTGATGACCAGCAGCGCATGACCGGTGTCGTCCCGACGGCTCACCCTGGCCCGCACCGGGAGATCGCGGACGAGGTCGTACGGACGCTCGACGAGGTCGAGTGCGTCGGCGTCGGTGTCGACGAACGACCAGTCGACTGCGCCACCCGACGGCAGGATCTCCTGGATCGGCAGGCCCTCCGGGCCGGCGGGGTACCTGGTGCGCAAGATCTCATGCCGGTCGACGACGTCGACCAGTGCGGCCTCCACCACGTCCAGGTCCACCGCGCCACCGAGCCGGAACGCGAACGGGATCACATAGCTCGCCACGGTCGGGTCGTACTGGTTGAGGAACCACATCCGACGCTGGGCCGACGATGTGGGGAGGATCGGCGGCCGCGGCATCGGATCGGCCGTGTGCCGCGGGGCAACCCCGGGACGGGTGGCGAGCAGAGTTGCCAGTCCACGGACCGTCGGGGCTTCGAAGACATCACGGATACCGACCTCGACCGCAAGCCGTTCGGCGACGCGGGCCGTCACCCGGGTGGCCGCCAGCGAGTTGCCGCCGATGTCGAAGAAGTCGTCGGTGGCCGAGACCTCCGCGACACCGACACCGAGCACGTCGGCGAAGACCTCGGCGATCATCTGCTCGGCAGGCGTTGTGGGTACCTGGTGCTCATCGGCCTCGCGGACCGGGGCGGGTAACGCTCGACGGTCGATCTTGCCGGACGTGGTCAGCGGCATCTCGTCCAGGAATACCCAGGCAGACGGTCGCATGTAGGCCGGGAGTGACCGTGCCGCAGCATGAACCGTGTCCTGATCGACATCTGGTCCGACGACGTGGGCCACCAACTGCTCCCCGGCCGGGAGTCGCATCACGCTGACGGCGGTGCTGGTGACG
>NZ_BANX01000045.1 GCF_000334455.1 Gordonia soli NBRC 108243
GGTGCCGGTCGTCGCGCGGGGCGCGGCGGTTCCCGTCGCGGCCGATCGGCCCCGGGACTTGCCGACCACGCCTGGGGTGGCTCGTAACGAGCAGGCCCACCGCGACCGTCTCGGGGAGGTATTCCGCGCCGATCCGGGGGAGGGCCGGCGCGGTTCCCGGCATCTCGGGGAGGCACCCGACCAGCGCGGGGATCGCCACCACCGCGCTGCGGGGGAGGGCCACCGCGGCGTCGGAGGTAGGGCGGTTCCGGCTGGTTCACCTCATCAAATGTACGCAGTCACCGCCGGCGGACCCGTTCGACCGGCCGACGCCGGGTGGACGATCATCGCAGCCAGGACAGGTGATCGCCGATCAACGCGTATCCCACGAAGGCGACGATGTCGATCACCGCGTGTGCGATCACGAGCGGCCAGACCCGGTTGGTGACCTGGAAGAACCGGCCGAAGACGAGCCCCATGGCCAGGTTCCCGACACCACCGCCGACGCCTTGGTAGAGGTGATAGCCCCCGCGCAGAACCGCGCTGGCCAGCAGTGACCCGTTCTCGGACGCGCCGAGCTGCCGTAGCCGGGTGATGAAATACGCCACCACGATGACCTCTTCGGCCGCTGCGTTGCCGATCGCGATGAGGATGAGGACCGGCCAGCGCCACCAGATGCCGTCGACCTCGCTGGGGACCAGATGGGCGTTGACGCCGACCGCGCGGGCCGCCGCGACCAGCGCCAGACCCGGTAGACCGATGAGAGCGGCCAAGCCGAGTCCGACCGGTACATCCCTGGGCGTCCATCGGCCCAGGCCGACACGTGACAGCCCGATGCCGCTGCGCCAGAGCAAATAGATGCCGAGGGCGGCGATGGCGAGGAGTCGGACGCCGCTCATCAGCTGGCGGACGAAGTCGATCGCGCCGAGATCCGAACGACTGGGGTTGAGCGCGACCGTCTGCGACGCGATCCCTGCGCCTAGCTGCGCCTCGAGCAGTGCCAACGCAGCCGAGATGGCCGAGAAACCGAAGGTGAGAACGGCGACGATCGCCAGCTCGACGATGATCCCGCGTCGCTCGCGCGGGTCGGTGACCACTGACGGGTGGTCGGGTCGGGACGGCCGCAGGATGCGACCGGCGAGCGACGTCATGGGCTCAGCGTACGGAGTCGGCGGCGCCCGATCGCGCGGCCTGCGGGCGGCGGTGACGGTCAGTCGGGGAGGCTGTTGATGAACGGGCAGCCGGCGAGGCTGCGCAGCGCCGCGGACAGCTCGTAGACGTCGGTCACGGGGTTGGGGAACGGCAGCCGGACGTCGGAGTCGCCGCTCGAGCCCTCCACACGGAAGCGGATGCCGAAGCGATCGAGTCCGAGGGGACGGACGCGGCCCTGGCGCAGGTGCCGCGGCAGCTTGCGGGCGAGTTGCCCGACGACGTCGGCGTGATCGGAGTCGAGGTGCGAGATCCAGTCGTTCTCGTACTCCCAGAACGGGTCGGGCAGGGCGCCGGCGAGGTCGGTCGCCGACACCGAGGCCGCACCCGAACCGGTTGCGATGACCGCACTGGCGCACTGCAGCCGCAGGAGCGAGAAGCCGTGGCCGATGTCGAGGAGGCCGCCGTCGGGGTGTTCGGTGGCGATCTCGACGGCGAGGTCACGTTCGAGGTCGGTGGGCACGGCGTGGAGCGTCCCGTGCAGCCAGATGAGCGAACGGACGCGCTCTCGCAGGTCGATCGGCGCGCAGTCGGTGATCTCGAGCATGGCGGGCAGACCATCGGCCGACGCGATCGCCAGGCGGATCGCCTCGCAGTCGGTCGGGACCAGCACGAAGGCCTGGGACTCGAAGAGATGGACCACGCTGACCGGGGTGGCCTCGGTCCCCTCGACCGCGAGCATCGCATCCGTGACCCGCCGACAAGCCGTCTGGATCAACTCGGCGTCAGACGGTCGATCGGTGACAACTCGGGTCATTGCACGGCCTCTCGGGGTACTCGGTCGGTGACGCACGTTACGCTCGTCGTTGTGTAGGTAACCCTAACCTAAATCTGCGACCGATGACGCGTCAACGGTTCGAACGGCGCCGATTGCATCACGAGCCGTTGTCGACAGGTCTGTCGGACCCCGTCGACTAGGCTCTTGGGGTGTCCGTGATCGCGTACTTCGGTCCCGCGGGGACCTTCACCGAGATGGCGCTCGACGCGCTGGTGGCCGGTCGGGTGTCGGATCACGACGGCGCGCCGCGAATCGTCGGCGAGGTCACCAAGGTGGCCGCTCCCGATCCCGCCTCCACCATCGATCTGGTCCGCTCCGGGCGTGCGGACTTCGCCTGTGTGCCGATCGAGAGTTCACTCGAGGGTTCTGTCCCCGCCACCATGGACGCGCTCGTGCCGTGGGAGAAGCCGGACGGTCACGTGCAGGTGTTCGCCGAGGCGACGCTCGACATCGCCTTCGCCATCGCGGCCGCGCGGCCGGTCCCCGCAGCGGAGATCCGCACCATCGCGGCCTACCCGGTCGCATCGGCCCAGGTGCGCCGGTCGGTCGAGGAGCTGTTCCCGCAGGCGTCGTTCCAGACCGCCTCGTCGAATGCCGGTGCGGCACACGACGTGGCGGAGGGGCGGGCCGATGCGGCCGTGACCACCCCGCTCGCCGCGCGACTGTCGGACCTGACGGTCCTCTTCGACGGCGTGTGCGACGCCGACGACGCGGTGACCCGGTTCCTGCTCGTCGGTAAGCCTGCCGCGCCACCGGCACGTACCGGTGCCGATCGCACCGCCGTGATCCTCGACCTGCCCAACGTCCCGGGCAGCCTGATGTCGGCGATGAACGAGTTCGCCTCCCGCGGAATCGATCTCACCCGCATCGAGTCACGTCCGCGCAACGATCGGGACTCCCGCCACGCGGTGACCGGGCTCTATCGCTTCTATCTCGACGCCGTCGGGCACATCGACGACGCTGCGGTGGGAGAAGCGTTGCGTGCTCTTCACCGCCGTGCCGAACGACTGGCGTTCCTCGGGTCGTGGCCATCGTTGCGGCCCACCGGATCGCCGCCACCGGACCATTCGGAGTCCGCCGCGTGGTTCGACGCGGTGCGAGCCGGCGGGGTCGGCTGATGGCCAGGTTGCACCTCGTCCGGCACGGTCAGACCACGTCCAACGTCTTGAAACGACTCGACACCGCGCTGCCGGGAGCGTCGCTCACCGATTTCGGAGCGCGCCAGGCCGCTCGGTTCGCACTCGAACAACCCCCACGCGGTGAGGTGGTGGTGGTCTCCTCGCTCGCGCGCCGCGCCCGCGAGACGGCAGCCCTGATCGGTTCGGTCTGGGGTGTGGAGGCCGGCACCGTCGACGGTGTCCACGAGGTCCAGGTCGGGGATCTCGAGGATCGCTGGGACTCCGACGCGCACGAGGTGTTCCGCACCGTGGTCGACCGTTGGTACGGCGGTGAGCCCGACGTCGAGATCCCTGGTGGGGAGTCGTTGTCGCAGGTGCGGTCGAGGTTTCTACCGGTGATCGATGGGCTCGTGCGCGACCACCTTTCCGCCGACGATCCGCCCGACGTCTACCTGGTGAGTCACGGTGCCGCGATCCGTCTGGTCGCCGCCCACCTCGCCGGCATCGACGGCGAGTTCGCAGCGGCCACCCATCTGAACAATCTCGGCAGCATCGAACTCGATCTCGTCGACGGTCGATGGGAGTGCCGTCGGTGGGGAGCGGTATTCGCCCCGTTCGAGCCGCCGCAGGTCGACGAGCCTCTCGTCGTCGACCCGATGGGCTGACCCCCGGCGCCGGAACAGGCCGGCGTCTACCCCCAGCCGTTGGCGTGCAGCCAGCGATCGTCGATGCCGAAGTGGTGGGCGATCTCGTGGATCACCGTCACGGCCACTTCCCGCACCACCTCGTCGCGGTCGTCGCACATCGACAGGATCGGCTCGCGATAGATGGTGATGGTGTCGGGCAGGAACCCGCCGTAGTCGTGATATCGCTCGGTCAACGCGACACCGGTGTAGAGCCCGAGGATGGTCGGCTCCTCCTCGTTGAACGGTTCCACCAGGATCACCACGTTGGTCATCGCGCTGGTCAGTTCCGAGGGAACGGTGTCGAGCGCGTCGGAGACGAGTCCGTCGAACTCGTCGTCGGACATGATCACGGCCATCGGGTCAGCCCGCGGGGGCCGGCTCTTCGGCCGGGTTCGGGGCGATGCCCGGCGGCATCGGGACCGCCGTGGGCAGTGCACGACCGGGCGGTGCCGCGGGCGGCGGAACCGGGACCTTGCCGTTGATCAGCAGGGTCGACCGCGCGTCGCCCACCAGGGTGGCGAAACCACCGCGATCGGGCAGGCCCACGTAGCAGACGACCTTGCGACTCCCCGCCAACCAGCTGACCTCGCTGATGACCGACCACTGGACGTTCAACGTGGTCTTCTCGAGTTTGTCCTTGCCGCCGAGGAACCGCTCGGTCTGCACCGGGCACACCGACTGCAGGAAGGTGTTCTGGGCCGCGGCGCCGGGCCACGGCTTGCCCGACACCCGGTCGCCGAAGCGTGGCGCGAGGTCGACGATGCCGGTGGTCTGGAACGCGTGCTTCTCCGTGCAGTTGACCGGATAGGTCGGCTTGCGGTTCTCGTCGATACCCACGCACGTCCCCGGGACCCACTGGAAGGACTGGTCCTGGTCGGCGACCCGGCCGGCGAACTGTTCCGGGAACCGGTCGGGGCCGGTCTGCTGGATGCCGCAGCGGAGTTCGCGGGCACCCTTGTCCCACTGGTCCTTCGGCGGATACATGATACCGACGGAGAAACGGCCCTGCGGATCGAGCTTGCCCGCCAGGTAGTCGTCGACGATCACCGGGCACTGCTCGTTCCGGATCGACTCGAACCGCACCGGACCCGGATAGGGCGCCGCCTCACCGAACTCCGAACCCGGCAGGAGCTTGGTGTCGAGCTTCCCTGCCACCTCGAATCGGTGCTTGTCCTCGCAGGTGATCTTCTCCGGCGAGCCCGGGCGTCCCGCAGGCCAATCCAAGCAGTCGCCGGCGACCGACTGGGTGAATGCGTTCTGCACCAGCCGCTCGCTCTCGCCGATGCCGGTCCCGCCGACGCTGCCGGCGTCGTCGAATCCGCCGATCGCCCAGACCGCGGCACCGGCCACCAGCGCGCCGATGACGACGGCGGCCAGGACCACGCGGATCGGCTGGTCGAGGAGTCCGCGCAGTCGCCCGCCGACCCGTTGGTTGTGCTCGTGGTCGGTGTCATCGCGACGGCCGTCCGATCCCGGGTCGTGCTCGGGGCCGGGCGCCGGACGCCACTCGTCGTCGGAAGTCATCGCATCCATCATGCCTGTTGTGGCGGGCACGAAGTACCTACACTCTGCAGATCGTGAGCACGCACGAGCAGAACGATCCCGCCGACATCGACCCGGACGTCATCGAGCTGGCCACCCGGTTGTTCGACTTCGCCCGCAAGGGTGACCTCGAGTCGCTGCGCAGTCACCTCGATGCGGGTGTCCCGGTCGACCTGCGCAACCAGTCCGGCGACAGTCTGTTGATGCTGGCCGCCTACCACGGACACGCACCGATCGTGTCCCTGCTGGTCGGCAAGGGGGCCGATACCGGCTTGGAGAACGACAAGGGACAGACGCCGCTGGCCGGCGCAGTGTTCAAGGGCTACGACGACGTCGTGCGCGTCCTGGTCGAGGCCGGTGCCGACCCGCAGGCCGGCTTCCCGTCGGCGGACGAGGCGGCGCGCATGTTCGGGCGCGAGGACTACCTCCAGATCTGGTCCTGACCCGGACCCCGACCTCCACGGAGGGGACCGGGTCCCACTGATCAGGACGTCCCCGCGTCCGTTTCCGCGCGAGGATCGCATACCGCACAGCGAGCGCAGGGACATCGCGAACGGAAGGCGCACGGCGTCCTTTAGTAGGGTCGTCCTCGTGATCGACCTGAAGATTCTGCGTGAGGATCCGGATCTGGTTCGCGCGTCGCAGCGGAACCGCGGCGAGGACCCCGGACTCGTGGACACCTTGCTGGAGGCCGATGCGACGCGTCGTGCGGCGATCGTCGAGGCGGACTCCCTGCGTTCCGAGCAGAAGGGTCTCGGCAAGCTGGTCGGCAAGGCGCAGGGCGACGAGAAGCAGGAACTGCTGGGTAAGGGCAAGCAGCTCGCCGAGCAGGTGAAGGCGGCGGTCGCCCGCCAGAGTTCGGCGGACGAGGCCGCGCAGGCCGCGCACCGGGCGATCTCGAACATCGTCGCCGACGGTGCGCCCGCAGGGGGCGAGGACGACTATGTGGTCCTCGAGCACGTCGGCGAGCCGCGCGCCATCGACGACCCCAAAGATCACCTCGAACTCGGCGAATCTCTCGGTCTCATCGACATGGAGCGCGGCGCCAAGGTGTCGGGGTCGCGCTTCTACTTCCTGACCGGACCGGGTGCGCTCCTGCAGCTGGGGCTGCTCAACATGGCGGCGCAGAAGGCCGTCGCCAACGGCTTCAGCCTGATGATCCCGCCGGTGCTGGTGCGCCCGGAGGTCATGGGCGGCACCGGATTCCTGGGTTCGCACGCCGCGGAGGTCTACCACCTCGAAGAGGACGACCTGTATCTCGTCGGCACGTCGGAGGTACCGCTCGCCGGCTACCACATGGACGAGATCATCGATCTCTCCGACGGTCCGAAACGCTACGCCGGATGGTCGAGCTGTTTCCGGCGCGAAGCGGGCAGTTACGGCAAGGACACCCGTGGCATCATCCGCGTGCACCAGTTCGACAAGATCGAGGGCTTCGTCTACTGCCGTCCCGAGGACGCCGAGGCCGAGCATCAACGCCTGCTCGGCTGGGAGAAGGAGATGCTCGGGGCGATCGACGTCCCGTATCGGGTCATCGACGTCGCCGGCGGAGATCTCGGGTCGTCGGCCGCGCGCAAGTTCGATTGTGAGGCTTGGGTTCCCACCCAGAACACCTATCGCGAGCTGACCTCGACGTCGAATTGCACGACATTCCAGGCGCGCCGGTTGTCGATCCGGTACCGCGACGAGAACGGCAAGCCGCAGACCGCCGCAACGCTCAACGGCACATTGGCGACCACCCGCTGGATCGTCGCAATCCTGGAGAACCACCAGCAGCCCGATGGATCGGTGCGGTTGCCCGCCGAACTCGCGCGCTTCGTGGGCACCGAGGTCCTCGAGCCGCGCTGAGGCGAGCGGTGCCACCTGTCGGTGCCGATCGGTACCGCCGATCGGTACCGCCGACGAAGAGTCCGGAGTATTGTTCAGCGCTGACCCGGGCCAGTGGTCAGCGCCACACGGTGAGGGCTATGAGCAGCACGACACAGAAGAGCATGAAAGCCAACGCGGAGCGCAGATCCGGGCGGGGCTGGATGAGTTGATCCGATGTGTCCACATTGGATTCAGAACGCAGAACGGCGTCGTCGCGACTCGGGCCGGTCACGGCTGCTCCTCGAGAAAAGCGGTCTCGGAAGCCGAGACGATCGATCACTTACCGGAGAGTTGTAGCAGACGGTCCCCGGCTTGAAGAAATCGGTTTCGGATGTCCGACATGACCTGCTCGGACACGCACAGATCTGCGACCACGCGGCGACTCCGGCGCGGATACTGGGCAGATGATCATCGGCATCATCGCCGCGGTGCTCGCGGCACTCGCGTACGGCACCGCGTCCGTGTTGCAGGCGCGCGGTGCGCAGAGCGTGGCGCCGGGGCCCGATGATGCGCCGGCCGGTTCCGGCCCGACGTTGCGGTCGACGATCACCGCGATGCTGACGGTGTCGTTCCTGATCGGGGTGGCCCTGGACTCGCTCGGGTTCGTCGGCAACCTGGTGTCGGCGCGGCTTGCGCCGCTGTTCCTGGCGCAGACCATCGTCAGCGCCAACCTCGTGGTCACGGCCGTGCTCGCCATCGTGGTCCTCGGGACCCGACTGTCGGCGAAGGAGTGGACCGCGATCGGGGTGGTGGTCGTCTCGCTGGTGGTACTGGGACTGGCGGCCGCCGACGAAGGCCACGGACACGACGGTGCCGCGCTGCACGTCGGGGTCCTCGTGGTGGGGGCCGTGCTTCTCGGCGCCGGCCTGTTGGCCGTGCGGCTCCTCGGCGCACGGGTGGCCGTGGTGGCCGGCCTCGCCGGCGGTGTCTTGTTCGGCCTGATGGCTGTCGCCGTCCGAATACTGCATGGCGTCAACGACTTCGACATCCCACGCATGCTGACCGATCCGGCCCTCTATGCCATCGTCCTCTGCGGTGTCGGTGGCTTCTACCTGTTCACGGTCGCACTCCAGACCGGGTCGGTGAACGGAGCCGCGGCCGCGCTCGTGGTGGGGGAGACGGTGATCCCCGGTATCGTCGGCATCCTGGTCCTCGGTGACGCGACCCGCCCCGGCTGGCAGGTGGTCGCGGTCATCGCCTTCATCGCGGCGGTGTGCGGAGCCGTCTACGTCGCACTCTCGGGAGCAGCGCCGCAGGGTTGAGGGCGGCCCGGATCAGCCCTCGAACTGACTGAGGTCCATCCACGAGACCTCCCAGGCGTGACCGTCGAGGTCGCGGAAGCTGCGGCCGTACATCCATCCGTGGTCCTGGGTCTCCTGCCACGTGCTGCCGCCGGTCGCGAGTGCGGTGTCGACAAGGGTGTCGACGGCGTCCTTCGACTCCGCCGAGATCGCGATCAGCACCTCTCGCTCTTTCGATGTGTCGGTGATCCCGCCGCTGATGAAGCCCTGGAACTTCTCCGGCGTCATGATCATGACGAAGGACTGGTCGTTGACGACCAGGCACAATGTCGTGTCGTCGCAGAAGTCGTCGTTGAACGAGAACCCGAGTCCCGAGAAGAAGCTTCGCGTAGCGGGGATGTCGGTGGCGGTCGTGTTGACGAACAGCATGCGGGACATGGTGGCTCGCTTTCGGTATCGATCTGTTGGTGCCCGGTGTCGGGACGGTCAGGAGTACAGACCGGTGGGGTGTCCGGAACTCATCGGTCGGCGATGCTCGGAGCTGTCCCGGGCCTCAGAACGGCGGCAACGGCCCGTCGGTGCGCTCGGCCCGATTGCGTGCGCGTTCGTACCGGCGACGGGCGTGCTTGTCCGCGGTGCGGGTGCGGCGGCGGGTCGGGTTCGCCTCGGTCGGTGATGACAGGTGGCGGACTGTCGGCGGCGGATCGCGGAATCGGATGTATCGGAGACCGGAGAAGAGTGCCGTGTTTGTCTCTGCGGCCCCGGGGATCACGATGCCTTCGGGGGTGATGACCCGACTGCGCGTCTGGCCGTCGACACCCTGGACCTGGTCGTCGAGCCAAGAGCCGAACGTTTTGAGCAGATGGTGCCATCGGCATTTGGCGTTCATGCCCTGCGGGCACGTCCGGCCGCCGGCTGTCGGGTCGGTGTGGTCGTACTCGGTCACGTGGTCGAGGTCGGCGGTCCACGCCGGTCGATCGCAGCCGGGGATGGTGCAGTAGGCGTCGCGAATTCGCAGGTATGTGTCCAGCGCTGTCGACGGGCGGTAGTCGTTGCTGGGCAGCGAGAGTGGGGCGGGCCCACCTTCTGGGTTCAGCGGCCGGATGGTGACGTCGTTCCGCTCGGCGATGTCGCGTACATGGTCGGCGGAGATGACGCCGTGCCCGTCCACGAAGCCAGGATGGTCGGTGGTGCCGTGGAGCGTCGACTCGTCACAGACGACGTGCACGACGACTCGCGAACGGCGCGCCCAGTCGTCGGTTGGGTCATCGAGGTCCTGCTGCTGTGGGACGACCGCGGCGCAGTCGGGGCGGCCGCACTCGCAGGTGAACCGGTTGCCGGCGAGGAGGCAGAACATAGCGTCGCTGGCGCGGGCACGTCGAGACCGTGGATCGTGCGGACACACGGACTCGGCCATGGTGGTGACAGATGCTGCCGCGATCCGCGCGTTCTCGGCCGGCATGTCCGCACCGATCTCCGCCATGCCGTCGCGAGTCGGCTCCACCCACATTCCACGTGCGTCGTGTGCGAGGCGTCGTCGGCGGCGCACGGAGTCGGGATCGTGGCGGAAGATGATCCGGTCCACCATGTCGCGCAATCGTTTCGGTGACCAGGTTCCTGGACGCCGGATCGCAGCGGCGATGGCGGCATCGACGGGCGCTGCGTGTTCGGTGTCGTCGACCAGGTCGGTGCGACTGATGATGGCGCGTGCTTGTGCGGGGTAGATCTCGCCATCGCGAAGGCAGGCGCCGACTTCCGGTAGACGATCGCGGAGCGCGAGGGCCTCGGTCAGCATCGACTCGCCGGCGGTCTGCGAGACGCCGTCGGTCATGGCGATCCGAGCGGCGCACTGCGCGTACTCATCGATTGTCCGTAGGTCGGCAGCGGATGCGGGCGATGTCGATTCGGCGTGGTCGTGCGTCGAGCCGACGAGCAGGTCGTGGAGACGAGCAATCGAGCGATAGCGAGACCAGGCGATGAACGCCTCCGCGCGTCGATGGTCGGCGAGACCGGTCAGGAGATCGGCGACGTCGGCGGAGTCGACTCCTTGCACAGCTGCGGCGACGTCGGCTGACGCGACGTCCCACTGTTCTGCGACGGACACGATGCTCTCCCATGACGATACGGATGATGCAGAGCCACATCATCATTTCGTCACGAGCATCGGGCCGTTGGGGCCATCTCCGAATCTCTGCTGGTGCCAGCCTAGCCCGTGCCACCGACAATCCCGGCCGGCCGGAGGTCGAGCGCACGGTCAACGAATTCGAGCGCACGGTCGACGGACCGGGTCAGTCGCCCTTGATCGTCTCCGAATTCGCCCAGCGGCGACCAGGATCCCCGCCCCAGGCATCCCACGCGACCCGACCGGCGGTGGGGAATCCGTCCTCGCCGTGGGAGAAGCCGGTCGTGTCACGATCCACCTCGTGTCGGGAGAAGTAGTTGCGCATCTTGCGGATCTGGTCGTCGTCGACGCCCTTGCCGTCGGCCAGCTGGTGCGCGCGATGACGTCCGGTGTCGGTGAATCCCGGCCCGGCCTTGCCGTCGTCGATCCATCGCACGGCGCGCTGGGCCGCCTCCTGGACGTCCTTCGGTGGCGTGTGACTCATGGGTCGACTCCTGTCCTCGAGGTAATCCGTGCTCTCTGCGTGCCCTGAACCTGAGCAGGTGAAACCGGCGCGCACGGTCGACGGTTCCGAGCGCACGGTCGAAATCTGTACGAGAGCGGTTGGCCATCGACATATCGTCAATGGCGACTCGCTGGCGTACAGATTTTGTGCGGAAGCGGGGTGCTTCTCGGGAGTGGCCGGCTGGACAGAATGCCGAATTGTGCACGGTCGACAGTTCCGAGCGCACGGTCGACGATCACCTCACCCGTCGGGGCGCGACCCCCGCACCACCAGGGCCGCCTGAACCCGCGAGTGCAGGCCCAGCTTCGACAACACCCGGGACACATGCGATTTGACCGTCGCCTCGCTGATGAACAACCGTGACGCGATCTGCGCATTGGACAGACCGTCACCCAAGCAGTGCAGGACGTCGAGCTCGCGGGCGGTCAGATCGTCGAGTGGTACCGAAACGCTCGGCGCGGGCGGCGCCTCCCGGCCTCGGAAGGCTGCGATCACCCGACCGGTCACGTCCGGTGACAACATCGCGTCACCACGTGCAACCGCCTCCACGGCCGCGATGATCTCCTCTGCCGAGGCGGTCTTCACCAGGAAGCCGCTGGCGCCTGCTCGCAGCGCGCCGAACACGTAGTCGTCGAGGTCGAACGTCGTCAACACCACCACGGCACAGACTTTCTCGGCCACCAGGACCTCGGTCGCGGCCAGACCGTCGACGCCCGGCATACGCACATCCATCAAGGTCACGTCGGGACGGAGGCGGCGAGCCTCGTGAACTGCCTGATCACCGTCCGCGGCCTCGCCGACGATCTCGATGCGGGGCGCGGTCTGGAGCAGCAATCGCACACCCGCCCGCACCGCGGCGTGGTCGTCGGCGATCAGCACCCTGGTCACGGGTGCGGCATCCGGATCGGAGGTCGTGTCGGGGCGGCGGGGACGTCGACCGCGCCGTCGGACTCCAGCGGCAGCCGCGCATCGACCACGAACCGCCCACCGGACACCCCGGCATGCAGGGTGCCGCCGACAGACCGTGCCCGTGTGTACATGTTCTCGAGTCCGCGGCGCGGTCGGTCGACCGGCACGGCCGACCGACCGTCCCGGAGTGGGTTGGCGATGTGGATGACGAGTTCGCGCTCATCCGAACGGATCTCGATGTCGATCGGTGACCCCTCCGCGTGGCGGGCGGCGTTGGTCAACGACTCGGCGACGATCCGGTACCCGGCGATGTCGACGACCGCGGGCAGGTCGTCGACGTCGGCGCTGACCGACACCGCGGTACCGGTCGCGCGGATCGGATCGACCAGGTGGTCGACGCGGCGCAGCGACGCGGTCTGTCGGTCCGGCGTCACCTCGCCGCTGTCGTCGGCGAGAAGATCGATCATCGTGCGCATCTCCGACAACGCATCGACGCTACTCTGGCGCACGGCCTTCAATACGGCGGCCGTGAGATCGGGATCGTCGGTTGCGCGGAGTCCCGCGGCCGACTGGACCGCGATGCTCGACAGTTGTCCGGCGATGACGTCGTGCAGCTCGCGAGCGAGTCGCCGGCGCTCCTCCGAGACCGCCTGCACGCGTTCGCGCTCCGCCAGCTCGGTCATCGCCCGAGCGCGGGCGCGTTCGGAGACGAGTGCGGTCCGGTGCTCGCGAACGGCCTTGCCGTAGCCGATGGGTGACCCGACGAAGGCAACCAGCCACAGCGCGGAGAGGAACACGAGCCGCCAGTCCGGCTCCGTGGCGATCAACGCGGCGAGCGCGACGACGCCGAAGGCGAGTGCGGATGCGTAGAGGAATCGGACAGCCCGTGAGCCTGCATAGACGCAGACCGCGTACACGGCGTCGGACAGGATGAGCCACACGGCGATGGACGGGACCGTCACGACATCCACGACGAGGGCGGCCGACACCACCGCCAGTGCGACCGTCGGTCGGGTGGACCTCATGAGATCGCCCGCAGCCGCGACGCCGAGGGTGATCAACGGGAACGACCCCGGCAGCGAGTCGACCCGATCCAGCCACCCGATCGGGTTGAGCCCGGACACCTGCAGTCCGATGCCGAGGGCCACGAAGATCAGCGCTATACCGACGTCGTTCAGTTGGGCACGGGTGAGTCGGACGCGCCACATGACCTCATCGAAGCATGTGTCGGGGTGATCCGGCATCGGCCGAAATGATGAGACCGAAGGTGGTATCGCTTCCATACTTCTGCTCGATGTGCCGTCGCCGCCGGCCCGCGACAGTTGACCCATGGAACTCGACGTCGATCCCATCCTCTTCGTGATCATCGGTTGCGAGATCGGTTTCTGGTTGCTGCTGTTCGGCGGCCTCAGCGTCCGCTACCTGCTCAAGCGACCCCGATGGTCGCGACCGATCCTCCTCGCGATCCCGATCCTCGACCTCGCCCTGTTGACGGCGGTGGCGGTCGACATCCACGGCGGCGGGGAGGTCACGAGCATCCATCGCCTGGCCGGGATCTATCTCGGTGTCACGATCGCCTTCGGTCACTCGATGATCGCCTGGGCCGACGCGCGGTTCGCGAACTGGTTCGCCGACGGTCCGCCACCGCCGAAGCCACCGACCGGCGGCATGCCCAAGTTCTGGCATGAGGCCCGCGTCTACGGCCGGTGGCTGATCGCCGCCGCCATCGCATCGGTGGCCACGCTGCTCCTGTCGGTGACGGTCGCCGATCCGGAACAGCGCGCGGAGCTCTTCGGGATCTTCCCGATGCTGGCGCCGGTCACCGTGATCTGGCTGATCGTCGGCCCGGTCTGGGCTCTGCTCGCCGGACGGGACGATGACCGGCACGGCGGGGACTCGCAGCGGATCAGGCCCGGGCCCGACGTCGTCAGCCGCGGGGCGGATTCCCGAGCTGTTGACCGATGAGCGCTGCCAGGTTGTTGCCGACGAGGCCCACGAATGTCGGCCAGGTCTTGGGGTCGAGTGCCATCGAACCGACGTCCTTCGTCGAGCATCCGGACGCGACGGGTTTGCCGTTCAGGCGATCCCGCATCCAGACGGTCGCCGGCGCAAACCCCTCGACGGCGAGGGTGATGTGCTCGCTGAAGTGGTCGCGGGTGTACTGCACGCGCGCAGCGGGGTCGGCGCAGTATTTCTTGACCAGTCCGTTGACCGGTCCCACCGGGGCGATCCAGTCCGGATTCGACTGGTAGACGTACATCGGCGCGGTCGGGACGGTCCGGCCCATCTTCAGGTCACCGAGGACCCGGCGTGGTGTCGGGTACCCCAGGGGGTCGCCGGGCAGGTTGATCAGCCCCTTGATGTTGACGAAGGGTGCGAGTGCCGCCTGATAAGCAAGGCACAGTGGGTTCTTGGCGGTGAGCAGGGCGCGGCCGAGTGGGTTGATGTGCTTGCGCAGGAACGCATCCAGGTCCGGGTACTCGCGGCTGACGCCGATCACACCGGCCATGATGAGGCCCGACGCCGCGTTGCCGTTGGCGAGATCGACCAGTGCGCTGATGTCCGCGGGGACACCGCCTTCGGCGACGCCGACGATGGGCAGCTCAGGTGCGTACCGGGGATGCAATTCGGCGGCCCACCCGGTCGCGATCGCACCGCCGGAGTAGCCCATCATGCCGACGCGGAGGTCCTTCTTCAAGCGTAGTGGCGCGAAGTCACGGGCGCCGCGGATGCCGTCCAGGGTGATACGCCCGGCCAACGGTCCTGCGGCGAAGGCAGACTCGGGGCCCTGGTGGTCGGGGATGACGACCGACCATCCGGCGGCGACGAGTGAGGTGATCTGCAGCAGTTCGTACGTCGAGTCGATCGATCCGGTCAGCTGCCCGGGGATGGACGCCTGCTGGAGGGCATAGGACGGTGCGCAGTAGTTCGCGGTCGAGTCCTCGGCCGACTGCCAGGAGACCAGTTTGCTGGGACCCGGTCGCACCGGCCCACGTGGTTTGATGAGCGTCGCGACCGCGGGGATCGCCTCGCCCCGGGTGTTCGTCGACCGATAGGAGATCTGCCAGCTGTCGACGTTCAGCGGGAACACCGACAGTGCTGCCAGGTTCACGCGCCGCGCGGCGATGATCTCGCCCGGTGCCTTGTCGGCGTAGGCGGCGCGCGCAGGCAGATAGAACCCACGATCGAACTCGGGGACGCGAGGTGGGATCGGGAACGGCAGTGCGGGACGGACCGGCACCTGACGCTGGGGCGGCGTCGCGCCGGCGGACGGTCCCGTCGACGGCGTTGCGTCGGCGATCCCGCTGCCGAATGCCGTACTCACCGTGACCGCGACGGTGGCGATTGCCACGAGAGCCGCTGACATGAATCGCATTCGGACGAACTCTCGCCGCATCTTCCCGACCTCCCCGACAGTGTGAGACGCCTACGTCTCACTCGCCGGGCAAACCTACATGGTCGTGTGTCAGGTCACAAGACCTGTCGCATGGACACGTCGGTCACTGCGAGAGGCGCCACTGTCGCGGTCGCGATGTGCACCAGGCCGGACTTCACCAAGGTGCATCAGAAGTTCCGCACCCTGGCTACTCTCGGACCATGTCAGCCAGGCGGCGTCTCCTGATGGTCCTCGCGGCACTTGCCGCACCACTGCTCATCGCTCCCGCGGTTGCACATGCGACACCCCCGTCCGGCATCTCGGCCGTGACCCTGGCGGAAACCGAGATCCCGGCTGATCTCCTGCCTTTCGTACCGAAGGGCGTCCACGTCGTCGTCCGCGAGATCACCATCGCGCCCGGTGGGACCACCGGCTGGCACTATCACGACGGGATGCTGGTCGGGATCGTCCGGCAGGGCACGCTGACCCATCCGGGCTCCGACTGCACGCCGGTGACCTATCCGACCGGGGCGATCATCCGCGAGCCCGCGGGCGAGGCCAACACACACATCGGCCGGAACCTCGGCACCACTCCGGTCATCCTCGACGTCCTGTACCTGATCCCCCTGAAGGCGCCGCTGTTCGAGGATGCCCCCGCGCCTCCATGTGCCGGAACGGCGCGGTAGCGGGCACCCGTCGTATCAGTCGGAATCGCCCGGGCGGGGGACGTCGATCTCCCATCGAGCGCGACGCTCGTCGTCGGACTGCTCCCACCACGGTGTGCCACGTTCGCCGAGAGCGACTTTCGCGGCCTGCACGCCGGCCCGAGCCTCGGGAGCGCCGTCGGTCCGTCGGACCTCTCGCCGCCAGGCCATCAGGATCGACCGCAGTTCCGCGCCGCGCTCCTCGGGGATGTGGGGATCGGTCGCACGCCACCTGCGACCGCGCACGATGATGTGGCGCCCGTCGTCGGTGTGCTCCACCTCGGCCTCGGACATGCTGTGCGCGTACCCGTTCGGAGTGTGGGTGAATCTCAGAGGTCGACGAAGGCCAGGAGGATGTCGGCGAGGATCGCCGCGACGGCCTCGGGCTCCGGCCGCGGCGACGACGTGCTCCACCGGTGGACGACCGACGTGAGTGCACCGATGAAGCCGATGGTGACGAAGCGTTCGCGTTCGGGATCGACGACGCGTCCCGGCGTGAAGCGGGCGGCTGTCGCGGTGAAGAAGTCGGCCCACACCTGACGTCCGTCGAACCTGCGCTGCTCGACCTCGGGACTCACGCCGACGATCTGGACGAAGGAGACCTCGGCGCGCCGGGGGTCGGTGCCCACCGACTGCATGTACGCCGCCATCGCGGTCGCGGCCAGGACCCCGTCTTCGCGTGACTCGCACTCCTCGAGTGCCCGCGTCACCGCATCCCGCGCATCGGACTGGATCTTCGCGTACAGGTCCAGCAGCAGCGCCTCGCGGTCGGCGAACAGCTCGTAGAACTGCCGCCGGGAGAGACCCGCCGCCCGGCAGATCGACGTCACCGACGTCGTCGCGTACCCGACCTCGGTGAACTCCGAGAGCGCTGCGTCCAGGAACCGACAGTGCCGATCTGCGCGACGTGCATCGACGGACTCGCCGCGATATCGCCGTTCGACCGAATCCGTACTCATCGACTCAGATCTTCTCACCGATCGATCGGTGACGCGACCAGGGTCAGGAGTCGAGGCGTTCGGCGCGGAGTTCGTGGCCCTTCGACGTCAGACACCGGCCGGTCGGGAGGTCCCACTGCCAGCCGTGCAGGTTGCACGTCAGCTTCTCGCCCTCGATCACGCCGAACTTGCCGAGGTCTGCCTTCAGGTGCGGACACCGACGCTGGATCTCCCAGCCGTCCTTGGTGATCGACGCCGCGTCGTCATGCGCCTCGGAGAACCATCCGTCGGCATAGGCGATGCGCTCGTCGGTGAGGCATTTGAAGAAGGTGTACAGGTATTCGTTGTACCCGCCGATCCGCCACGTGGTGAACCGGGTCGACAGGAAGATGGTGTTGACCCAGTCGGGCTCGTGGTTCTCCACCACGGTCCGCACGAGAGCCGGATCGATCCGAAACCCGTAGCGGTACTTGCCCTCACCCTCCTTCGGCTCCCGCACGATGCGATTGGGGAAGTCGAGGACAACGGTCTGATCGCCCATCACCAGGCCGACCGCGTAGCCGATTCCGTCGCAGATCAGGTCGGACTGAGCCATGATCGGCTCGAAGAGCTCACGCAGCGGCTGCAGGAGCGGCTCGCCCTCGGCCGACGCCCAGGTCGCCTTGTCGGCGGCGATGATCGGGGCGAACTTCTCCTTCATCCGCTCCAGGTACGGACCCTTGTTCTCGCCGAAGACGTCGGCGGGCGGGTAGGGGTGCTCGATCTGATCCAGCGTCGACCCGGTGAAGTCTGCGGTCGAGCCGGAGACCATCATCAGACCGCGGTGGCGTTCGCCGTCGTCGGTGCCGTGGATCGTCATCTGCTCCAGGAAGGTCTCCTGGTCCGGGAAGATCGACGTCTCGTCGTTGCCGATGTCGTTGAGGTAGAAGAGATCCTCGTCCAGGAACATCGGGGGGCCGGCCGACGGCACGACCCAGGTCGCGCCGACCTGCTCGATGTAGGACCGGGCGCGGTCCATGCCGCGCTGCCGCTTCTGGGCGGCGAAGTTCGCCTTCGACTTCCGGGGGATGTCGTAGACCATCGGGTACCAGATCGCGCCCGAGTATTGCAGCAGGTGGACGTCGACATGACCGAACGCCTCGTCGATGACGTCGAGGTCGATCGGACGCGCATCGTTCATGTTGAAGACGGTCGTCTCACCGTCGGACACCAGGAGGCCGCTGTCGCCGATGGGGCCGTCGGCGGGGGCCCGCAGCGCGATGATCATCACGTCTAGCGAGCCCTTGTCGTTGGTGACCGTCGTCTTGACCGAGTCCTCGGTCTCCACGAACTTGGTGAACCCGAGCTTCTCCAACTCGCGACGCAGGTCCGGCACCGGATAGTCGGGCAGGAGGACGGTGGCGTCCTTGCTGACGTTCTCCCGCAGGTTGCGTTCGTCGAAATGGTCGCGGTGCAGGTGCGACACGTAGAGGTAGTCGCATTGCCCGAGCGACTTCCAGTCGAGCTCGGAGTTGTCGGGGAACGGCACCCACGACGCGAAGTACGTGGGGTTCACCCACGGGTCACACAGGATCGAGCCGGCATCCGTCTGGATGTGGAAACCGGCGTGTCCGACGCTGGTGATCTGCAACTCTGTCGCCTCCTCGAGATCCCGGGCTGGACTGCGGTGGCCCGAGAAGAAATCGGCTCCAGGGTAGCCCCGCTAAGCTCATCCCATGGAACCCGTGTACGACACAGTGATCAGTGCCGCACGCCTGTTGTGGCTGGCGGAGGGCCTGAAGTTCAAGATCTCGGGTGTCGAGAACGTGCCGAAGACCGGGCCCGGGGTGGTGGCCATCAACCACACCGGATACCTCGACTTCACCTATGCCGGCATCCCCGCCTTCCTGCAGCAACGCCGCAAGGTCCGCTTCATGGCGAAGAAAGAGGTCTTCGACAACAAGTACTCGGGACCCATCATGCGTGCGCTCAAGCACATCCCCGTCGACCGCGGGAACGGCGCACAGAGCTATCTCGACGCCGTCGACTACCTGAAGCGCGGCGAACTCGTGGGTGTCTATCCCGAGGCGACCATCAGTCGGAGCTACGAACTCAAGGAGTTCAAGAGCGGCGCCGCCCGGATGGCCCTCGAGGCCGATGCGCCGATCATCCCGACCGTCATCTGGGGAGCACAGCGGGTGTGGACCAAGGGCTTCCCCAAGCAGCTCGGTCGGACCGGCTACAAGATCATGATCGGCGTCGCCGAACCCATCGCACCGATCGGCGATGCCGAGACGCTCACTGCGGCGCTCCACAAGTCGATGAGCGAGAAGTTGCTGGAGTTGCAGGACGCCTACGGCGAGCATCCGAAGGGCGAGTTCTGGGTCCCGGCGCGGCTCGGCGGCTCGGCACCCACGCTCGAGGAGGCCAACCGGATGGACGCCGAGGAGCAGGCGGAGAAGGCGGCCCGGCGTGCGCAGCGGGACGCAGGGGGCCAGGCCGGCGCGGGTACGGGCGACTGATCGGGAGGTGCGGGCCGGCGCCGACCGTCGCGGGCCGGATCGTCGTCGGCGCCGGATAGGCTGACACCCATGGAGCCCGTGTACCGATCTCTCGAGATCATCGCCCACAGCCTGGTGCGAGCGCAGGGCCTGAAATTGACCTTCTCGGGTGTCGAGAACATTCCGAAGACCGGTGGTGTGGTGCTTGCCGTGAACCACACCAGCTATGTCGACTTCCTCCCGGCCGCACTCGGCGTCTACCGGGCGGGGCGGCGGACGCGGTACATGATCAAGTCCGAGGTGATGGACATCGCGATCATGCGGTTCCTGGTCAACCACACCAAGACGGTGCCGGTCGACCGGTCCAAGGGCGGCGAGGCCTACCAGCAGGCCGTCGAACGACTCCGCGAGGGACTCGTCGTCGCCGTGTACCCCGAGTCGACGATCAGCCGGAGCTTCGAGCTCAAGGAGTTCAAGACGGGTGCGGCGCGGATGGCGAAGGAATCGGGGGCGCCGATCGTGCCGTCGATCGTATGGGGTGCGCACCGACAGTGGACCAAGACCGAGGCCGGCACGCGGAACATCGGACGGAGCAAGTTGCCGGTGTCCGTGCGATACGGCCCGCCGATCTCGGTGGCGCCCGATGCCGACCCCGACGAGACCACCGTCCGGCTGCGGACCGCGATGACCGAACTCCTGCACCAGGTGCAGGACGAGTACGGGGACCATCCGGCGGGCGAGTTCTGGGTCCCGGCCCGACTCGGCGGTTCGGCACCGACCCCGGAGGCGGCCGCGGTGATCGAGGACGAGGAAGCAGCCCGCAAGGCGGAGGCGCGAGCGGCCCGCCACCCCGACGACCACACCGGACATGAGGCAGGCCGATGACCGTCCCTGGCCCCGATGTCGTGCGTCCGGCGCGCCCGACCCTGATCGCCAGTGACGTCGACGGGACCTTGATCGACGATCGCAACACGGTCTCCTCGCGAACACTCGCCGTCCTCGGCGCCGCGCGCGATGCCGGGACCGACTTCGTCCTCGCCACCGGGCGGCCGCCGCGCTGGATAGCCGAGATCAGCGACCAGTTCGCCGGGTCGCGCGCGCAGGTGGACTACGCGGTCTGCGCCAACGGCGCCATCGTCTACGACGTCCGCAACGACCGCGTGCTGTCGGCCGCGACCCTCGCCCCCGACGTGCTGGTGAAGCTCGGCGAGATCGCCTCTGCCGCGATCCCCGGATGCGGCCTCGCGGCCGAGCGGGTCGGCGAGTCGGCGACCGATGCCGCGACCGCTCCCTTCGTCGCGAGCAGCGGCTACGAACACGCCTGGCTCAACCCCGACCACGTCGAGGTCGGTGACGACGAGGTCTTCGCCCGACCGGCCGTGAAGCTGCTGGTCCGCCGCCCCGACTGGGCGTCCGACGAGATGGCCCGGCGCCTCGCCCCGCGTGTCGGCGACATCGCACAGATCACGTTCTCCACCGACAACGGCCTCATCGAACTCTCGGTGCCCGACACCCACAAGGCATCCGGTCTGCAGACCCTGATCGAGTTCGCCGGCCTCGACGCCGCCACCACCATCGCGTTCGGCGACATGCCCAACGATGTCGAGATGCTCACCTGGGCCGACCACGGTGTGGCCATGGGGCACGGGCATCCCGCCGCCCGCGCGGCCGCCGACGAGATCACCCTCGACAACAACGCCGACGGAGTCGCGGCCGTGTTGGAGCACTGGTTCGGCTGACGGATTCCGGCGGCGCGAGCATGGCCCGCGGGCACGACCGTCCGGCTGCGCGCAACTGATTGGATCTGCCTGGATGCATCACGGTGTCGACCGAGCGGCGCTCGTACCGTGAGACCATGTCAGCACAAACCCCCTCTGTCACAACTGCTCCCGCGCGTCCGGAGTTCGGGCCCGAGGCCACGAGCAACACCCTGGAGATCCTCGACTCGACCATCCACTGGGTCGAACACGGCGAAGGCTCGCCGATCGTGTTCCTCCACGGTAATCCCACCAGTTCGTTCCTCTGGCGCGGTGTGTTCTCCGGCCTGCGCGGCCGTGGGCGGCTCCTCGCTCCTGACCTGATCGGCTTCGGCGACTCCGGAAAGCCCGACATCGCATACGATCTCGACGATCACCAGCGCTACCTGAACGCCTGGTTCGACGCCCTCGACCTCCGTGATGTCACGCTGGTCGTGCAGGACTACGGCGCCGCGTTCGGCATCACCTGGGCCCGCAACAACCCCGACCGAGTGTCCGGCCTGGTGATCGCCGAGCCGGTGCTCCGCCCGATCGACTCGGCCGCCCTGCCCGCCGAGTTCGTGGCACTGCGCGGCGAGGTCCTCAAGGACGGTATCGGCGAGCAGATCGTTTTGGAGGAGAACCGTTTCATCACCGGACTGCTCCCCAGCGCAGTGCTCGACGGTCTGCCCGACGAGGTACAGGCCGTCTACGCCGCACCGTTCCCGACTCCCGAGTCGCGCCGGCCGATCCTGGTGTTCCCGCGCTCTCTGCCGGTGGACGCGAAGCCGCAGTCGACCGTCGACTTCCTCGCCGCCAACGAGCAGTGGCTCGCGACGAGCCCGATCCCGAAGGCGCTGTTCACCTTCGAGCCCGGATTCCTGTTGACGCCGGAGATCGTCGAGTGGGCGAAGTCGAACATCGCCGAACTCGAGGTGACCGCTGTCGGCCGCGGAAGCCACTACGTCCAGGAGGACTCGCCTGCGGAGATCGCGGCTGCGGTCGGGGCGTTCCTCGACGTCCATCGGGATGCCACGGCCTGAGGCCCGGCGGTCCTCTCTCGCGCGGGCCAGCGGATGGTCGGGGTCAGACGGTGGTTCTGATTCCCGACCATCCGGCGCGGGAGCCGATGCCCCGGCTCGTGAGAAGCGGGCTCACGGTCCGCACGAAATCGTCTGCTCCGCCCGGGCTGTGCGCGAACTTCACCACGAATCCGTCACAGGCCCCGTCGGTGAGCCAGTCGTTCATCGCCGCCGCCACCGTCTGCCCGGAACCGGTCACCGACAGGTGACCGCGGCTGCCGGCGATGCGGTTGACCAGGTCGCGCCACGTCGACGCCTGACCCAGCTGTGCTGCGATACCGTCCAACACCGCCGCGCGACTGAGAATCCCGTCGTGTCCGGGCGAGGAGGTCACCCGGTCCAGTCGTGCATCGAGGCCCTCGGCGGGCAGATCGACACCGTACATCCCGAGCATGTGACGCGCGGCATGCTCGGTCACCAGCGCGCCCAGGCGGTCGTGGAGTGCACGCGCGTCGTCGTCGGTCGCACCCAAGACCGTGAGGATGCCGGGCAGCACGCGGATCTCGTCCGGATCCCGTCCGAACCCGATTGCCCGTCTGCGGAGGTCGGACCGGAACGCGATCGCCTCGGACTTGCTCGGCGTCGCCGTGAAGACGACCTCGGCATAGCGCGCCGCGAAGTCGCGGCCGGCAGGCGACGCACCGGCCTGCGCCAGGACGGGCCGAGTCGACCCCCAGCGCCGTAGGAGGTCGTCGATGATTCCGCCGGCCTTCCGGTACCGCTCGTCGTGTGGCGGAACCGGATCGCCACCGATGGCGGTGGCGACCGATGGTGAACCGGCGGTGACGATGTTCCAGCCGATCCGCCCACCGGAGAGCTCGCCGAGGGTGTGGAAGGTCCGGTAGAGCTGATCCGGTGTCGCGAAGACCGTCGATGCGGTGACGATCACCCCGAGGTCGGGAACCCGTTGCAGCAGTGCCGCGGCCAGCGTCGTCGGCTCGTGCGGCCACCGCACCACCGACCTGACCAGGGGGTCGTAGCCGACGAAGTCGGGAAAGAACACCGCGTCGAACCCACCCCGTGAGACGGTCTCCGCGAGTTCGGCGAAGTAGCCGGGATCGGTGATCCGTTCGACCGGGGAGGACGGCAGACGCCACGCCCCTTCGTGGTCGCCGGAGAGGTGCATGTCGGCGAGCAGCAACGGCGGCGGGGTCATCGAGTCCCCGAGGTCGCCGTGGCCGGCGGATCGGCGACGCCGAAGCCGTCGAACGGATCGAGATGTGGCACGACCCCCTGCGGTCCGCGCGGGACGTCGAGTGGAGAGTCGACCGTGAAGTGGTTGCCCTGCACCATCACCCGGGTCACACGATCGGTGTCGACCTGGATGCCGCTCGCGCGGTCGTTGAGCACCACGTCGGCCGGCCAACTCGTCAGCAACGCCGCCACGATGTCGGCGGACTCGGCGCGCCGGGTGGCATCGGCGTCGACCGGCCACCAGCGCAGCCGACCGTCGGCGATCTTGTCCACGGCGGCGAGGCGGCGGGCGATCAGGTAGGGATGCCACTCGGTGACCGGGACGGCGACGGTGATGCGGACACGGTCGGTGGCCTGTGCCACCGCGGAGGCCACCACGAACGGGTCGACGGTGGTGGAGCCGATCGTGTCCAGCACGACGTCGGTGGTGCCGGCCAGGTCGAGGTCACGGACCCGGTCCACGACGTCGTGCAGGTGGCCGTCGACGATCACGAGATGTTCGACTGGGCTCGCGGATCGGTGCGGGCTCATCGGCGATACTCGCCCACGAATCGTCCGCCGTCGGCGATGAACTCCGATCCCGTCGAGAAGCGTGAGGCGTCCGAGAGCAGGAAGACGACGAGGGCGCTCACATCCTCGGCCTGGCCTGGCTCTTTGATGATCTGGTTGGGCAGGATCTGGGAGTCGAGGCCGTCGATGAACGGGGTCGCGATGCGGCCCGGGTGGATCGAGTTGACCCGGATGTGCCACTCACCCAGATCGATCGCCGCCGCATGGGTGAGGCCGCGGACCGCCCACTTGGCGGTCACGTACGCGGCCCGATCGTGAATGCCGATCAGGCCCGCGATCGACGAGACGTTGACGATGCTGCCGCCGCCCGCGTCGCGTAGGACCGGTGCGACCGCACGGATGCCGAGCAATGTGCCGTCGACGTTGACCCGCTGCACTGCCTGGAAGTCGTCGAGCTCGGCGTCGAGAACCGATCCGGTGCCGAAGATCCCGGCGTTGTTGACCAATCCGTGCACCGGTCCGAGATCGGCTGCCTCGGCAACGGCCCGCGCCCAGTGCGACTCGTCGGTGACGTCCAGTTCGACTGCACGCGCAGCATCGCCGAGTGAGTCGGCCACCGACCGCACCCCGTCGACGTCGATGTCGCCGACGACCACGCGGCCACCGGCGTCGACGATCGCACGGGCATGCGCCGCCCCCATCCCGCGGGCGCCGCCCGAGATGAGGACGACGCCGCCGTCGAGGGTGTCCGGGGTGAAGCCCATCAGAGCTGACCGAGGGCGAACGCGCCGATGTAGGCGCGGACGGCGTCGGAGTTCGGCGGGTGGAAGCCACCGGCGCGGGCGTCACGGAACAACCGCTCGAGCTCGTTACGGCGATGCAGTGAGCTCGCGCCGGCGATCTCCAGTGCGAGCTCGGTGGCGCGGCGTCCGGTGCGGGTGCCGTTCTCCTTGGCGGCGAACAGCTTCAGCAGTGCGCGGTCCCCGAGATCGACACCCGACGACAGGGCGGTGGTCAATTCGTCGAGCTGGCCGCGCACGCTCTCCAGTGCCAGCTCTGCCTCCGCGACGTGGTACTGGACGAACGGCTTGGTCGCGACCGGCTCGCCACCGATGCTCAATGCGGTACGCGACTTGGCGGTCTCGATCGCGACGTCGACCGCACGGCGACCGATGCCGTAGTAGATGTTGCCCAGCGCCGGCAGGACCCAGGGGAAGATGCCGGCGACGTAACCGTCGGGCGGGGTGCCGAGATCGAACACACCGACCGTCCGCTCTGCGGGCACGACGACATCGGTGAGGATCGTGTCGTGGCTGGCGGTCGCGCGCACGCCGAGCGTGTCCCAGGTCTCGACGGTTGCGACGCCTGCGTCGTCCCGGTGGACGAAGGTGTGCACGATCTTCGGGTTGTCGGGGTTCGAGTTGTCACGGGCGTGGATGCCCAACCAATCCCAGGCCGGCGACAGCGACGTGAAGATCTTGTGGCCGGTGACGCGGTATCCGCCGCCCTCGATCGGCGTCGCGATGGTCGTCGAGTCGTCGATGGCGAGATCGTTGCCCGGCTCCCCGTGGCCTGCCGCGATGACCTTGTCGGCGGCGATCTCGGCGGCCAGCCATTCGATGTCGGTGTTGCCGGCGGCGATCTGGTCGGCGACCGGGCCGGTCCAGTAGAGATGCATGTTGATGCCGAGGGCGGTGGCCGGTGCGAAGGTCGCGAGTCGACGCTGCTCGGCGTTGATCTGGTGCAGGCTCAGGCCGAGGCCACCGTGACTGACCGGGATGGCTGCCCGGAGGTAACCCAGTTCACGCAGGTCTGCGAGGTCCTCGGCGAAGAAGGCGTTGTCACGGTCGTAGCCCGCGGCCCGCTCCCGGAAGCGTTCCAATACGTCCTCGGGGATCAGGTACTCCGAGTTGGTGTCGACGGCGGTTTGCGTCACGATGATTCCTTTCGTGGTGTGGTCGACGTGCGGGGCCGACCATGGTCGTGGTGAGAACCGAGCAGGTGCGTGCCGTGTTGGCGATCGCCGAGGCGTCGTCGTTCCGTGCGGCTGCGCTCCGACTCGGGATGAGCCAGTCGGCGCTGAGTGGGGCGGTCGCGCGCCTGGAACGAGAGCTCGGGGTGCAACTGCTGATCCGCTCGCGGGAAGGTGCCCGACTCAGCGCGGTCGGTGAGGCCGCGGTCCGACAGATGCGTGCGATATGCGCCGCCGACGACGACCTGCGGGCGACTGTGCGCGCGGCCGCGGACGGCGCGACCGAAGTGGTGCGCATCGCGACGGTGACTGCCGCGGTCAACACACTGCTGCCCGAATGTCTGAGCGCCTTCGTCGACGATCCCGCCGTCGAGGTACAGATGCGCATCGGCGGATCCGGTGACGTCATCGACGACGTGGTGTGTCGAAGAGCTGACCTCGGTCTGATCACCTGCGATCCGGCCGACGGCGGTCCGTCGACCGCCGACCTGCATGTGCAGCCGCTGATCTCGGCTGGTGTCGGTGTGGTGATGTCCGCCGGCCACCGGCTCGCGGAGTCGGCCACCCTGACCCTGGCCGATCTCGCCGGCGAGCGGGCGGTGGCCTTTCGCGCAGGATTCATGATGGAGCGCATCGCCACTCGCCTGGCGGCGGACGTGCGGGTGGTGTCCGAGGTCGAGTCCACGCCGGACGCGGTGAGATTGGTCGCCGCCGGCGTCGGCGTCTGCCTGCTGCCGGAGTTCAGTGTCGGCGATCAGGATCCGGTCGTGTGGCGGCCACTCGGCGACGTCGCCGATCGGGCGACACTCGCGTTGATCACGCTGCCCCACGTCGACACCTCTGATCGTGTCCGTGACCTCGAGTCGCGTATCCGACGGAGCGGACGCCGACTCGATCGCCGGCTGGATCACAGTGCGCCCTCGGCGAACACGACGGTTCGAGTGGCGGTGTAGTCCTCGATGGCCGCGCGGATGCCTTCGCGGCCACGGCCGGAATCCTTGACCCCACCGAAGGGGCTCACGTCGGAACGGAACGTCGGGATGTCTCCGATGACGACCTGGCCCACCTCGAGTTCGCGTGCGGCGCGGAAGGCGAGTCGGACGTCGTGGGTGAACACTCCCGCGCTCAGCCCGAATCGGGAGTCGTCGACCTGACGCAGGGCGTCGACGATGTCGTCGTAGGGGAGCACGGAGACGACCGGGCCGAAGAGTTCTTCATCGAGGACACGTGATCCGGTCGGGACATCGACCAGGACCGTCGGTGGGATGAAACGGCCCGTGCCGGGCCCGGTGTCGGTGACCACGCGCGCACCGCCGGCGACCGCCTCACCGACCCAGCTCCGGATCCGATCGGCGGAGTCGTCGTCGATGACCGGGCCGACGTCGTCATGCAGACTCTGTTCTCCCGCGGCCCGGACCAGTCGATCGGTGAACTCCGGCAGCACCTCTCGTGGGACGTATACACGCTGCGGCGATGTGCAGGCCTGCCCGGCGTTGTAGAACGCGAAGGTGGCGATGCGCTGCGCGGCGTGGTCCTGGTCGTCGGCGGACAGATGATCGGGGGCGAGGACTGCCGCCGCATTGCCGCCGAGTTCGACGACCACCTGCTTACGCGGCACCGCATCGACGATGCGCCACCCCACCGCATCGGAACCGGTGAAGCTGATCACCGGGATGCGGGGGTGCTCGATGAGCTCCCAGGTGCGGGTGTGGTCGGAGATCGGGTCGAGGACGGTGATGGCGTCGTCGGGAAGACCGGCCTCGACGGTGGCCGTTGCAGCGGCGGCGGCCAGTGCGGCCGCGGTGCGGGGAGCCCGCGGGCTCGGCACCACCACGACCGACGTGCCGGCCGCGATGGCCGGCGCGACCTTGTGGACGGCGAGGTGCAGCGGGAAGTTGAAGGGAGTCAGGGCAAGTACGGGGCCGCGCGGCTGTCGGACGACCAATGCGAGGCGTCCCACGCCCGACGGCTGTGCATCCAGACGCTGTGCATCCGGATGTACGGTCAGTGCCTCATGTGCGGCCAGGCGGATGATCGACTGTGCCCGATCCGTCTCGACTGCAGCCCATTTGGCTGGTTTGCCGGTGTCGGCGCTGATCCCGGCGGCGATGGACTCCGCGGATCGGGCGATGGCGTCGGCGAGTGCTTCCAGCCACCGCGAGCGCGTCCCGGCGTCCGCTGCTCGGACTGCGTCGAAACCACGATGCGCGGCATCGACGATGGAGTCGACACCGCGCACCGGGGCGCTCGTATCGTCCGCGTTCGACGCGGCCTGGGAGAGCAGATCGGTCATGCGGGGTGGGCACCCGTGTGGTCGCCATCGAAGATCTCGGGGTCGGGTAGCAGACCCAGTGCAAGCGAGATCCGGTTGGTGGCATTGATGATCGAGACGATCTGGACTGCCTCGTAGATGTCGACGTCGGAGAGCCCCTTGGACCGGAGGTCGGCGATCACGGCATCCGCCACCTCACCCGGTTCGTCTGTGAGGGTGAGTGCCAACTCGATCAGCGCGTGCTCGCGGTCGGAGAGCTCGCCCACCTCGCGATGGTCCAGTGAGATCCGGTGGGCCAGCCAGCCGTCGGAGAGGAACTGTCCGAGCTCGTGCACGTGCAGCGCGTGGCAGTACGAGCAGCCGTTGCGCACCGACACGATGGTGGCGAGGATCTCGCGCTCGCGGCGGGTGATCGACGTCGGGACGTCGGCGGACCCCTGCAGCAGCGGGAACAGGTAGGCGTTCAGCCGCTGGAAGTGGCCCTCGTCGAGTGCGAAGCCGCGCAACCAGTTCGGGACGAACCCGGACTGCTTCTCGGTGGTCTCGAAGACCGACGTCACCTCGGGGGAGAGTTCCTCCTCGGTCGGTACGCGGAGTCGGGAGATGCGGGTGCCGGTGGTGGTAGTCATCGGTGTGGAGTCCTTCCGGGGCAGGTCAGTTGAAGAACTGGTCGTCGGGTGTGACCTGGAGGAAGATGCTGAACCGGTTGGCCGCGGCGAAGGCCGAGACGACGTGGACGGCTTCGTAGATCGCCTCGTCGGTGAGCCCGAGTTCGCGGAGCACGTCGATGTCGGCGTCGGTGACCTCGCCAGGGTGCAGCGCGAGTTTGCTCGCGAACTCCGCCAGGGTGCGATGCCGGGCCGACAGCTCGCGGACCTCGCGGTAGTCGATGGCGACCCGGGTTCCGAGCTTGTGGTCGCCGATCGCCTCGCCGAGGCTGCCCGCGTGGTTGAGACGGCAGTAACTGCAACCGTTCTCGGCGGAGGTGACGGTCGCCAGGATCTCACGGTCGACGTAGGGCAGCAGTCCGGAGTTCGGGTCCAGCAACGCCAGCAGGTAGTCGTTGAAACGGGCGGCATGCGCACCGCCGAGCGCAAACGCGCGTGCCCAGTTGGGGATGTAGCCGAGTTGACGCTCCAGCGAGGCGAGCTGGTCCTGCAACGCCTGCGGTAGGTCGGCGATCTCGGGAACGGTCAGCCGGGAGATCGAGGTGATGGCAGGTGAATCGAGCGTGTCGGTCATGGGCGTCCTCGTCGGTCGAGAGATGCGACCGCGTCGCGGGCGGTCGCTCACGGTGGCGGTCAGAGAGTTGACCGGACCGACGGTAGGGACGGATCAGGCCGCCGCCCAGGGTTGTAACTCGTATCGGCGACACCTTGCGTCGACCGCCGACCTCAGGGTCGGAGCGGGTGATCGGAGAATGCGATCATGGCCGACTGGGAGCGAGTGACGAGGTGCGGGTCAGGCGACAGGGGTCGCGGCGGGCGCGGCCTGGCCGGGTGCGGGAGCCGCGGGTGCAGGAGCCGCCGGATCCGTCGGCGCCGGGCTGGGTGCGGGCGACTCCGGTGCGGGCGCGGGGGCGGGGATGCCACCGGCCAGCGCACGGATCTGCGCGAGTGCCGGATAACCGAGGTTTCCGGGACAGCTGGTGCTGTTGTAGTCGCGGTGTCCGCTGATCACCGGCAGATTGGACGTTGCCCCGGCCGGGAACTTGCTGGCGGAGAACCCCTCCGAACGCAGCTGCGCGTTGCCGCCGGCGGGGACGTTGGCCTTGCCCAGGCGCCAGCGCAGGAATTTCCCGACGGACGAGACCATCTCCGGCGACGGGGCGACCTGGTCGAGGTTGCCGATCATCGACACCCCGACCGTCTCCTTGTTGAACCCGCCCGTGTGGGTGCCCTCGACGTTGCGTTCGAGACCGCCGAAGGCCCCCTCGAAGATCTGCCCGTACTTGTCGACCAGCACGTTGTAGCCGATGTCGCACCAGTTCAGCGTGCGTGCGTGATACGCGTAGATGCCGCGCACGATCTCCGCGGACTGCTCGCGCGTGTAGTCGTTGCTCCCCGCGGTGTGATGGACGACGGCTGCCTTCATCGACGGCGAGAAGGTCGGCTGCGAGCATCGGATGCCCTCGTCCGCGCCCCACTGGGATCGCGCGACGATCTGCGGTCCGCCGGCCAGCGGGGTCAGCAGCGACGAGCCGAGTGACAGCAAGCTCTCCGGGCTGATGAGGGTGGCCTTGAGCGTCGACAAACCGGTCTCGATCAACGATCCGAGGACCTTGTCGGCGAGGCCTGCGCCGATCTGTGCGGCGCCGCCTCCCTGCGGCTCGGCAGCCGGGATCGCCTGTCCGGCACGGGTGACCGCGACCTGGACCTCACGGGCGTCGCCGACCCAGATGGGTTCGGTGCCGCCGGGACGGTCCGCCGACGGATCGCCTGCCGCATCGACCGGCTCGAGAGCCGTCCACGGCCCCCATCCGGCGTCGGGCTTCTTCGCGCGGACGAGGGTCTGGGCGTCCACATCCTTGTCCCAGGTGAACGCGAGCATCTTGATCGGGGCGTCGCGCACGATGTGCTTGATCGCGGCGCCGACCGGCCGGCCGTCGGCGAGGGTCGGCGTGGGTTGTGCAGTGCTCGACGACGTCTTGTTCGATGATGTCGTGTTCGACGACCGTCCGCGATCGGCGGGGGCCGAGGCGGTGCGCCGCGGGCCGGGGTCCGCGGTGGTGGTCGCCGGCGTGGTGGTCGTCGTCGGGGCGGTGGTCGTGGGAGTCGTCGTGGCGGTGCCCGATGGGTCGGCGCCGGTGGTCGTGGGGGTGCTCGACGTCGGAGATCCTGCCGACGAGCCGGGGTCGGTCGACGCACTCGGCTCGTCTGCCGAGGCCGACGGTGCCGACGACCGCGTGGTGGGTAGGACGCCGGGCGGCACCGGGATGGAGATGTCGGGGAGCGCGAAGGCCCTCGGGTCGATCGGCGGCAGCGTGATCCCCGCCTGCGCGAGTCCTGAGGTGGCGACGTCGAGCACCATCGACGGCAACTCGGCGAGACTCACCTGGTCGATCTGGGTCGGCTTGTGCTCGGTGCTGTTGTCCACCGGCGTCGGGTCGGAGCCGGCGACCAGCACCGCGAAAGGTGCGGCGACCACCGCGGCCGTCACGGTCGCGAGGACGATCGAGGGCTTCGGACGGGCGTAGCGCACTGGGCACTCCTTCAGCGGGTCGCAAGCGGATGACCCGCAGGTCGGGTGGTCGGGACGTCGGGTGAGTCGGCGACACGCTGGATCAACAGCCCTCGCACGTCGTCGAGGACGGTCGCGACCCGGACATCTCGGTCATCGTGTCGACCGTGTGCGGCGAAGTCCACGCGCCACACCGACGAACGGTGAAACTCGTGATGCGGTTGTTATCCCGTGGGGTTGGTGTTGCGCCACGAAGTTCACTATCGTCACACCAGTCACAATCGTCACAACAGACACAGCTGTTACGCCCTTCCGAAAGGTGTTCCGCCGTGGCCGCACGCCGCCCGCAGCAGGTCAAGACCAGGACGCTGTCCTTTGCAGCCCTCGGTCTGGCTCCCGCATTGTTGGTCGGTGGGTTGATCGTGGTCGGCGACCGGTCGACGACCTCTCCCGAGGTGGAGTTGTCGGTCGGGTCGCAGGTCACCCTGATCGGTCATGGCCACGGCCACGGTCGGGGCATGGGCCAGTGGGGCGCATTCGGATACGCGCGTAAGGGATGGTCGGCGACCCAGATTTTGCGCCACTATTACGGCGGCACCACCGCGGGGAAGGTGGACAGGCCCGAGATCTCGGTAGCCCTCACGGGCAAGAACTCGGTGAATGTGCACGCGGACGCCGGGATGCGAGTTGGTGGCCAAACGGTGGCTCCCGGACAGGCGGTCAGCCTGTCCGGGACCACGGCCACCATCACCAGCGGTTGTGGCGGCGGTGCGGTGCGTTCGGTACCCGCACCCCAACCCTTCGTGGAGGCGCTCAACGCCGGGCCCAATCGGCCCGCGGGTGAGTTCCTCAAGTTCTGCGGATCCAATGCCGCCTATCGCGGGGCCATCGGCTTCGACGGTGGCCGGGTCGTGAACAAACTGCACGTCGACGACTACGTCAAGGGCGTCATCGCCAAGGAGAGCCTCCCGCAGTGGGCGGACTCCGGCGGCGCCGAGGCGCTCAAGGCCCAGGCCGTCGCGGCCAGGACATACGCGCTGGCGGCCATCGCCGGCGGCAAGAAGATCGACGACACCCAGAACTCGCAGGTCTACGGCGGAGTCGGTGGTGAGGATCGACGCACCAACATCGCGGCCGACGCCACCGCCGGACAGATCCTGCTCCAGGGTGGCCAGCCCGCGTTCACCGAGTTCTCGGCGTCGACGGGTGGGTACACCGCAGGCGGTCGCTTCCCGGCGGTGGTCGACGAGGGGGATACCGTGTCCCCGAACCACAACTGGACCGCCACGGTGAGCTCGGCGCGCGTCGGGTCGGCCTTCGGTGTCGGTGCGCTGCGCAGCCTCGAGGTGGTCGAGGCGAACGGACTGGGACCGGAGAACGGTCGCTCGATCAAGGTCCGCGCAGTCGGCAGCGGCGGCACCAAGGAGGTGTCGGGTGAGGACGCCCGCAAGCTCCTGCAGCTCAAGTCGGCGTGGTTCGCGGTGCAGGGCCAGACGACCAAGCCGAAGATCGTGACCCCGCCGACCGGCCCGTCCGGCTCCGGGCTGGGCAGTCTGACCGACCTGGTGGCCCGCATCCCGGGTGGCACCGAACTGCTCTCCCTGGCGACCTCGGCGCTGAACGGCAAGTTCGACCAGCTGGGCGGCTCGTCCGGACCTCTCGGGCAGGTGCTCGGCATCCCGACGCTGACCCCGGACGCCGCTGGTGTGATGCAGATCTTCCAGCGCGGGATCATGTACTTCAGCCCGGCCACCGGCGCGCATGCCCTGGTCGGGACCGGCCTGGCCGACTACCTGGCAAAGGGTGGTCAGCCGGTGGTCGGATTCCCCCGCGCGGACGCCCTGCGCTGATCGCCGCCGGACGGGCGTGCGCCGCGCGATCCGGACATCCGTTGGGGAAATCCTCAGCATGAGTCGGTTACCCTGAACACCCGTGACAGCCAACAGCGACACCTTCGACCTCATCGTCGTCGGATCCGGCTTCTTCGGTCTCACGGTCGCAGAACGGGCCGCCACCCAGCTCGGCAAGCGGGTGCTCGTGCTCGACCGTCGGGACCACATCGGGGGCAACGCGTACTCGGAGGCAGAACCCGAGACCGGCATCGAGGTGCACCGCTACGGCGCCCACCTCTTCCATACCTCTAACGAGCGGGTCTGGGAGTACGTCAACCAGTTCACCGACTTCACCGGCTATCAGCACCGGGTCTTCGGGCTCTATCAGGGCCAGGCCTACCCGCTGCCCGTCGGGCTCGGTCTGGTCGCGCAGTTCTTCGGCCGCTACTACAGCCCGGACGAGGCGCGTGCACTCATCGCCGAGCAGGCGAGTGAGATCGAGACCAAGGACGCCGACAACTTCGAGGAGAAGGCGATCAGCTTGATCGGTCGCCCGCTCTACGAGGCGTTCTTCAAGCACTACACCGCGAAGCAGTGGCAGACCGATCCGACGAACCTGCCGGCGGGCAACATCACCCGACTGCCGGTCCGCTACAACTTCGACAATCGGTACTTCAACGACACCCACGAGGGACTGCCGGTCGACGGCTACACCGCGTGGCTGGAGAACATGGCCGCCGACGAGCGCATCGAGGTGCGTCTGGGTACCGACTGGTTCGACGTCCGCGACGAACTGCGTGCCGCGAATCCCGACGCGCCGGTCGTCTACACCGGCCCGCTGGACCGCTACTTCGACTATTCGGAGGGCCGTCTCGGCTGGCGCACACTCGATTTCGAGACCGAGGTGCTGCCGACCGGCGATTTCCAGGGCACCCCGGTGATGAACTACAACGACGCCGACGTCCCGTTCACGCGCATCCACGAGTTCCGGCACTTCCATCCCGAGCGCGACTCGTACCCGACCGACAAGACGGTCATCATGCGCGAGTTCAGCCGATTCGCCGAGAACGAGGACGAGCCCTACTATCCGATCAACACCCCCGAGGACCGCGCGGTGCTCGCCACGTACCGCGACCTGGCCAAGCGGGAGACCGCCGACCGCAAGGTGCTCTTCGGTGGCCGGTTGGGGACCTATCAGTACCTCGACATGCACATGGCCATCGCCAGCGCGCTGACCATGTTCGACAACACCCTTGCACCGCATCTGACCTCCGGCGCGCCCCTGGCCGCGGCGGAGTGAGTGAGCCGAATGGATGAGGCAGGCCCGATGAGCGTCACCCCAGACACCCAGAGCGACACCGCCGTCGAGCAGAGCTCGAAGGCGCAGGCGCTGCTACAGCGCGTGATCTTCCCGCGCCCCGGCGAGCCGCTGGACGTCCGGTCGCTCTACCTGGTCGAGTCGTGGAGCAACAACCGTCGGGCACACTCGCCGAGCCGTACCTCGGTGTCCCTGGGGGCCGAGTCCGAGGTGAGCTTCGAGAGCTACTTCAATGCCTTCGCCGCCTCGTACTGGCGTCGCTGGAGCATCCTCGAGTCGGTGGTCCTGCGGGTGCAGGTGGTCGGGACTTGCCGGATCGACCTGTACCGCTCCAAGATCGACGGATCGCGTATCGCCATCGGCGGCGACCTGGTGCAGACCGACGAGAACGGTTTCGGCACCTTCGAGTTCGAGACTGACCTCGGTCCGTTCGAGGACGGCGGCTGGATCTGGTTCGACGTCACCACCGACACCGACACCGAGATCGTCTCGGCGGGTTGGTACTCGGCCGTCCCGGCGCCGACCGGCGACGAGACCAGACGCGTGACGGTCGGCATCCCCACCTTCAACCGGCCGACCGATGCGGTGGCCGCGTTGCAGGCGCTCACGTCGGATCCGTTGGTGGACGAGGTGATCGACGCGGTCCTCATGCCCGACCAGGGCACCAAGAACGTCGTCGACGAACCGGGATACGACGAGGCGTCGGCCGCCCTCGGCGACCGCCTGCACATCTTCCGTCAGGGCAACCTCGGTGGCTCCGGCGGCTACGCACGCATCATGTACGAGGCGCTGCGGCTCACCGACAGCCCGTACATCCTGTACATGGACGACGACATCGCGATCGAGCCCGATTCGATCCTGCGTGCACTCGCCATGTCCCGATTCGCCAAGAGCCCCATGCTCGTCGGCGGTCAGATGCTGAACCTCCAGGACCGAAGCCACCTGCACTGCATGGGTGAGGTCATCGACCGCCACACGTTCATGTGGACCGCCGCGCCGTTCGTCTCCTACGACCACAACTTCGCGCTCTACCCGCTGCGCGACCGCGAGAACTCGAAGAACCTGCACCGACGCATCGACGTCGAGGGCAACGGGTGGTGGATGTGCATGATCCCGCGGCAGGCCGCGGAGCAGATCGGTCTGCCGATGCCGCTGTTCATCAAGTGGGACGACTGGGAGTTCGCGCTCCGCGCGGGGAAGGCCGGCTATCCGACGGCCACCATCCCCGGAATCGCCATCTGGCACATGGCCTGGAGCGACAAGGACGACGCCATCGACTGGCAGGCGTACTTCCACCTCCGCAACCGGCTGGTGGTCGCGGCCGTCCACCACGACGGCCCCATCTCCGGGATTCTGCAGTCGATGGCCAAGGCGACCGCGAAACACCTTCTGTGCCTGGAATACTCGACGGTGGCGATTCAGAACGAGGCGATCCGCGACTTCTTGGCCGGACCGGACCACATCCGCGACCTGCTGCCGACCGCGCTGCCGAAGGTGGCTCAGATGCGCAAGCAGTACCCCGATGCGGTGGTCCTGCCGTCGGCGACCGAGCTGCCGCGTACCACCGGTGAAGCGACCCACCTCGGCGCGCGTATCCCGACGAGTCCGATCGCCAAGATCCGCACGCTGGCCGCCGCCGTGCTCAACAACGCGCGTCCGGCCGATCCACGCCACCACGAGGTGCCGCAGGCCAACTACCCACCCATCGAGGCTCGCTGGTTCAGCCTCGGTCGGGTCGACGGTGTCACCGTGACGACCGCCGACGGTCGGGGAGTGGTCTACCGGCAGCGAGATCGCGACACGATGCTCGCCCTCGGACGCGAGTCGGCGGAACTGGTCCGCGAACTCAAGCGGCGATTCCCCGAGCTGCGCACGCAGTACCGCGACGCGCACGCCGACCTCACGAGCAAGGAGAGCTGGGCGCGTGTCTTCGGAATCGACTGAGACCGGCGCCCCGGTGGCGCTCCCGCCGGCTCGCGGAGAGGTCGCGGCGCTGCTCGCGATCCAGCGTGCGGTCGCCGACAAGCCGGAGATCCTGTCCGCCGCCCGCGGACTCTCACACTTCGGTGAGCACTCGCTGGGCTGGCTCGCCATCGCCGGTGCCGGTGCCCTCGACGCAGGGCGTCGGGGAGACACCGCTGCGCTCCGCCGGTGGGCCGGAGCGGGTGTCGGCGCATTCGGGGCGCATGCCGCGTCGGTGATCATCAAACGAGTGGTCCGGCGGAAGCGTCCGCACGACAGTCGGATTCGCATCGGTGTGTCGACACCCAGCAAGTTGAGCTTCCCGTCGTCGCACGCGACGTCGACGACCGCGGCGGCGATCCTGATCGGTCGTGCCGCCAGTCTGCCGGCCCCGGTGGTCCCCGCACTGCTGGTCCCACCGATGCTGGCATCGCGTCTGGTGCTCGGTGTGCACTACCCGACCGATGTGCTGGCGGGCGCGGCAATCGGTGCCGCGAGCGCGGCGGCGGTCATCGCGGGTGACACACTGTTCGCTGACGACGCGCGGCGCTAGGTGATCATCACCGGCCGCGGCGCGGTTGGCGGAGAAGCAGTTGACCGGCGAGAGCCGGCGAGGCCAGGAGTGAGATGAGCGAGGAGCCGATCGAACACGGGTCCGTCCCGGGACCGCCGAAGAATCTGGCGACCGGCCTGATCAAGGCGGTGCGCCCACGGCAGTGGGTGAAGAACGTCCTGGTGCTGGCCGCACCGCTGGCGGCGGGCAACGTCACCGACTCGTCGATCATCGTGCCGGTCCTGATCGCCTTCGTGGCCTTCTGCCTCGCGGCGTCGAGCATCTACCTGATCAACGACGCACTGGACGTCGAGGCCGATCGCAACCACCCGACCAAACGGTTCCGACCGATCGCCGCCGGCGTGGTGCCGCAGTCGCTGGCCTACGTGCTCTCGGTGGTACTGGGTGTCGCGGCCATCGGCATCTCCTTCGTCGCGAACTGGCAGACCGCCGTCGTGATCGCCGTCTACATCGGTATCCAGCTCGGCTACTGCTTCGGTCTCAAGCACCAGGCAGTCGTCGACATCTGCATCGTGTCGTCGGGCTTCCTGCTGCGTGCCATCGCCGGTGGCGTCGCGGCCGAGATCCCGCTCTCCCAGTGGTTCCTGCTGGTGATGGCCTTCGGTTCGCTGTTCATGGCGGCGGGCAAGCGCTACGCCGAGTTGGTGCTCGCCGAGCGCACCGGCGCCAAGATCCGCAAGTCGCTGGAGTACTACACCACCACGTACCTGCGGTTCGTCTGGACGTTGTCGGCGACCGCCGTCGTCCTCTGTTACGGCCTCTGGGCCTTCGACAAGGATCTCGAGCACGACAACGTCTTCTTCGGGATCTCCGTGGTCCCGTTCGTCGTCGCCATCCTCCGCTACGCGGTCGACGTGGACGGCGGTGCCGCGGGTGAGCCCGAGGAGATCGCACTCGGTGACCGTGTCCTGCAGTTCCTGGCCGTCGCCTGGATAGTATGCGTGGGTGTCGCGGTCTATGCCTTCACCTGAGCAGTCGTCTTCGGGGTCGGATGACCCGGTTCACGACTCGCCGGGTGGCGCCCACGACGATGCGCCGACGACCCGGATTCCCGTGACGGCCGACGACGCCGCGACCGAGCGGTTCGGTGTCGGCACGGCTGTCGAGGACGACTCACAGACCGACGCCGATACCGATGCCTACGGCAGTGTGGACGATGATCCCAGGGCGCGGGAGTCTGCGGGAACCGGACTCGCCCGGCTGCGGACCTGGGGGCCCCGACAATGGGTTCCGGTCGCCAGCTTCGTCATCGGTGCCGCTACGGTCGCCACCTTCTTCGCGATCGGTGCCTGGCAACGCCGGTGGATCGCCGACGACGGACTGATCGTGCTGCGCACCCTGCGCAACCTCTTCGCCGGCAACGGCCCGGTCTTCAACGTCGGGGAGCGGGTCGAGGCCAACACCTCGACGGCGTGGACCTATCTGCTCTGGTTCTGGGCGTGGATCACCGACGGTCAGCTCGAGTATGTCGCCCTGTGGGTGGCGCTGGTGCTGTCGGTGGCCGCGATCCCGATCGCGATGTACGGCACCGCACGACTGCTGCGGACCCGCCTGGGCGGTCTCGACGGCGCAGGATTCACGCTCCTCCTCCCGTTCGGCGCGATCATCTACATCGCGCTGCCGCCGGCCCGCGACTTCGCGACCAGCGGCCTCGAGAACGGTCTCTGCATCTTCTGGGTCGCGGTGCTGTGGTGTCAGCTGGTCGCGTGGAGCAGACGGACACCCGACGGTCGCGGCGCGACCGCCGCGAATCTGGTGCTCGCCTTCACCGCCGGACTCGCCCCGCTCGTCCGACCTGAGCTGACGGTGCTGGGCGGGCTGGTCCTGCTGCTGGTGCTGGCCGCTCCGTCGACGTGGTGGCGTCGGATCGCGATGGTGGTGGTCGCCGGTGTGTTGCCGGTCGGCTACCAGATCTTCCGGATGGGGTATTACGGACTGCTCGTCCCCAATCCGGCGGTCGCCAAGGACGCGTCGGGTGCCAAGTGGCACCAGGGCTTCGTCTATCTGGGCAACCTCTTCGGGCCGTATGTACTGGTGTTGCCCGTGGTACTGGCGCTCGTCGCCGGTGTGGTGCTGATCGTCGGTAACCGACTGCGCGCCGACCGTGACGATGTCGCCGTGGTCGGAGCGGGAGACGCCGCTGCCGACGCCGACCGTGGCCGTTTCGCGCGGCTGCGTGGGTGGTCGGAGCGGCTGCAGTCGCCGACCGCGGTGGTGGTCGTCGTGGTGCTCGCCGGCTTCATCGGCGGCGTCTACTGGCTGCGTCAGGGTGGCGACTTCATGCACGGACGGGTCCTGCTGGTCCCGCTCTTCATCCTGCTGTTGCCGGTGATGATCCTGCCGATCACGGTGCCCGGCCATCTGCGCGCGGCATTCCGTCGCGCACCCGCGGCAGACGACGACACCGATGACACCGACGACACCGACGGCACCGAGGACGCTGCAAGGGCCGCGGACCGCGCAGCCGCCCGGCGTCCGCGCCTGCAGCTGGCCGGATCGGTCGCGCTGGCCGCGATGTGGGTCACCACCCTGGTCTGGGCGATCACCAGCCATCAGAACGTGCTGCCGAACGCCGGCATCGACATCGGTCGCAGCGGCATCGTCGACGAGCGTCGCTTCTATGTCACCAACATGGGCATCGAGAACCCGGTGACCGCGAAGGACTACCTCGACTACCCCCGGATGCACGCGATGGTCGAGAAGATCGACGAGTACCGGACCCAGGGCGGTGTGATCCTGCCCTCGTTCAACTACGACGAGTGGTACGTCGCCAAGCTGCCGACGGTGATGCTGCCCGGCGCCAAGCGGCAGGTGACCGTCTACTTCCTCAACCTGGGCATGACGAGCATGAACGCGCCGCTGGATGTGCGGGTGATCGACCAGATGGGACTGGCCTATCCGCTCGCGGCCCACACCAAGCGGCTCGAGGACGGTCGCATCGGCCACGACAAGGTGCTGCAGTCGGAGTGGGTGGTCGCGGAATCCGGTGCGTACCCGCGCAAACCGGTGCTCCCGGGCTATCTCGACGAGGACACCGTGCGGCAGACGCAGGTGGCGCTCACATGTCCGCAGACGCGCGACCGGTTCGCCTCGTTCGAGGGGCCGTGGACCTTCGCGCGGTTCAAGCACAACCTGGTCCAGTCGTTCGACTTCAACAGCTATCGGATCGACCGGAACCCGCAGTACGAGTTGCAGCGCTGTGGCCTCCCGATCCCGCCACGGATCAACCCCAGGTGAGATCGGTGTGAGGGGTGTGTCGGGGCCGTCCGAATTGAGTGGAAGATCTCGAATCGGTAACGTCCCGGGAGATCAGTCCGATAGACCTTCCGTGACCAGGACCATCGGACAAACGTCCAAGACATGCCTTTTGTGATCGCAATCACATGGTTTGTCAGGTCTTGGGCCATGGAATAGGCTCCCAACGGCGCCAGACGCTGAATGCCGACTGAGAAGTCGACAATCCGTCGGCGCGCCTGCGGGGGGACGAGCGACGTTGTGTGTCGCACAACCATCCGACCGATCAGAATGCCCCGATCGGTCGGTGACCAGAGGAGAATTACTCGATGCGCGAAGCTGTTGCCCGGCCGCCGCGACCACGTGGCGGGGGACGCGCCCGCACCAGGATCATCGCCGCAGCTGTTTCCCTGTTCACCGTCGTCGGACTCGTGGGAGTCGTCGGCGGCGGGCAGGCCGGAGCCCGGATCGGCGGTACCCAGGTCGGTCTCCAGCAGTTCTATGTGAACGGCTGTGGGATGCCGAACGTCAAGGTGCGTGCCTGGAAGCGTCCCGGCAACTACAAGACGGTCATCCTCCTCGACGGCATGCGTGCCCAGTACGACTACAGCGGCTGGGAGATCAACTCCAACGTCCAGGAGATGGTGCGGTCCGGCGTGAACGTCGTCGAGCCCATCGGTGGACCGGCGAGCTTCTACTCCGACTGGGATGCCCCCTCCAACTTCAACGGGCAGAAGTACACCTACAAGTGGAACTGCGTCATCACCAACACCTTGGTGCGTGCACTCGACGCCCGGGGGTTCCGTGTCGGCGCGAGCCGCAAGTACGCCGTCGCCGGTCTGTCCATGGGTGGTAACGCCGCCCTGGTGATCGGTGCGCAGAACCGCCGCAACTTCGACCGCGCCGCGTCGCTGTCGGGCTACAACTTCCTGAACGCTCCCGGTATGCGTACCGCGCTGCGTCTGGCGATGTTCGACGTCGACCCGAAGCCGTGGAACATCGACAGCATGTGGGGACCGCCGTGGAGCGTCCGCTGGTTCCAGAACGACCCGCTGCTCAACATCAACCGCATGCAGGGCATGAAGGTCTTCATCGGTTCGGGTAACGGCCTCTTCGGCAGGTACAACGCCCTTCCGAACGTCTTCGACGACCTCTTCAAGGGCTCGACACTGGAGATCCTCGCCTTCACGCAGACCAAGGCCTTCGAGGCCGCGGCAGCGCTGCAGGGCCTGCCGGTCATGACCTACTACGCCAACGGCACCCACGCCTGGGGCTACTGGCAGGACATGCTCTGGAACGCCAAGAACCGAGGCTTCTTCCGCTGATTTCTCAGCGCTAGATCGCACCGTCACCGAACCCCGCCCGGATTTCCGGGCGGGGTTCGATGCTGTCTGCGGTCCTCCCCTTCTGCCCTTGGCATCGGAGTCACATCAATCCCACGTGTCACAGCGTGGCGCGCACACATCAGCCGTCACGGCGTGTAAGAAACACCTGAGGCTTTTGTTGTTGATGATGCGAGTGTGACTGATGGGGAATCAGTGGCCAGTTCGTCGAGAACGTCAGCGAACCGTGGCGAAGGAGTGCGCAGGATGTGGGCAGTGGTGCCGAGAGTGCGTCGGTGGGTGGCCTCACCGACAACGGACGGACGTGACATGCGTCCGGTGATCAAGCGTCGACGCGTCATGGCGACGACCGTCGGAGCCGTGGCGATGGTCGGCGCGTTGGGCGTCTCCGGTCTGGTACCTGCGGGTGCCGCCCCGGCCCCCGCCGAGCGTCCCCCGGCCCCTGC
>NZ_BANX01000044.1 GCF_000334455.1 Gordonia soli NBRC 108243
GCGCGGTCAGTCCTCACCCGATCACGCGGTGGCATACCGAGCCGAACCCGGCTGCGCCCGTCTAGCCGAGCCAGTTCGAGATCAAGGCCGAAGCGATCAATCACTTGCCAGACTGCTGAATCTCGGGTGATCAGTACGCACGTCTCATTATGATGCCGCGCATGCAGAAAGAAGTTGTCGTCGCGATCGTCGCGGCTGCTGCCGCTCTCCTCGCACCCATTGTCGCGTGGCTGCTCAGTCGCCAAGGCCAACGTGACCTGAGGTCGAGCATTCGCCGGGATCTGGACACTCTCAACGAGATGAACCCCCATTCGATGAGCGCTCATGCTCTGGAGTTCACCATCCACACGAACCTCCTGGTCGCTCTGATGAGGGATCAAAGGAGGAGCGTCATCAACGGCGCGATCATCAACTCGATTCTGTGTCTGAGTTTCGTGCTTCCTGGTTGGATCGTCCTACTTCTCTGGCCGGAGTTTCTGCCCGGCGTCTTTCTCTGGATCAATGCCAGCCTGACCGGGGTCTTCTTCGTTGTCTGGCTATCGGCCATGGTGCACACGATCACGTCGTGGTCGAACGTCGAACATGTGGTGACTAAGCTCGACTTCTGGCTGGACCACCACAACGTCGGTGAAGTCTGGACCCGGAACTTCGATGTCCATCCCCCCTTTCATGTGATCGATCGGATCTCGTGCCGCAAATACGAGGTGTCGGTCACGAGGGAGTTCACGCCCGATGCGGCCGACGCTTCGATGACCCACGATCAGAGTGTGACGCGATCCGACGACGAGAGCCCTCCAGGAGCGAGTCCTCGAATCTGAGGGCGCACACTCGCCCTGACATTAGGGACGAGCGTCCCCACCCCCATCCGACCCAGATCTCTGCGAACCTGGAACGGTGCGGTACGACGACGTCATCATCGGAGCGGGCCACAACGGCCTGACCGCAGCCGCCTATCTGGCCCGCGCTGGGCGGTCGGTGCTGGTACTGGAGGCCACTGATCACGTCGGCGGTGCGACCGTATCGGCCACCCCCTTTCCCGGGATGCCGGCGCGGCTGTCCCGCTACTCGTATCTCGTGTCGCTGATGCCGCGTGAGCTGATCGCCGACCTCGAGCTCGACATCGAGTTGGTGCGTCGCCGCTACTCGTCGTACACGCCGGTGCCCGAGAACCCCACGGTCGGCCTGCTGATCGACAACGCGGATGCCGATCGCACCGCCGACTCGTTCCGTCGGGTGACCGGGTCCGACACCGCGGCGACCGAGTGGCAACGCTTCTACGAGCAGATGGCGACCGTGGCCACACGTCTGTTCCCCACGATGACCGAGCCGCTCCGTTCGGCTGAAGATGTCGCCGATCTCGTCGTCGGGGACGACACCGACCTGGCCGCGCTGTGGGACCAATTGACCACGCGGCCGCTCGGGGAGCTGATCGAAGCACGCTTCGACGACGATCTGGTCCGCGGGGTGGTCGCCACCGACGCACTGATCGGCACGTTCGCCGACTTACACGACGACTCGCTACGGCAGAACATCTGCTTCCTCTATCACCTCATCGGCGGCGGCACCGGCGACTGGGATGTTCCCGTCGGCGGTATGGGTGCCGTCTCCGGGGCGCTCTACGAGGCGGCCCGGGCGGCGGGCGCGGAGGTCCGCACCGGCGCGGCGGTACGACACGTCGAGCCGTCCGACGGGACGATCGAACTCGACGGCGAGACGATCACCTCCGACATGATCTCGGCCGCCTGCGCTCCCGCCGTTCTCGACGCCCTCCTCGACGAACCACTCACGACGGAGCCACGGGCGCACGGTGCCCAGCTGAAGATCAATCTTCTACTGGACCGTCTGCCGAGACTCATCGACCGTGCCACGCCGGTCGACGCGGCGTTCGCCGGGACCTTTCACATCAACGAGAGCTACCGGCAACTACGGACAGCGTGGCAGCAGGCTGCACGTGGCGACGTCCCGGACACACCTCCCTGCGAGATCTACTGTCACACCGTGTCGGATCGCTCCATCCTCGGCCCCGAACTCGCCGGGATGCACACGCTCACCCTGTTCGGCCTGCATATGACTCCGTCGGTCCTGAGATCCGACGAGTCGGTGGACCACGCCGTCGCGGCCACCCTCGACTCACTGGATTCCGTACTGGCCGAACCGATCCGATCGGTCATCGCAGACGACGCCAATGCCGATCCGTGTATCGAGGTGAAGACGCCGCACGATCTCGAGGCTGCATTGTCGATGCCGGGCGGCAACATCTTCCACCGACCGTTACAATGGCCGTGGGCACAATCCCCCGACGAGGTCGGCACTTTCGGAGTCGAGACCCGTCACCCGAAGCTCCTTCTCTGTGGAGCAGGCGCCCGCCGCGGAGGCGGCGTCAGCGGCATCCCCGGGCGCAACGCGGCGCGCCGAATTCTCGGCGAATGACCGCCCGGTGGTGACTTTCCCACGAACGGACGATCTCCGGCCGAATCCACCTTCTTCCACCTGAGTGGGTCTACCGTTCGGACGTACAGGCGGTACACGCCTGTACCACCACTGCCCCTCGTCGTGAGATCGACCGCGCCCCAGCGGTACTGAGCGATTCACGCGCGTCGCTTCACCATTCGCGCGTGGCGCGTCGAGTTGTGCCCTGAAGTCGGGAAGTCCATGAACACACGTGTATCGAGCGTCCGGAACCGATTGGAAAGGATCAAGTTCGGCCCCACAAACTTTCGTCGCCCACTGATCGCCGCCGCGAGTGGGGTCGTCGCCGCAACGGCACTGGTCGCGATGCCGGCGACCGCCACAGCCGATCCACCTCAGATGATGCCCGCGCCGTCCTGGCTGCCGCCGGCGGTCGACCGGGCCATCCCGGCGCCGAACGTTCCGAAGTCGAAGACGATCCCGCGATCGGCACTGGCATCCGGATACGACCACCGCACACTGGAATTGCGCGCGGCCATGCTCCCATCGCCGACCGGCGATGTGTTCTTCGACCGATGGCCCGCCGACCTCGGACAACGCGCACCGGGTCAGGTGATCGCCACCCGCGATGTGACGCGAGCAGCGCAGATCGTTGTGACCGCTCCGATCTCGTCCGCCACGCAGGTCAAGTTCGTCAGTCGCGACGCACTCGGCTCGCCCATCTTCGGGACCGCGACCCTGCTGGTCCCACGGCAACCCGCACCGGCCCGTGGGCCGCGACCGATTCTGGTCAACAACGTCCCCATCGACGCACTCGGCGCGCAATGCACCGCTGGATACACGCTGGCGCACGGCTTTCGACTGACCACCGGTGTCACTGATCTCATCCCGCCATCCACCCAGCTCGCACTGGCGCGCGGCTATGCGGTGATCGTCCCCGACCACCAGGGACCGCGGATGTCCTACGCGGAGCCGACCCTGGCCGGCAGGGTCATCCTCGACTCCGTCCGAGCCGCCGCGATCGCCGATCCGACATCGTTCGGGAAGGGCCGCATCGCGATGACCGGCTACTCCGGGGGCGCGATCGCCTCCCACGGCGCGGCGAAGATGCTGTCGGTCTATGCACGCGAGCTCATCCCACGCGTCGCGGGGATTGCCATCGGTGGTGTCCCAGCCGACTTCCGAGTCCTCTCCGGCAGCATGAACGCCACGTTGGCCACCGGCCTCTTCCACGCGGCGATGCTGGGCATCGCCCGCGAGCGTCCCGAGATCCTCACGCTGGCAAACAATCTGGCGCAGCAGATGGCGGTGTCGCCGATGAAGGATCTGTGCACCATCCCGATCGCGCTGATGGGCCAGACGTTCCTGCCGACCCAGGTGTTCTCCAAGGATCCCGATCCGTTCCGGTCACCGGTGGCCAACCGCATCTACACCGAGACCAAGCTCGCGAACATCGGGTCACCGGTACCGCTGTACATCTTCAACGGGACCCAGGAATGGTGGATTCCCGCTGAAGCGGCACGCAACCTGTACCGCGAACAGTGCCGACTCGGCGCCAACGCACGCTACCGGGAGGTGTTCGGCGAACACGGGCTCGCCGCGGTGGTCGGGTACCCGGAAGCGCTGGACTGGCTCGACAAGCGGATGCGAGGCATCCCGTCGAAGAGCGAATGCCGTCGGTGACGGGGAGCGTGATCAGCTGGTGGAGCACTCGCCGACGAGATCGGCATCCGTTCGCACGTCCGGGCTCTCGGTCGATGGTCCAACGTCTCGGGCCGGGGTCGCGCGCTCCACCCGTGCCGAGACCGCGACGACGGCCAGGGCGCCGAGTGCGAGTCCGACCGCAACCCAGGTCGGCGCGACGACCCCGAGTCCGGCCGCGATGACCAGGCCACCCAGCCATGGCCCGAGCGCATTGCCGACGTTGAACGCCGAGACGTTCACCGCGGCAGCGAGAGTCGGTGCATCACCGGCGAAACCGAGCACACGACCGTTGATCGAGGCTGCGATGGAGAACGCCGACACACCCAACAGCACAACGGTGATCACCGCACCCACCGCTGAACCGGACACCAGTATGAGCAACAGCAGACTGGCGACGATGGCGATCAGGCTGACGACGACATTCAGGAGCATGTTGCGGTCGCCGTATCGTCCGCCGATGGTCACACCCGCGAACGCACCGAGGCCGAAGAGCAGCAGCACCACCGGCACCAGCCCCTCCGAGATCCCACTGCGCTCGGTCAACAGCACCGCGAGGTAGGAGAAGGTGCAGAACACGGCGCCCTGGAACAGAGCGGTCGTGGCGAGCGCGAGCCAGACCCGACGGTCGGCGAAGACGCGGATCTCCGTGCGCACGAGCGATGTCATCGAGACATCCGACCGATCGGCGGCGGGGATCCGGACGAAGGTCACCACGAGTGCAGCAGTCACCACTGCGGCGACAGCCACCGCGAGAAACGCCGATTGCCAGCCGAAGGTCTGTCCCAACCAGGTGCCGATCGGTACCCCGAGCACGTTGGAGATGGTCAGTCCGCCGACGATCGCCGCCATCGATCGGGCCAGGCGATCGGGTGGCGCGATCGAGGCGGCCACCACTGCACTCACCGCCCAGTACCCCGCGCAGGCGACTGCGGCGACGACCCGACTGATCAGCGTTGCCTCGTAGGTCGGTATCAGCAATGGGATCAGATGTGCGACACCGAAGATGCCGATGGCGCCCAGGAGGGTCGCCTTGCGCGGCAGTCGGATCGTCAGCAGAGCCGTCACCGGTGCACCGATGAGCATCCCCACCGCGAATGCGGTGATCAGATTTCCCGCCGCGGGGATGGAGATGTCGAGGTCGGTGGCGATCTCGGGCAACAGCCCGGCGAGCATGAATTCCGATGTACCCACGCAGAACACACCGAACGCGAGGACATAGGTCGCCAGCGGCAACCGGTCGCTCCTGCGTGTCTCGGCGACGGTCGTCATCGATTTCCCCCGATTCTGGTCGAATTCTGGACTATTCAATACATAATTCGGTCGTGCCGGAACCCCGCGACGGTGCGGGCGGTCAGGAAGAAGTTGCTTCGGATGGGGCGAGCACAGCGAGCATCGTGTCGACGGACCGCAGTACCTCGTCGCGGCCGGATGCGACACGAGCGGCCACCTGCAATCCGTTGATGACGGCGTGGACGAGTTCGGCGAGCTCTCGCGCCCCCCGGTCGGCTCGGATGGAACCGTCGTCCTGGCCTCGGGTGACGATGTCGGTGAGCATGTCGTCGAAGCCCGTCAGGTTGACCCGGGCGGCAGCAGCCACGCCGTCGTCGCTGGTGCCCATCTCGACGGCGGCGTTGATGACGAGGCAACCGCGACGGTCGGCGGTGTCGAACTGTTCGGTGAGCATGTCCACGGCGACCCGTCGGACGACCTCGAGCCCGGTCCCGGGAGTCGAGACGTACACGTCACGCGAGTCCTGTTTGATCTCGCCGTACCGCGTCAGCGACTCGCGGTAGAGCGCAGCCTTGGACGTGAAGGTGTTGTAGAGACTGCTCCGGGCCAGACCGGTGGCCTCGCATAGCTCTTCCGTGGAAGTCGCCGCATAGGTATGGCTCCAGAAGTGTCCGACGGCAGCATCGAGCGCCGCTTGCCGATCGAAGCTGGGTGGCCGGGGCATGGCAGCATGCTAACCCATTCTGGATGGATCTGTACAGAACCTGACCCCAGGTCGGCTCGGGCCGGGTCCGGGGACGGGTACCCTTTCCATCGATGTCTACAGAAGAGCTCCTGCCGATCACCACGCGCACGCTGGTCGGATGGTCACGGACCACCCCCACCGAGGGACATGTCCTGTCGACCCCCTACCCCGAGGTCATCGCCGAGGCGGTCGCACGCGTGGCCGACGACAACGCCGACAAGCCGGACTACCTCCGCCGCGGTGTGATCGCCCGTGGGCTCGGCCGCTCCTACAACGAGTCGGGACAGAACAGCGGCGGTCTGACCGTCGACATGACCCAGCTCACCCGCATCTACTCGATCGACGCCGACGCGGCGACCGTCGACGTCGACGCCGGCGTCAGCCTGGACACGCTGATGCAGGCGGCGCTGCCCTACGGCCTGTGGGTTCCTGTCCTCCCCGGCACCCGCCAGGTGACGATCGGCGGCGCAATCGCCCACGACATCCACGGCAAGAACCACCACAGCCAGGGCAGCTTCGGCAACCACGTCCTCGAGATGCAGTTGCTGGTGGCCGACGGTCGCATCCTGACGCTGACGCCGACCGGGTCTCCGGACGACACCGACGCGTCCCTCTTCTGGGCGACCGTCGCGGGCATCGGCCTGACCGGCATCGTGCTGCGTGCCAAGATCCAGATGAAGCGCACCGAGAGCGCGTACTTCATCGCCGACACGGCGCGGACGAATTCGCTGCAGGAGACCATCGACCTGCACCTGCAGGACGGGTTCGAGGACGGATACGAGTACGCCTCGGGTTGGTTCGACTCCATCAGCGCGCCGCCGAAACTCGGCCGGGGCACTTTCTCCCGCGGCAACCTCGCCACCCTCGACGAACTCCCGGAGAAGTACCGCAAGGACCCGTTGTCGTTCAACAACAAGCCGCTGGTGTCCTTCCCGGACGTGTTCCCGCGCGGTCTGGCGAACAAGCTCAGCTTCTCGCTGGTCGGTGAGGGCTACTACCGCATCGGACCACCCAGCGAGGGCAAGGTGAAGAACCTCGCCGGCTTCTATCACATGCTCGACGTGTTCGGCGGCTGGAACAACGCCTATGGCCGGGGCGGCGGCTTCGCGCAGTACCAGTTCATCGTGCCGACCGGCAACGAGAGCGAGTTCATCGCTCTCATCGAGCACATCCAGGCCTCCGGACACGTCAGCTTCCTCAACGTGATCAAACTGTTCGGCGACGGCAACAAGGCGCCGCTGAGCTTCCCGTTCAAGGGCTGGAACGTCTGCCTCGACTTCCCGGTGAAGGCGGGCCTGGCCGAGTTCCTCAACGATCTCGACCGCCGGGTCATGGCCATGGGCGGCCGCCTCTACACGGCCAAGGACTCACGGACCTCCGCGCAGAGCTTCCACTCGATGTACCCCCAGATCGACGAGTGGATCGCCACGCGACGTCGGATCGATCCCACCGGGGTCTTCGCCTCCGACATGGGCCGCCGGCTCGAACTGCTCTGACCGCGTCCCCTTCCTCGACCCGCAAGCCTCACTGAAAGCGAGAGCGACACCATGATCAACGCCGTCGGCGTGCCGCAATCCATCCTGGTCCTCGGCGGGAGTTCGGAGATCGGACTCGCCATCACCGCGGAGTACCTCAAGAAGGGACCCGCCCGCGTCGTGCTGGCGACGGTCCCCGGCGATCCCACCGCTGCGGCCGCGGTCGAGCAGGTCCGTGCCGCGGGCGCGAGCAGCGTCGAGCAGATCGATTTCGATGCACTCGCCACCGACAGCCATCCGGCCGTGTTGGACAAGGCCTTCGCGGGCGGCGACATCGACGTGGCGATCGTCGCGTTCGGTGTGCAGTTCGACGACGAAGAGGTCTGGCAGGACCATCGCAAGGCCGTCATCGAGGTCAACATCAACTACACCGCGGCGGTCTCGGTCGGCGTGCTCCTCGGGGAGAAGTTCAAGGCCCAGGGGCACGGCCAGATCATCGCGATGAGCTCGGTCGCCGGTGAGCGCGTCCGTCGCAGCAACTTCCTCTACGGCTCGTCCAAGGCCGGCCTCGACGGCTTCTATCTCGGTCTCGGCGATGCGCTGCGACCGCAGGGCATCGGCGTCCTGGTGGTCCGCCCCGGACAGGTCCGCACCCGCCTGTCGGCGAACGTGGCCGAGGCCCCGCTGACCGTGAACAAGGAAGACGTCGCGCAGCAGGCCGTCGCCGCGGCCATCAATGGCAAAGACATCATCTGGGTCCCCGGGCCGTTCCGATTCATCATGATCGTGCTGCGGCACATCCCGCGCCCGGTGTTCCGGCGGTTGCCCATCTGACCACCGACCCTGCTAGGACTGGACGCGTGAGCAGCACCGAAACCTCCGCATCGGAGACCGCAACGCCGGAGGGCACCCCGCTCGGCAGTCCCGGTGGCCACGGTTCGTCCGGCCGTCTACGTGGCCTGTTCGGCGACGTCGGCAATGTGGTCGCCGCAGTCATCGTCGGCGCGATCGTGGCCGGCGTCGGGCTGCGCGTCATCGACACCGTCGACTGGCCGGCGTTCAACTCGTCGAATGTCACGCGTGCCCTGACCACGGTCGGCCAGGTCGTCGCGATCGTGATCCTGGTGGTGGTCGCGCTGCTGTACCGCCGCGGTCGCGGCGGGATCGTCACCACCCTGGCATCGACGGTCGCCACCGCCGGGTTCGTCACCGTCACGCTGGGGATGCCGCTGGGTGCGACGCGGCTCTACCTGTTCGGTCTGTCGGTGGACCAGGAGTTCCGCACGGAGTACCTGACGCGGCTCACCAACAGTCCGCGCCTGGCGGACATGACCTACATCGACCTGGCGCCGTACTACCCGGCCGGATGGTTCTGGTTCGGCGGGCGCTACGCGACCGCCACCGGTGTGCCCGGCTGGGAGGCGTACAAACCATGGGCCATCCTGTCCATCGCGGTGGCCGCCGCCGTCGGTGTGATCCTGTGGAACCGCATGCTGGGCGCCGATCGCGGTGTCGCCGTGTCCCTCGCGGTCACCACGGTGACGCTGATGTTCGCCTCGCCCGAGCCGTATGCCGCCGTCCTGGTGCTGATCGGTGTCCCGACGATGGTCACGCTGCTCTACGCCTTGCGCGGTCGGTCCAGGGCCGCCGAGGGCGCGATCGGCGGACTGCGGTCGGGCACCAGTTGGCCCGCGGTGATCGCATCCGGTGTGTTCATCGGTCTGAGTGCCACGTTCTACACGCTCTACACCGGCCTGTTCGCCGGGACGGCCGTCCTGATGGCCCTCTACCTCATCGGCCAGGCATGGTGGTCGGCGTCCAACACGGCGGTACCCGACGCGGAGGTGCGTGCCCAGCGCCGCACGGTGATCGTCGCGATCGTGGTGCGGCTGGTGTCCGTCGGCGTCATCGCCGGGATCATGGCCCTCACCGTCTGGGCGCCGTATCTCCTCGCTCGCCTGCGCAGCCAGCCCGCGAGTGGCGGCACCGCCGAGCACTACCTGCCGGAACGCGGTGCGCTGCTACCGCTTCCGATGCTGCACCTCACCTTGGTCGGCCTGCTCACCTTCGCCGGCCTCATCTGGCTGCTGCTGCGCTTCCGTCAGCGCACGATCGCACTGGCGCTCGGCATCGCGGTGGTCGGCGTCTACCTGGTCTGTCTGCTGTCGATGCTCCTGACCGCGGGCGGCACCACACTGTTGTCCTTCCGGCTCGAACCGATCCTGGTGGCCCTGCTCGCCGCCGCCGGGGTCCTCGCTGCCGCGGAACTCGCACGGCGGGCGGTCCGCGCGTTCGGCGACATCCGCTTCGGTGTCGTCGCTCTCGCCGCCATCGCCGCCATCGCGGTGGGACAGGACATCCCGAACTTCCTCGGCACCGAGGTGAGCACCGCCTACACCGACACCGATGGTTACGGCGACCGTGCCGACAAACGTCCGGCGGGTGCGGAGTCGCACTATCCCGAGTTGAACCGACTGGTGACCGAGCAGACAGGGCGACCTGCCGACCAGAACGTGGTCCTCACCGCGGACTACGGCTTCCTGTCGATCTACCCGTACTGGGGATTCCAGGGCCTCACATCGCACTACGCGAATCCGTTGGCGGAGTTCGACAAACGCGCGGCAGCCATCGCCGAGTGGTCGACGTCGACCACCCCGCAGCAACTCGTCGACCGACTCGACTCCTCGCCGTGGAAGGCACCTAACGTCTTCCTGTTCCGCTACGGCGCAGACGGATACACCCTCCGGCTGGCCGAGGACGTCTACCCCAACGACCCGAACGTGAAGCGCTACACGGTGACCTTCGACCGCACACTGTTCGCCGATCCGCGGTTCGAGGTGACCGAGGTGGGTCCGTTCGTCCTCGTGGTGCGAAAGGACGCCCGATGAGCACCTTCCGTGTCGGCGCCGTCGAAGGTGATCACTCGACCGCCCATCTCGTGTACACCGATCACGTCAACTGGATTCTCCTGGAAGAGGGTTCGGATCTGACCCTCGTCGACGGAGGCTATCCGGGCAATGCCGCGGACGTGGTCGATTCGATCCGGCAGATCGGCCGCCGACCCGAGGACGTCCGCGGAGCCCTCCTCACGCACGCCCACGTCGACCATCTCGGCGGGCTGGTGTCACTCAGCGAGAAGTACGGATTCCCGGTCTACGCCGACCCTCGCGAGGTCGCGCACGCGCACCGCGAGGTACTGCATCAGGCCGGCCCTCGAGACATCGCCCCGATGGCCTACCGTCCGGCGGTGCTGCGTTGGCTGGCCGGGATCATCCCGCTGGGTGCGCTGTCGCGCAACGGAATCCCGGATGCCGCGCCCTTCCCGGTCGGCGAGTCGGCCGCGATCGACCTCCCGGGCCGCCCCGTCCCGGTGGCCGCACACGGCCACACCGAGGGCCACAGCGGCTTTCTGGTCGGCGACGGTGCCGTGCTGGTGAGCGGCGATGCCCTCGACACCGCGCACGGCATCTCGAAGCTGTCGGGGCCACAGCTGTTGCCCGCCTGCTTCCATCACGACATCGATGCCAATCGCGCCGCGGTCGAGTCGTTCACCCGCCTCGACGCCACCACGCTCTTCCCCGGTCACGGACCGATGCTCCGGGGATCGGTGGCCGAGGCCGCCCACCGGGCACTCGACCGCGACTGAATCGAGTGGCGTCGGCGAGGTCACGATCGATCCCGTGGCTCCTCGGCCAGCGACTTGATCCGTTCCAGACGACGGTCCCAACCGCCCGCGATGGTCTCGAGCTGCCGTGCGAGGGTGTTCAACCGAGCACCCACCGCCGCGTAGCGGACCTCGCGGCCGACCTTCTCCGCGGAGACCAAGCCCACCTCCTGGAGCACCCTGATGTGCTTGGCGATCGCCTGACGGCTGATCGGCAGCTCATCGGCGAGAGCGGAGGCGGATGCCGGAGAGTGCCCAAGTCGGACCAGGATCTGCCACCGGCTCTCGTCGGCCAGTGCGGCGAACATGTCCGTCGGCGCGGCGAGTTCAGCCACGGGTTGCGGCTCCGGCGAGGTGCCGCTTCGCCAGGTCGAGCTCGATGGTCCAGCCCTCGGCGTTCCCCTCGTACCGGGCGCGACGCTCGGCGGCAGAACCGGGCAGCGATGCGAACCCGCTCTCGGCGACCTTGAGCAGCACTCCGTCGCCGGTCTCGGTGATCCAGAACTCCACCAGGGTCGATGCGCTGTCGGGATCCTCGACGTCGGCCAGCCACCGGAACGAGGCGTAGCGGGGCTCGTCGAGTTCGACGGTCCGGAACGCGAAACGACCATGCTTTGGGTCCGTTACATAGGAGATGTCGCCGTCGCGTTCGATCTCGTGGTCGACGATCTCCTTGTCATTGATGTACCAGCCGGGCTCGGCGACGAGGCTCCAGACCCGCGACGCCGGGGCATCGATGGTGATCTCGCGCTCGATGCGGTCGAGTTCGGTGGTGGCGGTGCTCTCGGTCATCGTCGAAACCTTCCGTTGGTGCAACTGCCCGGTTGCAGTGCAACCCAAGAGTTGCACACGTCAACCGTTGAAGCAACCCCACGGTTGCGGATTACCGATGGGAGATCAGCGAGGCCAGGCGTCGCACCGCGAACTCGTAACCCTGTATGCCGCAGCCCGCGATGACCGCCGACGCGATGGGCGAGACATAGGAGAAGTGGCGGAACGGCTCGCGGGCGGCCACGTTGCTGATGTGCACCTCGACCACCGGCACCTCGGGTACCACCAGGGCGTCGGCGAGCGCCACCGACGTGTGCGTCCAGCCGCCGGGGTTGATGACGATGCCGCTCGCCTGGCCGCGGGCCTCGTGGACCCAGTCGATCATCTGGCCCTCGTGGTTGGTCTGCGCCGCGCGGATGCCCAGGCCGAGGTCGGCGGCTGTACGTTCGGCGAGTTCGACGATGTCGGCCAGCGTGGCCGACCCGTAGACATCCGGTTGTCGGGTGCCGAGCGCGTTCAGGTTCGGTCCGTTGAGCACCAGGATCGGCAACGGTTCACCAGGGTTGTCCGACGGCTCCTGCGACATGCGTTCACCTTAGCGTCGGGCGTCGCAGGTCCCGGGTAGGCCGGTCACCGGACATCGCACCCATAGGTCCAACGGTTACCATCACTCTTTGTGCCAGCGCCGAGTGTCCGACGAGCCAGAACAGTCGCCATCATCACCGGCCTGCTGGGCTTTCTCATGGCACTGGCCACCCCGCTCATGCCGGTCAACCAGACCACCGCCGAGATCTCGTGGCCGCAGGACGGCAAGGTCTCGTCGGTCACCGCCCCGCTGATCAGCTACGTGCCGATCGATCTCGACGTCCGTGTCCCGTGCGCCGCAGTCGACCGCCTCGGCCCTGGCGAGTCGATCCTGCTGTCGACCACGCCGAAGCAGGCCAAGAAATCCACCGAGCGCGGCCTGTTCATCCGCAAGACCGGCTCACCCGGTGACCCGCCGGACCGCCAGACCCTCGAGGTCGTCATCCGCAACGTCCCGCTGGTGTCGGCGACGCTGGCCCAGATCGAGCAGCAGGGATGCCGCGAGATCGTGGTGTCGGCCGACTCCGAGGAGGTGTCGGCCGAGTTCGTCGGGATGGTCGACGACGAGGGCGAACCGCTGACCGGCAGTACGTCGGGACGCGAGTCGGACACCTACGCCGCGGATCAGCGACCCGAGGTCACCGGTATCTACACCGACCTCGACGGGTCCACCGCCGACATCCCCGGGCTCCGCGCACACGCGACCATCGACTCCCGCTACAGCACCGCGCCGACGATCCTCAAGTGGATCGTCCTGGTCGTCGGCATCATCGCCACCCTGCTCTCGCTGGCGACACTGGCCCGGTTGGATGCCACCGACGGTCGGCGTCATCGACGGTTCCTGCCGGCACGATGGTGGCGGCTCAACGCACGTGACTACGTGGTCATCGGTGCGCTGATCCTCTGGCATTTCATCGGCCCCAACACCTCCGACGACGGCTATCTGCTGACGATGTCGAGGGTCGCGCAAAACAGTGAGTACACCGCCAACTACTTCCGGTGGTACGGCGCTCCCGAAGCACCGTTCGGCTGGTACTACCAGGTCTTCGGATTGCTCAGCCACGTGTCGGTGGCCAGCCCGTGGATGCGAATCCCCGCTCTGCTCTGCGGGATCGGGGTGTGGTTGATCATCAGCCACGAGGTCCTCCCCCGGCTCGGGCGCACCGCCATCACCCGCCCGGCGGTCGGCTGGACCGCGGCCTTCGTCTTCCTCGCATCCTGGTTCCCGTTCAACAACGGCCTGCGACCCGAACCGATCATCTGCCTCGGCGCACTGCTCACCTGGTGCTCGGTGGAGCGTTCGATCGCGACCGGCCGAATGCTGCCGGCGGCCGTCGCCTGTCTGATCGGTGCATTCAGTCTCGCCGCCGGTCCGACCGGCCTCCTGGCGGTTGCCGCGCTGATAGCCGGCGCGCGGCCGATGATCCTGGCGCTGATCAAACGTGCGCGGGTACTCGGCGGCGACCGGTGGTCCTACCTCGCCCTGCTCGCCCCGATCCTCGCGGCCGGCACCTTCGTGATCTTCGTGGTGTTCTCGAACCTGACGCTGCGATCGTTCGTCGAGGCATCACAGATGAAGTCCGCTCTGGGACCGTCGATGCACTGGTACAACGAGATCAGCCGCTACTCATCGTTGTTCGCGTACTCCGCCGACGGATCGATCGCCCGACGCTTCGCCGTTCTCGCGATGCTGTTGGCGTTGATCGTCTCGGCGGCACTGCTCATCCGCAAGCAGCGCATCCCCGGCACCGCCGTCGGACCGACCAGTCGGATCGTCGGCATCACCTTCGGTTCACTGGTCTTCCTGATGTTCACGCCGACCAAGTGGACGCATCACTTCGGTGTGTTCGCCGGTCTCGCAGCGGCTCTGGCCGCCATCGCGGCCATCGCGGCCAGTCAGGACGCGATGCACTCCCGACGGAACCGCACCCTGTTCGCGGCACTGGTGCTGTTCGTCTGCGGTCTCGCGTTCACCGCGCCCAACTCGTACTACTACGCCTCGGCGTGGGGCATGCCCTGGGGCGTCACCCAGGTCTCTTTCGGCGCGCAGCTGGGCAGTGTGCTGCTGTACGCGTCGCTGCTCCTGCTGCTGCTCGCCCTGTGGTTCCACTTCCGCGAGCCGTTCACCGGACGCGACCCGCACCCCGACGATCCCGCTGCGCCACCCGGGCGTCGGCGACCGTGGCACGCCGTGACGTCGGCGCCCTTGGCCTGGGCTGCGGCCGCGGTCGTCGTGTTCGAGATCGTCACCGCCGTGTTCGCCGGAATCCAGCAGAGCAGTTCCTATTCCGTGCCGCGGTCCAATCTGGAGGCACTGACCGGCAAGCAGTGCGGCATGGCCGACAAGGTCTGGGTGGAACCGGAACCCAACGCGGACATGCTCTCCCCGGTCGACGGCACCCTCCGCGATCCGCTGGCCGGTGCTCCGACCCGGCCCGACGGGGCATCGCGGCCGGCCACCACCGGCTTCACCGCCAACGGCGTCCCGACGGACCTCGACACACAGGCGTCCGAAGGGTCCCTCGGGGTGTTGTCGCAGAACGTCGCGGCATCACCAGATGTGTTGACGGCCAACACCGGTGGCACCGGCGGCGGATTCACCGGCGAGGCCGGGGTCAACGGGAGCTACGCGAAGCTGCCGTTCTTCCTCGACCCGAAGCGGACCCCGGTGATGGGCAGCTACTCGACCACCGATCAGGTCCCCGCCCGACTCACCTCCGGTTGGTACCGCTTACCCGACGAATGGCGCGACCGCCCGCTGCTGACCTTCTCGGTGGCCGGCGAGTACGACAACCCGAACCTGTTGCTGGAGTACACGACCGACCCGCTCGGGCCGAACACCCGCGATGCCGATCTGTCGGCGACCGGTGACACCGAGATGATCGACCCCGGCCCGCGGCCGTCGTGGCGCAACGTCCGACTGACCACGGATTCGCTGCCGAAGGACGCGACCGCGGTGCGGATCGTCGCCGACGACGACAACCTGTCGTCGGATCGCTTCATCGTCGTCACGCCGCCGCGTGTACCGGCCGTGAAGACCTTGCAGCAGGTCGTCGGCAGCAGCGACCCGGTCCACGTGGACTGGACATCCGGCCTGGTGTTCCCGTGTCAGCGGCCGTTCACCCATCACTACGGTGTCGCGGAGATCCCGAAGTGGCGGATCAAGCCGGGGGCCGACCTCTCGGCGGCGGTGTCGGCGTGGCAGGACTCCTTCGGTGGTGGCCCGCTCGGCTGGCTCGAGGTGTCGCAGGAGCCGAACACCGTGGCCACGTACCTGCAGGGTGACATCGGCCGCGACTGGGGATCGCTGGAGAAGTACGAGCCCTACGGCGACGTCGAGGAGAAGGCGCGCATCCGTACCGGGACCGAGACCCGCAGTGGGCTCTGGAGTCCGGCCCCGATCAGGCACTGAGGGTCTGGGCGGGGGTCGGGTCTGGCCCGCCCGAGTCCCGACCAAAAACTGCCGCCGCCCGACCCAGTTGCGACAAAAACTGCCGCCCAGCCGGGTGCCGCGTGCAATATCCACGCGACCGCCCGCTCAGCAGCAGAATATGGTCACCGAAGCCGCCTGCCGCGCCCGGACTCGCCCCCGACCAACAACTGCGGCCGCCCGCCCGAGTCCCGACCAAAAACTGCCGCCCAGCCGGGTGCCGCGTGCGATATCCACGCGACCGCCCGCTGGACGGCAGATTGTGACTGAGCGTAACCAGTCCCGGCCACGCAGCCCCGACCCTCAGACTGCCGGGCCCGGGTCAGTTCTTGATCGCTCGCATCGGGCCCGGGGTCCAGAGTCCGGAGTGGACGTCGTCGGTCACGGTGATCTCCGCATCGACCTGCGGCTTCAACGGCACCAGCCGCTGCAGGCTGCCCCAGTCCTTGGCCCAGCTGTTGCGTAGGTAGGCCGGGAGGACGATCGGGCGGAGTTCGTTCTCGACGATGCCCAGCGGACCGCCGTAGTCGCCGGCCATCCAGCGACGCGAGTTGACGCGCTCCCCCTCGGCATCGGGGGTGACCCGCCACATCGGGGTCTCGAGCACACCGTTGACCGCAGCCGCCGGACGCTGGCACGGGAAGGCCAGTGCGACCTCCCAGTCGAGCAACGTCGGATCCTCGTTGCCCACCAACGACTCCAGGGTCACCAACGGGGTGACACGCGGCGGGGTCACGGCGAGCCATTGCGCCGAGTTGGTCGACTCGTCGTCGGCGACGACACGCACGACCGATGCACGCGGCGGGGCCTGGTCCCGGGGGAACCGCAGGTTGCGCCACTCCGGTTCGTTGCCGGTGTCCAGCGGCATCATCGAGGCGACCGTGGTGACCCGACCGTCGGGCTCGACACGACCGAACTCCAGTCGGAGCTTCTGCCCGGGATGGACGACGGCGAGCTCGTCGATGTACTCGATCTGTCCGGCCACCGACATCGTGACCAGCGGGGTGTCGGGGCTGCGCGCCGGCAGCTGATACCAGTCGGACGTCAGTTGGCCACGGCCGGTGGGCGATCCGTAGGTGCCGAGCACCGGTACCCGACGCTGGTCGAGTCCGAACGGCAGCCGCACCGACGATCCGTTGACGCCGCGAGTGCTCGTGCGACCGCCCCCGGTGTCGGCTGAGCCCGCGGTACCGGTCGGCTCCGACTGCGCATCGCTGGGGTCGGTCTGGGTCCGGTCGATCTCGGTGGTCGTCGACGCCGAATCCGAGTCGTCGCCACCTCCTTCGGCATCGCTCTCCAGATTGGAGGAGACGCCGTCGGGGGTGAAGCCCTCGAGCGGCCGGACCGATCCGCCGCCGAGGGCAGCTCCCGGTGACGGGTTGCGCTGACCCGCGACATCGGCGGGTGCGAGCAGCCCGCGATTCGGATCCTCCTCGACGAGCACCGCATCGGCGAGCGCACAGGGCTGCCCCTTGAGGGCGGCGATGTTGGAACTCGTCCACGACCACGAACCACGTTGTGTCTGAGCGGCCTTGGCGAAGGACACGAAGGTGAAGAGCAGGATCGCGGCCGAGATGATGGCCAGCGAGTAGGTCGGGAACCGCTGAATGATGCTCCGCGCCCCACGATCGGGGATCTCCACAGCCTCACCACGCTGCGACGCACGATCGTCGCGGTAGTACTGCCACGCTCCGACGACGGTCAGCGCGACCGCGACCACGAAGATCGGCCAGAAGAGCCCGATGCCACGGACGTTCGGGGTGTCGTCGGCCCACGGGATGCCGTAGCTGCCGACATACCACCACTGATTGCGGCCGGCGAAGGCCACGGCGAGCGCGTAGGCACATGCCGCTGCCACGAAGGTGCGGTTGCATCGCCGCCGCATCACCGACGGACTCAGGACCGCAGTGGCGGCTGCCGCGAGAACACCGGTGAGGCAGGCGAATGCGCCCATCTGGTGGGTGGCCTTGGTCGGCACGAACGCCAACACCGCGACGGCACCGGAGGTCACCGCGACGAGTCGCCACAGCGGAGCACTCGCGATGCCCGGTACCCGACGTCGACTCAGCAGTGTCAGGGCGATCAACAGCACCGAGATGATGGTGACGAAGATGCCGACGCGTCGCGCGATGGAGCCGTCTGGGGTCGGATTCAGCAGGATGTAGTACCGCATCGCTTCGGTCCACCACTTGTTGGTGGGCCCGACGATCCCCTGCACCTCGACGCCCTCGAGGATCGATGCCAACGGCTGGTCGGCGAAGATCTCGTACAGGACGGCCAGTCCGGACGCGAGGATCGGCATCAGCAGCGGGAGCAGCCCGTCACGGGATCGGCGCGCGCGCAGGCGCTTCAGCAACGGACGTACGCCCGCGAGCAACACCAGTACGGCGATGGCACCTGCCGGATGGATGGTGAGGGTGAACGCGGCCGCGAGGATACCGAGGGTCAGTGGCACGAAACGCCCGGTGGCGATGGCACGTTCGACGAGTACCCAGGTGAGCAGGATGCCGACGCTCAACGCCGGCTCCACCCGCAGTCCGTTGTTGAACGGCAGCCACACCGCGAGGAAGGCCAATGCGGCGGTCCATCGCGCCGCGGACGATCCACGCACCGCGTCACCGAGACGCGGGATCGCGTAGCGGCTGATGAGGATCCAGCCTGCGAGTGCGAAGAGCAACGGGAGCAGTCGCAACCACGGCGTCGCGGTGCTGACCTGCATCCAGAGCGCAAGGTATTGGTAGTGCCAGCCGAAGGGGTCCTGCGGCACACCGAAGTAGCGGTAGTAGTTGTCGAGGTATCCCGCGCCGGGGGCCACCCGACCGACGGTGACCTGATAGCCGTCGTCTGCGGTGTTGCCACCGACGATCGCCCAGACCAGCAGCACCGCGGTGATGACCGCGTCGAGGAGCGTCGGCCGCCACCTGGCCGACGGACGGAACCTCCGGCGGGCGGGCCGCTCGGTGGCCTCGGACTCGGATTGCACGGTCGACGATTCAGAGCGCACGATCGACGATTCAGAGCGCACGGTCGACGAATCAGAGGGCACGGTCGACGCGTCGGCGGGCTCGTCGACGACCTTGGCGGCGGGTGTCCGACGCAGGCCCGGGATCAGGCGCAGCAGCCACCCGGTACGCCGACCGTCGCGGGCATCGAGCACGGCCAGCGCGATCAGTGACAGCACCGTGGCCAGGACACCGACCACCAGCAGCGTGCCCTTCAGCAACGTCGGGCTGGAGATGAACCGGGTGTCGATGGTCGACCGGAAGGAGAGCGCATCCGCGGGCGTCGTCTTCGGCAGGTCGGTGTAGACGCCGATGATCTGCGGACGCGAGTTCGGGTCGTCGAGCCGGAACGACTGCGGTTCCTTACCCGGCTCGGTGAATCCCTCGATACCGCCACGGGTTCCTGAGGTGTCGGCGTGCACGACGATGCGGCAGGCGTCATCGGACTGAGCGGCAGCACGCGGGACGCTGAGCAGTACCGCGTTGCGCTGGGTGACGAGGATGCGGTCGGTCGTCGCTCGCAGGAACAGCCCGACCTTGCCCGCTTCCGCGCCGTTCTCGGGCACGGTCGACAGCAGTACACCGCCGGCTGCGGGCAGATCGGCTGCCAGCGAGCACGGCACCGACACGTCCATCGACACCGGCACGTAGGAGACGTTCGGCGCGGCCACATTCTGCACCGTGTTCGCCTGTGGCCAGGTGAGTTCGGACTTCGTGAACTGCACCGGGAGGATGGGCGCGAGGATCGCGACTAACACACCGACCGCACCCGCGACGACCGCCACGATCTTCGCGATGCGGATCGTCCGCGGACTCAGGCGGTTGTCGGCGGAGTGCTCGGGGTCCGGCGTCTGATCTGGCTCTGCCGCCTGATTACGTTCAGTCATCCTGCGGCACCACCCTGATCGATCCCGGCCGGTCCCAGCCCCAGCTCGTCGCGTACCCCTTCGTCACCCGTGCGGGCACCGCGTCCGGCACCAGCGGTGTGAGTCGTTGCAGCCCACCCCAATCGCGGTACCAGTCGTTCTCGAGATAGGTGGCCACGGTGTCGGCACTCGTCAGCGATTCGGAGTTCGCGAGGATGCCGCCGTTCACCGAGGCCTGCCACGTCTTCGACTTGGAGTTCGTGGTGGTCTGGTCCGGGACGATGCGCCATCGGGGCACCTCACCGACGCCGTCGTGCGTGGTGATCGAGCGCTGGCACGGGAATTGGCTGCCGACCGAGAGATCCAGCAGTACCGGCGTGCGGTCGCCGACGATCTCCTGCAGCGTCGACACCTGGGGTGCGCGCGGCGGTGTGATGGCCAGCCACTGATCGGGACTGAGGTTGTCGTCGACGGCGACGACGCGCAGTGCAGTCGCCGACGACGGGATCGCCGCCATCGGCACACGGAGGTTGCGCCACGGACGGTTCGGGCGCTCGGGGCCCGGATCGATCGGGACGAACGGCGCGCCGACACGTTCGAACTCGCCTGCGGCGCCGGGCCGCCCGAACTCGACCGTGAGCTTGCGGCCCGGTTGGGGCACGCCGTCCTGGTCGATGGACAGGACGGGACCGGCCGCGGTGATCACCACCAGCGGCGACGACGCCCGGTCCGGCACCTCGTACCAGGACGAGGTGAGCTCTGCGGTGCCGTTGTCGTGGCCGTAGCTGCCCAGTACAGGTGTGCGGGCGGGATCGAGTCCGAACGGCAGGAGCGCTCGAGATCCGTTCACCGTCTCGGGACCGACACCACCGGTGGTACCGGGAGCGCCGCCGGTGACGACGAACGGTCGGGACAGGTCGCCGGAAGTGTTGATCGTGCCTGCGCCGAGGGAGGTCGCCTCCGGTGTGAGGTCGCCCGCGACACCGTCCGGGGTGAAGCCCGTCGACTCGCCGGCGAGGGCGCGGGAGACGTCGCGCGTCCCGATCGGCGTGAGCGCCCCGCGATTCGGGTCGGTCTCGACGAGGACCTGGTCGGCCATGCCGCAGGTGTCGCCGACCAGCGCACGCGCGTTGGCACCGAACGTGGTGTAGGTGTCGGTCCGTCCGGCCGCGGCCTTGGCGAAGAGCGCGAGCTCGGCGACCACCAGCAACGTCGCGATCGCGAGCATCGGCACGGAGGCGATCGCGACCTGGCGGCGGTTGGGGGCCCGGCCGGTGTCGCGATCGACACCGCGTTCGGCATCGACGTCGATGCGCAGGTGGAACCAGACCGCCACCGCCAGCGCGAGGACGGTGAGCACGAGGAAGACCGACGAGAGCGGCGTCCCGGCGAACACCGGCGCCTTGTCGAACCAGGAGATGCCGAAGTCGTAGCCCCAGCCCCAGGCATTCTCGCCGGCGACCGCGACCGCACACGCGAAGAGCAGCACGGCGATGTACATCCACAGGTTGCGCGGCGACCGACGTGCCGACTGCGCGACCGCAACGGTGGCCACCGCCGCCATCGCGGCACCGACCCCGGCGTACACGCCGAACTGGACGGTCCACTTGGTCGGGGTGAACGACAACAACAGGATGGTCAGCAGGATCGCTCCGACGAGACGCCATACGGGGCCGGGATCGACACCGCGGATGTGCTTGCGGCGCAGCATGACCGACAGCGTGACCACGACCGCAGCCAGCAGGAGCAGCAGCGGCACCCGGCGGACCAGCGAGCCGTCCTGGGTGGTGAGCGAGAGGTAGTAGAACCGGAGCAGTTCCTGGTACCAGACGAGTGTCGGGCCGACGGTGTAGCGAACCCGGATCGCCTCGGCCACCGCCGCCAGCGACTGGTCGCGGAAGACCAGGATCACCACGAGCCCGACGGCGGCACCGATCGGCGCGACCAGCGACACGATGCCGTGTTCTGCCCGGCGTGCACGGAGGTTTCGCAGCAGGGGGCGGGAACCAGCGAGCAGGAGGGCGACGGCGATGATCCCGTGCGGCGCCGTCGCGAGCGTCAGCGCGGCGGCGAACGCCGCTCCCGCGGCCGGGAGCATCCGGCGGGTCGCGATGGCCTGCTCGACCCCCCACCAGGTCAGCAGCGATCCCAGCACGATGATGCCCTCGCTGCGCAGACCGCTGCAGAACGGCATCCAGAAGGCGACGAAGACCGCGGCGGCGGTGAACATCGCCCACTGCGAGCGTCGGACCGCTCCGCCGAGTCGCGGCAAGAGGATGCGGCTGAGCACGAACCACGAGACCAGGCCGGCGACGAGTGCGGGCAGGCGCATCCAGACGCCGGCGGCCGACACGTGCGACCACAGAGACAAGAAGCTGTAATACCAGTCGAACGGTGCCTCGGTGATGCCGAAGAACCGGTAGTGGTCGGAGAGGTAGCCGGCGTCTCGAGCGTTGCGGGCCATCGTGAGGATGTAGCCGTCGTCGGAACTGCCTGCCCCGAGGAAGTGCCAGACCACCAGCACCGCGGTCACGGACACATCGGCTGCGCGGGGCATCAGCAAGCGCCGCAGATCGAGTCGGCCGACCCGCCGGTGGTACCCGTTGACCACGTCGAGGGCGGCGATGGCGATCAAGGCGATGAGCGCGGCCAGCACCCCGATGACCATGACCACGACCTTCAGGGCGGTGGGTCCGGTGTCGAAGCGGTTGTCGACCTCGACGTGCACGGCGAGTCCACCGGCGGCTGCGGCCCGCTCCACGGCCGGTCCGTCGAGACCGGTGAAGATGCCTGCCACCTGGGGCCGGTCGTCGGGGTTGCCGACCGCCGCCGGTCCGAGCCCGACGAACCGGGCCTCGACGGCGGTGCCGGAGGTGCGGACCTCGAGCCGTTCGCAGCGGGTCAGGTCGGTGCGCGGGGCCGAGATCAGCTCGGTTCCCCGCAGCGTGACGGCGACCCGATCGGCGGTCGCGGTCACGAACAATGCCTTGTCGGCGGCGTTGCGGCCGGCCGTGGGCATCGTGGAGACCACGACGGTGCGCTCGTCGGTCGGCGTCGCAGCCAGGGTCCGACAGCCGACGGTGACGTCGAGCGACCGCGCGGTCTGCGCGGCCAGCGGCGCGGTGACCGATCCGTTCGACCCGGTGAGCTGCTGCCCCTTCGGCCAGTCGATGGTCGCGGTGTGCCCGCTGACCGGGAGCAACGGCGTGAGGAGCGCAGCGATGATCGCGGCGAGTCCGGCCACGGCGGCAACGGTGGCCCAGACACGCGGGGACACCCGGGAGAACGAAGACATCAGAGGGGAACACTAATCGACGTCGGGTCGTCGACACGATCGGAGGCCGGTGGCCGGGGTGCGAACAGCAGCCCACCTCGCGACTATGACCTCTCAGGGAACTCCCATACCATCTGACATCGTGCCTGTGACTGCCTCGCCCGCCGAGCCCGGAGCCACCGAGCAGACCGATGTGGCGAGGGCGGGCACCGCCCGACTGGTGGCCGTCGTGGCCGGGATCGTCGGCGCAGTGCTGTGTGCCATCACCCCGCTGCTGCCGGTCACCGCCACCGACGCCTCGTTCGACTGGCCGCAGGGACAGTCCCTCACCGATGGGTCCGCATCGATCGTCGCGCCGCTCATCGCGCAGACCCCGCAGGATCTGCAGGCGACGATCCCCTGTCGGGTCCTCGCCGACCTGCCGACGGAGAACAGCCTGGTCTTCGCGACGATGCCGACCAACGCCCCCAAGAGCAAGGCGTCGGCGCTGTACGTCACCGGCAACTCCGAGGGCGTCACCGTCACCTTCCGCAACACCGTCGCGGCGTCGGCGACCGCCGCGCAGCTCGCCTCCCCCGACTGCCGGGAACTGAGGATCTTCGCCGATCCCGCCGGCCCCGGTGCGCAGTTCGTCGGCGTCGGGGACGCCACCGTGCTCGATCCGCAGAAGCGTCCGCAGGTCGACGGCATCTTCACCCCGCTCACCACCGCGCAGGTCTCGACCGCGGCCGGACAGGGCATGCGCGTCTCGGTCCGGATCGACAACCGGTACGTGAGCTCGCCGTCGGTGCTGAAGCTCATCGTGATGATCATCGCGGTCATCGCCGTACTCGTGGCGCTGATCGCGCTCGCCGTCCTCGACCGCGCGTACGGCTACCACCGACGTGTCGGTGCGCGGGTCCGATCACTCTGGCGTGCATTGATCCCGAAGGTCAGCGATCTCGCCGTCACCGGCGTCCTGGTCGTGTGGACCTTCCTCGGGGCGGGCACTCCCGACGACGGCTACATACTCACCATGGGGCGAGCCGCCGACGCATCCGGATACCTGGCGAACTACTACCGGTACTACGGCGCGCCCGAGGCTCCGTTCGACTGGTACTACAGCTTCCTCGCGCACTGGTCGGCGATCTCCCCGTCGATCCTGTGGACCCACCTGCCGTCACTGGCCGCCGGACTCGTCTCGTGGTTCGTCCTGAGCCGCGTGCTGCTGCCCAGGCTCGGAGTAGCGGTCCGGCGCAGCGGCTGGGCGGTGTGGGCTGCGGCTCTCGTGTTCACCGCGTTCTGGCTGCCGTTCTGCAGCGGTCTGCGCAGCGAGTCGATCATCGTGCTCGGATCGATGCTGACCTGGTGGGCCGCCGAGCGCGCGATCGCCACCCGCCGGCTGCTGCCGGCCGCCCTCGGGGCGCTCGCCGCCGGACTCACCCTCGCGCTAGCACCGCACGGCGTGATCGCCGTGGCCATCCTGTTGGTGGCCGCCCGGCCGTTGCTGCGGGTGTTGCTCGAACGTCGACGCGAGGTCGGTGTGACGGCACTGGTCGCACCGATCGCCGCAGCCGGCCTGCTGGTCCTCGTGGTGGTCTTCCGCGATCAGAGCCTGGCCTCGGTCGTGGAGGCCGTCAAGGTGCGCTATCAGGTCGGCCCGACGATCCCCTGGTACCAGGAGTACCTGCGCTACTACTTCATCACCGTCACCACCGACGACGGTGCACTCACCCGCCGCGTCCCGGTCCTGCTGCTGCTCGCCGGCACGCTCGTCACGGTATCGGTGATGCTGCGCCGCAACCGGATCCGGGCAGTCGATCCCGGCCCCACCTGGCGACTCATCGGCGCCATCGGCATCACGCTCGTGCTGCTGGCCTTCACCCCCACCAAGTGGACGATCCAGTTCGGTGTGTTCGCCGGTCTGGGCGCCGCGGTGGCGGCCACCGCAACCCTCGCGGTCGCCGAGTCGGCAGCCCGGTCGGCGCGCAACCTGACGGTCTTCGTCTCCGGACTCTTCTTCGCACTCGCCGCTGCGATGGCGGGCAAGAACGCCTGGCCGTTCGCCTACGACTACGGCATCTCCTGGTTCGACCGCTCCCCCGTGTTGGCCGGCTACCAGGTGTCGACGATCTTCCTGGTCCTCGCGGTGATCACCGCCGCGATCGCGGTCTGGCAGCATCTGCGCCTGGACTACGTGGCCAACAAGGGCCTCTCCCACGTCACCGACGGCCCGGGTGAATCTCGTGCGGATCGTCGACGGCTGTTCTTGGCGTCGTCCCCGATCGCCGTGGTGGCCGCCCTACTGGTCATCTCGGAGGTACTGGTGTTCGCCAAGGCCGCCGCGGCCCGCTACCCGGCCTTCACCGTGCTCAGCTCCAACATCGACACGGTGCGCGGTCAGCCGTGCGCGATGGCGGATCAGATTCTCGTCGAACAGAACCCGAACGCGGGTATGTTGCGTCCCGCCGACGGCCGGTCGGCGTCGGCGACACTGGCCGGCTCCGGTGCGGTCGGGTTCACCCCCGACGGCATCGCAGGCGATCTGACCCCCGAGCCCGGTAGTGCGCGTCCCGGACAGATGAATGTCGCGGCGAGCGTGGCCAAGCCCTTCGCGGTGGTCGGCGGTCAGGGTGCGGGGACCACCGGCGGCACCGGACCGCGAACGGTCAACGGCTCGACGGTGGCCCTGCCGTTCGGACTCGATCCGGCGACGACACCCGTACTCGGCAGCTACGGCTATGTCGGGGAGGCACGTCTGACCACCGGTTGGTACGACCTTCCGGCCCGCGACGCGTCTCCGCTGATCGTCTTCAGCGCGGCGGGTTCGATCGCGACCACCGACGCCAACGGCACTCCGGTCTTCGGCCAGCGGCTCGTCGTCGAGTTCGGTCGCCCCGGCGCCGACGGCGCCTTCGAGCAGATCGGTTCGGACGTGATCCCGATCGACCCCGGTCCGGTCGTGGTGAATCGCCCGTGGCGCAACCTGCGGGTCCCGATGTCGGCCGCACCCCCGGGGGCCAGCGTGGTCCGCTTGGTCGCACTCGACAACAACCTCGGCGACAAGCAGTTCATCGGTCTGACCCCGCCGCGCGCCCCGCAACTGCAGACGCTGCAGCAGGTGGTCGGCTCGCAGACACCGACACTCATCGACTTCCCGGTTGCCGCGCACTTCCCGTGCCAGCAGCCGATGCGGGTGCGCAACGGGGTCGCCGACGTCCCGCAGTGGCGTATCCAACCCGACTTCGTCACCGCCAACTCGCAGTCGAAGACCTGGCAGGCAGGCGTCGACGGCGGACTGCTCGGGGTGTCGGAGGCGGTGACCTCGGCACGGACGGTGCCGACGTACCTGAAGGACGACTGGCATCAGGGATGGGGAGTGTTGGAGAAGCTGACGCCACTGGTGGCGGACGCGGCGACGGTCGACGTCACCACCGCCGACCGGACCCGATGGGGCTGGTCACGCGCCGGATCGATCAGGGTGGAGCCCGATACCGATGACTGAGCCCACTGCATCACCCGAACCAGCAGCATCCGAACCATCTCCATCGCCTGAGGCGGGCGGGCCGGTCGATCCAGGTCGAGGTCGTCGACGTCCGAGTGCACGGGCGGTCAAGATCACCGCGGTGGTCACCGGTCTGCTCGGCTTCCTGCTCGCGATCCTCACCCCGCTGCTCCCGGTCGAGCAGACGACCGCCGAGTTGTCGTGGCCGCAGGCTCAGAAGGTCGACGACGTCGTCGCGCCGCTGGTCTCGTTCGTGCCGATCGACGTCGACGTGTCGGTGCCATGCGCCCGCGCCGCCGATCTACCAGCGTCGGGTGGTGTGCTGCTGTCGACGATGCCGGCAGCGGGCAAGGACGCCAACGCGCGTGCTCTCTTCATCCGCGCCTCGACCGACGCCATCACGGTCACCGATCGCGACGTCGTCATCCTGACCACCGATCGCGCTGCTGCGCAGTCGAACCCGAACTGCCGCATCGTGCTCGACGCCGACGGCACGGGCGTCCGTGCCCGCATCGACGGCACGACCGGCGAAGGACTGCACACCTTCGGCACCGGTGACCCCGACATGCGGCCGCAGATCGTCGGCGTCTACTCGGATCTGCCGGCGAGCGCCTCGATCGAGGGCCTGTCGCTGCGTGCGACCATCGACACCCGCTACGTCAGCACCCCCACGACGCTGAAGCTGATCGCGATCGTCCTCGGTATCGCGATGACGATCGCTTCCCTCGTGGCGCTCGGAATCCTGGATCACCGCGACCGTCGGGGCCATCGTCGTTTCCTGCCTGCGGGCTGGTTCACCATCCGCGGTCCGGACGTCGTGGTCTTCGTGATCCTCGCGATCTGGTGGTTCATGGGTACCAACACCTCCGACGACGGGTACAACTTCACCGTCGGCCGGATCGCCGGCGACGCGGGCTACGCGGACAACTACTTCCGCTACTTCGGTGTCCCGCAGGACCCCTTCGGGTGGCACTTCCAGGTGATCGCAGCGATGAGCCACGTGAGTCTGGCTGCGCCGTGGATGCGTCTGCCCGCCTTCTTGCTCGGGTTGCTTGGCTGGTGGTTGATCAGTCGCGAGGTGATCCCGCGACTCGGTCGCGCGGTGCGCCACAGCACGCCCGCCGTCTGGTCGGCCGCATTCGTGTTCCTCGCGATCTGGTTGCCGTTCAACAACGGTCTACGTCCCGAGCCCGCCGAAGCAGTCGGCGCGCTGCTGACCTGGTGCTGCGTCGAGCGGGCGATCGCCACCCGACGGCTGCTGCCCTACGCCGTCGCGGTGGTCGCGGCGGCCTTCACGCTCGCACTCGCACCGGGCGGCCTGATGGCGGTCGCCGCGCTGCTCGCCGGGGTGCGACCCATCGTCAAGACGCTGGTGACCCGACGCAGACGCGACGGGCTGCTGCCGCTGTTGGCGCCGATCCTGGCCGCGGGCACCGCCGTGCTGTTCCAGATCTTCGCCGATCAACCACTCATGCCGCTGCTCACCGGCAACCAGGTCGCCTCCGACGTCGGCCCGACGCTGGAGTGGTGGCAGGAGCCGGTGCGGTACTACTACCTGATCCTGCCCACCGCCGACGGCACCTTGTCGCGCCGCTTCGGCATCCTGGCGATGATCCTCTGCCTCGCGGTCGTGCTGTTCCGGCTGCTGCGGCGTGAGCATCCGAACGGCATTGCGCGCGCACCGATCTGGCGCCTCATCGCGGTCATCCTCGGAACCATGTTCTTCATCTCGTTCACACCGACCAAGTGGACGCACCACTTCGGTGTGTACGCGGGCATCGCCGCAGGTCTGGCGGCGGCGGCCGGCGCGATGATGGCACCGGCCATCCTCCGTTCGCGGCGCAACCGCACGTTCTTCGCGGCGGCCGTGCTGGCGATCACCGGCATCTCCTTTGCCGGCACCAACGGCTGGTGGTTCGTCGGCAGTTACGGGATCCCGTGGTGGGACCGTCCGCCCGCGGTCGCCGGTATCCAGTTCTCCTGGGTGTTCCTCGCGCTCACCGTGATCACCGCGCTGGTGGGACTCTGGTACCACTTCCGCGACGACCACGTCGACGAGCAGACCAGGACACGCGGGGGCCACAACCTGCTGTCCCGACTGAAGTTCTCGCCCCTTCCGGTGATCTCCGCGTTCGTGGTGCTGTTCATGGTGGCGTCGTTCGCGAAGGCGGCCTACGTCCAACGCGACAGCTGGTCGTGGTTCAACTCCAACGCCCGCGCACTCACCGGCAATTCGTGTGGTCTCGCCAACGACGTCCTGGTCGAGGAGAACCCCAATGTCGGGCTGCTGGCACCAGCCGCCGTCGACGGCCGCCCGGCTCCCGACATCGCCGCCGCACTGGCCGGCCCCGACCCGGTCGGCTTCACACCCAACGGGGTACCGAACCGGCTGTCGGTGGATGCCACCGAGAGTCAGGACACCAACTCCGGCACGTCGACGGCCACCAACACCGCGCAGAGTGGTGCCGGCGCCGACGAGTCGGGGCAGACGAGTGAATCCGCCCAGGGCGGCACGGAGGGCGGGCAGGGCGCCCGGGGCGTCAACGGTTCGACCGTCCGACTGCCGTTCGGGCTGAACCCGGCCAACACCCCCGTGCTCGGCAGCTACGGCGCACCGAGCGGTACCGGCCGGCTCACCACGGACTGGTATCAGCTACCGCCGTCGGATACCGATTCGCCGCTGCTCACCATCGCGGTGGCCGGTTCGGTGCAGGCCGTCGACGGTATCGGCGTGGTGCACGCCGGTCAGCAGGTGACGGTGGAGTTCGGTCGGTCCGGACCCGGTGGCCGTGTGTCGCCCGTCGGATCGATGTCGCCCATCGACATCGGCGAGGTCCCCACGTGGCGCAACCTCCGCTATCCGTTGGCCTCGGCACCTCGTGGTGCCGACGTCGTGCGGGTCGAGGTGCGTGACACCGCGGGCGCCCCGTCGGAGTGGGTGGCCGTCACCCCGCCGCGCGTGACGCCGTTGCGCACGCTCAACGACGTGGTCGGCACCACCGATCCGGTGTTCATCGACTGGCTGCCCGGCATGGTGTTCCCGTGTCAGCAGCCGATGAAGGTCCGCAACGGGGTCCTGGAGGTCCCGGACTGGCGGATCATGCCGGATGCCGAGGCGACCCGGAAGAACAGCCAGACCTGGATGGCCGGCACCGCAGGTGGTCCGCTCGGGATCACCGAGGCGCTGCTCACGCCGACGCTGTTGCCGACCTACCTGCGCAACAACTGGGGTCGGGACTGGGGCGGCCTGCAGCGGTTCACCGAGATAGCGCCGGCACCGCCGGCGCAGCTCCAACTGGGGACCGAACGGAGATCTGGCCTGTTCGACCCCGCGCCGATGCGATCCAGCGGATACTGAGCGTCCCGGCGGCGCGAGCGGTGTCCCAGCCTGCTCGCGCCGTCGGGCTTCGGACCACCTGACGACTCATGTCGGGTTCACATCGTCACGGAGCGACTCACGGAGCGACGTCGGCACGGCTGCTGCGGGGAGCTCTGCGCAGGTTGTCCGCCCTCACGCGAATCGCCGCCTGCACGCCATCGACAGAGTGCGTGGCGAGAATGCTGTGGACCAGGGATTCCGAGTAGATCGCGATCACGTGCCGTTCGGGCAGCAACAGGTCGACCCGGTTGCGGCTCTTGTAATCAGGACTCAGGTGGGCGACGGCGCGAATCCAGCCGTTGTCCAGCATCTCCACGGCGCTGACTGCGATGGAACCAGGAATCGAGTTGTTCTCGACGAGGTATGCGGGCGGTCCGGTCCGCTCGGTGCCCGACTCCTCGGGATCCCATGCAGGCCAGGATTCGAAACGAAGTTTGAGGGCGTCGACTGCCTCGGTGGTCAACACGATCGTCGAGATCGGGTGGTCGTCCTCGTTACTCTGCGGAGCGTATGGGAAATGCACGCTGGCAAATTCTACATAGATAGACATCACCGTCTAGCTTGAGGTTGAGCCACCGCGAGCGGCTCGCCCCTGTGACCGGTCCGTGACCTCGATTGCGGTTCCGTTGCCATCAGCGACGAAGGTGGCCACCAGTCGTGCGCGTGCCTAACGTTGGGGACATGACCTCATTCACAGCCCCCGGACTCAGCACCGAAGCGGCCACCGAGGTGACCGCCATCCTGCAGGAGCGCCTCAGCGCGCTCAACGACCTGCACCTCACCCTCAAGCACGTCCACTGGAACGTGGTCGGGCCCAACTTCATCGGCGTCCACGAGATGATCGACCCGCAGGTCGAACTGGCCCGCGGATACGCCGACACCCTGGCCGAGCGCATCGCGACCCTCGGCGGGTCGCCCAAGGGCACCGCGAACGCCATCGAGTCGGACCGCAGCTGGGCCGACTACTCGATCGGCCGGGACACCGTGCAAGCACATCTGGCCGCCCTCGACCTCGTCTACGACGGGTTCGTGAAGTCGCATCGTGATGGCATCGCCCGCACCGGCGAGCTGGACCCGATCACCGAGGACATCCTCATCGGACAGACTGCCGAGCTGGAGAAGTTCCAGTGGTTCGTCCGCGCCCACCTGGAGAACTCGACCGGTCAGCTCGTCAATGCCGGCGCAGACTCGGAGAAGGCGGCAGCCGACTCTGCTCGCTGACCGACAAGACCTGCTCGAGAAGCTCGAGACGACGAACGCCCCCGCACCTCCATCAGACGCCGTGAATCGAACCGGCGGATGATGAGTGCGGGGGCGTTCGTCGTGTCGTGAGAAGTGGCCGTGACGCCGATCAGATCGGCATCAGGTTGTGTTTGCGCGGGGTGCGCCACTCCTTCTTGTCACGCAACTGCGCCAACGCCTTCCGGAGCTGCAGGCGGGTCTCCGACGGCTCGATCACCGCGTCGACGTAGCCGCGCTCGGCCGCGAGGTACGGCGTCGCCATGTTCGCGTTGTAGAAGTCGATGAAGTCCCGACGCACCTTGTCGGCGTCCGCCGCCGACATCCCGTCGGTCTGGCGGCGGGTCAGGACGGCCGCCGCGGACTCGGCACCCATGACCGCGATCTTGGCTGTGGGCCAGGCGAAGTTGATGTCGGCTCCGAGCTGTTTGCATCCCATCACCGCGTAGGCGCCGCCATATGCCTTGCGTAGCACTACCGTCACCTTGGGGACGTCGGCCTCCACATAGGCGTACAGGAACTTGCCCGACCGTCGGATGGTGCCCTTCTGCTCCTCGGCGAGGCCCGGCAGAATGCCGGGGGTGTCGACGAGGAAGACCAGCGGGATGTCGTAGGCGTTGCAGATCCGCACGAAGCGGGTCGCCTTCTCCGACGAATCCGTGTCCAGCACACCGGACATCACGCTCGGCTGATTGGCGATGACGCCGACCGAACGACCGTCGACACGCGCATAACCGGTCAGGATGTTCGGCGCGAAGAGCTCACCGACCTCGTGGAAGGCACCATCGTCGAACAGCTTGATGATGATGTCGTGCATGTCGTAGCCGGCGTTGTCGTTGTCCGGCATGAAATTGTCCAGCGCGAGATCGGATTCGGTGATCTCCGGCTCGAGACCGGGGTTGATCACCGGCGGCTGCTCGTAGGCACTCGACGGCATGTACTGCAGGTACTCGCGTACCCACTCGAAGGCGTTCGCCTCATCCGGCGCGACGTGGTGGATGTTGCCCCAGCGTGCCTGGTTGTGGGCGCTACCGAGGTCCTCGGCCGAGATGTCCTCTCCGCTGACCTGCTTGAGCACGTCGGGACCGGTGACGAACATGTAGCTCTTGTCCTCGACCGCCACCAGGATGTCGGTGTTGGCCGGGGTGTAGACGGCGCCACCGGCACACTTGCCGAGGATGACCGACACCTGCGGCGCCAGACCGGACAGCAGCAGGTTGCGGCGACCCATCTCCGCATACCAGGCCAGCGAGGTGACCGCGTCCTGGATGCGCGCACCCGCGGAGTCGTTGATACCGACCATCGGGCAGCCGATCTTGCCCGCCCACTCCATGAGCGCGGACACCTTGCGGCCGAACATCTCGCCCACGGTGCCGCCGAAGACGGACTGGTCGTGCGAGAACGCGGCGACCGGACGACCGTGGACCAGACCATGTCCGGTGACGACGCCGTCGCCGTAGCCGGAGTCGGCGGCACCCTGCATCTTCGCCAGAGCACCGATCTCGACGAAGGTGCCCGGATCGAACAGCATGTTCAGGCGCTCGCGGGGCGAGCAGATGCCTTTCGCGGCACGCTTGGCCAGCGCCTTCTCGCCGCCCGGTTCCTGGGCGGCGGCCAGCTTCTCACGGAGGTCGGCGAGTTTCGCCGCGGTCGTCTCAGTCACTGTCGTTCACTTTCGCCGTGCGTGATCACTTGCGAGCCGTGGAATCGGCCTGGTGCTGTACCCCCGCAAGTCGTTTCGTCAGATCGGCCCCGATGGTGGAGATGTAGGGCTCGTCGACCATCGACAGATGGTCGCCGCCGACGTGCACGATCTCCAGGTCGCTCACCAGCGGACCCCAGCCGCCGTGCTCGTCGACCTTCGCCCACTGCGGATCGAGTTCGATGGCCCCGTCGTGCATGCGGTCCGCGCGGTAGAGCACCACCTTGCCGTCGAACTCCGTCGGCGCGATGTTGGTCAGCGCGCGGTTGTCCAGGAAGGACGTCCGCTGGTGCTCGATGATGCCGCCCGGGATCTTGGTGGTGCTCATGGACATCATCTCCATGATGATCTGGAACTGACCCTCGTCGTCGGCCTTCACCAGTCGGTCCATCGGGATGGGCACATCATCATCGAGGTCGTAGTTGCGGATCGCGAAGTTCTTCCAGCGTTCCAGTCGGGCCCGCTTGGTGTCCTCGTTCTCGATCGTGCGCTCAGCGGGCATAACGGCGTCGATGAGTCCGACGAACGCCACGTCCTCGCCCTCTTCCCGGAGGACCTGGGCGCATCCATAGGCGAGACCGCCGCCGAGTGACCAGCCGACCAGCACGTACGGGCCGTGCGGCTGGACCTCGCGTAGTCGCGGGAGGTACTGCCGCACACGCTCTTCGATGGTGCCCTCGACGCGGTCGAAGCCGATCACCGGTTGCGAGTCCGGCAGACGCTTCAGCAACGTCTCGTAGGCCGAGGTGTTGCCGCCGGCCGGGTGGAACAGCAGGACCGGCGTCGGGTCGCCCGCAGTCGGGTCGTAGCTCCGCTTGCCGTTCGGCACCAGCCGCAGGAACCGCAGGAAGCCGTCGGTGTCGGCACTCGCGTCGAGGTACTCGCGAACATAGTTCGACATGTCCTCGATGGTCTCCGAGTCGAGGATGTCCTCGACGTCGATGTCGCCGCCGGTGCGCTCGTTGAGGCGATCGGTGAGCTTCTGCGCGGTCTCCTCGTCGAGGACGGCCAGCTTGTTGAAGATGCCGCCCGCGGACTTGCCCGCGACCACCGCGTAGGCGCCGAAGGTCAGACGCTCCGCGGCATCTCGCGGCGGTACGTCCGACCCCGCGGCCTCGGCGACCTTTGCCTGGTCACCGAGATCGGTGGCAGGTGCAGTTGCTGCCGGGCCAGCATCCGTGGGCGTCACCGCAGGCGCAGCGGTCGCGGCGGGAGCAACGGTCTCGGCGGGAGCAGCGGTCTCGGCGTCCGCAGGTGGCGCTCCACCGCCCTCGATCATCTCTGCCAGCGCCGCGGTGTCGATGTCGCCCTGTCCCGCCGATCCCTCGGCCAGTGCGGCGACCTCGTCGCGGTGCTCCACCGCGTAACTGACGAACTTGACGACGTCGGAGAGATCGGCGTCGCGCATCGCCTGCAGCTGCAGCTGGGGGATGTCGAACTCGTACTCGACGCGGTTCTTGATCCGCACCGCCATCAGCGAGTCGAGCCCGAGCTCGATCAGCGGGATCTCGCGCGGGAGGTCGGCAGGGTCGTAGCCCATCGACTCACCGACGATGGTGGCCAGCCGATCCTCCACCGACTCACCGGAATCGGGCGACCAGCGGCGACCGATGTCCTCGACCACCTCGTCGTCGACCGGCAGCGGCGAGCCGTCGGCGACACCGCCTGCCGGCGCGGCCTGCACGGCGTCCTGGGTCTCGCCGGTGGGAAGAGCCGGGGTGGCCCCGCCGGCGAGGGCGCCGGTGACCGCGGCCTCGAACAGCAGCCGGAAATGGTCACCGTCCTTGGCGTGCACCGCTACCGCGGCACCGCCCGGATGGCGGGTCAACGTGGTGGTCAGCGTGCCGGTCTTCGGCAGATCCGCATACGACTGTGCCGCACCGACGGTCGCGTCGGAAAGCACCTGCGCCGCGGCGGACTGGACCAGCGCGCGCGGATCGGTGACAACCGAGGCGTCGACCTCCCACGCATGCCGACCGTCGGGCAGCGAGACGTGCGAGCCGGGGGCCCGCCCTGCCGAACCGCCACCGGACACCGACGCGGTGAGCCAGAACTCCTTGCGCTCGAAGCGGGTTCGCGGGATGTCGGCGAACGACCCCTTGCCGAACAGCGACGCGACGTCGACCGGGTGCCCGTGCACGTAGAGCTTCATCAACGCGGTGACGAGGCCGATGCTCTCGTCCTCCTTGCGCTTGAGCGTCTCGATCAGTTCCGCATCGTGCAGACCCAGCGAGAAGGTCACCGCTGCAACGGATATGAGCACGGCCGGGTTCGGCGACAGCTCGATGAAGGTGCGATGGCCGTTCTCCACCGACTTCGCGATGGCCTGGGAGAACCAGACGCTGTGGCGAAGACCCTTGGTGAAGTAGTCGATGGTGTGCACCGGGTCGGAGCCGGCCCGATAGAAGGTCTCCCGGTCGACCGAGCTGTAAAAACCGACGGTGGGACGCTGCGGCTCGATACCGGTGAGCTCGTAGGAGAGCTCACCGAGCAGCGGATCCATCTGCGAGGTGTGGCTCGCGCCCTTGGTCTGCAGCTTGCGACCGAGCTTTCCCTCGGACTCGGCGCGCTCGACGATGGCGTCGACCTGCGCCTCGGGTCCGCCGATGACCGTGTGGGTCGGTGCGGCGTAGACGCAGATCTCGAGGTCGGGGTAGTCGGTCAGGACGTCGGTGATGTCGTCGGCGCTGTACTCCACGAGTGCCATCAGCCGGATGTCATCGCCGGAGAGCGTCGACTCACCCTCACCCATCAGGCGGGAACGCTGACAGATGACGCGGGTGGCGTCTTCCAGCGACAGGCCCCCGGAGATGTAGGCAGCAGAGGCCTCACCCATCGAATGCGGAACCAGCACACCGGGTTCGGCGCCATGATGGCGGAGTGTGTCGGCCAGTGCGACCTGGATCGTGTAGATGCCGACCTGGGCGGTCTCGATCCCGTAGGTCTCTTCGTCGTCGAGGAACTTCTCGACGATCGAGTATCCGAGCTCGTTCTGCACGAACTCGTCGACACGGTCGGCGTACTTCGCGAAGATCGGGTTCTCGGTGTAGATCTGCTTGGCCATCTTGCGGTGCTGGGACCCGAAACCGGACAGCAGCCACACCGCAGATGCGGCATCGGGAGAGTCGACCGACAGGACGAGGGGATTCACCTTGCCGTCGGCCACCGCGCGCACACCGGTGAGCGCGTCTTCATGGGTGCGGGCCAGCACCACCGATCGCGAGCGGCCGTGGTTGCGGTGCGCGAGCGCACGGCCGATGTCGGCCAGCGGCGTCGCGCGCGCCTCGTCGGTCTCGAGCCAGGCGGCGAGGTCCTCGGCGGCCTTGCGGCGACGTGACGGGATGAACCCGGACAGCACCAGCGGGACCACGCCACCCTCGACCGCGGCGGGCGCGAAGCCGTCGGTGGGATCGACCTCGACCTGAGCGGCCGCCGCGGGCGCGGCTGTGGCCTGCGCCGCGAGCACCGCGCGCTCGGCCTCGGTCAGGTAGTCATCGTCGTCGTCTGCATCTGCATCGACCGCCGCGACCTGTGCTGCGGCAGGCTGCACGGCGTCGGCGGGGATGGTCTCGACCAGATCGGTGGGGAGCACCTCGCGCACCACGATGTGGGCGTTGGTACCGCCGAAGCCGAAGCCCGAGACACCGGCGATGGCGTGACCGCTGTAGCGCGGCCAGTCGGTTGCCTCGGTGGTGACCTTGAGATTGGTCGCCTCGAACTGGATGTACGGGTTGGGCCCGGTGTAGTTCAGCGACGGCGGGAGGGTGTTGTTCTGCAGCGAGAGCACGACCTTGGCCAGCGCGCCGGCGCCGGCAGCCGACTCCATGTGACCGAAGTTGGTCTTGGCCGAGCCCAGCAGCATCGGCGCGTCAGGGGTACGACCACGTCCGACCACACGCCCCAGCGCGTCGGCCTCGATCGGGTCACCCAGCACGGTTCCGGTGCCGTGCGCCTCGACATAGTCGACCGTGCGCGGATCGATGGCCGCGTCGGTGTACGCCGAACGCAACACCTTGACCTGGGCCTCGGGATTCGGCGCGGGCAGCCCGTTGGAGCGACCGTCGGAGTTGACGGCCGACCCGGCGATCACGGCCAAGACCTCGTCACCGTCGCGGCGGGCGTCGGACAGACGCTTGAGGATGAACAGACCGCCGCCCTCGGCGCGGATCATGCCGTCGGCGTCGGCCGAGAATGCCTTGATCCGGCCGTTCTTTGCCTGCGCGCCGATCGAGTCGAACCCGAGTGTGGCCGCCGGCGTGATGAGCATGTTGACGCCACCGGCCACGGCGACGTCACTCTCCCCGGTACGCAGGCTGCGTACGGCCTGGTGGACGGCGACCAGCGACGACGAGCACGCCGTATCGATCGCAACCGACGGGCCGTGGAAGTCGAAGTAGTAGGAGACGCGGTTGGCGACGATCGACGTCGAGGTGCCGGTCAGCGCGTAGGCGGCGGTGTCGGTCGCGCCGTCGCCGAGTCCGAGCGTGGCCAGCAGCTGGTAATCGTTGGTGGAGGTGCCGACGAAGACGCCGACCGCCTCGCCCTTGAGGTCGCTCGGCGGGATGTGGGCGTTCTCCAACGCCTCCCAGGTGAGCTCCAGCACCAGACGCTGCTGGGGGTCGACCATCTCGACCTCGCGCGGGCTCATCTGGAAGAAGTCGGCGTCGAAACCCTTGACGTCGTCGAGGTAGCCGCCGTGCACGTTGGCCGATTCGATGACCTCGCGCAGCCGCGGGTCACCGGTGAACTCGGTCCAGCGGTCGGCGGGCAGGTCGGAGATGCCGTCCCGGCCCGAGATCAACGCCTCCCAGGTGGACTCCGGGGTGGCACCCGCCTTCGGGAAGCGCGTCGACAGACCGACGATCGCGATGTCGTCGGCGCTGTCGCGCTCGCGGATCCAGAACTGGTCGGCCTCGAGGTCGAGCCCTGCGTTCGGATCGCCCTCGATGATTCGCTTGGCCAGCGACGCGATCGTCGGGTGCTGGAAGACGACCGTCGCGGTGAGGATCACCCCGGTCTTGTCCTCGACGTCGGCACCCAGGGCGACGGCGTCACGGGAGCTGAGCCCGAACTCCTCCATCGGCCGGTCCTCGGAGATCTGGGACTCCGGGATGCCGGTGGCCTCCGCGACCCACGAGCGCAGCCAATCACGCAGTTCGCCGACGGTCAGATCCCCCGCGGTCTCCCCATCGGTGGGGACGGCCGTGCCGGTCGTCTCGTCGCCGACCGGGGTGGTGTCGCCGGGCTGATCCTCATGCAGTTCAGACATCATTTCCAGACTACTGATCGGGCACACCGCACGGGGGTGGCCAGGTGGATTCGTGGCTCGGCGACCCGTGCACCCGCACGGGTCGCACTCCATGTCCGGTCACCCGCCGCTTCCCACGAGCTGTGTGGGACGCGGTCGGCGACCATCGGCAGACCCTGAAGACGGATCAGCTCTCCGCGTCCGGGAACGCAGTCTGCTTGTACCCACCGCGCAGGGTGCCGTCGATGTAGGCGGCCTTGGTGGCCCGACGTGCGATCTTGCCGCTGGACGTGCGCGGGATGGACCCGGCGGGCACCAGCAGCACGTCGCGGGTCATCACGCCGTGTCGCTGCGCGATGGCGGCGCGCACGGTGTCGGCAGCTTCCTGCGGGTCGCTCTTGCGGCCCGGACCACGCTCGGCGACGATGACCAACTGCTCGGAGGCATCGTCGACGTCATAGGTGAGTCCACCGGTGGCGAACTCGAAGACGTCCTGCGGCAGTTGGTTGCTCGGCACCGCGAAGGCGGCGACGAAGCCCGGGCGCAGCGCGTCGCTGGCCTCCTGCGCACTGAACTCGAGGTCCTGCGGGTAGTGGTTGCGACCGTCGACGATGACGAGGTCCTTGACCCGGCCGGTGATGTAGAGCTCGCCCTCGAGCCAGACCCCGTAGTCGCCCGTCCGCATCCAGTGTGCCCCCTCGGGAGCACCGTCGGAGTGGCTGTTCTTGGCCAACGGGTGGTCGAGGGTGTTCTGGAACGTCTCCTCGGACTCGGCAGGCTTGTTCCAGTAACCGGCGCCGATGTTCAGTCCGTGCAGCCAGATCTCGCCTACGTGGCCGTCGGCCTGCTCGGTCGAGGTCTCGGGGTCGACGATCGTCGCCCACTGGCTGAGCGCGACCTGGCCACAGGAGACCTGCGCGACGGCGTTCTCCGCGTCGGCGTCGACCAGCGTGAAGCGACCCGCGTTGAGCTCGCCGCGGTCCACGTGGATGATCTTGGCCTCGTTGTCGCGCTTGGTCGCCGACACGAAGAGCGTGGCCTCGGCCATGCCGTAGCACGGCTTGATGGCCGTCTTCGGCAGACCGTAGGGGCCGAAGGCCTCGTTGAACTTGCGCATCGAACTCACCGTCACCGGCTCCGAGCCGTTGATCAGACCGATCACATTGGACAGGTCGAGTTCTTCACCCTCACGCGGCAGACCGCGGGCGGCGGCGTGCTCGAAGGCGAAGTTCGGCGCGGCGGCGTAGGTGTCCGCACCGTCGGCGGCAGCAGCGAGCTCCTTGATCCAGCGCCCCGGACGGCGCACGAAGGCCGCCGGGCTCATGATCGTGATGTACCGGCCGCCCAGCGCGGGCAGGATGACCGTCAGCAGTCCCATGTCGTGGAACATCGGCAACCAGGTGACACCGCGGGCGGTGGGGCTGATCTCGATGGTGTCCTTGATCTGCAGGACGTTCGCGGCGACCGCCTGGTAGGTGATCTCCACGCCGGCAGGCACGCGGGTGGATCCCGAGGTGTACTGCAGGTAGGCGATGGTGTCCTTGTTGTGATCCTTGCCGGCCACCGGGGCGACCCAGCTCGAACCGACCGAATCCGGCACGGCGTCGACCGCGATGACGCGGGGACGTTCCTTGGCGGGCAGCGGCTTGAAGAAGTCGCGGACCGCCTCGGCGGACTTGGTCGACGTCAGGATCGCCTTCGGCTTGCAGTCACCGAGGACGGCGTGCAGACGGTCGGTGTGACCCGGCTCGTCCGGCGAGAACAGCGGCACCGCCACGTTGGTGGCGTAGAGCGCGGCGAAGAACCCGATGACGTACTCCAGCGACTGCGGCGCGAGGATCGCGACGCGGTCACCCGGCTCGGTGACCTGCTGCAGCCGGGCGGCGACGGCACGGAGCCGCTTGCCGAACTGGGCCCAGGTCAGGTCCTGCGGCTCACCGTCACGCTCGCGGCTGTAGTCGATGAATCGATAGGCAAGGGTGTCGGCCTGCTCGCGTACGTTCTGCTCGACGTAGTCGACCAGGGTGTAGTCCTCCGTGAAATGGAGATTCCCGGTGTCGTCGAGGAACTGTTCGAGTTCAGTGCTCAGCATTTATTCTCCTGTGTCCCCCACTTGGGCAGCGCCCCCTGGGCTCGCAGTTCGACGCCCCCGCTGTCTACTGCGCAGCACCACGCTGCCTGCATTCGGCCGGCCCCCGTGGTCACGGTAACCAGCTCATGTCGGAATCGAATCGGTCGGTGTCGTCACGTCTGTCTTCGTCGTGGTGCACATCGTCCCGGCGGATCACGCCGGATGATTCACCACGATGTCCTCCTCGTTGGCACGAGATCGACGGTCATCCTACTCTCCCTTGAGAATCTGGATGACGGGCGCAAACGCGTCCATCTGGGTCGGGAACACGCCCACGTAGGACATGGAGGTCCGGCGCCGGACCTCTCGGATCTGGTCGGCGATCTGTTCGAAACTGCCGATGGCCAGGTAGGGCGACGACAAGATGTCCTCGACGGTCAGCTGGGTGTCGTGCGCGATGTTGGGCGGGTAGCCCTGTTCGAGCGCCTTCAGTGCCATTTCGGCGGTCGCCTCACGGTCGTCGGTGATGACGATCGTCGCGATGGTCCAGTTCAGCTCGATGTCGTCGAACCGCTCACCGGCGGCCTCGCGGATGCGGTCGACACGCTCGATGGTCTTCTCGATGGTCATGTCCGAGAGACGCAACTTGCCCTCGGCGGTGGTCGTCGTCGCGACCGAGATGATGTCGGCGTACTTCGCGGCCAGGGCGAGCATCTTGGGTCCACCACCACCGACGGCGATCGGCGGGCGAGGTCCCTGCCGCGGCCGAGGCGAGCCGACCAGGCCGTTGATCTGGTAGAACTCGCCGTCGAAGGTGACCTCGTCGCCACGGAGCAGTCCGTCGAGGATGGTCAGGGCCTCGTCGAGCCGGCGGATTCGCTTGCCCGGCGACTCGAACTCCAGCCCGGCCTTGTCGAACTCCTCTTTCATCCACCCTGCGCCGATGCCCAGCTCCAGACGTCCCTTGGACAGGACGTCGATGGTGGTGGCCTCCTTGGCCAGCAGGGCCGGATGCCGCCATCCGTTGGCGAGCACCGAGGTGCCGAGGCGGATGCGGTCGGTGGCCTGGCTCAACGCACCGAGCGCGGCGAGCGGACCGACCTGGTTGCCGAGGTGGTCGGGAACGGCGAAGGTGTCGTATCCGTACTCTTCGGCGGTCTGCGCCAGCTTGACGAACTTGCGCGCCCCGCCCTCGTCCTTGTTTCCCTCGCCGCCTGCCCCGAATCGGAACTTGCGGGGCTCCTTGGCCCCGGTGGTACCGGTCGGCTCTTGGCTCATCGATGTACTCCTCGTCGGGCTGGTCGGCGCCGACCCGCACGCACGGGCGGCTCGCGTGGGCACAGACCTACTCGGTCCCCCCGGTCAGGTCTTCTCGGGTCCGGACGATCGACGCTCGCCGTCCTCTGAACAGACTCCTCTGAACAGACGAAGGGATCCCCGGACCGGGCAACACGTTAGTGCAGGTCGGTCGATGACCCAAACCCCTGCCCGACGTATCAGCGCATGTCAGGCCAGAACAGTCGCTCGGTCCACGTCGCCGATGCTCAGTTGTGCGCCGGGCGGGGCGCCTCGTCGATGACTCCGTCGGCCCATCGGTACATCCATTGGGTCGCACTCTGGCCGTCCAGTTCCCAGTAGCGGGTCGTCGCGTACATCGCGTGCACCGGGTTGTTGGCGGCACCCGCCAATTGTCCGATGGCCCGCAACGGATTGGTGACCGTCGGCGAATCGCAGATGAGATCGCCCCCGGCACAGATGGACTGGACGCGATCCTGCAGAGTGCCGAATCCGCCGTTGCGCGGACCGGTCATGCTGATGCCCGGCACGATGTTGCCCATGCCGCCGAGAGCGACCTCGGCACCGACGCCCTGCGGTGACGGCCCGATGTCGTTCTGTTGGCCGGCCTGTCGTCGACCGTCGGCGATCAGTCCGACCCCGAGCACGAGGTCCTGATCACCGGCGTCCAGGACGCCGCGGCCGTTGCCGATGTTGCTCGCGAGATCACCCGCGATGACCGCACCCTGGGAGAAGCCCATGATCACGTAGCGCGTCAGCGGACACTTCTTGTTGGTGTCGATGATCTTGCCGGCGGCGCGCTTGTATCCCTGTGTCCGCGAGACGTTGTAATCGGTCTGGCGATCGGCGAGGTTCGTGGGATTCCGGAACTGCGCGACGTACGGCACGGTGTACACGCTGGTCCGCGATGTGGGGAACTGCTTGTCGAGCGCGGACGACACCCGCAACATCAGCGACCGCGGGTTGCTGGTCGGGTTGTACGGGTCGTCGTCGGCCGCCGATTCCCAGGTCCCCGGGATCACCAGGGTGAGGACGTCGGGACAGTCGGCCGACTGCGCGTCGGGGCGTTCCCTCGGCTCCGATGTCGACGGACCTGTCGGACCGCCCGGCAGCCGCGGCGGGCCCGGTTGGAGCAGGACGACGACCAGGATCACGATCAGGACGATCGCGATCAGGGCCAGCAGCGCCAGGAACAGGACGAATCTACGGATGCGGCGGGGTTTGCCGCGCTGAGCTGCCACGGTCAGCAGTAGTTGTCGTCGGCGGCCTTGATCACCTTGTCGGCCTTGGTGTTCGCTTCCGCGACGGTCTTGGTGCCCGGGCCGACGGACGCGGTCACGTACGCCTTGACCGTGATCGGGTCGGTGCCCTTCTTGCGCTCACTGCAGATGTACTCCGCCATCGTGAGCGCGATGTTGTTGTCGGTGTCGCCCATGAACTCGACACGCTGGGACTTCAGGGCCGCGAGATATTTCTTGCCCTTGTCGGTCACCGGCTGTCCGTTCGGCCCCGGGAAGTTCTGTGGCACCGATGTGCGGGTGTTGGCCGCGGTCGCGGGGAGACTGCGGCTACCGGTCTCGTCGGATGGGGTCGCGGCCGGTGCAGACGCCTCGCTCGAGGCGTCCGCGCTCTCGCCGGAGCTGGACGGCGACGAGTACATGGCGGTGGTGGTGACCGGGTTGCTGGTGATCGGAGCGGTCGCGGTGGAGTCGTCGGAGCAGGCCGACACCGACCCGACCGTCAGCGCGACTCCGGCTGCCAGCATCGCCAACTGGAGAATCTTCCTCATCGTCACTTCCTCGTGATGCCGCGTCGTCTCGGTGCGGTCTCTCGTCGATCCGGCGTCGTCGTCACTGACGACGACGGCATGATCCCGGCGGGTCCGCGGGCGTCGGAAACCTGTTCCGGCGCCGTTGCATCCGCCCTGCGTCAGGCTACCCGCTCGCCGGGGTCGCGACGCCGTCACCGACGTCGCGACCTGCGGAAACGCTTGGATTCCTCAGCGAGATCTCAGCCCTCGCTCACCTGACTCCTCGTTCTGGCCGGGATTCACCGTCCGACGCGTGCACCGTCCTTGGGCGTCCAGGTGATGATGCCGCGTTCGAAGGTGGTGAATCGTCCCTTGCCGTCGCGCGTCGGCAGCTCGTCGCTGGTGGGCTTGCCCAGGCGCCCCCCGGGCCCACCGGCCGCCACGTAGGCGCCACCGATGCCGCCGCCGACCATCTTCGGACCCTTGGGACCGCTGATGATGCGAGCGTTGCGGAAGTCCTGCGCCTTGCCGCCGGGCACGCCGTACTCCGGCGTCAGGCACTCGCCGAGCTGGCGGCGGTTGGCGTCGTAGACCTTGCGGAAGGCGTCGGACACGCGGCAGGCCGGACGGTCGCCGGCGAGCCCCAGCGCGCTGGCCGCCTGGGGCCAGGACTGGGTGAGCTCGAACTGCCAGTACGGCCAGGTGTGGGTACCCGACGGTCGGTACACGGCCTGTCCGGGGATGCCCTTCTGGTTGAGCCGGATCGCGAACTGCTGTGACGTGACACGACTCAGGATCTCCAGACCGACGCCCGAGTAGTTGGTGGCCAGCACGGGGATGTCGGATGGCTTGTCGTGCGGACCGACGAGTCCGTTGCCCGACGAGATGTACAGGCTGGTGCCCTGCAGCTTGTCGGCGAGCACGTACGGGTCGTGCTCCTTCCAGGCCGGGTCGCTGGGCGGCCCGAACATCTTCATCGAGTCGTATCCGCCACCGTCACGCAGAGCGAATTGGATGGCCTGCGGCATGCCGTAGGAGGTCATCTGGAGGATGCCCGAGTACGACGCGGCGAACTTGTAGAAGCCGGGGTTGCGCGCGGCCAGCATCATCGCGGCCGAGCCGCCCATCGACAGACCCTGGATGCCGCGGACGTCGGAGGAGCGCCACTGTCCCTCGAGGACGGGCGGTAGTTCCTTCTGCAGGAACGTCTCCCACTTGTAGTTCTTGCCCTTGTCGGGCGACTTCCAGTCGGTGTAGAAGCTCGACTCGCCACCGATCGGCAGGACGACATTGACGTTCTTGTCCTTGTAGAAGTCCTCGATGTTGGTGTTGATGATCCAACCGCTCTGGTTCTCCTGCGCACGCAGGCCGTCGAGCGTGACCAGCTGCGGGAACTTGTCGCGCGGCTTGGAGTTCCAATCACGCGCGAGCAGGATCTGTACCTGGACGTTGATGCCCATCGACGGCGAGTGGACCCACAGGGCCACCCGACGATCGGAGTACCAGAACGAGTTCACGACCTTCGCCGGCTCGGCAGCCGGGGCCGCCGCGGGTGCAGCGGGTGCCGCGGGTTCGGCCGGGGCGGGCGAGCGCGGTG
>NZ_BANX01000043.1 GCF_000334455.1 Gordonia soli NBRC 108243
ACACTGACCGCGAAGGACCCGTTCTCACGCCCGAGCAGAAACCGCCGCAGGCGACGCCAACACCTCGCGCAACCCGACCGGCCCGACGCCGCGATCGAGCGCGATGATCAGCACCGCGCAGCCGATGCCCGACAACACCAGGCTCGTGCCGAACACTGCCGGCCAGCCGAGGAAGTCGCCGATCACGCCACCCACCATCCCCGCGGCGCCCTGCACCACGACGATCGCGCACGCCATCAACGTGTAATCGCTTCCCGCGAACTCCTTCTCGGACGCATCCATCATCAACGCGAACACGACGACGGTGGCCGCACCCCCGAGCACGTGCTCCGCGAGGCTCGCGGTGACGATGAGCGGGAAGCCACCGACACCCATCGCCGACAGGAGGTAGAGCGCGAGACCGGTTGTCTGCGTGATCCCTCCGATCAGCAGGGCACGACGTCGCCCGTACCGGAACGCCATCCACCCGCCCAGCGCCGCACCGACCAACGCTCCCGCCGATGACAGCGCACCTTTGATCAACGCGATCTGCCCGAGCGTCAGCCCGGCGTCCGACATGTACGGACCGACGAGCGCCGAGCCCATCGAATCACCGAATTTGAATCCGCCGATCAACAGGATGAACAGGAGCACCCCGGGGCGGCGCAGGCGACTCCACCACGTGGTCAGCATCCGGACCGCACCGCGCCGCGGCCGCCGCGGACCGGGATCAGGCTCTCGTAGCCACCAGACCGGCACGGTGGTCAGCAGCACGAGAACGGCCATCGCGACGAACAACAGCCGCCATCCCGCGATCGAGAACAGCCACAGCAGCGCCCCGCCACCGACGATCATCCCGACGCGATACGCGCCGACCTGAATCCCGTTGCCCAGTCCACGTTGTCGAGGCCCCAACATGGTGACCGCGAGTCCGTCGGTGGCGACGTCCTGGGTCGCGGCGAAGAGGTTGATCACCGCGATGCCGATGAAGAGCCACCGCAGGGTGCCGGACAGGTCGAGTGTCGCCAGCACGAGCGCCACCGCCGCAGTGGCGAGTTGGGCACTCAGCAGCCAGCGTCGTCGGGTGCCGTACCGGTCGACGTACGGCGCCCACAGGAACTTCAGCGCCCACGGCAAGAAGAGCACGCCCGATGCGCTGATCGTGACGAGCGAGAAGCCCGACTCCCGTAGCACGACGGGCAAGGCCTGGGTGAAGAACCCGAACGGGAGGCCCTGCGCGAAATAGAGCGCCGACAAGACCACAACCGTGCCCGCGGACAGCGCGGCCGGACGGGTCATGCCGCCATGATCGCACGGCTGCGGGGCGCGCCCCGCGCCCGTGGTCTACTGACCACATGAACTCGTCGGCGGCACTCATGACGCTGGGCATCGCGCTCTATTCGGCTGCGATCCTGATCAGCATCCTCGTGGGGGTCAACGCCGCGGTCCGGAAGCGTCGACGTCTGGCGATCACACTCGCGGTGGTCGTAACCGTGCTGGTGATCGCCGGCGTGGTCGTCGCGATCCTGTCCAGCACCCACGCTATCTCCTGAGCGCCTCCGCCCTCGCCACCAACGATCGCCCGGCCGCGAGCAACGGCTCCGGATCACGCAACGCCCGCGCGAGAATGAACGCCCCTTCCAGCGAGGTCAGGACGGCGATCGCAAGCTCCCGAGCGAGTTCGGGATCGTCGACGATCCGGCGACACCACACCGACAAGCCGTCGATCCAGGCGATGAAGACGTCTGCAGTGGCGCCCCGTAACACCTCGTCGGTGCTGGCGACCTCCAGTGCCAGTGTCGCGATCGGACAGGCGTCCGCGTAATCGGTGGACGCGAGATCTTCCGCGGCAGCAACGAATGCGGCACCCAGTGATTCCACCGGATCCTCGGCGCCATGCTCCAGCAGGGTGAGCACCATTGCGCCGTACGCGGCGCCTCCGACCCGCACCGACTCCTCGGCCAGCGCCCGCTTGTCGGCGAAGAAATGATAGATCGACCCCACCCGGACGTCCGACTCCCCCGCGATCTGCGCCAGGCCGGTCCCGGCGTAACCCTGTCTCCGGAACAGGGTTTCGGCCGTCGCCATGATCCGGGTACGTGTCTCGGCGCCCCGACTGTTCGAACCGACCATCACCGCTCCTCTGCCATTCGGCGACCTCTTCCATCGCGTCGGATGCCATGGTAGACCTGATTTGAACGATCACTCAAATGAGCGATTGCCCGCCGGACGATCCCTCGCCGAGTTTCCGAGGAGGAACGCGATGCCCACGATCGACCTACCCGCCGGACCCATCGAGTACGTCGACACCGGAGGCGACGGACCGGTTCTCGTGTTCACCCACGGGTTCCCGATGAATCACCTCCAATGGCGCAAGGTGGTGCCGCTGTTGGGCGGCGTCCGCTGCATCCTGCCGACCCTCCCGATGGGCGCCCACCGCACACCGATGAAGCCCGGGACCGACCTCACCCACAAGGGCCAGGCGGCGATCATCGCGGATCTGCTCGAAGCGCTCGACCTCCACGACGTGACACTCGTGATGAACGACTGGGGCGGAGCGCAGGTGATCGTCGCGATCGATCGCACCGAACGCCTCGGGGCGATGGTCATGATCGCCTGCGAGGCCTTCGACAACTTCCCACCGCCGCAGACCACACCCGCGCAACTACTGCTTCGCACGCCGGGCGGCCCGTGGCTGCTGATGCAACTGCTCCGAACCCGGTTCTTCCGCCACAGCCGACAGGCCTGGGGCGCGGTGTGCAACAGTCGCATTCCCGACGACGTTCTCGATGAGTGGTTCACCCCGGCACGACAGGACTCCGCCATCCGGCGTGACTTGAAGTCGTTCGCTCTCGGCACGCCCAACAGGGCGGTGCTGCTCGCGTACAGCGAGTCGCTGCGGACCTTCGACCGTCCAGCACTCGTGGTCTGGGCTCTCGACGACGTGATGATGCCGCGCGAGCACGGTCGCCGACTGGCCGAGATCCTGCCGCAGGGACGACTCGTCGAGGTCGCCGACTCGGGAACGCTGATCCCCGAGGATCAGCCCGAGGAACTCGCCCGCATCCTGCTGGAATTCGTCGCGGCCACGACGCGGCGGCCGGCCACCGAGGCCTGATCGCCCTCTCCTCGCACATTCCCGCTAATACTGCCGCCACTCGCGGCCCGGGACGTCCACCCGGGAACCGGAGAGCCGAACTCTGCACGGTGGCACTCGCGGTGCTGGTGCTGTCGGTGTCGAAGGACTGAGTCTCGGCGAGGTCGCCCGCCGGGACGGAATCCGAACCCCCCCCAGTCTGTACAAGCACTTCGCCGACGAGAGCGACCTCGAACTCGCGCTGGTCCACCTCGGGCTCGTCGACTTCGCGACCCAGATGCATGCAGCGGTGGCACAGGCCGGGCCCGACCGCAGGGCACGGCTCGAAGCCTTCGTCGAGACCTACCGACGCACTGCGGCGGCCGCGCCCCATCTGTATCGACTGATGAACGATCGGCCGCTCCCCCGCGACCGACTGCCCGACGGCGTGGAGGCCGCTGCGATGGCCGACTATGTCGCGACGATTGGTGACATCGACCTCGCTCGCACCGGGTGGGCATGGGCGCATGGACTGGTGAGCCTCGAACTCGCCGGACGCTTTCCCGACGACGCCGACCTCGACGCCGGATGGGCCATCCTCGTCGACACCCTCGACACCCGAGCAGCAGCGCCGGAACGCTGACCCTCCGGCCCGACCGGTTTGGGCCGAATGTCGTTTCCCGACACAACCGTCGGCCAGTGTTCACCTTCCCGACCCCTCGAGTTCGCCGATCACGCCGGCAGTTCGCGTGTGCTGAGTTCCGGTCTGGCGGCGCCGTGTCGCCCGGGTAGGAGGGGTCGTGTTCGGACGGTCAGCACCACAGCGCACCACGCACAACGGATCGGTCGCCGCGAGAGGGCGCACAGTGGGATTCGCCGACTCCGCGCTTCGGAGCGCGGCAGCGATGGCGCTTGTCGGCGCGGTGCTCGCAGGCACCCTCCTCGGCTCGTCGCCGGTGGCTGCTGCGCCTCTCACCACGGCTCCACCCACGGTTGCCGCGTGCACATTCGCACCGACAACGGTCCCGGCACAGTCGGGATTCGGTACCGCGGAGACCACCTCACCGTTCAGCACACCCGCGCCCGCCGACCACATCGGCATCCTGCGCGCGTTCAGCAGTGCATCACCAGTCGTGAAACAGCTCAATCTGGCCGAGACCGTGGGCATCAATCAGACCGCTTCGACAGCAGATGCCCGCAAGGCGGTCGACGACAACTACGGCATCGAAGGCCCGGCCATCTTCGATGGTCTGGGTTCCCGACTCGCGCCGGCCTTCTCCGCCGCGCTGCGGGCAGGCCAGCTGCCCAAGACCTCGGCCCTGCTCTTCGGCGACGACGCGATCATCGGCAAGCGGGTGGGCACCTCGAAGGAGAAGAAGCACTTCGCCAATCCGCGGCCGTTCGAGGTCGCACCGCAACTGATCCATCGCTACTCCGACTCGCGCCCCGACCTGTACGAAGAGGTACGCGGAAGCGGCTCCTACCCGTCGGGCCACACCACGTGGGGATACACCCAGGCCTTTCTGATCGCCGCGCTGCTTCCCGAGATCGGCCCGCAGGTCCTGGCCCGCGGCGCCGAGTACGGTTTCCATCGCGTCGTTCTCGGCGTGCACTACCCGCTGGACGTGGTCGGCGGTCGTATCTTTGCGCAGGCGGTCTCCTCGGAACTGCTGGGTGACAGCCGATTCCAGGGACTTTTCGGCGAGGCACGGACCGAGCTCCGCACGGTGCTCGCCGCCCGCGCCGGTGGGCCGATCGCGAGGATCGTCGCCTGCCAGCAGCCCTGGTCGCCGACCGCGGCCGCACTAACGTCCTACCGAGAGCGGGCCACCTACGCCTTCCCGACCACCGGCGCCACCGATCGAGCACCTCAGATCCCGGCCGGTGCCGAGAACCTGATCCGCGCTGCACATCCGGGCCTGTCGACCGCGGCGTTGCGGAACATTCTCGCCCGCACCGCGCTTCCGTCCGGACACCCGCTCGATCTCACCGGCCCCGGTGGCGGCTGGGAGCGTCTGGACATCGCCCGCGCGTGGGTGACGCGCTAGTCACACCGCGAAGCGACCGGCGAAGGCTCGCAGCGGCAGATCCGCGCTGGTGATGATGCCGGGCGGCGCATCGACCACGGAGCGGATCGCGTTGAGGGCGGGCAGACCCGTGACGGTCATCCCGATGGATGCGAAGTTGGCGGGATCGGAGAGATCGAATCCCTTACGCGGGAAGATCATGTGCTTGTTGTAGATGTTCGGGTCCCCGGTGACCTGGGTGATGTAGCAGCCCTTGATGTCCCACGCCGGATCGGTGTGCGGCGTCATCTGCCATTCCAGATGTGACTCGATCCTCGGCACGCCGTCGACCACTCCTTGGTACTTGATGTAGTTGCCGCCGAGTGATCCTTTGGGCAGCTGGTACCAGCCGAGGTCGATGTCCTTGGTACACGCGCCGAGCTCGTAGGTGAAGACGACCTCGTCGAGTTCCAGACCGAAGGCGTCCGCCATCAGGTGAACGGAGTCGGCGAAGACGGCCGTGTACTTGTGCAGTGAGTCGGGGATGCCCGGATCGTCAACCGGTCGTCCGTATCCGACTGCCTCCCAGGTGTCGACCGAATGGTGACACGAGACATCCACCGACTCGATGACGGTGATGTTCTCGATCTCCGCGACATCGGCCGAGGACACGATGCCGAGGATCTGGTTCAGACCAGGGTTCATCCCCGTACCGTAGAAGGTCGAGCCGCCGCGCGCACATGCGTCGGCGATCACCTCGCTGACCCGACGTCCCGACGGGTGCGGATGATTGGCGTCCCGATGGTGTCCGGTGATCCAGTCGGCCGTCGTCACGACGTCGATTCCCGCCTCGAGAACCTTCTCGTACAACGCCTCGTCGGGGAACACCCCGTGAAACGTCAGCACGTCCGGATGTGCCGCCAGGATCTCGTCGACGGTCGCGGTCGCGATCACACCGACCGGGTCGACACCGACGATCTCCCCGGCATCCCGGCCGATCTTGTCGGGCGAATAGCAGTGCAGCCCGACCAGTTCCAGGTCGGGGTGCGCCTGGATGCGACCGATCATCTCGGTGCCGAGGTTGCCGGTGGCCACCTGGAAGACGCGGATGGGTGCAGATCTCGTCATGATCGAGCCTTTCGTGTCACCGCGGCGAAGCGGGCAGGATGGCACCGCTCTCGGGTTGCCGCGCGGGATCCGGCCCGGCCGGGCCGCCGTCCGGATAGAACTGCCGCGCCCAGTTCCGCAGGGCGGTGAAACCCTCGAATTCCTTCTGTGACAGCGCCGGTGGGTCGGAATAGCGCTGGTGCTCCCAGATGGCGATGTCGGCCGCGAACTGCTCGATCACCAGGTCTGCCATGGTCTTCCCGTAGCGGGTGAGCTCGGCGTCGTGCTCGCCGGGCTTCCGTCCGATCCAGACCGTGAAGCGGACGTCGGAGGTGTGTTCGTCGACCGGCGTCACGGCCGGCATGGTCCGGTTGTCGACCATGCCCCAGCTCTTGGTGATCGAGCAGCCGAGTCCGGCGTTGATGGATTCGACTCCGCTGGTGGCATCTTCGAGGGTCGCGCCCTCGTCGAAGGCGATCGTGAAGTCGACATACGACACCGGGCCGGCGAAGTCGTGCCGCGTGAACTCCGGCATGAACGGGGTCTTGTGGACGAACTTGAAGTGGGCGAAGTCGACGCCGTTCTCCATGATGTACTGCGGATGGATCTCCAGGCCACGCCGGAACAGGGTCGCCCCCGGCACGGGCGGGTAGTAGTCCGCTGCGGTCTTGTCGTCACCGAAGTCCGCGAACACGTCCGGCACCTCGAAGTGTGGCGGTTTGCCGTCGACGTCGAACCAGATCCACACCGCCTCATTGCGCTCGACGGTCGGGTAGGTGCCGATCCGACGCCCTCGGTTCGGGCGTTTCTCGTAGGGGATGCAGACGTTACGTCCCTCCTGGTTCCACTCCCAGCCGTGGAAAGGACAGACGAGATTCTCGCCATCCACGCGGCCCCCGTAACCCAGATGGGCTCCGAGGTGTTCGCAGTACGCGTCGAAGACGCTGAGCACACCTGCCGTCGAACGCCACGCCACCATCTCACGTCCGAAGTAGGTCATCCGATGGACGTCGCCGATCGCGATCTCGGCCGACCACGCGACCTGGAACCAACCGGTGGGTTCCATCGACAGCGGCGTACGCGCCATGTGGGACTCCTCGAGACGGATGCCGGGGCTGATGTGTCATGACGGTAGAAGGCTCTGTGAAAGATTGCAAGAGCCCACTGTGAAACTTCTCGACCTGCGGTCCGACCGGCGATCTACACTGACGCCATGAGCGAGCAGGTGACCACCACGCCCACCCGGCGCGCCAATCGCCGAGGGCTCGCGACGCGCGAGAGCATGATCACCGCGGCCATCACCTCGCTGGCGTCCGGTGACCCGGCGTCGGTGTCGGGGAATCGGATCGCACGCGACATCGGCGCGACCTGGGGCGTGGTGAAATACCAGTTCGGCGACATCGACGGGCTCTGGGCGGCGGTCTTACGCCACACCGCCGATCGGCGTGGCGATCTCCCCGCCACGGCGACCCCACGCGGCAGCATCCGCGAGCGGGTCACCGGGCTGGTGGATGCGATGTATCTCGGGCTGCGCACCCCGGAGGCCTTGGCGATCGAGACGCTGCGAGCCGCCCTCCCCCGCGACACCGCCGAGCTGGAACGCGACTTCCCGCTCACCGCAGCCGAACTCGCATCCTGGAAGCCGAACTGGGATCACGCGTGCGAGCGCGAGTTCGCCGACCTCGGGATCGATCCGGGGCGAATCCGGCAGATCGCCGCGCTGTTGCCGGCCGCGATGCGCGGCATCACCTCGGAACGCACATTGGGCACCTACGGCAACCTCGACGATGCACGCACCGGCCTGATCAACTCGATCGTGGCGTTCCTGGAACAGCCGTGACCCCCGGCTCGTCACCACCACGGTGACGCGTCCACGCCTGCCAGAGTCGGGCGTACCGCCCACCGGCGGCGACGAGCTCGGCATGCGTGCCTTGCTCGACGATGGCCCCACGCTCGAGCACCAGGACCCGGTCGGCCCGAGCGGCTTGCGAGAGTCGGTGCGCGACGATGAGCGCCGAGCGGCCCGCCAGCGCTGCATCTGCAGCCGCCTCGAGCACGTCGGCATCGGCACTGTCGGCGTCCGCGGTCGCCTCGTCCAACACCACCATCGACGGATCGAGCAGGATCAACCGGGCCAGCGCCAGTTGCTGGGAACGCATGGGTGTCAACACCATCCCGCCCGCGCCGACGACTGTGTCGACACCATCGGACAGGGTGTTCACCCATTCCGACGCCCCGACAGCCCTGAGGGCTTCGCGCAGCCGGGCATCGTCGGCGTCGGGTGCGGCCATCCGCAGGTCGTCGGCGATCCGACCGGCGAAGACGTGTACGTCCTGGGTGATGAGCGCAGGTCGCTCGCCGGAGCCTCCGTCGGGGGTGTCGGGGATCGGACGGCCGTCCAGCCGCACATCGCCGGCGGCCGGTGAGAGGATGCCGGCGACCAGGGACGCCAGGGTCGTCTTGCCCGCACCGGAGCTCCCGACGACGGCTACATGCTCACCGGCCGCTACACGCAGCGAGATGTCGTGCAGTACCCGGCCACCGCGGTCGTATCCGAAGCTCAGCCCAGACACCGTCAGTTCCCCCAGTCCGGCGATCTGGGCATCTACCGTCGGGATGTCGACGGTCGACGGTGCGTCCGTATCCGTCTCGGCCCCGTCGGCGAGATCGATCACGCCGACGATGCGTCCCAGTGACGCGATCGCCGACTGGACGTCGTCGATCACCATCAGCAGCGCACCGATCGGGTCGAACAGACGCAAGAACAGCAACATCGCGGTCGTCGTCGCACCGACCGTGGTCAGGTCGGCACCCACGAGGAGGAAGCCGACCACGACGATCGTTGCCATACCGAGGAATTCGGCCAGGTTGATCCTGCCGAAGAACCGGTTCTGCACGATCCGGGCGCGCATGGTCCACCGCACCACGCCCCACGACCCGAGCGCGATGCGTTGGCCGAGGACGTCGGCGAGGCCGAAGGCGCGGACGGAAGGCAGGCCGCGGATGGCCCCCAGGACATGGTGTGCACGGTCGGCCATGGCTGCCCGCTCCGCGGTGTAGACCGGCGGCGCGGTCCGCATGTACATCCGCACCGCGGCGATGTGTACCGGGAGCACCACCAGGATCACCACGCCGAACCGCCAGTCCAGCGCCAGCATCCCGACCGCGGTGAGCACCACGGCGAACACCGATCGCGAGAGTGCCGGAACCGCGCGGGCGATCGCCGCGCTGACCACACTCACGTCGTCGGTCGCGCGGGAGACGAGGTCTCCCGCACCGGCTTCTTCGACCCGCGACTGCGGGAGTCGAAGGGATGCGGTCACCATCGCCTCGCGGATCCGCGCCAGCAAGGTCTCGAAGAACTTGGCCGAGAGCGCCACCCCGAGTCCGGTGAGGGCGGCGCCGCCGATCGCTGCCACGCACATCACGGTCCCGAGCGCGAGAACGTCGCCGACATCGCCGCCCTCCCGGGCCGGTAGGTCGACGATGCGGCCGAAGCCCCAGGGTGCGACCAGACCCAACGCAGCCCCGACCGCCAACACGATCGCCACCACGACCAGATCACGTCGGCGACCACGCATGAGGGTGCCCAGTCGGGCGACGACCGTCGGGCCGTCGGCGACGGGGAGCCGCGCAGAGCCGGATCTCTCTGTAGGGGCCACGGATCCGCGAGTCATCGGTCCACCTCCGCGGCTGCGCCGACGGACGAGTACTGCGACACCGCCGCACCGTTGCGCGTCCGCACCTCTCCGTCGACCGAGATCGACACGATCGTGTCGGCCACCGCCATCAACGACGGCGAGTGTGTGAAGACCACCGTCGACCGGCCCGAACGAGCCGTCGCCAGCCGCTCGGCGATCACGGTCTCGGTCACCGAGTCGACCGCATTCGTCGGATCGACCAGCACCAGGGTCGACGTCTCGGCGGCAAGGGCGCGGGCAAGTGCCACCCGCTGACGTTGACCGCCGGACAACAGCTTTCCCGCCTCACCGACCGACGTGTCCAGACCGTCGGGCAACACGTCGATGACGTCCTCGCACACCGAGGCGAACAGCGCTCGTGTGAGGCGATCCTCGCGGTCGTCGGCATCATCGGGGATCGCCGCGGCGACGTTGTCCTCCACCGACCCCTCGAACAGTGCGCCGTCATGGGGTGCGACGCGGATCGTCCGCAGCGCCGATGCCTCGTCGAGATCGAAGAGGTCGGTGCCGCCGACTCGCAACGATCCGTTCTCGGGTTCGTGCGATCGCGAGAGGATCGACACCAGGTCGGTACGCGTCTCCGCGTCGGTGACCAACACCGTCACACCGGATTCCGGCAGATCGATGGAGACCCTGCCCGAGCCGACGGGCACACCGTCGACGACGACAGGTCCGGCGGCGAAGGGAGCGGGCACCTCGGCCGGAGCCCGGACGGCCGGCGGTGCCTGCAAGATCGACAGCACCCGCTTGGAGGAGGCGAGTGCGGTCACCCAGATCTGACCGAAGTTGGTGGCGAGGGCGCTCATCGGCGCCATGATGAACTGCGTCAAGCCGACCACGGTGATGAGCTCACCGACGGTGAGAGCGCCGCGCACCGTCTGCACGCCGGCCGCGACACCGACGCACACGACGAACAGTGCCGTGATGGCTTCCATCGCACCCAGGTACGTCCCCTGGGACCGGCGGGCCGCGACCACCGCGGTCAGCGCCCGACCACTGGCATCGCGATACCGACGGGCGGCCTCGGCTTCTGCGCCGATTCCCTTGATGACTCGGAACCCGGCGACGAGATCGGCAGCAGAGCCTGCCGCCTCACCCGCGAGTTGTTGCTCGTTCTCGCTGCGGGCTCGGAGTGGTCCACCCGCACGGTCCAGCACCCACAGGATGGCGGGAGCCCCGAGCAGTACGACCACTCCCAGCGGCCACGAGATCCACAACAGGACGACGCCGCAGAGGATCACGGCCGCGATCTGGCCCAGCGGGTAGATGGCCGCGGCGACCCCGGTGGCGAGTCGCGTCACGTCGGCGGTGGCGATGTTCAGCGCCATCCCGGGTGTGTGCCCGAGTCCACTCATCCCGCGCGGTGCCAGGATGCGTTCGGTGACGCGTGTCCGGAGCTCGTGCTGGATGCTCTGCATTCCGAGAAAGCCGATGCGCGAACCGAAGCGGAAGCAGAACGACAACATACCGAACACGAGGCCGAGCACTGCGATCCAGCCGATCGTCGCCGTCGCATCGCCCGTGGCCACACCCCGGTCGATCGCCAGGCCCATCACGATCGGCACCAAGGCCTCACCCACCTGGTGTCCGATGACCAAGAAGCTGGCCGGCACGGTGCGACGCGGATCGGCGAACATCGTCCGCAGCACCAACTGCCGCGGTGTCGTGTGTTCGTCGATCTTCATCGCGATGCGTCCGTGTGGTTCCGGTGGCGCCTCGAACCACACCGGGAGCCTTCCCCGCCAGGCGGTCGTCGGCGACGGATCCGTTTCGGTCATCGGGTTCCTCTCTCGAACTCCACAGACGAGCGAATCAAATTAGCCTATTCCATGATGACCCAGTTCGGTAGTGCGCTCTGGAGCGCGGGCGTGGGGTCGAGGGCATCACGACCTTCTGCCCGCCGACCACGCCATGGACCGACGGTGTCCGACCCACTGTCAACGACCTGTCCATCGACAGGTCGTTCACATGCGACAGCCAGGTCCTCAAGCCCTGGGCCGATGGCGGAAATAGGCTATCCTGGACGCGATTTTCGACTTCCGTAACCGAGTTCGCCTGAGGACAGCCCGTCACGATGACTTCGAATCCCGCCCGGGAACTGGGCGTGCGTCCGTGGCTCGACGTGCTCCCGTGGCTGGGCGACTATCGCGACGGACCGCCGATACTCGCGCCCGACGAGGTCATCGTCAACTCGTGGATCCACCGATCGCCCGCCGACACCCTCACCGACACGAACATCGCCGACTTCTGTTCGTTGCTCGCCGAGCGGTACGTCGCCGATCGCCCCGGATGCCCGCTCGCCGACGACTTCCCGGGGATCGACCCCGCGGTGCCGCTGGACGGACTCCCGGTGAGCGCGTCGGTCCGCAGACGGCTGTCGGGTAACGGCATCCACATCCTGCAAGACCTCATCGCCGGATCGGTCGGTGATCTGCTGGCGCGTCCCCGCATCGGCACCGCCGCTGCGGTGGAGGTCGCCGCAGCGCTGGTCGGGGTCGCGGCCCACACCGCGACCGCGAGCACTGCCGAGGCGGCAACCACCACCGGCGATCACGGCGATGTCGAGAGCTTCGCTGCCGCACTGACCGATCGCGACCGGCTCGTGCTCCGCGAGCGAATCCTGTCCTCGCGACCACGGACCCAGACCGAACTGGCCGGGATGATCGGGACGTCCCGGGAGCGGGTGACCCAGATGGATCGCGGCATCCGCCGTCGGCTCGTCGAGTTGATCGACGGTTCGCCCCATCTGCGCGCCCTCCGTGCCGACATCGACGGACATGCCCACCCGGTCGTCGACGCCGACGACCTCGTCGCGGATGATCCGGACCTGGGAAAGACGGTCGCGTCGCTCGATGTGCCGACGTGGCGCCTGGTGGCCGCCGGCTCCGTGGGATTGCACGCGGTCGACGATTGGATCGTGCGCGGGTCGATGAAAGAGGTGACCACACAAACCCGTTCGTCGGTCGACGAGGCCGCGACCCCGGAAGGTGTGGCCCCGGTTCCGGTGGTCGCCGACTCCCTGAACCTCACCACCGACGCCGCGCGGCGATGGCTGCAGCGCAGCGGATACGCTGTCGTGGCCGACCACGCAGTACCCTCGTCCGCGTCAACCGGGGATCTGGTCGCAGGCGTCCTGGCGATCGCCGGCGAGCCGCGTACATTCGACGAGATCCTCGGTGCACTACTGGAGTTCCCGCGTGCGCCGTCGAGTGTCCGCAATGCACTCGTCACCGATGAACGGATCGTCAAGACGGATCGCCACACCTACGGCCTCCGCCGATGGGGCCTCCAGCGGTACGTGCCCGTCCACCGCCAGATCGATCGCATCCTCGCGGCAGCGGACGGCCCGGTTCCCATCGCCGACATGATCGCCACGATCCGGGGCGACTACGACGTCACCGAGTCGAGTATCCGGGCGTACGCGAGTGCGGGCGAGTTCATCACGCGCGATGAGATGGTGTCACGGAGAGAACGGCCTTACGCACCGCGCAAGACCCCGACGCGGACCCGCGGCCTCTATCGCGACGGGGAGTCGACGCACTGGGCGACCACGATCACCGCGGCGCACATCAAGGGTTCGGCATTCAACATCCCGTCGGCGCTGGCGAGCATCATCGGCGTCGCTCCCGGCTCACCGGTCCGCATCCCATCCGACCATGGGCCACAGTCGTTCATGTGGGTGTCGGTGCAGGCGCGGTCGGGCACGATCAAACGGTTCGTCACCGACCTCGGTCTCGCCGAAGGGGATCCGGTCTTCCTGGACTTCAGCCCTCAGGGATTCGGCGTCCGGCGCGACACCTCGGCCCGCGCCACCACGCCGGCAGCCCGGATCGTCGAGTCGATCGGCCGCTCCCCCGGTCGCCGACGACCGGCCCCCGAGGCGCTGCGCGCGATCCTGACCGACGCCCTCTGGCTCCCGCCCGATTCGGCGTCGGAGCTCACCGTCGCGACGCTGCGTCGGCGCCGAGAGAACGACCTCGCCGACCTGGTGCAACAGACCGTCGGCTGATCCGACGCGTCACCCAGGGTCACGAGACCGACAGCAGGCGTTGGTGTCTGGGCAGGTCGAGTTCGTCGGGGATACGCGTGGTGATCGTCGCCCGGGTGCCGTCGACGCATGCGCAGGCACCGGTCAGCGCACATGCGAGGACCATCAGGACCGCGGGGCGCTCGTTCAACGGGCCGGTCAGTTCCACACGGGTACCCGGCCACAGGCCGAGCCGACGGCCGAGCCGAGCCGCCTCGTCGATGATCTCCTCGACCGCCTCGACCCGACCACTGCGCAGATCGTTGATCAGCCCTCCGCCGGACGCCCCATCCTCGACGCCTGGTCCTACATCCACCAGCGAGAAGGTGTCGGCGATCCGATAGATGGGCACGGCCGCGCCGTCGGCGACTTCCTCGACCACGTCTTCGAGCACGTCGTCGTGGTCGTCGTGTGCGAGCAAGAAGTCGAGGTCGAGTTCACCCGCGCGGGCGACCGCGTCGTCGTCGCACAGATCGAGCGGGGCGATGACCACCTCGAGCGCGAGCAACGCGTGCAGGGTCAGCACGAACGACCACCCGGTGCGTACGCCCAGTCCGATCCGCTGCCCCGGCTCGAGTCCACAGGAGCGGAGATCGGCGCTCAACCACGCCACCGACTCGGCAAATCTCTCGAAGTCGACACTCTCGTCACCGATCTGCACCGCAGGTATGACGCCGAACCCATCCTGCGCTGCGGACAGCAGAGAGCACGGTGTCACCACGTGCGTCACTACATTCCCGTCGCGTTGGCGAGCGCTCACGCCGCTCGTCGTTCGTGTGCACCCGGCGTCGCGGCCGGGCGTCGTGCGCTATCGGGTAAGGGTAACTTTACCTAAGCTCACAATGTCAACCCTCCCCCTCTCCAGCCGACTCCACCCTGCGCTTCGACGCCCGTCGCTCAGCGGCTCGATGAGCATCCCTCAGCAGCGCCACCACGGTGTCCGAGGTGGCCGGCCCGGGACACACGACCGCGATCCAGCCTTGCCGGTGGTAGACCGGATGCGGATGCACGACGTCGGATCGGGTGAAATCCGTTGTCGCCGCGAGGTCCCCCGGCTCGCCGCCGAGCAGTTCCGCTGACCGCGCTCCGCCGACGTGGATGTTCACCCGCCAGCGATCCGGCCGGTCGAGACCCGACGACGGCTCGTCCGGATAGTCCTTGGTGACCACGGTCGCATACGGCTGACCAGCGGGTATCTGCCCATCGGGCGCGTAGTAGAAGAAGTGATCGCCCCAGGCGATCTCCGGGAATCCGCTGCCCTCGTCGGGCGCCAATTCCAGCACACCGTCGAAGGAACGCACCGTCTCCATCAGCTCATACAGGTTCATACTTGAAGTATGTGGTTGAAGTGCTTCCGGAGGGTTGCCGAGCCGCGGACCGGCATCCGCGATGAGGACGACGCAGGTCGCCATCGCGAGCGGCTATTCCGTGCAGCAGATCCGCGACCTCGAGCGGATCGGGGTGGTCTCTCCGGCATCCCGATCACCCAACGGGTACCGCGACTTCACCCCGGCCCATGTCGAGGAGTTGGCCGTCTACCGTGAGTTCACCATCGCGGTCGGGCCGGTCGCGGCGCGGCACGCGCTTCGCGAGATCCGCACGCTGCCAGTCGGTTCGGCGATCACCCTGGTAGCTCGACTGCACGCAGGACTTCAGCGCGACCGGGAGCGCACCCTGACCGCGCGCGCGGCGGTGAGCCTGATCGTTGACGAGGACACCGACACCGACCCCGATCCCACTGATCCCGACCCCACGGCGACGGACTCGATGACCATCACCGAACTCGCCGCCGGTCTCGACGTCCGGGCGTCGACGCTGCGGTTCTGGGAAAGCGAGGGACTGGTACGGCCGGATCGCATCCCCGGGGCCGCCGGGAGCACCCGGCGTTACGCCACGACGGCGATTCGCGAGGCCCGGATCACGGCGGCACTGCGGGCTGCCGGCCACGGCATCCCCACGACCAGGGCCGCGATCACCGCCCTCCGGGACATGCAGGGGGCCGATGCCTCACTCGGCGCGCTCGACGGCCGGCTCGCCGAACTCGACAACCGGGCGCTGGCACTACTTCGAGCGAGCGCCGGACTCGCCGCGATCATCGCTGGTCGAAACGCCGCACCGGAGCGGGATCGATCCCCTGCAGCCGCACCGAGCAACCTCCCATGAATGCTCGATTGCGGTGAGTGAAGCGGTCCCACAACGGGTCTCGCCGACACCAAAGGGATCAAAGTCACATTAGACTTTCACTGATCCGACAGTTACGGTACATCTGCTCTCAGTGTGGACGACAGACGTGGGGTTCCACCTCGCGAGTCGACGGACCATCCGTGCGACTGAAGTCGCTCGACGCAGCGAACCGAGGAGGATCGACTTGACCCGACACCACCGCCATCGACCGAGCCTGCGACGCGCCGCGGGCCTCACCGCCGCACTCGTCGGCGCCGGCACCCTTGCCGCCCTCGCCACGCCGGGAACGGCGTTTGCGGACAGCGTGATCCGACTTCCCGGAGGAACTGCACACGGCGACGGCCTGAGCATCACCCGGTCGGCGGAGAGTGCTCGCGTGTCGCCGTCCCTGGCGGCCAACGGCGCCTCGCGAACCGCATGGGTCAGCGGACAGGTGACCCTGAAGGCCCCCCACCTCAAGCCCAAGAAGGCCGGACCGACGGTCGGCGCGGGTGGCGAGGACAAGTACCCCGGAACGCAGGGCGTCTACACCAACGGAGCGGCCGCCAAGGTGTCGTCGGGGTACATCGTGGGCTGCCAGGTCAACATCGAGGGCCTCTCCGGCGGACTGTCGGGGGCCCTCAGCCTGACGGCACCGTCCGCCAGCGCGAACCTGACCGTCCCGCTCTCCGCGGGGCAGGTGAAGTTCGTGGTGGTCACCAGCCGCGACATCGAGAAGCCGGGCACCTACCACCTCGGTTACCAGAACGCGGGTCTGGAGATCCAGAACTGCGGCGGATACGCACAGGCACGCGCCTTCACCACGGTGGAGACGACCGGGGAGTTCCACCAGAAGGTGAACCTCTACGGCAAGCCGTTCTCCATCGGCTGACGCCTCCGTCCACCGAAACCCCACTCGCAGCAGAGGTCTCCATGAAGAATCACTTCCTGTCCCGACGCGCCGTCACCCGATCGGCGGTCACCGCGGTCGCGATCGCGGCCACACTCCCCCTCGTCACCCACGGCGTCGCATCCGCCGACACCTCGACGCGACTCCCGGCGCAGACCGTCACCAAGAAGCTGGCCGACGGCTCGTCGATCACCATCGCCCGCACCAACGAGTCGGCGCGGATCAACCCGTCGATGGGCGGGACGCCGTTGCACCGCAACGCGTGGGTCTCCGGGCGCTACACGCTGTCGGCCTCCGATCCGAAGGCCAAGGTCGGCATCTCGGCCGGTTACATCGTCGGATGCCAGTTGACGCTGGGTGCCAACTCCACCACCGACGGCACCGCGACCGCCAAGAGCTACCAGGACATCAGTCCGGAGACGGCGACCGTGACCGCCAAGACCGGTGCAGGCGTCACCCTCGGCCCGGGTCAGGCGGCGAACTACTACATCACCGACGTCGAGTACAAGGATGCGTTCGGCGGCAAGGCCAACACCACCAGCGTCAGCTTCCCCGGGAGCAAGGGGCGGCTGGCGTACACCAACGAGACGATGATGATCAACGGGTGCGCCGGCTTCGCGCAGGCACGCTCCTACGCAAAGGTCCAGGTCACCACTGAGTCGGCGAGCCAGATCGTCGACGTCTACGGAAAACCCTTCAGCATCGGCTGACGATCACCGACCACCATCGACGCCGGGGCACCGATCCGATCGGGCCCCGGCGTTCGTCGTCGACAACGCCCCTGGTAATCACAGTTGCGCAGGTCACACTGACGAATACTGGGTGACCAAGGTCTCGAAATTGCACTCGCCTGAAACTTTGCACCCATGCGAAAAAAGGGCACGCTGGACTGCATGACCACATCCGTGGGACTCCGCGAGTCGAAGAAGGCGCACACGCGTCGGGAGCTCGCGCGTGCGGTCCTACGGCTCGCCGCCCACGACGGCCTCGACCGCGTGACCATCGACGCCGTGTGCGCCGAGGTCGGCGTCTCCCCGCGCACCTTCCACAATTACTTCGCCGACAAGGTCGAGGCGATCATCCACCTGATCAACGACACGATCTCGCGGGTGATCGACAACGCCGACAGCCGTGGTGACGACGAGAGCCTCTGGCAGGTACTCGAATACGGGATCTGCGCGACCGCGGACTCCGATCAGACCGCCGACCCGGCAGAACTCGTGGCCCTCTTCCGGCTGACGATGACCGAACCGACGTTCGTCTCCCACCACAGCACCCTCGAGGCGCACGAGTCCTTCGAGCAGATGTTCGTGGATCTGTGTGCCAAACACGGCCACGACGGCCGCGGTCTCTATGCCCGCCTGGCCGTCGACACCTCGCTGACCATCGCCCGCGTCGCGCTCGAGTACTGGAGCGACCTTCCCGAACCCCGTCCCGCGGTGGGCCCGATCCTGTCCGAGGCCTTCCGCCAGGCGGCTGTCGGCATGGGCGAGTCCGTCCTCGACTCCTGACATCCCCTCCCACACACCGATCACCCGCACACGATCCCCCCGCACCGAACGATCACCCCGGCACGACCCTCACAACCGACGAGGAGCACACCCCATGGCCGAACGCCTCTATCGGATCGGACACTGGTGCTACCAGCACCGGTTCGCCACCATCGCCGTCTGGGTTCTGGTGCTCGTCGGCTTCGCCGCCGCGGCGAGCACCATGGCCCAGCCGGCCAGCACCACCTTCTCGATCCCGGGCATCCCGTCGGAGAAGGCCCAGAACACGATGGTCGAACGCTTCCCCGACAAGCCGAAGTTCGGCGAGGGTGTCAGCGTCACCTACGTGGTCAGCGCCGCCGACGGATCGCCGCTCACCGAGTCGCGCAACCAACGGGCCATCGACGGACTCGTCGACGACATCAAGAAGTTCGACGGCGTCCAGGCCGACGCGGTGGTCAACCCGTTCACGGTGTACGGCACCGAGAGTCGCCCCGGCCCCGCACGTCAGCAGACAGTCGCATTCCACGAGCAGGCCTTCGGCACCGCCGCCGAGGAGGCCGAACGTGATGCGCAGCTGACGTCGCCGATCAACGGCGACGCCACCGTCGCCCAGCTTGGCGCCGCCTTCGACCTGAAGAGTTACGCCGACGTCCCGGCCAGTACCCACGACCAGATCGACAGGGCCGCCGAGGATGCGCGTGCCGCCGGTCTGAAGGTGTCAATGACGGGAACAGCGCTGCCGCAGCCGTCGATCGAGGGCACCTCGGAGGTCATCGGCCTCATCTTCGGTGCGCTGGTACTGATCCTGACATTCGCGTCTCTCATCGCGTGGGGCATGCCGCTGATCACCGCGGTCGTCGGCGTCGGCGTCGGACTGCTGGGCGTCAGCGCGGCGTCGTACTTCTTCGACCTCAGTCAGGAGACACCCATCCTGGCGACGATGATCGGCCTGGCGGTCGGCATCGACTACGCGCTCTTCATCCTCTCTCGATACCGGCACGAACTCTTGCGCACCACGGATAGGGCCGAGGCGGCCGGACGTGCCGTCGGCACCGCCGGTTCGGCTGTGGTGTTCGCGGGTCTGACCGTGTTCATCGCCCTGGCCGCGCTGTCGGTGGTCAACATCCCGTTCCTCACCGCGATGGGCATCTCGGCGGCCGGGACGGTCCTCGTCGCGGTCCTGGTCGCGCTCACGTTGCTGCCCGCGATCCTCGGTCTGTTCGGCCGCAAGGCTTTCGCCGGGCGCCTGACGTTCCTCAACGCGCCGGACACGGAGCCGCACGAGACGGAGCGTCGCAGCAACGGCCGCCGGTGGATCGAGACCGTGACCCGTCGGCCCGCGATCTTCGCGATCGGCGTCTTCGTGCTGTTGGCCGTGCTCGCAGTGCCTTTGGTCGGGCTCAAGCTCGCGCTGCCCAACGACGGCACCTCCGACCCGGGTACCCCACAGCGACAGGCGTACGAGCAGATCGCCGAGGGCTTCGGTCCGGGCTACAACGGACCACTGGTCGTCGTGGTCGACGGTCGGGGCATCGCCGACCAGGCCGACCGACTCGCCGCCTTCGATCAGTTGGCCGGACAGGTCCGGGGACTCGACCATGTCGCCGGTGCGACCATCGGCGCCGACGGTCTGAACCAGGCCCGCGACACCGCGATCATCTCGGTGATCCCCGACGCGGCCTCGACCGAACAGTCGACGCACGACCTCGTCACCGCGCTGCGTGACCTCTCGCCCGCGGTCTCCGAGCGAGGTCTCTCCATCGGGGTCACCGGTCAGACGGCGATCGAGATCGACATCTCCGATCGATTGAGTTCGTCACTGCTGCCCTACGTGATCATCGTGGTCGGCTTGGCATTCATCTTGCTGACCATCGTGTTCCGCTCGATCTGGGTGCCGCTGACGGCAGCGCTCGGCTTCCTGCTGAGTGTCGGTGCGACCTTCGGCGTGACGGTTGCACTGTTCTCCGACGGCCTGTTCGGCCTGTTCGACCCGCAGCCGCTGGTCAGCTTCTTCCCGATCATGTTGGTGGGCATCGTCTTCGGACTGGCGATGGACTATCAGGTGTTCCTGGTGAGTCGAATGCGTGAGGCGTACGTGCACGGCAGCGATGCACGGACGGCGATCCTCACCGGCTTCACCCACAGCGGACGGGTCGTCGCCGCAGCCGCGGCCATCATGATCTCGGTGTTCGCCGCGTTCATGCTGCAGGACCTCGCCTTCATCCGGGCGATGGGATTCGCATTGGCCGCCGCGGTCTTCTTCGACGCCTTCCTGGTGCGTATGACCCTGATCCCCGCGGTGCTCGCACTCCTCGGCGATCGGGCGTGGGCGCTGCCGAAGTGGCTGGACAAGATCCTGCCGCGCATCGACATCGAGGGCGAGAAGCTGCTCGGGACCGAGCAGTCGGAGACGCCGTCCGACGACGACTCCGATCGCACGGTACGGGTCTGACCCCCGCCGTCCGACAACCCCGCGGCCCGCGAGTCCTCCGACTCGCGGGCCGCGGTCCGTTTCGAGTCCCTCGACAATGGGGTACACCTGCCTCCACTGCACGCTGACGGAAGGGAACCGATGTCGAAGCTGGCCATCATCTACTACTCCGCGACCGGGCACGGCACGTCCATCGCCCGCGAGCTCGAACGTGCCGCCACCGAGGCGGGCGCCGAGGTCAGGGTGCGGCACATCGCGGAGACCCGGGCCCCGGAGGATTTCGCCGAGAACCCCGCATGGTCGGCGAACTACGAGGCGACGAAAGACCTTCCGGCCGCGTCGGGCGACGACATCGTGTGGGCGGATGCAGTGATCTTCGGTTCTCCCACCCGCTTCGGCGCGACCACCGCGTCGTTCCAGACCTTCATCGACAGCCTCGGCGGGCTGTGGGCCGACGGGAAACTCGCCGACAAGATCTACGCCGCCTACACCTCGAGCAACACCCTGCACGGAGGCCAGGAGTCGACGTTGCTGGCGCTCTACACCACACTCATGCACTTCGGCGGCATCATCGTCCCGCCGGGCTACACCGACCCGGTGAAGTTCGCCGACGGCAATCCGTACGGGGTCGGCCACGTGACCGGCCCTCAGAACAGCGACGAACTCTCCGACGACACCATCGCCGCACTCGATCATCTGGCACGCCGCGTGGTGCGTTTCGCCGACAAGCTCACCGCATGACATGACCGGGTTCACAACCCTCGCGGAAACCGCTGCGCAACGGAGGTTTCCACTGTCATGGCGCCACCCGGTTGCGGGTGTGACGTTTCCGGAGATGGTCCGCTGGGCAGAGCTGTACGCAGCACGATCCGCACCATGCACGATCGCACCGCGAACGAATCACGACGAACGAAGGGAGCGACTCCGATGACCGTATCCACGACCACCGTCCACCAGCACAGGTCGTCGGCGCACACTGAGCCGACGTGACAACGATCGCCGCCGCCCACTCGGGTGGCGGCCATCGTCGTAGTCGGGGCCTCATCCGGAAGACCGAGCCCATTCTGAACACGATCGTTTCCTGATACGGTGGCAGCCATCCGGCCCCGCGGTCTAGTGTTGTGTGCGTCACACATTTACCGCGCCGACGCAGGAGGCCGAGCATGCGCGAGATCACGAAGTTCTACATCGACGGGCGATGGGTGGAACCCGCCGAACTGAACCTCATCGACGTCATCAACCCAGCGACCGAGAAGGCCGCCGGACATGTCGCGCTGGGTTCGGCCGCCGATGTCGACGCGGCGGTCGAGGCCGCCCGCAAGGCCTTCGTGACGTGGTCGCTGACCAGCGTCGACGAGCGGGTCGAAGTCCTCAATGCCGTTGTGGCCGAATACCAGAAGCGTATGGGCGACCTCGCCGCCGCGGTCACCGAGGAGATGGGCGCGCCGGACGGCCTGGCCAACAGCGTGCAGGTACCGATCGGTCTGGCCCACTTGATGACCGCTGCCGCGCAACTCCCGACGTTCTCGTTCGAAGAGGACCGCGGCACCTCACGCATCGTCAAGGAGCCGATCGGCGTCTGCGGGTTCATCACGCCGTGGAACTGGCCGCTCAACCAGGTGATGTGCAAGGTCGCTCCGGCCTTGGCCACCGGATGCACGATGGTGCTCAAGCCCTCCGAGGTGGCACCGTTCAGCGCTGCGATCGTCGCCGAGATCTTCGACACCGCAGGCGTTCCCGCAGGTGTGTTCAACCTCGTCAACGGCGACGGCCCCGGTGTGGGGACCGCACTCGCCGCACACCCCGACGTCGACATGGTGTCGTTCACGGGCAGCACCCGCGCCGGTATCGAGGTCGCCAAGAACGCGGCACCGTCGGTCAAGCGGGTCGCCCAGGAACTGGGTGGCAAGAGCCCCAACATCATCCTCGACGACGAAGATCTCGCCGCCAACGTCGCGGCCGGGGTCGCGAATGTGATGGTCAACTCGGGTCAGTCGTGTAACGCCCCCACCCGGATGCTGGTGCCGACCGCACGCCTCGCCGAGGCAGCCGAGGCCGCCCGTTCGGTGGAGCCGTCGCTCACCGTCGGCGACCCGACCGGCGAGGTCCGACTCGGCCCGGTCGTCTCCGAAGCACAGTTCGACAAGATCCAGGGCCTGATCAGCCGGGCCGTCGACGACGGCGCAACGGTCGTGTTCGGCGGGCCGGGTCGTCCCGACGACCTGCCCACCGGCTACTACGTCCGTCCGACCGTGTTCTCCGACGTCACCAACGACATGGAGATCGCCCGAACCGAGGTCTTCGGCCCGGTGCTGGTCGTCATCGGCTACGACTCGCTCGACGACGCCATCACGATCGCGAACGACACCGAATACGGTCTGGCAGGCTACGTCTCGGGTCGGGACACCGACGCCGTCCGCAAGGTCGGGTCCCGGATCCGGGCCGGATCGATCTCGCTGAACGGCGCGCAGCTCGACCCGGTTGCACCGTTCGGCGGATACAAGCAGAGCGGCAACGGTCGTGAATGGGGCGACTACGCCTTCGACGAGTTCCTCGAGGTGAAGTCGCTGCTCGGCTACGACGCCTGAGCAGCGACCGCACTCAGCTCGCGCACGTGGCGGTGCTCCGACCGGCGAAACTCGCCGCGAGGAACACCGCCGCGTCGCGCTGGAACGGGATGAACGCGTCGCCGTGGCTGTCTCCGACGTAGCGGTTGAACTGTGCCCGCACCCCGCGTGCGCAGTACCGCTTGGCGAGGTCGGCGACATCGGCCGCCACCATCACGCCGTCACCGACGGCATCCTTCTGACCGACGCCGAGCAGCATCGGGATCCGCGGCGTGCCGAAGGTGCCCATCACGTTGCGGGCGATGGCCGACGAGACACCGGGCACGTCGAGCAGGCCGCGGTAGGGCGAACGGACGAGCGCGCCGTTGGTGAGACCGGGGTACTTCGACGCGAAAGCCGCGATGCACTGGCTCTGCACGGTGTTCACGATGCCGGCGCCCCGCGGAGACAGGGTGCTCGCCGGTGCGATGCCGTAGGCGCGCTGATAGGCGACGACGATCGCCGGCATCACCCCGGCCCAGTCCTTGCTACCGCTGACGTACGGCAGGTTGTGGGCGAGGTTCACCGGTAGGCCACCACCCGCCGCACCCACGATGGCCAGTTCGGGCGCGTAGCTCGGTGCGAGCTCGGCCGCCGAGTTGGTGGGCACCGATCCGCCCGAGTAACCGATCAGCCCCACGGGCGTCGACGTGGGCGCACGCAACACCTTCTCGCCGGCCCGGATCCCGTCGAGCGCGAGAGTCCCGGACTGACGTCCGATGGTCCATTCCGAGCGCGTGCCCTCGTAGTCGGGCACCAGCACCGTGTGACCGGACGCGAGATAGCCGGCGATGACGGTCTGCTCGATCTGCGCCGTCTTGCTGGGCGCGAACCCCTGCAGGGTGTAAGACGGGTCGCATTGCGAACCCAAACCGTCGTAGGCCATGTGGAACGAGACGATGCGCGTCGTCGGTCCGGCGAGCGGGCGGAGCACGGTGGTCACGCCGAGGATCGGTTGACCTTGTTCACCCGTGCTGCGGTAGGCGGCCTGGGTGGCGACGATCGGCGTCGTCACGCCCTGTGCCACGAACCGGACCGGACGGGTACGCAGCACCTGACCGGGTCGGGCGGAGGCCAGACCGGGTGGGGCCTGATAGAACGGGTCGGCCGACGGAACCGGCGCCGGCACGGCGGCCGGCCGGCTCCCGACCGACGGTGCGGCTCCTGCCGGTATCGCCGTGGCCGCGACAACCATGACGACGCCACCGATCGCCACCGTCGCGCGTCGGACGACGCGACCGAACCGTCCCTGCCCCGCTGCCGAACTGCCCGACCCGATGCGCACTGTGGTCAGCCTCTCTCCACTGCGATGCCGCGGACCCCATCCGGCACGGGCGCGGTAGCGAACACCACACGAAGCGTGCGACCCGAGCGGGCGCACATCTACCGTTGCGAAATGATCTCACGTCCGGCGCGATCCGGATGTGAACAGAGCAAGTGAACTCTGCGAGAGGACCGAACATGGCAGTCGCCGACGAGTTGGCCGACGTCGCCGCGCGATACACCGGGGGCACACTCCCGGTGCATCTGACCGCATGGGACGGCAGCACGGCCGGCCCCGACGACGCTCCGCATGTCGTCCTGTACAGCCCAGATGCGTTGCGCCGCCTGCTCTGGCATCCGGGCGAGCTGGGCGCCGCGCAGGCCTTCGTCACCGGCGAACTCGATGTGATCGGCGATCTGGACGATGCACTGACCCACGTCTGGGAGGTCGCGGCCCGCCGCGGGCTCTCCGGTGTGCGTCCCGGTCCCCGACTCCTGTGGGACACCGTCCGCCTCGCACGCCGGTACGGCGTGCTCGGCCTCCCGAAGCCGAATCCGGCGTCGCAGGCCGTGATCCGGGGACGACTCCACTCGCTGGGACGCGACCGCGCAGTGATCAGCCATCACTACGACCTGTCCAATGACTTCTACCGACTGATCCTCGACGACCACATGGCCTACTCGAGCGCGCTCTGGGACGATTCCGATCCACACCAGTCCATCGAGGACGCCCAGGCGGCCAAACTCGACCTGGTGTGCCGCAAGGTCGGCCTCGATCGTGCGAAGGGACTCCGATTCCTCGACATCGGCTGCGGTTGGGGCTCGTTGAGCCTGTATGCGGCAGAGCATTACGGCGCGAAGGTCGTCGGCGTGACGATCGCGCAGGAGCAGAAGAAGTTCATCGACGCCCGCATCGCCGAGCGCGACCTCGGCGACCTGGTCGAGATCCGCGTGCAGGACTACCGCGAGATCCCCGACCGTCCGTTCGATGCCGTCGCATCGCTGGAGATGGGCGAACACGTCGGCCAGCGCAACTACCCGACCTATGCCCGGGTGTTGCACGACAAGGTGGTCCCCGGTGGCCGGGTCTGCATCCAGCAGATGTCGCGTCCGGCGGCCAACCACCCCGGCGGCGGACCGTTCATCGAGGCCTACATCGCACCGGACATGTACATGCGGCCGGTCGGCGACACGATGGGCTTGCTCGAGGGTGCCGGGCTCGAGGTGCAGGGCGTCCAGGCGATGCGCGAGCACTACGTCCGCACCGTCGACGCCTGGTACGACACCTTCGAGAAGAACTGGGCCGAGGCAGTGGCCATGGTCGGCGACGAGGTCGCGCGGGTGTGGCGGATCTATCTCGTCGGTGGCCGGATGGCGTTCCGCGACGGCCGGATGGGGGTCGACCAGATCACCGCGACGCGCCCCTGGTGACGCTCACACGTCTCCGGGGGCGTTCGCGGGCTCCTCGGCTCAGCCGGCTGCGGACTTCTGGGCCTCTCTGGCGAACACGCCGACGATCGCCGCGTTGAACGCCGACAGATCGTCGGGCTTACGGCTGGTGATCAGTGTGTTGGGTCCGTGGTCGCATTCGACGACGGCCTGATCCGTCCACGACGCACCAGCGTTGTTCAGGTCGGTCTGCAGGCTCGGCCACGACGTGATGGCCCGGCCGCGGACCACATCCGCCTCGATCAGCGTCCACGGAGCGTGGCAGATCGCGGCCACCGGCTTGCCCTGGTCGAAGAAACCGCGCACGAATCCGACTGCGTCGTCGACGGTGCGCAGGAAGTCGGGGTTGGCGACGCCGCCGGGTAGGACGAGTGCATCGAAGTCGTCGGCACTGACGCTGTCGACCGTGGCGTCAACCGGGAAGGTGTCGGCCTTGTCGAGGTGGTTGAACGCCTGCACGGTTCCACTGTCGGTCGAGACCAGCGACGGCGTGCCGCCGACCGCTTCCACCGACTTCCACGGCTCGGTCAACTCGACCTGTTCGATGCCTTCGGGTGCGACCAGGAAGGCGACACTGACGTTGCGAAGTTCTTCAGCCATGAGACTCAGAATCCTTTCGATCGGCTGCGTCTCACGAGTACCCGTGACGGCGTCGGACAAACTGCGCCGGCGGTCGGTAACGCGCGGCGCACGGTGGACGACATCACTGATAGCGCGCTCTTCTGCGCGCGGTCGGGGCACGCAGATCAGGAGAACGCCCGCGTTATGTCCACCTCAGCTCATCCCGGCGGCTCGGCCGCATCCTCCGACGACCCCACGTCGGAGTGGACCATCCATGACGAGGCGTCCGAGGCGGTGACCGATCGTGCACCGCGCGCGGCCCGCCGACGTCCGCGCATGATTCTGATCGGTGCCGTGGTCGCCGTCCTCAGCCTGGTGCTCTTCGGTGCCAACGCGCTGTTCTCGACGAGCAACACCGCGTCCGCACTCGCCGGTCACCCGGAGGTCCTCCGCGACGGGTGCTCGTGGGACGCATCCAAGTACTACGTCCAGAACTGCAAGGTGTGGTCGGCGTCCCAGCAGAAGTTCGTCATCGTCCAGATCCGCGCGTCGAACGGCAGTGACAAGGGCGTGTATCTGCTCGACGGCATGCGGGCGCGCGACGACCGCTCGGCGTGGACCACCGACGTCAAGGCCGCCCAGGTGTACGACGGCAGCACCGACACCACGTTGGTGATGCCGGTCGGCGGATCGTCGTCGTTCTACACCGACTGGGATGGCGGTGCCGGCGCCAAGAACACGACCATCAAGCAGGAGACGTTCCTGACCGACGAGCTCCCCGCCTACCTCGCGAAGAACTTCGGCGTCAGTCCGTCGAACAACGCGATCGTCGGATTGTCGATGTCGGCGGGTCCCGCGGTCACCCTGGCCGAGCGGCATCCCGAGCAGTTCAAGGTCGTACAGGCGATGTCGGGCTACTACCAGACCGACAACCCGATCGGCGCGCTCGGTGTGTTCGCGTCGCAGACGCTGGTGTCCAACTACACCAACGGCATCGTCAACATGTGGGGTGCGCCCGGCAGTGCCCGGTGGACCGAGAACGATCCGTCGAAGAACGTCGACAAGCTGAAGCAGAACGGTCAGGTCCTGATCATCTCGTCCGGCAACGGATTCCTGACGCCGAGCGAGATGGCCAAGCTGGCACCGCGGGACCAGATCAGCGCGATCGCGCTGGAGGTCCTGTCGGCGGTGTCGACCGTGCTGATGCAGTTGCAGGCCAAGCAGAGCGGCGCCAACGTGGTGGTGCTCCCCAACTACGGCGGCCACACCTGGGAGAACTGGGGACGCGGGCTCCGCGACGGTCGCCAGGAGGTTCTGGACGCGCTGCGCAAGAATCCGCCGGTGACCACGAAGACACAGTTGGTCGCCGCCAACGGCACCGCATCGCCCGACGGTGCGGCGAAGGCCACCGCGGCCGCGGTCCAGGCCGCGGCAGCGTCCCCGGTGCTGCCGGTGGACTTCTCCGGCGCGACATCGGCGAGCGCCTCGAGCTCGGCCGAGTCAGGTGCGCCGAGCTCGGGCGTGATCGGGTCGACCGACGCATCGCAGTCCGCGACGGCACCGAGCTTCGCCCCGGCACCGACCGCTCCGGTCGCGGCCGACGTCCCGGCCGCGCCGGCATCCGAGGCTGCCCCGGGAGCGGCCGCACCGCAGAGCGCGACACCGACGAGCGAGGCGCCCGCGTCCAGCTCCGCCGCTCCGGCGAACCCGGGCTCCGGACTCCCGTCCTTCGCCCCGCCGTCCAGCCGCTGACAGTTCTACCGCTTCGCCCGCCGACGCCGGCCCGACGGATTCATCCCGTCGCGGCCGGCGTCCGCGTCTGCAGCCACTCGACGAGCTCATCGAGCACTGTCTCCTTTTCGGGCTCGTTGAAGATCTCGTGATACAGACCGTCGTAGACGGTGTGGGTGAGATCGTCGGACGCGGCCAGCCGGGCGACGAGTTCGCTGCCGCGCGGATCGGTGAGCAGGTCGGCGCTCCCGTGCAGTACCAGCGTCGGAATCCGCAGAGACGGCAACCGATCCGGAAACCCGGCCATCGCATTCAACATCGCGGCTCCGAGTCCCGCCGGGATCCGACCGCGACTGACGAGGGGGTCGGCGTCATACGCGGCGACCACGTCCGGATCGCGGGAGATGCTGGCCGCGTTCACCGCCGTCGTCGGCAGGCCGGGGGCGATCTTCCCCGCGATCTTCGCGAACCGGATCGCGGCTGCCGACAGATCGTCGCCGGGCACGACCGCCGCCGCCGAGAGCACCAATCCGTCGAGCACATCCTGGTGATCGAGGGCGTAGTCGAGCGCGATGGCGCCACCCATGCTGTGGCCCAGGAGGAACGTCGGGGTGCCGTCCACGACGACCGCGGCTCGCACCTGCTCCAGGTCGCCAGTGAAGTCGTCGAATCCGTTGACCCGTAATCGCTTTCCGCCCGACCTGCCGTGCCCGAGATGGTCCGGGATCGCCACCCGGTACCCGGCTCCGACGAGTCGGTCGGCGACGTGACCGTAACGCCCACCGTGTTCGCCGAGGCCGTGGGCCACGATCACGACGCCCCGCGGACTCCCTTGCGGTTCGTGGACGTCGTAGACGATCCGCTGACCGTGCCGGCCGATGAACTCCCGCTCCTGCGTTGCCATGACCGACATTCTCCACCGAGCCGGTGCCCGGGAGTCCAGGATCAGCGTCCTGAACGGAAGCCGATGAGCCCGGCGACCCCACGTCCGGCCGACTCGATCGCCCCGAGCGGCCGCATCGCGGTCTCCCCGATCCCGACCAGCCGCTCGACCCGGCCGACGACGCGCTCGAGTCGCTCCACCACCCCGGCCATGCGCTCGGCGGTGGCGTCGACCCGATCGAGGGTCGTCGACAGCCGGGTGAGGGTCGCATCGAAGGTGTCGATGGTGGAGTCGAGATCGCCGAGGGTGCGATCGAGATCGGTCAGCGCACCGCCCATCCCGGCCAGGATGGTGTCGACCTGCTCGACCGTGACGTCGGCGTTCAGTGCCGCCTGCGCGAGCTTTCGGATACGTTGCCGTTCCGGCGGTCGATCAGCGGCGTCGGTCCCCTTGTCGGCCATCCACCGAGGATGGCACGGTCAGCCGCGGCCCGTCTTGCCTTGCAGTCGATCGATCTCCTCGGATGCCTCGGCCTTGGTGATGTCTGCCGCCAACGTCTCACCGGCCTCGCGTGCCAACGTGTCGAGGTAACTACGCTGCGCTCCGGTCATCGGCTCGTCGCCGGTCACCCAGTCGTCGGGGTCCTTCTCGGTCGTGTTCCCGGCTCCCGCGCCCAGGACCTCACCCTGGGTCTCGGGCGCGTTCTGATCTGCATCGGAACGGTCGCTGTCGTTCGAATCTGTGTTCGATGTGGTCATGGTTGGTTCTTACCCACCTCGCGCCGGTTTCACACCCGACCCCGGTTCACAGCGGGATGACAGTCGATCCGGGCCGACCCGCAAGGTCGCCCTCCTACCTTCGACGAGGTCGGGTCATCCGGCCCGATCACGACGACACCGAAGGTGGAACAGATGCCGCACAATCCCCAGCCGCGCAACAACCGTCGCCCGCAGCCGCAGGCGCGTCCCCGACCGCGTCCGCAGGCGCGCTTCTTCCCGTTCCCGGTGTTCGGGAGCAGCTAGCTCCGCGACGTCCAGACCAGCCCTGCCGGATCGATTTCCGGCGGGGCCGGTCGGCGTTACCCACCGTCGACGGCGGGGCCGGTCGGCGTTGCGCCACTGCCGACGGCGGAGCCGGTCGGCGTTGCGCCACCGTCGACGGCGAGGCCCCATGAGCGATCGCATGTCCGGCGTCGACGCCGGACATTACGTCCACCAGGAGACGCGCGATCGGTGACTCACGTACAGCGTCGGTGATTCTCGAGCGGGTGATCGTGTTCATGCATCGATGGTCCGTCGACGCGATGACGATCAACAGTGGCACGAATGCCGCGTATCGATAAGATAGTGACATGCATCGCGTCGCCATTCTCGCGTACGAGGGCATGACCGGATTCGAAGCGGGCATCGCCGCCGAGATCTTCGGCATGACCGAACTCTCCGATCGCTTCTCTGCAGGAGTTCCACGCCCCTGGTACGAGGTCCAGATGTGCGCCGAGCAGCCATCGGTACCGGTCGTCGGCGGCGCCACCCTGACCGTCGCCCACGGCCTCGAGTCCATCGCCTCCGCCGACACGGTCATCGTGCCGAGCGTGCACGATGTCACCGCCCGACCGTCGGAAGCAGTGGTGGAGTCGATTCGATCGGCGGCGATCCGCGGTGCGCGACTCGTCTCGATCTGTTCGGGTGCTTTCGTTCTGGCGGCCGCGGGCGTGCTCGACGGTCGCCGCGCCACCACCCATTGGATCTACGCCGACGACCTCGTCGATCGGTTCCCCGATGTAGAGGTCGACCGATCGGCCCTGTACGTCGACGAAGGGCAGATCCTGACCAGCGCCGGCTGTGCCGCGGGGCTCGACCTCTGCGTCCACCTCATCCGGCGTGATCACGGACCGCAGGTCGCCAACGACGTCGCGCGCCGACTCGTCATCGCACCGCACCGCTCCGGCGGGCAGGCGCAGTATGTCGAGACACCATCCGGGCCTGCCGATGACGAGGGCACGATCGGAACGAGCATGGCCTGGGCACTGGCCAACATCGACCGTCCGCTCACCCTCGACGAGATGGCCGACCACGTCCACCTGTCCCGACGCAGCTACCTCCGCCGATTCACTGCGCACACCGGCACCACACCGATCAAATGGTTGATCGCACAACGGATCGGCGCCAGTCTGGCGCTACTGGAGGACGGCAGCGAGTCGATCGAGGAGGTGGGGCGGCAAGTCGGGTTCCCGTCGGTGATCACCTACCGACACCACTTCACGCGCATCATGCGCACGACACCGCGGGAGTACCGCGCGTCGTTCCGCACCGACTGAGGCGTGCGGAGTCAATCAACCGGCGCCCGACTCGCCGACAGTACCGATGCCAGCCTGCCGAGCACGGCGTCGTCACCGGTGACCTCGATCCCGCCCCGGGTGAGTGCATCCCCCAGATCGACGCGGCCGGCCACCACCGAAGCCAGTGTCGCCGAATCGATCACGACCGATGCATCGACGGCACCGACCGCACGGCCAGGTGTCACCGACGAGCGAGGGCCGTCGATCGTGACCACGGCGGACTCGTCGTCGATGGTGAACTCGATCGCGGTCACCGGATCACCGTCCCCCGCGGCGCTTCCCAGCGACCTGGCGAGGACGGCCAGACTCCACTCGGGCCGGAATCCTTGCCCGGGCACGCGGTTCTCGTCCAGACCATGTCGGGCTCCCCACATCGCCAGCGGCACCACGGCGTCGGCCAGTTCCCAACCCGCATCGGTGAGTTCGTAGACCGTCGACGCCGCCGGTGGCGGCAGGTCGCGCCGGACGATCACGTGATCGGACTCCAGTTGCTTCAGTCGCGCGGCGAGGAGGCTCGTCCCGATCCCGTCGAGTGACGCGGCCAGGTCCGAGTACCGCTTCGGCCCCGCGATCAAGTCGCGGACGATCAATAGGGTCCAGCGCTCGCCGACCACGTCGAGGGCTCCTGCGAGTCCGCAGAACTGGTTGTAGCTTCGCCGGGTCATTCCCCGATGCTACCCACGCCGATAACTACCCAGAGCGTCTGATCATTATTTTGCATTGCCCACTTCTATATTTTATGTAACCATCGACACGCAGCAACGATGCGCCCGTGCACACCACTCAGGGGGACGACATGACCACCCGACATCCGTTCATCGAAGCGTTCGCCGACTTCTGGCGCGCGCGATGAGAGTCCTCATCGTCGGCGCCAGCGGCCACAACGGGGCAGCTGTCGCCCGGCGACTGAGCGCCGCGGGCCATCACGTGCGCGGTCTGGTCCGTGATCCAGGACGCGCACCGGACTGCTTGGCCGAGGTCGTCGTCGGTGATGCCGTCACCGGCGCCGGACTCGCCGAGGCCACCGCCGACATCGACGTCGCGTACTACTTCGTCCACTCCCTCGACTCGGCCGCACAGGATGACCACGATCTGGTGGCTGCACGCAATTTCGCTGAGGCTGCAGCCACGGCCGGAGTGCGACGTGGGATCTTCTTCACCACTCTGCCCGCACCCGACGGCGTCGCTGAGCCCCGCTACCAGCGGAACCGTCGCGTCGTCGAAGACGTTCTCACCGAACGCCTTCCCGGGATGACCGCTGTCCGTGCAGGCATGGTCCTCGGCGATCGATCCCGTGGGATGCGCCCGTACGTCCAACTGGTCCAGCGCGCACCGATCATCCCGATGGGGCCCTGGCGTCGACACCGGATGGCGGTGGTCGACTCGGAGACGACCACCACGTGCCTTGTCCGCGCCGGAGTCGGCGACCGACCGCTGGGACGAATCGCCGACGTGCCGGCATCAGCCGAACCGACTCACGAAGAACTGATCCGAGCAGTCATGCGCGTACTCGGGAGGCGTGTGCCGATCATCGGTCTACCTGTGAGCAGCGTGACGGTGGACGCCTTCCTCACCTCACGATTCACCGACGACTCGTTCCATTTCAGTCGACATCTGGCCAGCATCAACAACTTCGACTATCTGGTCGATCCGTCGCTGGCCGCCCCCTTCGCCGACGTCACGCCTCTCGATCTCGACACCGCGTTGCAGGCCGCGCTGCCCGAAGCGGTTGCGGCATGAGTGATCCCCACGTCTTCGCGACCGAGTTCGCGCGAGCAGCGGAGCGCATCACCAACAACGCGCTGATCGACGAGTGGGTGGCACTCTACGATGCAGACGCCACGGCGGAGTGGGTCTTCGACGGCATGGCCGAGACACACCGTGGCATCTCCGAGATCAGCGCTGCCGCGGACGAACTGGCGACACTCTGGCGATCCCGAGCTCTGACGGTCCACAAACAGGTCGAGTCCGCCACCGCCGACACCATCGTGCTCTCGTGGACCGGCGGTTTCGGCGGGCGTGACAGCCAGATCGGCGTGGAGATCTGGACGCTCGCCGACGGCCTGGTCGTCGGGCACCGGATGTACGGACATCTCGACGTCCGCGCGTCCGATCAACTCGCGGCTCGCCTGCGCCTGGCGGCCACATCCCCTCGGATCGCAACGGCCATCGCCCGCCACCGGATGCGGAGAAGAATCCGACGTGCGATCAGAGGTCCTGAGTCACCGAGGTGAGCTCGCCGCCCGCGTCGCCGGTGTTGACCACTCCCGACGGTTCGATCAACAGGGCCGTCACCTCTGCGTCGGCGCGCGGACGGTGCTCGACGCCGCGCGGCACGATGCAGAGCTGACCGGGACCGACGACGATCCGATGGTCGCGGAAATCGATCGTCAGATCACCGCTCACGACGAGGAACAGCTCGTCGGTGTCCTCATGCGAGTGCCACACGAAGTCGCCGAGGATCCGGACGACCTTCACGTCGTAATCGTTGAGTCGTGCGACGCGCCGCGGTGCCCAATGGTCGGCGAACTGAGCGAGTTTGGATCGGAGATCGATCACGTCGACGGTCATTGCTCCCCCATGGTCGACACATCCGGCAGTCAGCTGTCACCTCAACCGTACACACGTACAGTACCGTGGGTCGAGCCTGCGCCCGACACGGTCTCCGGGGCAGACGCCGTCAGATGCCCGTCAGATGCCGATGAGCAGACGAACTCCGGCGCACGCAACAGCCGCCATCAGGGCCGCGACGATCATCGGCAGCCGCACCAGCAGTGCGACCAGACCGACCAGCAGGCCGGCTGCACGGACGTCGAGGACCACCATGCGTCCGTCGACAAAAGTGTTCGAGACCACCAGCGCAGCCATCAATGCAGGACCGAGGAGGCTGATGACTCGGAGCGCGGCGGGCGGAGGCTCCCAGTTGCCCGCCAGCGCAGGACCGATCATCTTCATGCCGAGTGTCGACGCTGCGAGCACCGCGATCAGGATCCAGACGGTCATGCGCTCACCTCCTCGTCCGGTCGCGGGTCCTCGGATGCCGCACCGTCGCGCCTGACGGCCGCTTCGTCCGTGATGGCCGATCTCCGCCGCGGTGGCCACAGCCCGATCAACGCGACCATGGCTCCGCCGAGCACCGGGATGCCCGGCGGCACGAAGGGGGTCAGACCCAGCGTGACCGCCGCTGCCAGAGACGCGGCGATCGCCGGGCGCGGAAAGACCTTGGTCAGTCGGTACCGACGCCCGTTCGCGGCCCGTCGGAACACCTCCGGCACCAGCAAGCCGAGGAAGAAGACCGGGATGAACGCATCCAGACCGAGCCGTTCGGGTCCGTCGAGCGCCGACGCCCCGACCGCACCGATCGCCGTCGCGCCGACCCACGCGGCGTACTGCAACGGCGCTCCCCAGACGAGGGTGGACCGGTCGAACCGCGCACCCCCGTCGCGTCGGGCGAGGATGAAAGTCGCGTCGGTGAGCACCGCACCCGTCCCCAGTCGCCGGAAGAAGGATCGGGATGCAGACGGCGCGATGGCGAAACCCATCGGTAGGAAGCGAGCATTCGCGCTGGCTCCCGCCATCGCCGCGAGGACAGGGGTACCGCCCGCAGCGACCACGCCGATCGCCGCGAACTGCGCACCCCCGGCCCACACGATCGCCGACATGACGATCGCCTGCCCCGTCCCGATCACCGGGGCCGCCACGACCCCGAAGGTGATGCCGATGGCGATGGTCGCCAGGGACACCGGGACGGACTCGGCCACACCTCGGGGAAGCCTCGCCCATCCCGATCTCAGCCGTGCAACACCTCTCACCGGCTGATAGTAGGTCGGGGACAGACACCCCTCCAATCGATAAACGTCCGGTGAACCACATCAAACGCAACGAGATGGTGACGGCGCCCGGTGTGGAGGACCGGTTACCCCGCAGGCGATACTTGCCCGCATGAACGGAAGAAACAGGACGATCGCGGCCGCAGGCGCTCTGGCCGTCGGCGCCGTGCTCGGGGGGTTGTCGGCGACCGTCCCGTCGGCGTCGGCGGTCACCGCCGCACCGGCGGGCGCGTACTACCGGAACTGCGGTGAAGCCAAATACGCCGGCGTGACGCCGATCAAACGCGGCCAGGAGGGGTATCGGACCGCGCTCGATCGCAACGGCAACGGCATCGCCTGCGAGAACGGGTCAGAGCCCGAGGCCGCGGTGCCGCACAAGAAAGCACCCAAAGCGCATGTCGCGCCGAAGAAGAAAGCCACACCTGCACCGCAGAAGCGCCCTCAGACCTGGGGCTCGGTGCAGCTGCCCTGATCGGGGGCACGAGTCGCCGACGTTCAGCACTGGATGTCCGAGCATCCCCTCGTCACGACCGCGGATTCTTCACGCGGGTCTCTGGACAAGCGGGGTGGGTAGGAAGACAGTAGAAGGCGGGGGCCGGCGAAAGGCAGGCACGCGCTGACCATCGGCATCGTTCGCGAGCACGGTCCTGCACGGCAGTCGATCCCGTTGAATCGGGCACAACGGGCATTGTGGTCGGCCCAGCAAGCGCTGGGCACCGACATCCCGATGGCCATCGCGCAATTCATCGAGCTCGACGGTGAGATCGATGTGGGCGCGCTCTCCCAGTCGATCCGGGATGTCGTGCACGGCAGCGGGCTCGGCTTCGCCACGGTCCGAGTCGACTCGACCGGCGAACCAAGGATGGAATTCAGTTGCCGACCCGCTCTCGACCCGGTCACGCACCTCGATCTCCGGGCACATCCCGATCCGTATGCCGCAGCGATGGACTGGATGGATGCCGACGCCGCTACGCCCTTCCTCCTCGGTGAGCATCACCCCCTCCAACGATCGACACTCATCGCGCTCGACAACCGTCGATCGATCATCTACTCCCGCGCCCATCACATCGCGCTGGACGGCTACTCCGCATCGACGATGATCGGCGACATCGTGCACCGGTACCGGACTCTCGCGTCCCATGGCACCCTCTGCCCACGAAACGAGACTGCGGGCGACCCGAGGTGTCTCGCGCAGTCGATACTGGAATCGGAGCGCCGCTATCGGAGCTCGCCGCGGCACGATCGGGACCGCGATCACTGGACGTCCGAGAGCGAAGCCGCTGCTCCCCCAGTGCACTTCGGTACCGGACCGTGCCTGCCGTCCGCCCGCGCTCACCGGGTGGGATCGTCGATACCCGCGGCGCTCCACGAACGAATGGTGACACTGGCTGCGGCGGTCGGCGTCCCGTCGACAGCCATCGTGCTCGCGGCCGTCGCGCTCCACCTTGCGCGCCTCCGAGATCGAAGCGACATCCCACTCACCATCGCGACGTCCGCACGCACCACGGTCGCTCTTCGCCGCGCGGGTGGAACGATGTCCAACCTCTTGCCCGTGACCATCCCGGTCGACGGGGACGGGACCGTGGGTGAGCTGCTGGCCACCGTTGCCGCACGCGCGTCGGCGGCGCTCCGGCATCAGAGCTTCCGATACGAGGACATGCCGCACGACCGCAGGTCGTCGCCGAATCCGTTGTCGCACAGAGGTCCGGTCGTGAACATCGCCCCGTTTCCACCGGTGGAGCTGTCGTCGTCGGTACGCACCACATACCGCGTGATATCGACCGGACCGGTTTCCGATGTCAACATCAACTTCTATCCCGAGAGCAGGGCGAGCCGCCGGCTGGACCTGGAGACCAACCCCAACGGCCACTCGAGACGATCGAGTCTCGATCTGCTGGAGGGACTCCGGTCGACATTCGAGGCGCTGTCCGACGCGACGCCCGAGACCGTGCTCCGCGATCTCGACACCCGGAGTCATCCACCCATCTCCCGCCCGGCGGTCGGCGTCACCACGACTCTGGGACAGATCCTGTTCGACTCGGGCAGTGGGCGCGAGGCGATTCGCACCGTGGCAGGCTCGATCACGTACTCCGAGGTCGCCGACCGTGCAGCCCGGATCGGTTCCCGGCTGGTCGATCTCGGGGTCTGTCCCGGCGACCGCGTCGCGGTCGTCCTGGGCCGTGGATCCCAGAGTGTCCTCGCCACGTGGGCAGTGGCCTGGGCCGGTGGGTGCGTCGTGCCGGTCGACCCGGCACACCCCCTCCGACGTCGGCAGACGATCCTGCGCGATTGTCAGCCCACCGTCGTGATCTGCGATGCCACGACCGCGTTCGGCGGCGACACACCTGGCGCCGCTCACCTGACCATCGACGAGCCGAGTGTCGCGGAGTCGGTTCTCACCACACGCGGCCCGGTGCCGGTCGACGCCGACATGGCGGCGTTCCTCATCTACACATCCGGAACCACCGGCACGCCGAAGGGGGTGACGATTCCCCACCGCGGCCTCGCGGACCTGATCGGCACCATCGACTCCGAATACGACATCGACACAGGCGATGTCATCGCCCATGCCGCCTCACCCGGTTTCGACACCGCGATCGTCGAGATGGTGGCGGCTGCGCACCGAGGCGTTCCGTTGGCCGTGACACCGGACGACTGCCGCAGTGGCGACGAGCTGGCGACCACCCTGACCTCGCTGGGCACGACGCACCTGTTGACGACACCCGCGGTGCTGGCAACGATCCCCATCGCTGCCGCGCCGACACTCACCCATCTGATCATCGGCGGCGACCGGTGTCCCGCTCCGTTGATTCGTCGGTGGGCAGACGCCGGGCGCACGGTTCGCTGTGCGTACGGGCCGACCGAGGCCACGTGCAGCGTCTTGCTCACCGAACCGATCTCTGGTTCGGCGGACACGGCTGACGGAGATGCCTTCGGTGCAACGGTGTCGATTCCACTCGGCCGGCCGATGAGTGGTGTTCGGGTCCATGTCCTCGATCGTCGGCTGCGCGCTGTACCGCTCGGCGGTGAGGGCGAGTTGTACATCGCCGGCCCGGCGCTCGGGCTCGGCTACATCCATGCAACCGCGGCCACCGCGGCCCATTTCGTCGCCGATCCTTTCGGGCGGCGCGGTGAGCGGCTGTACCGCACGGGTGACCGCATCCGGGTCGCGGAGGACGACGCCCTGATCTTCCTCGGCCGCAACGATCGACAGGTCAAGGTGCGCGGGGTCCGGATCGAGCTCGGTGACCTCGACGCAGCCCTGACGAGTCTGAACATGATCGCGGACGCGACATCGACTGCCGAAACATGGGAGACCTCGGTGCGGTTACACGCGTACGTGGTGCCCACCGACGCGGATGTCTCGGTCGCCACGATCCGTACGGCACTGCAGGGCGTTGCCCCGACGCACCTCATCCCGGCGACCATCTCGGTTCTTGCTTCGCTTCCGATGACCGTCAACAACAAGATCGATCACGCGCGCCTTCCTGCTCCGCCGCCACCCGCGCCCGTGGATGCCACGCCGCCGGAGAATCCGACACAGTCGCTCGTGGTTTCCGCACTCGGCCGGGCACTCGACACCCAGCAGACGATCGGCATCGACGCGGACTTCTTCGACCTCGGCGGCGACTCGCTGGTGGCGACGCAGCTTGCGGCAGAATTGAACACCACCGGGGACGACCGACTCCAGGTGCGCGACATCTTCGACGCCGCCACCCCTCGTGAGATCGCTCGACGTCTCGACGCCCACCCCATGTCCTGCGGAGCCACGACCGCGCCACCGTGCGATCAGGCACCTGGTCAGCATCCCCTTGCGCCGTCGCAGCGATCGATCTCTTTGCCCGACACCGGTATCGATAATCTCATTCCGTTTGTCCTGACCATCGACGCGCCGATCTCGTCCGACGTGATCCGCGATCGGATGAGAACATTGCTCGAAGAACATGAGATCCTCCGTTCGACGTTCGGCGGCGACGTCTTCACGGTGGACCCCGCTCCCGACGGACGCCGCTGGTCGGTCGAGGTACTCGACGCGGACGCCCCCGATTGGTCCGTCTCCTTTCTGCACCGTCCGATCGACCTCGTTCTCCATTACCCGTTTCGGATCGGGGTCGCGTACTCCGGAGAACAGACACACATCGCGATCGCGTTTCACCATGTCGCCGTCGACGGCGCGTCTCTCGACATTCTCATCCGGTCCCTGTTGGCGCGATCACACGAGTCCCGTGGACATTTCGTCGATCACGCACACCCGGCTTCAGCGCAGTCCGCGGACCTGCGGGACGTGGATGTCGCGTTCTGGCACGCCGAACTCGATGGCACCGCAGCGATGATCGAGATCGGTGACCGGCCACGCCCCAAGACATGGGAGCCACGGGCCGACCGACTCCGCGAGAGCTTGTCGGCTCGCCGGTGGTCCGCGGTCGAAGATGCCGCTCGCGCTCACTGCGTCTCGGAACTGACGGTCCTTCGAGCCGTGGTGGCCCATGTGGCGTCGGCGAGAGCCGACACTCGCCGCATCCCCATCGGTGCGCTGATGTCCGGTCGGGACATCGGCGGTCACACGGATACCGTCGGTATGTTCGTGCAGACGGTCCCGGTCGTGTGTGAGGTCGACGCCGACATCGGCGAGACGATCGCGAACATCGCTGCTGCCGAGGGGCGGGCCTTCGGGCACGCCCACCTTTCCTTGCGCGACCTCGCGCGAGAACTCCGAGCATCCACAGGCCCCCCGGACCCGCTGTTCCAGGTGATGCTCACCGTCGACCGGCAGATGGATATGGTCGCCAGTCGACTCGGCGTCGAGCTGACCCCACTACCGGTGACACACGCCAAGACCGATCTGCATGTGTCCGTCGTCGCCCCGGAGTCCGGACGTCCGGGATACCTCGAGTCCCTCTACGCGACTGCGGTGTTCGACCGATCGACGGTCAGCGCGATCATGATCGATCTGCTGGCACAGATCGACGATCTGGGCAGTCTGGACGCGTGAGTACGGACGCGAGAACGCCCCACCCGCGATGGTCTCGCAGACGGGGCGTTCTCTGAGATCGGCGGCGCCTACGAGGTCGGGACGACCTCGCCCTTGACGGTGACCTCGACCTTGTCGGTCGCGGAATCCCAGGTGATCTTGCCGTTCTCGAACGTCGACACCTTCAGGTTGCCCTCGTCGGTCTCGTCGCTGGTGGCCGTACCGAGCGGCCCCTGCGAACCGCCCTTGCCGTCGGCGGCGGGCTTACCCGACTCGTCGCGCGGCACGTTCCAGGCGTCGCGGATCTTGCCCCAGGTGATGTAGGCGGGCGACCCCTCCTTGTACGTGATGACGCCGCCGTCGAACTGCTGGAACGAGACTCCGTTCTCACCCGTCCCCGAAGCGTCGGCACCGGTCTTCGGCACGCCGAGGTCGGTCTTCTGCTTGTCGGTGGCCGACTCGAACTTCTGCGCGATCGCGCCGGTCAGCGTCACCTTGGTGCCGTCTGCGGCGGTGAGCTCGACGGTCTGGCCACTGTCGGCGGCACCGGACGATGCAGAGGCGCCCGCCTCGGTGGACGCTGCTGCCGACGACGACGCCGACGCCGAGTCGCTGTCGTCACTGCTGCATCCGGCCACGCCGAGCAGCGCGATGGACGCCGCAGCGGCGATACCGGCCGCACGCGCGATGGTCTTCTGATTCATGGAGATTCCCCTTCGGTGTCGCTTGGGCACTCACTGAACGCGGGTGTCTATCAATCACCTACCCGGGAAGAACCGTAATCGTCTGATGTGTCGTTTGCAACGTTCTGTTCGATGGCGTGAAGTCAGCGAGGCGTCTACCGCACGCTCGGCGCGGCGACATGTCGCCTTACCCGATCGATCACCGCGCAGGCCGCCGCCACTACCGCGAACAGTGGGTGAAGGTATCGGTCGCGCATGTCGACCGGAACGATGCCGACCAAGGTCGTCGTGTCAACCACCTCGGAGATGGTCGCCATCAGATACACCGCCGCGACCGCGACCATGACGCGGGTGGTCCAGCGCGCGTTGACGATTCCGATGGCCAAGATTGCCAGCATGATCAACTGCCACACCGATCGCCAGCCGGCTCCGGGGACACCGAAGTCGGCACCCGCGATCAGGGTCGAGAGAGACCGCACTCCGAGAACGGCTGCCAAGACCACACAGAACACTCGCGAGAACGTCCACCCCGTCATGGTGACCCCTTCGTTACTGCCACCGTGGCATTAACGACAAACTATACTGCCACGGTGGCAGAAATAGCCAGAGCCGCCGCCGGGAAGCAGCCGCGACGCCGGCGCACGCCGGCCGAAGCGCAGGAGGAGATACTCACTGCGGCCAGGCTTCTCCTCGCGACCGGGTCGATCGAGCACCTCACCGTCGCCACTCTGATGCAGCACACGACACTCTCCCGCAAATCGTTCTACGTGTACTTCGCAGATCGAGCAGAGCTGCTACAGGCGCTCGTCCGACCGATTCGCGTCGAGGCCGACGCCGCGCTCGCCCGATGGTCGAGTTCTGACGATCCTGTCGGCGCGGGCCTGGCCGCACTCGCCGCCGCCGCGCACATGTATCGCAGGCACAGCCCCATCCTGCGGGCGATCCTGGCCTCGAGCGTCACCTCACCGGATCTCGACTCGGTGCGATCTGCATTCGTCCAGCCGATGACCGATGTCGCCACCGCGATCGTCGGTGACACGGCGCCTGATTTGGACGACCCCGATGCGGTTGCGACAGCACTGGTCACGATGAACGTGCACGTCTTGCTGACGTTGCACCCCGACAGCTCCGACGCTGAGGTCGACGCTATCGTCGATGCGATTGCCACCATCTGGCGGAGGACCCTGCGTCTCGACCGTGATTGAGGCATCCACTTCGGCGGGTGCGCATACTCCCTCCAGTACCTCGGCAACGCCGCAGGACCGAACGAGCGCGGCCCACACCTCATCTGTTCGGATGACATTGGGCGAGTGGCTTGATCGCCGACTCCATCAACGGTGATATTTTCTCCCACCGTCGGCAGTCAGTGGTTTGGGGGGCATCATCGATTCCGGATTCGGTCGAAGAGTCAACGAGATTCCACCCGGCCGGCAGCGATCCAATCATCCCGCGGAACGCAGGGCGTCTCGCAGTAGACAGGGCAGCGGATCATCCCTGGTCGCGATGCTGGCGATCACCGCGGTCGTCATCTCTGCGACGCTGGTCGGTGCCGGCGTCATCGCCATCCACATGTGGACGACCGATCGCACGGACCAGGTCGGACTCGCATCTCCCCAGCCCGAGCCCTCGACCACTACGAGCCCAGCTACCGAAGACGGGTGCCCTCGCGCCACACCTGGCCCTGAAACCCCACAGGTTGGCAGACGGTGGCAAGCAAACGAGGTCTCGCATACGACGTGCCGCCATCCTGGACCGTGGCCAGCTGTTCGACTGTGGTCGGGTGGGAGGCCCCGTGCCAGGATGGCCCGTTCGGCTGCTGTCCCGTCCGGACGATGAGCGGTGCGGCCACACACGAGACAACTCAGTGCCCGGACGACTGGGCGGGGACTGCAGGCACACCAGGTAACACGAAAACAGGTGACATCAACAAAGCGCTCCGGGACGAACTGGCCCTCGTCGGCGCCATCTACACGTCGGAATCAAGGCATTCGCCGTCCGTCTCGTCCGGCCGACCCCAGAAACTCTCGATCGGTGGACGAGCCGCACTTCACGTTGTCGCGACTGCGCGCGACATCGAAGCGTCGAAGTGTGTGGGCGAGTCGGCGTTACACAGCATCGTCGCCACCACGGTGCCCGGTCAGCCAGGGGTGACCCTGTTCGTGATCTCGCTGCCGCAGGGCGTTCCCGACGCCGGCAATCGTCGCCTGATCAACCAGATGGTCACCAGCCTGCGCCCGATCGACTGACGCGATCTGCGTTGCAGTCGGCGTCCGACCGAGTGTTCTTCCGAACTCCACTCGACGTGGTTCAGGTCGGTCGGTCACCGGCCCGGCCACGCTGAACGCGAGCCGCCGGTGCAACTCGATCGACGAGGTGTTGACCGGCCGGGTTAACGCCGGGACCTCGGTGACAACGACCAGGTTTCGCCTTCAGGCGCGGACGGCACAGAGGGCGGTCGCACCGTCGTCCGGTTGCGGAGCCCACTGCCCCGACACCGACGATGTGTCGGCACGCTCCACGACAGCCGGAGCGATGCGTGCGTTCCGCTGCCGCTGGAAGTACAGCGACACGGCATGGATGCCGACTGCGGCCCAGGCGAAGTTCGCTGCTGCGCTCGGCCACGCGCCGTACAGCGCGGCGGCCGATCCACCGAGGAGTCCGCCGGCGGTGTTCAGCGACGCGTATCGGAGCGAACTCACCGCCAGATGGCCACGTGACACCAACGCATACGAGACGAATGTGCCCAGGGTTCCCAGCCATCCGATGATCGCGGTGAGCACGGCGCTCGCCTCCTTCCGAAGAGTTCCCGCTCATCGTGGCAGTCGACGCGTTTTAGAACAATTGAAACCTGCTACACCCGGCAGTTAGCATTCGTGAATGCGAGTGGATCCGAGCAGACTGCGGTATCTCCTGGCCGTCGCACGCGCCGGTGGCGTCCTGGCCGCGGCCGACGAGCTCAGGGTCACACCGTCGGCGGTTTCTCAGCAGCTGAGTCGACTCGCTCGAGAAACCGGTCACACCTTGCTGATCCGGACTCCGGAGGGGTCGGTGCTGACCCCGGAGGGACTCGCGCTGGCCGAGGCGGCACAGGAGATCGAACGAACACTGTCGGCCGTCCAGTCGAGGCTCGAGCACGGCGAGGCCGAGCTCACCGGCCCCGTTCGCATCGGCGGCTTCCAGAGCTTCCTGTCCGTGATCGTCGCACCGATGCTGCCGGAATGGCGAACGGCGTTGCCCGAGGTCGACTTCCGGATCATCGAGTCCTACCAGGACAACCTGATGCGGGCGCTGCGATCCGGCGAGCTCGACATCGCGGTGTTCGAACTCGACACCGACGAGGAGAGCTCACCCATGCCGAGGGGAATGGTCGAGCAACCCTTGCTCGACGATCCGTGGAAGCTCGTGATCCCGGCAGGGACGCTGTATTCCGACCTCTCCGACCTCGTCCGTCAGAACCTCCCGCTGCTCGGCGAACTACCCGTTGCCGCGGGAACACGTGCCGCCGCACGTCTGCGCACGGTCCTCGGTTCGGACCAGATGACCGTGCATGCGTACTACACGATCCAGACCGCGTTGGCATTGATCGCAGCGGGCGAGGGCATGGCCGTGATGCCCGAACTCGCCCTCCGCTGGGTCACGCACGCCGGGGTCGAGACACTCGACGTTCCCGGATTGGGCACGCGCAGAGTCGTTCTCCGCAGCCTTCCGAAGAACGATCGGGCCGAACGCGTACTCGGCGTGGTCGGCGGCATGCTCAGGGATGCCATCTCGCGCCGGGCGCTGGCGGAGACGCCCAACGTCAGCGGGACCCACTCTCCAGGCGCATCAGTTCACGAGCACCGTTCTCCTGTCGGCCAGTCCGACGGAAGAATGCCCGAATCACATTCGAAGAGCTGATGGTCGGCCGGCAACTGGTCGGGCACCGTGGAAGAGACGACATGCGCCGACCAGCCTCTCGGCTGTCGCATCAGCGCGGTGTTGGCATTCCGGGGAGCGCAGCCGTACTCCCGCCGAGCGCGCCCGGTGGACGACGTGCCGGCAGAACTGATCAGCCGATGCTGAAGGGCTTGCCGTACAGCGTGATGACACCCGTCACGGCGTCTGTCTTGACCGCTACCTGAACTCTGGCCTTCGCCTGGGCGTAGCCGGCGCAACCGTCGACGCCGAACTTCTCCTGGCTGTAGGTCACGCCACCGGTGCGACCCTTGAAGGTGTATCCGGTCACTTTGTAGCTTTTGTAGGCGGTGCTGTCACCTGAGGTGGTCTGGATGACCGGCACGTACTTGGCCTGGCCCGGAGCCAGGGTGAACCCGCCCCCTGCACCAGCCTCAGGAGTGCCGTACACGCCGCCGTTGGGGTCCGGTGCAAGGCCGGTGACTCCGCCACTCCCCTTGGCGCTGGCACCGAAGTCGACCTGGCAACCGACCAGGTACCCGGCCTTGATCGCCGCACCTTCGGCCTCGCCGCCGACGGTGACGCGGATCTTGCCCGAGGTCCACACCTCACGGCTGGTCTGGATGTTGGTGACGGCCTTCTGGATGTTGGCGAACTCGTCGTACAAGCGAACCTGGACCGGCGTGCCGTCGACCAACGTCTTGACGACATAGCCGCCGGGCAGCGGGCCGGCCACGGCGCCACCGGCACCGAGGGCGGTCAAACCCATCACCGCGGCACCGGCGAGACCCGCCGCAGCTGCCACGCGACGCGTGAAGATCTTCTTCATGATTCCCCTTAGTGGAATATCAATCTGCGCTGAATGCAGATGGAGTCGAGAAAGGATCAGTTTCTGAGCTCTGCACTCAGTTCAGACTGAAGGGCTTGCCATACAGGGTCGACTGCACATAGCCGCCCTCACCATTGACGGTGCCGTCATCGGTGTTGAAGCCCTCAGCAGCAACGACCTTGGCCACCGAACGAGCCGAGGCGTATCCACCACACTGCTGCACATCGATCTCGAAGCGCTCCGACTGGATGCTCGCGATGCCCTTCTTGATGTCCTTGTCAGTCAGCTTCGCGTAGGCAACCTGTCCCGGCTTCAGCGGGATGCTCACCGACGCCGAACCATCGGCCGAACCGGCGATGAAGTCGAGCGCACCGGTAAAGCTGCCCTCGAAACCGGTGATATCGATCTGGCAACCGACCAAGTAACCGACCTCGATGTTGCCGGTACCCTTGCTCAGCTTCGACGTCCAGGTACCCGAGGCAACAGCCGAACGCCCCGCACCATTAGCGGCAACCGACGGAGCCGGCAGCGCCGACTCACCAGTGCGCCAGGTCTGCGCGACCAAACCGTCGATGCTGACCGCCTTCTTGTAACCGTTGGGCAGCTTGGCAGCCGCCGCTCCACCCGCACCCATGCTGGCCAGGCCCACCACAGCAACCGCGGCGA
>NZ_BANX01000042.1 GCF_000334455.1 Gordonia soli NBRC 108243
CGGCTGCCGATGGCGCCGCGACCCCCGCGGCCGAGCCTCCGGCGAAGTCCGCGCCGCCGAAACCCTCGCCCGGACCGCGTCCCGGTCCACGACCCGGCCCTCGCCCCGGACCCCGACCGACGCACAGCGATGTCGCCGCGGTCGCACCGCCCGTGCCGCACGGAGATCCGCACCGTTACGGCCGGATCGACGAGTCGGGCACCGTGTGGCTCAAGACCACCTCCGGTGAGCGCGAGATCGGTTCGTGGCAGGCCGGCACCGTCGAGGAGGGTCTCGACCATTTCGCTCGCCGCTTCGACGACCTGGCAACCGAGGTCGAGATTCTCGAGGAACGTCTGGCCGCTCGATCGGGCGATCCGAAGAAGTCCCAGGCCGCGGCCCGACACCTGCTGGACTCGCTCCCCGACGCCGCGGTCATCGGGGACGTCGCGGCGATCGAGGAGCGGCTGACGGTGATAGTCGGCAACGCCGACGACGTGGCCGCGTCACTGCGGGCCGAGCGGGAGGCGGCACGGTCCACCGCGATCGCCCGCAAGGAGGCGCTCGCGACCGAGGCGGAGCAGATCGGTGCGGAGTCCACCCAGTGGAAGGCTGCCGGCGATCGTCTCCGGGCGATCCTCGACGAGTGGAAGACCATCAAGGGCGTCGACCGCAAGACCGACGACGTGCTGTGGAAGCGGTATGCAAAGGCGCGCGACGCCTTCAACCGTCGCCGCGGGGGTCACTTCGCCGAGCTCGACCGGGAACGCGCGGGCGCGAAGTCACGCAAGGAAGAGCTGATCGTGCGCGCCGAGGAGCTCTCCGACTCCACCGACTGGGGCCCGACCTCCGCTCGGTTCCGGGAACTGCTCACCGAGTGGAAAGCGGCCGGCCGCGCTCCCCGCGACGCAGACGACGCCCTGTGGAAGCGATTCAAGGCCGCGCAGGACGTGTTCTTCTCGGCGCGCAACGCTGCGGCGTCCGAGCGTGACACCGAGTTCGCCGCGAACGCGACCGCGAAGGTCGCGCTGCTCGACCAGGCCGAGAAGTCGATCGACCCGGCCAAGGATCTCGACGCCGCGCGTCGGGAGTTCCGTTCCTTCCGGGACAGCTGGGACGAACTCGGCAAGGTACCGCGCGACCAGATGTCGACTCTCGAAGGGCGGGCACGAGCCCTGGAGAAGCGCATCCGCGACGCCGAGCAGAGTCAGTGGCAGCGCACCGATCCCGAGGCCGAGGCGCGTGCCGCGCAGTTCACCGAGCGGGTCGATCAGCTCGAGGAGCAGGCCCGCAAAGCAGATGAGCGCGGGAAGACCAAGGACGCCACGGCGTTGCGTGAGCAGGCCGCACAGTGGCGTGAGTGGGCCGAGGCAGCCAAGAGCGCGATCGCCGATCGCTGACGGTCCGAGGCGCGGTCGGGGCCGTCAGCGCGCGACGGAGACCATCGGTCGGGTCCGAGCTGAGGAACCGATCAGCGGGGTCCTGACCGGGTCCGAGCGGTCAGTCCTGACCAGGCCTGCGCTGCAACGATTTCGCCGCCTCTTCCCGGGCGGCGGCCTCCTTGCGACGCTCCTCCTCCAGAGCGAGGTGATAGGTGCTGCGCGCCCAGACCACGCGGGCCCAATGGAATGTGAGCACCAGCGAGGCAAGGAAACCGAGGACCAGGCCGATCCCCACACCCGACGGCGGCTGTATGCCACCGACACCGGGGGTGTTACGGGTCCACCACGCGAGCATCCCTGCGACGCACGCGACAGCGCTGCCGCACAGTGCCACCCACGCGATGATCCAGCGTCGGGTCAGCAGCGCCAGGGCGGACGCACCGATGCCGAAGACGGCGAGCAGGTACACGAACACGCGACTGGTGATGGTCACTCGCTCGGCATCAGCTGCCGAGGAGAAGGTCAGCACGTCGATACCCGATGCAGATCCGGTGTGCGTCAACACCAGCGAGGCCATCGCGACGAGCACGGCGATGGCGACCACCACGGCGCGCGCACCTGGATCGATCTCGCCGGCCACCTTGCGCTCGGCCTTGCGGAGATCTCCCTCGAACGCACCGAAGCCCGCGTCGGTGCCGGAGGTTCCGGGCATGTCCGACGTCGGGTTCGCCGACGCGGGATCTCCCGGCCCTTGGGCGTCCGACTCTCGTCGATCGTCCTCAGCCATCACAACCACATCCTTCCTGCGACGCGCCCGCAGCCACCCCGCAGCCGGTGGACACCGGCTCGACCGGGGTCGGTCCGATCGACGGCATGCCGAGGCCCACTCCGACCGGCGCGGTGGTCGGTGTGCGTTGTTGTTGGTGAGCATCGCCTGCACGTGTCCGCCGATGCCCGGCCACCCCGGCGTCGGCGATGAGGTGATGCGGCGCCGCGCCGGTGATCGTGGTCGTGACCACATCGCCCGGACGGATCGACGCCGTCTGGCCACCCGATGCGAAGTGCACCAGGCGACCGTCGCGTGCACGACCGGTGAGCCGGTGCGCATGCGCCGACTTCCGGCCTTCGTCGGCAACGACCAGCAACTCCACGTCGGTCCCGACGAGGGCCTGGTTCTCCTCCAGGCAGATCGACTCCTGCAGGGCGATCAGGCGCTGATACCGCTCGGACACGACCTCCTGCGGCACCTGATCGGCCATCTCCGCAGCGGGTGTGCCGGGACGCGGCGAGTACTGGAAGGTGAACGCGCTGGAGAAGCGCGCGGCCGCCACCACGTCCAGCGTCTGCTGGAAGTCCTCCTCGGTCTCCCCAGGGAAACCCACGATGATGTCGGTGGTGATCGCTGCGTGCGGCATCGCAGCCCGCACCTTGTCGAGGATTCCCAGGAACTTGGTCTGTCGGTAACTGCGCCGCATGGCGCGCAGGATGCGATCCGACCCCGACTGCAGGGGCATGTGCAGCTGCGGACAGATGTTCGGGGTGTCGGCCATCGCCTCGATGACGTCGTCGGTGAACTCGGCGGGATGCGGCGAGGTGAACCGGACCCGCTCGAGACCCTCGATGTCGCCGCAGGCACGCAGCAACTCGGCGAACGCTCCTCGATTGCGCGGCTGGGCGGGGTCGGCGAACGACATCCCGTAGGCGTTGACGTTCTGCCCCAACAGCGTCACCTCGACGACCCCCTGGTCGACGAGTGCGGAGACCTCGGCGAGCACGTCGCCCGGTCGGCGGTCGACCTCTTTGCCGCGCAACGACGGCACGATACAGAAGGTGCAGGTGTTGTTGCAGCCCACCGAGACCGAGACCCATCCGGAGTACGCGGAGTCGCGTGTGGCCGGGAGGGTCGACGGGAAGCGTTCGAGCGACTCCAGGATCTCGACCTGGGCCTCGTCGTTGTGCCGGGCACGGTCGAGCAGCGTCGGCAGCGACCCGATGTTGTGGGTGCCGAACACGACGTCGACCCAGGGCGCCTTGCGCAGGACGGCGTCCTTGTCCTTCTGCGCAAGGCAACCGCCGACGGCGATCTGCATACCCGGGCGATGGGACTTCACCGGCGCCAGGTGCGACAGGTTGCCATAGAGCTTGTTGTCGGCGTTCTCACGGATCGCGCACGTGTTGAACACGACCAGGTCCGCGTCGTCACCGTCCTCGGCCCGGGTGTAGCCCGCCCCCTCGAGGAGACCAGCGATCCGCTCCGAATCGTGCACGTTCATCTGGCAGCCGTAGGTGCGCACCTGGTATCGCAGATCCCGGTGGGCGTTCGTCTCGTCGACCCCGGACACCCGGGGCGCCGATCCCTCCACCGTGCCGCCGGCGATACCGCCCGGCGGGTCCGACACATCGATACTCACCTGGTCCAGGGTACGTTGCCGGTTCGCGCCGACCACCCGGCCCCGCCCGCGTCGAGGTTCGCCACGACGAGCCACGTCGGACGCCACACGGATCCGGGCGCGCACCGTTAGGGTGATGATCCATGACCGCTTCGCCCGAAGATCCCGCGGCATCCGCGACCCGACCGATGATCGTCCTCAAGGAAGTACAGAAGCACTTCGGTGATCTGCACGTGCTCAAGGACATCAACCTCGAGGTACCGGCAGGACAGGTCGTGGTCGTCCTCGGCCCGTCGGGATCCGGTAAGTCCACGCTGTGCCGTGCCATCAACCGCCTCGAACCCATCGACAGTGGGGAGATCGAGATCGAGGGCCGTCCGTTGCCGGCCGAGGGCAAGGACCTCGCCCGCCTGCGCGCCGACGTCGGCATGGTCTTCCAGCAGTTCAACCTGTTCTCGCACAAGACGATTCTCGACAACGTGACGCTCGCGCCGATCAAGGTCCGCAGGCAGAGCAAGTCGGACGCACGTACCAAGGGGCTGGCACTGCTCGAGCGGGTGGGCATCGAGAGTCAGAAGGACAAGTACCCGGCACAGCTGTCGGGTGGTCAGCAGCAGCGCGTCGCCATCGCCCGATCATTGGCGATGGACCCCAAGATCATGCTGTTCGACGAGCCGACCTCGGCACTCGACCCCGAGATGGTCAACGAGGTCCTCGATGTCATGGTCTCCCTCGCCAAGGAGGGCATGACCATGCTCGTGGTCACCCACGAGATGGGTTTCGCACGCAAGGCCGCCGACCGCATCCTGTTCATGGCCGACGGAGCGATCGTCGAGGACACCGATCCGGAGAGCTTCTTCACCGCCCCGAAGACGGACCGCGCCAAGGACTTCCTCGGCAAGATCCTGGGCCACTGAGATGACCCGACACCATACGAGACAGTCGGAGAACGGCATGACCCGAACTCATCAGCCGCGGCCCGAGCCGGGTGACCGGCACGGATCGCCGCGGCGTCGCCTGGGACATCCGGCAGCGCGCATCGGCCTGGTGGCGATCGCCCTGGCCCTGCTGGCCGGGCTCGTCGCCGGATGCGGTAACACCAACCCCCGCAACCTGATCGAATCGATTCAGAACGGATCGGTCGTGCTGGGCACCAAGTACGACCAGCCGGGGCTCGGCATCCGAAACCCGGACAAGTCGGTGACCGGGTTCGACCCGTCGGTCTCGACGTACGTGGTGAACCACATCGCCGACTCGCTGGGCGTGCCCCATCCCGAGATCCGTTGGCGCGAGACGCCATCGGCGCAGCGCGAGACCCTGATCGACAACGGCGAGGTCGACATGATCGCCGCCACCTACTCGATCACCGAGGCCCGCCTGAAGAAGGTCGACTTCGCAGGTCCCTACCTCGTGAACTACCAGGGTCTGCTCGTCCGTAAGAACGACGACTCCATCTCGACACTCACCGATCTCAGCGACGGGAAGAAGCTCTGCTCGGTCACCGGTTCGACGCCCGCGCAGAACGTGAAGGCACAGTTGCCCGACGTCCAGCTGCAGGAGTACGACTCCTACTCGTCGTGCGTCGAGGCATTGCGCCGCGGCAAAGTCGACGCGCTGACCACCGACGAGGTGATCTTGGCCGGATACTCGGACTTCTATCCCGACGAGTTCAAGTTGGTCGGCATGTCCTATCCCAAGGACGCCTGCGTCAAGGATGCTCTCAAGCGCGCCGGCCAACCGTTCTCCACGGAGTACTACGGAATCGGTATGGCCAAGGACTATCCCGAGGCCGTCGTCAAGGTCAACGAGGCCATTCGCGCCATGCTCGCGCCCGTTCCGGGCGGGCAGTCGGTGTGGGAACAGTCGCTCCGCGACGCGATCGGGAGTCCGACCGTCGACTCGATGATCGCCCGGGCCGACACACCCGATTCGCAGTACAAGTTCACGCCGAATCCGGGTGATCTCGCCTTCGTCGACTCGCCGTCGACCCCGTGCCCACCCGGACTGACCTGATGGGCCGCCAGGCGGTCCCGCCGTCCGGCCGGATCCCGACGCCCGGTGTCACCCGTGGACACCCGACCCCGGGTCCGACCGTCCCGTCTGTACCAACTCTGCCCGCCGGTGCGGGTGCGACCCGTCGAAAGGAGCGTCGATGAACGAACTGTGGTCCGAGATGGGACCGCAGCTGTGGCCGGCCTTCTCCGTCACCCTGAAGCTGACGCTCTACTCGGCGATCGGGGCACTGGTGTGGGGCACTGTCCTCGCCGCCCTGCGTGTCTCGCCGATCCCGGTGATGCGGGGCTTCGCGACGACGTACGTGAACATCGTGCGGAACACGCCACTGACGCTGATCGTCATCTTCTGCTCGGTCGGGCTCTACCAGAACCTCGGACTCGCGCTCGCGCCCGAGAACGAGAACTTCATCGACAACAACAACTTCTGGCTCGCCGTACTCGCGTTCATCCTCTACACGGCGACCTTCGTCTGTGAGACCCTGCGCTCCGGCTTCAACACGGTGCCGCTCGGCCAGGCCGAAGCGGCCCGCTCCCTCGGCCTGTCGTTCGTCCAGGTGTTCGGGATCGTCGTGCTGCCGCAGGCGATCCGGTCGGTCATCGGTCCGATGGGCAGCGTGCTGATCGCTCTCACCAAGAACACGACCATCGCGTCGGTGATCGGTGTGGCCGAGGCGTCGTTGCTCATGAAGGAGGAGATCGAGAACTTCGCCGACCAGGTGGTCGCTGTCTTCGCCATCATCGCAGTCGGTTTCATGATCATCACCTTGGCCGAGGGCTTCCTCTTCGGTTACCTGGCAAAGAAATTGGCGGTGAAGCGATGAGTGCCGAATCCACCGTCCTCTACGACGCACCGGGCCCCCGTGCACGCATCCGCAACCGACTCGTCGCCGTGGTGTTCCTCGCGATCATCGTCGCCATCGCGGTCTACGTGCTGGTGATCCTCGGCGGCAACGGTCAGCTCGACGGCGAGAAATGGGAACCCTTCGTCACCGGGACCACGTGGACCACCTACATCCTCCCGGGGCTGTGGGGAACGCTGACCGCGGCACTACTGTCCATCGTGCTCGCACTGGTCCTGGGTGCTGTCCTGGGGATAGGCCGACTGTCGGAGCACCGTCTGGTCCGTGGCGCTGCCGGCCTGTTCGTCGAGGTCTTCCGCGCCATCCCGGTGCTGATCCTGATGATCTTCGCCTACTACCTGTTCGCCGACTACGCGGTCTTCCCGTCGTCGCAACTCGCATTCGCTGCGGTGGTCACCGGCCTGACCCTCTACAACGGTTCGGTCATCGCCGAGATCATCCGGTCGGGTATCAACTCGTTGCCCCGCGGACAGACGGAGGCATCTCAGGCCCTCGGTCTGCGCAAGACACAGATGATGCGGATGATCCTGCTCCCCCAGGCGATCACCGCCATGCTGCCCGCACTGATCTCGCAGATGGTGATCGCGCTCAAGGACAGTGCGCTCGGTTACGCCATCGGCTACGTGGAGGTCGTACGGTCGGGCATCCAGTCGGCGTCGTACTACGGCAACTACCTGCCCGCTCTGGTCGTGGTGGCCATCGTGATGATCGTCATCAACTTCGCATTGTCGGCGTTCGCGACCTACCTCGAACGGCGACTCCGCCAGGGCCGACGGTCTACTACGGCGATCGATCCGGAAGAGGCGGACCAGGCGGCGATGGAGAACCTGCCCACATTCGGTGGCCGCAACTGAGCAACCTGTCACCACGACGTCGCCGACAGGTTTGACGACGTCCTCGCACGACAACGCCGCCCCAGCGTGAGATCTACGCTGGGGCGGGGTTGTCTGTCGAGGACGTGGAGTGTGGCGGAAGCCCTTCAGCTCTCGGCGGACGTTTCCGCCAGGACCTGCTCGACCACCTCGATGGCGAGCGACTGTGGGTATCCCCGCCGCAGCAGCATCCCTGCGAGCCGGCGGAAGACCTTCTCACGATGCACACGATCCTGCTGTGCGAGTTCGGCATCCGACACGCTGAGCTTGCGTTCTACCAGTCGAGCGGCGATCGCACGCTCCCCCGCCGGATCGATCTCCTCGAGCGCGTTCTCGATGATCGCGCTGTCGACGCCCTTCTGACGCAGCTCTTGTCGAAGGGCTACGCGGCCACGGCCGGAATGCATGTGCCGGGAGCGGACCCACTCCGTTGCGAAGTCGTCATCGTCGAGCAGCTGCGATCGATCGAGACGAGTCATCACATCGTCGACCACCGCGGGCTCGAAACCCTTCTTGGTGAGCCGGTCGCGCATCTCCTGGCGACTGCGGGCGCGGACACCGAGGAGGCGGAGCGCGGCGTCCCAGGCGCTCGGTGGCTGGCGTTCGCCACCGCGTCCGGGAGCCGCATCGTCCTCGGTGTCCGCAGACCTCATCGAGTCGATCAGAACTCCACCGGGGCGGGCGCGACGTCGTCGGCGTCGACGACCGCACCGATCCCGAGCTTCTCCTTGATCTTCTTCTCGATCTCGTCACGAATGTCGACGTTCTCGAGCAAGAACTTCCGGGCGTTCTCCTTGCCCTGTCCGAGCTGATCGCCCTCATAGGTGAACCAGGAGCCGGACTTGCGGATGAATCCTTCGGCGACACCGAGGTCGATCAGCGACCCTTCCTTGCTGATGCCGAGACCGTAGAGGATGTCGAACTCGGCCTGCTTGAACGGCGGGGCCACCTTGTTCTTGACCACCTTGACCCGTGTGCGGTTGCCGACCGCGTCGGTGCCGTCCTTCAGGGTCTCGATCCGACGGACGTCGAGACGCACCGAGGAGTAGAACTTCAGTGCCTTACCACCGGTCGTGGTCTCCGGCGATCCGAACATCACGCCGATCTTCTCGCGCAGCTGGTTGATGAAGATCGCGGTGGTCTTCGAATTGCTCAGTCCCGACGTCATCTTCCGCAGTGCCTGGCTCATCAGACGTGCCTGCAGACCGACGTGGCTGTCTCCCATCTCGCCCTCGATCTCGGCGCGGGGAACCAGCGCGGCGACCGAGTCGATGACCAGGATGTCCAGGGCTCCGGAGCGGATCAGCATGTCGGCGATCTCGAGTGCCTGCTCACCGGTGTCCGGCTGCGACACCAGCAATGCGTCGGTGTCGACGCCGAGTCGGGCGGCGTAATCGGGATCGAGCGCATGCTCGGCGTCGATGAACGCGGCGATGCCGCCCTGCGCCTGCGCGTTGGCGACCGCGTGCAACGCGACCGTGGTCTTACCCGATGACTCCGGGCCGTACACCTCGATGATGCGCCCCCGGGGTAGACCTCCGATACCGAGTGCGACGTCGAGGGCGATCGAGCCGGTGGGGATGATCTCGATCGGCTGGCGGGTCTCCTCGCCGAGCCGCATCACCGATCCCTTGCCGAAGTTCTTGTCGATCTGCGCGAGCGCGAGATCGAGGGCCTTCTCGCGGTCCTGAGGTGCAGCTGGCATGGTGTCTCCTCGATGGGATCGGGATGCGGATGGTGCCGCACCTGGAGGTCTGGTCGGGCGTCGGTCTGGTCGTCGTCCGGACGGGCCGGCGATCGATGGTGCTCACGCTAGCGATGAGGTCTGACAAGATCGCTCGCTCATCGGTGGCGGATCGTGGTGGTCGTTTCGTCTGGCGCGGCGGACCGGTGGTCGCATCTCCCGCTGTGTAGTTGACGCATCCGACGCCCCGGGTGGTTCCGCCTGTGTTCACAATGGACGAACATCTGTTCGATTACAAGCACCGACACGCGGCGGCCCGCGACCGGGCATCGACCGGACGTCGACGCCCTGACGGACTCAGACGGCTGCGGGCTCGTGATCGGCGATGCGCGCCGTCAGGTCGCCGGCGATCCGGCGCACGTCCGTCGCCAACTCCTCGGACGAACGGGTGTCCGAGGAGTACAGGAAGGTCGTCGACCCCAGTGTGGCACCGCAGTACTCGATGATCCCCCGCTCGATCTGGGTACCCACCGCGACATCGACGCCGTGGCGACGGAAACTCTCCGCGTCATCGCCCGCGACCACCAGGAGATGAACGGTCAGCCGTCCGAGTTTGGCCTCGAAACTCCCACCCGGACTGAACTCGTAGGCCCAATGGTTCACGAACACGCGGTCGATCCATCCCTTGAGCAACGCCGGGAACGACCACCAGTACATCGGGAAGACCACGACGAGATGGTCTGCGCGGTCGATCCGACGCTGTTCCGTCGCCACGTCGTCCGGCATCTCTCCGGTGCCGCGGAACAGGTCGAGGTCCGCGGTTCCGAAGCTCGGATCGAACCCCTCCGCGGCCAGATCCGCGAACTCGACGGGCTCGCCGGTCGCGCGCAAGGCCTCGGCCACCGACCGGGCGGCGTGCTGGGTCAACGACCCGGGATCAGGATGGGAGACGACGACGAGACTGCTCATGGTGAGATCCTTTCGGTGGACGTGATCGCTATATACCAACAGTAGGTTACTATTCGTATATAGCACGAGGAGGCCGTCGATGGCACGTACGAGGTTGGCGCGCGAGGACAGATACGCCCAGTTGGTCGAGGTCGCCTGGTCGCTGGTGCGCGACGAGGGCACGGATGCTCTCACCCTCGGCCGGCTCGCCGATCGCGCCGAGGTCGCGAAGCCGGTCGTGTACAGCCATTTCGCCTCGCGAGCAGCCCTTCTCGCCGCGCTGTTCACCGAGTTCGACGACCGTCAGACCGCGATGCTCGACAAGTATCTGGACGACGCGGACGACACCCTCGACGGCCGCGCGCAGGCGATCGCGAACTCGTACGTCGGCTGCGCCCTGGCCCAGGGACGCGAACTCACCGGGGTGCTCGCCGCACTGGAGGGATCGCCGGAGCTCGAGAAGGTCAAACGCGAAGCGGAACTCGCCTACTCGGGACGATGCCGCGACGTCCTCTCTCCGTTCGGCGGGCCGACGGGGGTCGGGCCGGCCGCGATCACCGCGATCTTCGGTGCGGCAGAGGCGTTGTCGCACGCCGCGGTGGTCGGCGCACTCGACCCGGAGGACGCGCGGGGCGAACTCGCCGAACTCATCGTGGGGGTCGTCCGCCGCTGACGCTCGTCCTCCGGTATCCCCGCGTCACCCTGCCGTCGACGGCCCGTACAGCGGCCTCGCTCACCACCGCTGTCGCGGCACGTCGAGATCACGGCAGAGCGCCAGCCAGACCTGTTTCGGGTCGACACCGTCCTCGATCGCCTGAGATCCGGTACGTCCGTCCAGCTCGATCAGCACGTGATCGGCCAGGAGGGAGTCGGCGGAGGTACCGAACTCCGCCGTCATCAACTCGGAGAACTCGGTGAGACGCACGGAGCCGAGCCTAGTGGCCGCCGCAGACCGGGGTCGGTGACGGTCCGGCGAGCACCCGCTCGACCACCCGGACGGGGTCGGCCAGCTCACCCGGCGCCGGCGCCGCGGCCTGCGCCGCCGTCCGATACGCGGGATCGGCGAGTACGTGACGGGCTGCAGCCGCGAGATCGTCGACATCGATCGGGTTCACCACGAGACCGAGGCCGGCTCGACGGACCCGGGACGCGAGTTCCCACTGATCGCCACCGCCGGGGACCGTGACGACCGGCACCCCGGCCAGCAACGATTTCGCCAGCATGCCGTGGCCACCACCGCAGATCACCAGGTCGGCGCGCGCAAGCACCTCGTCCTGTCGGGCGAGGCCGATCACCACCTGGCGTCCGGGCACGTCGTCGCAGACACCCGACTGCGGATCGGCCAGCATCGAGATCACCAGCCGTACCGGCGACTGCATGCGGGCCGGGGTGAGGGCCGCGGACACCGACTCGACCATGCCGCCGGCCCCGGTCGTCGCCGTCGAGGGCGCGACGACGATGAGCGGGCCAGCACCCGGGGTCCGAGGGAAGACGTCGTCGGTCGGTTCCCAGAGCAACGGACCGATCAGGTGGGTCGCCGACGGCCAGTCGGGTCGCCACACCTCGAGCGCGGGGATGGTCGCCACCAACCGGGCGGCCGGTTCCACCGCCGCGGGAAGTCCGATGGTGCGCCGCGCAGCGCGCCGTTGCCGTTCGCCGTCGCGGATGGAACGGCCGGTGGCCGCGCGCATCGCACTGTCCCGTAACCGCCCCCGCAGGCCACGCCCCGGCTCCATCCCGGCCCCGATGGGCGGACGCCCCCGCGACGGGAGGTACAGCGGGTGCGGGGACAGCTCGACCCACGGCAACCCGCAGAGTTCGGCCGCCCATCCGCCCGCGACCGTGATGACGTCGGTGACCACCAGATCCACCTCGTCCGCGATCAGACGCGGACGGAGCAACACTGCCATCCGAGCAGCACGATGCGACAGTTTCGCTCCCGCGTCCGTGTCGTCGTCGCCCACCCCGATGGCGAGGCCGGGCAACTCGACCACACGGATCGAACGACGTGCGGCCCGCTCACGATGATCGATGCCCGTGTACACGATGACCCGGTATCCGGCCGACTGAACTCGCTCCGCCAGTGCGAATGCCGGAAAGGCATGCCCTGCATCGGGTCCGGCGACGATCGCGATCGTGGGCGATTGCCGCGTCAACGGTTCGGACGGTGCCACGCTGGGGCTCCCGACGACGGAAAACCCGCGAGCACCGAAGTGGCTCGCGGGTTCACGGGATGTCGGTACGCCGACGATCCGATGCCGTTCAGCTGCCGGCCTGGGGCTTCTCGACGTCGACGTTCGGCTGGACAGCGGGCTGCGCCGGAGCGGCCGCGGCACCACCGGCGGACGGCAGTGCCTCGCCCTTCATGCTGGCGCGGATCTGCTCGAGACGTGAGTGCCCCGCCATCTGGATGCCGGCCTGCTCGACCTCCTGCATCCGGCCCTGGACGGAGTTCTTCGCCAGCTCTGCCGAGCCAAGTGCATTGGCGTAGCGACGCTCGATCTTGTCGCGGACCTGGTCGAGGTTCGGCGTGTTGCCGGGTACCGAGAGCTCGCTCATCTGGTTCAGCGACGCACTGACCTGCTCCTGCATCTTGGCCTGCTCGAGCTGGCTGAGGAGCTTCGACCGCTCGGCCAGCTTCTGCTGCAGCACGAGTGCGTTGCGCTCGACGGCCTGCTTGGCCTGTGCCGCGGCCTGCAGGGACTGGTCGTGCAACCCCTTCAGGTCCTCGACGCTCTGCTCTGCGGTGACGAGCTGGGCAGCGAAAGCCTCCGCTGCATTGGTGTACTCCTGCGCCTTGGTCGCATCGCCCGCGGCGTTGGCCTGATCGGCCAGCGTCAGCGCCTGACGGGTGTTCGCCTGCAGCTTCTCGATCTCCTCGAGCTGCCGGTTGAGCTTCATCTCCAGCTGTCGCTGGTTGCCGATCACCGAAGCGGCCTGCTGGGACAGGGCCTGGTGCTGACGCTGCGCGTCTTCGATCGCCTGCTGGATCTGGACCTTCGGGTCAGCGTGTTCGTCGATCTTCGCGTTGCCGAGTGCCGACAGGTAGCGCCACAACTTCACGAACGGGTTCGCCATGCTCGCCGTCAACTCCATTCACGGGTGTCTGAGGTCTGTGGTGACCAATCTAGCGGGTGGTCGGGCCCGATGGTGTCGCCACGGATGCCTTCGACCGACGACGCCGACCGACGCGCCGATCGGACGTGCAGGTCGGTCAGGCCGCGGCCAGAGCGGTGGCCCGCCCGGCCGGTGCCGGGATCACGACCTTCGCAGCGGTTATCACCGCATCGAGGTGCTCGGCGGCCACGGTGGGCTCGCCGGCCACGACCTGGTCGTCGGTGACCTCGGAGAGCTCCGCATCGACCGTCGCCGCAGCCAGGGCAGGCTCGACCGGACCGGTAGTGATCGGCCGCAGTGCGTGACCGACGTCGAGCAGGAGATCCGCGATCTCCACGTCGAGGGCATCACAGATGGCGGCGAGCAGCTCGCTCGACGCCTCTTTCTGACCGCGCTCCACCTCGGAGAGGTAACCGAGGCTCACCCGCGCATCGGTGGACACCTCACGCAGGGTCCGCCCCTGGTCGGTGCGGACCCGGCGCAGACTGTCGCCGAGCGCCTCGCGCAATAGGACTGTCATCGCGTGTCCTCCCTTCCGTCGGCTCAACGTCTCCGCGTGCCGATCGGTTCCCGCTCGGGGCGATCCCGACCGGCCTGCGATCGATCGCCGCCGTGATCCGATCGTCTGGCGCACTTCGGGCGAGGAACGGATGTGTCCGTTTCCGGTCGCCGTACCCGACGACAGTAGTCGAAGTTCCCGACGGCTGCCGCGCAGGACGTGACGAGGCTCAGACGTGTCCCGGATCGGCCTCCGCGGCCCGTGCACGTGCGCCGCTGCGCAAGGTGAGGGCCTGCCAGACGTAGTCGGCGCCGGTGACGACGGTCGCCACCACCGCGAGGGCCATCACCACGACGGCCACGATGTGCCAGGGGCCCGGCAGGGGCAACAGGAAGAGTCCGATGGCGACCGCCTGCAGGAGGGTCTTGAGCTTGCCACCCCGGCTGGCCGGTATGACCCCGTGGCGGAGCACCCAGAACCGGAGGGCGGTCACGCCGAGTTCACGCGCCAGGATGATCGCCGTGACCCACCACGGCAGATCCCCGAGGATGGACAACCCGACGAGGGCCGCACCGATCAAGGCCTTGTCGGCGATCGGGTCGGCCATCTTGCCGAAGTCGGTGACCAGGTTGCGCTCACGCGCCAGTCGGCCGTCGTAGCGGTCGGTGACGGCGGCCAACCCGAACACGAACGCAGCCGCGATCCGCCATACCGTGTCGTGCCCACCTCCGATGAACAGCACGGCCACGAACACCGGGACCAGGATGATGCGGAAGACGGTGAGCGCATTGGCGATGTTGACGACGGGGACCGGGTCCACCGGGTCGGTGATCGGGTCGGGGCCGCGCCCCACGTTGGCGATACCGCGCTCCCCGACCGCACGCCGCATCCGCTCGGTCATGAGCCGCGTCCAGCGCGTGGTGGGTGAGTTCGCACGATGTCAGGATATCGACCGCCGACACGGCTCCGGCGGTGCGGTCGGATCACCGTGTCCGACAAACGGCGGGACAGCCGAGTCACGGTGCACCCGCGCGGTATCCGCGACTACTGTGATGACCTATGGCCCCCGCGGACGCACCATCCTCGCCGGAGGGCGCCGACACTCCCGTGGCGCGCGTGGACGTCGACGCGGCACCCGTTCGGATCCGGCGCGCCCGGACCTCCGACGTGCCCCGGATCAAGGAGCTCATCGACGAGTACGCGGGCCGGATCCTGCTCGAGAAGAACCTGGTGACCCTCTACGAGGCGATCCAGGAGTTCTGGGTCGCGGAACTCGGACGCGAGGTCGTCGGCTGCGGCGCACTGCATGTGCTATGGGCTGACCTCGGCGAAGTCCGCACCGTCGCAGTCGATCCCGAGTTCTCGGGCCGCGGCATCGGCCACCGGCTGGTCGATCGGCTCATGGAGGTGGCAGGCGAACTCCAACTGAGCCGGGTGTTCGTGCTGACCTTCGAGACCGGCTTCTTCGGCCGGCACGGTTTCGCCGAGATCCAGGGCACCCCCGTGACGCGCGAGGTCTTCGATGAGATGTGTCGGTCGTACGACACCGGTGTCGCTGAATTCCTGGACCTCAGCTATGTCAAACCCAACACCCTGGGCAACACCCGGATGCTCGCGACCGTCGTGCCGTCCGCCACCGGCCCCGAGGTCTGATCCCCGCCCGTCCAACCGATCATCGAGAAGAAGCGAGAGACGATGCCCACCTTCGCCGTGCACTACACCTACCATCCGGCCAAGGCCCAGCTCCGCGACGAGCACCGGCCTGCCCACCGCACCTGGCTCTCCGAGGAGAACTCGGCGGGCAACGTGCTGCTGGCCGGACCGTATCCGGACGGCACCGGCGCACTGATCCTCGTGGTGGGGCCCGATCTGGACGGCGCCGAGGCGTTCCTCGCCAACGACCCCTTCATCGCCCATCAGGCGGTCGACGAGGTGCGCGTCGTGGAGTGGACTCCGGTCTTCGGCCCGTTCACCGCCTGACCGACCGGACCCGCCGATCGGCGGCAAAGCGAGCCGAGCAGACGGCCCGCCGCCGACGAGGAGTCGGTGACGGGCCATCTGCCGCGGGTCGTGATCAGGTCAGGTCTGCTTCTCGTCCTCGGGGGTCGAGGCGCCCCGCGAGCGCAGCAGGCTGGCCACGGTGGTGATCACCAGCGTCAGCACGATGACCGACAGCGAGACCGGTGTCGAGATCTCCGGGACCGCGACGTGCTCGCCGCCGTTGATGAACGGCAGCGTGTTCTCGTGCAGGGCGTGGAGGACGAGCTTCACACCGATGAAGGCCAGGATGAAAGAGAGTCCGTAGGACAGGTAGACCAGCCGGTCGAGCAGCCCGCCGAGCAGGAAGTACAACTGTCGGAGACCCATCAGCGCGAACGCGTTCGCGGTGAAGACCAGGTAAGGCTCCTGGGTGAGGCCGTAGATCGCCGGGATCGAGTCGAGCGCGAACAGGATGTCGGTGAACCCGATGACGATCAGCACCATCAACATCGGCGTGGCCATGCGCTTGCCGTTGCGACGGGTGAACAGTTTGTCCTTGTCGTACTCGTCCGAAGTTCGCAGGTAGCGCTTCACGAACCGTTCGAGTCGGCTCTCACGCTCCTCCTCGTGCTGTACCGGCTCGTCACTCTCGCGGATCAGCTTGACCGCCGTGTAGACCAGGAACGCGCCGAACAGGTAGAAGACCCAGCTGTAGGTGTTGATGGCCGCGGCACCGACCGCGATGAACAGACCGCGCAACACCAGGGCCATCACGATGCCCAGCAGCAAGACCTTCTGCTGGTACTCCTTGGGCACGGCGAACTTCGCCATGATGATCACGAACACGAAGAGGTTGTCGACCGACAACGCTTTCTCGGTCACGTAACCGGCGAAGTACTCACCACCGAAGGTGCCGCCCCACTGCCACCAGACGAACAATCCGAAGAGCACTGCGATGGCGATGTAGATCGCCGACCAGGTGCCGGATTCCTTCAGGGATGGGGCGTGCGGGACCCGCACGTGGGCGAAGAAGTCGAAGACGAAGAGGCCGAGGATCACCACACAGGTGACGATCCAGACGGTTGTCGAGACATCCATGGGAACTGATCTCCTCCAGCGCGCAGCACGAAGTTGCGATGCCAGAGGTCTCTCCCGCCGACGCACTCGTCGACCGACGCGCCCGGGCAACCGGCACACACGATGATCGGCATCGTGGCGACCGGCGACCGTACTGACGAACACGCCGCGAGAAGGGATACTCCCCTCTTCGATCTCCGCCAAGACTAGTACATATCTGGCGTTCTCCGCGCCGTCGGCGCATCGGCGTCCTCACATGGCGAGGTCACCGGCCCGTGAGCGTCCGGACACGGGCCGATCACTCCTGCGCTGCGTCCTCGCCGCCGCTGATCGACGCCATCACGCCGGCGAGCTCCTCCGGCTTGACCAACACCTCGCGCGCCTTCGACCCCTCGCTGGGGCCGACGATGTTGCGCGTCTCCATCAGGTCCATCAGGCGCCCGGCCTTGGCGAAGCCGACGCGCAGCTTGCGCTGCAACATCGAGGTCGAGCCGAACTGGCTGCTCACCACCAGTTCGATGGCCTGCAGGAGATCGTCCAGGTCGCCGCCGATGTCGGCGTCGATGTCCTTCTTGTCGCCGGCCTTGGCGGTCGTGACGCCCTCGGTGTACTCGGGTTCGCTCTGGTCCTTGGTGAAGTCGACGACCGCCGAGATCTCCTCGTCGGTGATGTACGCGCCCTGCATACGGATCGGCTTGTTCGCGCCCATCGGCAGGAACAGGCCGTCACCCATGCCGATCAACTTCTCGGCACCCGGCTGGTCGAGGATGACCCTGGAGTCGGTCAGCGATGACGTCGCGAACGCCAGACGCGACGGCACATTCGTCTTGATCAGGCCCGTGACGACATCCACCGAGGGGCGCTGCGTGGCGAGCACGAGGTGGATGCCGGCCGCACGCGCCTTCTGGGTGATGCGGACGATGGCGTCCTCGACGTCCCGCGGCGCGGTCATCATCAGGTCGGCCAGCTCGTCCACGATCGCGAGGATGTACGGGTACGGCTTGTAGACGCGCTCGGACCCCAGCGGCGTCGAGATCTCCCCCGACCGAACCTTGGAATTGAAGTCGTCGATGTGACGCACACGGGACGCCTTCATGTCCTGGTAGCGCTGTTCCATCTCCTCGACCAACCACGCCAGTGCGGCCGCGGCCTTCTTGGGTTGGGTGATGATGGGGGTGATGAGATGCGGGATGCCCTCGTACGGTGTGAGTTCCACCATCTTCGGGTCGATCAGGATCATCCGCACGTCCTCGGGCGTCGCCCGGGTGAGCAACGACACCAGCATCGAGTTCACGAAGCTCGACTTACCCGAGCCGGTCGAACCCGCGACGAGCAGATGCGGCATCTTGGCGAGGTTCGCACTGACGAAGTCGCCCTCGATGTCCTTGCCCAGGCCGATCACCAGCGGGTGGGTGTCCTTGCGTGTCTTCGGCGCCTTCAGGACGTCGGCCAGGCGCACCATCTCCCGATCGGAGTTGGGCACCTCGATGCCCACCGCCGACTTGCCGGGGATCGGTGCGAGCAGACGGACGTTGTCGGTGGCGGCCGCATAGGCGATGTTGCGCTGTAATGCGGTGATCTTCTCGACCTTCACGCCCGGACCGAGCTCCACCTCGTAGCGGGTGACCGTGGGCCCCCGGGTGTAACCGGTGACTGCTGCGTCGATCTTGAACTGCTCGAGGACACCACCGATCCGATCGATCATGTCGTCGTTGCTGTCACTGCCCTGCTTGGGCGGATCGCCGTCGACCAGGAGTGATGCCGGTGGCAACCGGTAGTCGCCCTCGACCGGTTGCGGATTGAGTTCGTCGGTGTCGTCGTCGACCGGAGCGGGCTCGGGCGTCGGCGCCGGAGCCGCCGACGGACTCGAGCGGCGGGTCCGGGCGCGTGCCGCCGGCGCGGCGGTGCCGATCTGTTCGGTCACCGCGTCGCCCGCGTCGGCTCCTGCGCCGAAGAGCGGCCGGGTGGCGCCGTCCACGATCGGTTCGGTTGTCGCGTCCGGTGATTCGGACGCCGTGCGAGCGGAAGCGCGACGACTCCGACGAGGTCGCGGGGCCGGCTCGCCATCCGGCGGGTAGTTGTCGTACGGATCCGGGGAGTAGCCGACGCCTGGGGCCGCACGGTCGGCGTCGGCCTCCGCGTCGAGGTCGTCGCCGAAGGGAACGTCGCCGTCCCAGGGCAGTTCGTCGTCGTCATGTGCCACGCCGGTGGACAGACCGAGATAGGCCGCGGCCAGGTCGACGACCTCGCGAACAGTCCGTCCACTGAGGACGAGCGCCCCGAAAGCGATGCACAGCACCAAGATCGGCACCGACACCCATGCCGTGACCCCGTTGGTCAGCGGTGTCCCGACCGCGAAGCCGAGGAATCCGCCGGCCGACGACCGTCCCGGGAGATCGGTCGGGGCGCCTGCGACCAGGTGGACGAGGCCCAGGATCGGCAGCACGATCAGCAGGCCGGCCCCGAGGAGTCGCGCACGACGGTGCGGATTCGGTGGGCGACGCATCAGGACCACGGCGAGAGCGAGCAGTGCCGCCGGGATGACGACTGCGGCGGAACCGACCACCGCGCGGAGCAGGGCGTCGATGAATGCGCCGGCGGGACCGGCCGCGCCGAACCAGACACCTGCGCCGATCAGAAGTGCCAGGCCGAGGATCGTCAGGGCCACGCCGTCTCGTCGATGAGTGTGCCCGGCACCGGGGTCGACGTCGTACTCGGAACCCACCGGACGTCGCCTGCCACGACCACCTGTGTCGGGCTCTGCGTCGTCGAACGGCGCATCGTCGAGATGCGAGTCGTCGAGATACTCGGCACCGGGATCCGGATCGTCGATGATGTCGGAGTCGTAGAGGTCGAGGTCGTCGGCGGCCCCGGAACGTGACGTGGAACCCATTCGGGCCATGCTCCCGACGCCGCGGGCGAGCAGACCGAAGCCTGCCCCGATCCCCCGGCCCACCGCCGAGGCCCCCGCGCCGGCGACCGACCGGCCGCGGTGGATGTCCGCCGAAGCGGCCGCGGGTGCAGCCCGACGACTCCGTGACGATGTGGCGGTGCCGCGGGACGCGCTGTTCCTGGCCGCAGTGTTCTTCTTGGCCCCAGTACTCTTCGTGGCTGCCGCGCGCTTTCCGGCTGCGGTGCTGCGACCGGACGCCTGCGATCGTGATCCGCTGGTCCCGCGCTTCGCCGCAGCAGTTCCACCGCGTTTGCCCGCGGAGGTCCCGTTGCCGCTCCCGCCCCGGGTCGCACCGGTGGTCGACCGACGCGTCGCGGACGCGCGGGATCCCGTGGTTGCTCTCGACGCCATGAAGACAGAATAGTCGGCCGAGGTCACCTCAGTCACATAGGCAACACAGGTAACGCTTCAGCGTGTCGGCCGCCGCCTCATCGTGCGACGTCAGAGACCTCGGTCGGCGCCTGCCACGGCAACCACGGCGTCGTCGTCGCCGGTGATGTCGACGTCCACCGGCGAGCGGCCGAAGACGTAGAGCACGAGTTCACCGACGGTCCCGGTCACCGTGACGTCCGGACCGTCGCCGACGGTGAGCAGTGTCGACCCCGCTCGCGTGCGCAACGTGATGCGCGCAGGTAGTCCGGACAGCGACTTCCGACCGATCAGTTTCGTGGTCGGTCGCAACGCGCGTTCGACCTCGGGCGACAGCGGCCGAGGGGTCCACCGGACGTCCGGATCGGCGCGTCCGCGCAGGATGTCCTCGTGGTGGACGAACATCTCCGCCAGATTCACCCAGCGGTCCACCGGTCGGTAGGGCGACCAGATCGGCGGTCCCGAGGCGATCGTGTCGAGCAGCTCGCCCCAGGGTCGCGCCGCGGTGCGGTTCTGGACGTGCTCGGTGTATCCGGCGAGGCGATCGACCATGATCCCCGGCGCCGCATCCGGTCGTCGCTCGCGGATCACGAGGTGGGCGGCGAGATCGCGCGTCAGCCACCCGTCGCACAGTGTCGGGGCGTCGGGTCCCGCCGCGCGAAGAGAGGCGACCAGGGCCGTGCGTTCATCTTGGGCGTGGCTCACACCGCCACCATAGCCACGAGGGCGTCCCGAGCCGGCGTTCGGTCAGGAGCCGACGGCCAGTACCGTCGGCACGATCATCGGACGACGGCGATAGGTCTCGGCGACCCAGCGACCGACGGCACGTCGGACGGTCTGCGCGATGCGATGGGTGTCGGTGACCCCCTCCGCGGCGAGCGAATCCAGTGCCTGGTCGACGAACTCGGCGGCGGCCTTCAAGGCTCCCGGGTCGTCGGAGAATCCGCGTCCGGAGACCTCCGGCGGGCTGACCGGACGACCGGTGGTGGCATCGACGGCGATGGTGATCGCGATGAATCCGCCCTCGCCGAGCACCAGGCGCTCCGACAACGTCGACTCGTTCACGTCACCCACCGACAACCCGTCGACGTAGACGTGACCGACGGGTACCCGACCGACGATCGAGGCGCGTCCGTCGACGAGGTCGACCACCACGCCGTCCTCGGCGAGCATCACCCGGTCCTCGGGCACTCCCGTCGCGACGGCCAGCGCAGCGTTGGCGCGGAGGTGGCGCCACTCACCGTGCACGGGCATCGCGTTGGAGGGCCGGACCGCGTTGTAGAGGTACAGCAACTCCCCCGCCGATGCGTGCCCGGAGACGTGAACCTTGGCGCTCTGCTGGGTGATCACGGTCGCCCCGCGCTTGGCGAGCCCGTTGACGACCGCGAACACCGAGTTCTCGTTGCCCGGGATCAGCGATGATGCGAGCACCACCAGGTCGTCGGCACGGATGTTGATCTGGCGGTGTTCGCCGCGCGCCATCCGCGACAACGCCGACAGCGGTTCGCCCTGGGAACCGGTGGAGATCAAGACCAATCGGTGGTCGGGCAGTGTCGCGGCGGTGTCGAGGTCGACGACCAGACCGTCGGGAACGCGCAGGTAGCCGAGATCCTGGGCGATCTGCATGTTGCGGACCATCGATCGTCCGACGAAGCAGATCCGTCGGTTGTGTCGCTCGGCGACGTCGACGATCTGCTGGATGCGGTGTACGTGGCTGGCGAAGGACGCGACGATGACGCGCTGCTTGGCCTTGCCGATCACCTGGTCGAGGACGCCCCCGATCTCGCGTTCCGGGGTGACGAAGCCGGGCACCTCGGCATTGGTGGAGTCGACCAGGAACAGATCGACCCCGTCGTCACCGAGTCGACTGAAGCCGGCCAGGTCGGTCAGTCGGTTGTCGAGCGGGAGCTGGTCGAGCTTGATGTCACCGGTGTGCAGCGCCACGCCGGCCGGGGTGCGGATGGCGACGGCCAACGCGTCCGGAATCGAGTGGTTGACCGCGAAGAACTCGCAGTCGAAGGGACCGTATGACGCCGTCTCACCCTCGGTGACCTGGACCAGCGTCGGGCGGAGCCGGTGTTCCCGACATTTCGCGTCGACGAGCGCAAGCGTGAATTTCGATCCGACCACGGGGATGTCACCGCGGAGCCGGAGCAGGAACGGGATCGCGCCGATGTGGTCTTCGTGGCCATGGGTCAGTACCACCGCATCCACGTCGTCGATGCGGTCCTCGATGTAGCGGAAATCGGGGAGGATCAGGTCGACACCGGGCTGCTGGTCCTCGGGGAACAGCACACCGCAGTCGACGATGAGCAACCGGCCGCCGTACTCGAAGACCGTCATGTTGCGGCCGATCTCGCCGATGCCGCCGAGGGCGACCACCCGGAGTCCGCCCTTGGGCAGTCGCGGCGGCGTCCCGAGCCGGTCGGAGACGGTCTGGGCCGGGCTCGGCTCGATCCCGCGTCCCCGGCCGCCCCCATCTCGGCCTGCCCCATCTCGGCCTGCCCCATCACGCTGGCGGCCACCACGTCCGCCGCCTGCGCGCTGTCCGCGCGAGCCGCCGGCGGATCGATTGCCTCCGGATTGCTTACCGCCCGAACTCTTCTCGGATGCGGCAGCGGCGGATTCGACACCGTCGCGGGCGTGCCGTCCGCCGCCGGCGTTGTCGGCCTCCGGTTGGTCGGACACCTGCGATGCGGCGTGCCGAGGTTCCACGTTCTCCACGGGCTCGCTGGGCGGCCCGGCCTTGCGGCTCGCCGTGCGGCGCCGACGCTGCGGCCCGGTCACGATGCGCGCCCCGAGCAGATCGGACGATTGCACATACCCGAGTTCATCAGGAGATCACTCCCGCTGCACGGAGATCGGCGAGCAGGGCTTCGATCTGGGCACCGTCGGCAGGCACCTGCGGCAACCGCGGATCGCCGACGTCGAGTCCGACGATGCGCAGAGCGGCCTTGACCATGGTGACGCCGCCGAGTCGGCCCATCGCGTTCACCAGCGGCAGCATCGACAAGTTCAGCTCCCGCGCGGTCTCCACCTCGCCTTTCTCGTAGGCGAGCAGCATGTCGCGCAGGCGATCGGGCACGAGATGCCCGATGACACTGACGAATCCGGTGGCTCCGACGGACAGCCACGGCAGGTTCAGCGCGTCCTCGCCGGAGTGGTACTCGAGGTCGGTCGACGCGATCAGGCCGGCAGCCGAGTGCAGGTCGCCCTTGGCGTCCTTCACTGCGCGGATTCGCGGATGCTCGGCGAGCGCGAGCATCGTGTCGTTGGCGATCGGCACCACCGAACGGGGCGGGATGTCGTAGAGCATCACCGGCAACGACGTGGCGTCGGCAATGGTCAGGAAGTGCGCGAGCACCCCGGCCTGCGGCGGCTTGGAGTAGTACGGGGTCACCAGGAGGAGGCCGTGGGCGCCGATCTTCTCCGCCTCGATCGAGAAGCGGACGCTCTCTGCGGTGTCGTAGCTGCCCGCGCCCTGGGTGATCCGGGCGCGGTCGCCCACGGCGTCGAGCACGACACGCAACAGGTCCAGCTTCTCGGGAACGGTGGTCGTCGGTGACTCCCCGGTGGTCCCGGAGACGATGAGCCCGTCGCATCCACGCGAGACGAGGTGGTCGGCGAGTTCGGCGGCCTTGTCCAGATCCAGTGCACCGTCCTTGGTGAACGGGGTCACCATCGCGACGGATGTGGTCCCGAACGGGTGCGCCTGGAGGTGGGAAGTACCTGCGTTCATGGTGCTCAAGGCTACCGCCTCATCTGACGCCGACGCGTGCGGGCGGTCGTGTCGCGCAGCATGTGAACGCGCTCACCCTTCGAGCACGAACGGCGAGGTCGCCACCTCGGTGCCGTCGTCGAGTGTGCCGATCTCGAAGTCACCGAACACCGTCGGCGCGACCTCGGTCAGGTGCCGCAGACACTCGACCGCGAGCTGCCGGATCTCGACATCCGCATGCTCGGTCGCGCGCATCCCGACGAAGTGTCGCCAGGCCCGGTAGTTGCCGGTGACGACGATCTTGGTCTCGGTCGCATTGGGCAGCACCGAACGGGCCGCCTGCCGCGCCTGTTTACGTCGCAGGATCGCGTTGGGGACGTCGGAGAACTTGGCCTCCAGCGCCTCCAGCAGTTCGGTGTACGCGGCCCGGCTCGCGTCGGTCGCCGCGACGAAGAGTTCTTCGAGCTCCGCATCCCCTCGGATGGCGGGCGGGGCGACCACGTTGGAGTCGTGCTCGGGCACGAAGCGCTGCGACAGCTGCGAGTAGGAGAAGTGTCGGTGGCGGATCAACTCGTGTGTGCACGACCGCGAGATGCCGGTGATGTAAAAGGTGACCGATGCGTGTTCGAGCAGGCTGAGATGGCCGACCTCGAGGATGTGCCGCAGATACCCGGCGTTGGTCGCAGTACGGGGATTCGGCTTGTCCCAGCTCTGATAGCAGGCTCGCCCCGCGAACTCGACGAGCGCCTCGCCGCCGTCGGCGTCGGTGTCCCACGAGACGTCGGCCGGCGGCGTGAACGACGTCGCGGCCACCAACTGGACCCGCAACGGCACCAACTCGGACACGGACGCTCCTCTCCTCGTGATCGACCGTGGCGGTCGATCGGCGGACCAGCTGATCCGACCCTCGATTGTCCCCCACGCCGGATCTGGGTTGGGGTCGCACCCCGCGTCGCCAATCCGGCGGCCGCCCCGTCGTCGACCGCCGGATGAACAGTTCCCGACCGTTCGGTGAATCCGCCGATCGACGGACGCCATCGGCGAACCCGGGTATGGCGATGTCCGGTTCCGATACCGCATGATGAGCGGCGTGCCAGCCCAGCCCCGCGGCGATCGGTCCACCTCTGCGTCCGAGACGAGCCGCGCCGACGCTTCCCTTCCGATCGATTCCCGTTCGCCGGGGACCCTGACCCCGGCTCCGACCGCCACACGTCGGGACGTGTTGCGCGCCGGCGTCGGTGTCGGAGTCGCCGGGGCCGCGCTCGCGGTGTCGGGTCCGGTGGCGAACGCGACTCCTCGAACCGCGCATCAGGTCTTCGCACACGGTGTCGCCTCGGGTGATCCCCTACCCGACGGCGTCATCCTGTGGACCCGCGTGACCCCGACGGCCGCGGCGACACCCGGATCGCGAGCCGGGGCGCCGACGTCGGTCCGCTGGGAGATCGCACGCGACGCCGCCTTCGGATCGATCGTGACGTCGGGAACGGTGACCACCGGTCCGGATCGCGACCACACGGTGAAGACCGACGCTCGCGGACTGTCGGCGAACACGGTGTACCACTACCGTTTCCGCGTCGTCGACGGCCCGTCGGCCGGAGCCGTGTCACCGGTCGGCCGAACGCGCACCGCTCCGGCGGCCGGCGCGGACGTCCGCGAGGTCCGCTTCGGGGTCGTCTCCTGCTCGAACTGGGAGGCCGGCTACTTCGGCGCGTACCGGCACCTCCGCCGGCACCGCGACCTGACCGCGATCGTGCACCTCGGCGACTACCTGTACGAGTACGCGAGCGGCGACTACACCGGGAAGACCGGTCCGGTCCGGCCGCATCTGCCGAGGAACGAGATCGTGACGCTCGCCGACTACCGGATCCGCCACGCCCAGTACAAGACCGACCCCGATCTGGCCGCATTGCATCGGCAACTGCCGTGGATCTGCACATGGGACGACCACGAGTCGTCCAACGACGCCTGGTCCGCTGACGCCGAGAACCACGATCGCAGCGAGGGTTCCTGGGCCGCGCGCAAGGCAGCTGCCGAGCAGGCGTACTTCGAGTGGATGCCCGTCCGACCGGCCGTCGATGCGGGCGGACGTCACCTCTACCGCAGACTTCGATTCGGCCGACTGCTGGAACTGTCGATGCTCGATCTGCGCACGTACCGCTCGGAGCAGGTCTCCTCGACGTCCAAGCGCATCGACGACCCTGCTCGGACCATCACCGGCGCTGCGCAGATGCGCTGGCTCACCGACGGACTCGTCTCCGCCGACACCCGGTGGCGGATCGTCGGCAACCCGGTGATGATCTCACCGGTCGTGATCCCGCCGCTCGACGCTCGGAACGCAGCAGCGCTCACCGAGGTGCTGGGCTTGCCGGCCACCGGCATCCCCTACAACGCCGACCAATGGGACGGGTACACGGCGGATCGCAACCGACTGCTCACCACACTGCGCCGAAACCGGGTCCCGAACGTCGTGTTCATCACCGGTGACATCCACTCGTCGTGGGCGTGCGACATCCCGGTGAACGCGGCGGACTACCCCGCCTCCGGAACCGTCGCCACCGAGTTGGTCGTCACCTCCGTGACCTCGTCCAACATCGACGACATCCTCAAGGTGCCCGAGCGCACCGTCGGCGCCGCGGTTCCCGCCGCGATCACCGCGGTCAACCGCCACGTGCGATGGAACGACTTCGACGCACACGGATACTCGGTTCTCACCGTGACGCCTGCAGCAGCGCAGATGGACTGGTACTTCCTCACCGACAAGGCCGACGCGCGCAGCGGTGACTACCACGCTCGGTCGTACCGCGTCCCCAACGGCTCGCAGCGTGTGGAGCCCGTCACCACCCCGCGCCGATGAGCCGACACCAGATGGGCTCGTCGGGCGATTCCGGTGACACCGCCGACCCGACACAGGATCATCGCCTCATGACTACACGGCTCACACCTGCGTACCGACGAGCCGCGACGCCGGTGAGCGTGCTCGCGATCGCCGCCGCGCTGGCGGTCGGTTCACCGGTCGTCGGCACGGCCGCCGCGACTCCGGCGCCGCCGCCGGCGTCCACACCGACCCCCGTCGCCGCGTCTCCGCAGCCGGTCGACCTGGTGGGTACCGACAACAGCCGTACGTTTGCGAACTACCGGACCACCGGGGGCCGTGTGCTGCGCGACAGCATCATCCGCAGTGACAACCTGTCGAAGCTGACCGCTGCCGATCAGCAGACGCTCCGGGATCGAGGTGTCCGGACGATCATCGACCTGCGCACCACCGCCGAACAGGCCATCCAGCCCGATCGCCCGGTCTCCGGTGCACAGATCCGCCGTTTCGACGTCCTCGGCAGGACTCCGGTCACCACGCTGGTCGATCTCCCCGCTGCCTACCGGGCATTCGTCACCGATCCGGGAGCACGGCAGGCCTTCCGCGACACCCTGCTCACGGTCCGGGACACCATCGACGGCGGCGGTCAGGTCCTGTTCCACTGCACCGCGGGCAAGGACCGCACCGGTTGGGCCGCCGCGCTGCTGCTCGGCATCGCCGGTGTCGACCGCGCGACGATCGAGCGGGACTATCTGGCCAGCAACACCTTCCGGCACACCGGTCCGGCCGACCCGGTGAACGGTGTGTCGGCGGGCTTGCTGCGATCGTCGTACGCCGCCGCCGACTCCGTCTACGGCGGTCTCGACGGCTACCTGAAGCGAGGACTCCGTCTGTCCGAGGCCGACATCACCGCGATCCGTGACGCCATCACGGCCCCGGTCGGCATCGCGAACTTCGTCGGCCGCCGCTGACCGCAGAAGCTAGTCGGCGTCGACGATCGCCCCGAGCCGCGCGAGGGTGTCGGTGAACCCGTGCACGTGGATCGACTCGATGCCGAGTTGCTGGACCGGACGGTCGTTGCCCCCTTCGTCGAGTCGATCGCCGAAGAACAGGATGTCGCCGACCCCGAGATCCAGGATCTCCATGAGCCGGCCAGCACCATAGGCCTTGTCGATGCCCTTGCGGGTGACGTCGACGGAGGTCGAGCCGCCGCTGCGGACCTCGAGGTCACCGAGACGCTGGGCGGCGTAGGCACGCAGCGATTCCTTTTTCGAGCCGTCCGGATCCCAGGCGGCCTTCGCATCGACGGGAGCGGCCTGTCCGAGAGCGCTGTAGGTCACCTGACTCCCCCGGTCCTCGAGGATCGGGCCCCAGGTGTCGTCGGTCCACAACCCCAGCTCGCGGGCGCCCTCTTCGAGGATCTCGAAGGTGCGCTTCTTCTCCTCGTCGGTGAGGTTCTCGGCGTACACCGTTTCCCATCCCTGCCCGGACCACCGGACGTACTGGGTTCCGTTGGTGGGCATCAGGTGCAGGTTGCCGATCGCATCGAAGACCCCCAGACGGGCGAGGACCTGCGACTGGAACTGCTCGAAACGCCCGCCGGAGATGATGCACACCAGGCCTTTTTCCAGCGTACGTCGGAACAGTTCGACCATCTCGTCGGACATGGGGCTCTTCGACGCCGCCAGCGTGTCGTCGAGATCGAACATGACAAGGCTGAATTCGCGCCCGTCGTAGTTCACCGTCATCGGGGTCCACACCTCAGATCTGTAGTCGGAATCGGTCAGGCAGTGAGAAAAGCGTACGCACCGTTCAGGCGACCGCGTGCCGTAGTGCCCGAGAGAGGTCTCCGCGTCGATGCACCGACACCTCGGTGAGGTCGAGCCAGCGGGCCATGGTGTGCAGGTCGAGCGCCAGCCGCGCGGCGACCGACTCGGCGTGCCGCCCTGGTTCCAGGTGTGCGGAGAGAACCTGCAGCACACCCGACTTGCGATCCGCTTTCAGGTCGACGCGGGCCGGGATGTCGTCACCGAGCAGATACGGCAGTACGTAGTAACCGTGCACGCGTTTCGGAGCGGGCACGTAGATCTCGATCCGGTAGTGGAAGTCGAAGAGCCGCAACGCGCGGGGCCGGAAGAAGACGAGCGGGTCGAAAGGCGACAGGAGCGTGGACCGTGTCACCTGGCGCGGTACGCGAGCCTCGCCGGCCAGATACGCCTGGTCACGCCATCCCTCGACGGAAACCGGCGTCAACACGCCCGCCGACACCAGGTCGGCCACCGCGGGTGCCACCCGCGCGGTCTTCAATCGGTAGTAGTCGGCGAGGTCGGCCACCGTCGCGATCCCCAGAGCCGATGCCGCACGAGCGGTCAGCTCACGATGGGCGTCCACGTCGTCGACAGTGGTCGACAGCACGTCGGAACCGACCACCCGCTCGGTCAGGTCGTAGTGCCGGGAGAAGTTGGCATCCCGCACCGCGGACAACTGGCCGGACGCGAACATCGCCTCGCAGAGGTTCTTGATCTCGCCGCGTTGCCACCAGCTCCCTGCGGTGCCCGCGGGACGTTCGATACCGAGGTGTGCCTCGATCGCGCGTGGTGTCGATGCCCCGGTCTCGTTGATCACCGCGACCACGTCGGCAGCGAGACCACGGTTGGCCCGCATCACCTCGCGGGTGTGCCGATACCGTCCGTCGCGGAATTCCGCCATGCGCCAACCGAAGAGCGGCCAGTCGGCGCGTGGTATCAGCGCGGCCTCGTGGGCCCAGTACTCCACCAGCAACCGGGAGTCGGTGCGGGTACGCCAGGCGGCGCGATCGAGCAGATCGTGGTCGTAGGCGCCCAGCCGACTGAACAGCGGCATGTAGTGGGCTCGGGCCGCGATGTTCACCGAGTCCATCTGGAACAGCTTGGTGCGGCCGACTACCCGACGGAGGTGGGCGATGGTCGGCGCCCCCTTGGGTTCCGGATCGGCCAGTCCTTGTGCAGCGACTGCGATCCGACGGGCCTCGGCGGCCCCGATCCGTGTGCGGCCCATCGCGTCAGCGCGCCCGCCGGTGGTCGACGAACCGGTACCGGGGGCCCGCACGCGAGGTCAGCCACTCACCCGCTTCCGTGACCGGCCATTCGGCCGGGTCGATCACCGGCGCGAACGCATCGGGAGCATCGACCGCGATGTCGATCTCGGTGAGCCGCACCGCGGTCGCGAACGGCAGTGCCGCCGTGTAGATCTGACCCCCGCCGATCACCGCGAGTCGCGGCGCGTCGTGATCGAGCGCCGCCTCCACCGAGCCGACCACGTCGGCGCCGTCGAGGGTGAGCGCGGCATCGCGACTCACGACGATGTTGTGTCGCCCGGGGAGCGGACGGAAGCGAACAGGCAGGGAGTCCCAGGTCCGTCTGCCCATGATGACCGGCGAGTCGCCCGTCACCTCACGGAAATGCCGCATGTCCTCCGGGACCCGCCACGGGATCGTGTTGCCCTTGCCGATGGCCCGATTGCGATCCTGAGCCCAGACGAGCTCGATCCGACGCTGTTCCGTCACGGTGCCGATCAGACCGCCACCGGGGCCTTGATGCCCGGATGCGATTGGTAACCGACCACGTCGATGTCGTCGAACTCGTAGTCGAACAACGAATCCCGCCGTCGCAACGCCAGCCGCGGGTAGGGAAAGGGCTCACGTTCGAGCTGTCGACGCACCTGGTCGACGTGGTTGTCGTAGATGTGGCAGTCGCCGCCGGTCCAGACGAACTCACCGACGTCGAGCCCGGCCTGCTGGGCCATCATGTGTGTCAGCAGCGCATACGAGGCGATGTTGAACGGCACGCCGAGAAAGAGGTCGGCGCTGCGCTGGTAGAGCTGGCACGAGAGCTTGCCGTCTGCGACGTAGAACTGGAAGAACGCATGACATGGCGGCAGGGCCATCTGCGGGATCTCACCGACGTTCCAAGCCGAGACGATGTTGCGCCGCGAGTCGGGGTCAGAGCGCAGCAGTTCGAGTGCTGCCGAGATCTGGTCGATGTGCTCGCCCGAGGGGGTCGGCCAGCTGCGCCACTGCACCCCGTAGACCGGCCCCAGGTCACCGTTCGGCGCGGCCCACTCGTCCCAGATGGTCACGCCACGCTCCTGCAGCCATCGCACGTTGGAATCGCCGCGTAGGAACCACAGCAATTCGTAGACGATCGACTTGAGATGCACCTTCTTGGTGGTGACCAGCGGGAAGCCCTCGGCGAGGTCGTACCGCAGCTGGTGTCCGAACAGGCTGCGGGTCCCGGTTCCGGTGCGGTCACCCTTGGGCGTCCCGGTCTCGAGGGTCAGGCGCAGCAGGTCCTCGTACGGCGTGGGGATCGCGGCGCCGGGTGAGGTCGCTGCAACGATGGGCGTGCTCACGGCGCCCAGTCTACGACCGGAGTCGGTGAAGTCACGGTTGGCCGTGGGCTGTGCCGCGAACTGCTCGCGCGCCCCCTCAGCGTGAACCACGCGAACCCGACTCCGGCGCACCGACGATCGCCTCCACCAGGCCCGGCACCGCCGCATCGAGGTCCGCGCGGCGCAGTTCGTTCAGTTTCACGGTTCCCTCATAGCGCTGACGGATGATTCCCGCCTGCCTCAGGACCTTGAAGTGGTGCGTCCTCGTGGAGACCGACACGTCGATGTCGAAGACGCCGCACGACAGCTGCTGCCCGGATTCGGCGAGCTCACGCACGATCGTCCGTCGGACCGGGTCGGCCAGTGCGTCGAGGACCCCTTGGAGGGTGATGTCCGAAGCCGGCAGGTGATCGCCGATCCGACTGTCGACATCCACGCCGGTCTGCTCCGTCATGTCGCCCCCGCTCCCTGTCGCTTCGCCATTCCTCCGATCATACGACAACCATCGTAGTTCGATGTTCATCATAGTTTGACGCTCATCGTGATAGATGATCCAATCGGCTCGGTACGACGTGCTGCGATCTCTCACCCGAAGCAGTGAACTGCGAGGAGGATGACGATGCCCACCGATGCTCCCGATCTCGGCGTTCCCGACCGAACCACCCGACCGTCCGGCCCTGCGCCGGGATGGACGCTGGTGGCACTGGCCACCGGATTCGTGATGGCCTCCCTCGACGTCACCGTGGTCAATGTCGCGGGCGCGGCGATCAGTTCGGACGTCGGCGCATCGCTTTCTCAACTGACCTGGATCGTTGACGGCTACGTACTCGCGTTCTGCGCATTGCTGATGCTCGGCGGCGGTCTCGCACAACGCGGCGGCGCGCGGCGGATCTACCTGATCGGCATGGCCGTGTTCTTCGTCGCCTCCGCCGGCTGCGCACTCGCCCCCGGCGCAGATGCGCTGATCGCAGCTCGTGTGCTCCAGGGCGCTGGTGCGGCGCTCTTCATGCCGAGTTCGCTGTCGTTGCTGGTGCAGTCGTTTCCCGAACAACGATCACGCACCAGGATGTTGGGGCTCTGGTCGGCCATCGTCGCCACCGCGGCAGGCGTGGGCCCGACGGTGGGAGGCGTACTGGTCGACGTCTTCGGCTGGCGGAGCATCTTCGTGATCAACCTTCCGATCGGCCTGATCGGGATCCTTCTGACCCGCCGCGTCGTCCCCGTCTCGCCGGGACGACCGGTGCGACTCACCGCCACCGGACACACCCTGTGGATCCTCGGGCTGGCCGCCGCCAGTTTCGCGTTGATCGAGGGCCCGCGACTGGGATGGTCGTCGGCGCCGCTGGCAGTCGCCTATGTCGTCGCGATGACATCCGCCCTGCTCCTGGTCGGCCACGAACGGCGTACGGCCGATCACGTCATGCCGTGGGACCTGTTCCGCCGCCGAGAATTCTCCGGTGCGAACATCGTCGGTTTCCTCTTCAACCTCGCGCTCTACGGTGGGATGTTCATGGTGGCGCTGTACCTGCAGAACGCACGTGGCTCGAGCGCCTTCCGCGCCGGCATCGAACTGCTCCCGATGACGATCTGGTTCCCTTTCGGCAATCTCGTCTACACGCGCATCTCGGCCCGGTTCTCCAACGGGCTGTTGCTCGCGGTGTTCCTGATGGTCGCCGCGATCGCATCGTTCGCCATGGTGTCGATCTCGTCGACGACCCCCTACTGGGTGCTCGCCGTTGCGCTCGGCGCCGCCAACATCGGAGCGGGGATCATCTCACCCGCGATGACCGCGACACTGGTCGACTCGGCGGGAGTGTCGAACGCCAATGCGGCCGGGTCGGTGCTCAACACCAACCGGCAGATCGGCACTCTCGTCGGCGTTGCCGCGATGGGAGTCGTACTGAGTGCGACGTCCGGTGTGACCACCGGCGCCGCGTGGTGTTTCGGACTGATGGGACTCGCCTATGCCGTTGCGGCGGCCATCGCGCTGACCATGATCTGGAGTCCGCGATCACCGGACTCGCGCCTCGCCGCAACTGCTGCACCGTGATCGAGACCGCACACCGGTTGTGTTGCCGAGACCGACTGCGACAGAGTTGGCGGCATGCGCGCACTCGTGTATCTCGTGGCCACGACGCTGGACGGATTCGTCGCCGGGCCTGACGGCGCCGATCCGACCGGTCCGGGCGGATTCTGGCCGCTGCCGGCCGACTACGTCCAGCACCTGGTCGCCGAGTACCCCGAGACACTGCCCGGGGCAGCGCGACAAGCGCTGTCGGTGACCGAGCCGGGCCGCCACTTCGACACAGTTCTCGAGGGACGCAAGAGCTTTCAGATCGGACTTGACGCCGGCGTCCCCGACGCCTTCCCTCATCTGCGCCACCTCGTGTTCTCGACGACGTTGACATCCGCACCCGACTCCGCGGTGGAACTCGTCGCCGGCGACCCCGTGTCGACCGTCCGCGAGTTGAAACAGCAACCCGGCAAGGACATCTGGCTGCTCGGCGGGGCGCAACTCGCCGGAACGCTCTACGGTGAGATCGATCGACTGGTCATCAAGTCGGCGCCGGTGACCATCGGCTCGGGCATCCCGCTGTTCTCGACGGCGACCTCGTTCGCTCCCCGCAACTGGCGACGTACGGACCAGGTCTCGCTCGACAGCGGCGCGACGTTCACCACGTTCACACGAGCGGATTGACCGCCCCCTCCCGGCGAGCAGCAGGCGATCACATCAACGAGGCCGCTGACACCGCACCCAGTTCGTACGCCGCGTCGCGGGTCTCCTTGGAGATCTCGGTGACCCCGAGCGGCTGCGCCGCGAGGGTGAGCGACATGGCATCGGCAATGGTGCGGATGGCGGCCGATGCGCCTGCGGTGTCGTTGTTCCCGTGGACCCAGAAGCTGTAGGGACGTCCGTCGACGTCGCCCAGCGAGGGGTAATAGACGGTGTCGAAGAAATGCTTCAACGCGCCCGACATGTACCCGATGTTGGCCGGTGTCCCGAAGACGTAGCCATCGGCGTCCAGGAAGTCGGCGACACCGGCCCCGAGGGCGGCGACGGCACGGACGTCGACCCCCTCGATCTCGGGGTCCCCGGCACCCGCGATCACCGCTTCGAGTATCTCGCGCGTCCCGGGTGACGGGGTGTGGTGCACGACGAGCAGCCGACTCATCCGCGGTCCTCGCGCCCGTGGAACTGGTTGACCGCGCGCTTCATCATCGCCCGCGCCCGAGTGCGGTCGCCGGCGTAGTCATAGGCGCGCGCGATCCGGTAGGTGTTGTGCCAATTTCCCGGATCGGCTTCCCACTCCGTCTTCACCTGGGCGAACAATTCGTCCGCCGCGTCCCGCTCGATCCGCCCCGACGCGCGCCGTGGCAGTTCGGACACATCGAGTTCGCGCCCCTCCTCGGCCATGATCCGTGCCAGGCGTTGGTGCTCGATACCCGCACGCAGCGTCGCCCAGACGACCCAGACACCGATCAGCGGCAGGATGATCACACCGGCCCCGAGGCCGATACCGGCGACGGTCCCGGTGGCGATGAGGTCGACGCCGCGCTTGCCGAGGAGCACGAAGTACACGCCGAGTGCGACCACGAGGAAGGCGATGAGCCACACGATCGGGCGGGCGTCGCGGCGACGGGCGTCAGCGGCCATGGGTCTACGTCTCCCGACTCAAAGGTCGAGGAGGTCGTCGAGCCCGACGGTCAGCCCTGGACGGGCGGCGATCTCACGAACACCCAGGAGCACGCCGGGGGCGAACGAGGCGCGGTCCATCGAATCGTGTCGGATGGTCAGCGTCTCGCCTGCGGTCCCGAGGAGCACCTCCTGATGGGCGATGAGACCTGCCAGCCGGACCGAATGCACGCGAACGTCGTCGACCTGCGCGCCACGTGCACCGTCGAGCTCCTCGGTGGTGGCATCCGGACTCGGTGCGACACCGGCCTCGGCGCGCGCGGCCGCGATGAGCCGTGCGGTTCGATACGCCGTGCCGGACGGTGCGTCTGCCTTGTGCGGATGGTGCAGTTCGATGACCTCCACGGAGTCGTAGAAGCGGGCGGCCTGCACCGCGAAACGCATGCTGAGGACGGCCCCGATGGCGAAGTTCGGGGCGATCAGCACTCCGACCGACGGATTGTCGGCAAGCCAGCCGCGCACCGTCTCGAGACGCTCCTCGGTGAAGCCGGTGGTACCGACGACTGCATGAATCCCGTTGCGGATCAAGAACTCCAGGTTGCCCATGACCACGTCGGGATGGGTGAAGTCGACGACCACGGCGGTGTCGGTGTCGGTGAAGTACTCGAGCGAGTCGCCCTTGTCCACACCCACCGTGTAGGTCAGGTCGGACGCAGCCTCCGCCGCATCGACGATGGCCTTGCCGACCTTGCCCTGGCTGCCGAGCACACCGACCCGGATCTCGCTGCCCATGACTTCCCTTCGTCCACCCACGTCTGTCGATCACCCAGTCTAGTGAGCGGTCCGACGCCGCTGAGGCGCACGTCCGTCGGGCGATCCGCGCCGGGTCAGAAGATCGGTGCGCCACCCCGGCGATGGTCGAACACGAGCGAAGTCGTCGTGCCCGACACCTCGGGACGGCTGTTCAGCATCTCGACGAACTGTCGGAGGGCCTCGGTGTCGGCCGTCGCGACGTGCAGCAGGTAGTCGTCGGTGCCCGCGAGGAAGAACACGTCGATGACCTCGTCGTGGGTGGCTATCTCACCGACGAAGCGGCGGATCTGTCCGCGCGCATCCGACTGCAGACTCACGGCGACCATGGCGCGGAGCGGCCTGCCGACCGCCGCCGGGTCGACGTCGGCGAAGAAGCCCCGGATGATCCCGGCGTCGACGAGCCGACGCAATCGTCCGTGGCAGGTGGACGGCGCGATCCCCACGCGCTGCGCGAGTTCGCTGTTGGGTAGGCGGGCGTCGGACTGCAACACCCGCAGCAGGGCGCGGTCGGTGGCGTCGAGGTCCACCGACGTGGGCCGAACATCCTTCGCCGAGCTTGTCATCAAGGCCTCCGAATCCGACGATCATTCACTGTCAGTCGCGCTTTTGAGAATCATCGACACAGCAATTGTAGCCGAGCCGTCATTCCTTCACTCTGGAGTCGTGCTCGTCGGTGCCGACGACACCCGAGATCCACGACCCCGCCAGGAGCCAACCATGCGCGTCGGAATCCCCGCCGAGATCAAGAACAACGAGTACCGCGTCGCGATCACCCCTGCGGGTGTCGCAGAGCTGCATCGGCACGGCCACGAGGTGATCGTGCAGGCGGGCGCCGGCGAGGGCTCGGCCATCGCCGACACCGATTTCAAGGAAGCGGGCGCGCAGATCCTCGGGACCGCCGCGGAGGTCTGGGCCCAGGCCGACCTCCTCCTGAAGGTGAAGGAGCCCATCGAGTCCGAGTACGCGCTGATGCGTGAGGGACAGACGGTCTTCACCTACCTGCACCTCGCCGCGAGCCGCGCCTGCACCGAGGCGCTCCTCGAGTCCAAGACGACCTCGATCGCGTACGAGACCGTCCGTGCACCAGATGGCTCGCTCCCGCTGCTCGCTCCGATGAGTGAGGTCGCGGGCCGACTCGCTCCGCAGGTCGGCGCCTACCACCTGATGAAGTCCGAAGGGGGCCGCGGCGTGCTGATGGGCGGCGTCCCGGGCACCGAGCCCGCCGACGTCGTGATCATCGGCGGCGGTGTCAGCGGCGTCAACGCCGCCATCATCGCGATGGGGATGGGTGCCCAGGTCACGGTCTTCGACCTCGACATCGCCAAGCTGCGCGCGATCGACGCCCGCTTCGGTGGACGCGTCCACACGCGGTACAGCACAGCACTCGCCCTGTCCGAGGCGGTCCTGTCCGCGGATCTCGTGATCGGTGCGGTGCTCGTCCCCGGCGCCAAAGCCCCCGTCTTGGTGCCCAACAGCCTGGTGGAGAAGATGAAGCCGGGTGCGGTGCTCGTCGATATCGCGATCGATCAGGGCGGCTGCTTCGAGGACTCCCACCCGACCACGCATGACGACCCGACCTTCGCCGTCCACGAGACGCTCTTCTACTGCGTGGCCAACATGCCGGGAACCGTGGCACGCACGTCGACCCAGGCACTCACCGGCGCGACACTTCCCTACGTCCTCCGACTGGCCGACCAGGGATGGGAGGCGGCGTGCGCCGCCGACGCCACGCTGGCGGCCGGATTGTCCACGCACGCCGGTGAGCTGTTCTCCGCGGAAGTCGGTGCAGCACTGGACATCCCGGTCTCCGCGAGCCCGTTCGCCGCGCACTGACCGCGACGATCCACTCGACGGCGGTCACGACTGCACTGCCACACTTACGCCCGGCTGATCTGATCGCCGGGCGTACGTTGGGTGTCACGACCCGTTCGACCCGAGACCGGGGAAAGCAATGGTGCGGGTTCCCAGGACCTTTCGGCGATACCCGTATCGGCGTTCGGTGATGTCGCCCCGGCCGTCACGGGCGATGCGCACCACCGTGCTCGATCGAGTGCCGTAACCGGGCAGGTCGACGAACTTGGACGAGAGCCCCCGCTCGAAGTCCAGGGGAACCCCGTTGTCGGGCAACCGATCGTCCGGGGCGCGCCGTCGGTCGTCCAGGAGGGCCAGACATCTCTCGACCAGGTCGTCGTTCGGGCCGGCCAGGGCCTCCTCGAGATCGGTCTTACCGTCGACGACCTTCGGCCAGGAACTGTCGAGTGTCCCGTTCGACACTCCGTGGACGCCATCGGCGACTGCGCGGCATTCGGGGGTCGGCCAGTTCGTCGCCCACCACAGCGACGACGCGTCACCCACCAGCAGGTTCACCGGCGAATACTCGGTTGCACCCCGGACCAAGTCGTCAGCGGCCACTTCCGGAGTCGTGCCGCCGGCCAGGAAATCGACCGGCAATGCGCCGCGCGAACGGACGGTGGAGGTCGGGGCGGCCGGATCGCGCACGTTGGTCACCGCCGCGATGCGGGACGGATCGACAGCATCCAGACCCATCCACGTTCCGCCGGCACGCGCGTCGCGCCCGCCGATGACGGGCAGATCGTCCCATCTGGCGAGCGCGCGACTACGCCGATGTCGGTACTCGTCCCGGTTCGCGGCCACCACCAACCGGAAGTCGGGGTGCGCGTTCCACGCGAACAGGATCAGACACATGGAAGCCTCCCCCGTGTGGTCATGACGCGCACCGACCCATCGAGGGGCCGAGGACCGGTGACCGCTGCTCGGCCACAGACCAGACGACCCGCCGACATCACGGAGTCCGTGATGTCGGCGGGTCGGTGCACGTGATGTGCCGGTGTCAGACGCTGACGATCAGGCGTCGGCGGATGCGGCCTCCGGTGCAGACTCGGCCTTCGCATCGTCAGCCACGGGCACCAGGCTGATCTTGCCGCGCTCGTCGATGTCGGCGATCTCGACGCGGAGCTTGCTGCCCACGTTGACCACGTCCTCGACCTTGTTGATGCGCTTGCCCTGGCCCAGCTTCGAGATGTGGACGAGGCCGTCGCGGCCGGGCAGGAGCGAGACGAAGGCGCCGAAGGCGGTGGTCTTGACCACGGTGCCCAGGAAGCGCTCGCCGACCTTGGGCAGCTGCGGGTTGGCGATCGCATTGACGCGATCGATCGCCGCCTGCGCCGACTCACCGTCGGACGCACCGATGAACACGGTGCCGTCGTCCTCGATGGAGATGTTGGCGCCGGTGTCCTCGGTGATGCCGTTGATGGTCTTGCCCTTCGGACCGATCAGCTCGCCGATCTTGTCCAGCGGGATCTTGATGGTGGTGATCCGCGGCGCGTACGGGCTCATCTCGTCCGGCTCGTCGATGGCTTCGGCCATCACGTCCAGGATCGTCAGACGGGCGTCCTTCGCCTGGCTGAGCGCACCCGCGAGCACCTTCGACGGGATTCCGTCCAGCTTGGTGTCCAGCTGCAGGGCGGTCACGAAGTCCTTGGTGCCGGCGACCTTGAAGTCCATGTCGCCGAAGGCATCCTCGGCGCCGAGGATGTCGGTGAGCGCCACGTAGCGGCTCTCCCCGTCGACGGTGTCGGACACGAGGCCCATGGCGATACCGGCGACCGGGGCCTTCAGGGGCACACCGGCGTTCAGCAGCGCGAGGGTCGATGCGCAGACCGAGCCCATCGAGGTGGAACCGTTGGAGCTCAACGCCTCCGAGACCTGACGGATCGCGTACGGGAACTCCTCGACGCTCGGCAGCACCGGCACGAGGGCACGCTCGGCGAGGGCACCGTGACCGATCTCGCGACGCTTGGGCGAACCGACGCGACCGGTCTCACCGGTCGAGTACGGCGGGAAGTTGTAGTGATGCATGTAGCGCTTGCTGGTCTCGGGACCGAGCGAGTCGATCTGCTGGGCCATCTTGACCATGTCGAGGGTGGTGACGCCCATGATCTGGGTCTCGCCGCGCTCGAACAGGGCGCTGCCGTGCGCACGCGGGATGACCGCGACCTCGGCCGACAGCGAACGGATGTCGGTGATGCCGCGTCCGTCGATGCGGAAGTGGTCGGTCAGGATGCGCTTGCGCACGAGCTTCTTGGTCAGCGACCGGTAGGCGGCGCCGATCTCCTTTTCGCGCCCCTCGAACTGGCCCGCGAGCTGCTCGAGTACGTCGGCCTTGAGCTCGTCGGTCTTGGAGTCGCGCTCCTGCTTGCCCGCGATGGTGAGGATCTCGGAGAGGCGGTCCGAGGCGGCGCCCTCGACGGCGGCGAACACATCGTCCTGGTACGCCGGGAACAGCGGGAACTCGCCGGTCTCCTTGGCGGCCTCGGCAGCCAGCTTCTTCTGTGCCTCGACGAGACGTGCGATGAACGGCTTGGCGGCCTCGAGGCCCTCGGCGACGATCGCCTCGGTCGGTGCCTGCGCACCGCCGGCGACCAGATCGATCACGTTGTCGGTGGCCTCGGCCTCGACCATCATGATCGCGACGTCGGCGTTGTCGCCCTCACCGGAGACGATGCGGCCGGCGACGACCATGTCGAAGACCGCGCCTTCGAGCTGCTCGACGGTCGGGAACGCGACCCACTGGCCCGCCTTGTTCTCCTTGGTCGGGATCAGCGCGACGCGCACACCGCCGACCGGGCCGGAGAACGGCAGTCCGGCGATCTGAGTGGATGCCGACGCGGCGTTGATCGCGACGACGTCGTAGAGGTCCTTGGGGTCGAGGCTCAGGACGGTGACGACGACCTGGATCTCGTTGCGGAGGCCGTCGACGAACGACGGACGCAGCGGACGGTCGATGAGACGGCAGGTCAGGATCGCGTCGGTGGAGGGACGGCCCTCACGACGGAAGAACGATCCGGGGATACGCCCGGCGGCGTACATCCGCTCCTCGACATCGACGGTCAGCGGAAAGAAGTCGAACTGATCCTTGGGGTGCTTGCCTGCGCTAGTCGCCGACAGCAGCATGGTCTCTTCGTCGAGGTAGGCGACGACAGCGCCGGCGGCCTGCTGGGCCAGCCGACCGGTCTCGAACCGGATGGTCCGGGTGCCGAAACTGCCGTTGTCGATGACTGCGGTGGCTTCGGTGACGGACTCGTCGACGTCGAAATCGTCGGCGGTGGTGACATCGGTCATGTGTGGAAAGTGTCCCTTTCGTGGCGACCGTCCTCAGTGACGGTCGATGTGGGTGAGCACGGGTCGGCGCACGGCGAACCACCACGCGCACAGGTGGTGCGGTGTGGAGTGGGCGTCATGACCCGGAACGAGCCGGAGAAGATGCCGGGCGTACTCGGTGTGCACTCGCACACCTCTCTGCGCAGACGGCCTTCGATCGAAGCGGCCGGAACCCTGTGCTCCGGCGGCCACTACCGAGGACCGATCTGGCTCGCGTCACGTCCAGCTGGACCTTCACGGCAACGATCGTGACGATCCTATCATCCGCGAGCCTTGCCAACGGCCGTGCCGGTGTGCCCGACATACGACTCGGCCGCCCCCGCGTTGCGCGGGAGCGGCCGGTGAGCAGTGGTGACCGAAGTCGGTGTCGACCAGGTCAGCGACGCAGGCCGAGACGCTCGATGAGCGAACGGTAGCGGTTGATGTCGACCTTGGCGACGTACTTGAGCAGGCGGCGACGACGTCCGACCAGCAGCAGCAGACCGCGGCGGCTGTGGTGATCGTGCTTGTGCTCCTTGAGGTGCTCGGTGAGGTCGACGATGCGCTTGGTCAGCAGTGCGACCTGAGCCTCGGGCGATCCGGTGTCGGACTCGTGGAGGCCGTACTCGCCGAGGATTTCCTTCTTCTGTGCGGCAGTCAATGCCATGGTGATCTCCTGGGATCTCGCAGTTCGCGGGTCAGAATGTCGGCGAACCCACCGGGGCCCGTCCGTGCGGCGTGCCGCCGCGAACCGCAGCAACGCCGAGGTGCAACGCTACCAGCGACGACGTGTGGCGCCCAAATCGAGCCAGGTCACGCGCTGTTGTGGTCGGTCATGGCCGGCTCTGCTCGTCGTGGTCCTCGCCGAGCAGCACCCGCGTCTTCTCGACGTCGCCCGCCATCGCGACGAGGAGATCGTCGACGCTCGCGAAGTTCTCCATGCCGCGGATCCGGCTGATGAAGTCGACGGCCACATGCTGGCCGTAGAGATCAGCACTCGCGTCGAGAACAAAGGCCTCGACCGTCCGCGTCCGCCCTGAGAAGGTCGGGTTCGTGCCGACCGAGACGGCAGCCTGATAACTCTCCCCCGGGGTCACCTGCCCGACCACCGGTCCCATGCCGAGCACCGTGAACCACGCCGCGTAGACGCCGTCGGCGGGGATCGCCGAGTACATCGGCGGGGCGACATTAGCCGTCGGGTAGCCGAGTTCGCGACCGCGACCGTCGCCACGCACGACCACGCCCTCCACCCGATGCGGACGTCCCAGCGCCTCGGCAGCGCGTTCGACGTCGCCGGCCGCGACACACGACCGGATGTAGGTCGACGAGAAGGTGACCGCATGCTCGCGGAACAGTGAGATCCCCTGTACCCCGAATCCGAACTTCTGACCGAGCTCGGTCAGTCGGGCCACGTCGCCGGCGGCCTTCTTGCCGAAGGTGAAGTTGTCGCCGACCACCACCTCGGCAGCGTGCAGACTCTCCACCAGAACGTCGTGCGCGAAGTCCTTGGGAGTACGCGCCGCGAGCTCCGGCGTGAAGGGCATGACGCAGAACACGTCGATGCCCAATTCCTCTGCCAACTCCGCCCGGCGCGCCAGCGTGGTCAGTTGCGGCGGATGCGATCCGGGACGGACGACCTCGGCCGGGTGGGGGTCGAAGGTCATCAGGACGGCCGGGATCCCGCGCTCGGCCGCGGCGGTCGTCGCCGCCGAGATCAACTGCGCGTGACCGCGATGTACACCGTCGAAGACCCCGATGGTGACCACGCATCGTCCCCAGTCCGCGGGGATGTCCTCCAGACCTCGCCAACGCAACACGCGCACCAGCCTACGGCCAGGAGGCCGTCCACAACCACCTCGCCCTGTGGGGTGAACTCGATGTGTCGCACAGGCGAACCGATGACGGATGAGCCGTCGACGGGAGTCGACATGAACGAACGTCGTCGGTCATGTGGACCGACGCACCCCTGTGGAGGCGGCCGGTCGACTTCGTTCCGCGGGCCAGGGGTCCTAAGCTCGGTCCATGGCTTCCAGTGGAGAACCGGGTCGCACGCCCGCGACCCCCGGCGCGGAGACCGCCGCTCCCGAGCGACCGGTGACCGAGTTGTCGTCGGTCACCCAGGACTATCTGAAGGTGATCTGGACCAGCCAGGAGTGGGCCGACGTCAAGGTCACCACCAAGATGCTGGCAGAGAAGCTCGGGGTGTCTCCGTCGACGGCGTCCGAGGCGATCCGCAAACTGGCCGATCAGGGGCTGGTCTCGCACGAGCGCTACGGCGCGGTCACCCTCACCGACGAGGGTGCGGCATCCGCGGTACTCATGGTGCGTCGGCATCGGTTGCTGGAGACGTTCCTGGTGCGCGAGTTGGGATACGGCTGGGACGAGGTCCACGACGAGGCCGAGATCCTGGAACACGCCATCTCCGACCGCCTGATGGGTCGGCTCGACGCGAAACTCGGGCATCCGCGGCGTGATCCGCACGGCGACCCGATCCCGGCCCTCGACGGTTCGGTTCCCAGCCCGGCCGCCGATGTCCTCGCCGAGCTCGAGATCGGCGAATCGGGCAAGGTCGCGAGGATCTCCGACACCGACCCGGACATGCTCCGCTATTTCGACGAGGTGGGGGTGGCGCTCGACAGCATCGTCACCGTTGTCGAGAAGCGTCCGTTCGCGGGCACGATCTCGATCTCGGTGGACGGCGCGGACACCATCGACCTCGGCGACATCGCAGCGCGGGCCATCTTTCTCGTCGCCGCCTCCTGACGCCCGGACACAGCGTCAGCGGAGCGTGGCCGGGCGCACCACCATCACCGAACTCGCGCGTCGCCCCTTCTCCTGCAGCAGTGCGATCGCCTGGCCCGCCGGGTCGATGACCACGTAGATCCCGCTGATCCCGACCGGCTCCAGCCAACGTCCCTGACTGATCGACTCCGCCTCGTCCGCGCTGATGTCGCGGTGCGGGAACGAGAGCCGGACCGCCTGGTCGATGTCGAGGCTTCGGGTCGGCGCCTCCGCGACCTCGTCGAGGGTCCGGGCATGCTCCAGGGTGAACGGCCCGACGGCCGTGCGTCGCAGCGAGGTGAGGTGGCCACCGACCTCCAGCGCCGCACCGAGATCTCGTGCGAGCGAACGGATGTAGGTGCCTGCCGAACAGTCCACCTCTGCTCGCACCAGGATGCCGTCGTCGTCGCGGCCGATGTCGAGGATCTCGAATCGCGAGACCGTCACCGGTCGCGCGGGCAGGTCGAAGTCCGCACCGGTCCGCGCCAACGCATGTGCGCGGCGACCGCCAACCTTGATGGCACTGACCCGAGCCGGCACCTGCTGGATGTCGCCGGTGAGATCGGCGACGCCGGAGCGGATCCCGTCGTCGGTGACCGACGCCGTGTCGAAGGTTCCGATGATGTCGCCTTCGCGATCATCGGTGCTGGTGCTGGCGCCGAGCCTGATGGTGGCCACATACGACTTGGTGGTCAAGGACAACAGACCCAGCAGCTTGGTCGCCCGCTCGATGCCGACGACCAGGACGCCGGTGGCCATCGGATCCAGGGTCCCCGCATGACCCACCCGACGGGTGCCGAAGATCTTGCGGCACCGGGCGACAACGTCGTGACTGGTGAGGCCTGCCTCTTTGTCGACGATGAGCAGTCCGGCGTTCTCGATGGAGGAATCGGCCATGTCAGAGCAGCGTGATCGAGGTCGTGATGAGGTCCTGCTCGACCAGCCAGCGTCCGTGTAATCGCTGCAACGGTGCACCGCCGTCGACCACCGAACCGTCGATGAGGATGGTGGAGGTGAAGGTCCCCTCCCCCGGCCCGGTCTGGTCGAAGGTGATGTGCGCGTCCTCGAAACCCAACCATCGCTGCGTCACGGGGAACCACGCCTTGTAGGTGGCCTCCTTGGCGCAGAACAGGACACGATCCCAGTGCAGGTCTGCCGACCGTGTGGCCAGTACCGACCGCTCCTCTGGGATGCTGGTGTGCTCGAGGACTCCCTCCGGAAGCGACTCGTGCGGCTCGGCATCGATACCCAGCGACCGGACCTGCAACGAATGCGCCACCACCGCAGCGCGGTAACCCTCGGTGTGGGTCAGGCTGCCGACGATCTTCGCGGGCCACAGCGGCATCCCGCGTTCACCCTTGAGGATCGGCGCCGGCTCGAACCCCAACTGCCCCAGGGCTTGCCGGGCGCAATGCCGGGCGGTGGTGAATTCACGGCGACGCTTGTCGACCGCACGCGCGATGAGGCTCTCCTCGGCGGGTAGCGGCTCGATCCCCGGCGGATCCTCGAACGCCTCGGCCGCGGCGACGCCGTTGGGCACCAGTCGTTCGATCACTGCTCGTCCTCTCGATCGGCCGGTGTCGATTCCGGCCGCGCTGTGGTGGTGGTTCCGCTCGCGCCGGTCCCGTTCGCTCCGCTCCCGTTCTCATCGGTGCCCGACCGGGACGCTCGACGGGCGGCGCGCTCCTGCACCCTGCGCGCGAACTCGCGGGCACGTTCCTCGTAGTCGGGTGGCAGATCGAAGCGGACCCCGTGCGCGGGCAGGTCGTCCTCGACGACACCGGGATCGGGGATGATGGCGCGTAACAACGGCTCCGGCAGTCCGCGACGTTTCCACTCGCGGGGGTAGCCCACGGACACCTCCTCGAATCGCACACCGTCGTACCAGGTGGTACGCGGGATGTGGAGGTGGCCGTAGACGCTGCAGATCGCGTGGTAGCGGGTGTGCCAGTCGTGCGTCAGTTCGCTGCCGCACCAGAGCGCGAATTCCGGGTACATCAGGGCATCGGTCGGCTCTCGCCGCAACGGCCAGTGGTTGATCAGCACCGTCTGCTCGGACGGGTCGAGCGCGTCGAGCCGCGCTCGGGTTGCCTCGATCCGCGCCCGCCCCCATGCATCTCGCGTCGGATACGGCTCCGGCGAGAGCAAGAACTCGTCGGTGGCGACGACGTTTCGCTCGCGGGCCAGCGCCAGTGCGGTGAGCGTGGTGTGGGTGCCCTCGGGCCGGAAAGTGTAGTCGTACAGGAGGAACATCGGCACGACGCGCACCGGCGTACCGCCGTCGCCGGGATCGAAGAGCGGGTAGATGTCCTCGGGGGTGACCACGCCGATGTCCCGGCAGGCCTGCACGAGGTAGTCGTACCGCGCGACACCGAAGATCTGGAGCGGGTCCTTTGCCGTGGTGTACAGCTCGTGGTTCCCCGGCACCCAGATGACCTTCGCGAACCGGGTGGTGAGCCTGCGCAAGGTGTCGATGATGTCGTCGGTGCGTTCCGAGACGTCGCCGGCGACGATCAACCAGTCGTCGGAAGAACGGGGACGGATCTCGTCGACGATGTGCTCGTTTCCCCGGTGCGCGACGTGCAGATCACTGATCGCCCATAACGTCGCCATGCCGACCAGCCTAGCGACGGTGCGGGTGTCGGCCCGCACCGCCCGCTCGGCCCGCGAGAGCGGGGAACACTGCCTCGGCGAGCAGAGGTGCCAGCTCCGGCGTGAGATCGTCCGGTGATCGCCAGCGGACCTCCTCGATCTCGGCAGCCGGAGTCACCTGCGTCGACCACACCTCGCCGTACTCGTACACGATCGCCTCCACCATGCGCCCCTCCTCGTTGGCCGCTGCCGTGCGGAAGGTGCCCATTGGCACCAGTGCGGCGGTGTCGAGTCCGATGCCGAGTTCCTCGGCCACCTCACGCACAGCCGTGTCCGCAGCCGTCTCCCCGACCTCCGGTTTGCCACCCGGGAACATGAACGCTCTGGTCCCGCGCTTGCGGACGGTCAGGACCCGACCGTCGGCATCGCGCAGCACGACGGCGCTCACCCTGATGTCGTCGGGCTCGGTCATCACCCACTCCGTTCCTGTCGTGATCGTCACGCCACACCGACCGTCCGCCACCGTCCGCCCAGGACGCGCACCGCGACGGTGACCAGTCGCAACACCATGAACGCGACGAGGCCGCTCCAAATGCCCGCGAGGCCCCAGTCGAAGATCAGCGAGAGCCAGATGAGCGGTAGGAATCCGATCAGCGCGCTGGTCAGGGTCGCCGTCCGCAGGAAGGCGGCGTCACCACTCCCCAACAGCACCCCGTCCAGGGCGAAGACCACCCCGGCGACGGGCAGCATCGCGACGAAGAACCACCACGGCACACCGATCGCGTCGAGAACCGCGTCGTCGGTGGTGAAGATGCGTGGGATGAGGGCGGCACCGGCCGCGAAGAGCAGTGCGGCCGCCACCGCCAACGCCAGCGAGACGATTGTGACCTGACGGGCCACGCGACTCGCGGCTGCAGTGGCCCGTGCGCCGAGGGCAGCGCCGACGAGAGCCTGGGCGGCGATCGCGAGGGCGTCGAGGAACAGCGACATGAACTCCCAGAGCTGCAACACCACCTGATGCGCAGCGACCTGGGCCACCCCGAAGCGGGCAGCGACCGCCGCCGCCGAGACGAAGCACACCTGGAAGGACAGACTGCGGATCACCAGGTCCCGGGCCATCGACAATTGCGCGGAGATGATCGACCATCGGGGCCGCAGGTGTGCGAGACGCGGTGTGTCGGTGGCCCGGACGACGCGGACCGCGAAGAGCACCCCGGTGATCGACTGACCGACCAGGTTCGCGACTGCGCTGCCGTCCAGTCCGAGCCGGGGCAGACCGCCGAGGCCGTGGACGAGACCGACACACAACACCGCGCCCACGCCGAGGCCCACCAGTACGTAGACGACGGGACGACGAGTGTCCTGCACGCCACGCATCCAGCCGTTGCCGGCCATCGACAGCAAGATCAGCGGTACCCCGAACAACGCGATCCGCAGCCAGCCGGACGCGTCGGCGACCACGGGGTCACGGTCGGCGCCCGAGCCGACCAGTATGCGCAACACCGTCGGGGCGGCCACCACGGCGACCGCGACGATCACCGCTCCGACCGCCAGCGCTATCCAACTCGCCTGCACGCCTTCGGCTATCGCGGCGCGGCGATCACCTGCGCCGAACTGTCGGGCCGACCGTGCGGTCGTCCCGTACGAGAGAAAGGTCAGCTGGGTGCTGACGACGGCGAGCACCAGGGTCGCGACGGCGAGTGCGGCCAGTTCGTCACCACCGAGCCGTCCGACCACCGCGAGATCGAGCAACAGGTACAGCGGCGGGGCGACGAGCACGGCGAGGGCCGAGAACGACAGGATCGCGATCCGACGGACTCCGGTGTCGGGTACCGCGGCGTCGTCGGACGTCGTGTCGTCGGACGCCCGATCGTTGCTCGACGGATCGTCGTCTGCCACGGTGTCGTGCTCCGGTTCGATTCGCGGTGGCTGTGGCTGAGGCGAGCGGGGATGGCCCGGCATCGACCGGACGCGGTGCGAGCCGGAATCAGTCGCGTCGGGCCGGTCGCTCGGATTCAGAGATCGTCCACCAGTTCGGCGACCACCTCGTCGGCGCTGCCGGCGGCGCTGTAACCAGAGGCGTGACGGTGTCCGCCGCCGCCATGGGATCGCGCGATGAGCATGACGTCGACTGTGCTCTTGGAGCGCAGGGACACCGTCCACTCACCCGGTTCCGACTCTTTGAACACAGCCGCGATCTCGGCCTCGGACGCGGTACGCACGATGTCGACCACGCTCTCGGACTCGTCCCAGCTCATCCCGGCCATCGCGGTACGGTCGACGACCGCGTAGACCAGGCCCTCGCCGTTGCACGCCGCAGGGACGAGCGTGGCCGAGTCGAGTACACGCGAGACCATCGAGAACCAAGAGAACGGATGCGTGTCGATGAGGATGCGACTCCACATCCGGCCGTCGACTCCGGCCTCGAGGAGTCGGGCGGCGACCCGGAATGAATCCGGACGAGCCCATTTGAACGACCCGGTGTCGGTGAGCAGGCCCGCGTACAGACAGGTCGCGATGTCGACGTCGACATCCACCTGCATGGCGTCGAGGATGCGCAGGACAAGTACGGCGGTGCAATCGGAATCGGCGTCGATCAGATCGAGATCGCCGAATCCGGGGTTGGAAGCGTGATGGTCGACCGCGATACCGACCTCGGCCGCGCTGAACACGTCACCCAGGGAGGACAGGCGGCCGAGGTTGGCGGCGTCGACCGAGACCACGACGCGATGTCCGGTGAGCTCGGTTTCGCGGACGAGGAGTTTGGCGCCGGGAAGTGAGGCAAGCGCACAGGGCAGGCGTTCATCTCCGGGATAGGCGACCTCGACGTCGACCCCGCGCCGATCGAGTGCGAGTCCGAGCGCCAGGCCGCTGCCGATGGTGTCGGCATCCGGGCGCACGTGGCACAGGATCGTGACGGCAGGCGCCCCGGTGAGTGCTGCGGCGATGGCCGCGCTGTCGGCGGCCGTCACTCCTGGCGACCGCCCTCGCGCAGATCGTCGGCGGGTCGGTCGTCGGCGGATTCGCCACTGCTCTTGTACGGGTCGGCCTCGCCCGCGGGCGTGGCCGCACGGGCGCGTTCGGCGACCTGCTCGTCGTTCGCGCGGGCGCGCTCGACGAGCTCCTCCATGTGTCGTGCGGCGTCCGGGACGGTGTCGAGCACGAACCGGAGGGTGGGCGTGAACCGGACGCCGGTGCCGGCGCCGACCTTGGATCGCAGCACGCCGGTCGCCTTCGCGAGTCCGGCAGCGGCCCCGTCGTAGTCCGGCTCGCTGTCGATGGATTCACCCATGACGGTGTAATACAGCGTCGCGTCGTGGAGATCGTTGGTGACACGCGAATCGGTGATCGTCACATACGCCAGACGAGGGTCCTTGATCTCGTTGCTGATCGCCGACGCGACGATCGACGAGATCCGCTTGGCGAGGCGCTGCGCCCGTGCCGGGTCTGCCATGTCCATCCTTTCCATCCCGTGATGGGGCCGAACGAATCTCGACCCCGCCACGACGTCACCGGGGATGCACCGATCACCGGGACGGGCAGTGAGTCACAACGTACTCCCCCGAACGGTGCGCGCGTGTCGATGTGGACACGCGCGCACCGGTCGGACGAGAGGATCGGACGTCAGTCCCGCGGCTTCTCGTGGAGCTCGTCGGGTCAGTCGTCGACCTTGATGTCCGTCGGCGACGTCATCAGTCCCGCGGCTTCTCCCGAAGCTCGTAGGTCTCGATGACGTCGTCGACCTTGATGTCGCTGTAGGTGAGCGTCAGACCACATTCGTAACCGTCGCGGACCTCGGTGGCATCGTCCTTCTCACGCTTGAGCGAGGAGATGGTGAGGTTCTCGGCGATGACGACGTTGTCACGCAGCAACCGCGCCTTGGCGTTGCGCCGCATGATGCCCGACGTGACCAGACAGCCGGCGATGTTGCCGACCTTGGACGACTTGAAGATGGCGCGGATGTCGGCGCGGCCGAGTTCCACCTCTTCGTAGATCGGCTTGAGCATGCCCTTCAGCGCACTCTCGATCTCGTCGATGGCCTGGTAGATCACCGAGTAGTACCGGATGTCGACGCCCTCGCGGTTGGCCAGCTCGGTGGCCTTGCCCTCCGCACGGACGTTGAATCCGATGATGATCGCATCGGATGCAGCCGCCAGGTTGACGTTGGTCTCGGTCACGCCACCGACACCACGGTCGATGACCCGCAACGAGACCTCGTCGCCCATGTCGATGCCGATCAGAGCCTCTTCGAGCGCCTCGACGGTTCCCGAGTTGTCGCCCTTGAGGATCAGGTTCAGCTGACTCGTCTCCTTGAGCGCCGAATCGAGGTCCTCGAGGCTGATCCGCTTGCGGCTGCGTGCGGCCAGCGCGTTGCGCTTGCGCGCGTTGCGCCGGTCGGCGATCTGGCGCGCGGTGCGGTCCTCCTCGACCACGAGCAGGTTGTCACCCGCACCCGGCACCGAGGTGAAGCCGATGACCTGCACCGGACGCGACGGCAACGCTTCGACGACGTCCTCGCCGTGCTCGTCGACCATCCGGCGGACACGCCCGTAGGCGTCTCCGGCGACGATCGAGTCGCCGACCTTCAGCGTTCCGCGCTGAACCAGCACGGTCGCCACCGGGCCGCGGCCACGGTCGAGGTGGGCCTCGATGGCCACACCCTGGGCGTCCATGTCCGGGTTCGCCCGCAGGTCCAGCGAAGCATCCGCTGTCAGCAGCACGGCTTCCAGGAGGGCGTCGATGTTGTCGCCCTGCTTGGCCGAGATGTCGACGAACATGGCCTCGCCGCCGTACTCCTCGGGGATCAGACCGTATTCGGTGAGCTGACCACGGATCTTGGCCGGGTCGGCGCCTTCCTTGTCGATCTTGTTGACCGCCACCACGATCGGCACGTCGGCCGCCTGGGCGTGGTTCACCGCCTCCACCGTCTGCGGCATGACGCCGTCGTCGGCCGCGACCACGAGGATCGCGATGTCGGTGGCCTTCGCACCACGGGCACGCATGGCGGTGAACGCCTCGTGACCCGGGGTGTCGATGAAGGTGATCAGGCGATCTTCACCGTTGAGGTGGGTGTCGACCTGGTACGCACCGATGTGCTGGGTGATACCGCCGGCCTCGCCCTCGCGGACGGTGGCGTTACGGATCGTGTCCAGCAGTCGGGTCTTACCGTGGTCGACGTGGCCCATGACGGTGACCACCGGCGGACGCTGCTCGAGGTCTTCCTCGTCGCCCTCGTCCTCGCCGTAGCTGAGGTCGAAGCTCTCCAGGAGCTCGCGGTCCTCGTCCTCCGGGCTGACCACCTGGACGACGTAGTTCATCTCCGAGCCGAGCAGCTCCAGCGTCTCGTCGTTGACCGACTCCGTGGCCGTGACCATCTCGCCCAGGTTGAACAGCGCCTGGACGAGCGATGCCGGATTCGCGTCGATCTTGTCGGCGAAGTCGACCAGCGACGCGCCGCGAGCGAGCCGGATGGTCCGGCCGTCACCACGTGGCAACCGGACGCCGCCGACGGCGGGCGCCTGCATCGAGTCGTATTCCTGGCGCTTTTGACGCTTGGACTTGCGGCCTCGGCGCGGAGCACCACCGGGACGACCGAACGCACCCGCGGCACCGCCACGACCACGACCGCCACCACCGGGACGTCCACGGAAACCGCCGGCGGGAGGACCGCCACCGGTGCCGCCGCCGGGACCGCCGCGGTATCCACCGCCGCCGCCACCGCGGCCGCCGG
>NZ_BANX01000041.1 GCF_000334455.1 Gordonia soli NBRC 108243
CGGCCTCCGCGCGCGGGGACGCGCGGCGCTCGCGTCCGCGACGGCGCCGTCAGCGGCCGGCCGGGGCCGTTTCTTCCGGGTCGGTTCGTCGGCGGCGGTTCGGTCGCCGGCGGTGCGCCCAGAACCGGCTCGATCCTCGGCAGGTCGTCGGCGTGGTCCCCGCGCCGGTCCGTCGGGGTCGCGGATCGGCCGCTGTCCCGGTGCGGGTGCGTCGGCAGGACGACGACGGCGTGCGGCTCGGGGCGCGTCCCCATGGTCGCTGCCGCGACGGTTCCCTTCGGGGTCGCTGCCGCGACGGGGCTCTTCGGTGGCGCTGCCGCGACGGGTCTCGTCGATGTCGCTGCCGCGACGGCGCTGACCGGGGGCGGGTCGGGGGCGCCGGAGTTCCTCACGTGCGGGCTCGCGTGGTCCCGACCGACGTCGTTGTCCCTCGCGACCGGAGCCGTCGCGTCCCAGTCCCTCGCGTCCTAGCCCCTCGCGTCCCAGTCCTTCGTGTCCCAGTCCCTCGCGTTCGGTGTCGGCGCGGTCGGAGCCCGGGCGCGGTCGTCGCGGTGGGGCCGGTCGTCGCGAGGTCGCGTCACCGGCGTGGGGACGTCCGCCCGGACGTCGGCGCGCGCCTTCGGATCGCGGGTCCACGGTTCGGGGCCTTCGCCTTTCACTCGATCTGCCTCTGTCCACCGGTTCCGGGCGCGACGGGTCGATGAGCGTGCCGCGGTATTGAAGTGATGAATGAGGTTGTACTGACAACACGTTACTGGTGTGAACAGAGTTTCCGGCCGCGCAACGCCGAGCCGTCCGACCGAGCTGTGCCGTCGAACAGGATGGCGGGCGCCGGGCAAGATGGGTGCCATGTCCACCTCGGATCGCCCCGCATCGCCCACCGCCGACCTCGGCACGACGACCGTCGTGATCATCGGTGCCGCCGGTCAACTGGGGCGAGCGCTCGGTGCCACCGCGCCCGGTGGCGTCGTCATGCGCGGCGCCGACGCCCCTGCGTCTGCCCCACCCGACTCGGTGTCGGTATCGAAGGTCCGCGTGGTGCCTCTCACATCGGCGGACATCGACATCACCGATCAGGCGTCGGTGGACCGGGCCTTGGAGTCGCTGGCTCCCGGCGACGTCGTGATCAACTGTGCTGCCTACACCGACGTCGACGGCGCGGAAGAGCACGCCGACGACGCGGCCGCGGTGAACTCGACCGGTCCGGCGCATCTCGCGCGCACCGTGGCCACCGCGCAGGCCTGGCTGATCCATGTGTCCACCGACTATGTCTTCGCCGGGGCCGCCGCGGGCGATCACAGCGGCTCACCTGCCGGCGACCGGGCGGGATACGAACCCGACGACATCTCCTCGGCGACCCCACCGGCGACCGTCTACGGCGCGACCAAGCTCGCGGGTGAGCGCGCGGCACTCGAGGCCGACCCCTCCGCGACGGTGGTCCGGACGGCGTGGGTGTACACCGGGGGCGCCGACGATCGCGACTTCGTCGGCACGATGCGACGCCTCGAGCGGCAGCGCGACGAGATCTCGGTCGTCGACGATCAGATCGGGTCGCCGACCTACGCCCCGGATCTTGCACGCGGCCTCTGGGAGCTCGCTCTGGACACCGATCGCGCACAGGTGTCCGGCCGCATCCTGCATGCCACGAACAACGGTCGTGCCACCTGGTTCGAGGTGGCACGCGCGGTGTTCGCCGAGGTCGGGGCCGATGCCGAGCGTGTCCGCCCGTGTACGACCGCCGAGTTCCCGCGCCCGGCTCCGCGCCCGGCGTTCTCGGTGCTGTCGGGTGCGTCCTGGGCCGCGGCCGGGCTCACCCCGCTGCGCGAGTGGCGCACCGCCCTGCACGCCGCGGTGGCGGCGACACCGGGCAGTGACTGAGCGAGTACCCCGCCGGGCAGGTCGAACAGGCCGTGTCCCCATCGTCAGCTGATCCGCCGGGCCTGCGGGCAGTCGGGTTGTCGGCGACGTGCAGGCGGTTGGATACCCTGACCCCCGTGACAGCTCCCCTCGCCGTCGTGACGGTCACGTACTCGTCGGGCGCCTACCTCGAGACCTTCCTGCGCAGCCTGGCCGATGCGTCGGCGACCCTCCCGCCGGTGGTCATCGCCGACAACGGTTCGGACGACGGCGCCCCCGAGGCCGCCGAGGAGCGCTACGACAACGTCACGCTGGTCCGCACCGGCGGCAACATCGGTTACGGCGGCGCGATGAACCGGGGGGTGGCCGAACTGGACCCCGAGATCGAGTTCGTGGCCATCGCCAACCCGGATGTCGAGTGGCGGCCCGGTTCGCTGGACGCTTTGCTCGCAGCGGCACAGCGTTGGCCCGATGCCGGTGCACTCGGTCCGCTGATCTGGGAGCCCGACGGTTCGATCTACCCATCGGCGCGTCGGGTGCCCGACCTCGTGTCGGGGACCGGGCACGCCCTCCTGGGGTCGGTCTGGCCGTCCAACCCGTGGACCGCGGCCTACCGCGAGGACGACGCGGAGCCGTCCGAGCGCGTGGTCGGCTGGTTGTCCGGCTCGTGTCTGCTGGTGCGGCGCAGCGCCTTCGACGCCGTCGGGGGATTCGACGCCCGGTACTTCATGTACATGGAGGACGTCGACCTCGGTGATCGGCTGGGCCGTGCCGGGTGGCAGAACGTCTATGTCCCGCACGCGGAGATCGTGCACACGAAGGGACACGCCGCAGGGCGCAACCCGGAGAAGATGCTGCCCGCGCACCATCAGAGCGCATACCGTTTCCAGGCAGACCGGAATCCGGGTCCGTGGCGGGCGCCGATCAGACTCGCGCTGCGCGTCGGCCTCGCCGTACGTTCCCGGGTGGCGGTCCGCGCGGCACGACGCGCACTCGATCGCGATCACCGGTCCTGATGACCCGGACCGGTGCGGGGGGACGCTTTCGGCTCCGACGATCACGACCTCCGGCACCCGCCGGAGTCCAGGAAGGAATCAGCAGTGGCCTCTGAAGAACGCACCGCCGACGCGCCCCGAACCGAGGGTGCCGCGCCGAAGGTCCAGGCTGTCGTCCTGGTCGGCGGCAAGGGCACACGACTGCGCCCGTTGACGCTGTCGGCGCCCAAGCCGATGCTGCCGACCGCCGGTCTGCCGTTCCTCACCCATCTGTTGTCGCGGATCCGTGCCGCGGGGATCACCGACGTCGTCCTGGGCACCTCGTTCCAGGCGCAGGTGTTCGCCGATCATTACGGTGACGGCGCCGACCTCGGCATCTCGCTGCGTTATGTCACCGAGGAGGAGCCCCTCGGCACCGGCGGCGGTATCCGCAACGTCCTCGACCACCTCACCGCCGACACCATCGTCGTGTTCAACGGCGACGTCCTCAGCGGCGCCGACGTCGGTGACGTCGTGAACACCCACCACACCTCGGGTGCCGACGTCACCATGCACCTGGTGCGCGTCGGTGACCCCCGCGCCTTCGGCTGCGTCCCCACCGACGACGCCGGTCGGGTCACCGCGTTCCTGGAGAAGACGCAGGACCCGCCCACCGACCAGATCAACGCCGGCACGTATGTCTTCCGCCGTGAGGTCATCGAGGAGATCCCGGCGGGACGCGCGGTGTCGGTGGAGCGCGAGGTGTTCCCGCAGTTGCTCACCGACGGGCGGCACATCCAGGGCCACGTCGACTACTCCTACTGGCGTGACATGGGTACCCCCGAGGACTTCGTCCGTGGCTCGGCCGACCTCGTGCGTGGCATCGCACCCTCGCCCGCACTCACGACCACGCACGGTGAGTCGTTGGTGCACGACGGTGCCGGAGTGGCGCCCGGAGCGGTACTGGTCGGCGGTACCGTCGTCGGCCGCGGCGCGGAGATCGGTCCGCGCGCACGCCTGGACGGCGCGGTGATCTTCGACGGCGCCGTGATCGAGGCAGGTGCTGTCGTCGAGCGCAGCATCGTCGGGTTCGGCGCGCGACTCGGGCCTCGTGCGCTGGTGCGCGACACGGTCATCGGCGACGGAGCCGAGATCGGCGCGCGGTGTGAATTGTTGCGCGGCGCCCGCGTGTGGCCCGGCGTCCAGATCCCCGACAACGGGGTGCGGTTCTCCACCGACGTGTGATCCCGGCTCTCGGGGTGCGCGGAGGCCGTCCCGGCGACGGGTCGTCCTTGCGACGACCGCGCGTCCGATCGGTGGTCGACCCGTCCGGTTCTCGCGGTGTCCGGTCAGCGCGCCTTGGCGGCCGCGAGTACACCGGGGCCCAGTGGGATCACCACGGGCAGCAACCGATCGTCGTCGGCGATGGTGATGGCCGCCTCGCGGGCCGCGGTGGTCAGTGTGTCGGTGCGCGACGGGTCGCCGACGGCACCGTCGGCGGTGGCGTTGTGCACGATCAGCACGCCGCCGGCCCGGAGCAGTCGGACGGCCTCGGTGACGTGTCGCGGATGATCGATGACCGGGCCGTCGACGAACACGATGTCGTAGGCGTCGTCGGCGAGCCGGGGGAGCACCTCACGGGGGGCGCCGTTGATCAAGCGGGTCCGGCCGGCCGCGATGTCGGCAGCCGCGAACGACGCCCGCGCGGCGCGATGGTGTTCGGGTTCAGGATCGATTGTCGTGAGCACGCCGTCGGCGGCCATACCGTTCAACAGCCACAGGCCGCTCACGCCGGCACCGGTCCCGATCTCCACCACCGCGCGCGCGTCGCAGGCTCGTGCGAGCAGCGCCAGCAGGGCACCGACCGCCGGGCTGACCGTGCCCGCACCCAGCTCCTCGGCCCGTGCTCGCGCCTCCAGGACGGCGTCGTCCTCGACGATCGCGGACTCCGCATAGTCGATCAGGGAGGCCGGGCTCGATCGGTCGGGAGAGTCACTCACCCCACGAGATTAGGCCGAACGGGGTACCAACCGGTGCACGGCACGCCCGACCAGCGCACACTGTGCTCGACGGCAGGCACGAAACCTCTCCGCGGGGGTCGGCGCCGACATCCTCAGCGAAACCTCAGCACTCTCATACGGCGACCACACTCCGGTGGGAGAGGGTGATCACCAGGACGGGGTCGCAGGGACCACGAACAGCGGAATACCGTGGCGACGTCCGATGTTTACCACCGTGAACATGAGTCAACCCGACGACATGGGTTCGGCGTGGAGCGAAAGGGAATCGGCCACCGACGATGAGTGATCCGCATGGGTCTGTGAACGGCGTCTCGACCGATACCGAGTCGAAGGGTGCCGTGGTCGATACAGACGCGACCGACGCAGGCGTTCCCGAGGGCACCGCGGGCTTCGACGCCACCGGCAACGAGCTGTTGATGCCGAGCTGGGACGAGCTGGTCCGCGAGCACGCCGACCGGGTCTACCGTCTCGCCTACCGTCTGTCGGGCAATCAACATGACGCCGAGGACCTCACCCAGGAGACGTTCATCCGGGTGTTCCGCTCGCTGTCGAACTACCGGCCCGGGACCTTCGAGGGCTGGCTGCACCGCATCACCACCAACCTCTTCCTGGACATGGTGCGTCGCCGCGCCAAGATCCGTATGGAGGCGCTGCCCGAGGAGTACGACCGGGTGCCCTCCGACACCCCGGATCCCCAGCAGATCTTCGACAACGCCAACCTCGACCCGGATCTGCAACGGGCGCTCGACGCCCTTCCCCCGGAATTTCGTGCCGCGGTCGTCCTGTGTGACATCGAGGGTCTTTCCTACGAGGAGATCGCAACCACCCTCGGTGTGAAGCTCGGCACCGTCCGGAGCCGCATCCACCGCGGCCGGCAGAGCATCCGCGACCACCTCGCGGCCGCCGGACACACCGACGCCCGCTCGGTCGCAGTCGGGGCCCACCAGTCCTGATCGGCCCGCGGGGCCTGCCCGGCGCGAGCGTTGCGGACGCCTCGTCGCCGACTCTCTCGCCCCCGATCGCCGTCGAGGCGTTCGAGTACTGTCGGGAACCGCCGCGTCCCGAGCTTCGTTATTCAGTTCGGATAGGCTGGGTGGCCGACGGCAGCACGGCAGTTGCGGCACGTCGGTTGCGCAGCGATGACGCAGACGAGAGGGGTGAGGTGATGATGGAGGGCAGCGGAGGTCGACCCGCGCCAGGGGAGCACATCGGCGGCCCGCTCGACGGCCACAATCTGCGCCGTCGTCGCTCGGCTTGGAACCCGGCATCCTGGAGCGCCGGATCGTGGAGTCCCACGTCCTGGTCTCCCGCGTCGGCGTCACTGGCCCCCAACCGCGGATATCGCGCTCCGGGAACTCCCGGTGGTCGCCGGTTCGCACCCACCGAACATCTCGCACCAGAAGCAGTCGCGGCTTTCGTCGACGGCGAACTCGGCATGACCGCCCACGCGCGCGCAGCCGACCACCTCGCGATCTGCACCGAATGCATCGCCGCTGTCGACGCGCAGGTCGCCGCCAGGGCTCGTCTGCGCACCTCCGGCGGCATCTCGATGCCCGCCGGACTGCTCGGCGCGCTGAGTCAGATCCCCACGCGAGAGATCGACATCTCGGGTTCCACCGCAGCGGAGACCGACCGCATCCCGGAGCGTCGTTCGGGCCGGGGATTCCCGGTCGTCCGACCGTCCGCACCGGATCAGTCGGCACCGAACTTCTCTTCCACCCGTGACCGGATGAATCGCTGGCGAGGCCGCTGACACCGTGGAGCCGGACAACACGAACCCGCCCGAGGCCGAGCGGTGGGGGAAACCCGATGCCGGAACCCCGGAAGCCGGCGGATCGCCTGCCGCCGACGTGACGCCGACGTCGGCTCGTCACTCTCCGGTCTCTCCATCGACCGCCCAGGTGTTCGGTCGCCCCTCCGGCGTGCGCGGGTCGTTCGCGCCCACCGACCGACAGTCGTCGGATCAGCCCGCTCCTCAGGTCGGTCCGCCCGACCCGGTGCTGGCCGAGGCATTCGGGCGGCCCGCCGGTGAGTCGGAGACGTTGCAGCGCGATCCGCTGGCCCGCTACGGCGAGGAGACCGACGAACCGGCACCTGCCGATCCATGGCGGGACCCGGAGAGCATCGCTGCGCTCGACCGCCCCGCGCTGGGTACGCCCGAGGTCGCCGAACCGACCACTCCCGGACCGAAACTCGGGATTCGGCAGGTTCTGCTCGGCAACACCGTCACGTGGCACGCACTGGCCACCCTCGCCGTCATCGCGCTGCTGATCGGCGTCTTCGGCGGCCTGGTCGGACGATGGACGGCCGAGGTGGTCTCGCCGCTCAACTCCGACTCGGTGCAACTGTCCACCGGCGACGAGGGCGGCACCGCGCCGCGCTCGTCTGTGGCACGCGTCGCCCAGGCGGTGGAGAAGTCGGTGGTCGCCATCGACGTCCGCACCGGCAGCGCATTCGGCACCGGATCGGGCTTCGTCATCAACGACGACGGCTACATCGTCACCAACAACCACGTGATCGCGATGGCGGCCAACGACCGCAGCGCAAAACTCGAGGTCGTGTTCTCCGACCGCACGCGCGTGCCCGCCCGCATCGCCGGGCGCGACACCAAGACCGACATCGCGGTCGTGAAGGTCGACAACGTCGACAACCTGACGGTCTCGAACCTCGGTACGTCGGCCGACCTGCAGATCGGTGAGGAGGTCATCGCCTTCGGATCGCCGCTGGGCCTCGACCGGACCGTCACCAGCGGCATCGTCAGTGCGCTGAACCGTCCGGTGCCGCTGCGGCCCGACGCCGAGTCCGACACCGATGCGGTGATCGACGCCATCCAGACCGACGCGGCGATCAACCCGGGCAACTCCGGCGGCCCCCTGGTCAACGACGACGCGAAGGTCGTCGGGATCAACACCGCGGGTCTCGTCCCCGGTGGCGGCTCCATCGGACTGGGTTTCGCGATCCCGATCGATCAGGTCGTGCCCATCGCGCAGGCATTGATCCGCGACGGCCGGGTGAACCACCCGCAGATCGGGCTCAACGCCAGCTCCGTCCGCAACGATCGCGTCCTCGGCGCCCAGGTCCGTAACGTCGTCGCCGGTGGTCCGGCCGAAAGAGCAGGCGTGCGTGAGAACGATGTGGTCACCTCGTTCAACGGACGTGCCATCGAGAGCGCCGACGAATTGACGGTCGCGGTCCGAACGGCGAAGATCGACGGCGCGGTGAAGTTCAAGTACTGGCGTGACGGTCGGACCTTCGACGGTACGATCACGCCGACCAGCGACTGACGGTCGACAGCGAGCAGGGACGGCGAGATGTTCAGCAACATCGGATGGGGCGAACTGCTCATCCTGCTGGCCGCGGGCCTGATAATCCTCGGCCCGGAACGCCTCCCGGGTGCGGTCTCGTGGTCGATGAAGTCGCTGCGACAGGTTCGCGACTACGCCACCGGCGCCAGCAGCCAGCTCCGCGACGAGCTCGGTCCGGAGTTCGACGAACTGCGCAAACCGCTGTCGGAACTGAACGAGTTGCGGGGGATGACGCCGCGCGCGATGGTGACCAAACACCTTCTGGACGGCGACAACTCGCTGTTCGACACCTTCGGCTCGTCACCGACCGTCGACCGCTCGAGTGTCGATGCGCCGAACATCAAGCCGGTGTCCAAGCCGCTGCCGGTCGAGTCACTGCCGGTCGATGCGCCGAATCCGACCTCGACGTCGGCCGCTGCCGAGAAGGGCGGGCCGACCGAGCGTTCGCGGCACGACATCACCGACTGGGACGCGACCTAGCCGACCGGCTCCCGGTCGCTGCTGCGGCGGCGATCGAACCAGGTTGACCGCCCCGGCCAATCAGCCGTGGCGTGTGGTGTCCAGCCCCAGACTCATGCCCGCCAGCCCGCGCCGACGGACGGCGAGCTTCTCGGCGATGGCGCGCAGCGCCGACCCGGACGCCGACTCCGGGTCGGAGAGCACGACGGGCACCCCCGAATCGCCGCCCTCGCGCAGGGTCGTCTCCAGCGGCACCTGCCCGAGCAGTTCGACGTTCGAACCGACCGCCCGAGTCAGTCGCTCGGCGACCATCTCGCCACCACCGGAACCGAACGGTTCCATCCGCGTCCCGTCGGGCAGTTCCATCCACGACATGTTCTCGACGACGCCCAGGATCTTCTGACGGGTCTGCAACGCGATCGCACCGGCGCGTTCGGCAACCTCTGCCGCGGCTTGCTGTGGTGTGGTGACCACCAAGATCTCGGCGCCGGGGATGAGCTGGGCGATCGAGATCGCCACGTCACCGGTACCGGGCGGCAGGTCGAGCAGCAGGATGTCGAGGTCGCCCCAGTAGACGTCGGCGAGGAACTGCTGCAGCGCGCGGTGCAACATCGGTCCGCGCCAGGTCACCGGGGTGTTCCCGTCGGTGAACTGACCGATGGAGATGAATCGGATGTCGTGGCTGATCGGCGGCATGATCATCTTCTCGACCTGCGTCGGCTTGGCGTCGCTGCCGAGCATGCGCGGGACGGAGTGACCGTAGATGTCGGCGTCGAGCACACCGACGCTGAGGCCGCGGGCGGCGAGCGCAGCGGCGAGGTTCACCGTCACGCTGGACTTGCCGACGCCGCCCTTGCCGGAGGCGACCGCGTACACGCGGGTCAGCGAGCCCGGCTGGGCGAACGGGATGGTCGGCTCGGCGCGATCACCGCGCAGCTTCTTGCGCAGTTCGGTGCGCTGCTCGTCGGTCATGACGTCGAGTTCGACGCGGACGGTGCCGACACCGGGCACGTCCGCGGCGGCCTGCTCGACCCGATCCACGATCTGGGTGCGCATCGGACAACCGGAGGTGGTCAGGTAGACGCCGATGTCGGCGCTGGCATCGTCGTTGACGGCGATCGACTTGACCATGCCGAGGTCGGTGATGGGTTTGCCGATCTCGGGATCGTTCACCTTGCTCAGCGCGGCGCGGATCGCGGATTCGGTTGGCACAACTCCGGTAGTCATCATCGCCAGCTTACGCTGGCGCGATCAGCCCCCCTGATCAGCGGGCCATGCCCGGGGCCTGCGCCGACGGTACGGCGCGTGCCGGTGGCGCGGACGGGCCGGGAGTCGCCTTCGGCGGGACCCCGACCCGCGGCTGGGGCTGCGGTTTCGGCTGCAGCTGCGGCGGCAGCGGTGGCAGGCAGATGACGAAGCAGTTCCGTGCATCGGGCGATTGCGTGGTGGATTCGGTCGACGATGGAGCCGACGACGAGGACCCGGGTTCCGGACGGGGCTTGGAACTGGTGCTCGACGACGACGTCGCGGGCTTCTTCGGCTCACGGATGCCGTCGGTGGGCAGCACTCCGGTCGCATACGCGCCGGCCCAGCCGAGCACATTCGACACGTACTCCATCGAGCGGTTGTACCGCAGCACGGCCGACACCTTGGTCCGGTCGTTCATGATGTCGGTGATACCCGCACACAGGTAGCGGCCGGCCGAGTACGTGGCGTCGAAGACGTTGTTGGGATCGGACTTGCCGTCCCCGTTGGCATCCGATCCCCAGGCCGCCCAGGTGCTCGGGATGAACTGCATCGGACCCATCGCGCGGTCGTGGGCGGGATCGCCGTCGATCCGACCACCGTCGGTGTCCTTGATGACGGCGTTGCCTGCGAGCGACCCGTCCAGGACGGGGCCTGCGATGGGATTGATCGTGGTGCCGAACTGGTCGACCGAGCCGTTGCCCGCGTGGTTCGACTCGATACGGCCGATGCCGGCGAGCAGAAACCACGGCAGCTTGCACTGCGGACTCTCGGCACCGACCCGGTTCGCGGCCAGTTTGTACGCCTGGAGCACGATGCCGGGGATGCCAAGTGGTCCGCTGGGCAGGCCCGCGGCGATCCGGAACTGCGGAGTGGCCACCGGGGCTTGGGGTTCGGTGGGCATCGGTGGCGGCGCGAAACCCAGCAGCATCGCGGGAGAGGCAGGCAGGACCTCGGCGACCGGCAGTGCGACATCACTGGTCTGCGCGGTCGGGATTCCGCCCTGAGCGCTCGATGCGGCTCCGCCGAGCACCAACGCCGCCACCAACACACCACCGGCACCGACGGCCGCGGCGCGACGCGGGAACCGCCCGCGGCGCGGTCCATGGGCACGCCGGAAGATGCCACGACCCGCCGTCGACGTCCTCGTCACACATCCACCTCTGCTGAAACCGACCACCCCGCAGCCCGTTCACGAGCCGAGTTGTGACCCACACTACATATGGGTCGCGTGTCCCAGTGTCGGAATCGTTCAGTTCCGTGGTATGTGCAGATCGCCCGGTGAATCCGGACCAGAACTCCCGTCGCGGTCGGCATCGCCGTAGAACGGGTCGGCGTCGTCGGTGTCGCCGGCGCGTTCCACGATCCGTTCGGTGAGTTCGGTGAGCAGATCGTCGAGTTCTTTGCGCAGATAGTCGCGGGTCACCGTGTCGCCGACCGCCAGTCGTACCGCGGCCAGCTCGCGGGCCAGGAACTCGGTGTCCGCCTTGGTCTGCGCGGCCCGGATCCGGTCCTCCTCGAGGGCCACCTTGTCGCGATTCTCCTGCCGGTTCTGGGCCAACAGGATCAACGGCGCCGCATACGCCGCCTGGGTCGAGAAGGCGAGGTTGAGCAGGATGAACGGATAGGGATCCCACCGGATGGATACGGCGACCAGGTTGAGTGCGATCCAGACGAGGACGATGACCGTCTGGATCGCCAGATAGCGTCCGGTGCCCAGGAATCGGGCGACGCGCTCGCTGTAGACGCCGATGATGTCGGAGTCGAGGTTGAAGGAGAAGCCGCGCCGGGCGCGCGGGGTGTCGAGGCGGCGCCCGGGCTGTTCGCTCATCGACGATCTCCCAGTCGGCGGCCGCCGCCGGTCGGCGTGAGGCCGTCGACGATCGGGATCTCGCCGGTGTCCTCAGGTTCGGTCTCGCGCCAGTCGCGGGGCAGGAGCTCGTCGAGGAGGTCGTCGACGCTCACCGCACCGAGCAGATGCCCTTCGTCATCGACGACGGGACCGCAGACCAGGTTGTAGGTCGCGAAGTACCGGGTCATCGTCTCCAGTGAGTCCTCGGGATGGAGGTGGGCGAGGTCGGTGTCCAGGATTCCGCCGACGATGTTCGCGGGGGGCTCGCGCAGCAGGGCCTGCAGGTGCACGCATCCGAGGTACTTGCCCGTCGGCGTCGCCGTCGGCGGCCGCACGACGAACGCCAGGCTCGCCGCGGCGGGTGTGATGTCCGGGTCGCGCACGCGGGCGAGTGTCTCGGCGACGGTGGTCGACGCCGTGACGATGATCGGCTCGGAGGTCATCAGACCGCCGGCGGTGTCCGGGGAGTGCGTCAACAGCCGTCGGACCGGTTCGGATTCCAGCGGATCCATCCGCTCCAGCAGGGACTCGGCCTCGGTGTCGGGCAGTTCGCCGAGGAGGTCGGCCGCGTCGTCGGGGTCCATGGCCTCCAGCACGTCGACCGCGCGGTCCCGCGGCAGGTTCGACAGGAGGTCCTTCTGGTCGTCGGGCGGCAACTCCTGCAGCACGTCCGCCAGCCGCTCGTCGTCGAGCGCGGCGGCGATCTCGTCCCGACGTTTGGTCGGCAACTCCCGGAGTGCGTGCGCGACGTCCGCGGCGCGCATCCCTTCGAACTGTGAGAGTGCCTGTGCCACACCCTGACCGGGGAGGTTGAGTGCGGTCTGGGTCAGGCCGTGCACGCGTGCCCACTCCACCACATGTGTCTCGCCGCGGCGCCGCAGACCCTTGCGACCGGAGCGGACCGCCACCCGGGAGACCACCCAGTCGCGTGTGCGGGTGCGCTCGATGCCGAGATCGACCACGGTGACGTCCTGGTCGGCGAGATCGGCGAGATCGGGATCGTCGACACGGACCCGGCTGTCGAGCACCTGACCCACAGCCAGGGCCTCGCCTGGCCGGATGTGCAGTCGCCGCAGGCTCACCGTTCCGGTGTTGAGCGTCACCGCGTGTGACTCGACGCTCGTCACCCGCAGCATCGGCACGAAGATCCGTCGGCGCGTGGTGAGTTCGACCGCGAGGCCGAGGGCGCGTGGCTGCTGTGTCGTGATCCGGACCGAGATCACGACGTCGCGGACCCGGCCGATCGACTCGCCGTCGGGACCGAGAACGGCGAGGCCGACTAACCTGGCCACGAAGACCTTGCTCACCGACGACATGGGGACCAGCGTAGTTCCACCAGTGCCACGGACCCGGAGAGGACACGAGATGACCAACCCGTTGCGCCCAGGTCGGGAGACCCCGGGGTTGCCGACACCACCGAAAGGGTGGCCGATCGGCTCGTACGGCACCTATGCCGAGGCGCAGAAGGCCGTCGACCACCTGTCCGACCAGCAGTTCCCGGTCGAGGACGTCACCATCGTCGGGGTCGACCTGATGCAGGTCGAGCGCGTCATCGGTCGACTCACCTGGGGAAAGGTGATCGGAGGCGGGGTCGTGTCCGGTGCGTGGCTCGGCCTCTTCTTCGGCCTCCTGGTCACGCTCGTGGTCAACCAGCCCCTTGCGCTCATCTTTGGTCTGGTCGGCGGCATCATCTTCGGTGTGATCTCCACGACCATCCCGTACGCGGCCACGCGCGGACAGCGGGACTTCGCGTCCACGATGCAGTTGGTGGCCGGGCGATACGACGTGCTGTGTGATCCGCGGAGTGCGGAAAAGGCCCGCGACCTGCTGGCGAAACTGACGATCTGACCGATCTGAAAGCCGCAATCCACCCTGGCACACATCACGATCGCGTGCGGTTTGGCACGTCCATGCCGATTGTGTTGCACGTCACGAAGCGCGACATATAACGTACCCTCCAGGCTCACCGGTGCACCTCGACGTCGCTGCACCGCGTCCGACATCGAGGAGGCTGCGTGCGGAGCAAGGCTGGCGGTGCTGTCCCGGGTCATCGATCATCAAGGGGGAGAGATACTTCGATTCGGGGGTTCCGGCGAAAGCTGATCGTGGCCGCAGCCGCGATCGGTGTCGCGATCCCGCTGGTCAGTGCGTGCGGGTCGGGGTACACCCCACGGACCCTCAACATCTACCCGCCGGCCGACGGCGCATCGTTCATCGACAAGGTCGGCAAGCAGTGCACCGCCGACTCCAACGGTGAGTACAAGATCGTCACCACCCCGCTGCCCAAGGCGGCCGACGACCAGCGTCTGCAACTGGCCCGACGCCTCGCCGGCAACGACCCGGGTCTCGACCTGATGGGCATGGATGTCGTGTGGACCGCCGAGTTCGCCGATGCCGGCTGGATTCAGCCGGTCCCGGAAGCGTTGGCCGCCAAGGTCGCCGCGACCAGTCTCGGTGGTCCGCGAGAGACCGCGATGTGGAAGACGGCCGACGACACGGAGAAGCGCCTCTACGCGATCCCGACGTGGACCAACACGCAATTGCTCTGGTACCGACCGGATCTCCAGCGCAAGTACCTCAACACCAGCAAGGCGCCGACCACCTGGGACGAGCTGCTGGCGCAGACCCAGGAGATCCGCGCCAAGGGTGGCCCCAGCTACATCATGGTGCAGGGCAAGCAGTACGAGGGCCTGATGGTCTGGTTCAACTCGGTCCTTGCCAGTGCGGGCGGTTCGGTCGTCGGTGCCGACGACCCGAACCGGGTGACCCTGAACGACACCCCTGAGCATCGCGCGGCGACCGTCAAGGCGTTGCAGATCCTCAAGGCCGTCGCCACCGCGCCCGGACACGATCCCTCGTTGACGAACTCCGACGAGTCCTCCGCCCGCCTGGGCATGGAGAACGGCAGCGCGGCCTTCGAGGTGAACTGGCCCTTCGTCTTCTCGTCGATGCGGTCCAACGCAGCCGCCGGAGACGTTCCGTTCTTCCCGGAGATGCAGCAGTTCGCCGGGCTCCTCGCCGAGGATTCCGAGAACCCGCCGACCGATGCCCAACTCGGGCCCGTGAACAAGGTGGTGCGCACCAAGTTCAACTTCGCGCGGTACCCGGGCGTCAACCGCAGCCTCCCCGCGAAGACCACCCTCGGTGGTATCAACATCGCGGTCGCGAGTACGTCCAAGCAGAAGGATCTCGCCTTCAAGGCCGCCGACTGTCTGACCAACGAGGCCGCGCAGAAGGTCTACTCCGTGGAAGGCGGTACCCCGCCGACCATCGAGGCGATCTACGACGACCCCGATTTCCGAGCCGCCTACCCGATGGGCCAGGACATCCGTGCCCAGCTGGAGACGGAGAGTTCGGCCCTGCGTCCGGCTTCGCCGGTCTACCAGGCGATCTCGACGCTGCTGACCGCCAAGCTGAGCCCGGTCGGCGCCTGGGATCCGGAGACGCTGGTCGACCAGCTCGCCGATCAGGTCCGTAAGGCCATCGACGGGGAGGGACTGATCCCATGACAAGCGGTGACAACGGCGAGAACAGTTCGCGCCCGGGTCGGCACAGCCTGCCCGACGACGACACCCCACCGCGGGAGCCGTCCGTCCGTCCGCCGTCGACCGGTGACACCGGCGCCTTGCCGGTGTACTCCGACGAGTGGACACCGCCTCCCGGCGATTCTGCGCCGGTGACCTCAGGTGCAAGCACCGCTGCCGCACCCGCTTCCGGCGGGCTCGGTACAGCTGTTCGTCCCGATGCGTCGGCAGCACCGGCCGGTGGGCGCAAGAACAAGAAGCTGAGCGAGGGCAAGGCGGCCGAGCGTCGCCTGGCGTTCTGGTTGGTGGCCCCGGCCGCCATCATGATGGCGCTCGTCACCGGTTACCCGATCGTCTACGCGTTCTGGCTCTCGCTGAACAAGTCGAGTCTGTCGGCACCGGGGGAGCGCAGCTTCGTCTGGTTCGAGAACTACTCCACAGTCCTCACCGACAACTACTGGTGGACTGCCTTCTCGGTCACCCTCGGCATCACGGTGGTGTCGGTGGTCATCGAGTTGGTGCTGGGCATGGCGATCGCACTCGTCATGCATCGCACCATCTTCGGCAAGGGCACCATCCGTACCGTGGTCCTGATCCCCTACGGCATCGTCACGGTCGCAGCGGCCTTCTCCTGGTATTACGCGTGGACGCCGGAGACCGGTTACCTCGCGAACCTGCTGCCCGACGGCAGTGCGCCGTTGACGCAGCAATGGCCGTCGCTGGCGATCATCGTGTTGGCCGAGGTCTGGAAGACCACCCCGTTCATGGCGCTGCTGCTGCTCGCCGGACTTGCCCTGGTCCCCGACGATCTCCTCAAGGCCGCCCAGGTCGACGGCGCAGGTGCGTGGACTCGCCTGTGGCGCATCATCATCCCGCTGATGAAGCCGGCCATCCTGGTCGCCTTGCTGTTCCGCACACTCGACGCGTTCCGGGTGTTCGACAACATATACGTGCTCACACGTGGCTCCAACGACACGTACTCGGTGTCGATGTTGGGGTACGACAACCTGTTCAAGGCGTTCAACCTGGGCGTGGGATCGGCGATCAGCATCTTGATCTTCTTGTGCGTCGCCATCATCGCGTTCATCTTCATCAAGGGCTTCGGCACCGCGGCGCCCGGTTCCGAGAACGAGGGGAGGTAAGCCGCGATGAGATCCGGAGTCGGCAGCAAGGCCTGGTGGTCGATCGCCAACATCCTGGTGATCCTGTACGCCATCATCCCGCTGTTGTGGATCCTGAGCCTGTCCTTCAAGCCCCCGGGCAGCGTCAAGGACGGCAGCTTCATCCCCAAGGAGTGGACGCTCGACAACTACGCCGGGATCTTCGATTCCGGTGCGTTCACCAGCGCCTTGCGCAACTCGATCGGAATCGGCCTCATCACCACCCTCATCGCGGTGATCCTGGGCACGATGGCCGCATACGCGGTTGCGCGCCTTGATTTCCCAGGCAAGAAGCTGCTGATCGGTGCAGCTCTGCTCATCGCGATGTTCCCGCAGATCTCGCTGGTGACACCGCTGTTCAACATCGAGCGCACGCTCGGACTGTTCGACACCTGGCCCGGCCTGATCCTGCCCTACATCACCTTCGCGTTGCCGCTGGCGATCTACACACTGTCGGCGTTCTTCCGCGAGATCCCGTGGGAGCTGGAGAAAGCCGCGAAGATGGACGGCGCCACACCGTGGCAGGCGTTCCGCAAGGTCATCGCACCGCTGGCCGCGCCCGGTGTGGTGACCGCAGCGATCCTGGTCTTCATCTTCGCGTGGAACGACCTGCTGCTCGCCTTGTCGCTGACCTCGACCGAACGCGCCATCACCGCACCGGTGGCGATCGCCAACTTCACCGGCGACAGTCAGTTCGAGGAGCCGACGGGCTCGATCGCCGCGGCCGCGGTGGTCATCACCATTCCGATCATCATCTTCGTGTTGTTCTTCCAACGTCGAATCGTGGCCGGCTTGACCTCCGGCGCCGTGAAGGGATAACCCATGGCCGAGATCATCCTGGACAAAGTCAGCAAGCAGTACCCCGACGGTTCGACCGCCGTCCACGAGGTCGACGTGCACATCGCCGACGGCGAGTTCATCATCCTGGTGGGGCCGTCGGGTTGCGGTAAGTCGACCACGCTCAACATGATCGCGGGCCTTGAGGACATCACCTCGGGCGAGCTGCGGATCGACGGGCAGCGGGTCAACGAGCGTGCCCCCAAGGACCGTGACATCGCGATGGTGTTCCAGAGCTACGCGCTGTATCCGCACATGTCGGTGCGCGACAACATCGCGTTCCCGTTGACCCTCGCCAAGCTCTCCAAGTCGGAGATCGCGCAGAAGGTCGACGAGGCCGCCAAGATCCTCGACCTCGGTGCATATCTCGACCGCAAACCGGCCAACCTCTCGGGCGGCCAGCGGCAGCGTGTCGCGATGGGTCGCGCGATCGTCCGGCAGCCCAAGGCATTCCTGATGGACGAGCCGCTGTCGAACCTCGACGCCAAGCTGCGTGTGCAGATGCGTACCGAGATCGCGCGTCTGCAGAGCCGGCTGAACACCACCACCGTGTACGTGACCCACGACCAGACCGAGGCCATGACCCTCGGCGACCGGGTCGTCGTGCTCCGTGGTGGATACGTCCAGCAGATCGGTACCCCGCAGGAGCTCTACAACCACCCGACGAATCTGTTCGTGGCCGGCTTCATCGGGTCACCCGCGATGAACTTCCTCCCGGGCCGGCTCACCGGTGACGCCATCGAGACGCCGATCGGACGCATCGTGCTGCCCGATCACCAGCAGGTCGTGGCCAAGGCCCAGCAGACCCGCAGCAGCGGTGAGGTGCTGGTGGGCATCCGTCCCGAGCACCTCGAGGACGCGGCGCTCATCGATCCGCTCGCGCGGTCGAAGGGCGCCACCTTCTCGGCGTCGATCGAGGTCCTCGAGTCGATGGGGTCGGACAACTACGCGTACTTCAGCATCGATGCCCCCAAGGCCGCCAGCGACGCGCTCGCCGAGCTGTCGGCGGATGCGGGCGCGGAGATCGGGGGCGGGCAGATGATCGCGCGCCTGTCGCCGGAATCCCGTGTGGTGAAGGGTGCCAGCGCAGAGTTGTACTACGAGACCGCCAAAGTGTCGGTGTTCGACCAGTCGACGGGCGTCAACCTCCGCTCCTGACAGCCGGTTTCGTGGCAGTTTCGCCAGGATTGCGGGAGTTTCTGATCCGAGAACGACTTCTACGCAGATTGCGGGGTGTCGGGCATGGGTGGCCGGGCGTAGGTGTCGGCGTAGCGCTGACCCGAGGCCACGGCGATCTTGTTCATCAGGGCGTCGGTCGCCTCGCGGATGGCCGTCGGATCGTCGGTCGGTGTCGCCGACAGATCCATCGGCGGCAGAAATGTCACCTCCACCCGGTTCCACCGGGCGGTCTCGTCGCGCCGGGTGCCCCTGATCGCCACCGGTACGACCGGCGCGCCGGTGCCTGCGGCGACCCTGATGACCCCGGTGTGGCCACGATGCAGGTCGCCGTCCGGTGATCGTGTCCCCTCGGGGTGGATACCCCACGCATCGCCGCGCGCGAGGATCGCCGACGCCGCGTCCAGTGCGGCGCGGGCCGAATCGCCGCCACGACGGTCCACGGCGATCTGCCCGAGCCCGGCGAAGAAGCGCCGCGTCAGCCGGCCCCGCAGCCCTCGCCCCTCGAAATAGTCGCTCTTGGCCAGGAACGACACCGGACGACGCGCCGCGAGGGTGAGGTAGAACGAGTCCGAAACCGCCAGGTGGTTGGCCGCCAAGATCACCGCTCCGCGGCGCGGGACATGCTCGCGCCCAATGATTCTCGGCCTGCCACGGAATCGCAGCCACGGTCCGATGACAACATGCCGGCAGATCAGGTAGAGCGTCGGTCGGCGACTCATAGACAGTGTCTACCAAACGGTGGTGGACACTGTCTACATGACGACGGACTCGGTGCGCGACACCCTGGTGCAGGCCGGGGTCGAGCTGATCGAAGAGTCGGAGACGACCGACATCTCGCTCCGGGCGATCGCGCGGCGCGCGGGGGTGTCGCACGGTGCACCCCGGCACTGGTTCCCCACGCATCAGCGGCTGCTCGCCGCGATAGCGGCGGAGGGGCTTCACGACCTGGCAGCGGCGGTACGTCGGGGCGCCGAGCAGGGCGCGGACGATCGGATCGCGAGGGCGGTGGGCGCCGCTCGCGCGTATGTCGACTTCGCCGTCGACCGACCGGCGATGTTCGCGTTGGTCTTCCGGCACGACCTGCTCGAAGGGTCCGGCGCGCGGTTACGCGACACGTCGCAGCCGCTGTTCCGATGGTGGCGCGACACGATCGTCGCACCGGGCGGCGCGTCGCCGACCATGCCCGACATTGACGCCGGTGCTCTCCGATTGTGGACGGCGGTGCACGGTATCGCGACGCTCTCCTCCACGACGGCCCTCGCGCTCATCGCACCGACCGCCGACGTCGGCGATCTCGTCGACTCGACGGTCCGCGCCCTGATGGTCGAGACACCGATGGTCGACACGCGACCCCGACCCGAATGAGGGCCGTGTCGCGACGGGAGCTCACCGCCGCCGGCGTCGTGCCGACTCCCGCAACTCCTCGATGATGTCATCGTCCCAGATGTGCTTGCGCACCAACCGATATCGTTCACAGGCCAACCACATGTAGAGTTCTGCGTCGCTGGTGACCTCCGGCAGGATCTCTGCCCGGCGTCCCATCCGGACAACTGGGAGGAACTCCTCGCCGAACCATCGGCGAGCGACCTCCGGGCGGCTCAGGAATTCGCCGACCTCCTGGCTGAGGCGGAAGCCCCAGGCCTCGATGGCCTCGGCGAGTTCGGCGTAGTCGAAGGGATCGGACACCCGGATGGCCTCGGCCTGGGCGCCGACCAACGGCACCCGCGACAGGAAGAGCCGGCGATGGTCTTTGAGAACCAGGTCAGAGGGTGCGTTGATGCCCTCCGGTGAGATGCGGGTGTGGATCTCGGTCACATACGCGTCGATGATCTTGAGGTGCCGGGCGATCGCGATGGACACCCGGTGATGCCCGTCGATGACGAAGTGCATCGAGCCGACCCGATACAGCTGCACCGGCGGCATCGACTCACCGCGTCGCTGAGCGGCTGCCAACCGCTGCCAGCGTTCCCGGATACGGGAGGAGGTGGGCCGGAAGTAGCGGTCGAAGTCCTTGGTCCGATCGACACTGCCGACGATCGAGCTCACCTCGACCTGTTGCAACCCCAGCGCGGTCTCGCCGATCCGGCCGAGCGCGGCGACCACCTCGTCGAAGGGGAGGATCGTGTTGACGTCGGCGGGTTGTCGGGTGAACCAGTGTGCGAGGCGGGACAGTTCGGCGGCCCGTCGCATCCGGGCGAAGTCGCTCTCGGCGTCGACACTGGGGAATCCGGTATCACGCGCCATGATGCCGCCTGACCACCTGGAACTCCCTGCTGCGCGGTTCGATGTCGAACTGACAGTAACCGACCACGTTCATCGAGACCGTGTCTTCCCCGATCACCTTGTCGATGGGGATGGTGCCGTACGGGTGCACGTGACCGTGGACCAGGACCGTCGGGTGCAGAGATCCGACCACCTTGTGGAGGCACTCGAAGCCGCGGTGGACCTCGTCGTCCTCGAGATCGCCGACGCCGCGTGCCGGGCTGTGGGTCAGCAGGATGTCGGTGGAGCGGGTGGTCGCGCGGACCTTCGCGGCCCGGACCCGCTGCTGGAACTCGGTGTACTGGTTGGGGCCGTTGTTGTAGCGCCGACACCCGCCCAGGCCGGTGATCCGTACGCCGGCGACGGTGACCGTCCGGGCATCGGCGTTCACCGCACCCCCCGGACCGGGATCGGCGACCGGGAGCCCGGCCCGCGTCCAGCCGGCCCGGCCGCGACGGTAACCGCTCAGATCCCTGTCGTGGTTGCCCGGTACGAACACGCACGGGGCATCGCAGAGGGTGGCGAGCACCTCGAGGTAGTCGAACGGCAGGTCGCCCGCACCAATGATGAGGTCGGGCCGTGCCTCGATACCGACTCCGAAGGTCAGCGACTCGACCACCTCGTCGGCGACCGCCAGGATGCGCACCACCCGATCAGGCTAGGTCATGTCTCGCGGTCGGGCGCGCGGCGATATGGGCCTGCGGCGATCTGTGCGTGCGGCGATATGGGCGTGCGGGGCCGTTCTCGCCCATGCGGATAAGTTGGAGCCGTGAGCGAGCCCCCAGCCAACGAGTCCGCAGCCGACGAGTCCGGAGCCGACGATTCGGTGACCGGCATCGTCACCCGCCACCTCGAAGGTCATCTGTCCGGGACCCCGCAACGGGCCTCGGTGACGTTCCTGGGCGTCGAGCCGATCGATGTCCTGCGCTACGCGGACGGCGCTCCCGACGGTCCCGGGGAGGTCGTCTACGCGACCGTCGGGTGTGCGCGCCATCCGATGACCGACCCCAACGACCTGCATGCCGACCCCGTCCGCGGCCCGCGAGCCGAACTGGTGGTCCGGATGTTCGCGGATCGTCCGCTGCCCGGCCTCCACCGCCGAATGGCCACCCTCGCCGCGGCGCCCGCGGTCGAAGGCCTGATCCTCGCCGCCGACGCACTGGTCGATCTCGGCGAGCCGCTGTGGGACGGCTCGGTGTGCACCGCGGCGCTCCTGGAAGCCGACGCCATCGGGGAGGTCGAACTCCCCGAGCCGATGGAGGCGGTCCAGTTCCTACGGGCGATCCCGATCACCGCGAACGAAGCGGCCTGGGTCCGGCTCAAGGGCGCCGACCAGCTCCGGGACGCCTGGCGCGAGGCGGACATCGACACCCGGCAGGCCGGGCGGACCATCGCGTCGATGTGAGCGGCGTACGAGCGTCGGGACGTCGGGGTGGGCGTCAGAGCCAGTGGTGCCTGCGGAAGTTGAAGAACAGCACGGTGCACGCGACCACCAGGCCGATCAGCACCGTCGGATACGCCCACGGCTGACTGAGTTCGGGCATGTGCTCGAAGTTCATCCCGTAGATGCCGGCCACCATCGTCGGGACCGCGGCGATGGCCACCCACGCCGAGATCTTGCGCATGTCGGTGTTCTGTTGGATGCCGACCTTGGCCGCCGCGGCCTCCAGCAACGAGGTCAGTACCTCGTCGTACTCCACGACTCGGTCGATGACGGTGGTGAGATGGTCGGCGACGTCGCGTAGGTGTCGGCGGATCTCCTTGGGCACCAACGGGTTGTCGGCCGACAACCGTGCGAGCGGACCCGTCAGTGGGGTCACCGCACGCCGCAGCTCCAGGACCTCGCGCTTAAGGAGATAGACCGGATCGATGTCGAGGCGGCTCTGGGTCCCGAAGACCGTCTCCTCGATGGTGTCGAGGTCGGCCTCCATCCGATCGGTGACCGCGAGGTAGCTGTCGACCACCTTGTCGGCGATTGCGTGCAGCACCGCGGTGGGGCCCAGGGCAAGGCGTTCGGGCACCTCCTCGAGGCGCCGCCGCACCCCCGACAGGTGGGTATGGTCACCGTGCCGGACGGTGATGACGAAGTCACGCCCGACGAACACCATGATCTCGCCGGTCTCGACGACCTCGCTCGCCTGGCTCATCGACTCGTGCTCGACGTACTTCACGGTGCGCAACACCAGGAAGTGCGTGTCGTCGTACACCTCGAGCTTGGGTCGCTGGTGCGCGTGTACGGCATCCTCGACCACGAGCTCGTGCAGTCCGAAGACCTCGGCGACCCCGGTCATCTGCTCGTCGTCGGGTGCGTGCAGACCCAACCACACGAATCCTCGTCCTGTCCGGCGCACGGTGGCCAAGGCCTCGGAGTAACTGGTGCGACCCGACTGTCGGACTCCGTCGACGTAGATGGCGCAGTCGACCACCGCGCGGGCGACGGGCACGGGGATCCGCGGCAGTACACGCTCGCGCCGGGCAGGAAACCCCCGTCCGGTGGGACGCAGGTGAGGCATCGACGGCACGTGCTGGATGCTACTCGGAGGTCCTGCCGTCGACGGTCCGCGACGGATGAACGAACGGTGTCGCAGCCGGGTGGATGTCGGTGATGTCGGGTATGGGCCGATTCCGCTGTCAGCGCGTCCCGGTGATGCCCGACGTGCGGTCGCTCGCTACCGTGAAGGCGTGATCAGGCGGCTGGTGGCGACGATGTTCCCGATCGTGATGGTGCTCGCGGTGGTGTCCGGATGCGGCAGTGCGGGGACGGCGCCCGCACGTGAACTCGTCCTCGGCGCGCCGGACGATCCGGCACTGCGTGTGGTCGCGCAGATCTATGGCGGCGCACTCCGTGGCGCGGGGGCGCAGGTCGCCGAACGTCTCCGTCTGGCCGACGACCGGGCTCTGCTCTCCGACATGGATCGCCTCGAGGTGGATCTGTTCCCGGCTTTCAGTGGGGAACTCCTGGGCCTGCTGGCGCCGGAGGTGACGCCGATTTTCGGTGTCGACGTCTACGACGAGCTGAATCGGTCGTTGCCGCAAGGGGTCTCGGTCGGCGATGCCACCACGGTGAGTGCGGTCCCGCAGGTGTTCGTCGCGGCCGACCTCGCACGGACGTCCGGCGTCACCGAACTCGCGCAGTGCGGACAGTTGCCCGCCGGACTCCCTGTCGCTGTGGTCGGCCAGCCGGACGAGCGCGTACTCCGGTCCTTCGTCGACGCCGGATGCCGTTTCGGTCCGGTCGAGCGGCTGGCGTCGTCGGCACAGGTGCTGTCCCGGGTGTCCGGCGGCTCGGCGGTCGGCGTCGTGACGCCGCTGGATGCCGCTGCGGGCGACGCGGGTGCGGTGCAGGCGTTGTCGGTGCCGCAACCCAGCGCCGATGCCCCGACCTCGACTGCGACGGAGAAGACCGACCGGCCGGTCATCGGTCCGCGCGCGCAGGATCTCGTGCCGGTCTATCGGACCGCCGCACTCACCGCCGATCAGGTGAAGGCGATCAACAAGGTGGCCGGCGAGCTGACCACCGCCGACCTGGCCACGATGGCCGGACAGGCCCGCGACGGGACCGATCCGACGGTCATCGCGGGCGGGTGGCTCAGCGAGCACGAACTCCGCAACTGACCACCGCGCCGACGATCGCGGGGCCGACGATCTGGTACCGATGATCCGGCGCCGCAATGGAAACGAGCCGCACAGGGCACGTGGTGTGCGCCTGCGCGGCTCGTGGTCTGTGGTGTCGTGTGACGGTCAGCGGGTCTTGGAGAGCAGGTAACCGGTGACCCGGGCGGACACGCCCTGGTACTTCGATGCGACGAGTCGCACCCAGATGTCGAGGAACTTGGCGTCGGCGCCGACGAGGATGCGGGCGCGGTTCTTCTGGACGCCGTTGATGATGACGTCGGCTGCCTTCTCCGAGGACATCCGGGCCAGATACTTGTCGAACAGCTCGGCCGTCTTCTTCTGCTCATGGGCGCCGGAGGTGGTCGCATTGCGTGCGATGGCGGTCTTGATGCCGCCGGGGTGCACCGAGGTGACCTTCACCGGGTGCTTGGCGATGATCATCTCCTGGTTCAAGGCCTCGGTGAACCCGCGCACCGCGAACTTCGCGGAGTTGTAGGCGGCCTGACCGGGCTCGGCGAGGAGACCGAACAGCGACGAGGTGTTGACGATGTGGCCGTCGCCCGAAGCGATCACGTACGGCAGGAAAGCCTTGGTGCCGTTGACGACTCCCCAGTAGTCGACGTCCATGACCCGCTCGAACGTCTTGAAGTCGGTCTGCTCGATCTCGCCGTGGTGGGCGATACCGGCGTTGTTGAAGACGACGTTGACGGTGCCGAAATGCGTTGCGACGGTGTCGGCGTATTCGAGAACGGCCTCGCGCTCGGCCACGTTCAGGATCTGCGCGTGCACCTCGCCGCCGGCTGCGCGGACGAGATCCTCGGTGGTCTTGAGTCCCTCCGGATCGACGTCGGAGATGGCGATCTTGGCGCCGCGCGCACCGAGCTTGACGGCCAGGTCGCGGCCCATGCCCGAACCGGCACCGGTGATCACGACGACCTTGTTGCGGAAGTCTTTCATTGGTTCTCCTTGCTTACCCGCGGATGCCGCGGAGCGGTCAGGCGGTGACGGTGGACGACGGAGCGGACGGAGCGGGCGTCACGGACGTGCCGTTGCCGCGCACGACGTCGTAGGCGCCGATGTCGAACTTCTTGGTCGCGCGACGGAAGTTGAACGTGAAGCCGGGCCACAGGGTGGTGATGTTGCCGTTGGCGTCCTTGTACCAGGAGGCGCATCCGCCGTTGACCCACACGCTGTTGCGCAGGTCGTGCTGGATTCCGTTGTTGTACTGGCGCTGGGAGTCGAGCTTGACCTCGGTGCGGGTGATGCGCTGTGCCCGAACGGTCTTGAGGTAGTCGACGAGATAGTTGAGCTGCGACTCGATCATGTACACCATCGAGGTGTGGCCGAGGCCGGTCGACGGTCCGATCATCAGCATCATGTTGGGGAAACCGTTGATGAACGAGCCCTTGTAGCCCTGCATGCCGATCTCGCTCCACACGCCGGCCATGCTGCGGCCGTCGACGCCGATGATCTTCTCGAAGACGGGGGAGTCGGTGACGTGGAAGCCGGTGGCCACCACGATCACGTCGACGTCGCGCTGGGTGCCGTCGCGGGAGACGATGCCCGCCTCGCCGACATGGTCGATGCCGTCGGTGACGAGGTCGACGTTGCGACGGTCCAGGGCCGGGTACCAGTCGTTGGATCGCAGGATGCGCTTGCAACCGACCTGGAAGGTGGGCGTCGCCTTGCGACGCAGTTCCGGGTCTCCGATGCCCTTGCGGATGTTGGCGCGGCACAGCAACTCGACCGGCTTGAGCGCCTTGGGGGAATAGGTGAGACCGAAGGCGACGAACTCGTTGCCCGCGTAGATCGACCCGCGGACGGCCGACTGGTAGCCGGGCACCTTCTTGGCGGCCCACTTCTCGGCTGCGGTGTACGGCCGCTCGGTGCGGGGCACGATCCACGGTGCGGTGCGCTGGTAGACGTCGAGCCGGCCGGCGACCTTCGCGAGCTTGGGCACCAGCTGGATGGCCGACGCACCGGTACCGATCACGGCGACGCGCTTGCCGGCGAAGTCGTAGTCGTCGTCCCAACGCGCCGAGTGGATGATTTCGCCCTGGAACGAATCGATGCCCTTGATGTCGGGCAGGTTGGGCTCACACAGGGGTCCGACGGCGCCCAGGAGGAACTCCGCGCGCAGTTCCGAACGCTCGCCGGCGTGCTCGATCGTCAGGACCCAGCGGCCGAGGTCCTCCTGCCACCGTGCCGAGAGCACCTCGGTGCGAAAGCGGGTCTTGGACGCGATGTCGTGCTCCGCGGCCACCGAGTTGATGTACCGGTGGATCTCCGGCTGATGAGAGTAGGTGCGCGACCAGTCGGGGTTCTGCGCGAACGAGAACGAGTACAGACGCGAGGGCACGTCGCAGGCGGCGCCGGGGTAGGTGTTGTCCCGCCAGGTCCCGCCGAAGTCCTCACCGCGGTCGAGCACGACATAGTCGTCGAAGCCGTTCTGCGTGAGTTTGATGGCTGCACCGAGGCCGGAGAACCCGGCGCCGATGATCGCGATCTGGACATCGTTCGTTGTCATGGTCACACCATAGAGGTTGTACTGAACAGTCGTCAATAGCTTGTTGAATCTCGATCAATAACGCTCTACCGTTGGAGACGACGGGCCCGGCCACGGTCCCGCGACGTGCCCGGGAGGACCAGCACAGTGACACCACGAGCAGCGACCCCACGAGCAGTGACCCGCAGTGCAGTGACTTGCACGGCACCGACCCGCAGTGCACCGACACCGGGGCGACGTCGGTGACACAGACCCGACGTACGCGGATGAGCCCCGAGGCCCGTCGCGACCAACTCATCGACCTCGGCCTGGCCATGTTGGCAGATCGGCCGCTCGAGCAGGTGTCGATCGACGCGATTGCCGAGGCGGCCGGCGTGTCGCGCGCTCTGCTGTTCCACTACTTCGAGTCCAAACAGGACTTCCACGTCGCGATCGCGCGGGCGCAGGCCGAGCAGATGCTGGAGCGCACCGCGCCCGATGCCACGCTCGGTGACCCGCTGGTCATACTCGCCGCCTCGATGTCGGAGTTCATCGACTACGTGGTCGCCCACAGCACGGCCTACACGACCCTGATGCGCGGGGCCTCGAGTGCCGATCCCGCGATGCGGGAGGTCGTCGACAACACGCGCCAGGTGATGGCCCGGCGCATCCTCGACCACGCGCCCGCTCTCGGAGTCGAGGTCACGCCGTTGACCGAGATGACCGTGCACGGTTGGATCGCCTTCGTCGAGGAGACCACCATCAGCTGGCTCACCGAACCGCGGGTCAGTCGCGACGAATTGCTCGGTCTGATCTCCGCATCCCTGCCTGCGCTCGCCGGAGCTGTCGCCCCGGTCTGAGATCGCCGTCTGCTCGCGACGACCTCGGCAGCTCTCCGTTCTTCCGCTCCGAACTGCTTCTTCCGCCACCTGCAGCCGGCGGAAGAAGGAGTTCGGAGCGGAAGAAGCGCTGCGGGGTTGCACGCGCGACCCGGGAGACGACGGAGCCGCGACACCCGGGTGGGTGTCGCGGCTCGATGCCACGATCTCAGGTGGTGATCAGCCGAACGCGGTGTCGATGATCTCCTGCTGCTCGACCGCGTGGACCTTGCTCGATCCCGACGACGGCGCCGACATCGGGCGTCGCGACACCCGGCGCAGTCCCTTCAACACCGACAGCATCTCCGGCAGCCAGAGGCCCAGGAACGGCCACGGACCCTGGTTGGCCGGCTCCTCCTGAACCCACACGAAATCGTCCGCGTTCGAGTACTGCTCGAGGGTGTTGCTCAAGCGGCGGTGCGGCACCGGGTAGAGCTGCTCGACGCGCACGACCGCCACGTCGTCGCGGTTGTCCTTCGCAGCCCGGGCGGCCAACTCGTAGTAGAGCTTTCCGCTGACCAGCAGCACGCGTTTGACCGTGGAACGGTCGGCGCCCTCTTTCTCGAATCGGGGATCGTCGATCACCGAACGGAACTTGTCCTCGGTGAAGTCCTCGATCGGGCTGACCGCACTCTTGTTGCGCAGCATCGACTTCGGCGTGAACACCACCAGCGGGCGGCTGATGCCGTCGAGCACGTGGCGACGCAGCAGGTGGAAGTAGCTCGCCGGCGTGGATGGCAGCGCGACGGTCATCGATCCCTCGGCGCACAGCTGCAGGAACCGTTCGATGCGTCCCGACGTGTGGTCGGGACCCTGTCCCTCGTGGCCGTGGGGGAGCAGCAGCACGACGTCGGACAACTGCCCCCACTTCGCCTCACCGGACGAGATGAACTCGTCGATGATCGACTGGGCGCCGTTGACGAAGTCGCCGAACTGCCCCTCCCAGAGGACGAGTGCCTCGGGGTTGCCCACCGAGTAGCCGTACTCGAAACCGACCACCGCGAACTCCGAGAGCGGGGAGTCGTAGACCATGAAGCGGCCCACGTCGGTGCGGTCGGCGTCGTCGGGCACCAGGTGGTTGAGCGGGGTGTACTCCGACCCGTTGTCGCGGTCGATGAGCACCGAGTGACGCTGGGTGAACGTGCCGCGACGGGAGTCCTGGCCCGACAGGCGCACCGTGCGTCCTTCGAGGACCAGCGAGCCCAGAGCCAACAGCTCGGCGAAAGCCCAGTCCACACCGCCTTCGCGGGACATCTCGTGGCGCCGCTTCAGCACCGGTGTCACACGCGGGTGGGGGCTGAAGCCCTCCGGCGTGTTGTAGAAGGCGTCACCGATCTGCTCCAGCACCGACGAGTCGACCGCCGTGACCAGCTTGGTCGGCAGGGTCTGGTCGGACTCGACCGACGGGCTGGGCTCGATCCGGTACTTCTCGAGTTCCTTGACCTCGTTGAACACCCGCTCGAGTTGGCCCTGGTAGTCGCGCAGGGCGTCCTCGGCCTCCTTGGTCGAGATGTCACCACGACCGATCAGGGCCTCGGTGTAGCTCTTGCGGACGCCGCGCTTGGTGTCGATCACGTCGTACATCGCGGGCTGGGTCATCGACGGGTCGTCACCCTCGTTGTGGCCGCGGCGGCGGAAGCACACGAGGTCGATGACGACGTCCTTGTGGAACGCCTGGCGGTAATCGACGGCCAACTTGGCGGCCCATACGCAGGCCTCCGGGTCGTCGCCGTTGACGTGCAGGATCGGTGCGCCGATCATCTTGGCGACGTCGGTGCAGTACTCGGTGGAACGCGAGTGCTCGGGTGCGGTGGTGAAGCCGACCTGGTTGTTCACCACGATGTGGATCGTGCCGCCGGTGCGGTAACCGGGCAGCATCGCCAGGTTGAGCGTCTCGGCGACCACACCCTGTCCGGCGAATGCGGCATCGCCGTGCAGCATCAGCGGCAGGATGGCGAACGACTCGTCGTCCTCGAGCTGATCCTGCTTGGCGCGCACCAGGCCCTCCAGGACCGGGTCGACGGCCTCGAGGTGGCTGGGGTTGGCGGTCAGCGACACGTTGATCTCGTTGTCGCCGAACATCTGGTAGTACTTGCCCTCGGCGCCGAGGTGGTATTTCACGTCGCCCGAACCGTGCGCCTGCGACGGGTTCAGGTTGCCCTCGAACTCGGTGAAGATCTTCGAGTAGGGCTTGCCGACGATGTTGGCGAGGACGTTGAGGCGGCCACGGTGCGGCATGCCGACGACGACCTCGTGTAGTCCGTGCTCGGCGCTCTGGTCGATCACGCCGTCCATCATCGGGATCACCGACTCCGCGCCCTCCAGCGAGAAGCGCTTCTGCCCGACGTACTTGGTCTGCAGGAACGTCTCGAAGGCCTCGGCGGCGTTGAGCTTCGACAGGATGTACTTCTGCTCGGCGACCGGCGGCTTGACGTGCTTGATCTCCACCCGGTCCTGCACCCAGCGCTGCTGCTCGGGCTCGAGGATGTGGGTGTACTCCACACCGACGTGGCGGCAGTAGGCGTCGCGCAGGATGGACAGGACGTCGCGCAGCTTCATCTTGTCCTGGCCGTGGAATCCGCCGACGTTGAACGTCCGGTCGAGATCCCACAGGGTCAGGCCGTAGGTCAGGACGTCGAGATCCGGATGTGCCGTTCGGGCGTCACTGTCGAGCTGCAGCGGGTCGATGTCGGCCATCAGGTGACCGCGGTTGCGGTAGGCGGCGATCAGTTCGAGTACGCGCGTGCTCTTGTTGACCAACCCGGCCGGGATGTCCCGACGCCAGCGGACCGGCTCGTACGGGATGTGGAAGGCGGTGAAGATCTCGTCGTAGAACGCGTCGTCGAGCAGCAGTTGGTGCACGGTGCGCAGGAAGTCGCCCGACTCCGCGCCCTGGATGACCCGGTGGTCGTAGGTCGAGGTGAGCGTCATCAGCTTGCCGACACCCAACTCGGCGATCTGCTCGTCGCTCGCGCCCTGGAACTCGGCGGGATACTCCATCGCGCCGGCACCGATGATGGCGCCCTGCCCCTTCATCAGGCGGGGTACGGAATGGACGGTGCCGATGGTGCCCGGGTTGGTCAGCGAGATGGTGACCCCGGCGAAGTCCTCCGCGGTCAGCTTCCCGTCGCGGGCCCGGCGGACGATGTCCTGATACGCGGTGTAGAACTCCGCGAAGCCCATCGTCTCGCAGTTCTTGATGGCCGCGACGACCAGAGTGCGGTTGCCGTCCTTGCCGACGAGGTCGATCGCCAGACCCAGGTTGGTGTGCGCCGGGGTGACGAGGTTCGGCTTCCCGTCGATCTCGGCGAAGTGCCGGTTCATGTTGGGGAACGACTTGATGGCCTGGACGATCGCGTACCCGAGGATGTGGGTGAAGCTGATCTTGCCGCCGCGGGTGCGGGCGAGGTGGTTGTTGACGACGACGCGGTTGTCGATCATCAGCTTGGCCGGCACGGCGCGCACGCTGGTCGCGGTCGGGACCTCGAGCGACGCCGACATGTTCTTCGCGACCGCGGCAGCCGCGCCGCGCAGCACCTTGGTGCCGTCTTCGGATGCGGACTCACCCGCGGCGGGACGCGCGGGGGCCTTGTTGGTGGAACGGTTGGAACCGTCACGGCTGGCGTCGCTGTGTCCCGACGCCGCCTTGGTGGCGGGAGATTCCTTGGCGGGCACGCCCTTCCGGCTGCCGGAACTCCGCGGCGGATCCTGGTCGAGGGTCACCTGCTTGGTGGCCGACCGCGCGTTGTCGGACGTCGCCGTCGTCGAGGCGGTCTTCGGCGCGGCGGCGCCAGAGCCGTTCGACGAGCCGGACCCGTTGGAACCCGACGAGCTGGTCGGGGCGGACGAGGTGCTGCCGTTCGACGTCGAGGACGAGCGGGCGGAGGCGTTGTCACCCGCTTCGGTGTCCGGTGAACCGTTGCTGCCCGGCTCGTAGTTCCGCAGGAATTCGTGCCAACTGGGGTCGACCGAATCCGGGTCCTTCTTGTACTGCTGGTACATTTCCTCGACCAGCCACGTGTTCTGTCCGAAATCCGAAATCGAACTGCTCACAGCGCTATCTCGCCTCTATTCCCTCTGGTGTCGGGTCGCCTCGTCCACGCTGGTCGTCTCTTGTGAAGACTATCGGTGAACCACCTGACGATGCTACGCGTCCGGGGTGGCGGCGCGTTCAACGGCCGACCCCACTTTGTGAGGGCACTCACATCGATGAGCAGGTCATTCTCCCGAAGCCTCCGACCGTGGGTGCGAACCCACGGCAGCGACCGCGATACCGTCCGCATCCGGGGCGACACCGGCATCCCAGAACGCGCGGTACCGACCTCCCAACGACAGCAGCTCGTCGTGAGTTCCCGACTCCACGATGCGACCGTCGTCGACGACCAGGATGCGGTCGGCGCGGGCGGCGGTGGCGAGCCGATGCGCGACGATCACCGACGTCCGCCGGCTCGCGACGGCCTCACCCGCCGCGAGGACGAGCGCCTCGGTGGCCTGATCGAGCGTGGCGGTCGCCTCGTCGAGCAATAGCAGGTCGGGTTCGACGAGCTCGGCGCGCGCCAGGGCGACCAGCTGTCGCTGACCCGACGACAGTCCCTGACCCCGCTCACCGATGGGGTGCGTCATCCCGCCGGGGAGCGCCGCGATCATCCGGTCGGCGCCCACCGCACGTGCAGCCGCGGCGATCTCTTCGCGGCCGGCGTCGGGTCGGCCGTAGGCGATGTTGCTGGACACGGTCCCGGTGAACAGGTGCGACTCCTGCGGCACCACCCCGATGCGGTGCCGGTAGCTCTCCAGTGTGAAGTCGCGCAGGTCGCTGCCATCGATGCGGACCGAGCCCGTGGTCGGGTCGTAGAAGCGCGCGAGCAGTTTGACGATGGTCGACTTGCCCGCCCCGGTGCGACCGACCAGCGCGAGCGAGCCGCCCGCCGGCACGGTGAGGTCGACGTCGGTGAGCGCGTCCCGGGCCGCCGAGTTATAGCGGAACCCGACCTCGCGCAGTTCGACCTCGCCGTCGAACCCGTCGGGACCGGGCGTCCGACCGTCCGGATTCGCCGACAGCGAGCTCGGGGTCGACAGCAGATCGCCGATCCGGCGCAGCCCGACCACCGCCTGCTGGTATCCGTCGAAGACCTGCGACAGCTGTTGGACCGGCCCGAACAGCATCGACAGATAGAGCACGAAGGCCACCAGTGTCCCCGCCGACAGCGACCCCGTCGCGATCTGGTGGGCGCCGACGGCCACCGCGACCGCGGTGGCGATGTCGGACATGAAGGTGATGAAGGGGAAGTAGACCGAGATGGCCGTCTGCGAGACCATCCGCGCTCGGACCCACTCCATGGTCCGTCCGGTGAACCGCTCGGTCGCGGCGTCGGTGTGCCGGTAGGTCTGGGTCGTCCGGATGCCGGCGATGTTCTCCTGGAAATCGGCGTTGACGACGCTGACCAGCTCGCGTGATCGCGTGTAGGCCCGCGACGCGATCCGCCGGAAGATCACCGTCGCGACGATGAGCACCGGGAAGACCGGCAGGATCACCGCGCCGAGCAACGGATCGGTGAGCAGCAACGCGATGCTCACGCCGACGAGCGTCAACGCCGCGATCACCGCCGATGCCAGGCCCGTCTGCAGGAACGTCGACAGGGCGTCGACATCCGTGGTCATCCGGGTCATGATCCGGCCGGACAACTCTCGCTCGTAATAGTCCAGGCCGAGCCGCTGCAGGTGCGCGTAACTGCGGACGCGGAGGCCGTAGAGGACACGCTCGCCGGCTCGCGTGGTGGTCAGCACCATGGTCGACGACGCGACCCATCCGACCCCGACGAGCCCGACGCCGATGAGGGTCGCCCACCACAGGGTCGACTGGTCGGAGTGTCCGGCGGCGTCGATGACGGTGCGCGCCAGGGACGGGAACGCCAACCCGACCAGGGTGTCGATGCCGATGCAGACGATTGCCAGCGTGAGCAGGCCGACGACCGGGTTCAGCAGTCCGCGCAGGGTGAAGTGCGGGTTCTCCCGTCTGGCGGTGGCGATGTCGACGCGCGGGTCCTCGTCGGCCGGCGGTAGCGCGGCAACGGCCGCCTCCAGCTCCGGGGTGGCCGCCATCGAACCCAGCGCGCCGGCGACGCCGGGGCCCCCGCGTCCCGCTCCACCGCCCGGGAGCGGCGCCGCGCGGCGAGTCGTCGCGGTTGCGCGGTCGGCGTCGACATCCGCCGACGGCCAGAGGTCATCGATGCCGGTGGGCAGACGAGTGGCATCGGCACCTACGGGATCGCAGTCGTCGGGGTCGTCGGTGCGGCCGCCGCTGGTCATCAGCGCGCGGAAGACGGGCGATCGGGCCTCGAGATCGGTGACCGTGCCGATGTCGACGATGCGTCCGGAGTCCAGCACCGCCACCCGGTCGGCGAGCATCAGTGTGGACCGGCGGTGTGCGAGGACCAGCATCGTGTGCCGACGCTCGCGCAGTCGGCTCAGGATGTGCGACTCGGTGGTGGCGTCGACCGCCGACGTCGCGTCGTCGAGGACGAGTATCCGCGGCTGCTGGAAGAGCGCACGGGCCAACGCGACTCGTTGTCGTTGCCCGCCGGAGAGGGTGAGACCGCGTTCGCCGACGACGGTGTCGAAACCGTCGGGGAGTGCCTCGGCGAACTCGCGCGCGTCCGCTTCCTCGGCGGCGAGCAGGACCCGTCGCTCGAGATCCGCGGCATCGCCGCCCGGGCGGGTCGCGAGATCGGTCCGATGCCCCAGCGCGATGTTCGCCGTGATCGAGTCTGAATAGAGGAACGGCTCGTCGAAGACCACGGACACCGCGGCATGCAGCTGGTCTGGGGCGATGTCTGCCAACGGGTGGATCCCGCCGCGGTCGTCGACGAGGTCGACCGTGCCGGTGTCCGGCCGTCGGAACCGACTGGCCAGATCGGCCAGCGTGGACTTGCCCGACCCCGGCGGTCCGATCACCGCCACACATTCGCCGGGTGCGATGTCGAGATCGACGTCGTCGAGGACCGGCCGGTCCGGATAGGCGAACGAGACGTCGGCGAAACGCAACCCGAGCGGGCCGTCGGGCACCGCGCCGGTTGCCGCGTCCCCCGGATCGCGGGGATGGTCGATGACGTCGTAGACCCGTTCCACCGCGGCGCGGGCCAGCTGAGCGCTCACGATGAGATTGGTGAGGAGACGGGCCAGCGCAGTCATGGTCGCCACGTAGGTGGCGAACGCGAGGAAGGTGCCGGCGGTGATCTGACCGCTCATCGTCAGGTAGCCGCCGACCGCGATGACCGCGACCATGCCCAGCTGCGGGATGGCCTCCATCGTCGGTGCGAACCGGGAGTTGATCCGACCGGCCCGCATGCGCAGCGAGTAGAGCCGCCCGCCGAGACCCACCAGTTCGTCGACCGCTCGACGCTCCTGACCGAATCCCTTGACGACGCGCACCCCGGTGACCGTCTCCTCGACGTGCTGGGCGACGTCCGCCGCGGCCTGTTGTGCCGACCAGGTCGCCGCGAACAGATCCCGTCTGCTGCGGTACACGACCAGGCCGACGAGCGGGATGATGCTGAGCGTCACCAGCGTCAGGATCGGCGACAGGTACGCCATGATGCCGATCGCGATGACCACCTGCACGGCCGCGCCGACCGACAACGGGGTCATCGACAGCAGGCCCTGCAGGATCTGCAGATCGGAGATCGATCGCGAGACGATCTGGCCGGTCCGGATACGGTCCTGTGACTCGCCGTCGAGGTGCAGGACCGTGTCCAGCAGCCGTAGCCGCAGGCCGTTCTGGACCGAGATGGACAGCTTGCCTGCCGTCCACCGGCGACCGAATTGGGAGCCGTACCGGACCGCGGCCAGCACGAGTAGGGCCGTCACGATGGTGCTCAGTGCGAGCCCGTCGTCGATGACACCGGTGGCGTGATCGATGGCGGCCTTCGCCAGCAGCGGCAGCACGAGGTCGACCGCGACCCCGATGCCGGTGACCACGAGCACGACGCCGATCAGAACGGGGTGGCGGCCGCACTCACGCGCGAGTCGACGAATCCATCCGCCGGAGCGGCCGTCCGTCGGAAGAGCCGAAGTGCCTACGTCATGTGCGGTGGGCGATTCGTCGACCGGTCGATGAGGTGCCGTGTGGTCGCGCCGCGCGCTCTCTGAGTGCGTCGGCGTCACCGATCACTACGGGGCAGCGGGATGTCGCCGAGGACTTCGCCGTCGATGGTCCACGCCGGCGGTGGGGGCCCGAAAGCCGCACGTGCGTTGGTGATCACACGCTTGCCGAGCGCGCGGTTGCCGGCGCCGCCGATGACCGCACCGATGCCGGCGGGCATCAGTTTCCCGAAGATCAGCGGTGCCCGCTTGATGGCGAACTTGCGCGTCAGTTTCGTGATCAGCTTCTTGTTCAGACCCGACAGACCACCGCCGGGGATGGCCGCCCCGCCGAGTCGTCTGAGTGCGCCGCCGCGCCCGCCGACGAGCTTGCCGAGCGCGAGCACGCCCTCCTCGCCCAACGCCACCGCCAGGACCAAGGTCTTGCGTCGCTCGGAGTCGTGCACCGAGATCCCGTGCACCTCGGCGATCGACAACGCGAGCAGCGCCGACGCCTCGAGGAAGAACGCGGTCTCCCCGGTCATCGCGCCGACCGCCGTGAACGTTCCCACGCCGGGGATCGCCGCGGTGGCGCCGACAGCGCTGCCGGAGCCGGTGACGGCGGTCAGGTACAGCTTCTCCAGCCGCGCGATGATCTGCGCGGGTGTCTCGTCCGGGTGCTTGGTGCGGAGGCCGTCGACGTACTTCTTGACCGCGGGCGCCTGGAGGCGTTGGGCGCGATCGATCAGCGAGCCGGTCGCGTCGACCGCGACGGTCGGCGGCGTGGGAGCCGACGTGCCTGATGCCTTGGCGGTGTCTCCGTTGTCGCTCATGCGGTGGGTACCCAGTTCTGTGCGGGCACGACCTCGTCGGGTCGTGGTGGTGGGGGCGGGGTGCCGTCGCCGAAGGGACGGCCGCCGAGTTCTTCGCGGTGATGCGGGGTGAGCCAGTTCGTCAGGTCGGGACCGACCGGGACGATGCCGGTGGGGTTCACGTCGGTGTGCACGATGTAGTAGTGCTGCTTGATCTGCACGAAGTCGGTGGTGTCGCCGAATCCTGGTGTCTGGAACAGATCTCGCGCGTACGCCCACAGCACCGGCATCTCGCTGAGTTTGCTGCGATTGGTCTTGAAGTGGCCGTGATAGACCGCGTCGAAGCGGGCGAGCGTGGTGAACAGACGGACGTCGGCCTCGGTGATGGTGTCGCCCACCAGGTATCGCCGAGTGCTCAGCCGCGCTGACAATTCGTCCAACTTGGTGAACAACCGCGCGTAGGCCTTTTCGTACGCATCCTGGCTCCCGGCGAAACCACAGCGGTAGACGCCGTTGTTGACCTCGGTGTAGACCCCGCGGTTCACCTCGTCGATCTCGTCACGCAGATGCTCGGGGTAGAGCTGCGGTGCGCCGTCGCGATGGAAGGCCGTCCACTCGAGCTCGAAATCGATGGTGATCTGGGGGAAGTCGTTGGTGACCACCGCTCCGGAAGGGATGTCGACGATCGCGGGCACGGTGATCCCCTTGGGATAGCCGGGGATCCGCTTCTCGTAGGCATCCTTGATGCGGGGGATGCCCAGGACCGGGTCCACGCCGCCGGGATCGAGGTCGAAGGTCCACGAATCCGCGTCGTGGGTCGGTCCGCAGAGTCCGAGGGAGATGGCGTCCTCGAGGCCCAGCAGTCGGCGCACGATCAGCGTCCGGTTGGCCCACGGGCATGCGCGGGCCGCCACGAGACGGTATCGACCGGCCTCCACCGGGTAGCCGTCGCGGCCGTCGGCGGTGATCCGTGTGTCGATGTACTTGGTGTCCCGGACGAACTCCTGACCGCCGGTGACGTAGCTCCCGGGGTTGTTCTTCGCGGCCGTGTCGGACCCCTCGGTCACGCTGGGGTCGGGTCGGGCAGGGCTGGTGCTCATGGCGTCCAGAGTAGTGATCCGAACGGACAGTTGGCACCGGATGGTCAGAGCGGTATATTCCACCTGGAATATTCACCGCTGAGCATGAGAGGAGGTCCCATGGGTCTGGACCGAGACGGCGCGCCGCCACCTGTCGCCATCCTCGTCCTCGGGTTGCTCGCCGAGCGCCCCATGCATCCGTACGAGATGTTCCAGACGACGATCGAACGACGCGAGGACCGACTCGCCAAGTTCCGCGCGGGGACGATGTACCACACCGTCGATCGCCTGGAGAGCAAGGGACTCATCGAGATCCACGAGGTGACCCGAGACGGCAATCGCCCCGAACGGACCATCTACGCGATCACCGACACCGGGCGCGCTGTTCTCGACCGGAGCCTCGAGATCATCCTCGCGCGACATCCGCAGGAGTACCCGGAGCTGTACCTCGCACTGTCGGAGGCCCACGGTCTGCCCCGACAGCGGGTCGTCGAACTGCTCACCGACCGGCTCGATCTCATGCGCGCCGATCTCGAAGATCAGACGACAGCGGTCGACGACGCCCGCGCCCGCGGGACCCCGGAGATGTTCTACCTCGACGCCGGGTGTCGTATCGCCACACTGCAGACCCAGATCGACTGGATCGTCGACCTCCTCGACCGCATCCGCGGGTCGGAGATCGAATGGCTCGACGATCCCGACTCCACCTACCTCGAAGCCGCTCCACAGAAAGCAGGAGACCGATGACCACCTCCACCGGGGCGGGGTCCACGACCCCGATCACCACGCGGCCCTGGGCCGCGCTGCTGGCGCTCTGCGTCGGCTTCTTCATGATCCTTGTCGACATGACGATCGTCGCCGTCGCGCAGCCTGCGATCCAGTCGGATCTCGACACCGATGTCAACGGCATCGTGTGGGTGACCAGCGCCTACCTGCTCACCTACGCCGTCCCGCTGCTGATCACCGGCCGGCTCGGTGACCGCTTCGGACCCAAGAACGTCTACCAGGTCGGTCTGGTCGTGTTCACCGCCGCCAGCGTGTGGTGTGGATTCGCCGGCTCGATCGGTGAGCTCGTCGCCGCCCGCGGCCTACAGGGCATCGGCGCCGCGCTGATCACCCCGCAGACCATGGCTCTCATCACCCGGATCTTCCCGGCGGAGAAGCGCGGCGCCGCGATGGGCGTGTGGGGAACGGTCGCCGGTGTGGCCACCCTCGTCGGCCCGCTGCTCGGCGGCATCCTGACCGACGGACTCGGCTGGGAGTGGATCTTCTTCGTCAACCTGCCGGTCGGCATCATCGGCCTGGTGCTCGCCGCGACGCTGGTGCCCGACGTCGAGACCCATCGCCATCACTTCGACTGGATCGGCGTCGTGCTCTCTGCGGTCGGTCTGTCGGCTCTGGTCTTCGGTATCCAGGACGGCGAGAAGTACAACTGGAACGGTTGGATCTGGTCGCTGATCATCGGCGGCCTGGCAGTGATGGGCCTGTTCGTGTTCTGGCAGTCCAGGATTCGTACGGAGCCGCTGGTGCCGCTGTCGTTGTTCAAGGACCGCAACTTCACCCTGTCGAACATCGGCATCGCCTCGATGGGTTTCGCGATCTCCGGCCTGATGCTCCCGACCATGCTGTTCCTACAGCTCGTCGGCGGCATGTCGCCGACCGAGTCCGCGGTGATGATGGTCCCGATGGCAGTGCTGACCGGCGTCCTCGCGCCGATCGTCGGACGCATCCTCGACCGGGTGCACCCGCGCACGATCATCGCGAGTGCGCTGCTGCTCAATGCGATCGCGATCGGCACCCTGGCCATGGTCACGCATCCCGACACCCCGGTGTGGGTACTGATCATCCCGATGGCACTGATGGGTATCGCCTCGTCGGGCATCTGGGCCCCGCTCGCGGCCACCGCGACGCGCAACCTGCCGTGGCATCAGGCCGGTGCGGGAGCCGGCGTCTACAACACGACCCGGATGATCGGGTCGGTGTTGGGCAGTGCGGCCATCGGCGCGCTGATGCAGACGCGATTGGCGGCGGAGCTGCCCGGTGTCAGCACGACCGGCCACCACGAGGGCGGCACACAGTTGCCCGAGATGGTGCGTGACGGGTTCGCATCGGCGATGGGCCAGTCGCTCTACCTGGGTGCGGGTGTCCTGTTGGTCGGCGTCGTCGCGGCCCTGTTCTTCACCGCCCCCAAGCGTTCCGCAGCACCGGGAGCACCCGGCGGACCGGCCGGTGGCGCGCCCGTCGCAACCGACGAGGGTCTGTCGGCCGAGGCCGGCGCCCCGACGGCGACCGGTGAGGGAGTGCGTACGGCGAACTGAGCCCCAACTCGGAGAACCGACCACGGGAGGCGATGCCGCGTCAGCGGTGTCGCCTCCCGTGCTCTGTGAGTCTGTGCTCTGTGTGCGTGGTCGGTGTCTGCTCGGTCGGGCGCGGACCGACGCCGCGGTCCGGCCGCGCCGACGGACGTGCGTCGGATTCGTGACACGTGAGCGCGCCGTGCTGTGAGCTGTCCACGGCACGCGGCGGTGGGGTGTCAGGAATCTCGGTGGTGGCGCGCTGGCCCGTGGGTCGGATTTTTGACGTGTGAGCGGGCCGTGGTGTGCGCTGTCCACGGCGCGCGGCTGTGGGGTGTCAGGAATCCGGGAGGTGGCGCGCTAGTCCGTGGGTCGGATTTTTGACGTGTGAGCGGGCCGTGGTGTGCGCTGTCCACGGCGCGCGGCTGTGGGGTGTCAGGAATCCGACAATGTCCCGGGCCGAGGGGCCAACTGTCGCCGCACTACGGGGCCGGCGTCGTCGACGGGCGCTCCGACAGCATGTCCCGGCACCCGTGTCGCCTCCCGCAGTCTGTCGGGAGGCACTGCGCGACGGGTGTCCCGGCACCCGTGTCGCCTCCCGCAGTCTGTCGGGGGTCACTCGTAGGGTGATGGTCATGCGGTTCGTGCACACCTCCGACTGGCACCTGGGACGGACGTTCCACGGTGTCGAGCTGCTGGATGACCAGCGTCGGGCGCTGTCGCATCTGGCCGCGGTGGTCGCCGAGGAGTCCGCAGATGTGGTGATCGTGGCCGGTGACGTCTACGACCGTTCGGTACCGTCCGCCGACGCGGTGCGCGTCTACGACGAGGGGCTGGCCGAGATCGCCGAAGCCGGTGCGCAGATCGTCATCACCTCGGGTAACCACGATTCGGCCACGCGTCTCGGTGCGGGCTCCGGATTCGCCGCCGCAGGCGGCCTGCACCTGCGGACCTCCGTGGCCACCATCGCCGACCCCGTGGTGTTCACCGACGACCACGGCGAGATCGCCGTGTACGGCATCCCGTATCTCGAACCCGACACGGCCCGCCGCGAACTCGGCGTCGAGGACTCTCGCGGCCATGCGGGGGTGCTGACCGCGGCGATGGACCGCATCCGCACCGACCTAGCGGGTAGGTCGAGCCGGTCGGTGGTGGTGGCGCATGCGTTCGTGGTCGGCGGTGTCGCCACCGGGTCGGAACGATCGATCAGCGTCGGCGGAGTGGAAACCGTTGCTGCCGAGACATTCTCCGGTGTGGACTACGTCGCGCTCGGCCACCTGCACTCACCGCAGCAACTCACGCCGTCGGTCCGCTACAGCGGGTCGTTGCTGCCGTACTCCTTCGGCGAGCGGTCGCATTCCAAGTCCATCTGGATCGTCGACCTCGACGCCGACGGCATCGCCGAAGTCCGTGCACGCGACCTCCCGATCGTCCGCGGGCTGACGTCGCTGACCGGCACGCTGGGCGACCTTCTCGCCGACGCCGACCTCGCCGCCGCCGAGGACCACTACGTCGAGGCGTCCCTGACCGATCCCATCCGGCCGGTCGATGCCATGCGTCGGCTGCGCGAGCGGTTCCCGTTTGCCGTTCACGTGCAGTGGGAACGACCCCACGTGGGCGACGGGGTCGACTATCGATCTCGGGTGCACGGGCGCACCGACGCCCAGATCGTCGCCTCGTTCGTCGCCGACGTCCGGAATGCGGCGAACGCCACGGAGCGCGACCTCATCGATCGCGGCCTGCGCGCCGTCGTCGGCGAACCCGAGGCGGACGGCGATGACGGTGGCGAGCTCGTGCTGTTCGAGATCGAGCCCGACGTCGCGGCATCGGCGTGAGGAACCGACCATGAGGGTGCATCACCTGCGGATGAAGGCGTTCGGCCCGTTCGCAGACGAAGCGGTGATCGACGTCGACAGGCTCTCCGAAGACGGACTCTTCCTGCTGCACGGTCCCACGGGCGCCGGCAAGACGACAGTCCTCGATGCGATCGCCTTCGCGTTGTTCGGACGGGTCCCGGGAGCGCGTGGCATCAAGCGCCTGCACTCCGATCACGCACGCCCCGAGGACGTCCCCGAGGTGGTGCTCGAGGCCACCATCGCCGGCAGGCGACTGCGGATCACGCGGTCACCGGAGCATCTGCGGCCGAAACGCCGGGCCGCGGGTACCACCAAGGTCCAGGCGAAGGCCACGCTCGTCTGGGTCGACGGGTCCGGGCCCGACTTGACGCGACTGCCCGAGATCGGCGACGCAGTCGTCCGACTGCTGGGGATGAGCGCCGAACAGTTCTTCCAGGTCGTCCTGTTGCCGCAGGGTGAGTTCGCACGTTTTCTGCGCGCGAATCCGGATGAGCGAGAAGAACTATTGGAGCGCCTCTTCGACACCGAGCGATTCGGCGACCTGGAGGACTGGCTCCGCGATCAGTCACGTGCGAGTGCGGCCGCGCTGGCCGAGCGGATGGCGACACTCGACCGCTTGGCCGGGCAGATCGCCGCGGTCGGCGGGGTCGAGTTGCCCACCGATCCCGCGATGGAGTGGGCGGAGGCGGCTCTCGACGCCGCACGGGAGACGGCGCAGCGTACTGCCGAGTCGGCGGACGTGGCGCAGCGCGAACTCGATCGCGTCCATCGCACGCACGACGAGGCGAGCCGTCTCGCCGCTCACCGACGACGTGGCGTCGACGCCACCGCCCGCCTGACCGCGCTCGACGCGCGTGCCGGACAACTCGAGTCCGCGGCGCTCGCCCTGGCGGCGGCGCGACGAACCGCGACCATCGCCGGAGTGGCAGAGGGGCATGACCACGCGACGGCGGCCGCAGACGACGCCGAGCGAGACCACCGTGCAGCGGTCGATGCCCTCGCCGACCTGCCCGAGGGCGCGACGGTCGCAACGCAGGACGTCGATGCCGTCGAAGCTGCGATAACCCGGTGGAACGAGGAGTCCGGGCGCTGGGAACCGCTGGCGCGCCGAGTCTCCGATCGGAGTCGGTTGGTCGACGAGATCGCCCGGATCGACGCGCAGCGGAACGCCGACGATCGACAGCTCGGCGAACTCCAGGCCGACCTCGACGCAGCCCCGGCCAGACGTTCGGCCATCGTCGCGTCGATCGACGCCGCGTCAGCGGCGGGCAACGAGCTGCACCGACTCGAGGTAGAGCATGCGCGCCTCGGGTCGATCACCACCGCGCTGACCGACCACGCCACCGCGCTCCGCGCCCGGGCGGTGGCCGATGTCGAGGTGCTCGATGCACGCGAGTCGCACAGTCGCGCACGCGAACACCTGCTCGACCTGCGTGAGCGACGGGTGGCCGGGATGGCCGCGGAGCTGGCCGCGACGCTCGCCGAGGGCGAGGCATGCGTGGTCTGCGGATCGACCGAACATCCTGCGCCTGCCACGGACACAGCCGCGCCGACCGGCGTCGACGCGGCCGCCGAACGGGCTGCCGAGAGGGAGGTGACGGCCGCCGAGGAGCGTCGCACCGAAGCTGTCTCGGTTACGGCCGCGCTCGCCGAACGCATCGCCAACCTGGAGATCGTGATCGACGGCGCATCCGCCGATGCGGTGGCCGCCGACGTCGAACGGACGGCCTCGGCGGTTGCCGTGGCGCGCGCAACCGCTGCGGAGCTGCCCCGGCTGCAGGACTCCCTCCTCGATCTGGACGGTCGGGTGACGCTGCGCCGCAACGAGATCAGCGAGATGGCCGCGGCGGCCGCCGGCCGAGAGGAGCGTCTGCGATCGCTGACGGCCGAGCGGGACCGGCTCGACGCCGAGGTGGCCGAGGCGACAGGTGGGCGGATCGGGGTGGCCGAACGTCGGCGTGAGCTGGCGGAGCTCGCGACCCGGGCAGCGCGCGTGCGCGACACGCTGCACTCCCTGGTGCGTGCCCGCGATCGACACACGGAGTCCGCGGAGCGGCTGCGCAAGGCCTGCGCGGCAGCCGGATTCGACGATGTCGGTGCCGCACGCGCGGCCGTCGCGACGCCGACACAGGTGGCAGAGTGGGAGCGGGACCTCGCCGACGCGGCCACCGCGCGCGCAGCGGCCGAGGAGACGTTGACGGACCCGGATGTGCGAGCCGCTGTCGACTCGGCACCCGCTGATCTCGAGGCACTCGGGGACGAGCTCGCCGCGGCGCGCAGCCGCCGTGACGTCACCGCCAACGATGCGGCCGTGGCACGCCATCGCGTGGCCGAGCTGGAAGTCCAGGTGTCGCAGTTCTGGGCTGCCGCAGATGGGCTGGAGCCCGTGCGCGCACGCCACGCCGAGCTCGCCGGTCTGGCTGAGCTGGTGAGTGGTCGTGGGCAGAACGCACGAAGGATGTCGCTGCGGTCGTATGTGCTCGCCGCGCGACTCGAAGAGGTGCTCATCGCCGCCAGCGCGCGACTCCGTCAGATGTCCTCGGGTCGTTACGAATTCGTCCACTCCGACGCCGCAGGTCCCCGCAACCGACGCGGAGGCCTCGGGATCGAGGTGCGTGACGAGTACACGGGGATGGTGCGGGCCGCGACAACGCTCTCCGGTGGTGAGACGTTCATCGGCTCGTTGGCGCTCGCGCTGGGATTGGCTGATGTGGTGTCGGCGGAATCCGGTGGCCGGGTGCTCGACACGATCTTCATCGACGAAGGGTTCGGCACCCTCGACCCCGAGGCCCTCGACCTCGTCATGGCCGTGCTCGACGAACTTCGTTCCGGCGGTCGCGTGGTCGGGGTGGTGAGCCATGTCGAGGGTCTGCGGGCTCGCATCCCGGTCCAGTTGCATGTCCAGCGCACCGAACTCGGCTCGCGGGTCCGCGTCGAAGGGGCTGTCGGGGTGTCGTGACCTGCCGGATTGGGAACCGGCGGTCAGGGTGCGCTACGCTGATGCCCGCCCGATGAGCCCCCGTAGCTCAGGGGATAGAGCGTCTGCCTCCGGAGCAGAAGGCCGCAGGTTCGATTCCTGCCGGGGGCACCACATTTCCGTCGTCGGGATCTTCCGGCCCCACCGGATCTTCAGCACCCAGGATCGCCAGTAGCGGCTCATTCAGGATGACCGTGAGGGCGTACAGCTCCCCAATCGTCCATGGCCGATCGCCCCGCAACTTGCGGCTGAGCGCTGGCTGTCCGATACCTAGTTGCTCTGCGACGTGCGACTGAGTCAGTCGCTGTCGCCACATGAACGTGTGAACCCGCTCGCCGATCGCAGCATCATGATCGGGGCTCTGCGCGATCTCAATGGCCGATGTCGTCATAGGTGTCACGCTACGACACGAAACGACAATCTCGCAACACCAACAGTCATGTGTTGACATCTCATGTCGCAGCGGCATACGGTCCGAATTATGCCGAACCGACATGCATCGCACGATCCGGAGGAACTTCTCACGTTTCCGGAGGTGGCCCAGCTGCTCAAGGTGAGCCTCCGGACGGTCCAACGGTACGCCAAGAGTGAGGCGATCGAGGTCGTTCGCCTACCGGGCGCGGGGGTGCGAATTCGCAGGTCGGCCGTCGACGCAGCGCTGTCCGGGACGAAGGCGAGCGCGTGATGCTCGGCGATCTGCCGGCTCTGATGGCCGAGAAGATCGCAGTTCTGCCGACCGGTTGCTGGCAGTGGACGGGCGCGATCCAATCCAAGGGCTACGGCTCGTTCCAGTTCCGAGGACGTACGCGTTCGACTCACCGACTGGCCTACGAGTTGCTCGTCGCCCCAATTCCCGCGGGTCTCCAGATCGATCACCTCTGCCGTAATCGAGCCTGCTGCAACCCTGCCCACCTCGAACCGGTGACCGCTGGAGAGAACCATCGCCGCGCACCTCACACGCAGGTGACACGTTGCCCCGCCGGTCACCCGTACGCGGGCGACAACCTCATCGTGAAGCACCGCCCAGGGCGCGGGGTCAATCGGAACTGCCGGACGTGCGCGAACACGTCACGCCGAGCAAAGCGTCGCGCCGCGTCGCGCGACTTGGTCGCGTCATGAAGCCCGCGCGCCCCGCACTGCACGCCTCTGCGCCGATGTGCGTGCAGCGGATGAGCGCGCGCCGCGCCCCGTCGCCTACCCCCAATCGGGCGACGGGGCGCACCTAAGCCCCCCGCGCCCGGTCGGGGTTGGCCGGGCGCGGGGTCTCCATCACCGCTACTCACACCAGGGAGAACCGTCAGATGTACGAGTTCATCGTCAACAACCTCGGGTGGTGCATTCTTCTCGCCGCCGCCCTCGTCCTCGCGATCTATCTGATCGTCGACTTGCTGCGCATCCCTGCGCCGGATCCGGAACCGTGGGAGCCCGTCCTGGTCGATCGCGGCGAGATCGTCGAGTCCACCGGCGGCCAGCGATGAGCGCCGTCCGGGCCGCGATCGTCCCGACGCCCGCGACGCCGCGCCTCACCGAGTCGCTGATCCGCCAGTACAAGCTGTGCCGAGGCGACAAGTGCTCACGGCCACGGTGCCGTCGGTGCCGCCGCGGTCGTGACTTTTGGGCGCAGCGGAACGGGGCAGTCCGATGACCGCCGCCTCCGCATACGACTCCGCGAACATCGCGCCCAATGTCGTCATCGCCGCCACCTCGACCGCCGTTCGTGACGCCCGCGAGGCGCTGGGGACCGCGTACGACGCCCTGAGCAAGCGGTGCGCACAGCTCGGCTACGACCTGTCGACGATGCAGGAGTCGAAGGTCCAGAAGACGACTCACCGCGTCGCCGTCACAGACCCGCGCGGTGGCCGACGCTTCGCCGTCTACGGCGACTCCCTTACCGAGGCCCTCGACATGGCAGCCGATCGGCTCAACCGAGGGGAGTGGGGCCGATGAGCGGCGTCCGCCACCACCTCGAAGCGATGGAACAGGCATACGACGAGGGCTACGCCGAGGGCGCCGACGACACCGGCTACCCCAACCCGTACCGCAAGCTGCTCGACGACCGCCGCGAGTTTGTCCGTGAGCAGGTCGAGAACGGGTACGGGGCGCTCGTTGACGAGGACGGCGACAACGTGCTCGGCGACGACAACGCCGAGTGGTTCGACGCGGTCCTCGACGCGCACGACGAGTGGCTGGCGCTGCCCCGTCCGTACACCCGGGACGAGGCTGGCCTTGACGGCAATCGCCGAGATCCCGTCGCCGAGCACCTCGGTCGTGCCAGCCGCTCCGGTGACATTGCAGACCTTGCCGATGCTCGCGCCGCGATCGACGACTTCGCGCGTCGAATCTTCGAGCACACGCCCAGCGAGGACCCTCACGCGGAACCGCGGTCCTGGAACGAGATCGACGAACGCGAGCGGGATGTCTATCGGCTCAACCTTCGCACCTTCGCGTTCGTCTTCCCGGGCCGGGCACCGGCCCTCGACGCCGCGATCCAGGCTCTCGATGCCGCGATCCGGAAGGTCGATGGCCGATGAGCACCACATCAATTCTGCCCACCAACCGCGAATGGCTGCGGCGTCTCATCTCCGGTCGCCCGCATCAGGTAATCGGCGGCACTGACAACCCGTACCTGCGGCGCTGGTACCTGATCCCGCGTAACCCGGTGCTCAACGTCTACCTGCACCAGTTCCTTCGCTCCGACGACGACCGCGCGCTCCATGATCACCCGTGGCCGTTCGTGTCGCTGATCCTGTCGGGCGAGTACGACGAGATCACCGAGCAGGGAACGATCCACCGCGGTCGCGGGTCGATCGCGTTCCGTCGCGCTGAGTGGCGTCACCGCGTCCAGCTCACCGAGGAACTGACCACAGGCGACCTAGGCAACGGTGGTGGTCCGGTCGTTCGTCTGTTGCCCTGCTGGACGCTGATCGTGACCGGACGTCGCTCGCGTGAGTGGGGATTCTGGTGTCCAGCGAGGGGTGGATTCCTCACGCGCGCTATCGGCCCGAAGCGGTTCGTCCCGTGGCGCGACTTCGGTGACGCCGGATGCGGCGAGGTGGCCTCATGACCGCCGTCCAGCAGCCGATCGACGAAATGGCGATCTGGCGCGCCACCCACAACGACCGGTCGGTCACCCTCCGGCCGCACGAGTACGTCGTGGCGGTGCACCAGATGGCCGCGGCGGGCCGGTCGAGCACCTACATCGCGGACATCCTGGGCCTCACGCCCCGCCACGTGGAGCGCCTGCGGCGTCGACCGTCACCCGAGCTGCCCACTGCGACGCCGCCCCGGCTCCCGACGCCCGACGAGCACGCGAGCCTCGTCGACGGGCTCGGAAAGGCGGCTCTCCGGTTCGTCGACCACGTCAACGACATCGACCCCGTCGACGTGTGGGCCGAACTCGACGAGCTGTCACACGACCAGCTGAAGGCCCTCGCGGTCGCGTCAGCCGCGATCGTCAGCGGCCTGCCGTCCGCCCGCGCACGCCTCGCGTACTGGGACCGCCTGGTGGACGCGTCATGACCGCCCCAGCGCGGACTCTACGTCCGCCTCTCCACCTGGATCTGCACCTTCTGCGAACACCGCGCCCGCGCCGAACGGAGGAAGCGCCGATGAGTTTCGGAACCGTCTGGTACCGCGGCACTCACGCGCCAGAGCACGCGCCCGCCGCCCGCTCGGACTATCCCCGGTCTGTCACCGGCGAGGTGTCGACCGAAGGGGCGAAGTACGCGGTCGTGCACCACGACGGCGGCATCCGCGAGATCCCGCACACGAACGTCCTGTTCATCGACTACCCCAACACCGAGGAGAACCCCGATGCGTGAAGTACTCCAACCCGAGAGCCCCGCCGAGCAGATCCTCCGAGGTCTCCTGAAGAAGCCGCTACGCACCCGTCCGGGCGGGGATCGAATCCTGCCCTCGCGAGATCCCAGTCACCCCGACCTCCCGTCGACCGCTCTGCCGATCCGGATCGCATCCGACCCGAAGATGGGGCAGACCGACCAGCGGCGAGCCCGCAACCGTGCCGCTCGCAAGTCGCGGCGGATCAACCGACGGCGTGGTGCCTGATGATGACCGCCGAGCAGACGACCATCACAGCCCGCGAGATCGCCGAGTGGGTATCGAAGTTCGCCACCCTCGACGAGGATCACCGACCTGATCGTCCCGACAGCTGGGAGCGCCAGGCGGTCTACATCGCCCACGGGCTGCCCAACTCGGTCATCGGATTCGCGCTCTGGTCGCTGAGGCTCATCGGCACGGGCATCGAACGGCACTGGTCGCGCAACATCTCCACCCCGGCGGAGCTACTGCGCTCTCTCGGTGTCGATCTGACCGACGGGTGGGCCACATGGTTCGACACGATCGCGCAGGCCGAGGACTCCGGCAAGACCTGGGGCGAGGCGCTCGAGATGGCGGGGGAGGCCCCGGAATGATGACTGCCGTTCACCCAGCGGCGATCGACGCGGCCCTACCGAGTCTCGACGCCGAGGTTGCCTGCGAGGCGATCGCTTGCAGCCATCCAGAGCACCAATGCCAGACGCCGGCCCGGTGGCGAATCCGGATGCACGGCGCGCGAGATGAAGCCGACCACCGCGCGGCGCGGTGCAGCACCTTCGCTCTTCCGGTCTGCGACCCACACCTGGGGGACCTGAAGCGAGTGGTCGCCGACGACCTTGCCCGGCATAACCATCCGCTGCGCTGCACGGGCTGCGGCGCGGAATTCGCTCAGGTCTCCGACGTGATCCTGGAGGTGCATCCGCTGTGACCGTCACCCAGATCGCCAAGCCCCCCGCGCCCGGTACGCCCGAGTGGCTACGCCAGGTCTCGCCGTCGAAGATCCCCGCCCTCCTGGGCGTCTCGCGGTTCAAGTCGCAATACACCGTGTGGCACGAGATGGCCGGCCTGGTCGAGCCCGCCCCGATCAACGAGGTGCGTCAAGACGACTTCGACTACGGGCACGCCGCCGAACTCGCCGCCCGCGAGTACTGGCTGTACAAGAACCCCGGGTGGCGACTCTCACGCGGCGAGGTCGCCTACAGCAACGACGCGGTCCCGTTTCCGAACCTCGCGACCCTCGACCTCCGGGCCTCGCGCGGATCGCTGCGCAAGGTCGTCGAGGTCAAGACAGCCCGCGATAAGGAGGAGTGGGGCGACGATGGGTCCGGCGATGTGCCGAACGACTATGCGGCGCAGGTGATCGCGCAGCAGCACATCACCGAGTGGACCGACGAGCCGGCCGACATCGTGGTGTGGTTCCAGTACGGCAAGCCGAAGATCTACCACGTCGAGTACTCGGCCCAGCTGGCCCGCGCGATGTTCGACCGCGTGGCCGACATGTGGCCCACGATCGTCGCCCGCACACCTCCGCCCGCCCTGGATGACACGGTCTCGACCTACGAGACCGTGCGGGCGCAGCACCCCGACATCGACGGGACCACCGCTGTCCTCGATCCGATCCTCGCCCGCGACTTCCTCACCGCCGACGCCGATCTGAAGGACCTGACGAAGCAACACCGCGGACTCAAGACGCGGGTCTTGAACTCGATGGGCAACGCGCAACACGCGGTCGCGGGGACACCCGAGTTGCCCATCGCTCGCCGACAGCCCGGAGCGCGTGGGGCTGTCTCACTCTTCTCGATCACCAAGACCGATCCCGACGCCATCACGATGAAGGAGACCAGCGCCGCATGAGCAGCACCGAGATTGCCACCACGACAGGGGCCGTCGCGACACAGCCCACCTCGGACCTCGCGATCCAGCCGAACCAGACCGAGTTCACGTCGGTCCAGCGCGCCGCGCTGGCGCAGCTAGGCATCGAGGAGGCCACCGACGAGGACGTCCAGGTCTTCTTCCACCAGGCCAAGCGCACCGGCCTCGACCCGTTCGCGCGCCAGATCTACATGATCGGCCGACGGACGAAGGTGAAGGAATGGGATCCGAACCAGCGTAAGCAAATCGAGAAGTGGGTGATGAAGCAGACGATCCAGATCGGGATCGACGGGTACCGTCTCGGCGGTCGTCGGATCGCCAGCGCCCTGGGGATCAAGCTCGAGAAGGATGGCCCCCACTGGCACGACGGCAACGGCTGGGTCGACGTGTGGCTCGACCCGGCCCGACCACCAGCCGCCGCGCGGTACTCGATCACCCGCGACGGCGAGACCTTCACCGCCACAGCGATGTACAGCGAGTACGTCCAGACCTACAACACGCAGCAAGGGCCACAGCCCAATTCGATGTGGTCCAAGATGCCCGCCAACCAGCTGGCGAAGTGCGCCGAGGCCGCAGCCTGGCGGCAGGCGTTCCCCGACCAGTTCTCCGGCGTGATCTTCGAGGATGCGGCCCAGCACACCGTCATCGACGCGGACGTGATCGAGGAGGAGCCGAAGACCAAGCAGGGCAGCCGCGGGACCGCGGGTCTCGCCGCCGCCCTCGGGGTCGACGAGTCGACCGCCGACGAGCCCGAACCGCAGGACGGCCCCGTCGGCACGATCGAGTCGGGCCTCATCTCGGCTGAGCCCAGCGAGACCCCCGAGGACGAAGCCGACTCGTCGCACGAGCCCAGGCCCGAACCGAAGAAGCCGACGCAGAAGCAGATCCACGCGCTCAACGCTCTGCTGTCCCAGGCGGGGCTCACCAAGGCGGAGAAGAAGGGGCGCCAGATCGTCGTCTCGTCGTTCCTGCCGAACCGCGAGGACCCGGCGGCGGCCCTGACGGCCGACGAGACCGAGCACGTCACGACCCAACTGTCTGCGCTGGTCGAGAACCAGGGGGAGCAGGCGCTCATCGACACCGTCGAGGCCCTGATCCAGCAGCACGACCAGCAGGGGGCCGAGTGATGGCCGACGACGACCAGGGATTCGACGACATCGAGCTGGCGCGCAGCGCGGTCGCCGCCGCGTCTGGCCTGGAGCCCGTGCCCGCCACCATCCAGCTCGCCACCGCCCAGGTGCACGCGACCCTCGCGGTCGCCAAGGCCGTCCAGGCGCTCGCCGCGCAGAGCGCCCCCATGGTGATCGACCAGTCGGCGCCGAAAGTCACCAGCCACCTCCACACCCCAGCCTCAAATCAGAAGGAGAGCCTCCGCTATGGCACTCGCTAAGAACCCGCCGGCCGACCTGCCTTCCACCGAGACGAAGCCGCTGATCGAAGAGGCCTACATCTCGATCGCGACTGGCGGCCTCAAACTCGAGAACCCCCCAGCGAAGAACAAGTCGATCGTCCTCATCGTCAAGGGCACCTGCAAGGGCATCAACGACGAGACGATGAAGGACGGCGAGGACAAGGTCACCCATAAGATCGTCGCCGACTCGATCTACGAGCGCGGCAAGGTCCCGATCGTCGATGAGGGAAAGCCGAAGGGGCTCTTCGACTTCGTCTCCGACGAGAAGCTGTGGGAGCTGGCGAAGGACGCGGCCACCGAGCGCGGCGAGCTGATCGACGACGTCGTGACGGCGTTCCTCCGCAAGTACGTCGACGAGACGAACACGAAGCACCGCGCGGACGCCGAACCCGAGGCGCCGGCCACGTCGGCCCCCGACACGAAGGCCGACAGGAGCAAGGTCGAGCGCCCCGCATTCTCCGACGACGGGAAGAAGTCGTGATGCGCGCGCGGGTCACCGTCGATGACCTACCCGCAGGCATCGACCAACACGACGTCGAGAACGAGATCATCATCGCCCTCGGTCTCCACTTCAGCGACCACCAGATCACCGTCGAGTTCGAGGCGGCGGCGTGATGCGACCGACCTACGACGAACTCCTGGCGCAGAGGCGGGAACTGGAGACCGATCTCGCCGAGACCGAGAATGCCAGGGCCGCAGCCGTACGGCGCGAAACCAACACGGCGCGCGACCTGGAGACGACCGCGACCGAGCGTGGGCAGTTCGGGCAGCACCTCAGCGATGTCGGCCGCGCGCTGGGGCTGTCCAGGACGGGGTTCACCTACGCCGACCTCGCGCGTGAGGCCGGGCGGCTCAAGACTCGGGCCGACGATCTCACGCGGGTGGCGGACGTGCTGGCGGAGGACGGCGTACTCGATCACCCAACCCCCGGCCACCTCGTCCGGGCGGCTCAGCGACTCATCCTCGACCGGGACTACTGGAGGTCGAGGGCCGAGAACGAGACGCTCGAACTGCCCGCGCCGGATCCCACCAACGCTGAGCATCTGCGTTGGGCGGCCCACATCGTCGCTGGCAACCGAGCGTCGTCGCCCGATGTCGTCGCTGGCAACCCAGTCGAGCGTGAACCGGTCAGCGCCTACACCCTGCGCATGTACGCCAGCAGGGTCGAGCAGGCCGAACGCCGGGAGCGCGAGAAGGCCGTCCATCGCGGCGAGCTGATCGACGACGTCGCCCAGCTCATCGAGGCGTCGGTCATCTCGGTCCTCGCGATGGTCGGGGCCAAGCCGACGCCGGGATTCGATTACCGCACGATCGCGCGCGAGTCGCTGGAGGCCGTCGGGCTACTGAAGGCGGACGCGTCATGACGTTCTGGACCGTGAACCTCACTCGCGCGCAGGCCAACATCTTCGCCCGCACCGGCGGGATGGTCCTCCTCACCCTTGACGGCGACTACCAGAAGGGCGACACGCTCGCGATCTACGAAGGCGTGCGGCACATCAACCAGTTCTCGTGGTCGCCGAGCACCGTCGAGCACGTGTTGAAGCACGCACCCGGTCTCGAGTCCGGCTACGTCGTCCTCACGCTCAACAACCGGAAGGCCGAACGCGCCGAACGGGAGGCCGAAACGTCCAGGGGACTCGCACTGCGCCGTGAGCGCTCGAACGTCGCCCTCCGCGGCCAGATCACGAAGCTACGCCGCCAGCTGGCGGGCGGGGGTGCGTGATGTTGCAGGTCATCCACGACAATCCCGAGCTGATCATCATCGTTCTGCTCGTCGCCGCGTTCGTCATCGCGTGGGTCGTGTGGACCGTCGAGGTCGTCTGGATCGCGATCGTGATGATCCGGTCGGCCATCGCGCGGAGGAGGTCACGGCGATGCCCCTGACCCTCTTCTCCGTCTGCCCGTGCTGCAAGAGCTACGAGCCGAACGAGCACCTACTGAGGACCAACCATGGCATCGAGGCCGACGGCAGCCTCTGCGGCTATCAGGTCGGCGCGCACCCGAGTTTCGGGTCCGAGTGTGTCGCACAGAATCTCGTCCGGAACCACATCGTCTACGCGCTCCGCGGCGGGCGTGATCCGTCGCGCGACATCGCTCGCGGTCGCGAGTTGGGGCTGGACATCGACGCGATCGTGCGGGCCGAGAGCCTGGGGGCCGCGTGATGGACCCGTACTACTCCGACGACCAAGTCACGCTCTACCTCGGCGACTGCCTCCAGGTCGACGCGTGGACCTCTGCTGACGTACTCGTCACCGACCCGCCCTACGGGTTGGCATTCCAGTCGAACCGTCGACTTGGCGCCAAGCTCACCCGGATCGTCGGCGACGAGGGCACCGCCGCGCGAGATCGCATGCTCGAGCTGTGGGGTAGCGGTCCCGGTCTCATCTTTGGCCGCTGGAGCGTCGCCGCGCCGAAAGGTGAACGGCAACGCCTTATCTGGTGGAAGCAGGGAACACCCGGCATGGGTGACCTTTCGATCCCCTGGGGCCCGGCGCACGAAGACATTCACCTGCTCGGCAACGGGTGGGATCGCGAGAAGACCGGGCATGTGCGCGTCGGATCAGTCATCACAACCCAAGGTGCGCGCGGTGGCGCGGCAGGCGAGGAGAACGCAACCGGTCACCCGACGCCGAAACCGGTTGGGCTGATGGAGAAGCTGCTGGACCGATGCCCGCCCGGTGTCGTTGCCGATCCCTTCGCTGGATCCGGATCGACTCTCATCGCTGCACGCAACCAGGGCCGCCGCGCGATCGGGGTCGAGCTCGAGGAGCGCTACTGCGAGATCATCGCGCGCCGACTCGACCAGATGGCCCTCGACTTCGGCAGCGCCTCATGAACACCGCGAGCCGCGACCGTGCAGCCCGCCGACAGATCCTCGTCGGCGAGGCGGCGGCTCGGGGACTGTCGGCGCCGGCCATCGCGCGCGAGGTCGGGACGACCGTCGCGACGGTCCGGAAAGACCTGGAGGCCATGGGGTTCTGCGTCCCGTCGGCCCGCCGGGGCCGCCCGCCCAAGTGCCCACACGGCCGCCAGAGCGGCACCGACCGGTGGGGCCGTAGCCGTTGCCGAACATGCGAGAAGGAGGCCCAGTGATGGAGAACGACACCAAGCGCAGGCCGAAGACCGTCGGCGACACGATCGGCCGCCAGGAGGACGACGGGAAGGTCACGTTCCGGCGGATCGACGGCGTCCGACGTGACCGGTACGGCCTCGTGGTCTTCTCGACGGCGGTGCGCTGATGGCCACGAAGATCGAATGGACCGACGAGACATGGAATCCCGTCACCGGCTGCACGAAGCTGAGTCCGGCGAGTCCGGGGTGTGAGAACTGCTACGCGTCGACCTTTGCCGAGCGGTTCCGCGGGACCCCGGGCCACTACTTCGAGAACGGGTTCGACGTCCAACTCCGACCCGACAAGCTCGACCAGCCGCTCCGCTGGCGTCGGCCGCGGAAGGTGTTCGTCAACAGCATGTCCGATCTGTTCCACGAGGCGGTCCCGGACGAGTACATCGCGCAGGTGTTCGCCGTGATGGCGCTGGCACCCCGGCACACCTTCCAGGTGCTCACGAAGCGCCATGGGCGGATGCGGTCCTTGCTCGGCTCTGCGGACTTCGCTCAAGCCGTCGCGGATGCTGTCGCATTCGACAGCGATCTTCCCACCGATGGTGGGGCGTTCTCCGTCGCGGACTGGCCACTGCTGAATGTCTGGCTCGGTGTCTCGACCGAAAACCAACAGTGGGCCGACATCCGCATCCCCGCGCTCCTCGACACCCCGGCCGCCGTCCGGTTCATCAGCGCCGAACCGCTTCTCGGGCCAATCGAACTATCGGTCGATGCACTAGGCCGCTACTACGGAGGCGACCCACGCGAGGATGAACCCGGCCTTGACTGGGTGATCGTCGGAGGGGAGTCCGGGCGCGGGGCGCGGCCGATGAATCCGGATTGGGCGCGGGAGTTGCGTGACCAGTGCGTCGGTGGCGGTGTGCCCTTCCTGTTCAAGCAGTGGGGCGAGTTCCAGCCTGTGGTCCCCGACCATCCGGACAATCGCTCGGTCAACGACTATCTGGTGTCCCCGAAGAACGGCGACGCCATGAGGATCGGGGACTATCCCCACGCGTCAGGCCTGGTGCCCTCGCACTTCGCCACCATGCGCCACGTCGGAAAGAAGACCGCTGGCCGCGAACTGGATGGCCGCACCTGGGACGAGTACCCGGGCGGTGAGGGCTGATGGGCTGGAAGTGGGAGGTTCTCGCTTGGGCCAACCTGGGCGACGGCTACCGCGATTACGTGCAGTACGAGGGCAACTCGATCATCGGCGCCCTGCGGGCCGCGTGGGACGCGAAGCGTAACGGCGTCGGATGCATCCGCCTGGTCTGGAGGGGCTAATGCCGCAACCTGTGACCGCAGAGGAGGTGCCGAGTGGCACGTGATCACGCGAGGATCTACGTCGACATCTGGGGTGACGACGACTGGCTCGACCTCTCGATCGACGCCCAGCTGCTCTACCTCACCCTCTACACCAGCGCGACCCTGTCGCTATGCGGGGCCGGTGACTGGCACGCCGGGCGACTGAGCGGCCGAGCGAGGGACTGGACGCGCGAGCGGGTCAGCGCCGCAGCGGCCGAGTTGTCGCGCGGCCTGTTCGTCGTGATCGACGAGGACACCGACGAGTTCCTCATCAGGTCGTGGATCAAGCACGACGGCCTCTGGCGCACCCCCAACATGGCCGTCTCGGTGGTGAACGCGCGCTCTCAGCTCGCGTCCCGATCACTGCGCGGCGTCGTGGTGTTCGAGGTCCTGAAACTGCGCGAGGGCGACCCCACTTCGACGTCGTGGGAGAAGCCCGCGGTAGCCAAGATGTTGACCCAGAAGGCGATCAACCCGGCCGAACTGGAGCCGTTCAACCCCGACCCCAACGGTGGCCCTAACGGTGGCTCCAACGGTGGTTCTAACCCCAGCTCCAACCCTTACGATTCCTTACCCCTAACCCATGGGGTTAACCCCGGCTCCAACGGTGGCCCTACTACCGCTACCGCTATCACTACCGCTACCACTACCAGTTCTCTCTCTCCCGAAACCGACGGCGTAGGACTCGAAAGAGAGAGCATCCCAGACCAATACCCGATGATCCCGATCCCGGACGACTGGTCGCCCAACGACCTCCACCGCGCCAAGTGGCCACGGCTCGACGTCGACGCCGAGGCTGAGGCGTTCAAAGATCACCAGACCGCGTCCGGGCGTCTGTGCAACCGACGAGCGGGATGGGATGCGGCATTCAACGGCTGGCTCCGCCGAGCCGCCGGGAGCGCGCAGCAGAAGCCCGGCACGTCAAAGGCCGACATCTGGGACGCGAGTGTCATCGACCCGGCGGACGCGACCGCCACGGCACAGCGGAGGCTCTCGTGAGCGACGTCACCTCGGATCAGGTCGCGAACGCCGGCCGCGTGCTGAAGCACACGGCGTTCGTCCACCGCCGGACCGCGATCCGCCCCGCATCCGACACCGAGGCGAAGCAGATCGCGATCGTCTGGGCGCGGATGTTCGCCCGCTACAAGCTCGAACTTCCTGAGCTGCTCGAAGCGGTCGAGCGGCGCGCGATCAAGTTCTCCGACGCCCCCGAGCCGGGCGAGATCGTCCAGTGGGCGCGCGAAGTTCGCCAGGAGTGGGCCTCGCGGGCACAGGCGCAGCCCGAACAGCGGGCGATCCACGAGGCGAAGATCGACCGCAAGATCGCCGATTACGCAGGCGGTTTCGGACTGAAGCTCGACGGGCCAATGAGGCCGGAGACGACATCATGACGGATTCAGAATTGCAGCGGCGCGCCGACGCTCAAGCTCGCAGGGATGCCATCGCGAATTGCGATCTGTGCGACGAAAGCGGCCTGGTGTCGGGGACGCAGCGTGGCGACGACGGCGAGATGCGCGACGCCGTGTGGCGTTGCGATCACACCGACCGACCATTGCCGGCGCGGTTCGTCCCCGACCCGACGCGGAGATTCGGGAGTGGGCGATCATGACCGGCCTGACGCCGGATCTCGCCCGGCTCGACGCGAGTCTCACGGCCCCGCAGTGCGAGTGCCAGTGCAAGGGCGGGTGCAAGCGAGATGCCGCGCGGGCGCTCCGGGTTCACGACTGCCAGGACCCGCTCGCCGACGAGCGCCGCCACGTCGTGATCCTCATGTGCAAGACCTGCTGCGCCACGTTCGTCACGAGGCATCGCTGGCATCTGATCTCGATGCGCGCCCGTGGCGTCCAGATCGGGTGCATCGTGTGCGGCCTGCACTATCACCAGATCGAGGACTTCATCTCGGAGGTGACGGTGCTGTGACCCCGACACCGGAAGAGCAGATGCGGGCCGAGGACCCCGACATCGCCGACGACCCGACCGATCTCGAGACCAACAGGCGCGCGCTTCGGTCGATCTGGCGCCGACTGCGACGTCGGTTCACGCGCTGGTGGATCGGGGTGCAGTGATGACCTTCGTGATGACCTACAGCTACCCGTTCGCCACCAGCTACACGCCGGGCCAGGCGCGCCACCGGGTGGAGCTCAACCCCGACAGCCGCACGTGGTGGGCCGGACAGTCCGACCGGATCCGCACGCGACTGAACCTCGAATCGAAAGGACGGCAACCGTGAGTCACATCGTGGGCCTCGACCCGTCTCTCACGTCCTGCGGCATCGCGATCCTGGGACGCGACGGCGACGAGACCGTCGTGCGAAAGCTCCGATCGCCGGGCCATCGGAGCGTCAACGCGAAGGACTGGCGTGAGCGCTGGCACCGCGTCGTGACGCAAAGCCGCTTCGTCCTCCAGGCACTCCCGTCCGACATCGACCTGGTGGTGGTGGAGGACATGCCGTCACACCAGAAACCCCAACCGGCACTCGGTGACCGATGGGCCTTGTGGTTCGGACTGTGCACCGAACTCGACGCCCGGGGCATCCCGGTCGCGGTGTGTAATCCCGCAACTCGCGAGAAGTGGGCGACGGGGAAGGTCGTTCGGGGACTGTCGGACGACGTGCGGAAGGCCCGGGTGACGACCGCCGTCCGCGAGCAGTGGCCCGGCGTCCAGGTGGCCAATCACGACTGCGCCGACGCCCTCACGCTCGCGGCCATGGGGGCGCTGAAGCTCGGCTGGACACTGCCGTTCGAGATCAAGGATCGCCACCACGAGGGCCTGACTCACGTCGCGTGGCCCAAGGAGATGAGGAGAGCATGACGAACCCCAGCGGATACACGATGGCCGAGCTGGCCGCGTGGCGAGACCTGAAGTGGTCAAGGTATAACCACCTCCTCGCCGGCTCGCTGACAGATCTCCGATCGGCTCGCGAGCGTCTGATCGACCGCGGCCACGACGCCGACGTGGTCGACCGGATCGCACTCCCGTCCGACTACCGGGCCTATGTCGGCCGGTATCGCGAGTACTTCGTGAGCGACGAGGAACGCGAGCCCGAGCTGAGCACCCGCGACCACCTGATCCGGTCGTGCGGCTACCCAGCCGACAAGGTCGATGCCTACCTCGCGGAGCGTGAGGTCGAGGCGGCCGAGAATGCCCGCCGACGCGCCGAACGTGAAGCCTACGAACGCACCTGGCGATACCGCGCACGCCAGGCATGGCGCGAAACCCGCCGGCGCGTGCACGCGGCCTGGTGGGTCCTGCTGCACGGCGAATGCGATCGGGAGGACTGGTGATGACCGCAGCAGACGAGCAACCGCAGATGTCCGAGGACTTCCCGCGTGTCACGGTCGACGACGTGAAGCTGATCCGCAACGCCGAACGGCACCACCTCGCATACCTGTTGGAGCAGGACGGGAACACCCTCGTGAGCTACCTGAGTGACCCGAAGGATGCGGTCGCTCTGATCGCCTATCTCCTGCGCCTCGAAGCGAATCGGAGTGTCCAGTGACCGCAGCAGACGAGGCACGCCAGAAGCTCGAAGGCGTCACACCGGGCTGGTGGAACGCGACCTGGGACGTAGCTCTCCAATGCTGGTTGATCGAAGCCCAGCAGCCCTCAATGAGCGACCGTCGAACGGTGGCGATCGTCGTGGCGATCGTCGACGCCGGGTTCTTCCCTGAC
>NZ_BANX01000040.1 GCF_000334455.1 Gordonia soli NBRC 108243
TGGCAGATGAAACCGTCGAGTGGGACCGCGCCGACGAAATCGCGTTGCGGGCACTCCAATCCGGTTTCGAGATGGTGCCGTGGCAGGTTGCGTTACTGCGGCGATTCCTAGCCGATCACCCCGCCCCTGCTCCCGACGGGGGTGGTTCGTGATGCCGTACGCCTACGTGTGCACCGAGTGCGACCACCTCGCATCCCGGCACTACCTCGACAGCAACCGCCCAGACCCAGCCGTTTTCGATGGGCCGTACCTGTGTTCACACCGCGATTGCGCGTGCACGGTCAGCCGGACCACACCGATGCGGCCTATCTCGGAGTCGCAGTTCAACGCGTCGTTCGCCGACTCACTCGACGAGTACGAGGACCCCGCCCCTGCTCCCGATACGGAGGACAACCGATGAGCGACTACGACACCCCGGAGAAGGTGGCCACCCGAGACGCCGAGCAGCGACGCCGCGACCCCGCTGCCGCCGCAGCGCAACGTGCGATGGATCGCCGTCCTTCGTGGGGGTACAGCAGCGACTTGGTCGCACTGTGCGCTGCCCGTGAGATGGCCGCACCACTGCGCGCGAAGCACCAGAAGGTGCAGCGTCTCGACGGCACATACCGGTGCACGTCGTGCCGCGACGCCTACGGGGCACACGCTGACTGGCCCACCGGCACTGACCGTCTCATCTACGCCGAGGAGGAGTTGTGACCGACAACGTCCGCGAGGCACTCGAAGCCTGGCCGATGCACCGGCTCCTCCGCTCCGGCGTGATGGATCTCAAGCCCATGCTCGCGAAGCATCTGGCCGAAACCCTCACGCTCGGACCGCCACCCGATTCCGACGCGCTCGTCGGGGCGCTCGTCGACCAGCTCGTCCGCCTGATCGGCCAGTGGCGCACCCTCGCGACCACACCCGGCGGCGAACCGTACGGAGTGTGCGCCGACGCGCTCCAATCCCTACTCGAAGGCGATGGTGAAGACGATGGCGAGTGAACTCACAGCAGCTGAGGTGGTCGACGAGCCGTTCATGCGGAGTTTCCAGGTGGACTACGGCGAAACCAGTGGCGCGAGACTCGATCTCCCCGTCTGGTGGCTGAAGGCCGTCGGCGACCACGCGCTCGCGGTCCTCCGCGCGATCGCCGACCTACTCGAAGGCGATGGCGACGATGACGACAACTAGTTCGGCGAGCAGGCGCTTTCACCTCGGGGGCCGTGTGGTGGTGGCCCGCAACCTCGCGACGGACGCGTCGATCGACGACTTCGTTACGGGCAACGCGGGGAAGATCGTGGACTTCAAGGACTCGCTCTATCTGTACGGGCTCTACGGGCAAGGCATGTACGTCGTCGAGCTGACGCACCCGAACGACCACCCCGGAAATCAGGTCGGTGACCACTTCTACGCCGCACCTTCCGAACTGGAGTACATCGACTGATGCAGTGCACGAAGTGTGGTGGACGATCCGAGGTGCACCTGTGCCGCGAGTGCATCCGCGAGCTGCAATCGAATCTCGAAATGGTGCCATGGCTGTCCGACCGGCTCGCCGAGGCGCACCTGAAGCAAACAGCGCTCGCGCAGGTGCCGCAGCCGCCCCGGCCGGCGCCCCCGAATCCCGACGACGAAGAGTCACCCGTGCCGTTCAACCGCGGGGCGGCCGCCCACTTCGACGAACTGCGCACCGTCGTGATGCGCTGGGTTCGCGACTACTGCGACCAGCTCGGGGTCGAGTTCTTCCCCGTCGACGCGGTGCCCGCCGACTTCATCGGCCCGCTACCGAAGTTCGGCCGCTGGCGCGAAGGCCGCTACGTCCGCGACCACCGCGACCGCTGGCGCATGACACCCGGCTACGTGCCCACGACGCGCGACCTCGCGCGGTGGTTGCGGCGGCACCATCTGGAGATCGCCAACTCCGAAGACGCGGTGCTGTGCGCCCAGGAGATCGACAACGCCGTCCGAAAGATGCTGCGCGAGATCAACCCCCGACGGCTGGTGTTCTGCGGCCCATGCCCGACCGTCACGGGCACGACTCCGCGCGGTGAGCCGAAGAAGTGCGAGCAGGCGATCTGGGCCGAGTGGGACGACGAGCACGACCGGGTGCAGCCGCACGCCCAGTGCTGGCGATGCCGCGCGACCCACGACGTCGCGGTGCTGCGCCAGAACATCTTCGCCCGCGCCGACAACTTCCTCCTGACCGAGGCCGAGCTGTTCAACGTGCTCGACGACCTGGGGGAGCACCTCCCGCGCGTCAAGTTCTACGCGTGGAAGCGCGAGCGTCGCATCCGGCCGCGCGGCTGGAAACACAAGGGCAGGATCACGAACTTCTTCATCCAGCGCGGCGACCCCGCGGTCTACGAGCTGGCCGAGGTCCGCGGACTGATGGCCGCCGACGAGGTAGGGGCGAGCGCGTGAACACGGCACAGCTACTCGAGATCCCCGCCGTGTGGCCCGAACTCCCCCGGGCCGATGCGAGCGCGAAGTGCTACCACGTGTCACCGCCGATGCGCGGATTCTCGTTCGTGATCGGGGTCGAGTGGCGGAGCGGGCTCGTCGACATCCTCGGCTCGTCGGAGCGGGGCGTACTACTACGCGGAGAGGCGAATGACGAGCTGATGTGGATTCACATCGGTTCGGTTTTCACCCCATCGACTGTCGAGGCCGAGTTCGAGAAGCTCGGGTACACCGTCTGCCACTGACCGATGGTCTTACCCCACGGAACGGCGTACGGTAGTACGTGTATGTCACACATAGTCGTTGACATCTAACGAGCATGTATGACATACTAGATGCATGGCGCGGATCTCACTCACAGCAGCAGCCCGGCGACGGGCCTCGAAAGGCCGCATCGTCGCAGCCCTCCGCAACGCGGGGATGCCGCTGGAGATCTCCGAGCGCGACGGCGTCGTGCGGGTGTACTTCATCGGCATCGACGATCGCGGGATCGAGTTGGAGCTGATCCTCGCCCCGCATCTCGACGACGATGACCGGTGGGTCGTGATCCACGCGATGCCGACGCGATTCCGGAAGAACTGGTGAGAGAGGTGATGGAGATGGTGAACGTTCCCGACTTCAGCAAGGAGCCGATCGAGGTCGACGACATCGATCTCGAAGAGACCGAGTTCATCCTGACCAACGGCGAGCGCCTCACCGAGGAGCGCGCGGCTGAGCTGGCCGAGGAGACACTCGCCGAGGTCCGCGCGCGCCGCGAGGCCCGGACGAAGCACCTGGTCCCCGGCGGGAAGTCGCTGACCGGCGGGTCGACCCACTCGCCCGTGCTGAATGTGAGAGTGCCGGCCGAGCTGAAGAGCGCCCTCGACGAGCAGGCCCAGGCACAGAGCATGGGAACCTCGAAGCTCGTCAGGGCGATCCTGGAGGACTGGGCACAGGCGCAGCAGCGGGCGCAGGCGGACAGATGATCGGCCAGCTGGCTCTGGCGATAACGATCGGCCTCGCGCTCACTCCCGTCGGCTGGATGGTCGGACGCGGCATCCGCGGCGTGATGGACGGCGAGGAGTTGCCGCGCTTCATGCACCCGTTCGAGGTCGTGTTCTCGGTCGTGAGGGACCGCGTCGCCGAGCCGATCGTGACCACGACGCGCCGGGTGTGTGACAAACTGCCCTGACCTGCATATACTTCGATCTCAGTGGGCAGCGCTATGCCCAGAAACCCCGCCTAACCAGCGGGGTTTCGTCGTTTCTGAGACTTCGCCGCGCACGTGAACGTCGTGAATCACCACGCGTGTTCTCCCCGGCAAAGCGCACCCCATGACACCGATTCCATCCGGGAGAGGGTGTTGCTGCGTGCGCGGCGAGCACCACCCCGCCCCAGCCCGAAGGACTCCAGCCATGTCCGAACTCCAGCCGATCCTCCCGTCAGCCGAACCGACCGCGCGCGAACAGGCCGTCATCGACTGGCTGATGGACGCGACATTCGAGCTACCGCACCGCACGATCGAGCACGAGCGGCTCGTCGGCAATGGCGCGATGGCGGCGAAGTACGCGGCGATCATGGAACAGCACTTCGACGCCAACGGGGTCGACGTCGAGTCGCTGACGGCCTGGATGACCGACTACCAGCGCGGCGCCCTGCTCATCCGGCACAACCCCGCGTTCGTCCCGTTCATCGCGGCCGCGATCGTCAAGGCGATCTCGTGATGCGCGAGCTGGAGGCGCGTGCGACCGAGGCAGCGCTCGCGGGTAAGCGGGTCGCCTGGTTCGCGCCCACGCTGGAGATTGCCGCACGGTCGCTCGACGAGATCCTTGACCACCTGCGTGCGTCGCAGGTGGTCCGCATACGTCGGTCGACGAGCCCAAGGGTCGAGGTGATCGGGGGCGGATCGATCGCGTTCGCCTCGACACGCAACCCCGACGCCGAGCGCGGGCGCTCCTACGACGTCGCGTGCATTGATCGCGCCGACTTGATCGACGAGGGGCGCAAGCGGTCGATTCGCTTCACTGTCATGGCCGGCGAGGTCCACGAACGGCGGGTAGCAGCGTGAAGGGCCTCGGCGACCAGGAGGCGCTCCCGTCCGAAGTGGTGGCTGGGTGGAACCTGCGCAAGCGGGTCGAGGCGCTCGTGTTCACCGTGCGTGGCCTGGCGCAGCGGATGGGTCTCGAGACCCACGTGCTGAACAAGGTCGACGGGTCGACCGTCATCACGATCACACCCCGCGGTGGTCACCGGTGACCTACCGGCTGGGCAAGACGCCGGCACGCCACGACGCGGTGAAGTTCACGCTTGCGGCCTACCTCGCCGACGTACCCGAACC
>NZ_BANX01000039.1 GCF_000334455.1 Gordonia soli NBRC 108243
CCCCCCCAACAAAGGGCGAACTCCAGCAGACTGCTATTATTCAGAAGACCATCACACCGACTCCGGCGCAACTCTTCCAACCTACCAGACCCTGTCTGACTTTCCAAACCCCGCAGGACTCAGTCCGTCAGACTCGATCCCACTCACCAGTCGACTTCACCGGGCGCACCGAAATGCGTCCTGCAATACTACCGGAAGTGGTCCGGCCAGAACCCGGTTTCCGTAACCGATCCGCACCCTCTCGGAGCTTCCCGGCCGGCGCCGTGGCGGCCTGACTCGAAGAAAGTTACGCAACGGCGCGAACGAGTGCAAATCGCCAGGTCGACTGCTTGCTTCCGGGGCGTCGACGCAGGTCACGGCGCTGTGACAGGTGGTGCAGAGCACCACTTCCGTGGCTTCTGGGCCAAATCCTATCAATGTGAGCTGCGCCACTGCCCCGCTCTCGGTGGCAAATCCCGAGCAACCATCCGTTCGGACAGTGTTCGCACCCTCTTGGTCAGTTACCGAGCCTTCGGGAGCGTCATAGCGTCGGCTGATGACCGCAATGATCACCCGTTCACCGCTGTCACCTGCGGCGATACAGGTGCGCCGAGTTGTCGAGCTACCGACGAACGGCACTGATGAGCGCGTCTGTGTGATCGGACTACCCGACGACGGCGTCCATCCGAGCGTGACGGAGATCCTCCATACGCACGACCAGTCGTCGATCAGCGATGGCGCCCTGGTCGCCGACGTAGGTCGGCTGATCGAGACCGGCGCGCTGTCCGGACAGGCAGAGTTCGAGGAAGTGCTCACCCGGATCGTGACGACCGCCCATCCCGACGTCGATGCGGCGTGGACTGCCTTTTACCGCAATTCGCTCACCGAATTGGTCTCGGGCACATCTGATTTCGCACCCGTGCACCGACGCGCGCGATCACTGATCACGGGGTCGTCGGTCCTGGAGGTCGGTTCCTGCTTCGGGTTCTTCGCCCTGCAGTGTGCCGAGGCAGGCTTCGACGTGACCGCCTGTGACATCACGCCGGGAACAGTGGAGCTCCTGAACCGCGTGGCGCCGCGACTCGACCGCGATATCGATGCGGTGGTCGGAGACGCGCTCGACCTCCCGTTCGAGGACCGATCGATCGACACCGTCACCCTCATCCACCTGCTCGAACATCTCCGACCGGTGGACGCCCTCCGCGCGGTGGACGAAGCACTCCGGGTGGCACGCCATCGTGTGGTCGTCGCGGTGCCGTTCGAGGACGAGCCGAGTGAGCACTACGGCCATCTGGTCCGGCTCACCGACGCCGACCTGCACGGGTGGGCCAGGTACGCGGGACAGCCCGATGCCGAGGTCTTCTCCGACCACGGCGGATGGCTGATCCTGTCCGCCGGCGGGGCGTCCTAGATCAGCCCCCGCTTGCTGGCGATGTAGACCGCATCCGTGCGCTTGGACACACCCAGCTTCCGGATGATGTTGCGGATGTGGAACTTCACGGTCGACTCGGAGATGTACAGAGTCTGTCCGATCACTTTGTTGGACAAGCCATCTGCGAGTAGCCGGAGTACCTCTCGTTCACGGTCGGTGAGCACCTCGGGCGAGTCGACGTCGCCCGACACGGTGCGGAGCACCACAGCCGCGCTCCGCGGGTCGAAAGCACTTCCACCACTCGAGACGGCCTGGATCGCGCGCACCAGTTCAGTTGTGTCCACATCCTTGACCACGTACCCGCGTGCACCGGCCCGGACCGCGCGGACCACGAGGTCGTCGTCCAGGAAAGTGGTGAGCACCAGCGTCGCGACGTCGGGGTGCCGCCGCGCGAGTTCGGCGATGAGGCGCAACCCCTCGTAGTCGGCGCCCGCCGACAGCTTCAGATCGACCACGACGACATCCGGGCGGCAATGCACCACCTCCGCGAGGGCGTCGTCCATCGACGCGGCCTCCCCCACCACATCGACCACCTCCTCCCGCCCGAGAAGCGATCGCATCCCCTCGCGTAACAGCGCGTGGTCGTCGACCAACATGGTTCGGATGGGCGTACTCCCCACGCGCACAGCACTGTTCATGAGATCTCCTCGACTTCGTACGGGACCGTGGCGAGAACACGCACACCACCGTGCCGGGACCGACGGATGCGGACGTCACCCCCGAGTTCGGTCGCACGCGACCGGATGTTGGCCAACCCCCGATGCCGTCCCGCGGCGAGGTCGCCGTGGGAGGCCGCACGCATGACGCGGCGTACGTGATCGGGGTCCCCGACGCCATCGTCGTCGACCGCGATGCTCACCCGCTCCGTCTCGTAGGCGAGCGTCACCGTCACCCTGGAGGCCTGCGCGTGCACCGCAGCATTGAACAGGGCCTCACCGGCGATCCGGAGAACGGCGTGTTGCACGTCGCCGGCCAGGTCGCGGGCGCGACCACGGACCAGCACCTCACCGTGCAGATCCGGCGGCATGTGCAGCGTCGCCAACTCCACCAACACCTCGCGGACGCTCGGTGAGGGTGTCACGCCGGCGTTGTTGAGCGTGTAGATGACCGTGCGCAGTTGCTCGACAGCATCACGGGTGAGCCGGCCTGCGACGTCGAGTCGCTCGGCAGTCGGCCCTTCCACCCCGTCCCGGCAGAGCTCGATCTGAACACCCGCGGACAGCACCGACTGGGTCACCGAGTCGTGGAGTTCACGCGCGATCCGGGACCTCTCCTCGTTGAGGACCGTCGTTCGCATCGCTGCCGACAGTTCCCGTTGCGTGCGCTCGAGCTCGTCATTGCGATCGGCGAGTTCTTGTGCATGACGGGTGGTCTCGGAGAACAGCTCGGCATTGACCAGCGCCACCGTCGCTTGCCCGGCGAGAATTCGCAGGACGACGAGATCGGTGGGATCGATCGTCCGGTCCGGCGGAGTCCACACCGACAACCCGCCGACCACATCGCCGTCGAGCTCCACCGGCACGTGCAGGTGATGGTCGTCGACGACCGGGCGCCGCAGCACTTCGTCGCGACCGCGGAGCAGGTCGTTGAGCCGATTGAGGACCTGGTCGGGCAGGTCGCTCGGTGGCACTGCCCGATCCGACCCCTCGAACGCGAACAACGACTCGTCCCCCGACATGATCAGGTGACGCGGAGCGGTCTGTTCCAACTCGCCGTCGGCCAGCGCGAACAACACCCACTCCGCGCCCAGATGATCGCGCGCGGCATCGACCACGGAGACGACCAAGGTCTCGGGCCCCTCGGCGGTACGTACCAGCGCACGCGAGATGCGGTCCAGTGCGGTGATGACCCGGCCGAGCCGCGCCTCGACGCCCCGGAACTGCGCGTAATGGCTGCCCTTGACCGTGCGCAGGCCGGTCAGGCTGGCCAGGTCGGGTGTGGTGTGTTCGGCATCGCTCATCTGGTCGTCCGGTGAATCAAAGTGCCGCGACGTACAGGTCGTGAATACCGGCCGGCTGAGGGCGTCGCGGATTGGTGGTCATGCACGAGTCGACGAGGGCGTGGGCGGTGAGTTGTTCGAGATCGTCGGAACGCACTCCGAGCGGCCGCAGGGTGTCGGGCATCCCCACCCTCGCGCCGAGCCCGGCGATCGAGTCGGCCAACCGGTCGGCGACCGAGCGCGCGGTACCGGTGGACGAGATCCCCACCGCCTCTGCAAGATCCACGAAGTCCTCCGCGCAGACCTCGGCGTTGTATCGGATCACGTGCGGCAGCAGTACCGAGTTGATCGCCCCGTGCGGGGCGTCGCATCGGCCGCCGACCGGGTGACTCATGGCGTGGGTGGCCCCGAGGATGGCGTTGGTGAAGGCCATGCCTGCCTGGAGCGCGGCCAACGACATCTCGGCGGCCGCGGTCGGATCGTGTGGGTCGTTCACCAGGCGTTCGAGGTGAATCCACACCGTCTGCAGCGACTCCAGCGCCAACGCGTCGGTCAGCCGCCCGCGGGCGAGGGAGACGTAGGCCTCGACGCAATGTGTCAGCACGTCCATCCCCGACTGCGCCGCGACCTCCGGGGGCAGGGTCGTCAGCAGGGTCGGGTCGATCACCGTCACGTCGGGGACCAGTGCGCGACCGATGATGGTGATCTTGGTGCGGCGTTCGGCGTCGTTGATGATGCAGAATTGCGAGACGTCCGAGCCGCTCCCGGCGGTCGTCGGGATGGCGACCAGCGGCGGCAGCGGCCGCGGTGCCTTGTCGATGCCCTCGTACTCGAGGATGTGCCCGCCGTTGGCGGCCAGCACGGCCACCCCCTTGGCGGCGTCGATGACCGACCCTCCGCCCAGCGCGACGATGCCGTCCGAGTCGTGGGCGTTGTACGCGACGAAGGCATCGGCGATCTCGGTTGCCCGCGGATTGGGCGAGATGTCCAGGAACGACCCGGGCGCGAGACCGGCGCGACGCAGATCCTCCATCAGCTGCGCAAACCAGGGCGTGTGCTGCAGGTGGCGGTCGGAGACCACGAACGGACGCCGCATACCGAGGTTTGCGGTGGTGGTCGACGACTCCGGAAACGACTGCGGGCCGAGGATGATCTCCGGCGTGTGGAACTTCGACACCTGCGTGAGTGGCCGGTGTCGTGCTCGGGCGCGCGGGACGTCGATCATCGCTCCATCATCCTCCGGTCACCTCGGCGTGACCTCCATTGCCGAAGGTAGCCGTGTCATCGGAGGGCTGCGCCGAGTTCATCACAGCGATGGATCATCTCCGCCCCGTCGCGCGCACTGACCACCCCGTCGCAGTGCTCTTCGTAGTCGGCGAGGGCACACCCGGTCTGCGACCAGTACCGCGACGGCTCGGGTGTCACCCAGGCCAGCCGATGGGTGCGCCGCGCGAGCTCGGCGACCAGATCCACCCGGGGATCGAAACCGTTGCTCCGACCGTCACCGACCACGAGTACCGACGTCCGTCTGGTCAACAGATCCCCGAACTCGGTCAGCAGACCGTCGAGCAGCCGACCGTAGTCACTGGTCGCGGCCAGATCGATGGCATCGTCGGCAAGGACCGACGCCAGCGCCCGATCGGCCTGAGCCGCACGCAGGGTCTCGGTCACCCGCACCGGACGGTCGACGAACGCGATCACCTCGCAGCGGTCGCCGAAGCGATGGAGGGTCTGTGCCAGCCGCAGGATGAACCCGGTGACCGGTCGTACCGACAGCGATACGTCGACCACCACCAGTAGCCGCACCGGCCCAGGGCGCGGACGACGTCGCCAGAGCGCGACCGGTACCCCGTCGGTGGCCGCTGCGGCGCGCATCGTCGCGCGGATGTCCAAGGACCCCTTGTCGGTTCGGCGCACCGATCGACGCGGAGCCCCGCGCATCCGCTGCACCAGTCGATGGCAGGCACGATCGATGTCCGCCTGATCCGAGGACACCGGACCTGCATCGGACCCGGAGCCGTCGGCCACCGCTTCGGCGGCCGAACCGTCCGCGTTCAACCTCTCGGCCAATGCTTCCACGAAAGCGGCCAACGCCGTCTCGAGTTCGGCGCGCCGACGCTCGTCCAACCCCTCGGCGCCATCGGGTCCGTATGCGCCGCGCCCGTCCATGGCATCGATCGCACGCAGGATCCCGGCTGCGTCGACGACGCCGATGGACGTGCCCTCGACCCGCGCCGTCGACCCGACCATCTCTCCCACCACGTCGGCGTCGGCGTGATCCAGATCGACCGTGTAGGTGACGCCGCCCGACACCGACGAACCGTCGGTGTCCACCCCGAGCTCCTCGCTGCCCGACGACACCGAGAAGTCGTTCTCCTCGCGGTGTGCGCTCTCGCCCGACCGTTCTCGCGCATCCGGGTCGTCGACCATGAGGTCGCCGATCTCGTCGGTGTGTTCGTCGGCGCCGATCATGCGACCAGCGCCCTCGAAATCGTCGTCCCAGACCACGTCGTCGGGGAGCTCCGCCGCCACTCCGCGCGGTCGCGGCAGATCGCCGTCGACGTCCGAGGTCCAGTCGACGATCCCGAAGAAGCCGTCGAAAGCGCGATCGAAGAGCGACCTCTCGAAGGCGTATTTGGCTGCGACGCTGCGCCATGCGATGCGGAGGACGTCGAGATCGCCCGCACCGACGATCGCCACGGTTCGGCGGAGCTCGATCACCTCCGCCGGCGAGGCGCCGACCCCGACGCCGCGCAGCAGTCGGCCGAAGGCCACGGCGACGAGGTCGAGCACCTCGTCTCGACCGGTGGCGTCGGGACGGGTGCCGACGAGCACGGCGGTCACCGTCAGCGCCGGCCGGCAGCGACGCCCGCCGACCGCGCGCGCCCGGCGCCGAAAGCGTTCGCCGTCACCGACCCGCGGGCTGTGGAGCCGTCGACACCGACCGTCTCGCCCGAACCGGAACCATCTGCGCCCGAGCGCAGTTCACGGCGGACGAGATCGAGGTCGGTGCCGAATTTCACCAGGAGGCTCAGCAGCGCGTCACCACCGACCTCATCACCGGTGGCAGTGGGCTGCCCGACGCTCTTCAGATGCGAACGCGCGCGGGCCGCGTCGATGACCTCGGCTATCGACGGGCTCTTGCGCAACGGGAGGCCGCGCAGCCTGCGGGCCAGGTCGACGACCTCGGCCACGACCGAGTCCTCGACCTCGGGAGCCCGGACCGCGACGATCCGGCGTTCCCGATCGGCATCGGGATAGGCCACCTGGAAGTGCAGGCAGCGTCGCTTGAGTGCCGGCGACAATTCGCGGGTGTCGTTGGAGGTCAGGATGACCCAGGGTGCCGACCGTGCCGTGAACGTCCCGAGTTCGGGCACACTGACCTGCCGCTCGGCGAGCACCTCCAACATGACCGCTTCCATCGACTCATCGGTACGGTCGATCTCGTCGACCAGCAACACCGCGGGGGTCGCCGAGCGGATGGCAGCCAGTAGTGGCCGCGCGACGAGGAACTCCTCGGTGTACACCCCGACGTCGGTGCGGGCCAACGCGGCCGAGGCGGCCGCGAGTCCGGTCTGGGCCGACAACTCGGCCGAGATCCGGTCGCGGAGCATCTGCACGTGCAACAGTTGCCGCGCGTAGTCCCACTCGTACAGGGCGCGCGACTCGTCGAGCCCCTCGTAACACTGCAGACGGATCAGTTCGCGGCCGGATGCGGCGGCCAGCGCCTTGGCCAGCTCGGTCTTGCCCACTCCCGCAGGACCTTCCAGCAGCAGCGGGCGGTCCAACAAAGTGGCCAGATGCACCACGACGGCGAGGTCGTCGTCGATCAGGTACCCCTGCTCGCGCAGGGCGTCGGCGAGGTCGGTGACGGTGTCGAAGCCGCCGACCACTGTCTCGTCGGCGCCGGACGACACGGTGGCCGAGGTGGCGTCGGTGGACGTCGATCCGGTCGATGCGGGGGTCATGGGTTCTCCGATTCCGGTGTGCACGAACCCGGTCCGGGACGAATGGGGGCGCGTCCCGGACCGGGGGTTCGACGGTGTGTCGACGGATCTCCCACCAGCTGGTGGCTAGTAGGTCCCCGTCATGGCGTGACTCACCATCGGGATCAGGGACTCGACCGTGCTCTCACGCGGGTTGCCCGGGGTGCACCAGTCGTCCATCATGTGCTCCGAGATCGCGCGGACCTGCTTGTCCGAGGTGTCCATGGTGTCGCCACGTCCCTCGTACTTGCCGGTGTTCATCCGGTTCTTGTCGTAGCTGTTGACCGAGAGCTGTCCGAAGTTGTCCGGGATGCCGAGATCCTTCGACAGCCGGATCGCCTCCTCCACTGCCGCATCCGCGGCCTGCACGGTGGTCATCTTGCTGGTGTCGACCCCCAGCAGCGCGGCGATCTCGGCGTAACGCTCGAAGCGCGCCGGCAGGTTGTACTCCCACACGCGCGGCAAGGCGATCGCGTTGTTCAAGCCGTGGTGACTGTCGTAGAACGCGCTGACCGCGTGCGACAGCGAGTGCACCAGGCCCAGACCACCCGAGTTGAACGCCTGGGCGGCGATGTACTGCGCGTGCATCATGCCGGTGCGGGCCTCGAGGTTGCGCGGGTCGTACACGGCAGTGCGCAGGTGGTCACGGATCAGCTCGATCGAATACTTCGCGTTGCCCAGCGACGGCGCGAAGTCCAGGCGCGAGACGTAGGGCTCACTGGCGTGTGCCAGCACGTCGAAGCCGCAGAACGCGGTGAAATGCTCGGGGCACGAGTAGTACAGCAGCGGGTCGTCCATGGCCAGGTCGACAAGGCAGGTGTCGTCGAATGCGACCCACTTGTGCGGCTTGTTCATGTCCGAGGTGTCGGTGATGACGTAGGCCCAGGACGTCTCCGATCCGGTGCCTGCCGTAGTCGAGACCGCGATGTGCTTCGGATTCTCCTTGTTGGTGGCCTTGGAGAAGCCCTCGAACTCGTTGATGTTGCGGCCGTCGTGGGCGATGACCATGCGTGCGCCCTTGGCGGCGTCGTGGCTGGAACCGCCACCGACCGAAATGATGCCGTCGCACTTCTCCGACTGATAGAGCGCCGCGGCGTCCATGCAGTTGTAGTCCTTGGGATTGGACTCGACCTTGTCGTAGAGCACGACGTCGACGCCCTGGTACTCGATCTTGCCGATCAGCTCCTCGATGATGCCCGAGCCACGCAGACCCGTCGTCATCAGCAGAGCGCGGGTGATGCCGAGATCCTTGGCCTCGACGCCGAGCATGTCGTGCGCTCCGACGCCGAGTTTGGCCTTGGGGAAGGGATGGAATTCCTTGATCGGGAAGTCCCAGATCTGGTTGAGCTCGATGACCATGAGGTGTTACTCCTTGTGACGGATGACCTGTCACATACGAGGATGTTCCCCAGATCACATCTGCCACAAGGTGTCCTGGCCGTCGGCCGACCCGATCCGCCCGGGAGGTCAGGGGCCGCCCTGCCCGTTCGGACAGGCTCGACGACGTGGCGTCAGTGCTCGACGCGCTCGATCTCGCCGCCGAGACGGCGCAGGTTCTCCACGAAGCGTGGGTAGCCGCGGTCGATGTGCTCCACATCGTGCACCTCGGTGACCCCGTCGGCGACCAGGCCGGCGAGGACCAGCCCCGCGCCCGCCCGGATGTCGGACGACCACACCGGGGCGCTCGAGAGTCGTTCGATACCCCGCACCACGGCGTGGTGACCGTCGGTGCGGGCGTCCGCACCCAGGCGCACCATCTCCTCGACGAACCGGAACCGTGCCTCGAACACGTTCTCGGTGATCACCGACATGCCCTCGGCGATGGCGGCCATACCGATCGCCATCGGTTGCAGGTCCGTCGGGAACCCGGGGAACGGCAGCGTCGACACATTCACCGCGGCCGGGCGGGCCTCCTGACGCACCCGGAAGCCGTCCTCGAAACGGTCGACGACGGCGCCGGTGTCACCGAGCTTGTTCAGGACCAGCTGCAAATGTTCGGGTGCCACGCCGCGGACGGTCACGTCGCCACGGGTCATCACTGCGGCGATGCCCCACGTGGCACCGACGATCCGGTCCCCGATGACCCGGTGCGTCGTCGGGGACAGCCGGTCGACGCCGGTGATCGTGAGGGTGGATGTGCCCGCGCCCTCGATGCGGGCGCCCATCTGCTGCAACATCACGCACAGGTCGACGATCTCCGGTTCGCGCGCGGCGTTGTCGATGGTGGTCACGCCCTCGGCCAGGACCGCAGCCATCAGGATGTTTTCCGTCGCCCCCACCGAGGGGAACTCGAGTGCGACCGGCGCACCGATCAACGCGTCGGCCTCGGCGACCACACAGCCGTGCTCGATCGAACTCTGGGCGCCCAAGGCACGCAGCCCGGCCTGATGCATGTCGAGCGGCCGTGACCCGATCGCGTCGCCACCGGGCAGCGCCACGACCGCCCGGCGACACCGGGCCATCAGCGGTCCCAGTACACACACCGAGGCCCGGAACTGTTTCACCGCATCGAAATCCGCGTGGAACTTGGGCTCGGCGGGCGACTCGATCTCCACGGTGTCGCCGTGCTGGGTCACCACCGCGCCGAGTCCGCGCAGGACGTCTGCCATCAGCGGGACGTCGGCGATCTCCGGCGCATTCGTCAGGATCGTGGTGCCCTCGGCCAGCAGCGCTGCGGCCATCAGCTTCAACACGCTGTTCTTGGCACCACCGACCGACACCTCACCTGAGAGTCGTGCCCCGCCGGTCACCAGAAATCGATCGCCCACGACTGACACCCTATCCGTCCGCGCGACCGGCTCACTCCTCGACAGCGGTGGCGTGGGGCCACGCACCGCACGTCGGGGACGCGCACCTCCCGCCGGGAAGTACATTCGATGCATGGCTGTGCACCTGACCCGTATCTACACCCGGACCGGCGACGACGGCACGACCGGACTCAGCGACTTCTCGCGGGTGCCCAAGACCGACCCCCGGGTGGTCGCCTACGCGGACTGCGACGAGGCGAACGCCACGATCGGTGTCGCCCTGGCCCTGGGAGACGATGTGCCCGACGCGATCGTCGAGGTGCTGACCACCGTGCAGAACGATCTGTTCGATGCCGGAGCCGACCTTTCGACCCCGGTGGTCGACGACCCGGAGTATCCGCCGCTGCGGATCGAGCAGGACTACATCGACGCCCTGGAGCGCTGGTGCGACGCCTTCGGGGACGACCTCGACACGTTGGACTCGTTCATCCTGCCCGGCGGCACACCGCTCAGTGCCGCACTGCATCACGCGCGGACGGTGGCGCGGCGCGCGGAACGGTCGGCGTGGGCGGCCGTGGCGGAGAATCCGGAGAACACGTCGGTGCTGCCGGCCAAGTACCTCAACCGATTGTCCGATCTGCTGTTCATCCTGGCGCGCTCCGCGAACCGGGCGCCGGTGGGACAAGGCGACGTGAAGTGGGTGCCCGGCGGACGTCGCACCCGGCCCGGCGCCGCCGACTGACGGGTCCTGCGTCGATCGTGCGCTCGGAGTCGTCGATCGTGCGCTCCAGATCGTCGACCGTGCGTTCGTGATCGGCCCGACGTCCCACGGGGTAACGGCCCGATCACCCGATTGAAGCGCCCTACTGCACGATCAACAGGCTCGAGCGCACGGTCGACGATCCACAGTGCACGGTCGACGATTCACAGCGCACAGTCGACGGATTGCAGCGCACGATCGACGGAGAGAGTGAAGGCGGGACGGTCAGGCGCTGCGGCGTCGCTGGGAGCGACCCGACTGGCGCGACTCGAGCCATGACTGGAAGGCGGTGACGGCGCCCGGGGTCATCGCCAGCTCATACGCGCGGCCGTCGCCGTCGGCGCCGGGTTCCAGGGCCACCACGACCATCCCGTCCAGGATGTCGCCCTCGGTGCCCTCCGGACGTCGCCGACCGCTGATCTCGATCGACTGCCGCACCAGCGTCCGGGTGGGACCGGGTCGCAGATCGGTGAGCCGGAAGTACCGCAGCGTCTCGTCGCCGTAGTGCACGGTGCCGTGCCGCCATCCCTCGTCCGCGGCTGCCGGCAACTCACGGAGTAGGACCGGCGTGCCGACCCGGCGCAGCTGACTGAGGCGATACGTGAGCAGCCCGCAGACGATCACGGCGACGAGCAGCAACACCCCCAACACCGAGACGACGATCGACAACAGATGAACCTCCTCGAGCCCGGTCGTGCACGAGAGGGCTGACTCGCTGGCTGACGCACGACCGATTCGATCCCCAGCATGCCACCGCAGATGACGAATCGGCCAGTCACCCCACCCAAGTGAGGCCACCGGCCGATCCGTTGTCGTATTCGATTGTCACCGAGATGATCGGCACGCCCCGTCACATAGAACGTGACACAGCCGCCCCGATCACCGAGATGTACTGCGCCACATCAGGTCATGCGACACATCAGGTGTTGTGTTGCGGCACATCACTTGGTGAGGTGCTCCGCGGCGACGATGCGCGAATGCGCGCGGTTGTACTCGTCACTGCCCTCGTCGGCGTTCTCGAGGTTGGTGCGCTCGGTGGCGACATCCACGTCATCGGCCCACTGGGCCGACTCGGCGAGGACCGTCACCGTCTCACCGGTCACCGACAGGAACCCACCCTGCACGGCGGCCGCGAGACGCTTGCCACCCTCTTCATCGATCACCACGAACCCGCCCGGGACCAGCTGGCCCAGGAGCGGCTCGTGGCCGGCGAGGACACCCAGCTCGCCGACCGTGGTCTGGGCGATCAGGAAGGTGGCGTCACCGGAGTACAGCTTGCTGTCGGCGGAGACGACCTCTACGTGAAAGGACTTGTCAGCCATCGCGAACCGCTACTTTCCGGCGATCTTGGCGGCTGCGGCCTCCACGTCGTCGAGACCGCCGCAGCTGTTGAACGCCTGCTCGGGTAGGTGATCGAACTCGCCCTTGGCGACCCGGTCGAACGCCTCGATGGTGTCGGCGAGCGGCACCACTGAGCCCTTCTGACCGGTGAACTTCTCGGCGACGAGGAAGTTCTGGCCGAGGAACTTCTGGATACGGCGCGCACGCTGCACCGTGACCTTGTCCTCTTCGGAGAGCTCATCCATACCGAGGATGGCGATGATGTCCTGCAGCTCCTTGTACTTCTGCAGGATGCGCTTGACCTCGTTGGCGACGCGGAAGTGCTCGTCACCGACGATCGACGCCTCCAGGATGCGCGAGGTCGAGGTCAGCGGATCCACGGCCGGGTAGATACCCAGCTGCGAGATCGGGCGCGAGAGCTCGGTGGTCGCATCGAGGTGGGCGAAGGTGGTCGCCGGCGCCGGGTCGGTGTAGTCGTCGGCGGGCACGTAGATGGCCTGCAGCGACGTGATCGAACGACCCTTGGTCGAGGTGATCCGCTCCTGCAGCTCGCCCATCTCGTCGGCCAGGGTCGGCTGGTAGCCCACCGCGGACGGCATACGGCCGAGCAGCGTGGAGACCTCCGAGCCGGCCTGGGTGAACCGGAAGATGTTGTCGATGAACAGCAGCACGTCCTGGTGCTTCACATCGCGGAAGTACTCCGCCATGGTCAGCGCCGACAGTGCCACGCGCATACGCGTGCCCGGCGGCTCGTCCATCTGACCGAACACCAAGGCGGTGTCCTGCAGAACGCCCATCTCCTCCATCTCGAGGTGGAGGTCGGTGCCCTCACGGGTGCGCTCGCCGACGCCGGCGAACACCGACGTACCGGAGAACTCACGCGCGATTCGGGTGATCATCTCCTGGATCAGAACGGTCTTGCCGACACCGGCACCACCGAACAGACCGATCTTGCCGCCCTTGACGTACGGGGTCAGGAGGTCGATGACCTTGATACCGGTCTCGAGGATCTCCGTCTTGCCCTCGAGCTCGTCGAAGGCCGGCGGCTTGCGGTGGATGCTCCACTGCTCACCGTCGCGACCCGTTCCCGGAGCGTCGAGGCAGTCACCGAGGGCATTGAACACGTGGCCCTTGACGACGTCGCCGACCGGAACCGAGATCGAGGTGCCGGTGTCGCTGACCGGGGCGCCGCGGGTGAGTCCGTCGGTGGGCTGCATCGAGATGGCGCGCACCAGGTTGTCGCCCAGGTGCTGCGCGACCTCGAGGGTCAGCGTCTTGGCCACGGCCTCGAGGCTGACCTCGGCCTGCAGCGCGTTGAACAGATCTGGGATGGAGCCGCGCGGGAACTCGATGTCCACCACGGGGCCGATGATTCGGACGACGCGGCCGTCGGCCGACCCCGCCGTCTTCTCCGAGGGTGTGGTTACTGCTGCGGTCATTGTGGTTGGGTCACTTCCTCTTGGGTGAAAGTCTCCGCCGGGTGGTTCGGGTCGCGCCGGCTACGTGGCCAGTGCGCCGGACCCGCCGACGATCTCGCTGATTTCCTGGGTGATCTGCGCCTGGCGGAGCTGGTTGGCCTCGCGCGACAGGTTGCGCGACAACTCTTCTGCGTTGTCGGTCGCCGCCTTCATCGCCGTGCGTCGGGCCGCGGACTCGGACGCCGCGGCGTCCAGGAGGGCGGCGTAGACGCGGGTCGCGACGTACTTCGGAAGCAGCGCGTCCAACAGTGTGTCGGCGCTCGGCTCGAAGGTGTAGTTCCGCGACGAATTCGCCGACGGCTCGTCATCGTCGTCCTCGGAGACCACCAGCGGTGCGATACGTCGCACCTCCGGGGCCTGCGTGAGCATCGAGACGAAGCGGGTGTAGACGACGTGGAGTTCGTCCACGCCCTCCAGGGTCCCGTCGCCACCCGGCCGGTCCACCTCGGTGCCCGAACCCGCCTGGAACAGGTCGACCAGGAAGCTGGTCGCCGTGCTCGCGTCGGAGTAGTCGGGGGCCTGGGAGAACCCGGTCCAGGAGTCGGCGATCTCGCTGCCACGGAAGGTGAAGTAGCCGACGCCCTTCTGTCCCATGATGAACAGGACCGGCTCCTTGCCCTCCTCGCGGAGCAGCGACAGCAGCTCGCGAGTGGACCGCAGGACGTTCGAGTTGTAACCACCGCACATACCGCGGTCGCTGGTCACCACCAGAACGCCGGCACGCTTGGGGTTTTCCCGCTCGTTGAGGAGCGGGTTGTCGAGCGACCCCGAGTTGCTGGCCAGCTCGGAGAGGACCTGGGTCATCTCCGACGAGTACGGCTTGGCAGCCGCGACCCGCTGCTGGGCCTTGGTGATCCGCGAGGTCGCGATCAGTTCCTGCGCCTTGGTGATCTTCTTGGTCGACTGCACCGACCGGATGCGTGAGCGCAGCTCACGAATGCTCGCCATGAGCGCGCACCCCTTCCTTCAGACGGACTGTTCGGGTCACCAGGATCACTTCCGGATCTTGACTTCTTCGCGCTCGACCTCGTCCGCGTCCAGTGCCTCGGCCTCCGCCTCGTTCACGACACGCTGGCCGTCGGCGGTGAGGTAGCTGTTCTTGAACTTGTTGGTCTCGGCGACGAGTGCCTCGGCCTGGTCGTCGGTCAGCACTGCGCCACCGGCGATCGACTCGTAGACGCCCGATGCGTTGTGGTGCAGGTGGCTGAGCAGCTGCTCCTCGAAATTCCGGACGTCGGAGACCGGGACCGAATCGTAGTGGCCGTCGCCGCAGAGGTAGATCGAGACGATCTGGTCCTCGACCGGAACCGGGGAGAACTGGTTCTGCTTCAGGATCTCGACCCAGCGGGCACCGCGCTCGAGCTGCGCCTTGGACGCGTCGTCGAGGTCGGAGGCGAACGCCGAGAAGGCCTCGAGCTCGCGGTACTGCGCGAGTTCCAGACGCAGCGAACCGGAGACCTTCTTCAGACCCTTGGTCTGGGCGGCACCACCGACGCGGGACACCGAGGTACCGACGTTGATGGCCGGACGGACACCGTTGTTGAAGAGGTCGGACTCGAGGAAGACCTGACCGTCGGTGATCGAGATGACGTTGGTCGGGATGAACGCCGAGATGTCGTTGGCCTTGGTCTCGATGATCGGCAGACCGGTCAGCGAACCGCCACCGAGCTCGTCGGACAGCTTGGCGCAACGCTCCAGCAGACGCGAGTGCAAGTAGAAGACGTCACCCGGGTACGCCTCGCGGCCCGGCGGGCGACGCAGCAGCAGCGAGATCGCGCGGTAGGCCTCGGCCTGCTTGGTCAGGTCGTCGAACACGATCAGGACGTGCTTGCCCTGGTACATCCAGTGCTGGCCGAGGGCCGAGCCGGTGTAGGGAGCCAGCCACTTGAAGCCCGCGGAATCCGATGCCGGAGCGGCGACGATCGTCGTGTACTCCAGGGCGCCGGCCTCTTCCAGTGCCGACTTGACGCCGGCGATGGTCGAACCCTTCTGGCCGATCGCGACGTAGATGCAGCGGACCTGCTTGGACGGGTCGCCGGTCTCCCAGTTCGCCTTCTGGTTCAGGATCGCGTCGACCGTGACGGCGGTCTTGCCGGTCTTGCGGTCGCCGATGACGAGCTGGCGCTGGCCGCGGCCGATGGCGGTCATGGCGTCGATGGCCTTGATGCCGGTGGCCAGCGACTCCTCGACCGGCTGGCGCTCGAGCACCGAGGCGGCCTGCAGCTCGAGCACACGCTGCTCGTCGGACTCGATGTCGCCGAGGCCGTCGATCGGCTTGCCCAGCGGATCGATGACACGACCGAGGAAGGCGTCGCCCACGGGGACCGAGAGGACCTCGCCGGTACGACTGACCTGGGCGCCCTCTTCGAGATGCTCGTAGTCACCGAGGATGACCGCGCCGATCTCGTCCTCGTCGAGGTTCAGGGCCACGCCCTGGACTCCGCCGGGGAACTCGAGCAGCTCGTTGGCCATCGCGCCGGGCAGGCCGCTGACGTGAGCGATGCCGTCCGCGGTGTCGGTGATGGTGCCCACCTCTTCGCGGGAGGCATCCGCTTCGAACGACGAGACGTACTGCTCGATCGCTCCCTTAATCTCGTCTGCTGAGATCGTCAACTCCGCCATGGGATTTACGTCCTTCTTACTTCGTTCGGCTGGTGGTGGTCCGTGATCAGGATGGTCGGTGACCCGAGGTCACCGCGGCAGGGTCTCCGCCGCGCGGGCGAGCCGGGTCGCGATGTCGGCGTCGATGACCTCGTCGCCGACCGCGATCCGGAGACCGCCGAGTAGCTCGGGCGAGACCTCGGTCTGGATCGAGATCGTCCGGCCGTAGATGGTGCCCAGCACGGAGCCGAGCCTTTCCTGTTGCGCCTGGGTGAGGTCGGTGGCCGACACGACGTGGGCAACCGACTCGCCCCGACGGCCGGCGGCCAACTCGGCGAGCTGATCGACCGCGACATCGGCACTCTGACCGCCCAGCAGTCGGATGCTGTTCGACAGCAGGTTCCAGGTGTGCGCACCGACCTGCTCACCGATCAGGCCGCGCAGCAGCCCGATCCGCTTGTCTGCGTCGGTCGTGTGGTCGGAGAGCAGCGACGACAGTCGCGGGTTCGCCTCGAGCAGGCGGCTGACCCGGAACAGCTCGTCCTCGACCTGGTCGATCTGACCGTCGCGCTCGGCGGCCACGAGGACCGCAAGAGCGGTCTGGCGCCGCAGACCCGCGACGAAATCCGACGTGGACGACCAGCGTCCGGTGACCGCGGCCACCAGCGTGTCGAGGGTGATGTCGGCGACCTTGCCACCCAGCAACCCGCGGACCAGGCTCTCCTTGGCCTCCGGGTTGTCGCTGGACTCCGACAGCTTCTTGCGCAGCACCGGGTTGTCGTTGAGGAGACCGACGACCGCGGCCAGCTCATCGGCGGAGTTGTCGACGGCGGCGCCGTCGGCGTTCTTGGCCGCCGCGGTGAAGACCGACGAGACCTGCAGAGCGGTCTCACGACTCGCAGCCCGCATCGCGTGCAGACCGACCAGGTCTGCGCTCGTCGCGATGTCGTCGGGACGGTTGCCGCTCATCGACTCCAGTTCGTCGATGACACGATCGACCGAGGCCGACTGGGCGGAGGAATCGGAGAGGTGCGAGCGAACCAGGTCGCCCGCCTTCTCGACCGCCGCGAGCCCCAGGTCCGACCGCAGTTCGCGGAGCAGGTTCGCCCGGTGCAGGGCGACCTGCGCCCGTCCGTGCTCTGAGATCCGCTTGACCTCGTGATCGGCCTGCGCGCTGATGTCCGAGGTGATCGCCTCGGCGTCGCGCTTGGCGTCCTCCTTCAGCTGCGCGGATTCCTTCTTGGCCTCCTCGATCGCACGCTCGTGGGCCGACTTGGCCTCGATCACGCGCGCCTTGGCGGCTTCGCTCTCCGACAGCTGCTCACGCACCGTGTCCTGCCGTGCCTTCATCAGCCGTGCGACCGGCGGACGAACGTACTTCCACAGCAGGAAGATGATGACCGCGAAGCCGACCAGCTGGGCGATGAAGATTGCCGGGTCGAATGCGGCACCGATGTCCTCGAGCCACGTACCGATTGCACCCATTGTCAGTTCACCGTTCCACTCGTTGTCTTCGCACCGCTGCTGACGGTCGCCGAGTCGACACCCAGCACTCGCGCTGCGAGGGTCCGGGCCAGCGCGTCGACGTCCTCACGCGCTGTGGCAGCCGCCTGCTCGCCCTTCTCGCGGAGCTCACCACTGGTCTCGGCCAGCACGGAGTCGGCCTCCGCGGTGGCACGATCCCGCGCCTCGTTGAGCTTCGAGCGACCTTCGGCCCGGGCCTCGTCGCGGACGGCCGTGGCCTCTCCCCGAGCCTCCTTCAGGAGGGAACGGAACTGAACGTCCGCGTCCTCGAAGTCCGCAGCCGCTGCCCGATTGTCGTCGGTCGTCTTCGCGATCATGTCCTCCCGCTCCTGCAGCACCTGCTGGATCGGAGGAACCACGAACTTGCCGATGATCAGCAGCAAGGCGATGAAGATGATCAGGACGACGAAAAACGTCCCGTTCGGGAGCAGGAAGTTCTCTGCGGCGAGCGTCATTGTGCGTGGGTGTCGTTTCTACTCGGCAGCCAATAGGGAATCGATCAGCCGACGCTGATCGGGGTGGCGAACACGAACAGCGCCATGAAGGCGAGGTTGATGAAGTACGCCGCCTCGACCAGGCCGACGGTGATGAAGAACGGGGTGAACAGACGACCTTGGGCCTCCGGCTGGCGAGCGATGCCCGCGATCAGCTGGCTACCGGCGAGACCGTTACCGATTCCGGCACCGATCGCACCGCCGGCCATGATCAGACCGCCGCCGATGAGAGCTCCCAGGGCAACCAATTCAGTCATTTCATTCCTTCCGGTGTACTGACAACAGTTGTGTCAGGTCGTTGTGCGTCCGGCACCCTGCCGGACGCGGTTCGTGGCGCAGTCGCCGGGGACGAGGATCAGTGCTCCTCCGTCTCCATCGACTGCGAGAAGTAGAGGATGGTCAGCAGGGCGAAGATGAACGCCTGGATCAGACCGACGAACAGCTCGAAGGACTTCCAGATCGCGTTCGGTGCCCACATGATGTACGGCGGGAACAGCGCGATCAGCGCGACCATCATGCTGCCGGCGAAGACGTTGCCGAAGAGTCGCAGCGACAGCGAGATCGGCTTCGTGAACTCCTCGATGATGTTGATCGGTGCGAGGAAGGCGACGTGGCCCTTGATGATCCGCTTGGGATGGCCGAGCAGGCCGCGCGCACGGAAACCGGCGACCTGGTACCAGACAAAGACGAACAGGGCGAGGGCGTAGGCGAAGTTCACGTCCGCCGCGGGCGGCTTCAGGATCTCGTGGTGTCCGACCTGCACCGGCAGGATGGACAACCAGTTGGAGATCAGGATGAAGGTGAACAGCGTGACCGCCAGCGGCAGCACGTACGGTGCGACGCGCATGCCGATCGCGCTCTCAACCTGGCCGCGCATCTGGATGGTGATGGCCTCCCAGAACAACTGCACTCCGGTCGGGACGCCGGTCGAGGTGACCTTGGCCCGGAGGTAGAACGCCAGCCCCAGCAGGATCAGCGCCGCGAGCGCCGTCGCGATGATCGTCTCCAGGTTGAACGTCAGCCCGAAGAGCTCGAACTTCGTGTAATGGCCAACCTGGATGGCGTTCTCATTGTCCTCGGCAGCGAGGTACAGGGCGGTCGTCATGGTTGCTTACGAAGTCCTTTCATCACCGGAATCACCGTGTTGAGAACCAAGATCACCTGGCCGATGGCGAGTCCGAACATCGCGCCCAGCCCGTCGGGCCGGACCAGAATGGCCGCCACCAGTGCGAGCACGGTGATGGCCCCGAGACGGAGAGCAGAATTGACGGCGAGAATCGACTTGCGCGGGTCTTCGGAGGCGGCGACGACCTCCACCGCCCGCTTGACGAAGAGCGCGTTGACGAAGACGCCGACCACACCCACGAGGAAGAATGCGGCGAACCACGGATGCCCCAGGGTCACCGCGACGGCGGTCGCCACGGCGACCACGACAGCGGAGATGATCCCCGGCCGGGTCAGCCCGGTGGGTGCGGCGGGATAGAACTGGGCCGAGTCGGGGGCAGATGCCGTCATGCGCCTCTCCTCAACCTCGGTAACTCGATGCCGCCATGGGCACCAAGAATCGCGCGTGCGTTCAACGACCTGGGTCGCTGGGCGTAAGCTCGCGGTTTTCTGTGACCCTATCAACACTCCGGCACCGGATCACCGGGGGGTGTCGAGGAGACCACGCTCACCTACTACGGCGAATAGTACACGGGGTTTTACCTTTGGCTTACCTAGGGTCCCCGACCGCCTCGCCAGGGCCTTCGCGTCCGACTTCGGGCCGTGAAGAGTCCTCGGCGGGCTCCGCCCGATCGAGGGTGCGTCGCTGTGCGAAGCGGCGCTGCAGACGCGGTGCCATGGTCACGAGCAGGGCGAACACCAGCCCGCCCGCGAAGATCGGGGCCACCGCCGACACCGGCAGGAGCGTGCTCGCCGCCGCCGAGAACGCCAGCACACCCACCCACAGGTAGATGATCAGCGCGACCCGACGCTGCGAATGCCCGAGTTCGAGCAGCCGATGGTGCAGGTGCATCTTGTCCGGCGTATAGAAGCCGACGCCGGCGCGGGTACGGCGGACCACCGCCATCAACATGTCGAGCATCGGCACGAAGACCACCGCGGCCACCAGGATCAGCGGCGACAGCAGTGTGAAGACGTCGGCGGGGCCGTACGCGTTGATCGCGATACGTCCCGAGGCGCTGGTCGACGCCGCGGCCAGCATCAGGCCGATCAGCATCGCACCCGAATCGCCCATGAAGATGCGCGCGGGCGAGAAGTTGTGTGGGAGGAATCCCAGGCACGCACCCGCGAGTGCGGCCGCGATGAGCGCCGGCGGGTAGTAGCTGACGTCACCGCCCTGGTCGCGGAGCAGACCGAGGGAGAACATGCAGATCGCGAGGGCCGCGATCAGCCCCAACCCGGCGGCCAGACCGTCGAGACCGTCGACGAAGTTGACCGCGTTGATGGTGGCGACCGTGATCGCCACCGTGAACAGCCCGGCCTGCAGGGGGTCGAGGACCACCGTGCCGATGTCGGCGAAGGGGACGTAGAGCAGATACCAGCTCACCCCCATCACCACGAGCACACCTGCTGCCGTCAGCTGTCCGACGAACTTGGTGAGTGCGTCCAGACCCCAGCGGTCGTCGATGGCGCCGACCAGGACGATCACCGCGCCGGCGGTGATCACCGCGCTGAGGTCGTTCGTGTAGGCGAACCCGCGGGTCAGAGCGGGCAGGTTCGCAGCGAGCGCCACCGCGGCGACCACCCCCGCGAACATGCCGAGACCGCCGAGGCGTGGGGTCGGGATGACATGGACGTCACGGACACGCGGGACGGCGACCGCACCGCTGCGGATCGCGAAGGCGCGGACCGCCGAGGTCAGGAAGTACGTGACCGCTGCGGCCGTGAGACCGACCAGCAGCAACTCGCGCAGGGGTACGCCCGCTCCCCCACCGCCGGTCGCCGGGACGGCGATCAGGTGGGTACCGGAGGCGAGTCCGGAGAGGGCGTCGACCACCACTCGAGGCTACCTGGGCCGAAAATCGGTGATCGCGGCACGGATCCGGCTGTGGCGACCACTCGAGTCGGAGGTGTCCACCGGTGCCGACAGTGCGTCGACGATCCACTCGGCGACCGTCGCCATGTCGGTCTCGCGCCATCCGTCGACGGTCAGCGACACGGTCCCGAGACGGATGGCCGATCCCTCGACGACCGGGCGCGGGTCGAACGGCAGCACGGCCTTGTCGACCACGATGCCCGCGGCCGCCAGCCGGGCCTGCCCCTCGACACCGGAGATCTCGAAGCGGGACAGATCGGCGACGGCGAAATGGGTGTCGGTGCCACCGGACACGACGCGGACGTCGTGGGTGGCGAGCGCCGCGACGAGCGCACGTGCGTTGGCGACGGTCCGCGCGGTGTAGGCGGCAAACCCCGGCGTGCCCGCCTCACCGAAGGCGACGGCCTTGGCCGCGACGGCGTCCATCGCCGGGCCGCCCTGAGCGAAGGGGAACACGGCCTTGCGCACCGCATCGCGGTGGCGCTCCGGCGCGAGGATCGCTCCACCGCGCGGTCCGCGCAACACCTTGTGCGTCGCGATGGTCACCACGTCCGCGTGCCCGACCGGCGACGTCGCCACCCCACCGGCGATCAACCCGCCGATCTGGGCGGCGTCCACCCACAGCACCGCCTCGGCCTCGTCTGCGATCGCACGGAGCGCGGAGTAGTCGAGGGGACGGGTGTACGACGTCGACCCGACCACGAGGACGCGCGGTCGGTGCAGCAGCGCGAGATCGCGGATCTCGTCGTAGTCGAGCAGTTCGTCGGACCGGCGGACGGAGTACGGGATCGGCTGAAACCATCGTCCGGAGAAGTTCGCCCGCGACCCGTGGGTCTGATGGCCTCCGTGTGCGAGTCGCAGTGCCAGGATCGGGTCGCCCGGCTGTGCGAACGCGGCGAGTGCGGCGAGGTTGGCTGCCGAGCCGGAGTGCGGCTGGACGTCGACCACCTGCGCATCGAAGAGGTCGACCGCGCGGGCGATCGCCAATTCCTCTATCTCGTCGACGATCTCGCAACCACCGTGATACCGGGCCCCGGGATATCCCTCGGCGTACTTGGCCCCGAGTCCGGAGGCGAGGGTGGCGCGGACGGCGTCGCTGGGTGGCGTCTCCGCGGCGAGCAGCTGGAGGCCGCCGGCGCGGCGGCGGTGCTCACGGTCGATGAGGTCGGCAACCGCCGGGTCAGCGATCACCGGTGCGTCGCTCACCGACCGTCCGTCAGCGTGGCCGGATCGAGGTCGAGGACCTCGGCGACCCGCTGGGCGCTGATCGCGCCCTCGCGCAGGATCCGTGGTGTCGGACCGGTGACATCGACGATGGTCGACGCGACCGCGGCGGCGGCCGGACCGCCGTCGAGGTAGACCGACACGGACTCGTCCAATTGGTCACGGGCCTCGTCGACCGTGGTCGACGGTGGCCGGCCGGAGACGTTCGCACTCGACACGGCCATCGGCCCGACCTCACGCAGGACCTCGATCGCGACCGGGTGCAGCGGCATCCGCAGCATCACGGTGCCGTCGGTGTCGCCGAGGTCCCACGCCAAGGAGGGTGCCTGCTCGACGACGAGGCTCAGTCCACCGGGCCAGAAGGCCTCCACGAGATCGCGGGCGGCCGGCGGAACCGACAGCACCAAGCCGTCGATGCTGTGCCAGGACCCCACCAGAACCGGGACCGGCATGTCCCGACCGCGGTTCTTCGCGGCGAGCAACGACGCGACGGCCTCGTTGTCGAAGGCGTCGCAACCGATGCCGTAGAGGGTGTCGGTCGGCAGGACCACGAGTCGGCCGGCCTTCGTCGCGCCGACCGCGGCACGTATCCCCGCGGAGCGGCTGTGCGGGTCGGTGCAGTCGAATACCGTGCTCACCCGACCATCCTTGCACGCCGACCGTCGGCGCCCGGTCCGTGGCTCGCGGGGCTCACCGGCGCCGCGCCGTGACGAAGCGTGGACGCCCGGTCAGGTCGTGGTGGGGCTCGATGTCGGCGAAGGCATCCGCCTGCGCCAGGGCGTCGACGACCGCATCCGCGGTGGTGTCGTCGTGCTCCACACCGACATACGCCCCCGGCGACGTGATCGCGGCGATGGTGCGGGCCATCGGGACGATCACGGACATGCCGTCGCTGCCGGCGAACACCGCGTCGGCCGGATCGGCGGCGACCTCCGGCGAGACCGGAACCGTGGCCGGCACATAGGGCGGATTGGCGACCACGAGATCGACTTCCGAACCGAGCAGCGCGGTGACGGCCGCGACGTCGGTGACGTCTGCCTGGTGCACCGCGACCCGCTCCCCGACGGCAGCGGGGACTGCGGCGACGTTGCGCCGCAACCAGACCAGGGCCTCCGATGCGCGCTCGACGGCCGCGACCTCTGCGGTGGGTACGGTGGTCGCCACGGCGAGCGCCAATGCCCCGCTGCCGCTGCAGAGATCGACGACCATCGGCCGTGTCCGTCCGGCCAGTCGGTCCGTAGCCCACTCCACCAGCCACTCGGTCTCCGGTCGGGGAACGAAGACGCCTGGCCCGACCGCCAGCTCCAGCGGACCGAACGGCGCCACCCCGATGATGTGCTGCACGGGTTCCCGGGCGGCGCGCCGACCGACCGCATCGTGGAAAGCGTCGACCTGTGCCTCGGTCACCTCGTCGACCAGCGGGAGTCGGCCCGGCTCGACGTCGAGTACCCAGGCCAACAGCCAGCGGGCATCGGCTCGCGGCGACTCGACCCCGGCATCCGCCAGGATCTGTGCGGCCCAGGCGAGTTCGTCGACGGGCCGGTGAGCAGGCGTCACCGTTGCGCCGTCATGACGCCTCGAGACGCGCCTGCCGGTCGGCCGCGACGAGAGCGTCGAGCAGCGCGTCGAGGTCGCCGTCGAGTACCGCGTCGAGGTTGTTCGCCTTGAATCCGATGCGGTGATCGGTGATCCGGTTCTCCGGGAAGTTGTACGTACGGATGCGTTCCGAACGGTCGACGGTGCGGATCTGGGCGGCGCGTCCCTCGGCGGCCGCCGCGTCGGCCTGTTCCTCGGCCGCCGACTGCAGGCGCGCGGCGAGGACCTGCATCGCGCGGGCCTTGTTCTGCAACTGTGAGCGCTCGTTCTGACAGGTGACCACGATGCCGGTCGGCAGGTGTGTGATGCGGACCGCGGAGTCGGTGGTGTTGACGCCCTGTCCGCCCTTGCCCGACGACCGGTAGACGTCGATGCGCAGATCGGACTCGTCGATCTCGACGGCCTCGACCTCCTCGGGCTCGGGATAGATCAGCACACCGGCGGCCGACGTGTGGATGCGTCCCTGCGACTCGGTGACCGGTACACGCTGGACGCGGTGCACACCACCCTCGAACTTCAACCGCGACCACACACCGTCGCGCAGCGTCTCACGGGACTTGACCGAGATGGTCGCTTCCTTGTAGCCCCCCAGGTCGGACTCGGTGACGCCGAGGACGGTGGCCTTGTAGCCGCGACGCTCGCAGTACTTGAGGTACATCCGGGCGAGGTCGGCGGCGAACAGCGCCGACTCCTCGCCCCCGGCGCCGGACTTGATCTCGAGCACCACGTCGTCGCCGTCATGCGGGTCGCGCGGCGCGAGCAGGTCGGTGAGCGCGGCGTCCAACTCCCCGACCAGTTCCTCGAGCGCGGGGATCTCCTCGGCGAAGGCGGCGTCGTCGGCGGCGAGCTCACGTGCGGCGGCGAGGTCGTCGCGGGCGGCGCGCAGCTTCTCGTAGGTCGCCATCACGGGGGCGAGCTCGGCGAATCGCTTGCCGACGCGCCGGGCGTTGGCGGGATCGTCGTGCAGTGCGGGGTCGGAGAGCTGCTGCTCGAGGCCGGCGTGCTCGGCGAGCAGGTCGTCGATCGCCGACGGCGCCGGTCCCGGCGCACTCGTCGCACTCATCTGTTGCTCACCTCTGTGATTTCTCCCCACGGTCCCCTGGTGGACCGAGGTGTCCGACAACGACAAACGACGCCCGGCCCGGCACCTCGCGGTGCCGGTCGGGCGTCGTCGGAAGAGTTACTTGGCGTCGGCGTTCTTGGTGCGCTTGCCGTACCGCTTCTCGAAGCGGGCGACGCGGCCGCCGGTGTCGAGGATCTTCTGCTTGCCCGTGTAGAACGGGTGGCACTGAGAGCAGACCTCGACGTTGATCCGACCGTTGTCGGCGGTGCTGCGGGTCTCGAAGGTGTTGCCGCAACCGCACACGACCGTGGTGGTCGCGTACTCGGGATGGATTCCCTGCTTCATGGTTGTCCCTTTCTGTGGTCGCCGGGTCACCGTCGACGATCGGCGGTGTGAACCGGTACCGGACTCGACCGCTCAGTATGCCACGCGCCGCTCCGACCCCGAAATCGTCGGTCAGCCCGCTGACCAGCGGTCCGATCTCTCCAACGACGACGATGTGCTGGACATTCCCGACCGTCGCGGACACCCAGACTTGGTAAGGCTTAGCTAAGTTTGTAAGCTGCTCCTCTGGCGCGTCTCCACCGTCGCAGGCGCGCCCTCACACTATCGATCCGCCCTAGCGGTGTCGGGATCGTGCCTCTCGGCGACGCCGGTGGGGACGCCGACGCCAGATCCGAGGACGAATGCGGCCTGCAGTGCGCCCCGAGCGATGGCTCTGGGATCCCAGCGACAAGAAGAGCAGTTGTGGTGTCGGCTTCATCACCCGCAAGGACGGCGTACCCCACCACGATGTGATCGAGCGCGCCCGCGAGGCGCTGTGCTCGGTGCCGCACCGCGGCGGCATGTCGGCGCTGGGCGTCGGCGACGGTGGCGGTGTCTCGCTGGACCTGTCGGAGGAGTTCTTCCGCGCCGTGACCGGGCGCGCCGATCTCACGCTGGGCCGATTCTGCGTCGGCAACTTCTTCTTGCCCGCCGGGCCGGACGCCGCGGCCGCGGCCACCGACCTCATCGAGTCGACACTGGCCGAGCGGGGCTTCGAGGTCCTCGCGGTACGTGACGTCCCGGTCGACGACTCGGTGCTGCGGCCCGCCGCGATCGACGCACAGTTGCCGATCCGCCAATGGGTCTGGGAGGCCCCTGGCTCAGGGCACCAGTCGCACGAACTCGATCGGCTCGTCCAGCAGGCGCTGTTGCACATCGAGGCGGTCGGCTACACCGACCCTGCGATCGCCGGGCTCTACCCGCTCTCGCTCTCCTCACACACCCAGGTGCTCAAGGGACGACTCTCGTCGCCGGAGGTCATCGACTACTTCGTCGACCTCGCCGACGAGCGGCACGCGGTCCGCACCCTGTTCTTCCACACCAGGTTCTCCACCAACACCGACCCCCATCCGACCATGGCGCAGCCGTTCCGGTTCCTCGCCCACAACGGCGAGCTCAACACCGACAAGAAGAACCGCATCGCGCAGGTCACCGCCGCCGCGGCCCATCGCACGACGATCGTGCGGCCGCCCGGGCAGTCCGACAGCAGCCGGCTCGACCAGACCGTCGCCGCCCGGGTCGTCGAGGACGACGTCGACCTGGTGACGGCCATCGTCTCGATGATGCCGCCGGCATGGGAGAACGACGACACGCTCTCCCCCGCGGTGCGCGCGATGTTCGAGTACTTCTCGCTGTACGAGGAGAAGAACGACGGACCCGCCGCCGTCGTGTTCGGCGACGGCACCGTCATCGGTGCACGTCTCGACCGTCTGGGTCTGCGTCCGCTACGCACCGTCGAGACCGACGACTACCTGTGTGTGTTCTCCGAGGCCGGCCAGATCGCCGTGCCCTCGGAGACCGTGATCGCGCGTGGTCGGGTCTCCGCAGGCGGAATGATCTACCACGATCATCGCGAGAACCGCACCTACACGACGACCGAGGCGTACGAGAAGCTGGCCGCCGCACGGGATTACCCGGCCCTCCTGCGGGCCGCGAAGATCGATCTCGCCGACGTGAGCGCGACCGCGGCCGACGCCCCGGGGCACGCCTCCCTGCCCGCCGAGGCGGACGGACTCTCCGACCACCAGCGTTACCGCGCCTTCCATCTCGACCAGGAGAGCCTGCGCTTCTTCGTCGACCCGATGCTCACGAACGGAGCCGAGCGCGTCTCGGCGATGGGCTTCGGCAACGCCATCAACGCATTCACCGACTCCGAATCGTCGGTCGCCCGATTCTTCTCACAGCGCTTCGCCCAGGTCACCAACCCGCCGTTGGACAGCATCCGCGAGGCCGACGGCATGACGTTGCGCGTCGCGCTCGGTGCGCGTCCACAGGATCACGACTCGACTCCGTCCACCCGCCAGATCATCTTGCGCACACCAATTCTCACCGCCGCCGATCTCGATCTGCTGCTGCGCCAGGACGAATGCCCCGTGCACACCATCGATGCGCGGTTCCCGGTCGGCGCCGGCCAGCCCGCGGACGGGGCCGTCGGGTCCGACGAGCAGGTCGCCACCCATCACCGAGCTCTCACCACCGCGGTCGACGAGATCTGCGACCGCACCGTCGAACTGGCCGCCGCCGGCGGCATCGTGGTGCTCAGCGATCGCGCCGTGGACGCCGCACACGCGGCCATCCCGATGATCTTCCTGGTGTCGGCGGTCAACCAGCGGCTCATCGCCGAGGGCCTGCGCCTGCGTGTGTCGGTGGTCGTCGACAGTGGTCAGGTCGAGTCGTCCCATCACCTCGCCGCGGTGCTCGGGTTCGGCGCCTCGGCGGTGCATCCACACAGCGTGGCGCACCGCGCGGCGGAGAAATCCGGCGACGATGCCGATGCCGCGTTCGGCCGATGGACCAAAGCCGCCGAGAAATCCCTGATGAAGACGATGGGGCGGGTCGGCCTGTGCACGGTCGAGAGCTACATCGGCGGCGAGTTCTTCGAGCCCAACTTCCTCGACACCGAGGATGCGGACCTGCGGCGCTGGTTCCCCGCACTCGTGGCGCCGGTCGGTGGCGTGGGTCTGACACCGATCGTCGGTGCGGTCGTGCGCGCCCACCGGGCCGCCACCGCACCGGACGCGTCCCTCGACGCCGACGGCGATCTCCCGCTGCTGGGACTGTTCAAGGAGCGATCCGACGGCGCCGGGCACTCGTTCGGTGCGACGGCCGTCCGCGCCTACGAGGCGATGACCGCCGAGAAGCTCGAGTTCGCCCGCACCGGCCCGACAGGTGCCGTGCCGGACGATTCCGCCCTCCCCGACGCCATCGCGGCGACCGGGGGGCTCAGCGATCCCCGCGCATCCATCGGCCCCGACGCCGACGATCTCCTGCGAGTGCTGACCCTCGGCAGCCTTGCCGACGCCTTCGGTCTCGACGCCTCGGCCTATCGCGATTCGAGCTATGAGCGACTCTCACCGCAGGCGATCGACGGATTCCGGATCACCGACGCGTACCGGGCGTTCGTCGCCGATCTCGCCGGCCAGCGCGCCGATCGGCCGAGCGCGCTGCGCGACGTCCTGGGCTTCCCCGCGGACATCAGCACGGCCACGACGGTGGACGAGTTCGTCGGCGAGCTCGCTCGCATCCGCCCGGATCTCAACGGGCACATCGCCATCCGCGGACTGCGGGTGGAGGAGCCGGCCCCAGCGTCGATGAACGCAGGATCGAACGCAGGACCCACCGATACGCGATCGACGGCCGACGACACGGTTGCGGCGCATCTGCACCTGGTCGGCGACGTCGTCGAGGGCGAACGCAACCGCGCGTTCGTCGCGGCCGTGGGCACGGTCCTCGGCCACGATGCCGAGATCCTCGACTGCGGCGACGGCGGGATCGTCGTCGTCGCCACGGGTCCATCGGCCGACGTCCTCTCCTCGTGGCGGGGTGCACCCTCGGCCATCCCGCTGACCCATGTGCAGCCGGCCCACGAGATCACCGCGACCCTGGCGTCCGGTGCGATGAGCCACGGCGCACTGGTCGCACCCGCCCATGAGGCTGTCGCCCACGGCACCAACATGGTGGGCGGGCTGTCCAACAGCGGCGAGGGCGGCGAACACATCTCCCGCTACGGCACGGTCCGCGCCTCGCGCATCAAGCAGTTCGCCTCCGGGCGCTTCGGCATCTGGGCCGGCTACCTGGCCGATCCGATGCTCTCCGAACTCGAGATCAAGATCGGGCAGGGCGCCAAACCCGGCGAGGGTGGACAACTACCCGCGCCGAAGGTGACCGTCGAGATCGCTGCGGCGCGCGGCGGTACCCCGGGCGTCGAACTCGTCTCACCCCCGCCGCATCACGACACCTATTCGATCGAGGATCTGGCGCAGTTGATCCACGACTGCAAGGCCGCGCGGGTGCGGGTGATCGTGAAGCTGGTGTCCTCCGAGGGCATCGGCACCATCGCGGTCGGCGTCGCCAAGGCGGGCGCCGACGTCATCAACGTCGCGGGCAACACCGGCGGCACCGGTGCGGCATCGGTGACGAGCCTGCGCTATGCCGGGCGTGCCGCGGAGATCGGTCTCGCCGAAGTCCACCAGGCGCTCAGCGCCAACGGACTGCGGCAGAAGGTCACCCTGCGCGCGTCGGGGGCCCACCAGACCGGGCGCGACGTGGTGGTCTCGGCTCTGCTCGGCGCCGACAGCTTCGAGTTCGGCACCGCCGCGCTGATGATGGTCGGCTGCGTGATGGCCAAGAACTGCAACATCAAGTGCCCGGCGGGACTCACGACCAACCCCGAGGTGTTCGAGGGCGATCCGCGGGCACTCGCGCAGTACCTGCTGAACATCGCCCACGACGTCCGTGAGACGCTCGCCGGCCTCGGACTCGACGGACTTGCCGCCGCGCGCGGTCGCGCCGACCTGCTGCACTTGGTCGACCATCCGGCTGCGGTCGGCACGCTGCGGACCGACGCACTGCTGGCTGTGATCGACGCCCCGGTCATCGACGACCCGGTGTACCTCGAACACGACTACGCCATCGACGACGAGTTGGTCCGCCAGGTGCGGGCCGCGATCATCGACGGCGCCGCCGAGCAGGTCCGCACCGAATCGGTGGTCTTGTCCAACCGGAACAAGACCCTCGGCGGGCAGCTGGCCGTCGACATCGAGCGCATCCTGAACCACGAGCTCGACGAGACCATCCTGGCTGCACTGCCCGCGGTGGACGTCGACGATCGGGGGCGCGCTCAGCTGCGACCCGACTCCGTGATCGTGCCGACCACCGGATCGGCCGGACTCTCGTACGCCGCGTTCTGCAACGACGGCATGCGCCTGCTCCACACCGGCACCGCCAATGACGGTGTCGGCAAGTCGATGTCGGGCGGCACGGTGGTGGTCGCATCGCCGGGCGGCGGATCGGCAGAGGTCGGCGCGAACGTCCTCATCGGCAACTTCGCACTCTTCGGAGCCACCGGCGGACGCCTGTTCGTCGAGGGTGAGGCCGGTGACCGGTTTGCCGTGCGCAACTCCGGGGCCACCGCCGTGGTGGAGGGGCTCGGCGAGTTCGGCTGCGAGTACATGACCAACGGTGCAGTGCTCAACATCGGTGGGTTCGGTCGCGGGCTCGGCAACGGCATGAGCGGCGGATTCCTCTACCAGTACGACCCCGAGAACGCGATCGGCCGGCGCGTCAGCGGCGACTCGGTCATCGTCGGTTCCATCACCGACGACGCCGACCCGCTCGCCCCGGTGCACCACCAGGCCGTTCGGCAGCTGCTCGCCCTGCACGTCGAGGCCACCGGTTCGGCGGCGGCGGCGAGGCTGCTCCGCGACTGGGACTCCGAGCGGCATCACTTCCGCTATGCGATCCCACGTGCGCTCGCCGCCTACCAGGACAGTGATGCATTGGTCGCCACGATGTCGCGGCGTGAGCTGCTCGGCGAACTGGCCACCGCAGTCGCCACCGAGCAAGTGCGCCTGCTGAAGACGCACCTGCGCAGCGGTGAGCCCATCGCCGGGGGCAGGGTGCCCGAGTTCGGGCACACCGACAACTCCGAGATGCACCGACTCCTGAACGCGTTCACGGTCTTCGAGCTCGCGCGGGAGGTCGCCACCAAGCGGCGCACCGGACGGTCGGCACCCGACTCGAACCATTGGACCGATCACTCCATCGCGGTCGCCGCCCGCAACCTCGTCCTGACCGAGGATTTCGAGCTCCTCGGTAGGGTCGGCTCGTACGCGCGCGGCATCCTGGACGGTTACGGGGCCGACGAACTCGCCGCCCTGATCGCGGCGAAGCGGGTGGCGGACTACAAGGAAGCGCTGAGTCGGCGCAACGTACGCTCGATCGACGCACCGGCGACCTACGGCTGGATTCTGCTGCAGGACGCCAAGAACCGCGAGAAGCTCGGGTCGCTTCCCGACTTCGACGAACTCTTCGCCGCGCGCGCCGTCCCCGATGTCGTGGACGCGCTGCGCTCGGCCCAGACGAAGGCCGGGTGACATGCAACTGCCCTACATCCCCAGCGACGTACCGTTCACCGGAGACCAGAAGGCCTGGCTCGCCGGGTTCCTCGCCGGACTGAACACCCGCATCGCGATGCCCGCGGGTGGACCCGGTTCCGCGGGCCCCGCTGCCGCAGACGACGCCGCACCGGCCGGTGTCGCGCTGCAGATCGCCTACGGCAGTCAGACCGGCACCGCCGAGCTGTTGACCGAGCAGGCCGAGGCGCTTGCCCGTGAGGCCGGATTCGTCCCGGCGACATGCGCGCTCGACGACCTGACCACGGATGCGCTCTCCGCGGTACGCCGCCTGCTGATCATCACCTCCACCTACGGCGAGGGCGACATGCCCGACAATGCCGAACTCTTCTGGCAGGCATTGGCAAGCCACGACGCGCCACGGCTCGAGGGCCTCTACTACGGTGTCCTCGCACTCGGCGACAGCGGCTACGACGGCTTCTGTCAGGCCGGCAAGAACATCGACGCGAGGCTGGCCGAGTTGGGTGCGACCCGCGTCCTCGACCGCGTCGACTGCGACGTCGAGTACGAGGAACCAGCCGAGGCCTGGCTCAGCGATTCCATCCCGGCACTGGCCGCCGTCGACGGGCCGCCGGCACCGGAGGCAGCCCCACACAAGGCATCTGCCGTGGGCGGCGACGGGTCTGTCGGCGAACCGGCATCCGACGCCCCGGCCGCCGATGCCGCACCGAAGAAGACCAAGGCACGCACCAAGTCGAAGTGGACGCGGAAGAGTCCGTATCGCGCGACCATCGCCACCAACCGGCTCCTCTCCGGCGAGAACTCGGCCAAGGAGGTCCGGCACCTGGAGATCTCGCTCGGCGACAGCGGGATCGAGTACCTGCCCGGCGACGGGATCGGCATCACACCGGTCAACGACCCCGATCTGGTGGAGCGGATCATCACCCGGCTGGGCGCCGATCCGGAGTCGGTCATCGCCGACCGCAAGGGCGAACGAACGCTCCGCAGCGCCCTCACACACGAATACGAGATCCGCACCCCCTCGAAGTACCTGGTCGACTACATCGCCGAGCGCAGCGAGGACCCGGAGCTGAAGCACCTGACCGCCAACGGCGACCGGGAGGCCATCGACGCGTGGCTCTGGGGGCGGGACGTCCTCGATCTCCTCGACCTGGACCCGACCCTCACCATCACGGCGGAGGAGTTGATCGCCGAACTGCGTCCGCTGCAGCATCGCGTGTATTCGATCTCGTCCAGTCCGGCCGCCCACGACGGCAGTGTCCACATCACCATGGCCGCGGTGCGGTACCGCTCCGGCGATCGCATGCGCGGCGGGGTCTGCTCCACCTATCTCGCCGACCGTCGGTCCGAGGGTGAGGAGGTCGACGTGTTCATCTCCGCCAACAACTCCTTCCGCCCGCCGGCCGACGACGCGTCGGCCATCATGATCGGCCCCGGCACGGGCATCGCACCGTTCCGTTCGTTCCTGCACGAGCGGTCCTCACGCGGGGCCACCGGCCGCAACTGGCTCTTCTTCGGCGACCAACACCGGGAGTCCGACTTCATCTACGCCGACGAGGTCGAACAGTTCCGGTCCGACGGCGTGCTGACCCGACTCGACGTCGCGTTCTCGCGCGACCAGTCGCACAAGGTCTACGTCCAGGACCGCATGCGCGAGCAGGGCGCCGAACTGTGGGCCTGGCTCGAAGGCGGTGCCTCGGTGTACGTCTGCGGCGACGCCACCCGAATGGCGCGCGACGTGGATCTCGCCCTCCACGAGATCGTCGCCGAGCACGGCGGACTCGACGAGAACGGCGCACAGGACTACGTGAACGGCCTCCGGCGCGAGAAGCGCTACCTCCGAGACGTCTACTGACGCCACCCGCTCACACTGCGGAAAGGACCGACCCCGAATGAGCGCTGCACCTGATCCCCATCACCACGACGACGCGTCCGAGGACGACGCCGCACACCGACCCAGGTGTGGGCGCGACCGCAACTGCTGGTGTCCGGCAGATCGCGGTGCCAACGACCTCGACACCCTGCTGGCGTCACCGGGTTTCGCGGGCACCGTGCTCGACGCCGGCGTGGACGGGGTCGCCCCGCACCTGCCGCTGCTCGATCAGGTGGTCGGGGTGACCGTCGCCGGACCGGTCATCATGAACGACGTCGGCGCCCACCACGCACCGGTGGGCCTCGGTGGTCCCATCCGTTGTGATGCGTCGCGGATCACCCTGCGCCTCAACCCTGCTCGCCTCGGAGCTGCTCTGGTGACCGATCCGGCGGCACACGTACCGCCGACCCTCAGGTTGTTCGACGCGGACGGCAACACCGCGCACGCGACGTACCTGACGGAGGATTCCGACCGTCTGGCCTTCGAGGCGATCGCGATGATGGGCAGCGGTGGCGAGGCCGTCGCGCCCGCAGGCGCCCTCGACGACGTGCTCGCAGCAGAGGCCGAGCGCCGTCGCGACGCCGACCACCCGACGGCTCCGCCGGTCGCGGAGGCCGCGACACCCGACGGCATCGACCAGATCGAACAGTTCGACTCCATCCTGGGCGACGGCGGCGCCTACCGACTCTCGATGCTCCCCGCGGGAGCGGACGTGGGCATGGCCCGAGTACCGTCGCGCCGGGTCATCGCCGCACTCGAACACGCTGCGCTGCTGGGCATGCCGATGACCCTCGCGACGTCGGCGCCCGGCTGTGTGCAGATGCGCCACGATCACCTGGACGGCGCACGTGAGCACCGTGGTTCGATGGTGCTCGCGTCCGGGACGTGCCGGACGATGATCAACTTCAACCTCGTGACCGAGTGCTGGATCACGTGGGCGCAGGGTGCGTGGGGCCGTACCGGTTCGATCGAGGTCTACGACCGCCACGGACGGTGCAGCCTGGTCGCCACCCAGACGGGATCGGTGTCGCCCGAGACCTTCTCCGCGTGGGAGCACCTGATGACGGATCTCGCCGGACACTGAGGGGCCGCGTCGGATCGGCGTCGACCGTGCGCCCCAGAACGTCGACCGTGCGCCCCAGAACGTCGACCGTGCGCCCCAGAACGTCGATCGTGCGCTTTAGAACGTCGCCCGTGCACCGCCCGAGGCCGCCGAGTGCACATCCCGAGACGCCGATGACCCCCGGCCGGAGCCGAGGGTCATCGTGGGAGATCTGCGATCAGTCGTCGTTCATGGAGCCGGGCGCGGTCTTCTGCACCTGCATCAGGAACTCGATGTTGTTCTGAGTCTTCTTGAGTTGACTCACCAGGAGGTCGATCGCCTGCTGAGAGTCGAGTCCGCTCAGGACGCGACGCAGCTTGTGGACGATCGAGAACTCCTCGGGCGACAACAGGAGCTCGTCCTTGCGGGTGCTCGAGAGGTTGACGTCCACCGCGGGGAACACCCTACGCTCGGAGATCTTGCGATCGAGCTTGAGCTCGGCGTTGCCGGTGCCCTTGAACTCCTCGAAGATCACCGTGTCACCGGTCGATCCCGTCTCCACCAGCGCGGAGGCGATGATGGTCAGCGAGCCGCCGTTCTCGATGTTGCGGGCCGCACCCAGGAACCGCTTGGGCGGGTACAGCGCGGTGGAATCGACACCACCGGAGAGGATTCGGCCCGACGCCGGCGAGGCGTTGTTGTACGCGCGGCCGAGACGGGTGATCGAATCCAGCAGGACGACGACATCCTTGCCGCCCTCGACGAGTCGCTTGGCTCGCTCGATGGCGAGTTCGGCGACCGAGGTGTGGTCTGACGGTGGGCGATCGAAGGTGGAGGCGATGACCTCACCGTTGACCGACCGCGTCATGTCGGTGACCTCTTCCGGGCGCTCGTCGACGAGCACCACCATGAGGTGACATTCCGGATTGTTGGTGGTGATGGCGTTGGCGATGTCCTGCAGGATCGTCGTCTTACCGGCCTTCGGCGGCGAGACGATCAGGGCGCGCTGCCCCTTGCCGATCGGCATGATCAGGTCGATCACACGGGTGGACAGTCGCTCCTTGGTCGTCTCCAGGCGGAGTCGCTGGTTCGGGTAGAGCGGCGTCAGCTTGCCGAACTCCGGCCGCTTGCGGGCCGTGTCGACGTCGGTGCCGTTGACGGTGTCCAGACGCACCAGTGGGTTGAACTTCTGTCGCTGATTTTGCTGATCGCCGTCCTTGGACACCTTCACCGCGCCGGTGATCGCGTCACCGCGCCGGAGCCCGTTCTTGCGGACGAGGTTCATCGAGACGTAGACGTCGTTCGGTCCGGCCAGATACCCCGACGTGCGCACGAAGGCGTAGTTGTCGAGGACGTCGAGGATGCCCGCGACCGGCTGGACGACATCGTCCTCGGCGATCTGCGGCTCACCCGACGGGTCGCGATCGCGTCCACGACGACGCTCACGGAACCGGCGGCCCCGACGTCCGCGGCCGTTGCCGTCCTCGTCGTCGTCGTTGTTCTGCTGGTTGCCGCCGCCCTGGTTGCCCTGGTTGCCGCCGCCTTGGTTACCGCCGCCCTGCTTGTTCTGGTTGCCGCCCTGGTTGTTCTGACCCGAGTTGCGGTCACCGTTGTTGTTGCGGTTGTTGCGATCGCGGTTTCGGTTGCGGTTGCGGTTCTCGCCACCGTCGCCGTCACCCGCCCGCTCCGAGTTCTTCTTCTCGTCGCCGCTCTTGGAATCCCCGCCCTTGGACTCGCTGCCCTTGGAATCGGGGTTCCGGGCCTCGTCGCGCTGCGATTCGTTGCCCGACGATGCGTCGCGCCTGGACTCGCCACGCGCCGAGTCGGCGCCGGTCGACGTCGCCTCGGTCGTCGCCGCCGGCGTGTCTGAGCTCTGGCCGCGGTTCTCGGCCGGATCGCCACCGCGGTCGGCCGACGACTTCTCGTCGGCGTCGTTCGTGCCGGCGCTGTCACCACCGCGGCTGTCACCACCGCGACGGCGCGAGCGCGCACCGGACTCGTTGCCGGACCGGGTGTCGGCCGGAGGAGTGTCGGCGGGGACCGACGCACTCTCGGCGCCCTGGTTGGTCGAGTCACCGAGAGCGAGCTGGCCGTTGCCCGCCGCGGAAGCGGACGAGCCGCCACCCTGGCGCTCCTTGATGGCGGCGATCAGGTCGCCCTTACGCATTCCGGAGGTGCCCTTGATGCCCAGTTCGCCCGCGAGAGCGCGCAGTTCGCTGAGCACCATGCCGGCGAGGCCGGTGCGGGCGGAGGTCTTGGTGCGCCCCTTGGGCGCGGCCTCGGTCGCCGACGAACCGTCGGTGGCTGTGTCGACCGAAGTGGTGATCAGATCCGTATCCGTCACGGATATCCTTTCGTTCCCCCTGCAGACCGGACCCACATGAGGGTGGGATCTCACTCTCCTGGCTCCGGGCGGGATCGCCGTCCGTTGGTGGACGGGCAGAAAATTGTGGTCCGCTGCGACATGCTCCTGAGCGGTGACAGCTCATCAGGCGTTTCGGCTCCAGCCGAGAGGGCCAGACAAGGAATCAGCGAGGAGCACGGCAGAACAAGCCTGCGCGGCTAGACCTGACCATGGTAACCCGACGCAACCGTGTCGGCAACAATCTACGAGATCTGCACGCCGTGAGCGATCTCGACGCGGTGCGCGACGAACCCGAGGTCGGTGGCCAGCCCCTCCAACTCGGCGTCGACCGGTTCGGTGCCGAGCAGAAGGACGGTCGGGCCGGCTCCGGAGACCGTCGCCGCACGTCCGCGGTGCCGCAGGGCCTCGACGAGACCAGCCGTCTCGGGCATCGCCGCACTGCGGTAACCCTGGTGGAGGGTGTCGGCGGTCGCGTCGAACAAGGTCTCCGGGGCGCTGGTCAACGCGACCACCGCGAGCGCAGCACGACTCAGGTTGAACACGGCGTCGGCCCGCGGCACCTGGTCCGGCAACAGCGCCCGGGTGAACGAGGTGGACGACTCGGTGTCCGGCACGAACGCGGTCGCAACGATGTCCGGATGCAGCTCGAGCCTGCGGGCGCGGTAGGCGGTGACACCGTCGTCGCCGGCAACCGTCCAGGTCACGACCGCAGAGCCGAGAACGCTGGCCGCGGCGTTGTCGGGATGTCCCTCGAACTCCCCTGCCAACTGCACCAAGACCTCGTCGGAGAGTCGCCCGTGGCCCGCTCGGTCCAGCAGACCGGACGCGGCGGCGAGTCCGGAGACCACCGCAGCAGCCGACGAACCGAGGCCGCGCGAATGCGGAATCGAGTTGCGGCATCGCAGATGCAGGCCGTCGGCGTCCACGCCCGCCGAGCTCAATCCGCGTCGCAGGGCCCGGACCACCAGGTGGGTGTCGTCAGTCGGCACCGATCCGGCGCCCTCGCCGGAGACCTCGACGAGACTCGGACCCGGCGTGGCGGTCACCTCGAGATCGTCGTAGATCCCCAGAGCGACTCCGAGACAGTCGAATCCGGGCCCGAGATTGGCACTCGACGCCGGTACCCGCACCTGGGTCGAGATGCCATCGGGAAGTCGTGTCCCCGCCCCCACGGTCGACACCCGCGGCTCAGCCGACGCCGAGGGCACGTGCCACCGCCACCGGATCGACCGGGATGGCCTCGACCTCGGGGATACCCGACAGCGCGGTGTCGGGGTCCTTGAGGCCGTTGCCGGTCACCGTGCACACGACCGTCTCGCCCTTCGCGACCCAGCCTTCCTCCCTCGCCGCGAGCAGGCCCGCGACACTGGCCGCCGAGGCGGGCTCCACGAACACGCCCTCACGACCCGCGATCAGGCGGTAGGCCTCGAGCAGCTTCTCGTCGGTGGCGGCCCGGAACTGACCGCCGGACTCCTCCTTGGCCGCGACCGCCTGGTTCCAACTGGCGGGCGAACCGATCCGGATGGCCGTGGCGATGGTCTCGGGCTCACGCACCGGAGCACCGTTGACCAGCGGTGCGGCGCCGGCAGCCTGCACGCCGAGCATTCGGGGCAGGCGGTCGGACACGCCGTCGGCGTGGTACTCGCGGTAGCCCTTCCAGTACGCGGTGATGTTGCCGGCATTGCCGACCGGCAGGGCGTGCACGTCGGGTGCCTTACCGAGCACGTCGACGATCTCGAACGCGGCCGTCTTCTGTCCCTCGATACGTGCCGGGTTCACCGAGTTGACCAGCTCGATCTCGGTGAACTCGGCCGTGGCCTTGCGCGCCAGCTCGAGGCAGTCGTCGAAGTTGCCCAGCACCTGGACGATCTTCGCACCGTGCATCACCGCCTGGGCGAGCTTGCCCATCGCGATCTTGCCCTGCGGGATGAGCACCGCGCAGGTGATGCCCGCGCGGGTCGCGTACGCCGCGGCCGACGCCGAGGTGTTGCCGGTCGACGCGCACAGCACGGCGGTCTTGCCATGGTTCACCGCGTTGCTGACCGCCATGGTCATGCCGCGGTCCTTGAACGAGCCGGTGGGATTGAGTCCCTCGACCTTGAGATACACCTCGCAGCCGGTGACCTCGGAGATGTGCGGGGCCTCGATGAGCGGTGTACCGCCCTCGAGCAGGGTGACGACCTTCCAGTCGGCGCCGACGGGCAGCCGATCACGGTAGGCCTCGATCAGTCCGGGCCACCGCACGTGCACCGGCGCGGCGGCGGGAGTGGGGTCAGTCATCGGTACCTTCCAATCGCAACACACTCGACACCTTGATCACGGCATCCATGTCTTCCAGAGCCGCAACACATTCGGACTGGTAGCGGTCCGGCGCGCGGTGCGTGACCAGGATCAGCCGGGCGTCGTCACCCGCACCTTCCTGTCGCACGGCCGCGATGCTCACCGATCGCTTCGAGAACTCGCCGGCCACCTGCGCGAGCACACCGGGGCGGTCGGCGACCCGCATCGAGACGTAGTAGCGCGTGAGCACGTCGTCGATGGGCGCCACGGGCAGCGACGCGTACGTCGACTCCAACGGTCCACGTCCGCCGTGCACCTTGTTGCGGGCCGCCATCACCAGATCGCCGAGAACCGCTGACGCCGTGGGTGATCCGCCGGCACCCTGACCGTAGAACATCAGCCGACCGGCGTTCTCGGCCTCGACGACGACGGCGTTGAAGGCGCCGTTCACCGTCGCGAGCGGGTGGTGATGCGGTATGAGCGTCGGGTACACGCGGGCCGACACCCGTTGCCTGCCGTCGGCGCTGCGCACGCGTTCGCAGATCGCGAGCAGCTTGATGGTGCAGTCGAACTTCTTCGCACTGACCAGATCTGCCGCCGTGATCGACGAGATCCCCTCGCGATGGACATCGGCCGCGGTGACCCGGGTGTGGAAGGCGATCGACGCGAGGATCGCCGCCTTGGCGGCCGCGTCGTAACCTTCGACGTCGGCTGTCGGATCGGCCTCGGCATAGCCGAGTCGCCCCGCTTCCGCCAGTGTGTCCGCATAGTCGGCGCCGGTCTCGTCCATCGCCGACAGGATGTAGTTGGTGGTGCCGTTGACGATTCCGGCGACGCGTTCGACCGTGTCGCCGGCCAGCGACTGCATCAGGGGTCGGATCACCGGGATCGCCCCCGCGACGGCGGCCTCGAAGTAGAGGTCGACCTTGGCGCCCGCCGCAGCGGTCGCGAGCTCGCCGGTGTACTCCGCCAGCAGCGCCTTGTTGGCGGTCACCACCGACTTGCCGTTGAGCAGCGCGGTGCCGATCAGTGCTCGTGCCGGATCGATCCCACCCATCAACTCGACCACGATGTCGACGTCGTCCCGGGCGACCAGGGCCGCGGGATCGTCGGTCAGCAGCGCGCTGTCGATGTCACGCGGCCGGGCCAGATCACGCACCGCGACTCCGCGCAACGCGAGCGGCGCACCCACCCGCGAACGCAGGTCGTCGGCGTTGTCCCGCAGGATGCGGACCACCTCGGCACCGACGTTGCCCATACCGAGCACCGCGATACCGATCTCGCGTGCGGTACCCGCTCCGGTGGAGCCGTCGACGGGGCTGGTCGTCGTGCTCACTGTTGCACCTCCAGACTGAAGAAATCGTCGACCGTCTCCCGCCGCAGCAGGACTCGCGAATCCGAATCGCGCACCGCCACCACGGGCGGGCGCATGGTCATGTTGTAGCGGCTCGACATCGAGTAGCAGTACGCACCGGTCGCGGCCACGGCGAGCAGGTCGCCCGGCTCGAGGTCCTCGGGTAGCCAACAATCCTTGATCACGATGTCACCGCTCTCGCAGTGCTTTCCGACGACCCGACTGACCACCGCCCGGGCGTCCGAGACCCGGGAGACCAGACGGACGTCGTATTCGGCCTGATACAGCACCGTGCGGATGTTGTCGCTCATGCCGCCGTCGACCGACACGTACCGGCGAATGGTGTTCTGCCCGAGGTCGACGTCCTTGATGGTGCCGACACGGTAGAGCGTCACGGTGCCCGGCCCGGCGATCGCACGGCCCGGTTCGACGGCGAGCGTCGGGACCGGTAGTCCGAGGGCCGCGGACTCGCGACGCACGATCTCGGCGAGACGCTCGGCCACCGCGCCGATCGGCAGGGGGTCGTCGGTCGGGAGATACGAGATCCCCAGTCCGCCACCGAGATCGACGATGGAGATCTGCGAGGTCTTGTCCACTCCGAACTCCGCGACGACGGTGCGCAACAGTTCGAGCACCCGCCGTGCGGCCAGGTCGAAGCCGTCCATGTCGAAGATCTGTGAGCCGATGTGGCTGTGCAGGCCGACGAGTCGCAGATTGTCGGTGGCGAAGACGCGGCGGATGGCCTCGATCGCCACCCCGCCGGCAAGTGCGAATCCGAACTTCTGGTCTTCGTGGGCAGTCGAGATGAATTCGTGGGTATGAGCTTCGACGCCGACGGTGATGCGCACCAGGACGTCGGCGACGATCCCCCGCTCCCCCGCCAGCGCGTCGAGGCGATCGATCTCGATCATCGAGTCGAGGACGATGTGGCCGACGCCCGCATCGAGCGCCATGGCGAGTTCGGCCGGACTCTTGTTGTTGCCGTGCAACGCGATCCGGTCGGCCGGGAAGTCGGCGCGCAGTGCGATCGCGAGTTCGCCGCCGGAGCAGACGTCCAGCCAGAGGCCCTCTTGGTCGACCCAGCGGGCGATCTCCGTGCTCAGGAATGCCTTGGAGGCATAGTGGACCCGTCCGTGCGGGCCGAAGGCCGCCAGCATGTCGGCGCAACGAGACCGGAAGTCGTCCTCGTCGAGCACGAACAGCGGTGTCCCGTAACGCTCGGCGAGGTCGGTGACCGCGATCCCCGCGATGCTGACCACGCCGTCGTCCTCACGACGGGCGTTGCGCGGGTAGACCGCGGCCGGGATGGCGGCCAGTTCGTCGGGCGCACTGGGACGTTCGGCCAGATGCGGGGCCGCCAGCAACTCTGCGTGCCGGGGTCCGGCCGGATGCGCGTTCACATCCGCTCCGGGGCGCTGACGCCGACCAGCCCGAGACCGTTGGCGAGGACCTGACGTGTTGCGTCGCAGAGAGCCAGCCGGGCGCGGTGGATGTCCTCGGCCGCGGCATCTCCCAGCGGCAACACCCGACATCGAGCGTAGAACCGGTGGTAGGCACCCGCGAGCGACTCCAGGTAGCGACAGATCCGGTGCGGCTCACGGAGATCGGCAGCGGTGGCGACGACGTCGCCGAAGTCGCCGAGCGTCCGGATCAACTCGCCCTCGGCCGGGTCGTCGAGCAACCCGAGGAGGTCGGTGCTCGCGGAGATGCCCAACTCGGCCGCGTTGCGCCCGAGGGCCGACAACCGCGCGTGGGCGTACTGGACGTAGTAGACCGGGTTGTCGTTGGACTGCTTGGTGAGCAGGTCGAGATCGATGTCGATGTTGACGTCGACCGACGAGCGGATGAGCGAGTATCGAGCGCCGTCGACGCCGACCGCGTCGACGAGATCGTCGAGCGTGATGACCGTCCCCGCGCGCTTGCTCATCCGCACCGGCTGCCCGTCGCGGACCAGGTTCACCATCTGACCGATCAGGACCTCGACGGTCGCCGGGTCGTCACCGAGCGTCGCGGCGGCAGCCTTGAGCCGGGTGATGTAGCCGTGGTGGTCGGCGCCCAGCATGTAGATGCACAGGTCGAAACCGCGGTTTCGCTTGTCCTTGTAGTACGCGATGTCACCGGCGATGTAGGCGGCGTTGCCGTCGCTCTTGATCACCACGCGGTCCTTGTCGTCGCCGTAATCGGTGGTGCGCAACCACCAGGCGCCGTCGGCCTCGTAGAGGTTTCCGTTCGACTTGAGTTCGGCGATGCAGGCGTCGACGAGACCGGAGGTGAACATCGAGTCCTCGTGGGTGAAGACGTCGAAGTCGGTGCCGAACTCGTGCAGGCTCTCCTTGATGTGGGTGAACATCAGGTCGACCCCGACCGACCGGAAGGTCTCCACGCGGTCGGCGTCGGGCTTGTCGAGCACGTCGGGAACCGCGGCGACCACCCGGGCCGCGATGTCGGCGATGTAGTCGCCCGCATATCCGTCCTCGGGGGTGGGGAGGTCACGGGCCGATGCGTCGAGCGAGCGCGCGAAGCGATCGATCTGGGCACCGTGGTCGTTGAAGTAGTACTCCCGGGTGACGTCGGCGCCCTGCGCGCCCAGAACGCGACCGAGCGCGTCGCCGACCGCCGCCCAGCGCGTACCACCGAGGTGGATCGGCCCGGTCGGGTTGGCGGAGACGAACTCGAGGTTGATCTTCCGACCGGCGAGCGCGTCCCCGCGTCCGTATGCGGCGCCGTCGGTGAGGATGGTCGACACGACGGTGTTCTGGGCGTCGGCGGCCAGCCACACGTTGACGAATCCCGGCCCGGCGACGTCGGACTTGTCGATCCCGGGTGTCGCCGCGAATGCCTCGGCCAGCCACCCTGCGAGCTCTCGGGGCGGTACACCCAACTTCTTGCCGAGCTGCAGCGCGATGTTGGTGGAATAGTCGCCGTGATCGGCGTGGCGCGGTCGCTCCACACCGACGGTCTCGGGCAGCACCGAGTCGTCGAGTCCGTGGTCTCGGACAACGGTCAGGGTCGCGGCACGGAGCAGTGCGGCGAGGTCGGCGGGAGTCACGGCATCCCATCCTATTGGCCCACGTGCCGGTGGGGACAATCGCCTCGGCGCGCGGCGCGTCCGGACCGGATCGGCACCGGGGATGGGGTCGGTGCGCCACCAGTACACTGTGTGATCGCCGCGGCATCCGCGCTGCGCAGGGTTTCGACGGAAGAGAGAGATGGCACGCAAAGCGGGGGCGAACGTACCCAAGACCAGCAAGCGTCCGACGCGATCCGGCTCGGTCCCCTCCGCGAGTGGCCGCAGCATCGACTGGCCGATCATCGGCGCCGTCGTCGTGGTCCTGGCGCTGGTCGCAGGCATCGCCGCATATCTGGTGCCCAAGTACCTCGACGAGCGTGAGGCGCAGAGCCTCAAGCCCGCGACCGTCGAGGGGTACGTGCCGTCGGCCCAGGATCCCGATCCCTCGACCCGTATCGACGGCGTCACCAAGATCTACTACCGCGCGGGCCAGCACGTGACCGGACAGCAGCGGGTCGCCTATGACCAGTCGCCGCCCTTCGGCGGACCGCACGACGAGGTCTGGGCCACATGTACCGGCATCGTCTACCCGAACCAGTTGCGCTCGGAGAACGCCGTCCACGCGCTCGAGCACGGCGCGGTGTGGATCACCTACAACCCGTCGACGATCAACCCCGACGACCTCGACACGCTGAAGAAGAAGGTCACCGGCGAGCAGTTCCTGTTCATCTCGCCCTACCCGGACCAGAGCACGCCGATCTCGCTGCAGAGCTGGGGCCACCAGCTGAAGCTGGAGTCGGCGGGCGATCCGCGGATCGACCAGTTCATCACCGCGCTGCGCCGTAACACCAACACCGGTGTGTACCGCGAGGCGCCTCAGGAGGCGGCCTTCCCGGAGACGCAGGCCGCCTGCGCCGCCCTGCCGGGCGCCTTCGACCCGTCGAACCCGCCGCCGGCCGACCAGGGCCCGCCCGGGCCCGATGCGGTCAAGATGGACGGAGGCGGTAGCGCACCTGCCACCGACGAAGCAGGCGTCGGCGGCGCCCCGGCCCCCGCACCCGCGGGCTGATCGGCGAATCGGATGGCCGGCAGCGACCCGCAGCATCCCAGCGACCCGAAAGACTCCAGCGACCCGACGAACCCCGGCGAGGGCGATACCCCCGATGCGGAGAACGTCACCAGCGGAACCGATTCCGCCACGGAAGGCTCGTCGTCGGCGCCATCGTCACCACCGGTCGGCGCTGACGCGACGGCGACGGGACATGCGGCGTCGGCCGACGACGAGGGCGACCCTGACGGTCCCGGCCGCTCCGAGCGCGGCCAGCGTGTGCTCATCGCCCTCGCCGGGGTCATCCTCCTGCTCCTCGGTGTCGGCGTGGGTCTGGTCATCGCCGCGTCGTACTCCGACGACGACGCCGCCGCGAACGATCGCCCCGCCGCCGATTCCGCCGCGGTCGGGTTCGCGCAGGACATGATCCGGCACCACGAACAGGGCGTCGAGATGGCGGCCATCGAACTGACCAACGGCACCGATCCGCAGGTCCGCAGCATGGCCTTCGACATCCTCACCACACAGTCCAACGAGATCGGTCAGATGCAGTCCTGGCTGTCGCGGTGGGGTTACCCCGTCATCAACCCGGATTCGCCGATGGCCTGGATGTCGATGTCCGGCGGCGGGACGTCGGGTGACGACCACGATCACGCCGACGGTAACCACGCGGGCCATGATCACGGGACCCACGATCACGGCGCGGCCGGTCACGACGAGGCCGACGATCACGACCACGGCACGGGTGACCACGGCACGGGCGACCAGCAGGGCGCATCGGGCGGACACGGGGCATCCGACGACCACGCGGACATGCCCGGTATGTCGATGCCCGGGATGGGCGAGCCGTCGGCTCCGGGCGCTCCGACGGCAGGCGCTCCGACGGCAGGTGCTCCGACGGCGGGCGGTTCCACGTCCGGTTCCGCAGACGAGCCACCGATGCCCGGCATGGCGACCGCGGCCGAGATGGATCGCTTGCGCACCCTGCGCGGTCGCGACGCGGACGTCGACTTCCTGCAGCTGATGCTGCGGCACCACGAGGGTGGGCTGCACATGATGGAGTACGCCGCGAATCCCGCGAACGTCACCGAGCCCTACGTCCGCGACCTGGCGTCGGCGATGCTGCGCACCCAGAACAAGGAGATCGGCATCATCACCGCGATGCTCGCCGAGCGAGGCGCGCAGCCGCTCCCGATGAACTGAGGTCGGTCGGGGGCTGGTTTCCGGGACTCTGCCCGGGCCGGCGGTCCGACCACAATCTGCCGCCCAGCGGCGGGTCGCGTGCACTATCCACACCACACCCCGCAGGACGGCAGATTTTCGTCACCCCGACGGCCTGAGCGCCCGACTCCCACCAACCCCAGCCCTGCCCGAGTGTTGACCACAATCTGCCGCCCACCAGCGAGCCGCGTGCACTATCCACACCACACCCCGCAGGACGGCAGATTTTCGCCACCCCGACGGCCCGAGCACTCCCCCGACAACCACCCGCCCGCACCCGAAAACCACCCGCCAGCACTGCACCACAACCGCATTGGCATTCGCTGGCCATTCTCAGGCGGATTCCGGCAGATACCGGGCGGATCTCCGGACGCCGCGCCTCCCCGGGCGGCCCCTGACCACAATCTGCCGCCCAACAGCGAGCCGCGTGCACTATCCACACGACACCGCGCAGGACGGCAGATTTTCGCCACCCCGACGACCCGCCGCGGGGCTACACTCCGAGGCAGCGTCGCGTGCCGATGGCGGACTGCGTCAGGCATGGAGGCGTGGGACACGAAAGAGTATTCGTGACAGTCAGTTTCAACCACACCATCATCGGTTCACATGACCCGGTCGGGTCGGCGGCCTTCTACCGCACCATCCTCGGCGCCCGCGAGGCACCGGGCTGGGGTCCGTTCACCAACATCCTGCTCGACGACGACACGCTGTTGCAGTTCGCATCCGGCCCCGTCAACGATCCCGTTCACATGGCGTTCCTGATGTCGGAGGAGGAGTTCGACCGCGGCTACGCGATACTCGTCCGCGACGGCATCGAGCATTGGGCCGACCCGCAGATGCGCCGCCCGAACGAGGTCGCCACCGACGAGGGACGACGGGTGTACTTCAAGGATCCGTCGGGTCACTACCTCGAGATGCTCACCCAGCCGTATCTGTGAGCACGGCCCGCGGGGAGATCGCCCGAGTTGCTCGGTCTCCTCGCGGGGCAGACCGACTGATCGCTGTTCGCCTCACGCGTCCGCCGAGCGAATCGCCGAACGGTGACTACGGCCGGCGCGACGACGGGTGGTGTGATCCGAGGTGAGGATGAGAATCAGAGTGAGATCGACGAGTACAGAAACTGTGCCCCCGGCAGGAATCGAACCTGCGGCCTTCTGCTCCGTAGTGAAGGAGTTGCCGGTCAATCGTCGGAACTTCACGTTCGAACCAGGCGGGCTTGAAGTCGCCTGATCGTCGGCTATCGTGTCCGATTCTTCGCATTCCGGTAACCGTTTGACAACGCTCGCGGGCAATTTGATATCGAGCGTTACTCAATGCGGCGACACTCCAGAATGGTCGGGCCACTCGCGATTTCTTCCAGCCGATAAAGGGGGACGCAGCACCATGAACGAGCATGATTCACGCCTGATTATCCAGTGGCGCACATCGCAATTCGCGCAATCGCTGTCAAAGCGGACGGTGACCGAGCGCGCCGCGATTCTGCACCGATTCGCCAACACGATGGGCGTGTCTCCCAGTGAGGCCACGATGGACGATCTGGTCGAATGGCTGGCCAGCGGCGAGGACTGGTCGCCCGGGACCCGGAACACCTACTACCGCGCCATGCGGGCATGGTTTCTGTGGTTGCAACGCACGGGCCATCGGATCGACAACCCGATGATCAACATCACCTCGCCTCGCGTCCCCCGAGCGGAGCCGAAGCCGTTGTCCGACGACAACCTTCGCCGAGTGCTGGCGGTGCGGATGCACAAGCGCACCAGGGTGATGATCATCCTTTACGCCCTCGTTGGAATGCGGTGCGCCGAGATCGCGAAGATTCGGGGTGAGAACTTCGACCTCGTTGAGCGGACCGTCACGTTCACCGGGAAAGGCGGAGTGAAATCGACACTCCCCCTGCATCCACTCGTCGTCGACGTCGCGTGGATGATGCCCCGGGAAGGCTGGTGGTTCCCGACCAATTCAAGCCGGCCGGAGGGTGGGCATATCCGAGGAAAGTCGGTTGGTCACATCATCAAACAGGCAATCGTCCGGGCTGGCGCCCAAGGCTCGGCCCATTCCCTTCGGCACTGGTTCGGGACCGCGCTCGTCGACAGTGGGGTCGATCTCCGCACGACGCAGGAATTGATGCGCCACGCGAGCCTCGCCACGACGGCGAAGTACACGAAGGTCAAGGATCAGCGAAAGGTCGAGGGGATTCATCGACTCGACCCCTGGAAGACGGCGGCCTGACCGAGCGAACGAATTATCCGAAACCCGGCACACGCCGGGCGGAGGGCCGAGTAGCGTTCCGCAAACGTTGACCCGCGCGTGACAGCGTGCGACACAACCGAAAAGAGCCCCGCACCTGCTGTCACAGGCCGGGGCGACGGACCCAAGAATGGAGTCTTGGAGTCATGCGTAACCGTACGCTCATCGGCGCTATCGCGGCGCTGGCAATCATCGCATTCACTGGAGCTGGGTGCGCGAGCACCGATGCCAATCAAGTATCGGAGTCCGGAACCCCCGCTGCCGCGGGCGCGCCCGAGAAGAAGAAGACGTTCCCAGTGGGAGCGACAGTCGACGTGTCCGACTCCGGCAACGCAGCCCGCATCACGATCGCCGACCTCCAGCAGGGGCAGGCCAGCGAGTTCGCCGATGTGAAGGGTGAACTCTGGCAGGTCACCGCGACGATCCAGGGCACAAAGGGGACGTGGGAGGTGAATCCGCTCTACTTCTCGGCCGCAACCAACGACGGCACACACCTGGAGGCCTCGCTCGGTGGGGCCGCCGAGCAAATCGGCACGGCATCGATTCCGTCCGGCCAGAAGACGTCCGGCGCGGTTGCATTCGACGTACCCGCCGGCCACACGATCCAATCGATTTCCTTGACCGGCCCTCTCGGCGAACCACTGGCCACCTGGACCGCCAGGTAGAACTCGACGACCCAACGAACGAACGAACGAAAGACCCCCGAACCCAGGCAAGGTTCGGGGGTCTTTCGTTCGGTCTTTCTTCGGATTCAGGCGTAGATCGCGACCGTCTCGGCGACGAGGTCCTGCGCCGAGATCCGCCGTCCCGCACGGCCATACCAGCGCCGTTCGGTGTACGCGCGGGTGTGTTGGCCGTCGAACAGGTATCCGCGCAGCCACGCGGGCGCCTCGGCGTAGGACTGCCAGAACGTCGGCTCCCACCACTGCGCGCGAGCCTGCCGAGCCTCCATCCCGTCGAGCTGGGCCACCATGTGGTCGAACCAGACGTGCGGGTCCCCGAGGCTGAAGGTGCGGATCTGGTCGGCGAGCGGACGCAATGGCGACTCGGCCGGCATCGAGGTGATCCCGTCGACCGGGTTGGCGATCTCGTACACGTCGATCCCGGCCGGCCACGCGGGGTGTGCGCCGTCGAGGCCGTAGCCGAACGACGGCCGCCCGTACGACTGGGCGGCCCGGCGGGCAGGGTTCGCGATGTTCACGACGGCGAGCACGGTGCAGTCGCGGTAGGCGCCGCGGGCCCTCGCCGCGAGGAAGTCGCTGACGACGAGCGCACCGAGGGAGTAGCCCGCGAGCACCACGAGGTTCGGCGTCGACCGGATCGCCGCCGCGAGGTTCGTCACGCCTTCGCGGCGCGACTGCGCCTCGCTCACCCCCAGCACGTTGCCGGTCGGGTTGAAGCACGCGATCGACGCCTCGTAGTCGAGGTCGACCCACTCGACCCGGTCGCCGAGCTTGAGCGCCGGGACGCTGAGCATGTTGGTTGCGCTCCAACGACGCTCGGCGGTGCCCCGGACGGTGATGAGGGTGATCGCGGTCATTTGCGCCCCGCCCACTCACGCAGCGTGTCCGCCCACAGTTGTCGCTGAGTGCGGGTGTCACCGGCCCTGGCGCGGGCCTCGCGCCCCTCTTCCTGGTACCGGCGCAGCATCAGCCATAGCCACACCATCGCGACCGCGCCACCGACATAGATCACCAGCCGCACATAGTGGCGGCCCGGGTACTCCGAGCCGGTCGACACCGACACCGCCACCTGTAGCACCACCAGCGTCCACAGGGTGGACTTGAGGGCGTAGACCTTGCCGAGGTTCGACGCCCACCATGGCGACTTCACCACGTACTGCACGGTGAACACCAGTTGCTCGAACGCCAGGACGCAGATCGCGATGTCCGCGATCATCTTCGCCGTCATCCCACACCCCCGAAGGCTGCCCGCATCGCCTCCGCGAACCCGTTCTTGACCAAGTCTTTCCTCAAGCTGTCCCCGACTTTCTGTGCCCGCGCGTCGGCCCGCTCCGCCTCTTCTCGACGGTCGCGGGCCGCGTCGGCCTTCTGTTCCATGCGATCGGCACGAACCCGCGCCTCGGCGATCTCGCGTTGCCACCAGAACTTCATGGCGCGTGCTCCTCGGCGATCTGACGCATCGCTGTGACCATCGCCTGCTGCACCTCGGCCGTGGCCGTCGAGACGGCTGCGGCATCGGCGAACTTCGCGATGCTCTTCTGGTTCTCAACGTCGCGGCGTTCTGCCGCCTCCAGTTCGCGGTCGCGGATCGAGATCAGCTCACGGTGGGTGACACCGAGCACGATCCACCCTTTGACCAACGCGATGGCCGTGGCTGTCGCGACCACGAGGATGATCGACACCACGCCGACCCCGTTCCACGCGGCCGGCGACAGGAAGCTCACGCGCTACAACCGATCGTCATTCCGCGACCGGGGCGTTCGGGTCGGCGATCCCTTGGGCGTTGCCGGTGAATGCCGACGTGCTGGCCGTGTTGGCGTTCATGATCCCGCCGGTGAGTCCGGCCAGTGCGGTCGACACGACCGGGAGCCATATCCCGACCTGCACCTGGGATGCGATGCCGTAGCCCAGGAGCCCGAGCTGGACGGCGCCGACCGCTGCGTACAGCAGAGGGCGCAGGGTCGAGATCGATCGGGCGCGGACGAACGCGATCAGGGGCGCGAGGAACGCCGTCACGATGCCCGCCCAGAGGGCCGACTTGTCACCGGTGGCAACTGCCCCGATGGATGCGCCGGCCGTCGCGGTCGGGAGGGCGGTGTAGGCGATCGAGATCCAGTCGGTCGTCGCCTTGAGTCCGAGCTTCTCGAGAATGGTGCTGCTCACGGTCAGACCCCCAGCTTCTTCGCGAGGGCCTCGACGGTGCGCTTCAGCGCTGCGAGGCCGTCGCGCACGGTGTTCTCCGACTTACCGTCGGCCGCCTTGCCCATCGAGGAGTCAGGTCCCCACAGGTTCGGGCCGAGCTGGTCGGCGATCCACCGCACCTTCGTGAGTAGTTCTTTCTGCTCTGCGTCGTTGAGTGCAGCCATGATGTTGTTTCCTCCGTTCACGCCGCACGCTGCGGCGAAATCTGTGGGTGAGAGATCGGTCAGGTTCATGTCGCAGTTGCCGAACGGCGCGCAGCCCTGCGGGCCGGGTCCGTACCCCTGACCGTCGGTGTACTGCCACGCGATCTGATTGGGGTAGTTCGGTTTTGTGCGCGAGTAGCCCGCGACGACCAGCCGAGTGTCCCTCGGCTTATGTGGCCACAGGGAGTTGAGATCGCCCTGGTTGCCGTAGGCGACGACGCGGCGCCGGTCGCCGAGGAATCGGGCGAGGCCGTCGATGAGGTTGTTGATACCGGCCGATTGGTTGCCGCCGATCTGGCCGCCCCACGACTCGACGTCGACCATCGCGATCAACTTCGGGTGCGGGGTTCCGACCTGCGCTGTGAACGTGTCGAGGGTCTGTTGCCAGTTCTGGCGGTAGACCATGTAGACGAGGAAACAGTCGAGCTTGCCCGCGTCGGCCGCGCGGCGACACCACGCGTAGTTGTTGGCCCACTTCTGATCTCGGTAGGTCCCGTCGTTGGATCGGATGCAGAGCATTCGGTACGGGTAGGAGTCGTCGACGCCGCGCTGCCACTCGGACACGTCGGCATAGAAGGTGCTCACAGCTTCGCCCCGATCCGCTCGATCGTCCGCTTCGTGCTCGCGATCCCGTCGCGTACTGTCAGCTCCTTGCCGTCGGGGCCGAGGATCGACGAGCTCGCTCCCCATGCGGGGAGTTTCGGGCCGAGCTGGTCGTAGACGTAGCGCACCCGGTCGAGGAGCACGCGCTGGTCGGCATCCGACAGCGCCCCGAACGGATTCGGGACGTCGGGTGCCACGAGGGCGCCATAGCCCTTCGGGGTGATGTTGACCGCCAGACGCTCGATCGGCATCCACCAGTGTTCGATGCCGCCGAACCGGGCGGAGTCGGAGATGTAGGCGCCGTTGGCCAGTCCGTCCCCGCCGACTTCGGCGCCAACGCCGGTCACGAAGTGCATGATCAGTTCCCACGGGTAGCCCGGCGGCCGGGTGTTGCCCTGCGCCCAGATGTTGATCGGCATCCCGCGCCGGCTGTTGACGATCGTCTCGGTGATCGCGACCCGGAGAGCCTGGATGTCTTCGCGCGTGGGGTTTCCGGTGCGGATGTAGCGCGCCGAGTACGCGCGGCCGGTTCGCCTGGACAGGACCGCGTCGATGTTCGCCACGTCGGCGGTGCCGTCGACGGTTGTGCCGCACTCGATCGCCATCTGGTTCTCGGTGACGTTGATCCCGTAGGTGGAGAGCACGACCAGCGCGGTCGACGGTCCGCAGGTCCAGCCCTTCTGTTGGGCGTGGTAGGTGTGCGGGAGGATGGTCTGAGTCATGGCGTCATGTCCTTTGCGACGAAGTTGTCCCACGCGGCCGAACTTGTTGTGAGGAGCCGCGTTTGAGCGAGGCCGAAGTAGCGCCGGCCGCCGACGTGCGGGATGACACCGCCGGTGTCGATCCAGGAGATCTCGGGGACGCCGCTGGTGTCGGTGGAGGCGTACACGTTGAACGTGTTGGACGCCTGCCGGTAGGTGATGGTCCACCCGCCGCTGCGCGCGGTGCCCGATGATCCGACCTGGGTTGCGGTGCCGCCGATCCCGCCGGTGACCGTGTAGAGCGCACATCCCGAGTTGCTCACGCCGAGGGCGAGGAAGTTCCCGATTGACGAGTCGGATGCGGCGATCATGAACGACTGCCGCACATTCGGGTTACCGAGCCACGCTGCCACGTTCCAGTCGTCGGTCGCGAGCTGGAGCTGGTAGATGCCCGCCTGTCGGCCGTCGGTCGTGCCGTTGAATACCAGTTGGCCGCCGCTGATCTTGAGGTTCGATCCGGAACTCACGTTGTTCAGCACCCACGATCCGAGGTCGCCGTCGAAGTTGTCGGCGATGGTGCGCGGGACGGTGGCGAACGACGTGTTCGAGCCGAATTGCAGGAACAGGAACGACGTCGAGTACGAGGCGTCGACGACCGCGCCAGAGATCGACGACGGTGCGGGTGAGGAGGCAGGGTTGCGCACGAGGCCCGGCTGGTACGGCCGCGCCAGCGCGTTGGGCTTCGACGAGACGGCCCCGTGGAATACGACCGACCCGCTGCCGGTCATGCGCGCCTGGACCGCGAGGACGTCGTCGCGTTGCACCACGAGGGCGACCGGGAGCACGTGTGTCCCCCACGAGTCCGCCACCGACAGCGACGAACTGAGGTCGGGCGACGAGTACAGCAAGGCGACCTCGCCGGTCGCGACGTTGAGGCTGTAGACGTCGAGGTTGAGACTCGAGACCGTGCCGGTCTTCTTCGCCACCCATGCGAGGCCCTGGCGCTGCGCCGCCTCCGACGAGCGGAGGAATCCCCAGGCGGCCGAGGTGGACGTGACGGTGATCGATGCGCTGGCGCTCTGGGCATCGATCGTGACGTCGGCGGTCGAGTCGGTCGAGACGTAGATCGACGCGCCGCCCGCCTGCTGGGTGACGGCCGCATTCGACGCGACACCCGAGTTGGCCGTGTTCGCGCTCGCCTGCGCCCCGTCGGCCGACAGCTGCGCGGTGGCGGCGGCGTTGTAGGCCGAGACCGCCTGCGTCGACAGGTCGTCAGCCCACGTCTTCAGCCCGGCGAACGGGCTGATCTTCGACCCGAAGACGTCGATCTGGAATCCGGCGACGGCGTAGAGCACCCGCGCGAGGACCAACTCGAAGAACGACTTCGTCCACGTTCCAACGAACTGCTGTGAGGGCATCAGGCCGGATCCAGCCAGATGCGCAGCTCGGCGAGGACCTGCGACGTCGACCAGTTGGCCGAGCCGTATTGCCGCACCGCGGAGAAGACGATCGTCTGGGCTGTCCCGGCCGGCACGACCGCGGCGGGTGACGAATCGGTCGGCAGGATCGCGACGCCGAATCGGGGTGATGCCGACAGGTGATACGCCACCCCGGCGGCCTCCTGGCCGCGCGCGTAGCCCAGCATCGTGCCCGAGGCTGCGATGGTCGCGGGCGCGGTTGCCGATCCACCCATGCGGATCTCGCCGTCGATGCGGGTGCCGATCGCCGCGGGGGTGACTTCGACGTCGCCCTCGACGCGTGGGCGGTAGGCGAAGGACTGGGCCGGGATCGTGATGTTCGTCAGGACTCCCGTGACGCCTGCGGCGGTCATGGACAGCGAGGTGAACGACGAGGCCGAGACGACGTAGAGGACGGGCTTGGTCTGGACTGTGGTCCACACCGCCTTGTTCGTCGTCGAGTTGTAGACGAGCATCTGGCCGCTGGTGGGCGTGCCGGTGACGTCGGAGGACGAGAGGACTGAGCCGGGGGAACCGGTGCCGCCGTCTGCGCCCTTCGGGATTGTCAGCGCGAGGTCGTAGACACTCGCCTCGCCCGGGCCGCCGGGGCTCACGAGCGTGAGGGAGCCGGTCGCGTTGCTGTTCGCCGGACCCGCGGTGACTGCGATGTTGCGGAACGTGGCCGCCAGGCCGGGGAGACCCTGCGCGAGGGCGACCGCGTTGGATGTCGCCGAGTCGGCGTCGATGACCATCGTCATGGTGCACACACCCGTGGAGAACGGGTCCTGCGCACCCGTGAAGAGACACTGGACGGTCGCGACGTACGACCCATCTGGATTGCGAACGAAACTCATTGGCTGCCTTCCTGATTACCCGACAAGGGTCACCGCCTTGATGGCGCTCCATAGCCCCTCGTACTGGCGGGCGAACTTGGCGTACGGGGATTCGAGCGCGTTCCCGTCACCGACGGTGATCTCGAGGTCCTCGAAGTCCTGACGCGTGTCGGTGATCTGCCACTCGGTGAGGTAGTCGGTGTAGATCACTCGGTCGTCGGGGTCGATCCACGAGAGCGGGTCGCCCGTCTCGTAGTCGCGGCCGTAGGTGTACTGGCCGCCGTCGCGGGTCTTCAGCTGGAAGGTGTAGTAGCCGCGCGAATCCCACAGCGCCGCCTCCAGCGCGACGAGCTCGTTGAGCGTGTACGCGGTGCCGCCGGTGCTGGTGAAGAACTCGGGATACCCGAACTTGCCCAGCTTCTTCCGGCGTCCGGCGTGCTCGATCTCCTGGAACGCGAGGATGATGTTGTCGAACACGCCATCGAGCAGCGAGTTCGGAATCGCTCCGATCGCGCCCGCGGCGCCGGCCGTTGCGGCTGCCGCCGCCGCGATGATCATCGACAGGAGCGCTTCGAGGATCAGGTTGATCCCCTGGTTGACCCACTCGGGCGACTGTCCGCCGCCGATCACGGTGTAGGCGAGCGGATGGTGCGCCACTACATGGGTTTCGGTGATCCCGCTGTTCGGGCCGTCCTCGTAGATCGGCCACGGCGGTTTCGAGTCGAGGCCGAAGTAGTGCGACAGGATCCCGCCGTAGGGGTTCGTCGCGTCGGTCTCGTTCATCGAGCTGGGGTCGATGCCGAGCAGCGCCTCCAGGATGCCGCCGAGTGCCATGTCGGCCAGCTCGACCCCGGCGCCGATAAGACCGTCGATCGCGGTCCCTGTCGGGCCGGTGACGTTGGTCTTGTCGACGAAGTCGAAGCAGATGGTCGGCTCGGTCAGGGTGAACGCCCAGGGTGCAGGCTGCGGCTCCCCCGGCTCCCACATCCAGACCTTGGGCACGACGCCGCAGTCCTTCATCGGCTGCTCGATCAGCGACATCACCGAGTCCATGCGGGCGGTGATGGTGGTCCACTTCGAGGTGTCCGTCAGCGGGTTCGTCGGGATGATGACGTAGGGCGGCTTCCCGTTCTGCGCGTTGGCTGTTGCCGAGGCGAACCAGGCCGCAGGGTTGGTGAGGTTGTTGACGATCTCCCAGAGCCCGAAGTAGGTCCGGATCTGCTGCTCGGCGAGCATCGTCTTGATGCAGGTGATGATCGGGCCGACGTGCACAGCCTCTTTGATCGGCTGGAACTGGATCGGGGTCCACCAGGTCGGGAACACCATCCACTTGTTCAGCCAGTTCGTATCGTGGACCAGCTGCATCGTGTAGGTCTTGACACCCTTGACCACGGCCTTCTCGCAGGTGTCGACGCGGCCGGTCCACTTCCAGTACCCCTGCTTGCGCACCGTGATCGGGACGACGGTGCTCTTGCACGTCATGCCGACGGGGCCAGCGGGGTCGGAGCCCTTCAGCTCGATCGTTCCGGTGCCGACGGCTCGGACCTTCTCCCCGACGGTGGCCGACAGGTAGTCGTTGATCGGCATGAGCGGATAGCCCTTGTTGTCGTGCACCCGGACCTCGAGGCCCGGGTTCGCCATGAGGGCGTCCTGGCGGCGGTCGGCCTCGGCGAACGCGGCGACCGGATCAGCCTGCGAGAGGTCGAGGTGGCCGTCGGCGTAGCGGACGGTGCCGTCAGCCTTCGCCGTTGCCGTGACGGTGGTCTTCGCCGATCCGCCAGCCTTGCCGTCGGCGGTCGCAGTGACCGTGACGGTGGTGCTCGCGCCCCCGACTTCCCCGACGACACCGTCGGCCGCCGCGGTGGCCGTGACGGTCGTCTGGGCGCCGCTGCGATGCTGGGCGGTGCCACCGGCCGTGGGGGTGGCGGTGATGGTCGTGGCAGCGTTCCCGCTGCCGTCCACACGCCCGTCGGCGCTGGAGCCGACGGTGACGTCGGTCGAGGCGCCGCCCGTCTTCGTCAGTACGCCGTCGGCGGGTGTCCCGACCGTGACGGTCGTGTTGGCCGAGCCGCCGCTGGACCCGTCGGCGACTGCGGTGGCCACGACGGTCGTCGCAGCACCAGAGGAGGCCCCACGGATGCCCGCGGCGGTCGGGGTGGCCGTGATGACCGTGGTAGCACCCGACGAGGTCGCGCGAAGGCCTCCCGCGATGGCGGTCGCGGTGATGGTCTGCGACGCGCCGCCGGTCGTCCCCTTGCCGCCGTCGGCGACGGGGGTGGCGGTGATGGTGGTCGTCGCGTCGCCGGTGTACGCCTGACTCGTCGGGTTGACGTCGATCGACGTCCCGGCCGCCGTGACGGTGGTGGTCGAGGCGAACGCGTTGTTGTAGATCGAATGGCGGATCTTGTCGCCCGCGATGAGGTTCGCGGTGTAGGTCAGCGTTCCCGATCCTGAGTTGGCTGGCGACTCGGCCACGACGGTGCCGTTGAGCAGGAGCGCCGCCTTGCGGAAGCTGCCGCCCGTGTTGGCGTAGGACAGCGTGATGGTGGCGGAGCCGTTGCCGGCGACCACCAGCTCGTCGGCCGTGATGGTCGCGGGATAGGACGCGTCCGAGGTCCAGCTCGTGACCTGGACGTACCCGGCCGTGCTCTGCGACCCGATCGACTGCGACCCGCTCTTGTTGATCCGCTGCCGCGAGATCGCCACTTACGTCACGGCCTCTCGACCGATTCGCACCGTTGGTCTCGCGTCAGTTCGCGGCCAGCGGCGTGAGATTGAGCGAGTCGGTCGACAGCGTGTAGGTGTCGCCGGTCGACCACGTGCGGGTCGAGTTGAGCGCCGCGGTCCACAGGCAGTTGCCACCGCTCGATGCGTCGAAGAACGAGACGTGCGAGAGGGTCTCGGACACGGCCGAGGCCGAGCAGGTCCAGGACGGCGCGGTGCCGGTGATGCTGATCGATCCACCCGACGCGGCGGCGAACGTGATCGCCACTCGCACGGTTCCACCGACGGTCCCGGCCGAGAGGTTCGAGGCGGCCGTGGCGCCCGGGACGCCGACGTGGAGTTGGGCGTAGACAGTGGTCGGCGGCGTGGTCGACGAGCCGCGGACCCAGTTGAGCCAGAGGTTCGCCATGTACGAGGTGATTCCGACGGCAGGCATGTGGGACTCCTTTGGGTACGACGAATCACCCGACCGGGGCGGTCGGGTGACGAGGGATGGGGTGGGCTACTCGGGCCAGTCGCGGTAGGGCGTGAGGCGCGAGGTGATCGACGTGACGTTGGTTGTCGCACCCGTCACGGTGACGGGAATGTGGGCGATACCAGCGAGATTCGTCCGGACCGGCGGCGGGACCGGTGTGGCGAAACGGTTCTTCAGTCGCGGGTACACGTTGGCGTTCGAGTTCAGCTCGATCGCGGTCCGCTTCCTCGGCAGGGTCGTGAGCTTGACCAGCTCGCCCGCCTTCACCTGAATCGAGACCGTGCGGCCATTGGCCCCGTTGTCGCCGAGGGTGAACGTCCCAGGGCCCTGGAGGAGATGGTCGGGCCAGCCGTTCACGTTGCCGCGGTTGCGCAGCGCCAGCATGTTGGGCCGCAGGGTGTCGGCCGGCTGGTTCAGCGAGCGCAGTGCTCCGGATCGGTACACGAGTTTGTCGACCGATGGGAACGACTGCCAGAACGCATCATCGGAGCGTGCCGACCATTCGAGGGTCCACTTCGTCTGATGATCGGGCGGGAGGTCGCCGCGGTACTCGCCGAGCGACCGGAGGTCGACCCACCACTCCCCCGCGTCGTGGGTGAAGACGACCCAGCGTCCCGTCTTCCTCGGCTGCCACCCGTTGTTCCACGCTCGTGCGAGGCGCCGACGCTCGGTGATCGTCGGGGCCCACAGGGAGATGGTGAAATCGATCTCCATCTTGTCGTAGTGGGAGTCGAGCCAGTCGGTTCCGTCCTGGTGTGCGCCTTGCTGATCCACATGCGTCAGGGGCGCCGAGATCCCTTTGATCTTCTCCAGGTGCGCCCCGGTCGACCACTGGGCGGGGAACGCGGTCGCTCCCCCGCGCAGTGGCCACCGCACTCCGTTCGCGTCGATCCACGTGTGGACCGCGATGTCGCGGCGAAGCAGATCGTCGATCTGGATCGGCATCAGCGGGTGCGTGGGGTTCACGATCGTCATCGGCGCGTCTGTCCTGAGTACTGGTTGAGCTCGCGGGCGATCTTGCGTGCTCCGGCGCCGTAGTTCTCTCCGGCGTGGAGCTGCTCGATGTTGACCCAGGGGCGATCCGATCCGCCGCCGGAGCCGTTGGCGAACGCCTCGAACACACGGTTCTTCAGCTCGCGCTCTTCGTGCGAGAGCGACTGCTCCGGGCGGCCCGTCTGGTTCGAGATCAGCGAGATGCCCGGCGGGATGTCGCCGCCGGAGTCGTGGAGCTTCGGCTTAATCACGTTCACCTTCGGCTTCGGCGTCTGGACCATGGGCGCGAACGTCTTCTGGATCGCGGGACCGATGGCGCTCGGCTTCGGCACGTTCGCCGGGTTGAGCGATCCGGGGTGAGTGAGGAACGCGTTCGCGATGGTGGCCGGCACCTTGTAGAACGGCGACGACAAGAGGTCGGGAATCCCCGCGGTCTCAGCGACGCCGTCGAACGCGATCCCGCCGATCTTGGATCCGAGGTCGTGCCACGACATCGGGACCGGAGCCTGGTCCTCAGTCTTCGAGGTCGACGAGGACGTGGACGTCGTCGCATCGGGCGTGTTCTGCAACCGCTTGATCTCGTCCTCGTACTTCGTGATCTTGTTCCGCTCGGCGGTGATTTGATCGCGGAACCGCTTTCCGTCCGCGCGGTACTTCGCCGCCTTGATCTCGTCGGTCGCCTTGGCCGCCTTCGCGTCCGCGTCCTTCGCGTTGATCTCGTCTTTCGCGATGCGGTTCTGCGCGGCCGTGATCTGGTCCTTGAGTGCGGTGATGCGCGCCTGGGTCTTCTCGTCGATCGCGATCTGCTTCTGCGCGTCCGCGGTGGTGGTCTGGCCCGGGTTGTATGGCGGGTTGAACCGCTTCGGGTCGATGTGGCCAGTGACGGTGAACTGGGGGTCGTTCCACGCGACGGCGTTGCCACCGATGCGGATCCGCTCGCCGGTGGTGCGGGCCTCGATGTTGGTCCCGAGGATCGTTGCCGCCATGTGCTCGGCGTTGGCTCCCACCTTGAACAGGTCGTTCGCGGAGGCGCCACGGACGAAGCCCGGCCAGGAGCCATCGAGCACGTTGCCTGTCGCGCCGATCCGGTGGTCGCCGCGCTGCCCCTCGGCCACGAGCTGGGCCGTGCCGACGAGGCCGGAGCAGTCGACTGCGCTCGCGAGATTGCCGCCACCCCAGACGTAGGTCGCGGTCGAGCGCTTCACCGCGTCGAGCGCGTTGACCGGCCCGCCCGACGGGGGTGTCGTGGTCGTGGTGACCGTCCCGGTCGGGTCGGTCGCGACGCCACCGCCGTCGAAGCGGATGACTTCGATCGGCACGATGCCGCCACCGGCGTAGCCCTTCGGTGGGCGGCTTGCGTCTGCCTGCTGGACCTTGGCCGCGAGGTCGTGGCCGTCGTTGGAGACGCCGTAGGTGCGGCGGACGTAGTTCATCGACGCGGCGATGTTGGCCACCGGGTCGGTGATGTTGTTCGACGTGCCGGGCTGGTGGTTCGCGGCGAAGGTCCCGGGGATCGTCTGGGTGAGCCCCTGTGACGGGTGGCCGGCGGCCGCGTTGGAATCGACCATGTTGATCGCGCCGGTGTTGCCGCCGGACTCCCGCATGATGAGGGTCTGATAGCCCTGGAGCCACCCGGGCGTGATCGGGAGTCCGATCGCTTCGAGGGCTTTCTTGATCCACTCGACCACCTGGGCAGGGGCGGCGGTGAACCCGCCCGGTAGAGCCGACGCGACCCAGTCCTTCACCTTCGCCACCGCGGCGTCGAGCATCCGCTTGGGCATCGAGGTGAGCGCGTTCCAGAACTGGTTACCGTCGGACCCTTTCTCCGGCGCGCCCATCGCCTTGTCGATCCACGGCTTGAACAGGCCCTTGATCTTGCCGACCGGGTCGGTCGCCCAGTCGACTGCGGTCCCGACGGCGCCCTTGACCCAGTTGGCCGCACCCCCGACGGCGTCTCCGATGCTGCCGAACACGCCACCGATGTCGAAGTGGTAGCCGGGGATTGCGCCGTTGGCGTTCGGTCGGCCGCCGGAGAACATGTGATTGAGCGCCCAGAGCCCGGCGGGGCCGCCGAGCGCGTCGACCTGTCGATCCTCGAGAACCCGCTCACCTGGCGACAGCATCGCGTTGATGCCGCCGCCAGCGAATCGACCGAGGGCGCGGGCCGCCTCGGGCACCAGCACCCCCATGCCGGGGCGCAGGCGAGCCGCGACGGTGTCTTGGCCGGGCGCGTATCCGGGGACCTGGCCCGGCCCATCGAATACGCCACCGCCGGCGAACTTGACGGCGTTGAGCTTGCCAAGGCCGAACACGCCCGCGATCCCGTTCCAGAGCGGCATGATGCCCTTGTCGTAGACCGTCTCGACGACGAAGCGGGCGGGCTTCTCGACGATCCCCTGGATGCGGTCCCACTGGGTCTTCATCCAGTCGACCATGTTCCCGACGCCGGTCTTGATGTTGTTCCAGACGGCCGAGATCTTGTCGCCCACGGGCTTGATCACGTTGTCGTGGAGCCAGTTCATCACTGCGCCCCAGCCTCGGATCTCGGCGTTGATGAATCCGACGATCGGCTTGATGATCGTGTCGTAGAGCCAGCGCCAGGTGCCCGCGACGGCACCGCGGATCGTGTTGACGATCGAGTCGAAGACGTTGCGGATCCAGTTCCATCCGGACCGGACCGCGTCGACGATGTTGTGCCAGTGTTTGACCAGCTGCTCGATCGCAACGATCGCGATACCGACCGGCCCCATCATGATCAGCAGGACTGTGTGGAATCGCTTGATCCAGTTCCACGCGGTCTGCACCACCGATACGGCCTTGTGGAACGCCCCCACGAGGGTGTCCTTGATCGCGACGGCCGCCAGCTTCACCCAGTTCCAGACGTCCTTCACGATGTTGCGGAAGGTCTCGGAGTGCTTGTAGGCGTAGATGATCCCGCCGACGAGTGCGGCGATCGCGACAACGATCAGGCCGATCGGGTTGGCCGACATGGCGACGTTGAGTGCCCACTGGGCCGCGGTCATGATGCCCGACGCGGTGGCCGAGGCGATCTGTGCGCCTCGGAGGACGACGAAGGATGCGACCGCGCGACCGTTGGACGCAACCCACGCGAGCGCCGACTTCGTCGCGTTCATGGTGGCCGAGGCGGCTGTTGCGATGAACGCTGCCGCGGCCTGCGCTCGCATGAGAGCCCAGGCGCCAGCGGCGCGGGCGCCCGATGCTGCCCACGTGGCGGCGGTGCGGGTTGCGTTCGCCGCCGACGATGCGGCGGTGGCTGCGAAGTCGGCGACCGCACGAGCCTTCATCGCGGCCCAGGCGCCCGCCGATCGCGCTCCACCTGCGACCCACGACGCGGCCGACGACACGGCCTCGCGAGCGGCTGCCGCCTTGGTCGCGATGAAGTCGCCGGCCGCCTTCGTGCGAGCCTTGCCGGTCCAGTCCCAGTAGTCCTTCGCGCTGCCTGCGAGGTTCGCCACCCCGGACGCCGCCGAGCTGACGGCCGAGCCAGTGAAGCGCGCCGCGGCGCCGACGCCCCGCACAGTGGACGAGACGCCGCCGACGACGGTCTTCAGTCCACCCCAGATCCCTTGAGCGACCTTGATCGTGGCCCACGCGGTCGCGAGACCGATGACGGCGCCGCCGACCGCCTGGACGGCGCCCTTGTGGTCGCGGAGCACGTTCGACAGCGCGGTGACGGCTGTGGTGCCCTTCTCCATCGTCGACGAGAGTGGGGCGGAGATCAGGCCGTAGATCGACAGCTTCAGGTCGTCGCTGGCGTTCTCCATCCGCTCCATCTGGCCGGGGAGTCCCTGATTCTTCGCAGCGGCCACGTCGGCGGCCGACCCCTGCTTGTCCATGGCGGAACGCATCGCGTCCCAGCCCTTGGCGCCCTGCTGCGCCGCGACGCCGGACAGGCGGACCGCGTCGGACCCGAATAGCTGAGCCGAGGCAGTGCGGTACGCCTCGGCTCCGAGTGTCCTGTGCGCCTTCTCCAGCCGGCCGATGAGATCGGCCATGCCGTTGAACTTGATCCCGTTCTCGCCGAACTCGAGACCCAGCTTCGTCGCCGCGTCGTTCTGCTTCTCGGTGGTGTTGGTGAGCGCCAGGAGGGACGACTTCAGCAGTGTTCCGGCGTCAGACCCCTTGATGCCCGCGTTCGCGAGCAGGCCGATCGACGCGGCCGTGTCCTTCATCGAGAGCCCGAACTGATTCGCGACCGCGCCGCCGGACTGGAACGCGTAGGCGACGTCGCCGATCTCGGCGCTCGACTGGTTCGCCACGTTGGCGAGGATGTCGCTGGCGGTCGTGGCGTAGGTCGCCTTCTCGCCGAAGGTCTGGAGTGCGTTCGCCTGGATCGTGGCCGCCTGGCTCGCATCGATCTGCGCCGCTGCTGCGAGTTGGAGGGTGCCCCGGGCGGCCTGCATCGACTGGTCGACCGTGAGGCCGCCCTTCGCGAGCTCCAGCATCGCCTCGGTGGCCTTGGTGGCCGACGTGGCAGGCAGGCTCGCGTCGTTCGCGAGCTGACGCGCCGTCACCGATACCTGCGCCATCTGGTCGCCGGTCGCGTGTGTGACCTGCTTGAGGGTGTTGAGCGTGACCTCCAGGTCGGCGCCCGCCCGCTTGACGCCCTCGAATCCAGCGGTGATAGAGGCGAACCCGAATCCGGCGAGCATGCCGGCGCCGAGGCCCTTCATCGTCCCGGCCACACCCGCCGCCGCGCCGCCGACCTTCGTCGTCGCGGCCTGGAGTGTGCTCGCCTCCTTCGCGGCGGCGGCCTGGGTCGCGACGAGCGACTTCGCCATCCGCTCCTGCTCGCCCTGCGCCACGACGGTGGTGCGTTGGGCGCGCTCGGTCGCCCGGAGCTGGCGCTCGTAGTTCTCCTCGGCGCGAACGACCTTCACCGAGTCGGAGGCGTAGCGACTCTTAGCCTCGTTGAGCTGCGTCAGCGCGACACGCGTGCGGCCGACCGCGTCGGCCTCCTTGTCCATGCTCCGGGCGACCGCGAGCGACTGCGACTCCATCGAGGCCGTCGCCTTGGCCATGTCGGAGGCGGCCTTGTCCATCCCACGAGTCGCCGTCGCCGAGAACTGCTTACCGAACGCATCACCGACCCGAGTGCCAGCACCCTTCATCTCCGCGACGAGCTTCGCCGTCATCGACTCCGTGCCCACTGCCCGCGGGATGATGTCGAAATGCAGTCCGGTAACGGAACTGGTCACGAAGTCACCTCCTCGGTGCTGACTGGCTGGCCATGCCACATGGCCCACAGGTCATCGCTGGTGGGCTGGCCGACGGCCTGGTTGTCGGGCGCGGAAACCTCGACGTACCCAGGGGCATCGGGAGGTTGGAGAAGATCGAGGTCGTCGACGTCGACATCCTCGTTGCGATTGGCGATACGCAGATCGTTGGACGCGCGGGCCGCGACCTGCTCGGCGATGGTCCACGGCTCGTACCGCCGTCGATACTGAGAGTGGTCCGGGAATGTCTCGATCAGGGCGACGAGTTCGCGGGAGGTCATGCCGCCGTTGCGGGCGAGCATCTGGCGGAGGAATCGCTCACCCTTCTGGTGGGCGATGAGCGAGGGCGCAATGGTGCAGAACCATTCGGCCAGGAGGCGCCCCGGGTAGTGGGCCTGGAGTCCAGACTCGATCTCCCAGGGCGCCGTCCTCAGATAGCCAAGCGCCTCAGCTATTTTGGGGCGTTCATCTCCGCACTCATGGTGCGCCACGCGATCAGCACGTCGCCCGATCGGCCGCCGGCCGCGATGAACCGGTCGTGCACCCTGGGGTCGGTCTTCGTGTTGAGCAACGCCTTCGCGACCGCGACGGTGCCGGTCGCCGCTTCGAGCGTGTTGTTCGCGTCCTCGTCGAGACCGAGGGGGTGCGGGACCGTGAACGTCTCATGGTGACGCTCCCCCGACTCGGGGTCGACCCAGGAGAGCGCGAACTCGTAGCCCTCGCCGCCGAGGCCGTCGAGCATCGATTCGCGCCACTTGCTGAGGTCTTCGACTTTCTGAATTGCCATGGCTGGTACTCACTTTCGGCTGGATGAAAGGCTGGAACCCCCGGACGCGCCGTCCAGCCAAACGGCGCGCCCGAGGGGTCTGGGGGTCAGGCGGTGACGGTGACCGGCGAGGACGCGGCCGACTGCGGTCCGCTCGACAGGTTCGATCCGATCGCCTGCACCTTGTAGGTGTGGCTGCCCGCCGTGCGACCGGTGACGGTCAGGACCGGGCTGGCGGCGGTGCCGCCCGCGGTGACGAGGTTGTCCGCCAGCGGCGTCGACGAGGCGTCCTCGTAGACCTTGTACTTGAACGGGGTGTTCTTCGAGTCCGGCGCGGTGAACGACAGGGTCACGGTCAGCGGTGCGGCCGGTGCGGCCGTGACCGTCCCGACGGTCGTGGTGGCGCCACCGAGGGCGAGCCATCCGGCACCGCCACGGAAGATCTTGAACGGTCGCTTCACGAACGGGTCCTGGAGGCCGGCGAGCGAGATCTTCGTCTGCGACTCGGTCTTACGGCCGAGGGAGAACTTGTCCGGCTTGTCCAGCACGCAGCGCGGGAAGAGCGCGACGAACCAGATCTGTCGCACCGAGTCGAACGCTGCCATCAGGGCGGTGCGCTCGTACAGGGTGATGTCGACCTCCGGCCCGGCCGCGTAGCCCGCGGTGCCGATCGACGGCAGAGCGGCGAGCGGGAGCGAGTACTGGAGGGCGTCGACGGCCGGCCGCTGCTCGATCAGGGTGAACGAACCGGCGAACGCGCGGGTCGAGCCGTCCTTGCGCACCAGGTCGGGGTACTGGCCCGACGCGGTGTCGGAGGTGGTCACCGACGGGTCGAGCTCCAGCGCGTTCTCGTCGGTCATCCCGAGGTCCTGGAAGCCCCAGGCACCGGTCCCGCTGGTCGCGTGGACCTTCGAGTCGATGCCCGTGAACGTCTCGTCGAACGGGGTGAAGTTGGTGAGCGGCATCGCCGGGTCGTAGTCCTTGATCGACACCATGGGCTTGAGGCCCTTGAAGACATTCAGCGGGTTGCCGGTGAACACCTGGTCGTACGTCTGAGCAGTCATGTCCCTGGATCTCCTTCTATGTCAGGGGAGTTGAGCAAATTCGGGAGTCGATGTCGTACGTGGCGACGAATCGCTCGATTTTCGGGTCGTCGTAGTCCTGCCACGACGGCCCCTGTCGGGTACGCACGTCATCGACGGCGTCAATGCCCACTTGCTGGCCCCGTAACCCGTTGCGGATGTCGGTCATCCAGTAGTGGCCTTTCCGCGCGAAGGCGAGCGCCTCCGCACGGGAAGAATGGAAGTAGTCCACGTCGATCTGGGCGTGGTCGGTCATCTCGTCCGACGGCCCGCCGATGCGGGTCACCTGCACGTAGGGCAGTTGCCCCGGCCCCTCGGCCCCCGCAGCGAACCCGTGCGCGACGTGCCAGGCGATGACCGCGCGGACTGCGTTGGCGAATGTCCGCGCGTCGTCGGGAATCTCGATCTCGGTGGCCATCAGTCACTCCCCCCGAGGTGCTCGGCGGTGCGGCGCATGACCGCCCGTTTCGGCATGTGGACGGTGCCGTACTCGATCCAGTGGGCTTTGTAGTCGCGGGCGCCGACGCGCCCCCGCCATCGACCGCCGACGAACACCGTTGTGCCGTAGATCGAGTCGCGGTAGTCGCCCGGTTCGTCGACGTAGCCGGACTTCAGGGTGTGCCGCTTGGTCCCGACCGGTGCGATCGACTGGGCGTAGTCGGCGCCCTCTTTCGCGAGCTTGTCGAGCTGTTTGCGCACGAGCGGCGACACCTTCGCGAACTCCTCGACCGCGCCCGACACGGCGACGGCGATGAGTCCGATGTTCGAGGTGTTAGCCATCGGTCCCGTCTCCTCGGATCCACCAGCAGGTGCACAGCACGTGGTTGGGGGTGCCGTCGAGGTTCGTCACGAGCTGGCGAGGTCCCTGCATCTCGAACATGCGGCCGTCGAAGATCAGGGCGTCGGCTGCGGTGATGCCGTTGGTGTCGGCGTCGAATGGCATGAGGACTCGACCGGTCACAGTGTTCGTCAGGGTGGACGCGTCCTCTTCGTGCACACGCAGCTCGTCGAAGGAGCAGCCCGTCTTGGGGATCAGCCGCTCGGCCTGGACCGGATCGTTGAGGTCGTCGCGGATCACGTTGCCGTCGTCGTCGAGCTGCGGTCCGCGCTTGAGGATCACGACGACATCGCCGCCGATCCGGTCGACGGCGATCGAATCGAACAACATCAGCAGTCGCGCGGGGGTCGGTCGCCGAAGAATGCCCGGGGGCTCGCGGTGCGGCTGATCCCGAGCAGGCTGTACATCTGCGGCGTGAAATCGAGCATAGATCCGGGGTCGAGCGTGCCGGAATCCATCTTCTCGCCGCGGGTCATGGAGAACTGAGACAGTGGCCCGATCTTGAGTCGGTCCAACGTGTCTCGAACCACCATCACCGACACGAGCTGTGCCGCCGCGTCGTTCTGATCGACGTCGGGCTTGTGTCGGCGAATCCAGGTCGCCGCCACCGCGAGGAGGCGATCGGCGAGGTTCTCCTCGGGAGTGGAGAGGGGGCGGTACATCCCGACGAACGTCTGTCGATCCACGAACGGGGTGTCGTCCACCCCCTCCCCGTCGCTCACGACAGAGCTGCGATCAGCTCGGGCCGAGTGAGTTCCGCCGCCTCGACGGGGTCGAACCCCTTCGCGACGGCATACTCGCGCCACGCCTTGACCGGCGCGGTCTTGGCGGGTTGGACGACCTCGACATCATCACCGACGGCCGGCGGCTGGTCGTTCTGGCCATCCTCGGCGTCGTCGTCCGAGTCCAGGTTGCCGTCGGGATCGCCGTCGCCGCCCTGGTCCTGGTCGTCGCCCTCGTCGTCGCCGCCCTGGCCCTGGTCGTCCAGGTCCGAGTCGGCGTCGTCGTCGGCATCATCGTCGTAGAACGGTCCGAGATGATCGAACGCCTCGACCACGTGGTCGGGAACGTCAACGACGTCCCCGCGGAACGCGTAGTGGCGCGTTCCGTCGGGGTCGAACCACTCGAAGATCGCGTGCCGGATCTTCTTCAGAGCCATGGCGATCAGCCCGCCAGACCCGTGACCTTGCGGACCGAGTACGGGTTGGTGACACCCATGATCGGCAGGACCCACGACTGGATGTACCAGGACTTCCGATTCGGCTCCCGCCAGGTCTCGGTCGACAGTCCCTCCTCGTAGTCGAGGAACCCGACGGCGCCCTTCTCGGCGACGTACGCGGTGCCCGCGGTCACGCGGTTCGACTGGAACAGCTCGACGTTGTAGTAGTCGAGCAGGTCCTTGAGCGCCGATCCGTAGGTGGTGGCGAGGTTCGCCGCCTCCTGCGGGTTGACGATCCACAGGTTGTAGCGGACACCGAGTTCGTCTTGGTCGGCGAGGAGCTGCGCCTTCGCGAAGTCCGACTGCGGGAGAGCGTTGTTCGCCGTCGGCGACACACCGTTCGTGACCGCGGTCGACCAGTTCTTGCCGATGAACGTGCCGGCGCCAGCCTGGTCGGCAATGGCGGCCTCGAGAACCGCGACGGTGCGGGTGTTGACCTTCCGCACGATCGTGTTCGCGAGGCTGGTGGTCGCCTGGTTCAGCGTCGAGACGTCGTTGCGCTTCTTCGCCTCGTCGGTGATCGGGAACTTGCCGCCCCAGTCCTCGACCTTCGCCAGCTTCTCCTCCAGACGATCAACGCCCACGTTGGGGTACTCGTCGCCGGGACCGCGCTGCTCGACGTCGCGGTTGGTGTAGAGCTCGTTCACCTTCGCCTGCTGGTAGCGCATCGCGCCGCCCACGACAGTCTGGCCCGAGCTGGTGAACAGCAGTGGGGCGATGAAGCTCTGGAGGGTGATGTCGCGGATGCGACGGGTGATCAAGTTCGGCTGGTTCAGCGCCAGGTCGACTGTGATCTGGTTGTTGGTGACGACCGGCGGTCCGATCGGGTACGTCACGGGGGTGGGTCCGGGCATGATGCCTGTCCTTTCTCAGTACAGCGAGATCTCGGCGTCAGCGCCGGAGGTTGCAGCGGTGACGGCGTAGCCCACGGCGACGCCCGATGCCTTCGTGATCGCCTGGCCGGCGGAACCGACCTCGACCTCAGCGAATGCGGCGATGTTGCCCGCCGCCTTGACGAAGGTGACGCGCGAGTTGCCTCGCGTGACGCCCACGATGTCGCCGGATGCCGCGTCGTACTTCGACACGCCCGCGACCCGTCCGCCCGCATCCGCGTGCGCGACGGCGATGTTGCCGCTGGAGCGATCTCCGGAGATCTTGAGGAATCGCTTCCCGGTGACTGCGGCGCTCGCACGGCCGGTGATGTCCCGGCCGGGCTCGTACACGCCCACGTTCTCGTTCGCCATGACGTGGCTCCTCTCAGGCCTTCACGACCGGGTCGCCCGGCCATGCGTATTCGGTGTCGGCCGAGTCGGACACGGACATGTGGCCAACCTCGGATGTGGGGATCAGGCCCTTCTCGAGCCCGTTGAGCGCGGCGGTTGCGCCGTCGCGGTCGCTGGCCAACGCGGTGAGCCAGTGGGCCTTGCGCGCGGGCGGGATCCGGCCGTCACCGACGGCCGAGTTGACGAGGGCCTCGTCGGCCTCGCGGATCTGCTGCGCGCGGGCTTCGCGGCCCTCGGCGGCGGCGGCCAGGGTTGCCTCCCACTGCTCGCGGTCGACCGTCACGGTTCCGGCGGCGCTGGCGGCCGGAGCGACCGGTGCTGCGGGATCGCCGGTGGGGGCGGTGTCACTGGCGGGCGGTGCCGGATCGCCTGCGGGCGGGGCGGTGTCGTCGGCGCGTTCGGCGAGTGCCTCGTCGACCGCCTTCAGCGTGGTCTCGTCGTCCGCATCGGCGTCGATGCCGAGGCGCTCCGCGAGGCCTTCCTTGAGAGTGGCCACGGGGGCCTCCTTTCCTGATGGCCCCGCGGCGCTCGCCGCGGGGATGAACGGGGCGGGCGCCTGTCGGCGCCCGGCGTGCGCATAGGCGCGCAGATCGAAGTGGGCGGCGGCCTTCTTCGCCGAGCTGTCGTCGGCGGCCTTGTCGTCGGCCTTCACGCTGTCGGCCAGGCCCGCCTCGACGGCTTCCTCGGCCGTGTACCAGGTTTCGGCCTTCATCGCCTTGCGCCAGTCCTTCACGTCGGCGCCCGTCTTCTCGGCGTAGATCGAAGCGATGTTGTCGTTCGCCCGGTTGAGCCAGGACGCGTACTCGGCCATGTCGACCGCGGTCCCGATGCAGATCCCGCGGGCGTCGTGGATCATCAGCTCGGTGTTGCGGCACATCACGACCTCGTCGCCGGCCATCGCGATGAAGCTGGCCGCCGACGCTGCGAGGCCGTCGATCTGGACTGTCACGCTCGCGTCGTGGTTGCGCAGCGCGTTCGTGATCGCCAGCGCGTCATACACATCGCCGCCCGGCGAGTTGATGCGGACGAGGATGTTGTCGGAGTCGACGCCCGCGAGGTCCTGGACGAAGTCGCGTGCGCTCACGCCGCCGAACCACGGATCGGGGTCGATCACGTCGTAGATCAGGATCTCGGTGGTCGAGTCGTCGGCCTTGTTCGACGGCGCCTTGATCTCGTACCAGCTGCGCCGCTCGGCCTTCGGGTGCAGCGCCTGACGCTCGTTGTCGAGCTTGCGAGCGGCGGGGAGATTCAGCAGTTCGGAGAGGTTCACAGGTGGCTCCCTAGTCGAAGAGGGTCGGCTGGTCGGCGGATGCACGCGCGGTCCGGCGCCCACGTGCGGCGGGCGCTGGGGGTGTGGGCGGTTCGCTCTGGGTGGACTCGTCGGGCGCCGGGAGGCCGAGGTTCTGGCGAAGCGTCCGCTCCAGCAGGACATCCGGCGACAGGAGCCCGGCGTCGACGAGGAGCTTGAGCGCTGCGGCGGTCGCATCCTGGCGAGATCCGATCTCGTCGAACACAATTCGCGGCGCCGGGACGTCAGTCCCGAAATTGATGTCGATCAGGTCCTCGACGATGTGCGCGTTGGCGGTGTCGCGCACCGTCTCGGCGAACGTCTGGACCGACTGGGCGAACGTGTCGGACTGCACGCTGGCGAGCGCGTAGCTTCCGCCCTTGCCGTCGAGGTTGAGGAAGTGGGCGAGCCCCGCGAGGGCGATTTGCTTGTCATGCCAGTCGATCGCGGGCCGCGGGTCGACGAGGTTGCCCTGGGGCGCCAGCAGTTCTAGCGACTGCCCAGCCGCGAGGCCGACGCCGGAGTTCATGCCCGCGATGTACTCCGTTGCGATCTGCTGCATCTGATCGACCTCGGTCGGATCGTCGGAATTGCGCGCGGTGCCGACCGGGATGCCCATGCTGTTGCGGTATGCGGCGGCGGCCTCGGTGCGCATGAGCTGGTTCTTCAGGAGCCAGTGCTTGTAGGCCGGTCGCAGCAGCGACGATCCGATCCACTCGCCCGGCTCGGGGTCGCGCACGTAGGCGACGAGCCGATTGACCTTCACCTCGACCTCGGTCGGGGCGTACACCAGCGGCGTCGTACCCGCCGGTGGCGCCTGGATGATCGAGACCAATCCGCCGTCGAGGGCGACCTTGATCTTCGTGATCGTGCGCTGCGGACGGGCCGCGAGCTTGCGCAGGTGCATGTAGCCGGAGTCGTCGGGCGGGAAGTAGACCTGCTCGAAGTAGCTGTGCCCGTACTGGAGCATCAGGAGGGCCGTCTGGAGGTGCTGCGCCCACGAGAACCGGCCACGTGAGCGGGTCGCCGACGGCTCGGCATCCTGGCCGAGGATGGGCAGCCCCAGGTCCTTCGAGACGAACTCAACGACCTCGTCCGGGGCGCCGTTGGGGTCGATCCGCCAGGTGGTTCGGCGGATCGGGAGCCCGATCGCCTGGAGCACGGACGCCACACGGGCGTCACCGCGGGTCATGTTGCGGTAGACGTGCGTCGACCGCGGCCACTGAAGTTCGGGGACCTGCTCGTCGGGATCGAACTGCTGCCAGTCGAGCCCCATCCCGTTCACGTAGCCCGACTCCGAGCGCGGTGCTGCCGTCCTCTGTCGTTCGGTCATGTGCACCTCCTCAGAAAGCTGCGGTCATGGCGTCGAAGTGGTCGATCTGGTCGAGTGCGCGGTCCTCGGACCGCCGGCGGGCCGTCCGGTCGGATGCCGGTTCGGGCTCGACCGTTTTGGTCGTGCGTCCGGTGGACGGACTGGCCGTCGGGCCGACCTCCAGCGGCCCGAAAGTCAGGACGCCCCAGTGGGCGAGAGTCGCGGCCTCCAGCTCGGCAACCGAGCCCTCCACCGGCTTCTCCCAGACGAAATCGCCCTTGAGCTGGTGCTTGGCGGCCGCCGCCACCGCCTCGTCGAGGTCCTCCTGGCCGCTGTGCGACAGCTCCCCCGCCAGTGCGGCGTCGAGGAACCCGCCGCACGCTGTCGCGACCTGCGGCGTCGTGAGCATCTCGGGCTCGATCCCCGCGGCGATGAGGAGCGGCTTCAGCACCGCGGCCGTCGACTTCGTGTCGATCACGACCGCCAGCGGATCCCACGCGAGGACGAGCTGGACGATCTCGTGGACCATCTGCTCGTTCGTCGCCTTCACGACCGTCTTAATCTCGAGATGCACCCGGCCGTCGGAGCGCCGGCGTCCCGCCCCGATGGCCCAGCGGGAGCGGTCCGGCGTTCGCGAGACCGCCACGACTCGGGAGCCGACGAATGTCGGCGGCTGTCCTGTCACCTTCATCGGCTCCCACCGCTCCGCAGGGATCGCGGACGCACCCTCGGACTCGTCCGCCGGCCAGACGCCGCGGCCGAGGGCCTCGGCGCCGAACGCAACCCGACCGGCTTCAGTCGTGGCAGTGCGCAGCGGTTTGCGCATCTTCGCCTCGGTCGCGATCACGCCGAACGATGGATTCGCGTACTCCCACGTGGCGAGCTCGTTGAATGCCATCTCCGGCGGCGCCATGTACTCGGCGAAGAAGATCCCTTCAGCGAGTGCGAGCCCCTGACGGCGCAGGCCCGCGAGAATGTGGCCCTTGCTGTGCTCGTTCGCGTTCACCGCCGACGAGGTGTAGATCGTCTGCGGGTTGTCGGCCGCCATCTGGGCGTACGTCGTGGAGCTGACCGCCGCCTGGTCGAGGTTGTAGGCCTCGTCGCAGATCAGGAGGTCGAGCTTCGTCATGCCGCGGACCATGTCGGTCGACCGGGTGGTCGTCCGCATCTCCGCGCCGTTCTTCAGCGTGATGATCCCGCGGCCCTGCGAGCACGTCGGTTGCTTCGCCAAGCGCCGTTTCAGGCTCGGCACCGCGTTGATCATCGCGACCAGCCGGTCGTGCAGATCCTTGCCCGACGGGTCCCACCGGGCGACCGAGTAGAGGATCTTCTCGCCCAGGTAGAACAGGCCGTACAGGCACCGCAGGAGCAGGATCTCGCTCTTGCCGTTCTGGCGCGGGACCAGCAGCACCGCGTCCGGGTGGGTCCACATCCCCGTATCGAGGTCGGTCCGGAGGATGCCCTTCAGGCAGCCTTGCTGCCACGACATGATCGGCTGCGTGACGCGCTGCGCCAGCTCGATCGCGCGGAGGCCGTGCGCGTCGTCGCCGTCGAAGACGGACAGATGGTGCGGCTCCTGCCGCCCCGTGAGCGTCGGGAACTGCTCGCAGTCGATCGGCGGGAACAGATCACAGACCGGCGAGGACATCGCCCTGTGTTTCGCCCGCGCCGGCGGCCTGCTCAGCCTTGGCGCGGCGGATCTCGGCGAGTAGCTGACGGAACACCGTCGAGAGCTGTCGCGACTCCTGCAACGGGCTCGTCACCCGCACCTCGATGACCGAGTCCTTGCCCAGGTCGAGGCGCATCCAGGTGTCCTCGTCGCCCGACAAGATCAGATCGAGCCGATGCAGCCGATCGGCCATCCGGCACGCCTCGGTGATGAGCAGCTGCGTCGGAACGTCGTCGTTCTCGTCCTCAAGCGCCTCGCGCAGGCGCTCCCCGACCTCACCGAGCACCGCGACCGCCCCTGAGCAGGGCAAATACGCCCGATGTCGACGGAAAAAACGCCCGTTCACAAAAAAAGAGCTGACGGGGAACGGTCATTTCGGGGTGCCCCCCTTCGGATATTTTCGCGGGGGGGACCCATGGCCCCCGGGTGGGGTGTCAGGGCCAGTCGAGGTAGAGGGTCGGGCCCTTCCTCGCCGCGTCGGTTGGCTGGAGCTGGAGCGCGGGGCGCAGGTGGTCGCGGGAGCCGTCTCCGCGTTCCTCGTTGCACCACGAGTGCAGGAGGCGGTCGGCGATGGTCCCGCCGCGTTTGCGGGGGATGGTGTGGTCGCCGTGGAGCCCTTGGGCGAGGAGCATCGGCTTGCCGCACCACCAGCACGGGGTGCCGTCGATGTGGCGTGACTTGAGTGACTTGACCTGCTGTTGGTGCCGATACCCGAGCCCGCGTTGGGTGGTGGTCTTGCGTGGTGGCATCGGCGTGCGTCACTACCTGCGCAGGCGTGAGCGCCGTGTCTCGTCGGTCACGGGGGCGTCGCTCCCCTCGGTGGGGGCGGCGGCTTCGCCGCCGTCCACCGCCACATCAGTGGTGGTGGCACCGGCGTCGGCCGCGAGCTGTTCGCCTGTCGCCTCACCCGACGGATCACCGTCGGGTGTGGTGGCCGTGTCGTCCTGCTCGGCCGGGGGGATGACGGGTGCCTGGTACTCGACGGCCACGGGTGCTGCTGCGTTGACCACGGTCCCGTGCACCACGGCCTCGATCGTGCGGACCAGGTCACGCACGGCGTCGAGTGCGCCGTCGACTCCCTCCTCCACCTGGTCCACTGCTGCCTTGAGTTGGGGCAGGTACTCGCGGGCGATGGTGGTGTGGATGTCGACGATGTCCTCGGTGATGGTGCTGCTCATGGGTGGTGCTCCTTCGGTGTGGGTGTCGTGCTCGGTACTCCTCGGCCACGCGGCTGAGCTGGGCGAGGTAGTAGATCGGGAGGCAGGGAATCCACAGGGCCAGGGCACCCAGTCGTCGGGCACGCTGGCGCATGGTCAGTCAGTTGAGTTGGGCGAGGTCGTCGATCAGCTGCGACATGGCGAACCCCTCGGGCGATGCGGTGGTGGTCAGCCGGTCGGGCGTGATGTAGACGATCGCCTCGTCGGCGTACTGCTGGATGAAGCGCGGGGTCACGGGGTGCGTTCTCCCCCACGTGACGACCTCGACGAATCCCCGGCGGGCCACGAGGCTGACGTAGTGGCCACCGGCCGAGGTCGCGCCGGGCGACACGTCCCAGACGTGGCGGGCGTCGAACTGCTCGATCGCGGTGGTCGGGAGGTCGAGCCCGATCCCCACGGCGCCGAACAGCCAGGCCGCGACGTAGA
>NZ_BANX01000038.1 GCF_000334455.1 Gordonia soli NBRC 108243
TGGCGCGCCTGGCCTTGGCGGCGGGTGACGTCGACGGCGCCGCCGCGGTCGCCGACCGTCACCTCGAGGGGGCATCCGTCGAGGATGCCGATGTTCCCCCCTGGATCGCCTTGGCCGCCGACATCGCCGGTGTCCGTGGACATCACACCCACGCCGCCGACCTACACCGCTGGCTCGGTCCGACCCGCACCGACGACGCGCTGGGTGCAGTTGCGGCGCTGCTGGGCGTCGGCGACCGGGAGTCGGCGGCAGCGTTCGTCGCGACGGATGCGACGCGACCGCCGATCGGGGTACGCGCACGCCGAGCGCCGGCCGTCCGTGGCCTGTCGGCATCGCTCGACGATCCGACCGCCGCTCTCGACGACGTCGTCCGCGGGCTGTCGGCGGGTGACGTGCGCAGGCCGGCTCCGGCGACGTATGCGCCGCTGCTGGCCGCCGTCTCCCTCTCGTTGCAGACAGCAACGCCGACCGCACATCTCATGGCATCGACGGTCCGCTCGTCGACCGCCGATCCCACCGAGTCGTGGATCGCCTTGCGCGCAGGTGATCTCGAGACCGCAGGACGTCGGTGCCCGGCTGAGCCGGTCGGTGCGGCCGACCGCTTCCGCACGCTCGCGATCCGACTCGGACTCGCCCGTCGGGCCGGCGATGTCGGCGCGATGACCGCGCTGTGGCTCCAGGCACCGTCGGTGCTCGCCGCCGTCGAGGTCGACCTCTACTCGCTCGCTCATCTCGCCGAATACCGGGTGGTGGCCGCCCGCCTCGGGCAGACCGCGCAGATCGACCGACGGATCGCGGCCGTCGACGAGTTGCTGACCGGTCTCGGTGATCCCGTCGCATGGTCGGCGGACTGGCGGTTCGCCGAGGTGGTGTCCGCGATCGCGGCGCGCGATTCCGGGGCTGCGGCGGTCGGCTGCGAACGACTCTCGCGGCTCGCCACCTCCGCCGGACCTGCGACAGATCTGGCGCGGGCGGCAGAGGTATGGACCCGCATCGCCGATGCCCAGCCGGTTCCCACATCAGATGTCGATGCGGCGGTCGATGGCTTGCGACGGGCAGGGCGCGCGTGGGAAGCGGCCCGACTCGCCGGTGAGGCTGCGCTGCGTTCCGACGACTCACGCACCGCTGCGGCGCTGTTGCACACCGCCCGGGCGGTCGCGGAGGAGCGACGGGATGCGGTCGACACCGCCGGTCCGCTCACCGAGCGGGAGGCCGAGGTGGCGCGGGAGTTGTTGGCCGGCTTCACCTATCGCGAGATCGGCGAGCGGCTGTTCATTTCGGCGAAGACCGTCGAGCATCACGTGGCGCGCATACGCCGCCGCCTGGATGCCGGGTCGCGGTCCGAATTGTTGTCGGCGCTGCGTGCGGCAGGCTATCGCTGACCTACCCCAGCGGAACTTACTGTCAGGTAAGTAGTCCGGTAGGATGACTCCTTCAGGACGTGTGTGAGGAGTGTCGATGGCCGGCGGAACAAAGCGGCTGCCCCGTGCGGTACGGGAACAGCAGATGCTCGACGCCGCGGTCAAGGTGTTCTCCCAGAACGGCTTCCGCGAGACGTCGATGGACGCGATCGCCGCCGAGGCGGAGATCAGCAAGCCGATGCTGTACCTCTACTACGGGTCCAAGGAAGACCTGTTCAGCGCGTGCATCGCCCGCGAGTCAGGGCTGTTCATCGAAGCGATGAGCGTCGGCTTCGACCCGTCCCTGCGTCAGCGCGACCAGGCCCGGACCGTTGTGAAGGAGTTCCTGCGCTTCGTTGACGAGCATCGGCAGTCCTGGAAGGTCCTCTACCGCGTCGCCGTCGGGACCCAGAGCTTCGCCCACATCGTCACCGACAGTCGTGCCCAGGTGACCCTGATGGTCGCCGAGCTGATCCGCCAGGGCACCACCGTCGAAGGCGCCCGCGACATCGACTTCGAGCTGACCGCCGTGGCACTGGTCGGTGCGGGCGAGGCGGTTGCCGACCGTATCTCCGAAGGCGACGTCGACATCGACACCGCCACCGACCTGCTGCTGGGCATCACCTGGCGCGGCCTGAAGGGCGTCGGCAGTCGGGCTCATGCGGAGGACGTCGACGCGCTCTGATCTGTGGAGTGTGCGTGCTGGTTCGAGGTCGACCACAATCTGCCGTCCAGCGTCTGGTGGTGTGCGATATCCCCGCGGCTCGTCGCTCGGCGGCAGATTGGGCTAGATCCGGACGCGGCGGCTCCCGCGCGGTCCCGAAAACTGCCCATGTTCGTCTTGAATCTGTCCACGAGGTGCCCGCGGTTGCCAATGCGGTCGTGACCCTGCCCTGAGGTCTGGTCGCGCTCTGCCCGCGGCCGCGACCACAATCTGCCGCCCAGCGCTCGGCCGCGTGCGATATCCCCGCGGCGCCTCGCTCAGCGGCAGATTGTGGCTAGATCCTGCTAGGGGCGGCCCGGCCTGCCCTGAGGTCTGCCCGGGTTGGTCCGATTGCTGTCCACGGGGTGCTCGCGGATGCCGATGCGGTCGCGATCCTGCCGTGCTGGGTGGTTTTCGGGATTTGGCGGGCAGATTCGGCCGGCCCCGACCCGCGCCGGCCCCGGGGCCCGCGCCGCTGTCCAAATCTGCCGTCCAGCGCTCCACCGCGTGCAATATCCACGTGGCTCCCCGCTGGGCGGCAGTTTTTTGTCACCGGACCGGACGGGACCGGGCCGGGCCGCGCCGGCCGCCGATGACGGCCGGGCCGGGTCCCGAAGCCGCGCCTCGGAGATACCTGGGCCCGAGTGCACCCGCGCTCCCCGGAACCGGAAGCACCCAACCCGGTCAGCTCCCCCTCAACTCCTCGACCACGAGGTTCCGGATGGCGAGCACCGGTGGCTCGGTCTCGCTGGATCGCCACGTCAGGAACAGTTCGACAGGCCGTGCCTCGATGCCGTCGACCTCCTTCAGCACCACCCCGCGCACGGCCATCGCGGCCGCCGCAGCGGGCACCAGTGCGAGCCCCAACCCGGCCTTCACCAGCGCCAGGATGGTGTGGACCTGGCTGATGTGTTGCACGTACCTCGGCGCGATCCCGGCGTCGCGGAAGATGCTGACCAGCAGTTCGTAGAAATATCTGGCCTCGGCGGGCGAGTACATCACCAGCGCCTCGTCGTCCAGGTCGCCGATGTTCGGTGTCGCCGACGGCGACGCCAGCGGGTGCGCTTCGGGGACGGCCAGGATGAGTGGTTCGCGTTGTACCAGTACGGCTTCGAAGGCCCCGGCGGGCACAGGTGGTCGGAGTAGGCCGAGATCCAGTCCCCCCGAACGCAATTCTTCCAACTGGCTACCCGATACCCGTTCGCGCAACACGAGGTCTATGCCGGGCAACCGGTTGCGTGCCGCACCGACCACCGAGTCGAGGACGGAGTGCGCCGACGATCCGGTGAAACCGAGTGTGACGCTGCCACTCTCACCGACCAGTGCGCGTCGGACCGACAGCGCGGCCTGGTCGCTGAGTCCGAGGATTCGACGTGCATCCCCGAGTAATGCCCGACCGGCGGGGGTGAGGGTCACCCCTCGGCCGGCGCGATCGAACAGGTCGACACCCAGTTCGCGCTCGAGGCTCTGGATGCGGCGCGACAGGGGTGGCTGCGTGATGGAGAGTCGATCGGCCGCACGCCCGTAGTGCAGCGTCTCGGCGACCGCGACGAAGCTCTCCAGTTGACTCAGGGTGAACACGGATACCGATTATGCATAGGTCGATGCGAAAATGGCGTTGGACGCGCATCAGTCGGTGTTCGTAGTGTGATCCCAGTCGCACAACACACCTCAAGGAGGCCCACGTGACATCGTTCGCACCGGCCGACCTGGCCGTCCGTCTCGGCTCGGGTCTGCTGTCCTTCCCGGTCTCGCACTTCACCGCGGACCTCACCGTCGACGAGGCCGCGTACCGGGACAACATCGCGCGGCTGGCCGGGCATCCGGTCGCCGGACTGTTCGCTGCGGGTGGCACGGGTGAGTTCTTCTCGCTCACCGGCGCCGAGATCGGGACCCTGGTCCGCGCCGCGGTCACCAGTTCGCCGGCGGACACCCCGGTGCTCGCGCCCGCGGGTCTCGGCACCAAGCAGGCGATCGAGATGGCTCGCGATGCCCAGGACGCCGGTGCCGACGGCATCTTGCTCTTCCCGCCCTACCTCACGGAGGCCTCCGCAGACGGACTCCGGGACTACGTGATCGCGGTCTGTGAGAGCACCGACCTCGGCGTCATCGTCTACAACCGCGCCAATGCCATCTATCGCGCCGACGCACTCGTCGAGATCGCCGACCGCTGCCCCAACTTCATCGGTTTCAAGGACGGCGCCGGCGACCTGGAAGCCATCACCCGAATCCACAGTGCCCTCGGTGACCGACTCGTCTACATCGGCGGACTGCCGACCGCGGAACTGTTCGCGCTCCCGTACCTCGAACTGGGCGTGACCACCTACAGTTCTGCGATCTTCAACTTCCTGCCCGACTTCGCCCTCACCTTCTACGGCGCGGTCCGCGGTCGTGACACGGCCACCGTGCAGCGCCTGCTCGACGAGGTCGTCCTGCCCTACGCATCGATCCGTGATCGCAAGGCCGGGTACGCGGTCAGCATCGTGAAAGCCGGGATGCGCCTGACCGGACATCCAGCCGGGCCGGTGCGTCCACCGCTGACCGATCTCGACGAGACCGAGGAGGCCATGCTGGCGGAGGTCGTCGCGACCGCCGCCCGGCTGACCCCGGCGCTGGCGACCGCCGGCCACTGAGAGGAGTGACCATGACGACGACGGAACTGGCCGATGGTGTCGACCTCGGTACCGCGGAGACGCCGACCGGCGTGATGATCGTCGACGGCGGTGAGCTCGTCGGTGATGGTGACGCACTGTATTCGGCGGATCCCGTCAGCGGCGAGCGCGTGAAACCGGGATATCCGTCGGCGTCACCAGAGCAGGTCGCCGACGTGTGCGCCCAGGCCGCAGCCGCCTTCGCGGAGTATCGGTCCGCGCCGGCCGAGCGACGCGCCGGCTTCCTCGATGCGATCGCCGACCGTCTCGACGATGCCCGCGATGCGTTGGTGGACCGTGCGCATCGCGAGACGGCCCTGCCCCGACCTCGTCTCACCGGCGAGGTCGGTCGGACCAGCGGGCAGTTGCGTCTCTTCGCTTCCGAACTGCGGGCAGGGTTCTGGCAGGGGGCACGCGTCGATCCGGCGATCCCGGATCGCGCACCTGCCCCGCGGTCGGACATCCGGCAGCGGCGGATCGGCATCGGGCCGGTCGCCGTCTTCGGGGCGAGCAACTTCCCGCTGGCCTTCTCGACCGCCGGCGGTGACACGGCGTCTGCTCTGGCAGCAGGATGTCCTGTGGTCGTGAAGGCGCACCCTGCGCACCTGGGTACCGCCGAACTTGTCGGCCGGGCGGTTGCGGCCGCGGCCGCGTCGACGGGTATGCCGCGCGGTGTCTTCGCCCAGATCGTCGGCGGCGTCGACGTCGGTCAGGCACTGGTCGGGGACCCGCACATCCGAGCCGTCGGATTCACCGGCTCCCGTCGGGGCGGCCTCGCCCTCGCCGCGACGGCGGCGGCACGTGGTGTGCCCATCCCGGTCTACGCCGAGATGAGCAGCATCAACCCGGTGGTTCTTCTACCGAACACGCTGGCGGCCGACGGCGCCCGACTCGGCACCGAGTTCGCCGCCTCAATGACCCTGGGTGCGGGGCAGTTCTGCACCAACCCCGGTCTGGTCATCGCCGTCGACGGGCCGGGTCTCGACGAGTTCGTGGCCGCAGCCACCGACGCCGTCGCAGGCGACGAGGGCGCCACGATGCTCACCACCGGGATCGCCGATGCGTATCGAGCGGGCGGTGACGAGCTCGCGGCCCGGGCCGGCGTCGTCCAACTCGCCGTCGGGACGGCACCGGCGACCGCGGCGGGCGCAGCCGCCCGACTCTTCCGAGTGGACGCCGACCGATTCGCGGCCGACCCCGGGCTCCAGTCCGAGGTCTTCGGAGCCACCTCCCTGCTGGTGGTCTGCCCCGATCTCGACCGACTGCGTGCGACCCTCGACGTGCTCGAGGGACAGCTGACCGCGACGGTCCACGCGTCGCCGGAGGATCATGGGATCGTCGGGCGCCTGCTACCCGCGCTCGAGGACATCGCCGGGCGCCTGATCGTCAACGGCTGGCCCACCGGTGTGGAGGTCGGCCACGCCATCGTGCACGGTGGTCCCTTCCCGGCGACCACCGACACCCGTTCGACGTCGGTGGGCAGCGCAGCCATCGAGAGATTCCTGCGGCCGGTCGCGTATCAGGACGTCCCCGCAGAGTTGTTGCCCACGGACATCTCCGACCCGGCCCCCGCCGGCATCCACCGACGACTCGACGGGCGAACCACCGAGCCCGCGTCTGAAGGCAAGGAAGAACAGGCATGACCGCTCCGAAGCTCACCTCTCGACCGCCGGCCGCATCGGGTGCGCCGTCGACCACCCGGTCAGGAACCGACCGACCAGACAGCGCCCGACGACGCCCCCGGTTCCACCGCGACTCCGCGATCACCGGCGTCAAGGCGCTGCTCGGGGTGCTCGGCCTGCTGGCACTCTGGCAGATCGCGGTATGGGTTCTGCGACCCGCCGAGTACATCCTGGTCGGTCCGCTCGACGCCTTCGACGAGTTGTTCACCCGACCTGAGTACTACGCCACCAACGCCTGGATCACGATCGGCGAGGCCCTGGCCGGGTTCGTCGGCGGAACCGTGCTCGGTGTCGTGTTCGGCGCACTCCTGCACTACTCGCCGACCGTGCGCAGCTTCCTCTATCCAGCGCTGGTCGCGATCGATACGATCCCGAAAGTCGCACTGGCGCCGCTGTTCATCGTGTGGTTCGGATTCGGGTTCGAGTCGAAGGCGTTCGTGGCCATGGCCATCGCGTTCTTCCCGCTGGTGATCAACACCTTCGACGGCCTCGGTTCGGTGCCGCACGAGCTCAAGGAGTTGGCGCGCATCAACAAGGCGTCGACCTGGAAGCGTCTCACCAAGATCGAGTTCATCTACGCCTTGCCGTCGATCTTCTCGGGCGCCAAGATCTCCATCTCGTTGGCTGTCGGAGGTGCGGTGGTCGGTGAGTTCATCGCCGGCTCCAAGGGGCTCGGTTACGTGATCATGCTCGCCAACAGTCAGGTCGACCTGGCCTCGATGTTCGCCGCGTTCATGGTCCTCGCCGCCATCGCCCTCGTGCTGTTCTTCATCGTCGACCTCGCCGGCAAGAAGCTCATGCCGTGGAAATCGCACACGAAGTGAGGTGCCGAACATGATGAGACGAATCCACCGGTGGGGTGCGGCCATCGCCGCAGCCATCCTGCTCCCGACGCTCGCCGCTTGCGGCACAGGCAATTCCGAGAACGCGATGTCACTCATGGTCGACGTCGGCTACTTGCCCAAGCATGCACCGTTCTTCGCTGCGGTCGATCGCGGCTTCTTCGCCCAGGAGGGGCTCGACGTCACCGTCATGCCGGGCTCGGGATCGGGCAACACCATCACCGCGGTCGACACCGGGAAGGTCGATGCCGGTTGGGCCGACTTCGGCGTGACGATCCTCAGTCAGGGGCGGGGCGCCAAGATCAAACAGGTCGACCTCCTCCAGGCGCGATCCGCCTACGCGGTCGTCGGCACCGACGACGGACGCATCCACGGTTGGGGCGACCTGAAGGGCAAGACCGTCGCCACCGAGGGGGCAGGCGCGATGACCGCTATGTGGCCGTACGCGATGCGCAAACTCGGCCTGACCGAACGGGATGTCACCGTCGTCCACGCGACCAGCAGTGCCAAGATCCCCGGACTCGTGGCCGAACAGTGGGACGCCAACCTCGCGATGTCGGTCTCCGACGGCCCTGCGGTGGACGCGGTCGGCAAGAAGCCGGTGATCCTGAAGTGGTCCGACATCGGGATCGACCTGTACGGCAACGGGATCATCTTCTCCGAAGAGCAGCTGACGAACCGACCCGACCGCGTCAAGCGGTTCAATCGTGCGATGCAGCGGGCCTACCTGTGGTCCTGTGAGCATCCTGCCGACGCCGCCGAGTCCTTCCACCGGGAGGTGCAGGGCTACGAGACCCGGACCGTGGAACTGGCGCTGAGTGAACAGTGCGCCCTCAACTTCCGCGTCGGTCGTGAAGGAGATCCTTACGGGCACATGACCGATGACGAGGTCGTCACGATGATCGACGTCGCCCATGAATTCCTGGGTCTCGACCGTTCGAGCACCGTGCGGCCCGACCAGGTCTACAGCAACGACTATCTCGATGACGTGCCGCCCCACGGCATCCAGGCACCCTGACCATCCAACTATGGCCATCCAACCGTGACCATCCACCACCGAACTCGTGAACGGCTCACCCCATGAACACACACTCAGCCATCTCCGTCGACAACGTCGGTGTGACCTTCCGATCACGCGACGGTGAGACCAACACCGTCCTGTCCGGAGTCGACTTCGATGTCGAACACGGTCAGTTCGTCTCCATCGTCGGACAATCCGGCAGCGGTAAGACGACCCTCCTCAAGACGATCTCCGGTCTGCAACCGGCCACCGACGGTGAGGTCCGGATCAAGGACAAGCCCATCGCCGAGGGAGTGGACGAGATCGGCATGGTCTTCCAGAGTCCGGTGCTGCTGCCGTGGCGCAACAATCTCGACAATGTGTTGCTGCCCCTGGAGTTCCGGGGTAACCGTGATCGGACAGCCGAGGCGTACGCCCGAGAGCTGCTGGACATGGTGGGACTCGAGGGCAAGGCCAAACGCTACTCCTACGAGCTGTCCGGCGGGATGCAGCAGCGCGTTGCCATCTGTCGGGCGCTGGTCTCCAACCCGGAGTTGCTGCTCATGGACGAGCCGTTCGGCGCGCTCGACGCGATGACACGGGACAGCATGAACTTCGAGATCCAACGGATCTGGCGGCAGGCGGGCTGCAGCGTCCTCTTCGTCACACACAGCATCTCCGAGGCCGTGTGGCTCGGTGACCGCGTGGTCGTGATCGGTGGACGGCCCGGGCGCATCGTCGCCGACATCACCGTCGATCTTCCGCGACTGCGCACCAAGGAGCACCGCTATTCACCGGAGTTCGCCGACCTCGTCGGTGAGGTCGAATCTCACATCGGCGTCACGGCCGGCATCAGCTGACCGAACCCACCTCCGGCGATACCCACCCACCTCGACGAAAGGACTCGCACATGCTGCGCCTCACCGCAGACGCCACCGCGCTGGCAACCGTCTTCGACCTGTATCCGCAACGGAGCCTGCTGTTCTCCGCGATCCGACTCGACTCGCACCCGCTCGTGGCGCCACTGATCGCGTCACGGGATGACGCCGAGCAGGTGCTGCTGGTCCGTCAACAGGAGCAGGGCAACGTCTTGTCCGCGGGCGTGGCACCCGAGCGGATCCGCTTCTATGCCCCATGGGTCACGCTCGACCCGCGACCGGTGGAAGGCGTCGACGTCGCTGCGTCGTTGACCGATCTCGTCGCGCAGCTGAGCTCCGACGGCGCCGTGACGCTCGCCGCCGACGTGGTGTTCGCGCATCGGATCGCGTTGTCGGAGAGGATGACCGTGGTATGCGAACAGTCGGTTTCCCGAGCCGTACAGGTTCGCGAGATCCCGGTCGCCGAGGTGGTCGACCGATTCGCCGGATGGCGTGAGCACGGAGCCACGGTGGCCGCCGATCTGATCGCGGACGTCGCGCATCTCGACGGGTTGGTCGACGAGTTCGGCGCTCCGGAAACCCGATTTGCGCGTCTGGAGTCGATCGCTGCCGAGAGTCGGCTCGATGCGGTGCTCGTGGCCGCCCCGCCGAACTTCTCCGAACTGACCGGGCGAGCTCCGATCCCGGGAGCGCTCGCGCTGTGGTCGCCCGGTGCTGAACATGTGCTCGTCATCGCTCCCGCGGATGATCCGGACGCTGCGGAGGTGGGCAACCTGGGCGCGGTGATCGGCGAGTATCCGTCCGTGGGTGCGGCGGTCTCCGCGCTGGCGCCGGGACGTCGGGTCGGCGTCGAAGAGGACTTCATCTCTGTCGGCGTGGTCGGGAACCTGGAGGACAATGACATCGAACCCATCTCCATCACAACGGAACTCGGGCACTGGCGAGACGTCCGCGACAACGAGGACCTGCCGTTCCAGGTGATCGCGGCTCGCGCCACCGTGTACGCGATCGAGGAAGCGCTCTCCTGGGCTGCGCGCGAGATCGGTGCGGGGGCCGAGTTCACCGAGCGAGACATCTACCAGCGCTATGTGGGCTTCCTGGCCGACTTCGTCCTGGACAACCGGATTCCCTTCGGGGTGCGGCCGTACTTCACCAATCTCCACTCGTCCAACCGGATGCTGTTCCCCGGCCCGCCCGTCGATTTCCCGATCGACCAGACCACCACGTGCATCCAGCTCGACGCGGGTGTCGCCGTGGTGATCGACGGCGTGGTGGTCGCCACCTCTGACATGGCCCGGTCGTTGCCGCGCACGGAGTCGGCGAAGGAGGCCTACGAGTTCTTCTTCACCGTCGTGCGCGAGGGGATCATCGGTCAGTTGCGTCCGGGGGTGGTCTGCGAGGATGTCCACGAGGGCACACTGCGGTTCGTCGCGCCGCACCTCGACTGGATGGTCGAGATCGGAATGCTCGGCGCGGACACCGATTTCGACACGATCTACCGCCGGCGCAACGTCGGTCACCTGATGGGCAAGCAGGAGTCGTTCGCCAACGAGCTGCGACCGGGGTACAAGCATGCGCTGGACGTCGGGTCATTCGGAGCGGCCGAGATCCCCTGGCGTTATGACGATGCCGCGATCGGCACCGAAGACCTCTGGTACATCGGGGCCGATCGCACATACATCCTGTCGCAGCGTTGAGCGAGGAGACGTCGTGAGTGAGAAGGTCGTGAGCGAGAACGTCGCGGGTGAGAAGACCGCGGGTGAGAAGACGGTGGCCGGGCCTCATGTCCGGCTTGCCGACCGAGGTCTGGTCCTACCCGACCTCGGTGCGCCGGCCTACGCCTACGAGGCATGGACCCGACACGAGGACCTGCTCTATCTCTCGGGCCAGATCTCCAGGGTCGCGGACGGATCCATCCTCGCCGGTCGGGTGGGTGACGATGCCACCGTCGCGGACGCGTCTGCCGCAGCCGAGGTTGCCGCCCTGAACCTGCTGTCGCGGATCGACCAGGCAGTCGGACTGGATCAGGTTGCCGCGGTGCTGAAGCTGAATGTATGGGTCGCCGGCGGGGAGGGCTTCACCGACCAGCCGACGGTCGCGGAGTCGGCGTCGCGACTGTTGATCGACGTCCTGGGCGATGCCGGCCGGCACGCGCGGACAGCACTGCCGTCGCCCGTGCTGCCGAAGAATGCGCTGGTGGAGCTCGACGCGGTGGTCGCCGTACGATCCTGAGCTGCGCGCACGGGGCATCGCCCGGACAACGGCGTCCGGGTGATGCCCCGTGACTTGTTTTCGGGGGTCGGCGGGCAGTTTCTCCGGCCGAGACCCCGCCCTGCCCCGCGGCCGCTGACCACAATCTGCCGCCCAGCGCCCGACCGCGTGCAATATCCCCGCGGCTCCCCGCTCAGCGGCAGATTTTGGTCACGGGTTCCGACTCGAGTTGGCCCCGAGGACTGCCCAGGTTCGTCCGATAACTGTCCACGGGGTGCTCGCGGATGCCAATGCGGTCGAGATCCTGCTGTGCTGGGTGGGTTTTCGGGGAGCGATGGGCGGTTCTCGGGCGGCTGGCCGGCCCCGCTGTCCACAATCTGCCGCCCAGCGCCCGACCGCGTGCAATATCCCCGCGGCTCCTCGCTCGGCGGCAGATTTTGGGCAGACCCGGGGCGCTCCAGACCCGGGCGCGCTCGGGACCCGGTCAGATCCCAGCCGGCCCGACATCCGGCCCCGACATCCGGCCCGGTAGCAGCCCCCGACCAGCCACCCCAAAACCCCCACAAACCACCGGACCCGACCACCCAGCAGGGCGGTCGGGTCCGTGGCAGTACCTGTGTCAGGGCTCAGTGATCCCCACGGGTCGTCGCCGTCAGATGCGGGAACCCCTTGCGCCGGTCGCGGATCGACACGTCGAAGTTGCCGTGTCCGTCGATACGACGGGTGTAGAGGTTCACCTTGGCCGGCAGCAGGATCGGCTTGCCGAATCGCACCGTGTAGGTGACATCGTCGGGAAGCTGGGCCTCGACGTTCGCCACCGCGGCGGCCGCGCTCCACATCCCGTGCGCGATGGCCCGCGGGAACCCGAAGGCCTTGGCGGACAGGTCGCTCATGTGGATGGGGTTGCGATCGCCCGACGCGGCCGCATACTCGCGGATGCGACCGAGGTCCACGGCCAGGATCGAGTCCGGCGGCGGCGGGGTCGTCGCCTTCGGCTCGGGTCCACGCGGCTCATCGGACAGGCTGGTGCGCTGCTGCTTGAGAAAGGTGCCCGTCTGCTCGACGACGAGCTCGCTGCCGACGCTGATCTCCGAGACGATGTCGATCAGGATGCCCTTGCGGTGCTCCCGCAGGTTCTCCGACCGTGTCTCGATGGTCAGCGGCTCGTCGGCCCTGATCTGGCGACGGCGGTGGATGACGTTCTCCAGGTGCACCGAACCGACTGCGCCGAACGGGAACTCGGACGAGACCATGGTCGCCATCACGAGGGGGAACTGCAGCACGAACGGGTAGGTCAGCGGCAGCGTCGGGCCGAATCGCTGGCCGGTGGCCCGCGTGTAGGCCTGCAGTTGATCCGGATCGACCCGGAGGTCCTCCAGCCGGTAGCGCGTGTCGGGCAGCGGGGCGTCGGCACGGACCCGGGCAGGCTTGCCGATCACCGGCAGCAGTCCGCCGACGGCCTTCGTGTAGAGCTCGCGGGTACTCGGCGGGGCGTCGAGCGTGATCGTCTTCGCCACGTCAGGCTCCCAGCAGGGCCTGGCCGCACACGCGGACCACGTTGCCGGTCACCGCATTCGACGCCGGGCTGGCGAAGTAGGACACGGTCTCCGCGACGTCGACGGTCTGGCCGCCCTGCTGCAGCGAGCTCATCAGGCGGCCGGCCTCGCGGGTGGCGACCGGGATCGCCGCGGTCATCGCGGTCTCGATGAAGCCGGGGGCCACCGCGTTGATGGTGATGCCCTTCTCGGCGAGGATCGGCGCATAAGTGTCGACCAGGCCGATCACGCCCGCCTTGGAGGCGCCGTAGTTGGTCTGGCCGCGGTTGCCCGCGATGCCGGCGATCGACGAGACGTCGACTACCGCGCCGCCCTTGCGCAGCGCACCCTTGGCCACCAGATCGTTGACCAGCTTCTGCGGGGCGATCAGGTTGACCGCGATCACCGAGTCCCAGCGTGCGTCGTCCATGTTGGCGAGCAGCTTGTCACGTGTGATGCCGGCGTTGTTGACGATGATGTCGATGCCGCCGTGACGCTCCAGGGCGTGCTCGGCGAGCTTCTCACCCGCGTCGGCCGCGGTCACGTCGATGGGGAAGGCGGTGCCGTTGACCTTGTTGGCGGTCTCCGACAGTGCCTCACCGGCCTGCGGGATGTCGGCGGCGATGACGTGGGCGCCGTCGCGGGCCAGGACCTCGGCGATGGTCGCCCCGATGCCGCGGGCCGCACCGGTCACCACGGCGACCTTGCCGGCCAGCGGCTTGTCCCAGTCGGCCGGGGCCACGGAGTCCGCGGCGCCGACGCGGATCACCTGGGCGTCGACGAAGGTCGACTTCGCCGACAGGATGAAGCGCAGCGTCGACTCGAGTCCGGTGAGGCCGGTCTTCGCCTCGGGGGAGACGTAGACGAGCTGGGCGGTGGCGCCCTTGAGCAGCTCCTTGCCGAGCGAGCGGGTGAAGCCCTCGAGAGCCCGCTGTGCGACGTGCTCGTCGGGGTCGGTGATCAGCTCCGGAGTGGTGCCGATGACCAGGAATCGCGCGCTCGGGGCGACCGAGCGCATGACGGGCTGGAAGAACTCGAACAGCTGACGCAGCTCGGCGGGAGCGGTGATGCCGGTGGCGTCGAGCACCACGGCGCCGTACTTGTCGGCGCTGCGACCCGTGGTCGCATTGTGAATGAGGTCATAGTCGGGGCCCGACAGGATCTCGCGCAGGGGTTCGATCAGACGTCCGGAACCGCCGAGCAACACCGGCCCCGGCAGTGCGGGCTCGGTCGGCGAGTAGCGGCGCAGCTTCGGCGGGACCGGCAGACCAGCCTGTTTGGCGATGAAGGAACCGGGAGCTGAATGGACGAAGGTCGAGTACAGGCCGGTGTTTCCGTTGGCGGACACGTGCTATCTCCTCTGGGTCTCTGTCAACACGCGAGCGGGATGGGGAACGATCGCCGTTCGACAACTAACTTACTCGTGAGTAAGAATACGCTATAGGTACCAACCAACACCTGGGAGATCGAAGTGGCTCAAGCACCCAAGACCCGCTCCACGCGTCCGGTCGCGATCCTCGGCGGCAATCGCATCCCGTTCGCCCGTCAGGACAAGGCCTACGCCAAGGTCGGGAACCAAGAAATGTTCACGGCCGCCCTCGACGGTCTGGTCAGCCGCTTCAACCTCCAGGGTGAGCGTCTGGGCGTCGTCGCCGGCGGTGCCGTGCTGAAGCACTCGCGCGACTTCAACCTGATCCGCGAGAGCGTGCTCGGTTCGGCGTTGTCGCCGTACACCCCCGCGTTCGACATCCAGCAGGCCTGTGGCACCGGCTTGCAGGCCATCGTCGCGGTCTCCGACGGCATCGCCGCCGGTCGCTACGAAGCCGGCGTGGGCGGCGGCGTGGACACCACCTCCGATGCGCCGATCGGCGTCTCGGAGGGGCTGCGCCGCCAGCTGCTCGAGGTCAACCGCGCCCGCAGCACCTCCGACCGCCTGCTCGCGGCCGCGAAGCTGCTGCCCAAGCTCGGTATCGAGATCCCGCGTAACGGCGAGCCGCGCACCGGCATGTCGATGGGTGAGCATGCCGCGATCACCGCCAAGGAGTTCGGCATCAAGCGCGCCGATCAGGACGCGCTGGCCGCCGCGAGCCACAAGAACCTGGCCGCCGCCTACGACGCGGGCTTCCTGGACGACCTGGTCACGCCGTTCGGCGGCCTGACCCGCGACCAGAACCTGCGCGGCGATGCCACGGTGGAGAAGCTGTCCAAGCTCAAGCCTGTCTTCGGTGTCTCGCTGGGCGACGCCACCATGACCGCGGGCAACTCGACCCCGCTCACCGACGGTGCGTCGACGGTGCTGCTCTCCTCCGACGAGTGGGCCGAGGAGAAGGGCCTGCCGGTGCTGGCCTACTTCGTCGACTCCGAGACCGCAGCCGTCGACTACGTCAACGGTCCCGACGGACTGCTGATGGCACCGACCTACGCCGTCCCGCGTCTGCTGGCCCGCAACGGCCTCACCCTGCAGGACTTCGACTTCTACGAGATCCACGAGGCGTTCGCCTCCGTGGTGTTGGCCACACTCGAGGCCTGGGAGTCGGAGGAGTACTGCAAGGAGCGGTTGGGCCTCGACAACGCGCTCGGCTCGATCGACCGCGCGAAGCTCAACGTCAACGGATCGTCGCTCGCCGCGGGCCATCCGTTCGCCGCGACCGGTGGTCGCATCGTGGCGCAGGCCGCCAAGCGCATCAAGGAGAACGGCGGCGGTCGTGCGCTGATCTCCATCTGCGCCGCCGGTGGCCAGGGCGTCACCGCGATCATCGAGGGCTGAGAAGACCGCTCGGACGCGGTCATCAAATCGCGTCCGAGCGATCTCGAAAGTTTTTCCCGCGAGCGTGTAACGAAGCGTCGCGGACCGTAGATATACGGGATAGCTCCGACTGAGCTGCCAGACCCCCGACCCGGCAGCTCGGTCGGAGCGTTTCTCGTTTCGGCTGGTCGACGACCTGCGTGACGGCTCGAAAGGCCGTCCGATCCGAGGTCCGACAAGTCCGACGATTCGCCGCATCTGCTGCGGCTGCATAAGGTTGTTCTCGTGAGCCAAGGCCGGACCCGACGCACGGTGGTGCGCATCGTGGTCGGCGTGCTCGCCGCGGTGGCCTTAGTCCTGGCCCTCGATCTCGTACTGACCCACGGCAAGACCGCACGCGGCATCACCGTCGCCGGCGTCGACATGGGCAACTTGAGCCGTACGGCAGCGGTCCGCGCGGTCGGGCAACTCTCCGAGCGGGCCGAGCAACCGGTCGCCCTGCGGACGTCATCAGGTGCCACCGCGATCGGCTCGAAAGAGCTCGGTCTGGAGTTCGATCCCGAGGCGACGGTGGAACGGGCCATGGAGCAACCGACGAACCCGTGGACGCGCGCGTTGGCGATGGTCGGCGTCTCCCGTGCAGTCGATCCGGTCGTGCGCGTCGACCGCGCCGAACTCGACGCGGCTCTCGACGGCCGGAAGTCGACGCTCGAGAAGGCGGCCGTCGAGGGTGGTGTCCGCTACAACGGCACCACACCGGTCGGTGAACTGCCCGCCGGTGGGCTCCGGATCGCGCGGGACCAGGCCATGGCAACACTGTCGTCGGGCTGGCTGTACGGACGCGAGATCGAGTTGCCGATGGAACATTTCGATCCGACCGTCAGCGCCGACACCGTCCGCAGCACGGTCTCCGGACCGGCGACGAACGCGACCTCGGCCGCGGTGACCCTGCGCGGTACCGACAACACCACCGCCCGGATGTCGCCCACCCAGATCGGTGAACTGCTGACCTTCGTCCCCGACGGCAAGGGCGGTCTGCTGCCCCGCTTCGACGAGAAGCGTGCCACCACGATGTTCGCGAAATCGCTCGCGAGGTCGGAGCGCAAGCCGGCGAACGCCACCTTCGATGTGCGATCCGGTTCGCCGACCGTCGTCCCCGCCCGCGACGGCGCGAGTGTCGACTGGGACGCGACGCTGGCCCAGGCGGCGGCCGTCGCGACCTCGAGCGATGCCTCCGACTCGCGGTCGGTGGAGGTGGTCTACAAGAAGGTCGAGCCGAAGCTGACGACCGACGCGGCGCGCAAACTCGGGGTCCGTGAGGTGGTGAGCGAGTACACCACCGGTGGTTTCACCAGTGCGTCGGGCGAGAACATCCGGCTCGTGGCCGAGAAGGTCGACGGCGCACTCGTGCCTCCGGGCGCCAAGTTCTCGCTGAACACCTACACGGGCCCGCGGGGCACGCGGCAGGGCTACGTCACCTCGACGGTGATCGATCACGGGCACGCGGAGAAGGCGGTCGGTGGCGGTATCTCGCAGTTCGCGACGACGCTCTACAACGCGAGCTACTTCGCGGGTCTCGAAGACGTCGATCACACCGAGCACAGCTACTACATCTCCCGCTATCCGGAAGCGCGGGAGGCGACGGTCTTCGAGGGTGCCATCGACCTGGTCTTCCGCAACAACACGAAGAGCGGGATCTACATCGAGACGAGTTGGACGCCGTCGTCGGTGACCGTGCGCCTGTGGGGCACCAAGACCGTCGAGGTGACCTCGCAGACCGGCCGGCGCACCGCGTCCACCGACCCGCGGACCATTCGGTTGCCGAAGGGTGACGACTGCCTGGCCAGCACGGGGAGCAAGGGCTTCACCACATCCGACACCCGCGTCATCACCGATGTCCGGACCGGTCGGGAGATCTCGCGGAAGACCCGCACGGTCAAGTACGACCCGGAACCGATCGTGAAGTGCGTGTGAGTCGACGTGGGATCGGCTGCCGACAGGCGCGCTGAGACGGTTCGATCCGCTTGTTCCATACCCGTGTCGCCCCGATCACACCGGGCGGTAATGTCCGAACCGTGGATATCAACGGAGCAAGTGCAGTAGTCACCGGTGGGGCGTCGGGTATCGGCGCGGCCGCCGCGCGTCAGTTGGCCGCCAAAGGGGCCAAGGTCGTCATCGCCGACCTGCAAGAGGACAAGGGCACCGAGCTCGCGAACGAGCTCGGCGGCGCCTTCGTCAAGGTCGACGTCACCGACACCGCGCAGATCCAGGCGGCAGTCGACAAGGCCGGGGAACTCGGCCCCCTCCGCGTCCTGGTGAACTCGGCCGGTATCGGTTCGGCCCAGCGCACCATCGGACGTGACGGCGAGTTCGCCTCGGCGCACGACCTGGACGTCTACAAGAAGGTCATCGCGATCAACCTGATCGGTACCTTCGACGCAATCCGGTTGGCGGCCACCGCGATCAGTCGCAACGAACCGACCGACACCGGCGAGAAGGGTGCCATCGTCTCGATGGCCAGCGTCGCCGCGTTCGACGGTCAGATCGGCCAGGCCGCCTACTCGTCGTCGAAGGGCGGCGTGGTCGGGATGACCTTGCCCGTCGCGCGCGATCTCGCGGCCGCCGGCATCCGCGTCAACACGGTTGCGCCGGGTCTGATCGACACCCCGATCTACGGCGAAGGTGAGGCGTCCGAGGCGTTCAAGGCGAAGCTCGGTGAATCGGTGTTGTTCCCGCACCGTCTCGGTTCGCCGGACGAGCTGGCGTCGATGGTCGTCGAGCTGGTGACCAACTCGTACATGAACGCCGAGGTCGTGCGCGTCGACGGTGGCATCCGGATGCCACCGAAGTAGTTCTCTCCCACACCCAGACGGGCCGTCACGACTTCTGTCGTGACGGCCCGCTGTCTGTTGGAGACATCTGTGGGAACCGGAACTCGGCAGGGTCGGATCAGCGCGCGGCCTCGGCAGGATCACCGTAGTGCTGCTTGAACTCCCGCTCCAGCGACTCCAGGGTCCGGCCCTTGGTCTCCGGCAGGAATCGCTTGACGAAGACGAACGCGCAGCAGCCGAGCGCGAAGAACAGGAAGAACGTCGCCGAGATCCCGAACCATCCGACCAGTTGCAGAAAGAAGAAGCCCACCAGGAAGTTGGTGAGCCACAACAGACATCCGGTGACGCCGAATGCGAAACCGCGAATCGACAGCGGGAAGATCTCGGACAACATCAGCCAGGTCACCGGCGAGGTGGCGCCCTGTTGGAAGGCCAGGAAGGTCACGGTCAGGGCGAGGACGATGAAAGCGCGGGTGGTGCCGGTCGGCAGGACCATCGAGAAGACGCCGATGAGCAACAGTGCGGTGGCCGTTCCCGCCACGCCGACCATCAGCATCGGTCGCCGACCGACCTTGCCCAGCAACCAGATCCCGAGGAACGTGGCCAACACCGAGATCACTCCGTTGGCGATGTTCGCGACGAGCGCGGCCTGGGTGTCGAAACCCGACTCCTTCAGGATCTGGGTGCCGTAGTACATGATCGAGTTCACGCCGCTGATCTGCTGGACGACCGCGATGCCGCAGCCGATGAAGAACACACGGCGGATCCAGGTCACATCGCGGAGCGCGGTCCATCGCACGCGCACGGCCGCGGCCTCTTCCTCGGTGGTGCGGTTGATGTCCTGTGCTTCGGCCTTGGCCTCGTTCTCCTCGCGGACCCGATAGAGCACCGACATCATGTCGGCCAGACGTCCCTGCTTGCCCAGCCAGCGTGGTGATTCCGGCATCGCCAGCATGCCGAACCAGAGCACCACCGCGGGCAACGTCGCGATGGCGAGCATGTAGCGCCAGATGTGGTGGTCGTCGGAGAGGTTCGCGATGATCGCGTTGAAGGTGAAGGCCATCAGCTGACCGGTGACGATCATCAGCTCGTTCTGGGTCACCAGGCGGCCACGGCGCGCGGCGGGCGACATCTCCGACAGGTAGGTGGGGACGGCGACGGATGCGCCGCCGACGGCGAGTCCCAGCAGCAGGCGGAAGAGCACCATGAGCTCGAGGTTGGGTGCGAAGACGCATCCGAGGGTGGCGACGAAGAAGATGACCGCGAGGTACAGGATGATCGTGCGTCGGCCGTAGCGATCGGCCAGGCGTCCGCCGGCGACGGCGCCGATTGCCGCGCCGAAGACCAGGGAGCTCGCGACCAGCGACTCGGTGAAGGAGTTCAGGTTCAGCTGGTCGGACTCGGCCATGTAGGGCAGGGCGCCGTTGATGACGCCGGTGTCGTAGCCGAACAGCAGGCCGCCGAAGGTCGAGATGATGGTGACCAGACGCAAGAAGCCCTTGGGGTTGCGTCGACCGTTCTCGGGTCGCGCGTCCTGGAGATCGAGTTCGGTGGTGGACGGGGTCGCGGACCCCGCGCGCTTTCGCGGCTCGCTGGCAGTGCTCATCGGGACCGGCCTTTCGTCTCTCGGTCGCCGGCTGCCCGGGTCGAACGTTGCGACCAGTGATGTCTCACGGCTCCGGCGACGATGAACGAGACGCTAACAGCCTCGGACCAACATGTACATATGTCCTTACAAATTTCCCTCAGAAGTCCGTCGCCGCTCCGAGGGCTGTGCGTACCGATGACGGGACCTCGATCTTCTTCCCGTCGCTGGGGCGATGCGCGACGTAGACGATGCGGACCTCGGTGGTCGGTTCGCCGTCGAGGTGGAATACGAGGTCGAAGGTGAGGCTTGTGCGTCCGATGGTGACGTCACGGACCGAGATGTCCACGGTGTCGTCGAGCCGCAGCGGAGCTCGGTAGGTGACCTCGGACTTGACCACGTGGATGTCGAGGTCGAGCTCGATGAATCTGTCGAAGGTCAGTCCGACGCTGGCGAAGTACCCGGCCAGCGCGACATCGGCATAGCCGAGGTACCACATGTTGAAGACGATGCCCTGGCTGTCGACCTCGTAGTAGCGGACGGTGAGTTGGTGGGAGTAGCTGGTCGGCGCGCTCATGCGCGCACGCTAGCAGGGGGCTCCGACAAACCGGAGGAATGTCAGGACAAAGAAAACCGCCCGCCGGTGAACACGTGGTCCAGCGGCGGGCGGTCTTCCGTGGTGTTCGGGTGGGTCAGAAGACCGACTCGTCGACCTCCATGATCTCACCATCGATCTTGTCGACGATCCCGCGGACGGCGGTGATCTCCGGGAGGATGTTCTTCGCGAAGAAGCTCGCCACGGCGACTTTGCCCTCGTAGAAGGACTTGTCGGCCTCGGAGGTCCCTGCATCGAGAGCGGCCAGCGCGATCTCGGACTGGCGCAGCAGCAGCCAGCCGATGAGCAGGTCGCCGACGGACAGCAGGAACCGGACCGAACCGAGCCCCACCTTGTACAGCTCCTTCGGGTCCTCCTGGGCGTTCATCAGGAAGCCGGTGAGCGTCGCGGCGATGCCCTGGACGTCGTCGAGGGCGGTCTTCAGCAGCTCGCGCTCCGTCTTCAGGCGACCGTTGCCCGCCTCCGACTCGATGAAGGAACTGATCTGGCCGGCAACATGTGCCAGCGCCTCGCCCTTGTCGCGGATGATCTTGCGGAAGAAGAAGTCCTGCGCCTGGATGGCCGTGGTGCCCTCGTACAGCGAATCGATCTTCGCGTCGCGGATGTACTGCTCGATCGGGTAGTCCTGCAGGAAGCCGGACCCGCCGAGTGTCTGCAGCGATTCGGTCAGCGTGCTGTAGGCACGCTCCGAGCCGACGCCCTTGACGATCGGGAGCAGCAGGTCGTTGACCTTGAACGCCAGGTCCTTGTCGGCGCCCGAGACGATCTTGGCGGCGACCTCGTCCTGGTGCGACGCAGTGTAGAGGTACACGGCGCGCAGGCCCTCGGCGTACGCCTTCTGGGTGAACAGCGACCGGCGGACGTCCGGGTGGTGCGTGATGGTCACGCGCGGGGCGGCCTTGTCGGTCATCTGGGTCAGGTCGGCGCCCTGGACGCGCTCCTTGGCGTAGTCGAGTGCGTTGAGGTAGCCGGTCGACAGCGTGGCGATCGCCTTGGTGCCCACCATCATCCGAGCGTGCTCGATGACGTCGAACATCTGCGCGATGCCGTTGTGGACCTCGCCGACCAGCCAGCCGACAGCCGGGGTGCCGTGCTGACCGAAGGTGACCTCGCAGGTGGCCGAGACCTTGATACCCATCTTGTGCTCGACGCCGGTGACGAAGACGCCGTTGCGCTCGCCGAGTTCGCCGGTCTCGTGGTCGAAGTGGAACTTCGGCACGAAGAACAGCGACAGACCCTTGGTGCCGGGACGCGCGCCCTCGGGGCGGGCCAGCACCAGGTGGAAGATGTTGTCGGTCATGTCCTGGTCACCGGAGGTGATGAATCGCTTCACACCGTCGATGTGCCAGGTGCCGTCGGCCTGCTCGACGGCCTTGGTGCGGGCCGCGCCGACATCCGAGCCGGCGTCGGGCTCGGTCAGGACCATCGTTGCGCCCCAGCCGTTCTCGGAGGCGATGGCCGCCCACTTCTTCTGCTCGTCGGTGCCGTTGTCGTAGAAGATGTTGGCGAAACCGGAGCCGGCGGCGTACATGAACACGGGCGGGTTGGCGCCGAGGATGAGCTCGCCGATGGCCCAGTAGAGCGACCGCGGAGCCGGCAGGCCACCGAGCGCCTCGTCGATGCCGATCTTGTCCCAGCCGCCCTCGATGAGCGCCTGGTACGACTTCTTGAACGATTCGGGGAGCTTGACGGTGTGCGCCTCGGGGTCGAAGACCGGCGGGTTGCGGTCCGCGTCGGCGAACGACTCGGCGAGCGGGCCCTCGGCCAGAGCGGTGACCTCGCGGAGCATGTCGACCGCGGTCTCGTGGTCGAGGTCGCCGAAGTCGCCCTCTTCCAGGACCTTGTCGAGCCCGTAGACCTCGAACAGGTTGAAGTGCAGGTCGCGGAGGTTGCTCTTGTAGTGGCCCATGGGTGTTCCTATCTCAAGTGTGGGCGGTGCTGTGGTCTCGGGCTGCGGACACGACGGTCCGTCGTGGTGCCGGCTGGCCAGGCGAGGTGAGGCATAAGTTACTCGCCGGTAACCCCAGAATAGCGCCGATCCGCGGACGGATCAATCGTTCGGTCTGTGATCTCCGCTAACCAGAGCAAGCACCCAGTCAGTATCGGGCGAACCCCTGCGCATTCGCCCGACCTGAGATGTGATGAGGCATGCGAAAGCCCCTGATGATCCTTGTCGGTGCCCTCGTCGCTGCCACGTTCGGTGCGGTGGGCCCGGCGGCCGCGGCCGACCCTGCGTGGAACGGTCAGTACTCCCTGAAGCGGTTCGCCGCGTCCAAGACCGGGACGAGCCTCGCCGCCCGTCAGCAGGAGCCCGACTTCGCCGACGTGTACACATTCGTCACGAACTGTGCCGTCGCCCCCTGTACCGCGACCGTGGTCGGCGGCCCGGCGCCGGCCAACCCGACGCTGCCGCAACCGCCGGTCTACCGGTGGGAGAGCGGCTCGTGGGTCCACCGGTACGACTGGCAGTGGGACTGCTACCAGGGTGCGGGAGTGCCGAAGGTCTGGAGGCCCGCCCACTCGGTCGCCTATTACACGCCGCAGGCGAACGGCACGCTACGCGGCGTGTGGACCACGACCATCGACGGTGGCCCCTGCCACGGGACGGTGATCATGGACGTCACCGCGACACCGGTCGGTTCGGTGACGTCGCCAGGGTGGACTCTCTCCTGATGGTCCGCTCGCTCGTGTAGCGGGCGGTGTCGGTCGGCGGCACCTTCCGCTACGTCAATCGTGAGTTCTCCATCTGTGCGACCGTCGGCAGGACTCCACCGTCCCCGACCACCTCGATACGGTGTCGCTCGTCGCGCTGACCGTCGGTTGCGCGGTGGTCAGCGCGTTCGTCGCGGTACGCGGCGAGTGAACTACAGGGCGTCGCGCAGGTAGGCGAGGTCGTCGGGGACGCCGTCGCCCGGTGTCTCGAGGATGACCGGGGCGCCCGCCGCCTCCGCCACGGCGACCAGCACCGACGGATCGATGTGTCCCGATTCGAGGTTGGCGTGGCGATCACGGCCCGAGTCGAACTCGTCGCGTGAGTTGTTCAGGTGCACCAGGTCGATGCGCCCGGTGATCGCCTTGACCCGTTCCACCAGCCCGACCAGGTCTTCGCCGCCCGCCCAGGCGTGGCAGGTGTCGAGGCAGAACCCGGCGGTGTCGAAGTCGCCGACCTCGGCCCAGAGTCGGTCGATCGCCTCGAGTGTGCGCGCCATCGCATGGTCACCGCCCGCGGTGTTCTCGATCAGGATCGGCACCTCGAACCCGCCTTTGTCCTGCTGTCGATCGAAGAGCTTGCGCCAGTTGTCGAATCCGGCCTTGGCGTCCTCGCCGTCGCGGAGATGTCCGCCGTGCACGACGAGTCCGAACGCCCCGAGTTCCGCGGCGGCCGCGGCCTGCTGCTCGACGGCTTTGCGTGACGGCATCCGGAGTCGGTTGTTCAGGCTGGCGACGTTGATCTGGTAGCTCGAGTGGACGACCACATCGATGGGGGAATCGCGGATCGCGGCGGCGTGGGGATTCGGCTCGGGCTTCTTCCAGCTCTGCGGGTCCGTGACGAACATCTGGAAGACGTCGATGCCGAGTTCCTCCGCAGTGGCGAGCGGGTCGGCGTCTTCGCGAAGGTGGGCTCCGATGCGCATGGGCTCACGATATCGGGGACCTCGGACGGTGCCCACGGTTCGTCACGGTTCATCCTCGGGAGCGGCCGATAGGGCGCGGTCGGCGGGTCAGTCCCCGATCCCGACCTCGGTCTCGATGGTCAGCGGAACCCCGGTCGCGATCAGCAGCCGACAGGGTGCCTCGGTGTCCGGGTAGAGATGAAGCCATTCGTGGCCCCGACTCCCGTCGGCGTAGACCGCATCGAGTGTGCGGTTCAGCCGGGCTTCGGCCTCCTTGGTGATGATGTAGCGCTGGTTGCCGTAATGGAGGTAGCGGTTGGTCACGCCTCACTCCCCTCGTCCGGTGTGACTCACGCCACTAGTCTAGGACGCCGGTACCGGTTCGGTCCTGACTCTCCGGAGCGTGAACGCATCACCAACGGCGGGAGTTCACTAGGCTAACGGCAAGCGACGAGGCGTTGCCCGGGTACGGGCTGGCAGGGGACAGGTGCGGTGAGTGTTGACGAGACGGACGTCCCACGTGCCCCCGGGGCTCCCGACACCCGGCGCGCGGACGTGACCGCCACCGAATCCGACGATGATCGGACTCTCTCGACGGGCGTCGACCCGATCCTCGCCGACTTCGCCGCGGCGGCAGCGCCCGACACCCCGTCCGAACAGCGCCGCGACCTCACCAAGGTGCGATGGATCGCGATCGCCGCCTGGGCCGCGCTCATCGTCTACGAGTTCTGGCAGCACGGGTTCGCCTTCGATCGCACCCGTCTGATCGTCCTCCTGGTCCTCGGCCTGCTGGCCGCGTCGATCGGTCGGCGCAGCGCACTCACCGTCATCATCGACTGGCTGCCGTTCGCGTTGATCCTGATGCTCTACGACTGGACCCGCGACGTCGCGGTGTGGCTCGGGATGCCCACGCATTGGCACCTGGCCGTCGACATCGACAACTGGATGTTCGGCGTCAACCCGACGGTCTTCCTCCAGAGTCATCTCAAACACGCGGGGCCGACCTGGTGGGAGGTCATCACCAGCGTCGTCTACATGTCCTACTTCATCGTCCCCTACGCCGTGGCCGCGGTCCTGTGGCTCCGGGACCGCGCCGCGTGGCGTCGCTACGCGGCCTGCTTCGTGGCGACGACGTTCCTCGCATTGGTCGGGTACACCCTCCTGCCCGCGGCGCCGCCGTGGGCAGCAGCCAAGTGCACGGCCGCCGAGGTCGTCGACCATCCGCACGACCCGCTCTGCATGTACGACCCGGCGCCCGATCCGAGCGGGGGCCTGCTCGGCCAGGTCGATCCCAGCAATCCGGGAGCGGCCCCGTACGTCGAACGCATCTCGGCGCGCGGTTGGGAGTACCTCAACTTCCAGACCGCGTCCAACCTGCTGCAGCTGGGTCAGGGCAAAGCGAACCTGGTCGCCGCGATCCCGTCGCTCCACGCCGGCTTGACGATGCTCTTGGCCCTGTTCATGTGGCCGCGAGTGAAGGCGCTCGGAAAAACACTGTTCATGGGTTACGCGCTCACGATGGCGTTCGCGCTGGTCTTCACCGGTGAGCACTACGTGATCGACATCCTGCTCGGCTGGGGTCTGGCCGCCGCGGTGATCCTGACCTATCGGATCGTCGATGCCCGCTGGCTGACACCGCGAGCCAGACGCCGGAAAGCGGCGGCAGAGGCCGATGCGGATTCGGCGTCGACGGGGTCGGCCACTGCGTCCGGGTAGTCTCCGGGGTATGTCGGTGCCGCGCCTCTCGCCACGCTCGTGGCCGGGTGCGCTGATCATCCTCTGTATGGCCTTCGCGGTCATGTTGATGCACTCCGTCATCACACATGCCGACGCCGGCGCTGCCATGTCGGGTTCTGCCGCGTCAGGTTCCGCCACGGCGGGGTCTGCGATGTCGGGGGTGCCGATGGCCGAGCCGATGCACGGGATGTCTGCGAACGTCTCTGTTCGCGCCACCGAACTCGACGTGGCTGGTCGTGACGGCACGCCACATCAGGGTCACGCTGATTCACAGCACGCCGACGGGCACGTGGCTGCGAATTCACCGGCGCCCCAGTCGATCGATCGGGCAACCACGACCATTCGCACCGTGATCGACAGCGCGCACGACTGCGGAGTCCATCAGCACGGCTGCGTCTTCGCGCGGTCGGGCGCACCGGAGATCCCGCTGATCATCGCGATCCTGTTCTGGTGGGGCTTCCCGATGGTCCGCGCCGCGCTGGGTGCCCGCCCCGCGGGGCTCTTCCGGCTCGGACGTCCGCCACCCTGGGCTGTGTTCTCGCACCTGCGCTTACAGGTGATCCGCTGCTGAGTCGATGAACTCGCCGGGCTCCACGGCCGGCAGAGCCTTGCTGTCCGCATGGCGCGGACCTGCACCATCCTCATCACGGATCCAAAGGAGATCACTCTCGTGAAAACCGATTCTTACACCACTCTGAACCGTTGTTGCGCAATTGCTCTCGGCGGCATCGTGGCCACCGCACTACTCGCCGGGTGCGGCGGTGACGGTGACTCCGCGTCCGCGTCCTCCAGCGCATCCGCGATCGACTCGTCGGGGACCTCGCTGACCGAGCACAACAACGCCGACGTCGAGTTCAACTCGATGATGATCCCGCACCACCAGCAGGCCGTCACGATGGCCGGACTCGTCGACGAGCGCACCGACACCGCAGCCGTCCGCACGCTGGCGGCCGAGATCAGCGCCGCGCAGGAGCCCGAGATCGCCTTGATGACAGCGCGTCTGCGCTCATGGGGCGTCGACACCACGATGTCGGACGACCACTCCGAGCACGCGGGCCACGGTGGTCACGGTGGCATGGAAGGCATGCTCACCGACGATCAACTCGCGAAACTGCGGGCTGCTCGCGGGCCCGCCTTCGACAAGCTCTGGCTCGAAGGCATGATCCGTCACCATGAGGGAGCCATCGCGATGGCGAACGCCGAGATGGCCGATGGCAAGGATGCTGCATCGAAGGTGTTGGCCCAGCAGATCGCGGCCGCCCAGCGGGCGGAGATCGACCGGATGAAGAAGCTGCTCGGAGCGTGATCCGGTGTCGGTGCCGGGTCGGGCAGCCGAGCGCCCGGCACCGACCCGGTGGTCCGAAGCGACTACCGCCGCAACGGCAATCGCATCAGGTAGACCTGGTATCCCAGGTAGATCGAGTACGTGAAGTAGAGGGTGTTGCCCTTCGACCACGGGTGGATGTACGGGGCATACCCCGAGTACGGGTTGTTCTCCGGCACCACTGTCTCGCCGGACGACCATGGGCCCCAGGGGTTGTCGGCCGTGCGGAGCACTACGCCGTTCTTGGTGGCGAGTGAGACGTACTTGCCGAGGTAGTCGTTGTAGGCCACCGACAACTCACCGCTCGGTGCCGGCATGATCGGGGTCGCGGACTCGGGGTTGTTGCGAACCCACTTGCCGTACGAGAAGTACTCGTACTTGCCGAGGTTCTCGATGTCCTTTTCGTTCACCCGGCTCAGATAGACTGCGCCCCAACGTCCGTCGGGTGTGCCGTAGGTGTAGACGGTGTTCCCGACCTTCAGGAACGCGGCCATCTGGAACTTGCGGTTGCCGCCTCCGTTGGGCCGATAGGCGTTGACGCGTTGCCAGTCCTGGCCATTGTTGGACGACACTGCGAGCCCGGCGAAGTTGGTGTACCAGACACCCGGTTGGCCCCAGTGCTTCACGGACATGTAGTTCAGGTACTGCTTGCCGTTGGCTGCGACGCCTGCGGTCGGGATGAGCGTGACCTCGCGCCGCAGGTTGGGCTTCAGCAGTCGCTTGGCATGGCCGGGGCGTCCCGCGTGACCGGTGAAGGTCATCCCGTCGGCCAGGTAGCGGTCACGGCTGCGCAGCAGCACATTGGACCGCCAGTAGAACAACTGGCCGTAGAGCAGCGACCAGCCGTTGAAGGACTGGGTGTCGCCGAATGCGGTGAGGATCTCGCCGCGGCCGTTGTCCCACATGACGCCGAGGTCGGTGCCCATGATGTTGTAGCGGCCGACGGTGTCGTTGATCGCGCCCGGCCCCGTGAGTCGGGCGACGATCGAGCCCGGCGCTGCGGCGACGGGAGCCGCGGACGCGCTGGGTGCGGTGGCGAGGCCGACGATGAGCGAGGTCGATACAGCCGTCACCAGCCCGACTGTCCGCCACCGGGCTCGGGCGAGACGCGAGATCATGGCGTGGACCTTATCAAGACCTGAGAGCCGCACGTGCGTTCAGACCACTGAGCTCGATCCCACGTGCGTCGTCGCAGGTCAGGCGATCACGCCTCTTTGTAGCGTCCCGTGGTGTCGGCGGTGGTGAAGTCGATCTGGGCCGCCGAGTTGTTCACGGCCGTGACGATCCCGGTGCCGAACGGCCCCTGCACGTCGTAGAGCGTCGCGGTGCTGACCGAGATGCCGTCGTCCTCGATGTGGGTGTCGGTCTCGATGCCCACCCGTTCACCGCCCGGGAGTCGGCTGAGGGCGACGGTCAGGTCGCAGTTGATGAAGCCGATGCCGGTCGACCCCCAGTTGGACACCAGGCTCGTCGACTCCGCGCTGGTCACAGCTCGTTGGAAGGGAGTCAGCTCCTCGCCGACCACCGGCGGTGCGGACCGGGTCCACAGCCGCTTGCGATGCGGGGTCTGGTTGCTGCCCATGTCCTGATTCCATGCGGGGGCATCGGGATCCCGGTCGGGATCGTCGACGCTGAACCACGGCATCAGGTCGTCCGGAGCGGCCGTCGGCGGATGGAAGGTGGACTCCTCCTCCGGCCGGGACCATCGCTCACCGGGCGGCGACTGGGACTCCTGGAGGAACACGGTCGTCGCGCGGGCCACGACGATCTCCGCGTCGGCGTCCCCGCCACGGTCTCCGGGGTACTGCACGACCTCGGTCTCCGCGACGGAGATCCGTCGACCGTCGCGAACGAGCCGGGAGCGGGTGGCCGTCGGAGCCTGGCGGGCGGCCTTGAACAGATCGATGGTGAACCGGGCCGGGCGGAAGCCGGGGCGGCTGAACTCGAGTTCGACATCGCGCGCCGCGATCGCGCACACGGCTGGGCCGTTCAGTGTCCCCGGCGCCCAGAGACTGCGCGAGAACTGCGTCGGCGTGAACAGACCGTCGGCGGTTGCCTCGAAGAATGCAATGGATGATGCCACCACGGTCCTTCCGCGACACGTTCGTCGGCGAGAGGTGGGCGGCCGTCGTCGGCGAGTGGTCCAGCTAGGGGCGACACGTCGCTGACGTGCACGTGTTTACGAGAGTGAAGAGGTAAACCAGGACGACAACGCCGACCGCGTACTAATCTTCGCTCATGACACTGGCAGATTACGCAAAGCAGATCCCGGATGAGCTGACGGGTGCGGTTCGGACGACGGTGATCGTCACCGCGATCGTCGGCATCGTGCTGGGCATCATCGCGCTGGTCTGGCCCGGCGCAACGTTGTTGGTCATCGCCATCCTCTTCGGTATCGCGTTGATCGCGACCGGCGTGTTCCGGCTCTATCAAGCCTTCGCGGCGTCACTGTTGCCCGCCGGATGGCGTGTCTTCCTCGGCGTGCTGGGCGCGCTCATCCTGATCGCAGGCGTCATCGCCCTCTTCAACCCGGCGGAGTCGCTCTGGCTGCTCGCCGTGTTCATCGGCATCGGCTGGATCTTCCAGGGCATCGGCGACGTGATCGCAGCGGCTTCGGGCTCCGCACATGCTCCGCGATGGCTGCTCATCGTGTCCGGGATCATCTCGATCCTCGCCGGCATCGTCATGCTCTTCCTCCCGGGCCTCGCGATCTCGACCTTCCTCTGGGTTGCCGCGATCCTGCTGATCGCCATCAGTATCGCCAGCCTGTTCACGTTGCCGAAGAAGGTTGCTGCGTAGGCGTTGTCGGGTCGGCCGGGCTCGCGTTGGTTCGAGTTGGGGCTCGGACAGGGTTTCGGGCTCGGCCGGAGCTGACCACAATCTGCCGTCCAGCAGGGCGTCGTGTGGATAGTGCACGCGACTCGGCGCTGGGCGGCAGTTTTTGACGGTGGTGAGGTGTGCCGGTGGTTCGACCAGAATCTGCTGTGCGGCCATCCGGCTTGTCCACAATCTGCCGCGGAGCGGGGCGTCGTGTGGATAAGTGCACGCGACCCGGTGCTGGGCGGCAGTTTTCGACCAGACCGGGACCGTCCGGCCAGGGGCGAACCGACCCGAGCCCGGTCGACCTGACTGCGCTACGCCAACGCCAACCCGTCGATGGTCACCGACGCTCGGGCGGTCAGCGGATCGGGGTTCGTGGCGAGAACCGCGTCGATGGCGTCGAGCACGTCCCGACTGTGCGCCAGCTGTGCCCCGTCGATGAGTGTCTGACCTGTCGACGGTCCGGCGGGGGCGTCACCGCGGTGCACGACAGCCGCGCCGAGCAGACGACGAGCCTGGTCCGGGTCGACATCCCAGAGCGCATCGGCGGTCATCAACCAGAGTCGTACCGCAGGCGGGTAGTCGTGCAGATGAACCAGTGCCCACGCCCAGTGCTTCGCGACGTCGACGGTGTCGGCCTCGCCGGGCCCGTGGGTGTTCACGTACTTGCCGTGGAGCTCGCTGCAGAGAGGCATGCTGTCGGCCCACAGCTCCAGGTGCGACATGCAGCGCACGCAGTTGTGCAGATCGGACAGGTACCGCACCGAGTACGGCCCCTCGCGCCGCGACCTGATCTCGCGCAGCACCGAGAACTCGGCCAGAGCCTGCTCGTAGTCACCTGCCGCCAGGAGTGATGCGGCCTCCGCTTCGATCTCCTCGATCACCTCTCCAGTGTCGCTGACCGTCGGCTCCACCGTGGCCGGATCGACGTGATCTGCCGCTGTCGGAGGGTGGTCGACGTGGCCGGGCCCGACTCGGGTCCTCGGTCCTGGTCACAATCTGCCGTGCAGCGGTGGATCGTGTGCAATATCCACTCGGCTCCTCGCTGGAGGGCAGTTTTTGGTCGGGTCAGTCGGGTGTTGGTGGTCGCGTGTTGGGCTGCCCGCGCGGGCCCGGAAATCTGCCCGGGCTCATCTGAGATCTGCTCGCGGCCGGTTCGCGGGTGCCAATGCGGTCGCGGCGGCTTCCAGTCGGGCGCATTTCGGGGATGTGGGTGCGGGTTTCAGGTGCGGGGTCCCGGCCGAGGGGGCTCGCGTGCCCGACAGAAGTCGGCCACAATCTGCCGTCCAGCCGGGGTTCGCGTGCAATATCCACTCGGCTCCTCGCTGGACGGCAGTTTTTGGTCAGCACCCGACACCGGAAAGCACGCCGACCTGGTCCACCGCCCGAACCCAACCGCCCGAACCCAACCGCACCAACGGCGACGGCCGCCGCCTCGTAATGAGGCAGCGGCCGTCGATGTTCGATGCAGTTACGCGATCAGTACTGCGGCGGGTACTGCCCGCCAGCCGGTGCGGCATTCAGCGGAGCGATCTGGCCACCGGTGAAGAATCGGTAGGCGTAGACGCTCGCGATCGTGGTGACCGGAATGGTCACCAGCAGTCCGAGGCCACACAGGATGGCGCCGACGATGTTGAGACCGATGCTGGCCAGGGCCAGCAGCAACAGCGGCCCGACGTTCTTGCTGATGATCGAGAAGCTCTCCTTGATACCGGAGATCGGGTCGAGTTGCTTGTCGACCACGAAGGTCAGGGCCCAGTACGTCAGGAACGCGAAGATGATGCCTGGGATGATGACGATGATCAGGCCGACGATGGTGCCGATCGCCACCAACAGCGCGGTGGCGATGATCGGTCCGTAGTTCCGGAACGCGAAGAAGGCGCCGAAGCCGGGCTTGCGCGCCTCGTTCTCGTCCAGCGCGCCGCGGATGAAGGCGGCAGAGAACAAGTACCCGACCAGGATCGAGATGATGCCGACGATGAAGGGGATCACCCAGCCGCCGTCACGTGAACTGGTGTTACTGATGACCTGCAGGATCGCGTTAATCACCCAGAAGGCCAACACGATGCCGATCCACGGGCCGACGTTGTCTTTGAAGCGATTCCAGCCGTAGCTGATCGCATCACCCACCGAGAACTGCTGCTGCGGAGCGAATCCCGGTGCGCCGTAACCTGCGGGAGCACCGTAGCCCGGACCCTGGTCTCCGGGGCCGTAGCCGGCCGGCGGAGGCGGGTACGCGCCCGGAGGCGGCGGGTTCGACCCCGGCGGGGGATACGCACCGGCCGGCGGGGGCGGGTACGCGCCCGGAGGCGGCGGGTTCGATCCCGGCGGCGGGTATGCACCGGGAGGGGGTGTGGAGCCCTGGGGCGGCGGGTACGCGGCGCCCTCGTCAGGGCCCGGAGTGCCGGGATTGGGCGGTTCGGGAGGAGTCGTCATGGGAGGCAGGATAAGCGACGATCGCCCCGGTCAACAGCTTTTCACGCCTTATGTCGTGTCACGGGTGGACGAACAGTCGATGTCGCCCGTTCGCTGTACGGTGTATCGCCGGAAAACGTCGGCGACCGTACCCCGCAGACCGGTCCGGTCGGCCCCGACGGTGGCCGGATTCGGGCGGCGCTGGCATCGTGAGACAGATGAGTGACACCTATGACATCGGGAGCACGCCGGAGGGGTCGGACGGGGAGTACAGCCTCGACTCCGACGATCAACTGCAGCCGGAGGACACCCTGGACGACCGAGGTGTCGACGATGTCCTCGACGAGGGCTTCTCGCCGCCCGACTACCCGCCCAGCGGCGCCCGACGCGGACTGACGGCGGAGGAGCAGCGCGAGGGCGAGACGCTCGACGAGCGGTTGTCCGAGGAGACGCCCGATGTCGGGGCGACCGATCCGCTCGATGACATCGAACGTGACGAGCGGGCCCGCGAGACCGACTGGGAATCGCACGAGTCCGACAGTGACCCGGAGTTCCGCACCGATTGCGAGGTCGGCGACGAGCGCGCGGGTCGCCTGATCGCCCCGGACCGTGGCACCGGCCCGGACGTCGACAGCGAGGAGATCGCCATCGACGCCGGCATCGACGGTGCCGGGGCGTCTGCCGAGGAGGCCGCGGTGCACGCGATCGACGAGGCGGAGGTCGACCGACCGCTGCCCGACGATCAGATCTGAGCCAACGTCTCCTCGACGTGTGTGCGCGTCGCCGACGCCTCGGCGCCGACGGCATCGAGCACCGCCGCGACCGTCTCGTCGGTGAACAGCGCGATCAACAGGTGCTCGGTGCCGACGTAGTTGTGGCCCATGCCGACTGCGGTGGTCACCGTCGTCTCGAGGACTGCTTTCGATCGATCGTCGTACGGGACGAAGGCTCGGGCGGCCGGTGGCTCGTCGTCGGCAGGCGTCGACGCCTTGGGGGACGAGGCCCTGAGCAACTCGGCCAAGCGATCGGTGTCGACGTCCTGCGCTCGTAGGGCCAGCACGGCGAGGGACTCGGGCTCGGCGAAGAGACCCAGGGCGAGGTGTTCTGGCGTCACCGCCGCCGACTCTGCGGCGACTGCCGCCTCGTGCGCCGCCACGATGCTGTTCTTGGCCCGAGGGGTGAACCGCGCGAACGGGTTCGCATCCGTGGGCGCGTCCTTCGCGCGGGCGACGAATCGCTTCTGCGCGGCCTGTTTGGTGACGCCCATGCTCGATCCGATCTCCGTCCAGGAGGCACCGTTTCGGCGTGCTTGGTCGACGAAGTGCCCGATCAGGCTGTCGGCGACGTCGCCGAGATGCTCGGCCGCGACGACCGCTCCCGACAACTGCTCGAGTGGCTCGTCGTGCACCTTCTGGATCGCCGCGATGAGGTCGTCGAGTCGGACATTGGTCAGGAGTCGTGGTTCCACAGCCATGCGTCAACTCTAGGTTGACGCATGGCTGTGCGTCAACCCTGGGTTGACGATGCGTCTGACCTGTATGAATGCACACTCGCGCAGAAACTGTCGGTGGGGTGTGATCAGCTTTCGTCGCGGGTACGAGGGTGATGTCCACGTCGCACGCGACCGTTCGCGGTCGATTCGTGACGGTCGCATCACGCCCTGCCCGCCGCGTTGACACCCCCGGAAGCGGCGGTGACGATGAAGACAGCTTCTGGTCCGGCCCGACCATCCCCCGCGGGAGGCAGCAATGAGCATCACCGACCCGAGCATCCACACCGACAGCACGTCCGCACTCGCCAGCCGGTTCCTCGGCGTCCGCGGTCTCACCGACCTGTTGGCGTCCCGGTTGTCGCCGGAGGACCAGGTCCCGCAGTCGATGACCGAGTCGAGCCCGGCGAAATGGCATCGCGCACACGTCACCTGGTTCTTCGAAGAGTTCATCCTGCGGCCGCTGCCCTCCTATGCCGTGTACGACGAGAGCTACCGGTACCTCTTCAACTCGTACTACGAGGCCGTCGGCGCACGGCATCCGCGACCCGACCGCGGTCTGGTCACCCGACCGGGTGCGGCGGAGGTAGGCGGCTATCGCGAATACGTCGACTCCGCGGTGGTCGAGGCGATCGAGTCTGGCGCACTCGACGACGCCGCACTCGACCTGATCGAGTTGGGCTGCCACCACGAGCAGCAGCACCAGGAACTGCTGCTGATGGACATCAAGCACCTGTTCTCGACGCATGCGTTCGGTCCGGCCTACGTCGACCGTCCGGCCGACGATGCGCACGCACCCGAGCCGCTGACCTGGCGATCGGTATCGGGCGGCGTGACGGAGATCGGTGCCCCGGCACCGGGTGCCGACCCCGCGGGATTCTCGTATGACAACGAGGGGCCGCGGCACCGGGTCTACCTGGAAGACTTCGAGATCGCCGAGCGGGCGGTCACCAATGCCGACTGGCTCGAGTTCATCGCCGACGGCGGCTACCACCGTCACGAGCTGTGGCTCTCCGACGGTTGGGCGCATCTCGGGCAGACCGCGTGGGAGGCACCCGGTTACTGGGAGTCGGGTGACGACGGGTGGACGACGTTCACGCTCTCGGGTCGGCGGCCGGTGGTCGCCGACGAGCCTGTCCTGCACGTGTCGTTCTTCGAGGCCGACGCCTTCGCTCGGTGGGCAGGCGCCCGATTGCCCACCGAGTTCGAGTGGGAGGCAGCGGCGGTCACCGCGGGCGATGCGCGCGGTCAGTTGCTCGACCCCGACCGATGTCATCCCGGTCGTGCGGGCGCGGCGATGATCGGCGACGTGTGGGAGTGGACGGCCAGTGCGTACCTGCCCTATCCCGGATTCGTGCCGGCCAACGGCGCTGTCGGCGAGTACAACGGGAAGTTCATGAACGACCAGCATGTGCTCCGTGGTGCGAGTGCGGTCACGGTTCCAGGACACGAGCGCGCCACCTACCGGAACTTCTTTCCGGCCGCATCACGCTGGGCCTTCTCGGGGCTGCGACTCGCCCGATGACGACTCGCCCGACGACCGTCGACATCGACGACCCGCTGGCCACTGACGTCTTGGCGGGTCTGTGGCAGGACCCGCCGACCCTGCCGACCAAGTGGCTCTACGACGAGCGTGGCAGCCGGCTCTTCGACGAGATCACCCGACTGCCCGAGTACTACCCGACGCGCCGTGAGACCGAGATCCTGCGCGCGCACGGCGCCGAGATCGCCGCGTCCACCGATGCATCGACACTCGTCGAGTTCGGCTCGGGTACCTCGACCAAGACGCGATTGCTGCTCACCGCGTTCGCCGATCGGCACTCGGACGCCGCCGCCGGTGTGACCGAGCGGCCGCGGTATGTGCCCCTGGACGTGAGCGCCGAGATCTTGGCCGAGGCGTCCGCGACACTGGCCGTCGACTATCCGAGCATCGACATCACCCCGCAGGTCGCCGATTTCACGGCCGACGGCCTGACATTGCCCGACGCGGACGGTCCACTCGTGGCCGCATTCCTCGGCAGCACGATCGGCAACTTCGACACCGACGGTCGGGAGAAGTTCTTGTCCCGGCTCTCGTCCGCCCTGCGGACCGGTGACTTCCTCCTGCTCGGTGCCGACCTGATCAAGGACACCGGTCGGCTTCTCGCCGCCTACGACGACCGCGCCGGGGTCACCGCGGATTTCAGCCGCAACATGATCGAGGTGCTGCGTACCGGCCTGGACACCACGGGTCTCTACGCCGGTGACTTCGACCATGTCGCGCGATGGAATCCACGCGAGCACCGGATGGAGATGTCGCTGCGAGCACGCCGCGACGTCGTCGCGTGGTTCGGGGTGCTGCAGAAGGAGTGGCGCGCGTCGGCCGGCACGGAGATCGCCACCGAGATCAGTACCAAGTTCGACCGTGCCGAGCTGACCGCTGAGCTGGCCCGCGCCGGACTGACCGAGGTGCGCACGTGGACCGACGGCGCTCGAGATTTCGCGCTGGTCCTCGCCCGCCGTTGACTCACCCCGCTGCGAGCAGCGCTCGCACCCGGGGGATCACCTCGGTCCCGTACAACTCGATGCTGCGCATCAGGGCCGCGTGGCCCAGGGTGCCGTGTGAGTACTTCATGTCGAATCGACTGAGGCCCAGCGCAGAAGCGGTGCCCGCGATCTTTGCGGCGACGGTGTCGGGGGAGCCGACGTAGAGCGACCCGCCGGGTCCCGTGGCCCGTTCGAACTCGATGTGGGTCACCGGCGGCCATCCGCGTTCGCGGCCGATGCGGTCCATGTACACCCGATAGTGCGGCCAGAGCTGGTCGCGCGCTTCGGAGTCCGAGTCGGCCACGTGTCCGGGCGAGTGCACGCCGATGGGCAGTTCGTCGTGACCGGTCTCGCGCAGCGCTCGCCGGTAGAGGTCCGCGTACGGGGTGAACCGGAGTGGATCGCCACCGATGATCGCGAGCATGAGCGGTAGACCGTAGGACGCCGCACGCACCACCGACTCCGGGCTGCCGCCGACCGCGATCCATGTCGGCAAGGGGGCGTTCTCCAGCTGCGGATACACCGACTGGGCGGTCAACGGGGTGCGCGTCGAACCCGACCACGTGACCGGCTCCCCGCGGCGGAGCAGGTCGAAGAGCGACAGCTTGTCGGTGAAGAGTTCTTCGTACTGGGCGAGGTCGTACCCGAACAGCGGGAAGGACTCGGTGAACGACCCGCGACCCAGGATCACCTCGGCGCGACCGTTCGACAAGGCGTCCACGGTGGCGAAGCGTTCGAAGACCCGGATCGGATCGTCGGAACTCAGCACCGTCACGGCAGACCCGACGCGAATGCGTTCGGTGCGTGCGGCGATCGCGCCGAGGACCACCTCGGGTGCCGACACCGCGAAGTCGTCGCGGTGGTGTTCGCCGACGCCGATGAAGTCGATGCCGACCCGGTCGGCGAGCTCAGCCTGTTCGACGAGATCGCGCAGGGACTGCGCAGCGGTTCGCGGCGTGCCGTCCGCATCGACGGTGACATCGCCGAAGGTGTCGAGTCCCAGTTCCATCGGGGGCCTTCCGGATCAGGTCGCCCGGCGGGCGACGCCATGGTGGCGATGACGAGTTCTCGCCGGTGGGTCCACGCTGGTCGTTCGACCGTCGCGAAGTGCCTCGTTGTGGGACTCTATGTGCGCGTCCATGCCGACGCACCGGCGCCGCCCCCCAACCGTGCGCCGGTCTCCTCCCCTCTTACGAAGGAGCCGCCCCATGTGGGACTCGTTCTGGGATTTCCTCTGGTACACGATCGTCATCTTCGCGTTCGTGGCCTACCTCATCGTGCTCTGGCACGTCATCACCGACCTGTTCCGCGACAAAGCGGCATCCGGTCTGGAAAAGGCGGTGTGGGTGGTCTTCCTGATCATCCTCCCGTATCTCACGGCCATCGCCTACCTGCTGTTCAAGGGTCGGGGCATGGCCGAGCGTCAGCGCGCCGCGGTGGCCGAGGCCAAGCAGGCCTCCGACGACTACATCAAGTCGGTGGCCGGCACGACTCCGGCGCAGCAGATCGCCGAGGCCAAGAAGCTCCACGAATCGGGTGCCATCACCCAGGAGGAGTTCGATGCGTTGAAGGCCAAGGCGCTCGCCTGAGACCCGCACCTCGTCGGACATCGAACGGCGGCCGGCTCCACGTGGTGGACCGGTCGCCGTCGTGCGTGGAGAAGTCGGCGATGACGCGGCCGACGAGCCACGACCATTCCCAATCGCAACGGTTCCCGGTGCGGCCGTGTCGGTGTAGCCAGACCCGTCAGACCGGACCCGACGACCCGGCCCATGAGTCAGGGCTGCGCGACCTCGAAGGGATTGTCGGTGTGACCGACCAGATCTGCGACCGACGAGATGACACGGGTCGGCCGGTACGGGTAGAGCTCGACCGACTGCGGTGTCGAGATCCCCGACAGCACCAGGATCGTCTGCATGCCCGCCTCCAGGCCGGCGATGATGTCGGTGTCCATCCGATCACCGATCATCAACGTGTTCTCCGAGTGGGCACCCATCTGCCGCAGCGCCGATCGCATCATCAGCGGATTGGGCTTTCCGACGTAGTAGGGGTCGCGGCCGGTCGCGCGGGTGATCAAGGCCGCCACCGCACCCGTCGCAGGTAGCGATCCGCTCGACGACGGACCCGTCGCGTCGGGGTTGGTGGCGATGAACCGCGCACCTCGTTCGACCAGACGGATCGCGGTGGTGATCGCCTCGAAGGAGTAGGTGCGGGTCTCGCCGAGGACCACGTAATCGGGCTCGACATCGGTGATGACGTAACCGATCTCGTGTAGCGCCGTCGTCAGACCCGACTCGCCGACCACGTACGCGGTACCACCCGGACGCTGCGTCTCGAGGAAGCGCGCGGTTGCCAGCGCCGACGTCCAGATGGACTCCTCCGGGATGTCGAGTCCGATGCCGAGGAGTCGGGCACGGAGGTCGCGAGGGGTACGGATCGAGTTGTTGGTGAGGACCGTGAACGGGACCTCTCGTTCGCGCAGTTCCGCGAGGAAGGCGTCGGCGCCCGGGATGAGGTGCTCCTCGCTCACGAGCACGCCGTCCATGTCCATCAGGTAGTTACAGCTCATCTCCCGATTATCGACCCCGTCGCCGCGATACCTGCCGCCTTCGGCGACAAACCGTCACCGGACAATCCGTCACGGACAAACCGTCACGGACAAACCGGCCCGGTGCCGCCCGTGTGCCCGACCCACCGCGCGCCGAACCCCGGCACGATGCCGACTCTCCTGTCAGACTGTCTCCCACGTCCACGGGCCCGGTCCGGCCCGCGTCGGATGCCCAGCCCGCATCCGGCCGACTCGAGTGACGGGGGAACAGCCATGCCGTGCGCCGACGATCGCAGCTCCGCAGTGGGGCAGCGGTGATCGGATACGTCGGTAAGCGCATCGCGACCTGGGCGGTGCTGGTCTTCCTGGCGACCAATCTGACCTGGTTCCTCGCCACCTGGTTTCTCGACCCGCGCTCGAACTACGCGTTGCGCCGGCCGCCGCTACCCGACTCCGTGGTCGACACGACGCTCACCAGCTACAACCTGAACGACAAGACGCCGTTGATCGAGCGTTGGTGGACGTGGCTCAGTGGCATCCTGCTGCACTGGGACTGGGGAGCGACCCCGGTCGGTGAGAGCGTGAACGGCGAGGTCGGCTACCGCATTCTCACCTCGGTACAACTGGTAGCGGGGGCCACGATCATCGCGACGGTCCTCGGAGTGGGACTCGGGGTGTACACCGCGCTGCGGCAATACCGATTCGCCGACCGCGCATGGCAGTTCATCTCCATCGCCGCCATCAACATCCCGGTCGCCGTGGCCGGCCTCGGCATCGTGCTGCTCGGCATCTCGCTGAACCAGTCGGTCGGGCACACCGTCCTCTACGTCGCCGGGTCCGGCGGAGTCGATGTCCACGGCTTCTTCCCGGTACTTGCCGACCGCCTGCGGCACCTGATCCTCCCGACGCTCACGCTCGTCGTGGTGCAGTACGCCGGTCTCCACTTCGTCCAGCGCTCACTGCTCCTCGACACCATCGATGCCGACTATGTGCGCACGGCCCGCGCCAAGGGCTTGACCCGGGGCACTGCTGTCCGGCGACACGCACTGCGTACCGCGATCATCCCGGTCGCGGTGGGCGTGGCCTTCGCGATCCCCGCGGTGTTCGTCGGAGCGGTGATCACCGAGACCATCTTCGGTTGGGAAGGGATGGGCAGATACTTCGTGACCTCCATCGGCACCAACGACATCCACGGCGCGGTCGCGGTGGCCGCCTTCGGTGCTCTGACGACGGCTGTCGGCGCCATCCTGGCCGACATCGTGGTGGTCTATCTCGATCCCCGGGTCCGGGTGGGCTGACATGGCAACGTATTACGAGGACGACGACGCCGGTGGTCGCGACGCGCCGGTCGCCCGCCGACCGTCCGGACGTGGACGCCTGGTCGCGAAGCGGTTCGCGCGCCATCGATCTGCGATGGCGGGTCTCGTCGTCTTCATCGCACTCGTGCTCTTCGCGGTGCTCGGCGACGTGTTCGCATCGCACTCGTACACCGACACCGACTTCCTCGCCATCGGGTTCCCGCCCGGGGCGGATCACTGGTTCGGGACCAACGATGCGGGCAACGACCTCTACGCGCAGGTGGTGCACGGTCTGCAGCGGTCGTTGACGATCGCGCTGTCGGTCGCGGCCGGCACCACCGTGCTCGCCGCCCTGGTGGGTGCGGGCGCGGCGTACTTCGGCGGCTGGGTGCAGCGTGTCGTGCTGGGCATCCTGTACCTGCTGCTGGTGGTACCGACCTTCCTGATCCTCGCGCTCGTCTCCAGCTCGACCGGCGGGGACTGGCGCTGGCTGATAGTGGTGCTCACCCTGTTCGGGTGGATGATGTTGGCGCGCATCATCCATTCGATGGCGGTGTCGATCCGCGAACGCGACTACGTCACCGCAGCGCGGTATCTGGGCGAACCGGCGCCGGTGATCATCGTCCGGCACATCCTGCCCAACCTCGCGTCGCTGCTCGTCATCAACTTCGCGCTCGGGGTGGTCGCCACCGTGCTCGCCGAGACCGGACTCTCCTTCCTCGGCCTGGGGGTCGCCATTCCCGACGTCTCCCTCGGCGGTCTGCTGCAGTCCGGGGCCGGATCGCTGGCGGCATCGCCCTGGCTGTTCTACTTCCCGGCGGCGACATTGACGCTGCTGACGGTCTCGATGGCCCTGATCGCCGATGGCCTCCGAGATGCGTTGGACCCCAGGGCTCGCACAGGGGTACGCCGATGATCGCTCGTCACTTCTCGCCACCGCCGACACAGGGGGACCCGCCGATGACGACCACCGCCGGTGAACCCGCCGCTGCCGCCTCCGACGACCTCGCCCGGGGCGCACCCCCGGTATTGCGTGTGCGCGATCTGTCGGTCTCCTTCGGTAGCGAGGCCGGACGGGTGGATGCGGTGCGGGGTGCCGACTTCGACATCGCGCCCCGATCGACACTGGCCGTGGTCGGTGAGTCCGGCTCGGGGAAGTCGGTCACGGCCCTGGCGGTCATGGGATTGCTCCCGGAGGCTGCCACCGTCACGGGATCGGTGCAGTTGGCCGGCCGCGAGCTGCTGGGTCTCGACGACCGCGCGCTGTCGCGGATCCGTGGGCGGGAGGTCGCGATGATCTTCCAGGACCCGCTGTCGGCGTTGACGCCGGTCTACACGGTTGGTGCTCAGATCGCCGAGGCGATCGGCGTCCACCGGTCGGTGGGACGCCGCGAGGCGATGCGTGAGGCGGTGGAACTACTTGCAGCCGTGGGTATCGCCGATCCGGCGCGACGAGCGGCAGCCTTTCCCCATGAGCTCTCCGGCGGGATGCGCCAGCGGGTCATGATCGCGATGGCCATCGCCAACGATCCTGCACTGATCATCGCCGACGAGCCGACCACGGCACTCGACGTCACGGTCCAGGCCCAGATCCTCGACCTGCTGGCATCGGTCCGCGACCGCACGGATGCCGCACTGATGCTGATCACCCACGACCTCGGCGTCGTCGCCGGCACAGCGGACGACGTCGTGGTGATGTACGCCGGCCGGGCCGTCGAGACCGCCGACGTGGACACCACGTTCACCGCACCCAGCATGCCGTACACCATCGGATTGCTCGGAGCCGTGCCACGTCTGGGCGACACGACGGTGCCGCTGACCGCAGTGCCCGGCACGCCGCCCACGTTCGTCGACGTCGCGGACGCGTGTCCGTTCGTGCTGCGATGCCCGATCGCGGAGGACCGTTGTCGGGAGTCCGAGCCGGTGCTACGGGACATCGCCGACGGTCATTCGGTGGCCTGCATCCGGGCCGACGAGATCGACGCCGCCGGTGAGATCAACGGCGTGCCCGTCTATCCGATACGTACCGGCGGGCTCACGCGAACTGTCGATACCGACTCCCCCGTGGTGCTCTCGGTACGAGATCTCCGGAAAGAGTTCGCGCTGACGTCGTCGGTGCTCCGCCGCAAGGTCGGTGCGGTCCGAGCGGTCACGGGGGTCACTTTCGACATCCGAGCAGGCGAGACGCTGGCGATCGTCGGAGAGTCGGGGAGCGGCAAGTCGACGACGTTGCGTGAGCTGCTGGAGTTCTCGCAGCCCGCGGGAGTGGTCCGGATCGGGGACGTCGATCCGGCGACGGCAGACCGGCGACGGGTCCGCACCCTGCGCCGTGACGTGTCGATGGTCTTCCAGGATCCCGGGGAGGCGCTCGATCCGCGTTTCACCGCCTACGACGTCGTCGCCGAACCGCTTCGTGCGCTGGGCCTCTCGCGCCGCGACACCGAGGATCGCGTGACCACCCTGCTCCGCCGGGTCGGGCTCGATCCGTCCCACGCGGATCGCTTCCCGGCTGCGTTCTCCGGCGGTCAGCGTCAGCGCATCGCGATCGCGCGGGCACTGGCCACCGAGCCGGATCTCATCGTGCTGGACGAACCGCTGTCGGCGCTCGACGTGTCGGTGCAGGCGGATGTCGTTACGCTGCTCCGCGAACTGCAGGAACAGACCGGTGTTGCCTATCTGGTCGTGGCACACGACCTGTCGGTCATCGCCCACCTCGCCGATCGCGTCGCAGTGATGTATCTCGGTGGATTCAGTGAGATCGGCGCGGTCGCCGATGTGTTCGGCGCGCCTGCGCACCCGTATACCCGGGCATTGCTGTCGGCGGTGCCGGTGCCCGACCCGGTGGTCGAACGTCGTCGCGTCCCGATCCGGCTGCGTGGCGAGCCGCCTGCGCCGACCGAACAACAGGTCGGCTGTCCGTTCGTGTCCCGGTGTCCGCTCCATCCGACACTCGATCCCGCTCGGCGTGGCCGGTGCATCGACGAGTTCCCGCAATTGCGTGAGGTCGGGACAGGCCACCGATCTGCCTGTCACCACACCGATCTCGTCCTCGAGGAGTCGTCATGATCACGACGGGGAGCGGTCTCGTCCGCCGGTCGGCCGCAGTGGTGGCGGCCGCTCTGATGGTCGTCGCGGCATCGGCCGGATGTGGGGCCGCGCTCGACGGCGGGCCGTCGGGATCGACCGAACCGGAGATCAACCCGCAGCCGCGATCGGCGATCAGCGAGGGCGGGTCGCTGACCACCGCGCTGCCGGAGATCACGCCGCAGTGGAACATCTTCCACGCCGACTCGACCGCATACGCGCAGACCGTCTGGCGCTGGTTCAATCCCACGCTCGCCTACTTCGCACCCGACGGGACCTACTCGTTCAACCGCGACTTCCTGACCGACGTCCGCACCGAGGTCGTCGACGGCAAGACCGTGGTGACCTACACGATCAACCCGAAGGCGCATTTCAACGACGGCACCCCGATCGACTGGCGCTCCTTCGACTCGACCTGGCGGGTCAGTCGGGGCGTCGATCCCTCCTACGTCGTCAGCTCCACCGACGGATACGACCAGATCGAGTCGGTGACAAGGGGCGTCGACGACAGGCAGGCCGTCGTCCGCTTCGAGGACATCTGGGCCTGGCCCAACGGTCTCTTCAACTACCTGATGCACCCCAAGGCCGCCGATGCCCAGACGTTCAACCGTGGCTACCTGCGGAATCCGCATCCGGAGTGGGGAGCGGGGCCGTACACCATCAGCTCGTACGACGCGAACGCCCGGACGGTCGTGCTGGAACGCAATCCCCAATGGTGGGGCAAGCGAGGCAAACTCGACCGTCGGGTGTTCCGCCAGATGGAGGACCAGGCGTCGCTGAACGCCTTTCGCAACGGCGAGCTCGACGCATTGTCCTTTGCCAGCAAGGATGCCCGCGCCCAAGTCCTGACGATGGGCGACATCGACATCCGCACCGCATCGTCGCCGCAGAAGTCGCTGCTGATAGTCAACCTGGACGCCCCGTTGCTCTCGGACCCGCGGGTGCGAGAAGGGCTGCTCCGCGGCATCGACCGGGCAACGCTCGCGCGAATCCGCTTCACCGGACTCAACTTCACCGAGCCGTTGCTGGGGTCGCTGGTGATGTACCCGTTCCAGCCCGGATACACCGACAACGTCTCCGGAGTCATCGACTACGACCAAGGTCGCGCCCGCCAACTGCTCGACCGAGCCGGGTGGCGCGTCGGCGATGACGGGATCCGGCAGCGCGACGGCCGATCACTCCAGCTGAGTCTGCCGCTGCTGGGTGACTCACCCGCGGTCCAGAACCTTGCGCGCGCCCTACAGGCGATGTTGCGGCAGATCGGCATCGACATCGCCCTGCCCGTCCGACCGAACTCCGACTTCTCACAGGTCGTCATCAACAAGGAGTTCGACCTCTTCCTGATGGGGTTCCAGTCCACCGATCCGTACGGCACGGCGTACTTCTGCCAGATCTGGTGCGAGGGTTCGCAGCTGAACCGGGCGGGCGCCGGTTCGCCTGAGCTCGACGCGGAGATCCGCAAGCTGGCACGCATCGCCGACCCGAAGGCGCAGATCGCACGCGGCAATGTTTTGGAGCGTCAGGCCTTCGGGCAGTTCTCGGATCTCCCGCTGTTCAACGGACCGGCGATGGTCGCGACCAAACAGGGACTGGCCAATTACGGCGCGGGCCAGTTCTACATCGGCCCCGTCGAGGATGTCGGCTGGCAGAAGTGAGCTGCGGTCGACGGTCGGTGACCACGGTCGTCGGCAACCATGGTCGTCGGGTCCTCACGGTCGTCGGCAACCATGGTTGCCGGCCCGACCCGAAGATTCGGTGACGACCCGTGTGCCGCGGCCGCCGGGGGTCCTATGGTGATCAGGTCGGCCCGTCGGTGTGGCCGTCGGGTCGGGAGGCGGTCGGACATGAAGCTCAACCATCTGGTGTCGCGGGGCGTGGCGACGATTGCGGCGGCGACGGTCTGTGTGACCGCGTTCTCCGCCGCGCCGGCAACCGCAGCCCCGGTTCGGCCCGGAGAGGTCGTCGGGGTGCGCGACCTGCCGCGCAACCTCTGGGTGCCTGGGTCGGCGAAGGCGTCGGTGCTGACGTACGGAACCACCGACACATTCGGCAAGCCCGCGCTCAGCACCGGGACCGTCTTCATCCCGTCGGGCACCGCGCCGGCCGGTGGCTGGCCGGTCATCTCGTGGGCCCACGGCACGGCGGGACTCGGCGACTCCTGCGCGCCGTCGCGTCGCGGACCGGCCCTGCCCGAGCGTGACCTGCCGTACCTCGGCAACTGGTTGAAGCAGGGCTACGCGATCGTCGCCAGCGACTACACCGGACTCGGTACACCGGGGCTACCGACCTACCTGGACGGGCGGACCACCGCGCACAACGTCGTCGACATGGTCGCTGCCGGGCGCGAGCACAGTCGTGACCTACCGGTCGGACAACGACTCTCACGATCGTGGGCAGTCGTCGGGCAGTCCCAGGGTGGCGGAGCCGCCATCTACACCGCGCGCTACGCGACGCAATTCGGTGGTCGGGAGCTCGACTACCGCGGCGCTGCGGGGACGGGGACGCCCGCCTACATCGAACAGTTGCTCCTCGCGGCCGGGCCCAAGGTCCCGCCGATCGCGATCTCGCCCGCGCTGACGGCCTACGTCAGTTACATCGTCGCCAGTCTGCGGTACGCGCACCCGGAACTGGGCATCGACCGCATCCTGACACCGACCGGTAAGCGCTGGGCCGCACGAGCGGAGACAGCCTGTGTCGAGGACTTCGAAGCCGAGTTGCGTGGGGTTTCGCTCGGTGACTACTTCAGCGCGCCGCTCGCGAGCCGACCGAACTTCGTCGGCGTGCTCCGCGACTACATGGCGATGCCCGAGAGCGGATTCGACAAGCCGTTCTACATGGGGCACGGCCTCGTCGACACCGACGTCCCGTTCCCGACCACGGCCGCCTACGTCGCGCGGCTGACCGCCAACCGTCAGCCCGTCACCTTCCGGACGTATCCGAGCGACCACAGCGGGACCCTGATCGCCTCGCAGGCGGATTCGATCCCCTTCGTCAACCGCCTCTTCGGCCGCTGAGCGGGGTTGGCTCGGGTGCGGCGGGTTTCGGTCTGCTCGGTCGAGTCCGGGCTCGGGTTGACCAGAATCTGCCGTTGAGCGGGTTGTCGTGTGGATATTGCGCGCGGCTCGGTGCTGTGCGGCAGTTTTTGGTTGGGGCGGGGTTGGCTCGGGTGCGGCGGGTTTCGGTCTGCTCGGTCGGGCCCGGGCTGACCAGAATCTGCCGCTGTGCGAGTTGTCGTGTGGATATTGCGCGCGGCTCGGTGCTGTGCGGCAGATTTTGGGCGGTACGGGCCGGCGCGTGGCGGGGCGACGCGCGGCGGGGCGACGCGTGGCGGGGCGGGTCGACTCGGCCGCGCGAAAGCGGTTCTTCAGGGCGCGCTCAGCGCGACCCCGAGCACTCAGCGCACCGACTTCTAGCGCGCCGACTTCTGTAGGTTCACGACCCCGACCGAACCATCCGGGGACGACTCGGCCAGTAGATACCCCGCACGCTCGTACATCCGGATGTTCCGGCTGCTCTGAGCGCCGGTGAACAGCGTGAAGCGCTCGGTGGTGTCCGGCGCCAACGACTCGACGACGCCCAGCAGCACCGATCCGACACCGCGACCGGCCAGATCCGGCGCCACCATCAGACGTCCGATCTCCCACTCGGAGTCGTGCATCGCGCGGCCCCGCACCGCGGCCACCAGACGGTGACCGAGACGCACCGTCAGCGTCGTCCAGGCCTGCGCCCAGTCGCCGACCTCGGCGATGGTCTCATGCAACGCCGGGATGTCGAGTGTGTCGTTGGCGAGGGCCTCTTGAACCCAGCAACAGCGCTGCAGCACAACCAATTCGGCGAGGTCGTCGGGTGTGTACCGGGCGGTGACGGACCCGGGGAGTACCTGTACGAGTGCGTCGTCGGCGATCACCGCATCACGATAGCGTGCCGACCAGCGTCCTCACCTGCGCCACGGCCACATTCCCGCGCCTCACCCGACGCCTGCTACCCGAAGCCCGCTACCCACCACCGCCAAACCGGCCGCAGCCGACAGCCCCCGGCCTGAGAGCCCCCGGCCCGACAGACCCCAACCCGACGGCCCCGACCTTCAGCCCGCCGACACCCGCCACAGCGGGTTCACCGGCCCGTGTCCCGCGCCCAATGGATAGGCCGCCTGCAGACCGCGGGTCACCCACCCCTTCGCGAACTCGAGCGCGTCCGGCACCGACCATCCGTGTGCGAGGGCGGCTGCCGTTGCCGCGGCGAGGGTGTCGCCGGCTCCGTGATCGTGTCCGGTGTCGATGCGCTCGTGATCGAACTCGAGGAACGTCTCGCCGTCGTAGAGGAGGTCGGGACTGTGCGACGACGTCCGGAGATGCCCACCCTTGACCACTGCCCAGCGCGCTCCGAGATCACGCAGCGCGCGCGCTGCATCACGTTGGGAAGCGGCGTCGACCACCTCGATGCCGGTGATCAGGCGGACCTCGTCGAGGTTGGGTGTCACCACGGTGGCGATCGGGATCAGCAACTGCCGCAACGCGTCGAGCGCCTCGGTCGCCAACAGTTGGTCGCCGTGCATCGACGCGCAGACCGGGTCGACGACCAGCGGGATCCCACCATCGCCCCCGATGCCCAACTCGGTGCACACCTGGGTCACCGACGTGATGATCGCACTGTTCGCCAGCATCCCGGTCTTGGCGGCGCTCACCCCGATGTCGGTGACGACGGTGCGGACCTGATCGGCGACAACCGGTGGATCGATCGCCTGAAAACCGTTGACGCCCAGCGTGTTCTGGACGGTCACAGCGGTCACCGCGACGCAGGCGTGCAGGCCCAGAAGTGCGAAGGTACGCATGTCGGCCTGGATTCCTGCACCACCGCCGGAGTCGGAACCGGCGATGGTCAGAGCGCGCACCGGAGTCGCGCCGGGTGCCGCCGTGGGCAGCAGGGTCGGATCGCTCATCGGTCGGCCGTCGCCTCCAGCGGCAGGTACACGCGTCCCCCCGACTCGGCGAACTCGGCCGACTTGGCGGCCATCTCCTCGGTGAGTTTTCGGTCGATGTCCTCCGCCGTGACCAGCCCGTTCTCCTCGGCGTAGGCGCGGACGTCGGCGGAGATCCGCATCGAGCAGAACTTCGGCCCGCACATCGAGCAGAAATGCGCGGTCTTCGCCGGTTCGGCCGGGAGTGTCTCGTCGTGGTACTCGCGTGCGGTGTCGGGATCGAGCGCCAGGTTGAACTGGTCGGTCCAGCGGAACTCGAAGCGTGCCGTACTCAGGGCGTCGTCACGCTCCTGTGCGCGCGGATGTCCCTTGGCCAGATCGGCGGAGTGCGCAGCGATCTTGTAGGTGATCACCCCGACCTTCACATCGTCCCGATTCGGCAGTCCGAGATGCTCTTTGGGCGTCACATAGCAGAGCATCGCGGTGCCTGCCTGGGCGATCATCGCCGCGCCGATCGCGGAGGTGATGTGGTCGTAGGCCGGCGCGATGTCGGTGGCGAGCGGACCGAGGGTGTAGAACGGCGCCTCCTCGCACAGTTCTTCCTCGAGACGGACGTTCTCGGCGATCTTGTGCATCGGGACGTGTCCGGGGCCTTCGATCATCACCTGGACGCCGAAGGCCTTTGCGCGCGTAGTGAGTTCACCGAGTGTGCGCAATTCGGCGAACTGGGCTTCGTCGTTGGCGTCGGCGATGGAACCGGGGCGGAGTCCGTCGCCCAGTGAGAAGGTGATGTCGTAGCGGCGGAAGATCTCGCAGAGCTCGTCGTAGTGGGTGTACAGGAACGATTCCTCGTGGTGGGCGAGACACCATGCGGCCATGATCGATCCACCGCGGGAGACGATGCCGGTGACGCGTCGGGCGGTGAGTGGGACGTATCGCAACAGCACGCCCGCGTGGACGGTCATGTAGTCGACGCCCTGCTCGGCCTGTTCGATCACGGTGTCGCGGTAGATCTCCCAGGTCAGCTTGGTCGGATCGCCGTTGACCTTCTCGAGGGCCTGATAGATCGGCACGGTCCCGACCGGGACGGGGGAGTTGCGCAGGATCCACTCACGGGTCATGGGGATGTCCTTGCCGGTGGACAGGTCCATGATGGTGTCGGCGCCCCATCGTGTCGCCCACACCATCTTCTCCACCTCCTCGGCGATGGAACTGGTGACGGCGGAGTTCCCGATGTTGGCGTTGATCTTCACCGCGAACGCCTTGCCGATGATCATCGGCTCCGACTCCGGGTGTCGGTGATTGGCCGGGATCACCGCGCGGCCGATCGCCACCTCCGACCGGACGAGTTCGGCGTCCACACCTTCACGGGCGGCGATGAACCGCATCTCGTCGGTGACGATTCCTGCACGCGCCCAGGCAAGTTGGGTGGACGCACCGTCGATGGGAGCCGGCCGCCCCCAGGAGTCGCGGGTCGGCGCCAGACCACGCTCGACGTCGATGTCCGCGGCGTCGTCGGTGTACGGACCCGACGTGTCGTAGACGTCGAGGTGGTCGCCGTTGGTCAGCTCGATGCGGCGCCGCGGGACCCGGAGATGGTCGACCACGAGGTGGTGTTTGTGACTGCCCGCGATCGGGCCGGTGGTGATGGTGGCCGCTGCGGATGTGGTGGTGTCCGAAGACAGGGGTGTCCCCATGGATGCTCTCCCTACGCCGGCATTACCCGGACAGGTTCAGGCGGTCGGCGACCGCCCGTCGCCATCTCAGCCCTCGGTCATCGTGAGAGCCCCCGCGTGTGCAGTTGTGTGTGCGATCGATCCGTCCGAGAGGACGGCATGCGATGCGGCCCCAACCCTACGCGCCTGCCCGTCGGCGAGATGAGGCACCGCGAAATCGTCGGCGTGGCGGGAATCGAGACAACCTACGTTGGCGTAAGGTACGCTGTGATCGGGGTCACAAGGGGGCTTCGACAGGAAGAGGGGAACCGTCCGGCCGACGCGCAGACGGTGTAGTCACGCGGAGGTGTTCTGGTGCAACGAAAGCATCGCCATCATCCACCGCAGTCTGCGCAGGCGATCCTGCAGCAGATCTCGCAGGTGGTGCACAACCCGGACCGGGATCGGTTCGAACTCTGGGTCGCAGGCGACCTGGTGGGGGTGCTCGGTTACAGCACCGAAAAGGTCGACGGTGAGACCACGGTGACGGTCCTGCACACCGTCCTCTACGACGAGTTCACCGGACATGGATTGGGTACACGTCTCACTCGGGGCGCCATCGCCTACGTGCGGGAACAGGGGGCGCGGTTGCGGCCGGTCTGCTCGTTCACCAAGCATTATCTCGACGGTCATCCCGGATTGGTCGCGTTGGCTCCGGCCTGATCGGGACGGTGATCGCAGCGCAAAGTTAGGGTAGCCTGACCTCGATGTCATCGAGGGAAGGAAGTGCCATGACGGAGACGTCGACGAAGACTCCGGGTCGTGGTTGGCAGGGTGCCGTCCTCAAGTTGTTCGGCGCCGACGATTTCGAACTGACGGTGACGCGCTCAGAGGTCGTCACCGACCACTACCTCCGCATCGGCTTCTCCGGTGGCGGGCTGCTGTCGGCGAAGCCGGTGCATCCGACGCTGTGGGTGCGGCTGTGGTTCGAGTCGGACGGCAAGCTCCACCAGCGGGGATACACCCTCGTCGATGCCGACCCGGCCACCGACACCTTCGACATCGAGTTCGCCATCCACGACGGCGCGGCCGCGCGTTGGGCGCAGGGCGCGCAGGTCGGCGACACCATCAACGCCACCGTGATGGGCTCGAAGTTCGAGTTCCCCGAACCGGCGCCGGCTGGCTGGCTGCTGGCCGGCGACACCGCTTCGCTGCCCGCCATCAACTCGCTGCTCGATGCGATATCGGCATCGTCGACGCCGACTGTCCCGGTGACCATCTGGTTCGAGTACCAGCACGAGTCCGACAAGACCCTCCCGCTGCGCACTCGCGACGGCGACACCGTGCACTGGGTCGCGCGGGAGCGGGAGGGGACCGCCCTGGTGGATGCCGTCCGTTCCGCGGCCTTCGATGCCGGTGACCACTTCGGTTGGGTTGCATTGGATTCCAAGAGCACCCGCGCGGTCGCGAGCATCTTCAAGGGTGACTACAAGATCGGGCGCAAGTCGGTGAAGTCGCAGGCGTACTGGGTCGAGGGTCGCTCGTTCGGGTGAACGTTGCCCGCGGTGTTGGCCGCGCCGACCGCGTTGGTTAGGCTGGCCTAAACTGGCGGGCCATCGGGCGCGTCGTGATCCGTGTGTCCGGAGAGGGAGTGGCCATGTCGGCGCAAGCCGCGATCACAGTCGAGAACCTGACCAAGACCTATGGGTCGGTCGAGGCCTTGAAAGGCATCTCGTTCGAGGTCCCACGCGGCGAGATCCTGGGACTTCTCGGCCCCAACGGTAGTGGCAAGACGACAACGGTCACGCTGTTGTCCACCCTGCAGCGACCGACCGCCGGATCTGCCCGGATCGGTGGGCACGACGTCGTCGCCGACGCCGCCAGGGTGCGCGAACTCGTCTCGCTGACCGGTCAGTACGCCTCGATGGACGACAGCCTGACGGCAGTCGAGAACCTGTCGGTGTTCGGCCGGCTCACGGGACTCCGCGGGGCGCCCCTCAAGGCGCGGATCGGTGAACTCATCGAACAGTTCGACCTGCACGAGGTGGGCAGTCGGCGGGTGGGTGCGCTCTCCGGCGGTATGCGCCGACGCGTCGACATCGCGAGCGCGCTGATCACCAGGCCTGAGGTCCTCTTCCTCGACGAGCCGACCACCGGCCTCGACCCGCGCAGCCGGGCTGCCGTGTGGGACACGGTCGCCGGGCTTCGTGCCGAGGGCATCACGGTGCTCCTGACCACCCAGTACCTCGAAGAGGCCGACCGTCTCGCCGACAACATCGTGATGCTCGATCGCGGGTCGGTGGTCGCGTCGGGGACGCCGGGCGTGCTCAAGCAACAGGCCGGAGCAGCGGTCTGCGAGATGACCCTCGTCGAGCGCGGAGACACCGATCGGGTGATCGAGCGGCTCTCCGGCTTCGAGATCATCGAGACACCGACGGATGCGTCGGCGGCCCACCCCCGACTGGTGGTCCGGGCTCCCGAGGGTATGGCCACCGTGCATGGCGTCATCTCGCGGTTGCAGGACTCCCGCATCGAGGTCGTCGACATCGGCTTGCGTCAGCCGTCGCTGGACGAGGTCTTCATGCAGCTGACGGAGAAGGTCTGATGACGACGGCCCTCGCGCCCACCGCGGCATCGACACGGGCCGGCGCTGCTCCGCGCCGGTCGGTGGGACTGCTCCCGGCGACCGCGACCCTCGCACAGCAGAAGGTCGTGGCGGCCGTCCGGTCCGGTGACGCGATCTTCGCGCTGCTGAGTCCGGTCGTGTTCTTTCTCTGCTTCTACGTCCCGCTGCACCGACGTTTCGAGCTCGGCGGTGCCGACTACGCACAGTTCCTGACGCCGATCATCCTGCTGCAGGCCGGTATCTTCACCGCCATCGCCGCGACCGAGGTCGCCGGCGCCGACGCGCGGGCCGGGATCCGTGAGCGGATGATGTCGTTGCCGATCCCGCGGATCTCACCGATCCTCGGCCGCATGACCTGGGTGGTCGGCCGACTGCTCATCGCACTGGTCGGCGGACTGGTGATCGGCTACATCCTGGGATTCCGCTTCCAGGGGTCCATCGTCGACTCCATCGGGTTCGTCATCCTCGCCCTCGTCTTCGGCCTCGCCTTGAGCCTGCTCACCGATGCCATCGGCTCGGTGGCCGCGAGTTCGATGGCTGTTGCCAGTTTCCTGATGATCCCCCAGCTCATCCTGGTGTTGGCCTCGACCGGCTTGGTCCCGGCCGAGAGCTTCCCGGGGTGGGCTCAACCATTCGTCCGCAACCAGCCGCTGTCGGTGTTCGCCGACGCGCTCCGTGACCTGTCCTCCGGCGCGGGCCTCGACCCGACCGCGGTGATCGCCTGGTCCATCGGGCTCCTGGTCGCCGGCGGGTTGGCCGTCGCGGCGGTCGGACGAAAGCAGGTGACCCGATGACCAGCACCCACACCCCCGAGAGTGGCGCTGCCGCCGCCGATTCCGCGGCCACCACCTCGTCGTGGCCCGCGCGACGATCGGTCGCATTCCTGCCGCAGACCATCACCCAGGCGAGCACGTTGCTGAAGTCGTGGAGCCGCGATCCCGGCATCGTCGTGCAGTCGCTCCTGTTCCCGACGTTCATGCTGCTGATGTTCCAGCTGGTCTTCGGCAAGTCGGTCACCGCCCTCGGCGGTGGCTCCAGCGTCTACGGCAACACCGGACTCGTCGCCCTCGTCGGTGGCCTCTACGGCACCGTTGCAACCGCGATGTCGCTGATCAACGAACGTGACAGCGGATTGCTCTCGCGCATGTGGACACTTCCGGTGGCCCGCACCGGTTTCCTCGCCGGCCGGCTCACCGCCGAGGCCGTTCGCACCGGACTGTCGACCATCGTGCTGTTCCTCGTCGCCATGACGATGAGCTTCCGTTTCGACCAGGGAGTCGCCGCCGCGGTCGGCGCCTGGGTGGTGCCGATGATCTTCGCGATCGGGGTCGCCGTGCCGGTGATCGCCATGGCCACGGTGGCATCCGGACCGCAGGCCATCCAGGTCCTCGGCGGTGTCTTCCTGTTCCTGCTGTTCTTCAACACCGGCTTCGCCCCCGTCTCGGAGTACCCCGGCTGGCTGCAGCCCGCGGTGCGATATCAACCGATGAGTCCGGCCATCGACGCCATCCGCGGTCTCACCGAAGGCGGCGCCGTCGCCGGACCGTTGCTCGGCACCATCGTCTGGACCATCGGGCTCGTCCTCGTCTTCGGCCCCCTCGCGCTGCGCGGCTACCGTCGTGCATCCGAGGGCCGATGACCACACCTGACCGCTCACGGCACCGCCCGCGGGCCATCGAGAACCTGTGCAACAAAGGAGAAGTCAATGTCTGATCGCGTGCACGAAGCGCTGCAGAGCATCCTCGAGGAGGATCTCGACCTGTCGCTCGGCGACGTCACCGAATCATCGCTGCTCGTCGACGATCTGGGGCTGGACTCGGTCGCGTTCGCGATCGGCGTGGTCGCGATCGAGGAGCGTCTCGGCGTCCAGTTGACCGAGCGGGAGATCTACGAGAGCAAGACCGTCGCCGACCTCGAGAACGCCATCCGCGCCAAGCAGACCGGTGTGCCCCAGTGACCGAGCTGGACACCGCGAGCGAACCCGATGCTCCCACCGGGCCGTCGGTGACCGAGTTCGGGCCACAAGACTTCACCTATCTGCACACCGACACCGACAGCAGCCCCGGCCACTGGTCGATCGTGCTGGAGCTGGCCGACGGCGCCGAGCCGCTCACCCTGGGAGCCGTACGGGACCGCGTGCGCGAGCGGGTCTCGCTGTTCGACCTCTTCCGGATCGGTGTCGCCGGTGGGCGCGAGACCCCGCCGGAGATCGTGGTGGCCGACGCCGTCGATGTGGATCGCCATGTCACCGAGCTGCGCTTCACCGACCGCGCCGACCTGTACCGGCAGATCGCGGCCGAGCTGGAGACGGCGTTGCCGCGTCCGGATCCCTTCTGGCGCATCACCCTGCTGACGTCGGACGACGCCGGGCAGTTCGTCCTCCTCAAGGTCCACCACTGCGTTTCGGACGGCATCGCGGGCGCAGCCTTCGCCGCACTGCTGGCCGACGGTTCGCCCGAGGAGCTGTCAGAGTTCGAGCGTTTCGCGACGAGCCCACGATTCCGGGTCGGTGAGGTCGACCCCGATACCCTGGCCTCGTCCCGCGCCGCCTTCGAGGAGCAGTGGGCCGCAGGCGAGATCGAGCGCACGTGGCCGAAGCTGACCTCGTCGGGCCGACGGGAGATGGCGCTCTTCAGCGCGTCCACCCGCGATCTGCGACGGGCGGCAAAGAATCACGGTGCGTCGGTGCACGAGTTCCTGCTCGGCGCGATCGGCCGTTCGCTGAGCCTGGCGCCACCGAACCCCGACGCTTCGGCGTCGGAGATCTTGCGCGTCACGTTGCCGGTCACCCTGGACCCGGCGTTCCGGCACACCGGCAACGCGGTCGCCATCGCGTTGCTGAACCTGGCGGGCAACGAGACCGATCTCGATCGCCAGATCGAGCGTGCGCGAGCCGAACTCGCGACCATCGAGTCGAAGAACATCGAACTGGCCCTGGCCGCCGGTGATGATGTGCTGCAGATCCCGTGGGCCGACATGCGCAGCATCGTCGGTGAGTCGATGGCCCGTATGTCGCCGGACATCCACATCGGCATCAACCCCGGCTTCTCACGGGTGCGTTCGGTGCTGGGCGTGCCCATCGCCGAACTGACGCCGGTCTCTCCGCTCGTCGGGTACTCGTTCTCGGTGACCTGCCTGATCCTCGGCAAGAGCACCTCCTTCGGCATCGCCGTCGACGCCGAGGCGCTGCCCGGATACGCCGACACCTTCGTCGAGCAGTTCGCGAGAGTCCTCGCGGAGGCCGCGCCGGAGAGCTGACGCGCTACTGAGCCCTAGCGAACAGAACTCCCATCCGCGAGCACAGCTTCACTCGCAGATGGGAGTTCTGTTCGCGTATGGACCGGTTGACCTAGACGGCCTGGTTCGCGCCGACCTGCGCCAGGAGCTCGCCGAGACCGGCCTGAGCCGAGTCGGGGAGTGCAGCGACGAGATCCTCGACGACGCGGACGGTGCGAGCCGCGTAGTCGTCGTCGAGGACGTCGGTGCGGTACTCGACCTCGAGGTGCACCTGGTCGTGCTCGTCGAACTCGAAGGAGACCGACAACGGGTAGTGCACAACGTCCTTGAAGATGGCCTCACAGGTCACGTGTGCTCCGTCGGGCAGCGCCACGCCGCGCAACGGTGCGTTCTTCACCAGCGTCATCACCTCGGCGACGGGGAACCGGCCACCGGAATTGCGGAGCGCGGTAAGGATCGTGCCGTAGTCCACCGACGAGTACTCCATCGCCTCGTAGACCGTCGACACCGCCTTTCGCACCGCGGCATCGGTCTGCTCGGTGCGATCGAAGGTGAAGCGCATCGGGATGATGTTGCCGCTGTAGCCGACCCGGTCGACCGTCTCCTCGGGCCGGCGGTTGTCGGCGGGTACCAGGAGGACGAAGTCATCGACGTCGGTCAACGCGCTGACGGTGAGCGCGGACAGCACGACGAACAGTGCGTTGGGTGTCGCCCCGACCTCGCGGGCGAATGCGACCAGACGTGCGACGCGATCATCGGGGATCGGCGCCAGGATGCGGCTACCCGGTCCCTCACCCATCACCGAGAACCAGCTGTCCTCCGGCGTGGTGTCGGGCAGGTTGCCCGACAACGGGTATCGGATGTCGGATCCGGCCCAGGTCGACTTCGCATGTGCGATCGCCGCATCGGTCCGCGCGGCCGGATTGGCCGGCGCGTCGACAGCAGTGCCGCCGGACCAGTCGACCTCGCCGTCGTCGGAGCCGTCCGACACCAGCACGCGCAGCACCGGCGGGAGGATGGTCTCGTCGCCTGCCAGGTGGTGCAGCACCAGGATCAGTGAGACACCGCCGTCGTGGGCGATGACCCGAATGCGACCCGCCGGCTCCTCGGCCAGCCGGAACGGTGTCTTGGCCAGCGTCGCAGCCGCTTCCGCGACCGCCTCGGCGATCGGACGGTCGTCGGAGACGGATGCGGTCGCGGACGCCTCAGCGCGGATCACGCCCCATTCCCACACGCGGTCGGGAACCACCCAGCGACCGTCGAACTGCTCGGCACGACGTCGCGGGGTCCCGTCGTCATCGACCTCGATGACCGACCCGAGGACCTGCGAGGAGGCGAGGAGGCGCTGCGTGGAGGCAACCACCGTCTGGATCGAGTAGGTGTCGCCGAACTCGAGATGCACCGCGAAGTTGTGGGCGTCCGACTCCGGATCGAGCTGGTAGATCTTCCACATCCGACGCTCGGGGATGCCGAGTCGACCGTCGGTCGCGACAGGTTCGGGCGCGGCCTGGGCGGTGTCGGCGGTCTGGGGTTCGACCTCGATGCCCGCATCGGCGAGTCGGCGACGCATGGCCTCCAACTGCGCATCGTTCAGGATGCTCATGATTCTCCTCGATTTGACGGTGTCGGTGCGTCGGCGGCGATCACGATGGACCACCGGCGGTGACGGCGTGCTCGTCGGTGCGGGCCGCATCCGATTCCCATAGGCGGCCATGGGTTTCGCGCCGCTCGGCTGTCCGGCGCAGAGTCGGCCAGTCGCCGACGACGTCGATCAGTTCACCCTGCGACCACGACGATGCCTGGTCCTGGAAATGCGGCGAGCCGGGATCGCCGCTGGCTCCCAGCGGTACGATCCACCGACTCTTGTCGCGGTCGGCGACGTCCCATACGTAGCGGGCCACCGATCCGAGCCGGCACACGTGCGAGTACCCGACGGCGCTCGCATTCGCGAAGACGCACTCGGCGTCGCCGGCGAGCGGCAGGGCGTCCGGGCGCACCTGGGCCGACAGCTCGGGGTGATCCGGTGTGACGCCGGCGAAGTCGATGCCGTGGAACGGTGCGAGTACATGCACCTCACCCCAGGTCGGCGTCGCGGCGCCGCCGTCGATCTCCGCGGCCAGGGACTGGATGGATGCGATCGCCGCCTGCTGGATGTCGAGGCCGACGGCGTCGGCGTTGCGGATCACCGACTCGATGCCCGCTCCGATCCGCGTGGTCGCGACGAAATACGGCGCCAGCCATCGCGGAAAACCGTTGGGGGGCGTGGCCAGTCCGGCCAGCACCTCGTCGCCGGCGATGCGCGCCACCAGCCGGTTGCGGAGTTCGGCGAACAGGTAGGCCTCGACGCTGTCGGCGTGCATGGCGCCGTCCCAGGCGAGCAGTCGATCCCGGAGATCACGGGCCGGGACCTCGAGCCGCGGCAGTGCCACGAGCAGGTCGCGCATCACCTGCGTCTGCTCGTTCGCCACGTCGCGGTGGATCTCCTCGGAGTCGGCCACCGAATGCTCGGAGGACGTGGAGAGCAGGTGGTCGATGCGCGACGCGCGGGACGACGGTGCACATTCGGTGGTCACCGGCTGGAGCGGTGCGCAGTCGGTGATGCGCTGGTTGGCGATGACCGAGTGATCGGTGACAGCCGCATCGAAGTCGCGGTCGTACAACGCGACCGACACGACCTCACGCCACCGGTACCGCTCGTCCCAACCGGGTACGGGCAACCAGTAGTTCTCGTCGGCCCGGATCGGCACCCGCCCGGCCAAGCGGTTGACCAGGCGACCGTCGGTGTCGGCGGCGACCACCCGGTTGACCGGTTCGACCCAGTCCGCCAGCGCGCGCTCGACAGCGGGGACGTCCTGCGCGAAGAGCAGGTCGATGACCGCGTCGAAGGTCGAGTCCGGCTCGGAGAGGAACGGGGTGCGCAGGCTCACTGCCCACGCGGTGTCCGGACCGCCGAACAGGACCGAACCGTTGACGGTCTCGATGATCTCGACCTCGACGGTGTCGGCATCGCGGACCACGATCTGTTCGGTCCACGAGGTGACAGGGCTCTCACCGTCGGCCGAACGGGCGACGACACCCGCTGCGCTCGTGCCCAGCTTCTCGACGTAGAGGTCCTGATAGTCGGCCATCGCATTGGTGATGCCCCAGGCGACCGTCGGTGTCTGGGCGAAATGCGGAACCCCGGGAACGCCGGAGAACGCGAGCCCGACGACGTCGAACTCGGGAGCCGCGAGGTGCACCTGCTGGTAGACGCCCGGTACCTCGATGAAGCGGTGCGGGTCACCGGCGATGAGGGGTGAGCCGGTCGCCGTGTTGGCCCCGGCCACGCCCCAGGCATTGCTCCCGGATATCGCGTCACCCAGCGGAGGCGGTGTCGCGGCGGTACCCGGTGGAATCGGCACCTCGCCCGAGAACTGCTGCAGCAGTTCGGTGATCCATTCGTCGCTCGGCTGCGCCGGAGTGCGGTCGTCGGAGTCGTTCGCGCTTTCGCTGTTGACGAAGTCCAGTCCGACCGGTCCCAGGACCTGACAGGCGTGCAGACGCCACAGTTTGGTCGCGAACCGACCGAACATCAGGTGCTGCACGATGAAGATCGTGATCGGGGTCCAGGCGTTCCACGCCGACGGGCGGTGGTTGAACTCGGTCAGCTCGATGGCCGATGCGTCGGTATGCGAGTGGTTCACGCCGTCGGCGTAGGCCCGCAACAGACGCCGGGTCCGCTCCGAGGACGCGTCGTGGATACGCCGCGCGGCGCGATCGATCTGAGCCCGTCGCGCGAACGCGTCCCAGCCGACCCCGGCGAGACCGAACACCTCTGCCGTGCGGCCTTCGCCGCGCAACCGGAGGAACTCGATCTGCCAGGCCCGGTCGGTTCCGGTGACCAGGCCGTGGCCGAACAGAGCGCCCTCGGCCGAAGCTGCCCGCACGTGCGGGATACCGTGCGGATCCCGGATGATCTCGAGGTCCGGGGCGTTCTCCGCGGGATCGGTTGCGATGTCCGTGGCACCGACCGTGTGGCCGCCGCCGTCAGGCATCGCTGTGATCCACCGTCACCAGATCCGTGTACGGACGAGCGGCCGTGGCGGTGGAGAGGATGTCGTCGATGTGTTCGTGGATGCTCGCCACCGTGGTCTCGTCGAAGAGGTCGACCTGGTACGAGATCTGCACCTCGGTGCGATCGGGATGCATGAACGCCTCGACGGTCAGCGGCAACGCCACCCGCCCCTTGTCGGCCAGCTCCCAGGTCATCTCGGCTCCGGGGAGGTGGATGCCGTCGATCTTCTGGTCCAGGAACAGGACCAGCGAGTCGAAGGGGAAGGCGTCCTCGTCGCCGGTGACCCGACGCGCGATGTCGACGATGTGCTCGAACGGGAAGGTGCGGTGCTCGAATGCGGCGTCGGTCACCTTCCGGACATGCGTGACGAGCTCGGCGAAGGTGTCGCCCTCGCCGCCGATGCGCAGCGCGATCGAGTTGCTGAAGTTGCCGATCAGCGCCTCCATGCCGGACTCTTCGCGATTGGCGACGGTGCTGCCGATGACGATCTCGCGGTGGCCGGTGATCCGGCGCAGCGCGAGGTAGTAGGCGGCGAGGAAGACCGAGAACGGCGGCATGCGCAGTTCCGCTGCGAGCGCGCGGAGGTTCGACTCCGCCGCAGGGCTCAGCGTCCGGTCCCGCCGGGCGCTGATCTCGGACCCCGCTCCCGGGCGGCGGTCATACGGCAGGCTCGCCGTCTGCACGCCGCCGGCGAACTGGGCCTCCCAGAAACCGATGTCCGCGCCGTGATCGCCGTTGGTGAACCGATCCTGTTCCCACTCGGCGAAATCCGCGAACTGCGGGCTCAACTCCTCGACTTCCGGATCGGTGTCGGGATGCTGCTGCGCCTCGGCATAGAAGCGTGCGACGTCCCGCGCCATCGCCGGGAGGGTCATGCCGTCCCAGATGATGTGCTGCATCGCGACGACCACCGCCAGACGCGGGGCTCCCGATTCCGCGGGCGGCAGGTTGACGAACGTCAGGCGCAGCGATGACTCGGTCGCAAGGTCGAACGGTTCGGTCGCCGCGTCGGCGATCAATGACCGCAGCCGACCGTCGGGATCGCTGGCGCCCCGCAGGTCGAAGGTCACCACCGGCGGCGGGAAGTCGGTGTGGATGCGCTGGTACGGCGCACCCCCCTCCTCGGCGCCGTCGTGATAAGTGGTGCGCAGGATCTCGTGGCGACGGACCACTGCCAGCAGTGCCCGCCGCAATGCGTCCTCATCGACCTCACCGGTGTAGGTGAAGGTCAGGCAGATGTTGTTGGCAGTACTGTCCGGTACCCGCTGCTGGTGCAGCCATACCTGACGTTGACTGAACGACATCGGTGCCCGATCCGCCTCGCGCCGAGTCGGCACCCCGGATTCCACCGCGATGCCGACGTCGGACAAGCGAGCGCGCATTACTCGTTGGAGCTCCTCGAGTGATGGCAACCGTTCAGACCTTCCCTACGTGAATAGCTGATGTCACTGTGCTGCGGACCCGGCCAGTTCGCCTGCCGGGATCTCGATCCCGGCCACCTCCAGCAGGATTCGGGCGACCTGCTCGAGCTGACCCGGAACCTGCTCGCGCTCGGCGAGGAGCGCGGCGAAGTTCCGGACCGTCCGGGTGCTGAACACCGCGGTGATACCGACACCCTCGACCGCGAGCAACCCGCGGACGTTGGCCACGAACGTGGTCGCCAGGATCGAGTTGGCGCCGGCATCGAAGAAGTCGGTGGTCACGCCGAGGCGCTCGACCCCGAGGACCTGCTCGGCGATGTACGCCACCGCCGCTTCGACGACGTTCTCCGGAGCAACGTACTGGCCCGGGGTCACGCCCGCCACTGCGCGCTTGAGCGTCGCGCGGATCGCGGTGCGATCGACCTTGCCGTTGGTGGTCAACGGCACCTCGTCGATGACGTGGACGACCTCAGGGATCATGTACTCCGGCAGCAGATCACGCAGCGATGCGGTCACCGCGTCGACGTCGACGGCGCTGCCCGGTGCGGCGGTCAGTGCCAGGCTCAGCCGATCGGAGAACACGGCGGCCACGGCCTCGCCGACGACGGGGAGACCGCGTGCGGCCGACTCCACCTCGCCCAACTCGACGCGGTAGCCGCGGATCTTGACCTGATGGTCGGCGCGACCGAGGAACTCGATGGTGCCGTCGGGGAGGTAGCGGGCCAGGTCGCCGGTGCGGTACCAGCGGGTGCCACCCTCGGTGACGAAGCGATCCTGTGTGCGCTCCGGGTCGCCGCGGTAACCGTCGGCGACACCCGCGCCGCCGATCCACAGCTCGCCGGTGACCCACTCGGGTGCATCCTCGCCGCGTTCGTTGACGACCCGGCATGCCACGTTGGCCATCGGACGGCCGTAGGGAACCGTCGTCCAGTCGGTCGGGAACTCGTCGGTGACCTCGTACACGGTGGAGTGGATCGCGGTCTCGGTGGTGCCGCCGAGGCCCGCGAAGCGCAGGCCGGGGACGGCCGCCCGTGCCCGACGACCGAGCTCGGCGTCGACGCGGTCGCCGCCGGTGACGACGGTGCGCACGCTCGACAGCTGGTCGGCGGTCGCGGTGTCGAGGAGCATCCCGATGAGGCCCGGTGCCGCGTTGACCACGGAGACGTTGTGTGTCGCAACGCGATCGGTCCACGCCTGGGCGTCACGTGTCGAATCGGCGTCGATCGTGACGATGGCGCCGCCGAGGGACAGCGGGCTGAAGATGTCGAACACCGACAGGTCGAACTCGAGAGCCGACAAGCCGATCGTCCGGTCGTCGGCGGTCAGACCGAACTCCTCGGCGATGCCGTCCACCGTGTTGGCGGCCGCCCGATGGCTGACCTCCACACCCTTGGGCTCTCCGGTGGACCCGGAGGTGAACAGTACGTAGGCCAGTGCGTCGGGGGCCGGCGTCGCGACCGCGTCGATCGGCGAGTGCGCGACCGCATCGTCGAATCCGACGGTCACCACCGACTCCGGCAGGTCGGCGGCGTCGACGGTGACGACGGCGCGGGCCTGACCGCGGGTGAGGATCTGGTCGCGTCGGGCGGCCGGCTGGTCGGTGCCGATCGGCAGGTAGACCGCACCGGCGGCGAGCGCACCGAGTACGCCGATGACCTGGCGATGTCCCTTGGGCAGGATGAGTCCGACGGTGTCGCCGCTTCCCACGCCTGCATCCTTCAGGGCGCCCGCGACGGCGAGTGCCTGTTCGGCGACCGTCCCGTAACTCAGTTCGTCACCGGACGGGGTGACCACCGCGATGCGTCCCGGCTCGCGAGAGGCATTGTCGAAGAAGGCGTTGTGCAGCGTGCGAGGTGCGATCGACGAGGTGGTCGCCTGGACGCGATCGCGCAGTTCGCGCTGGGCCGTGGGCAGTTCGATGCGCAACTCGGCGTCCCAGTCGGCTCCCGGACGCACCAGGCCGTCCAGGATCGCGCTGAACTCGGCGAACATCGCATCCATCACGCCTGTAGGCAGTGCGTCGCGACGCACGTCCCAGTTGACCAGCAGGCCGCCGTCGAGTTCGACGACCTGAGCGTCGAGGTCGACCTGCGGGCCCTGCGAGAGAATCCACACCGGCTCCCCGAACAACGAGCGGACCCGGTCGGAGAACAGCTCGCCGAACCCGAGTCCGGAGGTGAAGACCAACGACGGGGTGACCGCGGATCCGCGGATGCGGCCGAGGTCGCGGAGGACGTCGAGGCCCTCGTAGGCGGCATTGCCTGCGCAGTCGTGGAGTTCGCGCTGCAGCCGGCGGCTGCGCTCGACCATCGACTCGATCTGGGTCGCGTCGGCGTCGATGAGCACCGAGTTGGTGAAGTCGCCGACCACCTGCTCGATGTTCTCGTGCACCTGATCACGGTTGAACAGCGGCACGTTCAGCAGGAAGCGCTGATGCGTCGACCAGCGCGCGATGACCTCGGAGAAGACCGTCGCGAGGGTCACCGCGGGGGTGATGCCGTTGTCGTAGGCCGCCGAGTACAGGCGGTCCTTCTCCTCGGCGTTCAGGCTGTGGTGGTAGCGGACGCTGCGCAGCGGCTCCGCGCGACGCTCTTCTGGGATGGTCGGCAACGTCGGGGTGTCGGGCAGGGTCGGCGCCTTCTCGGCCCACCATTCCTTGGCGGTCTCGTATTCCTCCGGCGACACCTGATCGGGGTGCTGCGCGAGGTAACGCTGGAAGGTGTAGCCGATGGACGGCAGCGGCGCGTCGGTCTCGTACGCGGTCGCAAGGTCGTCGAGCACGTGGCGGTAGCTCATGGCGTCGGCTGCGAGCATGTCGACGTCGAGGTGGAGTCGGTGCTTGCCCTCGGGCAGCAGGGTCAGGACGAACTCGACCACGATGCCCGCCGAGACGTCGAGCAGCTGGTGGCTCATCCGGTCCCGGGTGCGCTCCAGCTCGATGTCGAGATCGCCGGTGGCCTCGCGCAGGTCGACGACGCTGAAGACAGGACGCGGCGGCTCCGGCAGGATGCGCTGTTTGCCGGCGTCGTCGAAGGCGGCGCGCAGCATCTCGTGTCGGGCGACGACGTGGTTGACGGCGCGCTCGAGACGGTCGGCATCGACGCCCTCACCGTCGAACTCGGCGAAGAGGTGAGCGGCGACGCCACCGAGGGCCTGGCCCGACTCGCGACCGATCCAGTACGCGTGCTGCATGGTGGCGAGCCCGAACTCCTCGGGCTCATCCGCATCGGCGGGCGCGGCGTCGGCGGCCGGTGCGGGTGCCTCGGGGGCGGCGGGAGTTGCCTCGCCGTCACCGAGCAGCGCGGCCCAGGCCTCGATGGTCGGGTCGGCGGTCAGGTCGGAACTGCGGACACGACGTCCGCGACGCCGCCAGGCGCTCGTGAGCTTGATGACCAACAGCGAATGGACGCCGTGGCGGACCAGGTCGTCGGTGTCACCGATGGTTTCCGCGGGGATGTCCAGCAGGGCTGCGACATCGGCGCGGATCTCGTCTTTCGAAATCACGTCACTCCTCATTACGAACGATGCTGTGGTCTGATCTGATGTGCCTGGGTCGACCGGGGTGCGCAGGTCGCGGCCCCGATCGCCCGACGTCGGTCTGTCGGGAGGCGGTCGGTGTCCGGGAACTCATCCGACGACCTCGTCGTCGGTGACCCCGAAGCTGGTGAAGGCGGTGTGGCCGGGCAGTCGGTACGCCTCACGACCGGTGACCGCGTTGAGGATCCGGGCGTTGCGCACGGCTCCTATGTCGAGGTTCGGCGCGGACACACCGTAGGAGTGCGTCTCGGCATTCGCGACGAAGAGCCGGTTGGCCAGGGCGCCGTCGGCGGCCACCGAGTGATCGGCCTCGATGATCAGCCGACCACGCGAATCCCGATGCAACAGACCGTCGATGGGGGCGAGGAACTTCTGCTCACGTTCCCGGTAGCCGGTCGCCGCGATGACGAGATCGGTGGTGTGGGCGAGTTGGGCACCGGTGTCCTGGTGCCGTCCACGCACTTCGAGGCGACCGTCGGCAAGGGTGTCGACACTCTCCACGGCGGTGCCGTTGCGCAGTGCGGCCGGCTTGAGGCCGTCCAACAGCTGACGACGGTAGAGCAGGTCGTGGACGCGCTCCAGGGTGTCGCTGGAGATCCCCTTGTGGAACTGCCAGTGGCCGTCCCGGACCCGGTCGCGGGTCTCCTCGGGAAGGCTGTGGAAGTAGTCCATGTAGGCCGGGGTGGTCATCTCGAGCGAGAGTTTGGTGAAGTCGAGCGGCGCGAACCACGGGGTGCGTGTCCACCACCGCACGGCCGGGCCGCCCTGGAGGTTCGCCTCGAGCAGGTCGATGACGATCTCGGCGCCCGACTGTCCGGAACCGATCACGGTCACCGCATCGGCGGCGTGCGCCGTCTCCTGGTGGTCGAGGTAGGCCGAACTGTGGATGACCGCAGCCGAACTCGAGTGCAGCGAGGTCGGCACATGTGGCTCGGTCCCGACACCGACCACGACATGGCCGGCGTGGATCGTGGTGCTGATCCCGTCCGACGTGGCGGTGACCTCGAAGCGTTCGGCCGCCTCGTCCCAGCGCACCTCGTCGACGGTGGTACCGAACCGCAGCGACGACAGCTTGCCGATGACCCACAGGAGGTAGGCCTCGTACTCGCGGCGGGTGGGGAAGAACTCCTCGCGAACCAGGAACGGGTAGAGACGGTCGACGTCGGCGAGATAGGCCAGGAACGACAACGGATGCGTCGGATCGACGAGTGACACCAGATCCGACAGGAAACTGACCTGGAGGGTGGCCTCCTCGAACATCAACCCGGGATGCCAGCGGAACTCCGGTACCGAGTCGACCACCAGCACGTCCAGGTCGTCGACGGTCGAGGCCATCGCGGCCAGGCCGAGGTTGAACGGTCCGCAGCCGATGGCCAGGACGTCCACCGAGATCGGTTCACTCATTGATCTTCACCTTCTCGCCGCTGTTGACCTCGGCGCGCTCGGACTCCACCTCGAGAGCGGTTCGCAGGAGCTCGTCGAACAACTCGTCGATGTCGGCCTCGGTGGTTGCCGGGTTCAGCAACGTCAGCTTCAGGCACGTCTGCGGCTCGTCGGCACCTGCGATCCGCACGCGGGTCCGGCCGATGAGCGCGGTACCCGAACTGATCAGTCGCCGGCGGAGTTCCGCGTTCACCGCGTCCAGATCCTCGCAGCGGTAACGGAACACGACGGTCGTGAGCGTCACCGGCGCGACCAGGTCGAGTTGCAGTTCGGTGAGGATGCGCTGTTCGGCGTGCCGAGCCACCTCGTGGCAGCGGTCGAGCATGTCGCCGAGGCCCTCGCGACCGTAGGCCAGGAAGGTGGCGAGGACCTTGAGGACGTCGGGTCGACGGGTGGTCTGGAGTGTCTGACCGAGGAGTCCGCCATAACCGGCCTCCTCGTCGTCCTCCGGGTTGAGGTAGGCGACGTTGCGATCCAGCGCGGCGAAGCGGTCCTCGTCCGAGAGCAGCAGGACGCTGGCAGCGGCCGGTTGCCAGCCGATCTTGTGCAGGTCCAGGGTGATCGAGTCGGCGCGCTCCACGCCGGCCAGCAGCGGACGCAGGGATTCGGAGAGCATCGCACCGAAGCCGTACGCGCCGTCGACGTGCAACCAGACCCCGTGCTCGCGGGCGATGTCGGCGATCTGGGGGAGCGGATCGACGGTCCCGAAGTCGGTGGTACCCGCCGTGGCGATGATGGCGATCGGGGTGCCGTCGACCTCGACGAGCGCACGCTCGAGTGCGGCGGGGATCATCCGATGGTCCTCGTCGACCTCGATCGGGATGACCGCCGACTCGCCGAGACCCAGTGTCGCGCAAGCACGGTTGACCGAGAAGTGCGCGACCCGTGAGCAGAACACGACCGGGCGGTGCAGGTCGGCAACCCCGTGGTGGCGGGTGTCGATGTCCCGCTGCGCCGCAGTGTGATCGCGGGCGATCAGTAGTGCCAGGAGATTCGAGAACGATCCGCCCGGGCCGAAGACACCGCCTGCGGTGGCGGGCAGCCCGGCCAGGCGCGCCAGCGCGGAGATGGTCCACTTCTCGATGGCCAAGGTCGCGGGGCCCGAGTCGTAGGTGTCCAGCGAGGCGTTGGTCGCACTCGCCAGCGCATCGGCGACCACCGAGACGGTCAGTGGTGGCGGCTGCAGATGCGCCGCGGTGAAGCGGTGGGTGAGGTCGAGGCCGTATTCGGCGATCAGTCCGGCCACCCGGGCGAGTGCGTCCTGTTCTCCGACGCCCTTCTCCGGTACCAGCTTCGGACCGAGCGCATCGGTGACCGCGTCCAGCATCTGGCGCGGAGCCCCGTAGGGGAGCGGAGCGCGGTGGTGGTTGTCGCCGACGGCGGCGGCCATGGTGTGCAGCCCGTCGCCGATCTCCGACCAGCCGCGGCCGGGCGTGGCGAAGCGCTCCCCGATCCGCGAGCCGGCGAGGTCGTCATGAATCACGTTGTGCCCCCAAGTGGAATCCTGAGATCGAAGGTGGTGGTCGCTCGCCTGATGCGGCGTCGTCCGCGTCACGATGTACCCGGCCGGAAGTCGGCGATGGGATTCGTCAGGCGGTGGTCGTCGTCGATGATCGACGAGTAGGAATCACCGACGTTGACCATGCGTCGGTTGTTGCTCATCTGCAGACGGTTCATGTGCACCGCGCCGTAGGTCGGTGCGAACAGGTCCCACCGGGCGAACTGGTCCGCGAGATCCGGGTGCTCGTTGACGAACTCACGCATGCTCTCGCCGACGACCGTCCAGAACGATGTGTCGTCGAGGACGCGAGCGGAATGCAGGAGTGCGGCGAGCGGCCGCAGGAAGTCGTCGAAGACATCGGACAGCACGCCGAGGTTGCGGATCGCGTCCGGCTCCTCGGTGAGTGCCCGACGGCAGGAATCGGGCAGATCGGCCGGTCGGTCGAAGATGCAGACCTCCTCGCCGATGTCCTTGAGGATGGCTCGCACCGGGACACCGGAGTCCAGCACCAGGATGAGGTTCTCGCCGTGCGGGGAGAACTTCAGCTCGTAGCGGTAGAGGAGGTAGGTGATCGGGTGCAGGTACGTGCGCAGGTAGCGGCGGACCCACTCGTCCGCGGCCAACCCCGAACGCTCGATGAACGCCTCCACGAGCGGCACGCCGTGATGATCGACGTGCAGGAGGGCGGCCATCGTGCTGAGCTGCTCGTGGTCGGAGATCCGGGGGACCGGACTCTGACGCCACAACGCCGACAACAGTTTCCGGTACTCGGAGCCCGGCTGGGTGATCGAGTTGAACAGCGGGTTCCGGTAGCCGATCGCGGCCACCTCGAACAGCATCTCGAAGCCCAGTGAGCGCAGGTACTCGTCGCCGCCGACCCGACGGCTGACCCAGTCGTTGATGAGCGGCGTGGTGCGCATGTAGTCGGCGGACATGCCGCGGGTGAAGCCCATGTTGACGATGGACAGCGCCGTCTTGACGTAGTGACGTGACGGATCGGCGACGTTGAACATGCTGCGGATCGACTGTTGCGGCTGGTAGAGGTCTGGCCCCTCGCCGAGTAGGACGAGCCTGCGCTCGGCCAGATCCGACGCGTAGAGCTTGGCGACCTTCTCCGTCCACTGCCACGGATGGACCGGCAGGTAGCAATAGTCGGCCGGGTCCAGACCGAGATCGCTCAGGACGCCGGCGAAACGGTCGAGGGTCTCCGCGCCGAGTTCGTCGCGCAGCAGGTCGTCCTCGGTCACCCCGGTCATCGCGGCGAAATCACAGTCCGCGCGCCAGGCGGCGACCCAGACGAGGTGGAAGCGACCGCCGGATTCCGGTGCGTACCTCTCGATGTCGTCGACGCTGAAGCCCAGTCGGCCTGCATTGGCGACGAAGCAGGGATGTCCCTCGGTCATCGTCCGTTCGATCGTCTGGAAGTCCGATGCTGCGAGATCGGCCGCCGCGATCCGACGCGAGTCGGGACGGTCGGCGCTGAGCGCGAGGGTGTTGACGAGTTCTTCCAGGTACTCGGGCAATGCCTCGATGGGGATGCCGAGCTGCTCACGCAGGTCGATGACGAGGTCGATCGCGCGGACCGGCAGCTCGATGCCGTCCTTGGTCCGGCGCAACGAGGTCTCGTCGATCACCCAGCTGTCCAGCGACAGCTGTTCGGCCGAGAAGGTGTACTCCGTCAGCTGATCGTCGGAGAGCACCGAGTACTCCCCGGACGCGGACCCGATGGGATGGATCGCCTGTTCGTGGCAGAACTCCGCGATGATCTTCTGCGCGATCCGGCGGTCGTAGACCTCCCGGTACGACCGTGCGATGACGGGTGTCTCGATGCTGTCCGTCATGGGCCTCACAGCGCCTGGTCGTCGACGACACCGAGGGACTGACCGTTGTCGGTCACACGGATGAAATCTGCTCGGGTGCAATAGCTCAGGCGAGCGATCTTGTCGGCCACGGGATAGTCGCCCGCGACCCGGAAGCCGACCGCCGCGTTGAGCTTCTGCACCGCGTCGTTGCGGACGTCGGGTTCCACGACCACCCGGGATGCGCCGACCTCGAGGAAGGCCGTCCGCATGATGTAGAGCATCACCTTGCCGGTGAAACCGGACAGACCGTGGTCGGCGTGGGCGACCAGCAGATGCATGCCGATGTCGCCCTCGGCGTGGACGTAGCCGGTGCCGGGGGCGGCCAGGTCGCTGGTCAACGGGTCGTACAGCTCGAACATGAACTGCGGCGCACCATCGCTGTAACCGATGCGCAGACCGTGTTCGGAGTCGCCGGCGTCGGCGATGTTGTCGGTGAGGAATGTCGTGACCTCGGCGAGGCTGCTGTCCAGCATGTCCCAGTACTTCGACTTGGGATGGGTGAGCCACTGGTGCACGGTCACGGCGTCGCGGTCGGGATCGATCCGCGCTGACTCGAGGCGTTGATTCGACACGAGAGGTGAACTCATCGTTCCCACTTCACTTCAGGATTGCACTGACGCGCCGGTGTCGGGCACGCGGACGCCACGCACAGATCAGACTGATGACTTAGGTTAGGCTAACAGATGTCAAACCCTATACCGACGGCCGGAGGAGAGCCAAGGCGTCGAGGTTGTGACATGGATCCGACTCCTTGTGCCGGGTGCCGCGGACGGGGTGATCCGTGACCGACCGGATCGACGCGGCCCTATGCTGCACTCATCTGCAGCTGACGCTCGCCGTTGCCGAATGTGCCGTACCGATCGACAGGAGTACCGACCGATGGCCGAGACCGCCGAGGCCTCCCGACCGCGACCCACGGATGACGCGATCGTCGATGTCGGCGACGACTGGGCGCTGGCCGGTGTCACCGACGCCCTGCCGCCCGATCGGGTTGCGCTGCGCGCACAGGCCAAACGCGACAAGGTCGCGGCAAAGGAACTCCTCGAGCCGGTCGCACCGTCGATCTCCCGGGCAGCCATCCTGGTCGCGATCTCGGGCGTTGCGGCGGTAGTCCCGTTCATCCTCATCGTCGAGGTCTGCCGCGAACTGCTCCGCGATCCCGTCGACACCGGCGTGATCACCACCCTGTTGATCGCAGCATTCGTCGTGCTGGCGTTCCGTGGACTGCTGCAGGTGGTCGGCCTGGTCTGGACCCACCGGATCGACGCCGGGTTCCAGCTGTCACTGCGCCGCAGACTTGCCGCGAAGGCCGGCCGGCTACCGCTCGGGTGGTTCACCGACCGCAGCTCCGCCGACGTCAAGCGGCTGCTGTCCGACGACGTCGAGGCGTTGCACTACCTGATCGCGCACGTCCGGCTCGAGGTCGTCAACGCAACGGTCACGCCGCTGGTCATCCTCGTCTACCTGTTCGTCGCCGACTGGCGGCTCGCCCTCGTCACCCTGATCCCGTTGGTCGCCTACGGGTTTGCGCTGAGCGCCATGATGAGCCCCGCGAACACACTGCTGCTGGGCGAGTTCACCCGCGGTCAGCAGGGCGTGGAGCGTACCGCCGTCGAGTTCGTCGACGGCATCTCCGTCGTCCGGGTCTTCGGTCGGACGCGAAAGGCCTACGGCGCGTACGCGGGCGCGGTCAACCGATACGCCGACGCGCTCGCTGCGTGGAAGCTGCCGATGACCAAGCTGCAGTCGGCCGCCGACATCCTGCTCGCGCCGGTGTTCCTGACGTTGGTCGTCACCGCCGCCGCGGTGGGGATGGCCGCGCTGGATTGGATCGATCCGGTGGACCTGGTGCCGTTCCTGTTGGTCGGCGTCGGGCTCGGGGCCAGCGTCGTCGGGCTCGGCTACGGCTTCCAGTCACTGCGCGAAGGCGCTGCGGCGGCCCGACGGATACGCGAACTCGAGACCACCCCGGAGCTCCCGGACGCCGTCGCGGCCACCGCGGATGTGAGCCGAGACGACAAGCCGGCGGGACGAGTCCGATTCGAGGGTGTCGCATTCGGGTATGACCCGAAACGCACCGTGGTCTCCGGCGTCGACGTCGAGTTGGAGCCGGGGACGGTCACCGCGCTGGTCGGTCCGAGCGGCTCCGGCAAGACCACCCTGGCCCGCCTGCTCGCCCGCTTCCACGACGTCACCGACGGTGCGATCACCATCGACGGTCACGACATCAGGTCGATGTCGCTGCGCGACCTGTACCAGACCGTCGGCTTCGTCTTCCAGGACGTCCAGCTGATCCGGGGGACGGTCGCCGACAACCTGCGCCTGGCCCGGCCGGATGCGACGGTCGCCGACCTCGAGCACGCCATCCGGGTCGCGCAGATCCACGATCGCATCGCGGAGTTGCCCCGAGGTCTCGACTCCGAGATCGGCGTCGACGTGACCTTCTCCGGTGGTGAGGCGCAACGTCTCTCGATCGCCCGCACCCTGCTCGCCGACAGTCGGGTCCTCGTCCTCGACGAGGCCACCGCCTTCGCCGATCCGGAGTCGGAGGCGGCCGTGCAGGATGCCCTGGCATCGGTCATCGCAGATCGGACCGTGCTGGTGATCGCACACCGGCTCCACACGATCACCGAGGTCGACCAGATCCTGGTGCTCTCCGACGGCGCGATCGTCGAACGCGGCACCCACGACCAACTGGTCGCAGGTGACGGTCTGTACCGACGACTCTGGCAATCCAACGAGGACGCCCTGGCGATCCTCGCCGACTCCGGTGAAGGGGTGGATCGATGATCCGCAAGGCACTGGCTCTCGTTCCCGCCGAACATCGTTCGCTGATCCCCGCCCACCTGGTCGCCATCGTCTTCTTCGCCGTCGCGCAGGCGGTGGCCTTCGTCGTCCTCGTGCCGCTCCTGGAGGCACTGGTCGACGAGCGGTTCGGCACGGCGGGCATCTGGCTGGCGGTGATGGCCGGCGCGGTGCTGGTCGCCGCGCTCACCGGATACCTCCAGTCCCTGTGGGGGCTCCGGCTCGGTGTCGGGATGCTGCGGGGTACCTCGCTGCGCCTCGGCGACCATCTCAGCGCCCTGCCGTTGGGATGGTTCACCGGCCGCGAGCCGGCGTCGGTCTCTCGAGTCGTGGTCGGCGACGTCCGCGAGATCGTCGAGTTCTTCGCGCATCTGATCTCGGTGCTGCTGACGGGCCTGCTGGTCCCGCTCGGCATCGCGGTCGGACTCTTCTTCGTCGACTGGCGTCTGGCGGTGGCGATGCTGATCGCCCTGCCGATCATGGCCGTCGTCGACACCCTCGCCGGTCGTTCGTATCGGTCGGCCGACGGGCGTCTCCACCGGAGCGCTGCCGAGGCCGATGCCCGGGTGCTCGAATACACGACCGCGCAGCCGGTCCTCCGCGCGTTCGGCGCCGTCGGTGAGGGCAACCGCGCCCTCGATGCGGCCCTGGTGCGGCACCGGCGCGCGTCCAGTGGACTGATCGCGGCCAGCGTGCCCGGCCTGACGGCGTTCGCGCTGGTGATCCAGCTGATCTTTCTTCTCCTGGTCTACGTCATCACGCTGTGGGCCACCGACGGCGACGTATCCGCTGCAGCGGCAATCGGTCTGATCGCCGTCACGGCGCGCTTCATCGATCCGGTCGCGCAGCTGGCCCAGGTCTCCACGGCGACCCGCGGCGCAGCAGCGTCGATCGATCGGGTGACCGAGTTGCTGGACGTCGCCGAGCTGACCGACCCGAGTACGGGTACGCAGCCGGCCGACAACTCCATCGAGTTCGCCGGGGTCGGCTTCGGTTACCGGACGGGCGTGCAGGTCGTCCGCGATGCCTCGTTCACCGTCCCCGCGGGCACGACCACCGCGATCGTCGGTTCGAGTGGATCGGGTAAGACCACGTTGCTGCGATTGGCTGCCCGCTTCTACGACGCCGATGCCGGCTCGGTGCGGATCGGCGGCGTCGACGTGCGCGAACTGTCGCTGGAGACGTTGATGGCCCAGCTGTCGCCGGTGTTCCAGGACGTCTACCTGTTCAACCAGACCATCGAGGAGAACATCCGCGTCGGACGGCCGGGTGCCACCGTCGAAGAGGTCCGCGAGGTGGCCCGCATCGCCGCGGTGGACGAGATCGTCGAGCGGCTGCCCGACGGTTGGCAGACCGTGGTCGGCGAGCGCGGCGCCAATCTTTCCGGTGGTGAGCGGCAACGCATCTCGATTGCGCGCGCACTACTGAAGAACGCCCCGATCGTGCTCCTGGACGAGGCGACCAGCGCACTCGATCCGCACAACGAGGCCGTGGTGGTCCGTGGCCTGCGCGAATTGGTGCAGGGCAAGACCGTGGTGGTCGTCGCGCACAAACTGTCGACGGTCACCCACGCAGATCAGATCCTCGTCGTCGACGACGGCGGGATCGTCGACCGCGGTACGCACGCCGAGCTGTCCGGACGTCCGGGCCGCTACGCCGACTTCGTGCACCAGCGCGACCGCGCTCGGGGATGGCGCCTCACGGCGGCGCGCTGAGGCGCGGAGCCGCCGTAGTAGTAGGCGCCGACGACGGTCCCTCATCACGGATATGTGGTGAGGGACTGTCCTGTTTCGGGGTTGTGCCAGGTGATGGTGCGGTCGGTGTTCATGTGGGGGATCCATCGACGGAGGTGTTTGCGGTGGTGGTCGGGTGTGCACAGGGGTGCGATGTTTGCGGGCAGGGTCCAGCCGCCCGCTGTGGGGTTGGTGTGGTCGAATGTGACGAGGTGGTCGAGTTCGCATCTGTCGGCGGGCATGCCGCAGAACGGGTATCGGCAGTAGCGGTCGGTGGCCAGTATCTGGGCGCGTAACGCTGTTGTCGGGGTGTAGGTCAGGGCGCCCGGTGGTGAGTGGTGGTAGCCGCCGTGTCCGGTCGGGTCGATCGGCACGGCTGCGGGCGTTGTCGCTGACAGCGCCCCGGCGCCGGGTGTGACGAGGCCGGGGGTGAGGGGGCCGGAGGTGGCGGGGCCGGGTGCGGCGATGACGGTGACCCCGGGCATGGCTGCGATGTGGTCGGCGTGGGCGGGGTCGATGGCGCCGTGTCCGCGGAGGCGCGCAATGGTGTCGGGTCGGCGTTCGAGCACCAGGGTCGGGGCAGGCTGGCGAGTCGTAGGGGTCCCGGTGGTGTCTGGTTGGGCGGTCGTAGCTGGGGGTGTCTCGCCGGGTCTGCGTTTGGGGCAGGTGGGGAGTCCGCATTGGCATTGCAGGTGGGCTCCGGGGAGTGCGTGGATGTCGGCGAGTGCGTCGACTCGTCGGTGTCCGATGGTGCGGGGGTCGTCGGGGCACAGTCGTTGCTCGATCAATGTGTCGATGCGTGTGCGGAGGTGTACGCCGTGTTCGGCGGGCACGGTCGCTTCGATCGCGGAGTGGCCTTGTCCGTCGTTGGTGATGGTGAGGTCGAGGTAGCGGTCGGCGTAGTCCTCGCGGTCGGCGGTGGCCTGGTCGGGGTCGACGGTGATGACGAGTTCGTCGAGTAGGTCACGCAGCACGGTGTCGGTGACCGGACGCCCGGCCAGGGAGATGGCCGTATCTTGTGCTGTCTCGCGCAGGTGCGGGTCGAGGCGTTCGAGTGCGTGGGCGAGGATGGTGACGCGGTTGAGCGTGTAGTCACCGGTCAGGAACGCGATCCGGATGCGGGGCAGGTCGGCGAGCATGCTGCCCAGTTCCATCCACCGGCCTGCCATGGTGCGTGAGACCCCGAATTGCAGCGACACCTCCCCGACCGCTGCTTTCTCCGCGGCGTTGCCGACGCCGGGGTGCAGATCGGCGGGGTGCAGATCGGCGGGGTCGAGGTGGAGCATGTCGTCGAAGATCGCCTGCCCGATCCGATGGGCGAGCAGTACTTTGCGGGCTGCGGCTTGGCGTTCGAGTCGTTGCGCTGCCCGGCCGTGTTCACCAAGCCCACCAGCGCCACTCGATGACAGCGCCGCATCGTCGGCGTGGTGAACGGAATAGGTGAACACGAGGCTGGCACCTTCGGGCGAGGACAACACACTAGGTGTGTCGAGATGAATTGGACTGCTTCATCGTTGACTCGCCCCACACCATCGGGGCCATACATCACCTGATCTGAGTACAACACTACCGCCGACCACCGACAGAAATCGGTTCCGCCGACACCCATCGACCGAAACCACACAGAACCAGCACGAACCAGCCACACCCAGGCGTCCACCACCGGGATAGGTGTGGTTTACGCGCGACGTCACCCGAGACACCCATCGCAGGGAAGCCAGGAACCTCCGACGAACGAGCGTGCGCTGACCGGATCAATCCAGGTCAGGGGACCACTGATGGTGTCGTACGGGCATCCGCCGCTGCTTCGCAACTGCGGCAGCGCTTGGTGTCGGACCGGAGATATGTCCGCCGAGACCTCTTGTTGCTCGGTGATTGTTCATACGGCTTCCTGTCGCGTCGCGCCATTGGGGGTCGGCATCGACCCAGCGCGTGATCGGTCGCTGGTCGCGGAGGCTCTTGATCTCGGCACGTAGTCGGGTGATCGCATCGCTCGCCGCCCCAGAATCGAGGTCGAGTGCTTCGGCGTGAAGGTCTTCGTGATCGCGGAGACCAGTGACCTTCGCGACGGCTTCCAGCATGAACCGTTCGCGAGTGAGATTGGCGAGGAGCGTCGCTTGCTTGTCGGATGCCATGCCAGCGAGGTTGTTCGGCCGGACAGTGCCCGGCCACCTGCCAACTCGGACGCTCTACCGCCGGGTCGAGCCGACTGAGCCTGCACCTCGCCCTACGCGCAGCAGACCCCGATTGCCCCGGTCAGCGCCAGTACGCCTGCGCCTTGACCGACGTCTTCGGCAGGGCGTGCTGGGTCTTCACGGTCTTGGTGATCGATCGCGTGGTGAGCCCGTCGCAGGCGATCCAGGCGAAAGCATCCGGGGCGCAGGTCATCTGCTCGGCCGTCTCACGGAGCAACTGGCCGTCGTTGACCCGCTCGAGCCAGGTGACCGTCGTCGATGGACCGGCGTTCACCGGCAACCCCTTGTCCGACTCGTACTGCCATTCGAGCCAGACGCGGGCCGGGGTGTCGCCGATCGCGCCGAGCAGGGAGTTGATCGCGGGCAACGATGCCGTGTCGCCGAAGACGACGTACTCCGACGGGCGGGTCTCCGGGATCTGGAACTTGGAGCCCATCACCGTAGCCTCGATCTGGTCGCCGGGCTGCGCCGACTGGGCCCAGCGAGCGGCTGGGCCGTCGTGGATCGCGAACTCGATGTCGAAAGTGTCTGCGGCGGCGTCGGGTTCGACGAGTGTGTAGCCGCGCTGCTGGATGGCGTCGCCGTCCGGGATCCAGAGTCGGAGCCACTGCGTCGGGTGGACGGGGTGGTCGGTGAGCACCCCGCCGCCGGTGAACCCGAGACGCAGATACTTGTCGGTGATGGCGCGCGACGAGGTGACGGTCAGGCGATAGTCGCTGCCGCCCATGGCCTTGAGGATGAGTCCGTTGAAACCTTTGCCCATGGCGGCGAGGATAGCCGGATCGGGCAAACACGACCCTCGTCCGACCAGACGATCGTGATCATTGCCTCGGTGGACGTCGGAGATTAGACGAAGACGGGTTGTTAGGATACCCTCACCAACTATGTGTGGATTGCCGGGTTGAGTCCCGGCGATCGAATCGGGCGGACGCATGCGCGCCGCCCGTGCGACGACCACGGCGGCGCAATCCATTCGGGATGAGGGTTCTCACCGCGGGGAATGCTGCTGTGGCCTGCGCCGACATCACTTCGCTCGTGTGGAAAGGCAGCTCATGACGACCAGCGGCACCCAGTCGACTGACATCAGGACCGGGGATTCGATCCGGAGCAAGATCCCGGACTGGCCCGCGGACTTCGCCGCGAAGTACCGGGAGCTGGGCCTCTGGGAGGGGTTGACCTTCAGCGCGCGCCTCGACGGTTGGGCCCGCGACTTCGGTTCGTCGACGGCCATCGTCGACGGCGACAAGCGGATCACCTACGCCGAACTCGCCGAGCGCGCCACCGATCTCGCACACGGTCTGCGCGAACTCGGTGTCCGGGCCGGCGACGCGGTGCTGCTGCAGTTGCCGAACTCGGCCGAGTTCATCATCGGCTGGTTCGCGCTGCAGCGACTCGGCGCCGTACCGGTGCACACCCAGCCCGGGCATCGCCAGGCCGAGGTCGGGCACCTCGCCGGTGCGACCGGCGCCACGGTCTACATCACCACCGACGTGTTCAATCGCTTCGACCATCGTGACCTGGCGAAGCAGATCATCGACTCCACCCCCTCGCTGCGGTCGGTCGTGATCGCAGGCGACCTCGGCGACCACGCCGCCGACGACCGGTTCACCGAGTTCTCGTCGCTGTACCGCCCGGGCTCCGGACCGATCGAGGATGTCGCGAATCCTGGCGACATCGCGTTGCTGCTGCTCTCCGGTGGCACGACCGGTATGCCCAAGCTGATCGGCCGAACCCACGACGACTACGGATACAACTCGCGGGCCGCAGGTGAGCGGAGCCGCCTCGACGCCGACAGCGTCTACCTCGCGGTGCTGCCCATCGCGTTCAACTACACCTGGAACTGCCCCGGCATCCTGGCCACCTTCCGGGTCGGCGGCAAGGTCGTCCTGGCGCGGACGCAGGATCCGTCGGTGGTGTTCGAGCTGATCGAGCAGGAGGGTGTGACCATGACGGCCATCAACCCGCAGCTCGCCCCGGTGTGGCTCGACGAGCGCGAGTTCACCGACAACGACCTGAGCAGCCTTCGGATCATCGAGATCGGATCGGCCCGGCTCTCCGACCACGAGGCGCGACGGATCATCGACGAGTTCGACGCGACTCTGCAGCAGATCCTGGGAATGTCCGAAGGACTGTTCTGTGCAACATATCTCGACGACGACCCGGAACTGCTGGCCACCGCGCAGGGCGTCCCCGTGTCGCCGTACGACGAGATCCGCGTGGTCGATTCCGACGGCAACGAGGTGCCCAACGGTGAGGTCGGCGAGCTGACCGTCCGTGGCCCGTACACGCTGCGCGGGTACTTCGACGCCCCCGAGCACAACGTGAAGTCGTTCACCGACGACGGTTTCTACTGCACCGGTGACCTCGTGCGCAGACTCGACACCGGACACCTCATCGTCTCGGGACGCATCAAGGACCAGATCAACCGCGGCGGTGAGAAGATCGCGGCCACCGAGGTCGAGGGGGCGTTGCTGAAGCACCCGCTGATCCGCTCGGTGGCGTTGATCGGCGAGCCCGACCCGACGCTCGGTGAGCGCACGGTCGCATTCGTGGTCGTCGAGCCGGGAGCGGAGGAACCCCCTACGCGTCGCGATCTGGCGAACTTCCTGGAGTCCGAGGCCGGGCTGGCGCTGTACAAGGCTCCCGACATCGTGAACATCATCGACGAGATGCCGCTGACGCCGCTGGGCAAGATGGACAAGAACGTCCTGCGTCAGCAGCTCGCGCCGGCCTGATCCGACGGACGGCGACGCACGTCACCGCACGTGTGAGACCAACCCAACAATGAGGTAAGGCTTGCCTGACATATGATGGTGAAGGCGTCACGACGTCGTCTCGGGGGGCCGATCTCCCCGGTGCGAGCGGCTGATGCGGGGCCGGAGTGCGGCCTCGCCGGCCGGACTCGGCATCACCTGATCGGTCGGCCGGGCCGCCGATGCGGCCACCGTACGACGTCCTCGCCGCCACGCTATCGATCCATCGCAGACGCATCACCCGGATCGGTTGGGCCACAGCCCGACCCCGGGTCTGCCCGACAAGGCTGAAGGTTCATGGACACTCTGTCGACGCTGCGCTCGTCGACCGGCCGGACCGCCGGGACGTCGAGTGCACTGGCTCAGATCCTCGACGCCGCATCCGTCGATCACGCCGACCGTTGCGCGATCCGCTCCGAGTCGGAGGAACTCACCTACCGCGAACTCCACCAGCGCGTCAGCGAGGTGGCCGACCGGCTACGTGCAGCCGGTATCGGGGAGGGGTCGGCGGTCGCCGTGTACCTCCCGCGGTCGGTGACCGCCGTGATCGCGATCCACGCCGTCATCGCCACCGGCGCGGTCGTCGCACCGCTCGACGTCAACGACCCGCCGGAGCGCACCCTGTCGCTGGTCGAGCAAGCGGCGATCTCACACCTGCTGGTACCCGCGGAGCGTGCGGGTGAGGTCGCGGCCGCCACGGCCACGGCCGCGGAGGTCGGCGAAGGTCTCGCGCTCACGCATCGTCAGGATGTCGTGACGCCGCCGGAGTTCCGCGAATCCGGATACCTGCTCTTCACCTCCGGCAGCACCGGTGTCCCCAAGGGCGTGCTGCTGTCGGCCGACGCGGTGAGTCATTTCGCGCGCTGGGCGGCGGAGTCGCTGTGGTTGGGCCCGGAGGACCGGATCGCGGCGCAGGCCGCGCTCACCTTCGACATGAGCACCTTCGACATCTTCGCCACCGCGGTGGCGGGCGCATCCGCCGTCATCTTCCCGGAGTGGTTGAAGGCCTTTGCCGCAGACACCGTCGACTGGTTGGCCGAGAACGACATCACCGCGATCTACGCGGTCCCGACACTCCTCAAGGGGGTCGTCCGAGCGGTGGACGGCGGTCGGAAGTCCTTGCCTGCGCTGCGCGCCATCGCCTTCGCGGGGGAACCGTATCCGGCGCCCGGACTCGCCGAACTGCTGGCCGCATTCGCCGGCGTCGAGGTCCGCAACTGGTACGGGCCCACCGAGACGAACGTGTGCACCGCTGCCGACATGCGCCTCTGGGAATCGGAGCGACCGGTACCCATCGGCGCGCCGATCGCCGACGTGCAGACCTGCATCGTCGACGACGACCTGGAACCGGCAGAGGTCGGTGAGCTGGTCGTGGCCGGTGCACCGCTGCTGACCGGGTACGTGGTCGACGGAACCGTCGTGGATCCCGCGGTCGACGTACGCTTTCCCGACGGCGAGATCCGACGCGCCTACCGCACCGGCGATCTCGCGCACCGCGACGCCGACGGCGCACTGATCCTCAAGGGCCGCGCCGACAGTCAGATCAAGCGTCGCGGCTACCGTATCGACCTCTCCGGCATCGAGGCCATCGCCATCGATGCCGACCCCGTCGTCGGCGCCGCTGCAGTCGCGACCGGACCCGACCGCGCCATCGTGCTGTTCGTCGAGACGTCGGAGGCCGACGCCGGGGCGGCGATCACCGACGAGGTCGGCGAACTGCTGCGGGCCCGACTGCCGATCACCTCCCAACCGGATCTGATCGTGCACCGTTCACCGCTCCCCATCAATCGTCGTGGAAAGGTCGATCGGGTGTTGCTCGAAGATCTTGCTGCACAATCACTCACAGATCAGGAGAACGGGCAATGACCCAGGAAAGCCTCGACGGGGCGGCGACCCTTTCGGTCGATGACGTGGCCGCCGTGGTCTCGGATGCCATCGCGCGCAAGCACGGCCGCACCGAGACCATCGACGCCGACACCGAGATCCTTCTCACCGGGATGCTCGACTCGCTGACCTTGGTCAACATCGTCGCCGAACTCGAACAGCGACTCGGCCGCAAGTTGCCCGAAGACCTCGTCGTCGCCCGCAACTTCCGGACCCCGGCGACGCTGCATGCCAGCGTCCTCGCCGTCCTCGACCAGGACGCACGGTGACGGTCACCGCCCGCCCGGCCGACGTCACCGCTGCGGTCGTCGACGAGATCGGCCCCGATGCGGCCGACCTCACCGCCGAGGGCTTTCGCGCGGGGTGGCGCCGACTGGTGCGCACGCCGTCGGTGAACGCGGTGATGGCCGACTCCCTACGTGGTGAGACCGGGAACGGACTCATCGAGAACGCGGTCTCGGTGATCGAGGGCATCGGACGTGCCGGTGTGCCGGCCGGGCTGACCTACGCCGTGGCCTCACAGATCTTCGGCATCCAGTGGCCGCTGTCGACGCTGTCGAAGAAGCCGCTGGCGCCCTACGCGGATGCGATCCTCGACGGTTCGCTCATACTCTGCCACGCGCTCACCGAGGAGACCGGTGGCTCGGATCCGCTGTCGATGCGCACGGCCGCAATCCGATCCGACTCGGGCGAGTACCGACTCGACGGCCGCAAGGCCTACGTGACCGCCGCGCCCGAGGCCGACGTGATCCTCACCTTCGCACGCACGGACGAGGCCCGTCATCCGTTCGCGCTGAGCTCCTTCCTCATCCCGTCCGATCGTGCCGGCGTGGAGCGGTCGACCCCGTTCGACAAGGTCGCACTGACCGAGGTGCCCATGGGCGCCATCGATTTCGACGCCGTGGTCGCGACCGACGCCGATCTGGTGACCACCGAGGGCTCCGGGCTCGCCTTCCTGGCGAGCACCACGACCTGGGAGCGGGCACTGTTGATGAGCTACGCGCTCGGCGGCATGGCGGCGACCATCGACCGCGCCGTCACCTGGCTGCGTGATCGTGAGCAATTCGGCCGCAGTCTGGGCGCCAACCCGCTGGTGGCAGCCCGCGTCGCCGATCTCGCGATCATCCGGCACCGCGTCCGCACCCTGGTGTACGACATGGCCCGCCGCATCGACTCGCAGACCACGCCGATGAGCGCACTCTCGACCGATGCCGCGCAGGTGAAGATCTCGTGCGCGCAGGACCTCTTGCAGTTCGAGACCTCCGCCGCGCCGCTGTTCGGGGCGCGCGCGGTGATCGCCGACTCCGGCTACGCCATCAACACGACGAGCGCGCTGGCCGCGTCGATCTATGCGGGCACCAACGACCTGCTGCGGGTGTCGATCGCCCGTGAACTCGGACTGCCCGTGGGGAACTGACATGACAACTGTTGTTCGTCCGCTGGACGCCGCCCTCGACCTCGCCCGCGAGGTCACGCCAGAACTCGCCGAGCTCGCCGATCCGATCGACCGGGGGACCGAGGCTCCGGTGAAGGCCTACGCGCTGATCCGGGAGTCCGGTCTGTTGTCGGCGATGATCCCGCGCGAACGGGGTGGCCTGGGCCTCGACTTCGGCGACTACACCGTTCTGTTGGCCGAATTGGGCGCCGCCAACGGTGCGATCGCGCTGGGCTTCAACATGCACAACGTCGCGATCGGTTCGCTGTTCGAGACCGACGGCGATGCGCTCGGTGCGACAGGTGTCGCCTTCCGCGACTGGGTGGTCGACGAAGTGGTCGATCACCAGCGCATGTTCGCCTCGGCGGCATCCGAACCCTCCACCGGTGCGCGGCTGCGCGGCATCTCGACCGCCTACCGACGTGATGGCGACGACTACGTCCTCGACGGACACAAGTCCTTCGTGTCGCTGTCCAACGTCGCCGACCACTATGTGGTGACGGCGCGTCCGGCAGACACCGACACCGACTACGAGGTGTCCCACTTCGTGGTCAGTGCAGGCGATCCCGGCGTCTCCTTCTCACCGGAATGGCGGGGGACCGCGCTGAGCGGCACGTCCACCGCACAGATGTTCCTGGACGGCACCCGGATCCCGTCGCGACGCCTGTTCCTCGGTGTCGAGGGCATGTCGCTGTTCAAGGTCGTACGAGAACCGCACTGGATGGCCGCTGGCTATCTCGGCGCCTATCTCGGATTGGCCACGGCGGTCGTCGATTTCGCGACCGAGCGGCTCTCGGCAGACGAACGACGCCGTTCGCGGGACACCGACGTCCAAGGTCTGGGGTCGATGGTGGTCCGCCTGCAGGCCGCTCGCGCGCTCACGCTCAATGCGGCCCGCGCGGTCGCCGACCATCGCTCGGACCCGTCCACCAACGCACTCGTCTACGCCGCGAAGCACCACCTCGGTGAGGCCGCGCAGGCGTTGGCGGCCCAGTCGGTGGCGCTGGTCGGCTCCGCCGCGATGGCTGCCGACGGCCCGATGCAGCGGCTCCTGCGTGAGGTCCAGTTCTGCTCGATCATGCCGGCCAAACCGGCCGACTGCCTCGACTACGTCGGTCGGGCACAGCTGGGCGCCAACATGTTCGACGTGTCGAATCACGGGTGGTGATCTGACGTGCCCCTCCTCGACCATCCGGTCGGAGACCTCGAGTACGTCATCCACGAGGGAGATCCGGGCCGGCCGACGGCTGTCTTCCTGCACGAGGGCCTGGGCTCGACCGGCCAGTGGGGGCGGCTACCCGCGCTGTTCGCCCGCCAGACCGGCCTGCGCGTGCTCGTGTACTCGCGGCATGGCTACGGCGGCTCGGTGGGGCACGGACCCGACGGTCCGCGGTATCTGCACACGCAGGCGCTGGAGATCCTCCCGAGGGTGCTCACCGATCTGTCGATCGACGCGCCGTACCTGGTCGGACACAGTGACGGCGCATCGATCGCCGCCATCTACGCGAGTGAGCACCCGGTCCTCGGGGCGACCCTGATCGCGCCTCACATCGTCGTCGAGGAAGCCACCCTCGCAGGTATCCGCAGCACCGCAGCATCGTTCGGCGACACGGTGCGGCCATCGCTCGCGATGTTCCACGACGATCCCGATCGCCTCTTCGAGCGGTGGTCGACGGTGTGGCTCTCCGACGAGTTCGCCGACTTCGACATCACCGACGCGGTGGCGCGTATCCACGCACCGCTCCAGGTGATCCAGGGCGCCGACGACAACTACGCGACCGACCTCCAACTCGACCGGATCTCCGAGCGGGCGCCCGACGGTGCCGCCACGCACCTGTTGGCCGGACACGGTCACCACCCGCACCTGACCGATCCCGACGGGATCAGCACGCTGATCTCCGATTTCGTGCGGGACACCGTTCTGGTCTGACGCCGGGGGCGTCACAGCGAGGTCCTCGCGGGTTCCGAACCGGGCCCCACCAGTCGCCGCGATACACTTGCCGGGCTCTGGTCGAGGAACGGAAGGCATGCCGGTGTCGTTGTCCGCGCGCATCGACGACTTCCAGCGCAAACATCCCGCGACCGGATTCCCACTCGCCGTGGTCTACAAGTTCGTCGACGATCAGGGCGGGTACCTCGCCGCGCTCCTGGCCTACTACGCGTTCATCTCGTTGTTCCCGCTGCTGCTGCTGTTCTCGACGGTGCTGGGCCTGGTGCTGGTCGACCGGCCGGACCTGCAGCAACGCATCCTCGACTCCGCCCTCAGTCAGATCCCTGTCATCGGTGACCAGTTGGGCACCCCCGAACAACTCAGCGGCGGTGTGCCGGCGATCGTGATCGGCGTCATCGGCTCGCTGTACGGCGGGCTCGGGGTGGCCGTAGCCGCCCAGAACGCGATGAACGTGGTGTGGGCGGTGCCCCGCAACGAACGTCCCGACCCGTTCGTGGCACGCGGGAAGGGATTGCTGCTGCTGTCGACCGTCGGGACAGCGGTGATCGGACTCGCCATCATCAACGGTGTGGTGTCGGCGATCGAGCTGGGTTCCTTCGGACGCATCGCCGTCATCGTCGCGTCCGTGCTGCTCAACACGGCTGTGTTCGTCGTCGCCTTCCGCATCGGTACCGCGCGAGGAGTGACCGTACGCGAGGTGCTTCCCGGTGCCGCCGCGGCCGCGATCGGATGGCAGGCGATGCAGTCCTTCGGCAGCGTGTACGTGCAGCAGGTCATCGGCAACGCCAGCACCACCAACGGCATCTTCGCGGTGGTCCTCGGTCTGCTCGCCTTCCTCTACGTCGCCGCCATCCTGTTCGTGTTCTGCCTCGAGTTCAACGCGGTGCGGGTCGACGAGCTGTTCCCGCGGTCGCTGCTGACACCGTTCACCGACAACGTCCACCTCACCGCCGGCGACGAGGCCGCCTATGCCGCCCAGGCGCAGGCGCAGCGCAGCAAGGGTTTCCAGGACATCGCGGTCACCTTCGACAATCCCGCCGACGACGAGGCGCCGGACGGGGACGACGGGGTTCCTGGGGACGGCGGGGCTGCCGGAGACGGCAGGGGCGCCGGGGGAGATGATTCGGCGCGCGGGGAGCGCGCCCAGGACCGCGAGGGGGACGACCGAGGATGAACACGACACCACCCGAGGACCGGGCACCGCTGCTCGTGCCCGGAGACAACTGCTTCGCCACCGGACGCGCCGATCGGCTGGCGTGCATCGTCGACGCCGCCGACTACTTCCGCCATGCGAAGGCCGCGATGCTGACGGCGCAGCGTCGAATCCTGTTGATCGGATGGGATTTCGACACCCGGATCGAGTTCGAGCCGGATGGCAGCACGCTGGACGGACCGAATCAGCTGGGCGAGTTCCTGGAGTGGCTGCCCCGGAACCGACCGGATCTCCATGTCCACCTGTTGAAGTGGAGTGTCGGCGCATTCACCGCCATCTCCCGCGGCATGACACCGGTCTTCATCTCCAAGTGGCTCAGCCATTCCCGGGTGCATCTCGAGATCGACACCCGGCATCCGCTGCGAGGGGCGCACCACCAGAAGATCGTCGTGATCGACGATCGGATCGCGTTCTGCGGCGGCATCGACATGACCGTCGACCGCTGGGACCGACCGGGGCATCCCGACCACGACGACCATCGGGTCACGCCGTCCGGGAAGTCCTACGGGCCGTGGCACGATGCGACCACGGCGGTCGACGGTGCCGCCGCCGCGGTCATCGCCGAGGTCGCCCGCGACCGATGGGAGACGGCAACGGGTGAACGCCTCGATCCCACACCGGAACTCGACGGCGATCCCTGGCCCGACGGCCTCCTCCCGACCCTGGCGAAGGTCGACGTGGCGGTTGCACGCACGCTGCCACATCTCGACGATCGGGACGAGGTACGCGAGATCGAACGCCTGTACCTGACCGCCATCGGAGCCGCGCGGCACCGGCTCTACATCGAGAGTCAGTACCTCGCGGCCCGGGTGATCGTCGACGCCCTCGTCGAGCGGCTACGTGAGCCCGACGGTCCGGAGATCGTGGTGGTGCTGCCGCGGCACGCCGACGGCTGGTTGGAGCAGCGGGCGATGGACGGTGCGCGCCGCCGGCTGTTGCATCGGCTGTGGGCGGCCGACGGATCCGACCGGTTCCGCGCGTACCACCCGGTCACCGCGGACGGCGCCCCGATCTACGTCCACGCCAAGGTGTTGGTCGTCGACGACATGCTGTTACGCGTCGGGTCCTCGAACCTCAACAACCGATCGATGGGCCTCGACAGCGAGTGCGACCTGGCCGTCGAGGTCACCGACACCGACCCACGGGGCGACGAGCATCGCGCCCGGATCGTCGACGTGCGCGATCGCTTGCTGGCCGAGCACCTGGACGTCCCGCTGGATCGACTCCGGGCCGAGATGGATCGCAGCGGATCGCTGGTCACCACCGTCGACGCCCTGCGCGGAGAAGGGAAGACGCTGGTCCTCTTCGACGCCGAGACCGTCGGTGACGAGGACAGCCCGCTCGCAGAGAACGAGTTGATGGACCCGGAGAGCGCTGCGCGGTCGGCGGTCCTCGAACGCACCTACCGCTTCCTGGCAGGTCGGCCGATGCGACGGAGGCCACAGACGTCGCCCCAGGGGGTGACCTGAGCGCTAGCTTAGGCTAGCCTCAGCTAGGTTGAGATCGACGGTGTGGACCCCCTCGGTGCACCCGTTCGACGTTCAGGCGTGCCCTCGTCATCAGGCCCGGCGCGCCTTCGAGAGAAAGTTTTCAGTGATGCAGCAGAACACCGTTCTCGACGAGGCCGGCACCGCGAGCGTTCTCGCTTCCTCGGTCAGCGAGGCGATGCTGGCAGGCGAGCAGCAGTTGTCGGTTCTCGACACCGAGTCGGGTGAATGGGTCCGGCGCACCTGGCCGGAAGTCCACGCGCGGGCCACCGAGATCGCGACGCAGATCGTCGACGACCGCCAGCGACGCGAACCCCACGCGGTCGGGTTGATCGGTGACCCGACGGTCGACATGGTCGCCGCGGTCCAGGGTGCCTGGCTGGCGGGTGTCGCGGTGTCGATCCTCCCCGGACCGATCCGCGGCGCCGACGAGGTGCGCTGGGCGGAGAGCACCTACGCGCGTTTCGTCGACATCGGCGTGGGCACCGTGCTGGGCAGCGGCCCACAGCTCGACCTCCTCGGGAAGATCGACGGCTGGCTGCGGGTCGAGCAGGTCGCCGAGTACGGACTGGGTGTCGACACGTCGGGCTTCGAGCCGCGTCAGCTCCCGGCGAACGCACCCGCCGTGCTCCAGGGCACGGCCGGATCGACCGGAGAACCCAAGACCGCGGTGCTCTCGACTGCTGCGGTCCGCACCAACACCACCGAGCTCATCGCACGGTTGGGACTGCATCGCACCCGTGACAGTGGATTCAGCTGGCTGCCGCTCTACCACGACATGGGACTGACCTTCCTGCTCGCGGGTATGGGCACCGGCATCCCCCTCTACCTCGTCCCGAACTCGGCATTCGCGGCCTCGCCCTTCAAATGGCTGGAGTGGCTGACCGAGTCGAAGGCGACGGTCACCGCGGCGCCGAACTTCGCCTACGACATCCTCGGCCGCTACGGAAAGCTGCTGAAGGACGCCGACCTGTCGAACCTGCGCGTCTCGATCAGCGGCGGCGAGCCGATCGATCCGGATGCCTTCGACAAGTTCCTCGCCGAGACGGAGCGCTTCGGCTTCGATCCGGCCGCGGCCTCGCCCGCGTACGGTATGGCCGAATCCACCTGCGCGGTGACGATGCCTGCCGTCGGTGAAGGCGCCCAATACGACGAGGTCACCGTCACGCCGCCGACCGAGGGCGCCGAGCCGATCCGCAAGCGGTATGCGATCCTTGGAAAACCGCTGGGCGGTATGCAGATCCGCATCGTCGAGCCCAACATCGACGTCCCCCGGATCGACGGACGCGACGTCGGGCACGTCGAGATCCGCGGCACCTCGATGATGAACGGCTACCTCGGGCACGCACCTCTGCACGACGGTGAGTGGTTTCCGACCGGCGACCTCGGCTACCTGGTCGACGGACGGCTGGTCATCTGCGGTCGCGCCAAGGAGATCGTGATCGTCGCCGGCCGCAACCTCTTCCCGGTCGAGGTGGAGCGCGCGGCCGCGAGCGTCGTCGGCGTGAAGCGCGGCGGCGTCGTCGCCATGGCACGCGGCGAGGGGTCGGCGCGACCGGGTCTGGTGGTGGTCGCCGAGTACCGCGGTGAGGACCGCGACGGAGCACGGGCCGAGGTGATCTCCGAGGTCGCCTCCGAGTGCGGCATCGTCCCCGCCGACGTCATCTTCGTCGAGCCGGGTTCGGTCCCCCGAACCACGTCGGGCAAACTGCGCCGTCTCGAGACCAAGCAGCTCGTCGAGTCGGGGGAGTGGAAGTGACCGTGGCGACCTCGATCGAGGGCTACCGGGCGCTGCTCGACTCGGTCTTCGACGACGAGATCCGGGCCTGGACCGAAGAAGCCGAACAGTCCGAACGATTCCCGCGCAAGCTCCTCGAGCGTCTGGGGGAGCGCGGAGTGCTCGCCGAGAAATGGGGCGACGGCAAGCAGCCCGACCTCGCAAAACTGTTCGAACTCGCATTCGCACTGGGCCGACTCGGTTCGGCGGGGATCAGTGTCGGTGTGAGCCTGCACGATTCGGCCATCTCGATCCTGCGTCGCTTCGGCGGGCGGTCGGAGACCCTGCGCACAGTCGCCGACCAGGCGATCCGTGGCGAGGCCGTGCTGTGTCTGGCTGCCTCGGAGTCGTCGGGCGGATCGGACCTGCAGATCGTGGAGACGGTCGTCCGGACCGAGGGAGACGGCTACCGCGTCACCGGTCGCAAGAAGTTCGTCTCGCTGTCGCCGATCGCCGACTACATCCTGGTGGTGGCGCGCGATGTCGAGCAGGACGAGGTGAGCCGCCACGGCAACGTGGTGCTGATCCTGGTGCCCACCGCACAGGTCGACATCCAGCCGCCGTACAACAAGGTGAGCGCCGGCCCCTTGGACACCGCGGCCGTCGAGATCGACACCGTCGTCCCCGCCGACCACCTCATCGCACGGGCCGGCACCGGCCTGGCCGCGGTCAGCTGGGGTCTCGCCCACGAGCGATTGTCGATCGCCGGCCAGGTCGCCGCATCCTGCGACCAGGTCCTGGGGATCACGGTCGCCCGGATGCAGGAGCGGAGCCAGTTCGGCAAGACGCTCTTCGAGCATCAGGCTCTACGCCTACGCGTCGCCGACCTCCAGTCACGAGTCGACATGCTCCGCCACGCGCTGACCGGGATAGCGGTCGGCGGCAAGCTCGACCTCCGGACCGCGGCAGCGATGAAGGTGTCGGCGGCTCGGCTGGGTGAAGAGGTCATCGGCGAGTGCATGCACATCTTCGGCGGGTCGGGCTTCCTCACCGACGAGACCCCGCTGGCGCGATGGTGGCGGGACATGAAGCTGGCCCGCGTCGGTGGCGGCACCGACGAGGTGCTGTGGGAACTGGTGGCCGCGTCGCTGAAACCCGACGTCGAGGGATACCGGCGCTTCTCCGGAACCATCTCCTGACCTGGACGTTTGTCCGATGAGTACGCAGATCGGACCGCGTCGACGCCGGGGAGGGCGTCGAAATCCGGTAATACCGGCGAACCCGATAGCGATACCGGGTTTGGGATCGCAAGCGGGCGAGGTTAGCCTGACCTATAACACGCAGGACAGGGGGCACGACGAGTGTCCCGGCACAAGGAGTACAGACCAATGACACAGGGTGACTCGTACGGCGAGCAGCAGTACCCGGCCGGTGACCAATACGCCGACCAGCAGTACTCCCAGTACCCGCCGGAACAGAGCGCGCCGAAGATCAGCGTCCCGACGATCCTGGCCTCGGCCGGTGTCGCGGCCGTCATCTCCGCGCTCGTCGTCACCATCGGTGTCGTCGGCCTCGTCATCTCCAACAACGCCAACGGCAGCAACTCCGCGGCGACCCAGACGCCGACCGTCGTGAATCTCGGCGCAGCTCAGACACAGGCTCCGCAAGCCGGAGTCGTCGCGCCGCAGGCCGGTGCCGCTGCACCGGCCGCGGGAGCGGCC
>NZ_BANX01000037.1 GCF_000334455.1 Gordonia soli NBRC 108243
TTCGGGTGTGGGAGTGGACAGATTCATCAGGCGGCCCCTTCGGCGGCGGTCGTGGACCCACGCCGGAAGACCCAGCGCAGACCGACGAATCGGGTCAGGGTGGCGACGAGGTTGGCGACCACCAGGATCACGAGTTCGAGATGTTTGCTCGCCTCCGGACTCCACGCGTGCAGCGCGGCCAGCGATGCCGCGGTGACCAGCCATCCGAAGAAGAAGACGGTGAGGCCGAAGAGCTGATGGCGCATCGCGTCCTGACGGCCGCGGACCCCGAAGCTGAAGCGACGGTTGGCCGCGGTGTTCAAAACGGCCGTGACCGCGAGGGCGACGAAGTTGGAGATCTGCGCGCCGAGGAATGCATGCAGTAGCAGGTAGAGCATCGCGTATGCGACGGTCGACGCCACGCCGACGACGCAGAAGCGCGCGAGCTGACCGACCAGACCGAAGGGCACACCCTCGAGTTGAGGTTCGCTCTTGCGGCCGATGCTGTCGCGCAACTCGGCGATCGGGAGTCGTCCCGTGGCCAGCGCCCATGCCACCCGGGCACATCCGCGGAGATCGGCGACAGCGGTCGGGACGATGTCGACGGTGCTGTCCGGATCGTCGACCCAGTCCACGGGCACCTCGGCGATCCGCAGACCGACACGCTCGGCCAGGACCAGAAGCTCGGTGTCGAAGAACCACCCGGTGTCCTCGACGTAGGGCAGCAACCGCTGGGCGACGACGGTCCGCATCGCCTTGAAGCCGCACTGTGCGTCGGAGAAATGTGCGCCCATGGTGGTGCGCAGGATCAGGTTGTACGACCGCGAGATGAACTCACGCTTGGGGCCTCGGACGACCCGCGACGAACGTGCCAACCGGGTGCCGATGGCGATGTCGGAGTGCCCGGATGCCAGCGGGGCGATCAACGGCATCAGGGCGTTGAGGTCGGTGGAGAGGTCGACGTCGCAGTAGGCGACGATCTCGGAATCGCTGTGCCGCCAGACCGCGTTGAGCGCGCGGCCGCGCCCCTTCTGCTCGAGATGGGCGACCCGCACACCCTCGAGCTCCTCGGTCAGGCCCACGGCGATGGCCAGCGTGCGGTCGGTGCTCGCGTTGTCGGCGACCGTGATCCGGGTGCTGTACGGGACCCGATTGCGCAGATGCTCGTGGAGTCGGCGCACCGACCGTGCGAGATCGGCTTCTTCGTTGTAGACCGGGACGACGATGTCGAGGACCGGTCGCGTGGCGGAACTGTCGGCCACGACCGTCATCGGCGCCACCGTGGCGACCGGCCCGTCGGACGTCGGGGGTGCTTCTGCTGTCATGCTGATCAGCTTCGGTTTCCCAGCTTCGCCGTCTCTGCGCCACAGCTGTCAGCTTCCTGTGAGCCGGACGGCGACTGTGGACAGCTCGCCGCCGGGCTGCCTGCCTGTCGCCGGACGTCACTACATTGGGCGCATGGCTGCCTCAGCGAGCGAGACCGCGACCGGACCGGCACCCGAACTCTCCCCGGAGGCACGGACCGTCGCCGACCGGACCATCGCGGCGCTCGCCGGCCCCGATGCGGCGTTGCGCAACGACCAGCTCACGGCGGTCGCCGCCCTCGGCGAACCCGGCGCCCGCGTGCTGGTGGTCCAGCGGACCGGCTGGGGCAAGTCCGCGGTCTACTGGGTGGCCACCGCCATCTCCCGCGCGTCGGGTCACGGCCCGACGCTCATCGTGTCGCCGTTGCTGTCGCTGATGCGCGACCAGGTCACGGCAGCCGGTCGGGCCGGGCTGCGCGCGGCCACCCTGAACTCGTCCAACGTCGACGAGTGGTCGGCGGTCGAGGAGTCGGTGCGGACCGACGAGCTCGACGTCCTGCTGGTGTCGCCGGAACGCCTGGCCAACCCCGGTTTCGGGCGACGTGTACTCGATGCGCTGAGCGGTCGGTTGGGACTGCTGGTGATCGACGAGGCGCACGCCATCTCCGACTGGGGACACGACTTCCGCCCGGACTACCGTCGGGTGGCCGACGTCCTGCGTTCGCTCAATCCGCAGACCCCGGTCCTCGCCACGACCGCCACCGCGAACGCACGCGTCACCGACGACGTCGCCGCCCAACTCGGCGCCCAGACCCTGGTGCTGCGCGGCCCCCTGGCGAGAAAGAGCCTGCAGCTCAACGTCATCGACGGCCTGGCACCGATCCGGCGGTACGCCTGGGTGGCCGAGCACATCACCGAGCTCCCCGGCTCGGGCATCGTGTACGTGCTGACCGTCGCCGACGCCGAGCGCCTGGTGTCGGCGATCGAGGCGGTGCACGGCGACGCGGTGCCCGTCGCCGCGTACACCGGACAGCTCGACGCCGATCGTCGGCGCCGACTCGAGGATGCGTTGAGCGCCAACGAGGTCAAGGCGTTGATCGCCACGTCCGCGCTCGGAATGGGTTACGACAAGCCCGACCTCGGGTTCGTCGTCCATGTCGGGTCGCCGCCGTCGCCGGTGTCGTACTACCAGCAGGTCGGACGTGCGGGTCGCGCGCTCGACGACGCCGTGGTTATGCTGCTGGCCTCCGGCGCCGATCATGCCATCTGGGGTCACTTCGCCACCGCGACCATCCCCGATCCCCGCCGGATGCGCGCACTCCTCGCCGCGCTCGACGTCGAGGACGAGGCGGTGTCGGTGCCGCAGTTGGAGTCGATCACCGGATATCGCAGGGGCAAGGTCGAACTCGCGCTCAAACAGCTCGCCGTGGACGGTGCTGTCGAGCGCGTCTCTGACGGCTGGCGGTCGACGAATGCGCCGTGGGAGTACGACGCCGAGCACTATCGCGGGATCGTCGCCGTACGTGAGCGCGAGGCCGACATCATGCGCTCGTACATCCGCGGCGACGAGTGCCTCATGCGACTGCTCACCGAGTCGCTCGACGATCCCGGCGCCACCCGGTGCGGTCGGTGCTCGGTGTGCCGCGGCGAGTTGTCGGCGCCGCTGACCGCCGACGTCCCCACCGAGTCGCTGCGGACCATCACCCTTGCGTTACGCCGGTCGGCTCGCATCCTGGAGCCGCGCAAGATGTGGCCGGGCGGCGACTTCGGTTCGCGCGGGAGGATTCCCGCCGGCCAGGCCGCAGAGGTCGGGCGGGTGCTGGCTCACGCCGACGCACCGGAGTGGTCGGAGGTGCTGGCCGGCGCCCGTGCCGGAGACGACGGTGCGGTCGCCGAGCTGGGCGATGCGGCCGTGGCGACGCTCTCGTCGTGGGTTCGCGACGCCGGCGTCCGACCGGACGTCATCGTTTCTCTCGATCTGCTCGGCGGTCAGCTGGCAGAGCGGGTCGCCGATCATCTGCGAACCGTCGGTCGGCGACCGGGTGGCGTGTTCCCGGTGAACTCAGGCGGCGGGCCGGCAGCCGATGCCACCGGTGCGGTCGAGGCCGTGTACTGGCGCGACCACCTCGGCTCGCCGCCGGAGGTCGGCGATCAGGTGGTGCTGCTGGTGACCGATTCCTCGTCGTCGGGCTGGCCGGTCACACTGGCAGCCGCGGCCCTTCGTGACGCAGGTGCCCGTGCCGTCCTCCCGCTGCTGGTGCATCGAACGGTGTGAACAGGCCGCGGGGCGACCGGTTCGCGCCGTCGTCCCAGGGTCAGGACTCGGGCACGTACTCTCCGTAGCCGAGCGACGTGAGGCTCGACCGGATCCGGACGGCGGCGTCGTCGAGGCCGGCGGGATCGGGGTCGGAGTCGGCGTTGGCGAGGTCGAAGGTCTCGATGCTCAGGCCGGGGAAGACGTGCAGGTGCACGTGTGGCACCTCGAGGCCGGCGATGAGCAGGCCGATCCTCGGCGCATCGAAGGCGTCCTTCACCGCACGGCCGACCTTCTGCGCGACATCACTCAGGTGCGCGAATGCGGCGGTGTCGAGTTGCTCCCAGTGGTCGACCTCGGCGCGCGGCACGACGAGCACGTGGCCGGGGGTCACCGGGTTGATGGTGAGGAACGCGACGGCCTGGCCGTCCTTCCACACGAATCGTCCGGGCAGTTCTCCGTTGATGATCATGCTGAAGACGGATGCCATGGCCACAGTCTAGGTCTCGCCCGGCGGTCCCCGTGACGCTCATCGCAAACGACCTCGTCGGCAGCAGGAGCGTGCACGGAGTTGACGTGTCGGACTTTTCCGACGTATTGTTCGTCCGTGACCACGGAGGACGAGGTGTTCCAGGCGCTGGCGAATCCGGTTCGTCGGAGACTCCTCGAGATCCTGGCGGAAGCACCCTGCACGGCTGGTGATCTCGGCGATCGGTTCGAGCTGAGCAGATCGTCCGTCGCGGAACACCTGAAAGTTCTCAAGGACTCAGGGCTCGTGTTCGACCGATCGCAGGGGAGACACCGGATCTACGAGTTGTCCGCGGAACCGCTCGCCGAGGTCGGCGATTGGCTCCATCCGTTCGAGCGATTCTGGCGCGCCCGCTTGTCCGATATCGCAACCATCGCAGAGGATCTCTGATGAACGAGGCAGTTACGCGGGCCGGCGGGACCGCAACCATCACCGTCGACCAGTTCATCGCCGCACCTCCAGAGAAGGTGTGGCGCACGATCACCGAACCAGAACTCGTCCAGCGCTGGTGGGCCGCCGGCGACATCCAGCCGATCGTCGGACACGAATTCACCCTCGACATGCCGGGATTCGGGCCGCAACCCTGCACGATCCTCGACGTCGAGCGGCCGACGCTTCTCGTCTACACCTTCACCGACAGCTGGACCCTGACGTGGACAGTGACGCCCGAGGGGAACGGCACCAGACTGCTGTTGGAGCACTCCGGCTTCGATCTCGAGGACGGTCGGATGGCCGCCGCATACGATCGGATGGGGCCGGGCTGGCGAGACGTGGTGCTCCCCCGGCTCGCTGACGCTGCCTCCGTTCTCGACTAGGTGATCAGCCCTCCGGCAGGTCGACGTTCTGTAGTCGGAGTTGTCCGCGCGCAACGGCCTTCCCGGAGACCTCATCCACGATCTCGATCAACCACAGCTGCTGCGTGCGCCCCTGACTGATCGGCTCGGCCGACACGCGCACCCGGCCACCACGCGAGGGACGTAGGAAGTCGGTGGCATTGTGGACCCCGACGGCGAACTGGCCACGGTCACGGACCGCGGCGCTCGCGCCGATGCTCCCCGCCGACTCGACGATCGTCGTGTACACGCCACCGTGGACCACACCCCAAGGAGTGTGGTGCGACTCGTCGAGGTCGACATACCCTCGGACCGCGTTCCCGTGGGCCTCCTCGACCACGAAACCGGACGCTCGGACGAACGCGCTGGCGCTCGCGAGGTCGACAGCGGGCAGGTCTGACGCCGACTCGGTCATAACGGCTCCTCACTCCGCGCTGACTTCATGAAACCATAGCCATCGGGTCTCAGCGCAAGCGATGTGCGAACACGATCAAGTCCGTGGCCGACGCAGCCCCGGTCGGACATCGGAGAGCGCTGCCGGGACCAGCGTGTAGGCAAACGTCAGCAGCCCCGTCGCCTGCGACAGCAGGTCGTCGAGACGCACCGCCACCGCGGCTTCGAGAGTGCCGTCTCCGCCGAGTCCGTGGAGAGGCGCCCCGTATGCGGCCGATTGTCGCCCCGCGGCCAGCTCTGTTGCCGCCGTCGCCACTGCAGTACGCACCACCAGCGTGCGATGCAGTGACAACTCCATCGCCGCGTAGGCGTGTTCCGTTGCAAGGAGCCCGATTTGCGAGCTCGTGTCGGAGACCGCCCCCGCTGCAGATCGATGCAACACCTGTGCCGCGTGCCGCCACAGGCTCTGATCGTCGAGAGTCTGCAGAAGGTTCAGAAGCGGGCCGCTTCCGAGCCCCAGCGGTGCAATCCGTCGAACGGAGCGATAGAGCTCGATGGCAGCGCCGGAGGGCAGCGCCCCGAGGGCGACGACCAGCCGGCGAGCATCCGTGACAGTCAGTCCCGAATCGACTTCGCCCGCGAGTACGCTGACCGCGCGATCAGTCCGAAGTCGCGGCGGAAACCAGTCCAACGGATCCACACCTCCATCGACCCATGCCGCGGGGGTGTACGGGTCGAGGTCGAACAAAGCCACCTCGGCGACGTCCGACGGGACCTGCTTCCGGAGGCTGGCACCCTGATGGATGTAGAGGAGGTCCGCGAGCGATTCGAGCTCGGGATGACCGCGATTGAGGCGCAGGACGCCATCCGGTGAACGCTGATCGACGACGATCACGCCGATCCGCTGGAGCGTCGTCACAGCAGCCCGCACCGCTCGCCCAGGCAATGGGCACCGTGCTCGCAACGAGTCGCTTGTCACACCCGATTCGCCTGTGGCGCCCGAGTCGCTTGTCACAGCGCTGTCGTCGATCACCCGGCCGTCTGCGCACGAAGCGCCTTTCACCGCGTGTGCCAACTCGACTATGTGCGCCAGCACCACCAGATCATCGCTCTGCCACCAAGGCTCTGCACCGAGTGCCACCCACCACCTCCGTCGTGTCTCGGGTCTTCGGTTGCGGCAATCCTAGGAGCCATGGCGCGCTGCAGGTCGATGTGGTCGTCGATGGGCGTTGGCGGCATTGAGACCGTCGACACCGGCGTTCGACCCGACAGTCACGTCACGTCGTGCCGGGGCCGTCGGTCCGCCAGTCGATCCGGATGGTGAATCTCGTTGGTGCGTGTCCTCGGTGGGCCGTTGATCGGTTGGGTGGTTGCTGGTGGTGTCCAGGTGACTCGTCCGGTGGTGCGGTCCAGGCGGGTGGTCCATTGGTCTCGGCGTGGGCCGGCTGCGCGGTTGTGTTTGGGGCAGGCCACGCCGAGTTGGTCGATGTCGGTGCGTCCGCCTTCGGCCCAGTCGGTGAGGTGGTGGGCTTCGGAGTGCATGGCGGGTTGGTCGCAGTCGGGTGCGGTGCAGCCGCGATCGCGGGCGAACAACGCCATGCGTTGGGCGCGGGAGGCTGTGCGGCGGGCACGTCCGAAGTAGAGGATTTCTTCGGTGTGATCAGCGAACACCGCCAGGTGCGGGTCCGCTTTGGCGGCGAGTTCAACAACGTCGCGCCACGGCAGCTCAGTGCCGGTGGCGGTCACACCGAGGCCGGCTGATTCGCGGAGTTGGGTTTCGGTGATGGAGATGATCAACTGCGGCGGTAGCCCGCGATGACTCCCACCCAAGGCCCCGCCGTCCAACACGCATTTCAGGAGCGCGTTCAGGGCATCATGGTTGCGCTGGGCTTGGGATCGTGAGTCGCGTTGGGCTGCATCCTTGACCACCTCGGAGTCGGGATCGGTGTCGTCAACGCTGCCCGACGGCGAGGCCGGGTCGAGGGTGGCGGTCAGTTTCGTCATTAGCTGTGCATCTTGGCGCGACAGGGTCATCGAGCGTTGCCGGGCGCGGTCACGGTCGTCGGTGAGCTCACCATCGGGATTCAGGTGCGCCAACAACCTGACGCCCACCTGACGCAGTGCGGATGGTGAGAGTGTGCGTGCGTGTTCAGCCAGCGCGACCTCAGCAGCCACCTGATCATCGATTTCCACACTCGCCGGGATGCGATTCGTCACGTCGAGGATCACCGACACGTGTTCGGGCGCGATCGCACCTTCGGCGAGTGCATCTGCTGTTGCCGACAGTTCCGGTGGCTGCTGGAGTCCGGTGATGGTGAATGTTTCCGACAGTGCTGCAGCGTGATCGAGGCGTCGTTTCACATCCGGCACACCCAGATGGTTGGCCACAAACATTCGCATTGTCGCCGCACCGGTCAACCGCCACGCGTCACGGTCGGCCACGTCCATCAGACGGCGATGCCCGATCGACTGCATCTGCCGAGTCAGTTTCTCGTGTTCGACAGCGAGATGCACAGTGTCGCTGTCGGTACAAGCATCGGCGTCGAGCTCCTGGATCCGTGCTACCGCTCGTGCCAGATCGGAATACGCATCGATCAACTCAGCGCGCACAGTCGCACTGCTCGTCGCAGTGGTCGGCGGCGGCGCAACATCTGTCGGCCGAATGGGTGTGGGTGGTGGCTTGTCGAAAGCCATGATCATCATCTCCTCATAGCTTCCGTTATCTGAACAGAACACTATCCCGACCCACCGACAATTCCGTCCGCCGTCGACCGGCATCCACCCTCCGTCGGATTCCTGACACGTGAGCGGATCACGCTGTGCACCAACCACACCGCGCCCCGCTCACGTGTCAGAAATCCGAACACCGCCGCGTCGAGATGCATATTGCAGCGACGTGCAGCGCTCCCGCGCACGATCGACAGATCCGAGCGCACGATCGACGAAGAACGTCAACGGCGATGCCCGAGCGAGGCGATCTGCCGGGCCCGCGACCTCGTTGGCTTTGGCCAGCGCGACCACTTCGACATCGGTGCACCGATCGGCGGACAGTTGAGCGATCCGGTCCAGCACCGCATCGAGTTCGCCGTAGGCGGCCACCAACTCGTCGACCGAATCCGATTGTGCCGCAGTAGGTGGGGCATCCGTCACGAGCGAGCTGGGTGTGGGTGGTGGCTTGTCGAAAGCCATGATCATCATCTCCTCATAGCTTCCGTTATCTGAACCGAACACTGCCCCGACCCACCGACAATTCCTTCCGCCGTCGACCGGCATCCACCCTCCGTCGGATTACTGACACCTGAGCGAACCACGCTGTGCACCAACCACACCGCGCCCCGCTCATGTGTCAGAAATCCGACCACCGCCCGCCGAGATGCAGATTGCAGCGACGTGCAGCTGCCCCGCGCACGATCAACGGATCCAAGCGCACGATCAACGGATCCGCGCGCACGATCGACAGATCCGAGCGCACGATCGACGGATCCGAGCGCACGGTCGGTTCAAGGAGTCGCCGCAACACCGAGTGATGTCGGAGGGATGCGGTGGTTGGCGCTCGGGTCGGTGAGGGTGTTCGGGTCGGTTTCTGGGCGGTAGCTGAGGCTGGTGGAACGTTCACCGAGGCGCCCGTGACTGCGACCGAGGTGTCGAAGGCTGGACAACCTCGGCCTGGACCATCCCAGCAGCCGCCGTGGCCCGGGGGTGGTCACCGGGTTGCTGGGGAGGAACGCGACGGCCTGACCGTCCGCCACACGACTCATCCGGGCCGTTCGCCGTCGAGGATCATGCCGATGACCGTCGCGTCACCACCGCGGTGTCGGTGGAGCGTGACATCCTCATCGGTGTGAGTCGAACACCGCCCACCGGCAACACCGGTCGCCCCGACGCCGGATCGACCGGTCGCGTGATCCCCGCGGGGACGGCTCAGCTCGGGTCGGTCGACGTCGTGGCTGCAGCGCAGCGCTTCCCCCGGTTGCGCTACATGGGTTCCAAGTACCGGCTGCTGCCCCATCTCGAGCGGGCCTTCGCCGAGATCGGCGGCTCCGTCGCGGTCGATGCGTTCTCCGGGTCGGGTGTGGTGTCGTATCTGCTGAAGGCGCAGGGCTTCGCGGTCATCAGCAACGACTTCCTGACCTTCCCGCACATCATCACGCGTGCGACGGTGGCCAACTCCAGCGTCCGCCTCGAGCCCGACCTGGTCGAGGAGATCTGCGGGCCCGCTGCCGACGATCGCGACTTCATCCGGACGACCTTCGACGGCCTGTACTTCACCGCGGAGGATCGCGACTTCCTCGATTCCGCGTGGTCCCACATCGACCGGCTCCGCGGCTACCGGCGCGACCTCGCCATCTCCGCCCTGGTGCTGTCGGCCGCCCGGAAGCAGCCTCGCGGCGTGTTCACCTTCACCGACTCGTCCCGCTACGGCGACGGCCGACGTGACCTGTCGATGTCGCTGCGCGATCACTTCCGGCTGCGGTCCGCCGCGGAGTACAACGCCACCGTGTTCAGCAACGGCGCGTCCAGCCGCAGCGTCACCGGCGACGTCTTCGACCTCGATCCGACTGCACTCGGGGTCGCACCCGACCTCGTCTACCTCGATCCGCCGTACGCACCGCCCACAGACGACGCCGACTACATCAAGCGCTACCACTTCCTCGAGGGCCTCAGCGCGTACTGGCGCGGGATGACCATCATGGAGAACACGAAGACCAAGAAGCTCCCCAAGCGGCACACGCCCTTTGCCTACAAGCACTCGATCGAGGACGCCCTGATGCGCACCTTCGAACACTTCGAGTCCGCCGGGGCGATCGTGCTGTCGTATTCGTCCAACGCGCTTCCCGGCGCCGACCGCATCGTCGACCTGCTCGGCAAGGTCAAGCCGTCGGTGGAGGTCGTCGAGATCGACCACAAGTACAGCTTCGGCACGCACGTCGCCGCGACGCGACGCGATGTCAGCGAGTACCTGTTCATCGGACGGGACTGACCGAGGACCGATGGCCGACATCCCCGACTTCGACGAGTACCTGAACTCGTTGGGGCGCCTCACCTCTCACGTCGATCCGACCGCATCGACGCCGGAGGCCGAGAGCATCGTGCTCGCGACGGCAAGCCTCGGCGAGCTGCTCGACACCGACCTCACCGGACTCGCCGCATGGGCGCGCGACCACCCCGCCGACGTCCCGGTGCTGGGACTCGCGGTGGGGCTCTCCCAGGAGAAGCTGAAGAACGCGCTCCGGGACCGCTTCGACACCAGCGGATGGCACAGCATCGCGCGCAGCCAGCCGGTCGAGCTGGTCACCTGGCTCGATGCCGAGTTCGACCTGGTCCGGATGCTGCGCGCACAGCTGGATCGCACGTACTCCTTCGCCGACATCCTGGTCGCCCGGGCCGGCAGTCGGGTCACCGCCACCCGCGCGGGTGCGTCGGGTCGACGGGTGGAGGACGAGATCGAGGCGATCGCACGGGACCTCGACCTCGACTACGTCACCCGGTCGCGATTCACCGGCCGCAACGGGCGCACCGCACCCGCGGATCTCATCGTCGGGCCACCCGACTCCGCCGACATCGTGGTCGCGGCCAAGGGATTCGACTCGACGGGTAGCAAACTCACCGACGCGGTCCGCGAGATCGAGGAGATGGCCGAGGTCCGGCTACCCAAGCAACTCGTGCTGGCCGTGATCGACGGGATCGGCTGGAAATCGCGCCGAGCCGACCTCCGACGCATCCATCAGCTCTGGGTCGACCGACAGATCGACGGGATGTACACGCTGGTCAGCCTCGATCGGTTCCGGCACGACGTGGCCGAGTTCGCGGCCCTGCGCCGTCTGATCTGAGCGCACCGCCGGTCCGCGGTCAGCTCGTCGCCCAGACCCCCAACTCGTTTCCGCTCGGGTCGGTGAAGTGGAACCGCCGACCACCGGGGAACTCGTACGGCCCGTTCACGACCTCACCGCCGGCCGCGCGGACCTTCTCCACCGAGTCGTCCAGATCATCGGAGTACAGCAGGACCAGCGGCCCACCCCTGGTCACCGACTCGCCGGCCGCCAGACCACCGACCTCGAGCACATCGGATCCGGCAGGGTTCCGGATGCCGGCGTACTCCGGTCCGTAGTCGTTGAAGGTCCAGCCGAAGGCCGCTGCGTAGAAGGCCTGCGCCGCGGCCAGGTCGGTGACCGTCAGTTCCAGGTAGTCGATGGCGTGATGCCGATGTCCGTCGCTGTTCGTCATGTCCCGAGTGTGCCCCCGCACACCGACAACCCACTCGATACCTACGATCTGCCCATGGGCGAGTCGATCAACATCCGGCCGGCGGGCGTCGGCGACGTCGAGGACATCGAGCGGATCGTCACCGCAGCGTACGAGGGATATGTCGACAGGATCGGTCGGGCCCCCGCGCCGATGACCGTCGACTACGCCGCACTCGTCGCGACCACCGACGACGTCGCCGTCGCCGTCGTCGCGGACACGGTCGTCGGCGTGCTGGTCACCGAGGCGCGCGGCGATCACCTCTGGATAGACAACGTGGCCGTGGCACCGGGCTCGCAGGGGCGCGGCATCGGCCGGGAACTGCTGTCCCGTGCCGACACCCGGGCTCGGGCGCTCGGATTCGCGGAGACACGCCTGCACACCAACGCCGCGATGACCGAGAATGTGAGCCTGTACCCCCGTCTCGGGTACGTCGAGACCGGCCGCCGGAACCAGGACGGCTTCGACCGCGTCTACTTCGTCAAAGATCTGTTGTGAGAATGTCGAAGATTTTGAAGCGCGAGCAGGCTCTTTTCGCACTGACAAATCCGACGTTCAGGGTAGGGTGCCCTCAGGGGGATCTACCGAGTGTGCCCGCGTCCTGCGTTCAACAGGTCAGCGCGGTGACGCCGAGGGCTCACGAGAACCCTCGTCGCCGGTCACCGTCGTCAGAGGTCGGCCGGAGATGTGCGTTGGCGCGTCGAGGTGGGATTCGGCGCGTCGGGGAGGAATGACACGTGTGCAGCGATGGCCAGGAGCCATCCGGGGGCCGCACCGTGGATCGATGGTGACAGCTGGGGGGCTGGCAGTGACTACACACGAACACAACATGATCGACTTCGCTCGGCGCTGGATGCCGTTCGACGGATCGGCCGACGACGAGATCTTCACGACCTTCGGCCTCTCGCCGTCCGACTTCTACCGTCGGGTGCACGAGATGCTGGCGGGCAGCACCGTGAGCCGCATCAACGGCCACGCCAACCGCCGCAGACTGGTCCGCTACTGCGCGCGCAAGGCCGAGGAGCACCGCGACCGCCCACTCCGCGTCGGACCGACGGTCGTCATCGCCAGCTGAGCGAACCCGCTTGCACCGCAGGCGTTCCGGCCACGGCACCGACGTGTGGGGGGGTCAGATGGTCGACCGCGGGATGCGGAACCAGAAGCTCGCCCCCTGACCCGGTGCCGAGTCGACACCGACGGTTCCGCCGTGCGCGCCGACCAGCGCCGACACGATGGACAACCCGAGTCCGCTGCCACCGCCGCCGTCACCGCGGTGCCGTGACGAATCGCCTCGATAGAACCGCTCGAACACGTGGGCGGCCTCGTCCGGGGTGAGCCCCTGCCCGGTGTCGGTCACCCGGACGACCACGTCGTCGTGACCGGGCCCACGATCGAGCGCGATCCCGACCGTGATGGTGGCCTCGGGCGGCGTGTGCGCGATCGCGTTGCCGATCAGGTTGCGCAGCACCTGGAGCAGCCGCGGCCCGTCGCCGGTGACCGTCGGTGGCTCGTCCGACGGTTCGACGTCGATGGTGATGGTCCGATCGGGCGCCGCGGCGCGAGCGCTGTGGACGGCATCGGCGGCCAGGGTCAGGACGTCGACCGGCGCGGTGGCGATCGGCCGGTGCGCGTCGAGCCTTGCCAACATCAGCAGATCCTCGACCAGCAGGTTCATCCGTCCGGCCTCGTCGTCGATCCGGCGCATCGCATCCTGTGCGTCGGGGACGCCGCCCTGGCGATAGAGCTCTGCGAAGCCCTTGATGGACGTCAGCGGCGTCCGGAGCTCATGGCTGGCGTCGGCGACGAACCGGCGCATCTTCTCCTCCGAGCGGCGCGCCTGCTGCTCGGATGCGGCGGTGGTGGCGAAGGCATGCTGGATCTGTCCGAGCATCGAGTTGAGTGACGACGACAGACTGCCGACCTCGGTGTTGGGCGGCGCCGGCGGAACGCGCATGTTCAGGTTGCCCGCCGCGATGGCGTGTGCGGTCTCCTCGACGCGGCGTAGCGGACGCAGACTCGATCGGACCAGCAGATAGCTGAGGACACCGATGGCCAGCACCACCGCTGCGCCGATCGCCAACTGCAGCAGCTGGAGTCGGGAGATGGTGGCGTTCACGTCCGACAGCGGGACCGCCACGACCGACTGCCCGAACGGACTGCTGGCCTTGATGACCCGCCATTCGGGACCGTCGGCCTCTTCGGAGGGGACGGTCGTCGGACCGGCGTTGCCGTCGGGCAGGCCGTCCAGCTTGGGTTGATCGGTGAAGTCGTTGTTGACGATGGTCATCGAGTCCGGGTCGCCCAATGAGGTCATCACGAAATACGGAGACGGTGGTCGCCGCGGGCCGGCCGGCTGCCCGGGATTCGGCGACGTGCCCGGGATACGTGGACGAGCCCACGTCTCGACCGCGTTGGTCAGTCCGTGATCGGTGCGCGACACCAGGTCCTGCTTCATCGCCGACGTGACGGCCACGCCCGATGCGAGCAGGCCGAGTGCCACCAGTACGAGTGTGAGTCCGACCAGCGAGAGGCGCAGAGGTACACCGCGCCGGGCCATCGATCGCGGCGAGACCGAGGCCGCGCCCCGATGGCGCCGAACGTCGGGCTCCCCGGGCCGACTCGGGGCAGATGAGACGGGGGGCGCGCCCTCTCCGCTCGTCACGATCGCGGCTCCCGCATGACGTAGCCGACGCCGCGCAGCGTGTGGATGAGCCGCTTCTCGCCGGTGTCCAGCTTGCGTCGCAGGTAGGAGACGTAGGACTCGACGACATTCACCTCGCCGCCGAAGTCGTAGTTCCACACGTGATCGAGGATGCGCGGCTTGGAGAGCACGGTGCCCGCGTTGACCATGAAGTACCGCAGCAGGGTGAACTCCGTCGGTGAGAGCTGCACCAGCTCCCCCGCCTTCCAGACCTCGTGCGTCTCGTCGTCGAGTTCGATGTCGGCGAACCTCAGGCGGGTCGTGTCCTTGGCCTGCTCATCGAATCCACTGCGACGCAACAGGACCTGCAACCGCGCGACGACCTCTTCGAGGCTGAACGGCTTGGTGACGTAGTCGTCGCCGCCGATGGTGAGGCCGTTGATCTTGTCTTCCACGGAATCCCGGGCGGACAGGAACAGTGCGGGCGCCTCGTGGCCGTCGGCCCGCAGACGCCGCAGCAGGCCGAAGCCGTCCATCCCCGGCATCATCACGTCGAGGATGAGCGCGTCGGGACGGAAGGTGCGCGCGGCGTCGATGGCGGCCGGGCCGTTTGCCGCGGTGGTGACGTCGTAGCCCTGGAACCGCAGCGAGACCGAGAGCAGCTCACGGATGTTCTCCTCGTCGTCCACGACGAGGATCTTGGGTCCGGGAGTCTTCGCAGCGTCGGTCATGCCATCACCTTCTACCGACAGCCTCCCATGAAGCTGCGGGCTCCCTGTGAGGTGGCTGTGCGTGTCGGTGGAGTCAGCCGGGAGCGAACCGACCCGGGCCTGGCGACAGATGTCCGCGTGCGGTACCCGGTGCGCTCAGACGCCGACGGTGACGCGGCGCCGGAAGTCGATCGGGAGCCCGTCGGCCGGCGTCGGACCGGTTCCGTAGGTGAGGTCGAGCTGGTAGCCCTCGGGTACCGACCACTCGAACCGCTGCAGCATCTGATGCATGATCGACTTGACCTCCATACCACCGAAATAGAGGCCGATGCACTTGTGCGCGCCACCGCCGAACGGTGCCCACGCGAATCGATGGACCTTGTCCTCGCGGCGCTCTGCCGAGAATCGGTCCGGATCGAAATGGGTGGGCCGCGGCCACCATTCCTCGCGCAGCATCGTCGCCCACGGGTGGATGGCCAGCAGGGTGCCCGCCGGCACGTAGTGGCCGAGGATGTCGGTGTCGGCGATGGTCTGCCGGAACAGCATCCCGACCGGGGCATTGATGCGCAGGGTCTCCTTGAACGCCAGGTCGAGGCTGGGCAGCGCATCCTGGTCGTCGTAGTCGAGCGTCTCTTTGCCCAGCGCGAGCGACTCGGCACGGAGCCGCTCCTGCCACTCCGGGTACTTGCCCAGAAAGTACGTCATCATCGACAGCGCGATGGTGCTGGTGTCGTGGGCCGCCATCATCACGAAGATCATGTGGTTGACCACGTCCTCGTCGCTGAAGGTGTTGCCCTCGTCGTCCTCGCTGTGGCAGAGGACGCTGAACAGATCGTCGCCGTCGCCTGCGCGCCGGGCGGCGATCTCGGAACGGAAGTACTCCTGCAGCGTCTCGCGTCCACGGAGTCCACGCGCCCAGGTCCAGTTGCCCACATCGGTGCGGATGATCGCCTGACCGCCGCGTACCGCAGCCTCGAAAGCCGTTTCCAGGCGGTGGTTCTCGGCCTCCCCGAGCGATGCGCCGACGAACACCTCGGTGGCCAGCGACAGGGTGAGTTCCTTGGTGCGCGTGTACATCGGGAAGCCGGGTCCGACGTCCCAGTTCGAGAGCGTCTTCTCGATGTGGGGGGTCATGATGTCGAGGTAGCCGTCGAGGCGCTGCCGGGAGAACGCCTGTTGCAGGATGCGCCGATGGTGCATGTGTTCCTCGAAGTCCATCAGCATGATGCCGCGGCGGAAGAACGGGCCGATCATCGGCTCCCAGCCCTGTTCGCTGGAGAAGGCCTTCTCCCGGTTCATCCACGCCTGCTGGATGGCGTCCGGACCCACCAGGGTCACGATGTTCATGTTCAGCGAGCCGGACCACGAGACCGGGCCATACTTCTCGTAGCGCTCCATCGCACTCTTGAGCGGATCGACCAATGCCTCGAGGGTGTTGCCGAGCAGCGGCATGCCGGCGTCGCCCATCACCGGTTTCAGATCGGAGCCGGCCGGCGGTTCGGCCAGCGGCCGGGGTGGGCTCGGGTACCGGGCGGCCACCGAGGCCAGGGCCTGTTGAAATCTCTTCGTCGCGGTCGGCATCTTCGATCGCACTCCCCGGGTCGGCTGACTCGATTGACACAGATTGCGTCACTTGTTTCAAACGCGAGTCTACAAGCGGCGGGCCGACCGGACAGCGTTTCGCCGCGATCCCTGGGATCAGGCGTTGACCTGCACAGTTCGCCTCAGTTGCCGGTCACGACCGTACGGTCCATGACCGCCATCGCAGATCGTCGATGACGATCACCGGGCCGACCGGACGACGGATGCGGTACTGGGGATATTTGTCGGCGAGTGCGTCGATGGCCTCGACCCCGACCGGATCGTCGGCTCCGACAACGGCGGCGCGACCGTCCACCCGCACCCACCAGAGCTCGTCCCACTCATCGCTGTAATGGTCGACCAGCACCGACACCCGCGGATCGTCGGCGATGTTGCGCAGCCGTCGGAGGTCGTTGGTGCGCTTCGGTTTGTGGTCGACACACGAGTAGACGACGTCGTCGACGAGGACGAACACGAACGGCACGAGATGCGGACCGTCGGCACCGCCGGTGGCCAGCCGCGCGACCCGCGCCGCCGCGAAACGTTCCCGCGCATCGTCCATGCGAACAGTGTGCGCCCCGGTGCGTGTGTGTCGGCGACCGGGAACTCAGCCGCGCACCTTCATGAACGGCGCCGGATACCCGGGTGACGGGCGCACCTCGCCGAGCCACTCGGCCAGCGCGTCCGCTCGCCTGCGCAGGTCGCGCTGCGCACTGGCCGGAACCGACTCCAGCAGGTGGAGCTCGATCTCTCCGCCGGTCAGTTGCCGCCAGCCACCCACGATCCGACCGTCCCACCAGGCGGTCTGGCCGCCGTTCCCGTTGCTGTCGAAGACATGTGCGCCATGCGCACCCAGGTAGAAGTCGCGCTGCTTGTGGCCCATGGTGGTCGGATCGAGTTCGGGCAGCAGGAATCCCTCGGGCGGCAACTCGTCGAGCGGATCGAGATCGTCGGCACCCAGGTACCCGATCTCTCCCGAGTCGAGTGTCACCTCGACGACGTCGAGATCCGCGAGCGCGGACCGGACGGCGGTCTTCGTGCTGCCGAGCCACCAGACGATGTCGGTCTCGGTCACCGGCCCGAACGCGCGGACGTACCGTTCGATCAGACGCCGATGCCCGTCGGCCACATCGACCGGCGCGAGCGGCTCGCCGAGCCACTCGCCCATCGCCGACCACGCCGGGCGCGACAGATGCCACCCCGCCGCGTTGGGTCCACGCACGATGTCGCCCGCCGCGCTCATCATGTTGAGCACCCTCGGGCCCATCGGCGAACGACCGCCGTAGGACTTCCCCGGTGAGATCTCGACGTAGCCATCCAGATCCGGGAGTCGTTCCCGCAGTTGCCTCGACGTCAGCGCCCCTCCTCCGGCAAGCTCGTCGCGCACCGCCGCCCGCGCGGTGTCGATCCATCCGTCCGGGTCGTCGAAGTCGGGACTGCGCCGGAGGTCCCGCAGCATGTTGGTCCGCTCGGATGCCGTCACCCGGGGGCCGACGGCACCGATCGCATCGGGCAGCGCCGCCCGGTCGAAGACGAACAGGGTTCGCCGCATCGCCAGCTGCCGGATCAGTGAACGATCCTCGTAGAGAGCGGTTTCCAGGTCCGCCGGCCCGAAGCCGGGCAGTCGCGCCCAGGTCGACAGGTAGACGGTCGATGCAGTGGTCGCATGGAGGGCCACCACCGACGCGACGACGTCCGTCACGGATTCGGCAGCCGTCGTCGAGTGCAGCCGATGCCGATGGAGCAACCGGGTACGACGCTGGGCATCGGAGACACTGGTCCGGAGGGTCATCTGCGCACCGGCGGAGCAGCCACGGCCTCGATCTCGACGACCTGACCGTCGTAGGGCAGGACGGTCACGCCGAGCATCATCGCCGGCGGGACGGCATCGCCGAAGCCCGAACGGACCGCGTCCCAGGCGACTTCGAGATCCGGGTGCAGATGCTCGGCCACGTACACGGTCATCTTCGCCACGTCGCCGAGGTCGGCGCCCTGTTCGGTGAGGACGATCCGCAGATTCTCGATGCAGCGCCGCGTCTGCGCCACGACGTCCCCGGCAGCGACGATCGCCCCGTCGGCGTCGAGGGGGCTGATCCCCGCGCTGAAGATCAGCGGCCCCGGCGAGACCGTTGCGCTGTAGGGGAATCCACCGTCGGCGAGGGCGGTGGAGGCGTTTCTCACGACACGGGACATGGCGTCGATCCTACGGTCGGCGAGCGCGGCGCGGACCGTAGGAAGCGAATCGGCTCACAGACGATCGATTCGGCTTTTCCGCCGACATGCTGTTACGGTGTGGGCACGTTCCCGCGATGCTGTACGTCGCCAGGTGAACCAGAGGCCGGGGCGATCACAGTAACCCCGGTCTTGTCCAAAACTCCCCCCGCCCGCGTCGGCTCCCGAACGGTCGAGCCTGCGCGGAGGGGTCTCCCGACCACGAACGTCAGCGGAAGCTGAGGACGTCGTCACCCCAGGTCGACCGCAGCTCGGCGTCCAGATCGTCGACGATCCGGTCGTCGGAGTCGATGACCAGCGTCGACCGCTCGTCGGTCGTGAACGACGGCCACGGCTGCTCACCGTAGGAGGGGTCTCCGTTGCGCGCGAAGGCAATCCATCGACGCTGCGTCCGGACCGACAACTGCTCGCCGACGCGGCGGCCACCGAGCTTGAAAGTGATGTCACGCGGACCGGCCACGAGATTGCCCCAGACATAGGGCAATTCGGTCGCGTGGGTGGCTCCGATCCGCAGTGCGCGCAACATCATCGGCGCCCAGTCGAAGCGATACAGGTACACCGGGGCGACCCGACTGTGCGCCTCCGCGAGCCAGACCGTCGGCATCCGGAAGGCGATGTCGCGCGCCACCCCGAGGCCGGCGACCTTGGGTCGCAGTCCCGCGTACGCTGCGGCCACCGTTGCCCGTTCGGGCAGCGTCACGTCCGGGTACTCCGCAGCCATCCCGGCGAACATCCGCTCGATGTCACCGGGCGTGATCGGCATCAGCGGCGACTTCATCCACTTGAACAGCGCGGCCTCGTCCTTGTTGGTGCCGATCATGAGGGGTACCGGATGCGATCTGCCGGCGCGGAAGGCGTCCAGAGGATGTTCGGGAACCAGATCACCGTCGACGACAGGTGCGAACGCGATGGTCCCGGGGACCTCGGCGGGCACGTCGGTGAAGACGGTCATCGTCGCGTGGATGAGGGCGTCGGTGCCGACCGCCTCCAACAACTCGGGACGTCCTTCGACACCGAGCGCCCGGATCAGCCGGTCGCCGACAACCGCAGCGCGCTCGGAGTCGTAGAGCGACGTGGCAGGCGAACTCTGCGCGATGGCGCGGTCGAAGAGCCCCGCCGCCGCCGGGACGGTCAGCAGGGTGGTCACCAGACCGCCTCCCGCCGACTCGCCGAAGAGGGTGACGTTCGCGGCGTCGCCGCCGAACGCACCGATCTCGTCGCGCACCCAGCGCAACGCCAGGAGTACGTCGGAGAGCGCGGCGTTGGACTCGAACCGGTCGTCGGGTACCGCGTCGGAGCCGGCGGCCGCCGAACGCAGGTCCGCAAAACCGAGCGCACCCACCCGGTAGTTGACGGTCACGACCACCACGTCGTTGGCGGCGACCATCCGGCTCGCGTCGTAGAGCGGCTGGCTCGCCGACCCGAAGACATACGCCCCACCGTGCAGCCACACCAGCACCGGCAGGGCGGCCGGCGTCGCGAGTGCGGACCGGTGCGGTGCCCACACGTTGAGCACCAGGCAGTCCTCGTCGAACCGGACACCCTCGCCGAGGCGGATCGCGGGGTTGCGCTCCTGCGGGCTGGCCGGGCCGTAGTCGGAGGCCTCGAGCACCTCGGTGTGCGCAACGGGCGGCCGCGCACGACGCCAGCGCAGATCGCCCACCGGTGGCGCGGCGTAGGGGATGCCCTTCCAGACGTCCACGGGGATGTCGACGGCGTCCGCCGGGCCACTGCCCGGCCGATCCGCCGAGGTGACGGTGCGTCCACGCACCGGACCGTAGGAGGTGGTCACCAGCAGGTCGTCGGCGGAAGTCACGCCTTCGATCCTGGCACAACGGACGTCGACGCGGGGGCGGCCGGAACCTACGACCGGCTGTCGCGCCGATGGATCACTCGATGTCGGAACCGACTGCCCGGGGCTTCCCGATCCGGCGTCGCAGTCGCCCCGCGGATGAGCCTCGTCACATCCCGGAACCCGCTCCGCGATTCTGTGCGTTGCTCTCGCGGTACCCACCGGAATGTGTCGGCTCGGCTCGATGCGATCAGCTGATCGACGCGCCCCGGTCGGTGCCGCACAATGGCGACAGGCGGGCCGATCGGGAAGAATGTGGAGCCCCCTGTCGGGATTGAACCGACGACCGCTCGCTTACAAGGCGAGTGCTCTACCACTGAGCTAAGGAGGCATGCGTGCGCGAGTATATCGGCCGCGCAGTGCGTCGCCTCCTGGGTACCAGCCAGGCGACCATCGACACCATCGAGCCCGGCAGCATCATGGTGTCGCCGCGCAAACCGGTCGATCGATTCGACGTCGGCGCGATCACCGAGGTGCTCGACCTCGCGACGAAGATCGGCGCGGTACTGCTGGACTCGGGGACGGCGGCGATCGACACCCAGACCCAGATCAAATTCGTGTGTGGTGTCTACGGTCTCGAGGACGTCGATGTCGACGTCACCTACAACACCATCGTGGTCAGCGCCCGACGCGGCGCGACGCTGCCGCCGATCACCACCATGGAGCAGGTCTACTACCGCTCGATGGACTTCACGCGGCTCGCACAGGTCGACCGACTGGTCCGGCGCATCCGTGACTCCGCGATCTCACCGTCGAGCGCTCACCGGATGGTCGACGAGATCATCACGGCCCCGCACCCCTATCCGCACTGGCTCGCCACCTGCGCCTGGGGACTGATGGCGTCGGGCATCTCCGTCTTGCTGGGCGGCGAGCTCTTCGTCGCGCTGGTCGCCTTCCTCTCCACCGCGGTCATCGTCGCGATCAACCGTCGCCTCAACCGCTTCGGTATCCCCGTCTTCTTCCAGCAGTCGATCGGCGGATTCATCGCCGTCGTCCCGGCCGCACTGCTCTACGGCGCGTCCGAAACCCTGAACATCGAACTCCAGCCGACCCTGGTCATCGCCGCGGGCGTCACCGTCCTGCTGTCGGGGTTGTCGCTGGTCGGCTCGGTGCAGGACGCCATAACCGGCGCACCGATCACCGGTGTCGCGCGCTTCTTCGAGGTGTTGTTGATGACCGGCGGCATCATCGCCGGCGTCGGCGTGGCCGTGCGGATGCTCGAGGGCATCGGCATCATCCTGCCCGCCATCACGACGTCGACGAGCTTCGCCGCCGTCGAGCTGCCGATCCGCATCGCGGCCGGCGCCGTGGCGGCCGGTGCCTACGGCCTCGCGTCGTATGCGGAGCGTCGCGCACTCCCGGTCGCCTTCCTCGGCGGCGCCATCGGTGCCGGTGTCGTCGCCGGTGCGACCTTCCTCACCTCATCGGGCGAGGTCATCGCGAACGGTGCCGCGGCGCTGCTGGTCGGACTCGTCGGTGGTCTGCTCGCGCGTCGTGCGCTCACTCCCCCGCTGGTCGTCGCGGTCGCAGGTATCACGCCGCTGCTCCCCGGTCTCGCGATCTATCGCGGGTTGTACGGCATCCTCAACGACCAGACACTCAACGGCTTCACCTGGGTGGCCAGCGCCCTCGCGATCGGCTGCAGTCTGGCCGCGGGCGTCACCCTCGGTGAGTTCATCGCCCGGTCGATGCGACGACCCCAGATCCCGGAGAAGCCGGTGTGGATGGTGCGGCGTCGGCTGTACGGACGTCGGCGCCAGACCCCCACCCCGGGCACCTCTTCCGGTCCGCGGCCGCCGCGCCCCGGCGGTCCGCCGCGCTTCATCCCGCGCCGCCCCGGAGCCGTCGGACGACAGCCCGCCGGCCGGCAGCCGGCCGGTTACGTGGGTGCCCCGGTGCCCACCGGCCCGAATCCGGCCCTCGGGGAACCGGCGTCACCCACCCCGACCGGCGCCTCACCGACACCTGGCAGCTCTGCCACACCGGAAGTCCCGACCCCGCCGGAGTCGCCCGCCGCCACCCCGACCGCGCCGCCGACAGGCCCGCCGGCCACCCCGGCCGGTCCCCCCGACGGCACCGCCTGCGGTCACTC
>NZ_BANX01000036.1 GCF_000334455.1 Gordonia soli NBRC 108243
TGCAACTTGTACATCAGATCAGTACCGATGTTGCCCGACCCGATGATCGCCGCAGTCAACTTCGCTCCCACGGATGCCTCCTAAAGAAAACGTATTCCGAACAGTTGTGACGGTCAGCTGAAGTCGAGCGTGACCGAGCCCAGGCCGACGAAATCGGCGACGAAATGATCACCCGCGGCGACATCGATCGCACGCGTCGCGGTACCAGGCAGAATCACGTCGCCCTTGCGCAACCGAACACCGAACGACTCGACCTTGCGCGCCAACCACGACACCGCGTTGAGCGGATGACCCAACACCGCCGACGAATTTCCCTTCGCCACGACCTCGCCGTTGCGGGTCAGCGTGGCGTCGATGTCACCGCAATCGATATCGGAGATCGGCACCCGCTGCTCACCCAGAATCCAGCCACACGACGACGCGTTGTCAGCGATCGTGTCGCACAACGTGATCTTCCAATCCCGAATCCGCGAATCAATCAACTCGATCGAGGGCACCACCCACTCCACCGCCGCGATCACATCCTCATTCGTGCAGCCCTCGCCGGGCAGATCCGCACCCAGGATGAACCCGACCTCCACCTCCACCCGCGGAAAACACAACCGTGACCGGTCGATCGGGGTGGACTCGTGGTACCGCATCGTGTCGAGGAGGTGCCCGTAGTCCGGCTCGTCGACGCCCATCATCTTCTGCATCGCCACCGACGCCAGACCCACCTTGTGACCAGCCACCCGCGCACCCGCGTCCAGACGCTTGCGGATGTTGATCAGCTGGATCTCGTAGGCGTCGACCACGTCCAGGTCGGGATGGGTGTCCGACGGACGGTCGACAGCCACCGCCGACTCCTCCGCCCGCCACAGATCGGCGGCGATCTGCGCACGTGTCGCATCGTCGACAGCCATGAGTCACCCTTCGTCCGGAGTGCTGAACGGGTTCCAGTTTAGAACATGTTCTCGTTTTGCGGGAACGCCCTCAGAATCCACGCACCTGGGCAGGTCGGAGACGCCGCCGGCGGATGTGGTGGCGACGCCATTCTGCAACGTGTTCTAATTCAGGGAAGCACGAGCAGCGGAACGAAGGGACCTTCCATGGCCGGCGCCGACCAACCCAGCACAGGCGAACAGACTCCAGGCGCGACCCCGGAGACCTACGATGTGATCGTCGTCGGAGCCGGCGGTGCCGGGATGAGTGCTGCGATCACCGCGGCAGCGAAGGGGCTCTCCACGGTCCTCATCGAGAAGTCGCCCTACTGGGGTGGCTCGACCTCCCGCTCGGGCGGCGGCGTGTGGATCCCGAACAACACCGTGCTCGAGCGCGACAAGGTGGTCGACGATCGCGAGACCGCCCGCCGCTACGTCCACTCGATCATCGGCGAGCACGCACCCGCCGAGCGGATCGACGCCTACATCGATCGCGGTCCCGAGGCCCTGGCCTTCCTCCTCGACCACGCACCCCTCGACCTCGAGTGGGTGAAGAACTACTCCGACTACTACCCGGAAGCGCCGGGTGGTCGCATCGGTGGACGTTCGGTCGAACCACGTCCGTTCGATGCGGCGCAGCTCGGCGACGATCTCAAGACCCTGCACCCGCAATACACCAAGGCTCCGCTGAACATGGTTGTGTTGCAGTCGGACTACCGCTGGCTCAACACCGGACTCCGCCACTGGCGCGGGCCGCTGCGGATGGCGAAGGTCGGCGGTCGGTTCTTCTGGGCGCGTTCCCGCGGCAAGAAGCTCATCGCGATGGGCGCCGCACTCACCGCCGAACTCCTCCTCGGCCTCCGTCGGGCGGGTGTCCCCCTGAGATTGAACACCGCGCTCACCGACCTCATCACCGAGAACGGGCGAGTCGTCGGCGTGACCGCGGAGTCCGAGGGACACAGCTTCCCGATCTACGCACGACACGGCGTGATCCTGGCGTCCGGCGGGTTCGAACACAACGCGGAGATGCGTCGCAAGTACCAGCGTGAGCCGATCGGTTCGGACTGGACGACCGGCGCGCCGAGCAACACCGGCGACGGCATCAACGCCGGTCTCAAGATCGGCGCCTCCGTCGCCCTGATGGACGACGCCTGGTGGGGGCCGACCATCCCACTCCCCCGCGGCCCGTGGTTCGCGTTATCGGAGCGTTCCGTCCCGGGCACCTTCATCGTCAACGAACGCGGCCAACGGTTCATGAACGAGTCACTGCCCTACGTCGAGGCCGTCCATCAGATGTACGGCGGACAGTTCGGTCAGGGCGAAGGTCCCGGCGAGAACGTCCCGTCGTGGCTGATCATGGACCAGCGGTGTCGCAACCGCTATCTGTTCGCAGGCATCAACGCCCGACAGCCGTTGCCCAAGAAGTGGTTCGACTCCGGGGTCGTGGTGAAGGCGAGCACCATCCGCGACCTCGCCAACAAGATCGGGGTGTCCGCGGATGCACTCGAGTCGACCACCAGACGGTTCAACGGGTTCGCCCGATCGGGCACGGACGAGGACTTCCACCGCGGCGACAGTGGTTACGACCACTACTACGGCGACATCACCAACAAGCCGAACCCCAGTCTCGGTGCTGTCGACAAGGCGCCGTTCTACGCGGTCAAGATGGTGCCGGGCGACCTGGGCACCAAGGGCGGCATCGAGACCGACGCAGCGGGTCGCGCGCTGCGCGCCGACGGCTCGGTGATCGAAGGCCTCTACGCCGCGGGCAACACCAGCGCGCCCGTCATGGGTCACACCTACGCCGGCCCCGGCGCGACCATCGGTCCGGCGCTCGTGTTCGGCTACCTCGCCGCCCTCGACATCGCCGACCACGCGACTGCGGCCACCGAGACGGCAGGAGCCTGAACCGTGCCGATCGATCCCACCGTGGCCGTCGGCGCAGAACTGCCCGAGGTCAGCTTCAGCTGGTCGCCCTCCGACGTGGCGCTCTACCACCTGGCGGTCGGAGCGGCCGCCGATCCGTTGGACGCCGGCGGTCTCGCCTACGTCGATGACGTCACGCCGAAGGTCCTCCCGACCTTCGCCACCGTCGCTGCCACCTTCCACGCGACCGAGGCGCCGAAAGTCTCCTTCCCCGGTGTCGACATCGATCTGGCCAAGGTCGTACACGGCAGTCAGCAGGTCACCGCCCACCGCCCATTGCCCCCGGAAGGCAAGGCCACCACGCGAACCCGCATCGTCGAGGTGCAGGACAAGGGCTCGGCGGCGGTGATCATCCAGGAGGGCGTGACGGTCGACGACGCAGGCGAACCCCTGTGGACGACACGGTCCTCGATCTTCGCCAAGGGCGAGGGCGGTTTCGGTGGCGAGCGCGGTTCCTCGGCCAGGGTGGACTACCCCGAGCGCGCACCCGACCATCGCTTGAGCGTCCCCACCCTGCCGCAGCAGGCCCTGCTGTACCGACTCTGCGGAGACCGCAACCCGCTCCACTCCGACCCTGCGTTCGCCGAGAGCGCCGGCTTCCCACGCCCGATCCTGCACGGTCTGTGCACCTACGGCACCGTGTGCCGGGCTGTGACGGATTCGGTGTTGGGTGGCGACGTGGCCGCGGTCGGCGACTTCTCGGCGACCTTCGCCGGTGTGGTGTTCCCCGGCGAGACCGTGGACGTGCAGGTCTGGGAGGTCGACGACCGGCTCGTGATCAGAGCGACTGTCGCCGACCGCGACGGGGCCCCGGCGCTGGGCAACGTCGTGTGCGCACCGCCACGCTGACCCATCGGCCGTGGCCGGCGACGGGACAGTAGTCTCGACGCCGACCGATACCGTCCGTGTCCGCCGGCCGAGAAGTGCCGGCACGCATCGAGGAGATCCGATGAGCGATTCGCTGCAGTCCCTGCTCGCCGACAAGCGTCCCGCCGTGGTCGACGACCTCGTCAAGGTCATCGACGCAGAGGTGGCCGATCAGAAGGGTCTCTCCGGCGCAGCCGTGAAGGCCGGGTACGCGACCGTGCAGAAGGTACGCCCGGGAGTCGTCGCGAAGGCCACCGACCAGTTGCTGCCCGACTTCATCGGTGCGCTGCAATCGTTCTGGGACACCAAGCCTGCCGGCGGGGCGTTCGGCGATCACCTCGCCGCGAACTCCGAGGCCGCAGCCGAGGCCCTGCTGACCATCACCGACGATCAGGTCGCCTCGGCCAAGCCGGCGCTGGCCAAGGCCTACAACGGGTTGCGAGGCAAGGCCAAAGAGAACGTGATCGCCGCACTGCCGCGTGTCGGCGCAGCGATCGAGAAGAACGCGAGCTGAGATCCGCTCCTCGCGAGGGTCTCTCCGGGCCCTCGCGAGGTGTCTCAGGCCGCCGAGGTGACGATGACGACGAGTCCGACGACCACCGCCACGAGGGCGGCGAGCATCGACAGCACGCGCCAGACCCGCATGCGGGTCGAGGAATAGTCGGTGACCTGTGAAGATGCGACCGGGGGTGAGGCCATGATCTCCCACTTTCAGTTGTCCGGAGGGTCGCAGACGGGGGCAGTCGACGGTCTCCGGGTGAGTTACTGCAGTGACCAATGTGTCACAAGTTACATTGCGAGTCTCGCAATACGGACCGCGTGTCGCGATCTCGATGATGCACCATCGACTTTCGGTGTCGAGCCCCGGTCCCGGCGAACCGGCCGGGAAGGGTGGAGATCGGTGCGGCGATGAGCGACGATGCCTCCATGGGAGATACAGAGGCCGGCGGATCCGCGACCGGATCACCGACCGTCGACGAGCCTGCTGCGGGCAGCCGACGCTTCTCCGTCGACCTCCGATCGGCCTGGCTGATCCTGGTCTCCTGCCTGGCCGTGAGCATCGTCGTCGCAGCGATGGCCGCGCTGAACACAGCACTTCCCGACATCGCGATCGCGACCGGTGCCGACTCCGGCCAGATGACCTGGATCATCGACGGTTACACACTGGCGCTGGCGGCCTGTCTGCTCCCTGCGGGAGCGATCGGAGATCGGTTCGGGCGCCGGGGGATCCTGATCCTCGGCCTGGTCCTGTTCGCCGTCGCGTCCCTGGTGGCGATCTGGGTGAACGGACCGACCGAACTCATCGCCACCCGCTGCCTCGCCGGTGTGGCAGCTGCGCTGATCATGCCCGCGACACTGTCGTTGATCACGTCGGGCGTACCGCCGTCGCAACGTCCCGTCGCGATCAGCATCTGGGCCGCGATCGTCGGTGCAGGCGCCATCGCAGGGTTCTTCGTCACCGGTCTGCTCCTCGAGTTCTTCACCTGGCGTTCGGTCTTCATCACCTTCGCCGCGTCGGCGGCCGGGATGACGTTGCTGTGCCTGACGATCGGCACATCGAAGGACCGCGATCCCGACCGCTTCGACTTCGCCGGCTCGGCGACCTCCGTGCTCGGTATCACCGGCATCGTGTTCGGGCTCCTCGAGGCACCACACCGTGGTTGGGCCGACCCACTGATCCTGGTCGGCCTGATCGGCGGTGTCCTGCTGCTGGCGGCCTTCTGCCTCATAGAACTGAAGCAGTCACACAAACTGCTCGACGTGCGTCTGTTCGCCAATCGCGCCTTCGCGGCCGGATCGCTGTCGGTCGGACTGCAGTTCTTCGCATCGTTCGGCGCGTTCTTCCTGTGCCTGCAGATGCTGCAGTTGGTGTTCGGTTACTCACCACTGAAATCCGCTGCCGCACTGACCCCGATGGTCGCCGGCGTGGTCCTGTTCGGGCTCCTGGGCAACTGGTTGGCGGTGCGACTGCACTCGCTGCGATTCGTCCTCGCCGGCGGCATCCTGATCGCCGGGATCGGCGTGCTGCTGCTCGGCATCGTCGACATGGACAAGAACTACTGGACGTTCGCGTGGGTGCTGGCCATCTGCGCATCGGGGATCGGTATCGCGACCGCGCCGTCGACGACCGCGATCATGTCGAACACGCCGACCGACAACCTCGGGGTCGGGTCCGCAGTCAACGACACCGCGCGCGAGATCGGCGCCGCGATCGGGATCGCGTTGGCGGGCAGCGTGATGGCGGCCGGTTACTCGCATCGGATCGGGCCCACCGCGCAGCTGGCCCACGATCAGCTGGCCGCCGCGGGGCAGCAGCGGATCGCGGCCGGAGACACCCTGGGTGGCCAGGCCATGCTCGCCCAGGCCGATCAGGCCGCGGACACCATCGGGCGTTCACTCGCCGAGGCGACCGCGGTGGCCGAGCGCCTGGCCGGTCAGGCCGCGCCCCTCGCGGCACGGATCCGCGAGGGCGCCGAGCAGGCGTTCCTGACGCCGATGGGCCAGGCCTGCATCATCCTGGGCATCGTGCTGATCGTCGGTGCCGCGTTCCTGTTGTGGCTGGCCCCCAATCGTGTGACACCGATCGACTCCGAGGCCGCCACGGGCGGTTCTGCCGGTGCCGACGGACCGGCCGGCGGCAGCGATCCCGAGGCGCGCGACGATGTCTCGGACCGGGCCGTCGTGCCCGGCACGGAGTGACGACCTCCGTCCGGACGTCCGCATGATCTCGCCGGACGGCATCGTCGGCGCAGTCGTGTCCCTTGCTCTGCTCGCGGCGGTCCTCGTCGTCACGATGGCCGGCGTCACCGTGGCCGGCCGACGCATCCCTCCGGCGACGGTCGCGGTGCCCGCCGCGGCCCTCGTCGGTCTCTTCGGCCTGGCCGACTGGACGTCGATCCGCGACGAACTGGCGTTCATCGGCCCGACCATCGGATTCCTTGCGGCGATGCTCGTCGTCGCCGACATCTGTGCGCGCCGCGGCGTCTTCGCGTGGGTGGGCGGGATCATCGCGCGCGGCAGTCGCGGATCCCCGAACCGACTGCTGCAGATCGTCTTCGTCGTCGCCGCTGCGACCACCGCGGTCCTCAGTCTGGACGCGACGATCGTCCTGCTGACCCCGGTGGCGGTGCTGACCGCCCGACGCATCGGCGCACGCATCGCGCCGACCGCGCACGCCACCGCCCACCTCGCCAACAGCGCTTCGACATTGCTGCCGGTGTCGAACCTCACCAATCTGCTCGCCTTCGGCGCGACCGGACTGACGTTCCTCGGTTTCGCCCAGGTGATGGCCGCACCGTTCGTGGTCGCCATCGTGGTCGAATACCTGCTGTTCCGTTGGTTCTTCGCCGATCAGCTGTCGGCACCCCCCAGCGGCGAGACACCTCGACCGCCCGATGACGAGTCCCGATCCGAGCCGTCGGCCCCCTGGTTCGAACTCGGTGTCCTCTCCGCGCTCCTGATCGGCTTCGTGGTGGCCGAGCCCCTGCACATCCCCCTGGCCGTGGTGGCGACGATCGGCGCGGTCGTCCTCGCTCTCCCGTACCTGTTCCGCACACCGCGTGAGGCCGCGGTGCGGATGGTGCGCGCCACCGACCCGCTGTTCCTCGCGTTCGTCGCCGCACTGGGCGCGATCATCCTCCCCGTCCGGGAAGGCCCACTCGGGTCGGCGATCGCCGGTCTCATCCCGGACGGTCAGGGCCTGCCCGCGCTCCTCGCGGTGGCAGTGCTGGCCGCGTTGCTGGCCAATGTGGTCAACAACCTGCCCGCCACGCTGCTGCTGGTCCCGCTGACCGTGCACCAGCCCGCTCTGGTGCTCGCGGTCCTGCTCGGCGTCAACATCGGCCCCAACCTCGGCTACTTCGGCTCCCTCGCCACTCTTCTCTGGCGCGAGGTCCTGCATCGCGACAGTGCGTCGGCTCCGCCCCGGACCTACCTGCGGCTGGGCTTGGTGACGGTGCCACCGACCCTGCTGGCGTCCGTGGTCGCTCTGTGGCTGGCATTGCGTCTGACCTGATCAGGACTTTCACGGGGTTTGGTCACGATCAGGTCACACTCACCGGCGCAGGTCTCGGATCGGTCTGGATGACCGGCCACGGATGCATGGATCGCGATACGTCGGCACAGTGGAGAGCGGGGGTTCGCCCCGCGACAGAGCGCCGTGGTGCGACGCGAACCCCGGAAGAGGAATGCAATGACGACCGTCAACGCATACATCGCGACGGGAGCCGACGAGCCGCTCACCGCGACAACCATCGATCGCCGTGAGCTCGGCCCCAAGGACGTGCGGATCGACATCGCGTACGCGGGCATCTGCCACTCGGACATCCACACCGCCCGCGACGAATGGGGCGGGACCACCTACCCGGTGGTGCCGGGCCACGAGATCGCCGGCACGGTCGCGGAGGTCGGCTCCGAGGTCACCCTGCACAAGGTCGGCGACCGGGTCGGCGTCGGCTGCTTCGTCGACTCGTGCGGCAAATGCGGTCCCTGCAAGAACGGGGATGAGCAGTACTGCGTCAAAGGCGTTGTACAGACCTACAACTCAGAGACCTACGAGGGTGAGTTCACCCACGGTGGCTACTCACAGCAGATCGTCGTCACCGAGAAGTTCGTCCTGCGCATCCCGGACGGAATCGCCTTGGACGTCGCTGCCCCTCTCCTCTGCGCAGGAATCACGCTGTATGCGCCGCTGACCCACTGGAAGGCCGGTCCGGGCAAGAAGGTGGCGATCATCGGCATGGGCGGACTCGGTCACGTCGGCGTGAAGATCGCCCACGCACTCGGAGCCGAGGTCACCGTCCTCAGCCAGTCGCTGAGCAAGGAGGACGACGGCAAGAGGTTCGGCGCCGACCGCTATTTCGCGACCAAGGACGATGCGACCTTCGACGAACTCCAGAACGAGTTCGACCTGATCGTCAACACGGTCTCGGTCAACCTCGACCTGGACCGGTTCCTGTCGCTGCTCGCGGTCGACGGCACTCTCGTCGAGCTGGGGGTGCCCGCCAATCCGCTGGAGGCGAGGGCGTTCTCACTGTTGACGAACCGACGCTCACTGGCCGGATCGATGGTCGGCGGCATCCAACTCACCCAGGAGATGCTCGACTTCTGCGCCGAGCACGAGATCGGAGCCGAGATCGAGACGATCGACGCCGCTCAGATCAACGAGGCATACGACCGCGTGGTGGACAGCGACGTGCGGTATCGCTTCGTGATCGACACGGCCACCCTGGGCTGACGCGGAGGCCCTGGGCTGACGCGGCGAACCTGAGTCGACCCCGGACGCGGGCCTCGATGCTGGGGGGAGGAGGGGCGACGTACTGACGTCGCCGACATCGAGGGTCCCGCGCCGGGTTTGCCTGCGGTGCGCCTAGACCGACGCCCCGCTGGCCGCTTCGGCGGCAGCCGATGCGGTGTCCTTGGCCCAGCGGTAGTCGGCCTTACCCGCCGGGGTCCGCTTGACCGCGTCGACGAACACGATGTTGCGCGGAACCTTGTAACCGGCCAGCGACTCCCGGCAATGTGCTTGCACCTCTTCGAGAGTCGGTTCGGTGAAGCCGTCGGTCAGCTCCGCGACAGCGGCGACCCGCTGCCCGTACCGTTCGTCGGGCACCGGGACCACGAGCGCGTCGTGGATGGCCGGATGTGCGTGCAAGGTCGCCTCGACCTCCTCCGCATAGACCTTCTCGCCGCCGGTGTTGATGCACTGGGAGCCGCGGCCGAGGAACACGATGCTCCCGTCTGCCTCCACGTACCCCATGTCCCCGAGGACCGAGATGCGGGTGCCGTCGGGCAGCGTCGGGAAGGTCCGCGCCGACTTCTCCTCGTCCTTGTAGTAGCCGAGCGGGACGTTGCCGATCCGGGCGATGTAACCGACGTCTCCCGAGCCCGGCTCCAACCGGTTGAGCTTCTCGTCGACGACCATCATCTTGTCGGTCGGCGGTACCTTGAGGTTGCCGTTGTCGTCGAGCATGATCTCGCCGTCGTTGCCCGACTCCGACGCACCGAAGTTGTCGCGCAACAGCAGATCCGGTTTGACCGCGACCATCCGGTCGCGGACGTGCTGCGACCAGATCGCCCCGCCGGAGGTGATCGAGAACAGCGACGACAGGTCCACGGAGTCCTTGCGCTTCTCCAGCTCCTCGACGAGCGGCATCCCCATACCGTCGCCGACGATCAGGATGATCTGGATCTGCTCCGTCTCGATTCCGCTGACGATCTTGGCCGGATCGAAGTCCCGCATCAGGATGAGTCGGCCGCCGAGCGTGAAGAAGGTGAACAGCGAGTACGACGCCGCGCCATGCATCAGCGGGGCGGCTAGCAAGAAGCCGATGGAACCGAAATCCTTGACCGCCGTGCCGATCTCGGCGAGGTCCTTCCGAGCGTCGCCGTAGGGGTTACCACCCGACAGCGGCTTGCGGAAGAAGTCGTCGTGGCGCCACATGACGCCCTTCGGGTACCCGGTGGTGCCGCCGGTGTACAGCAGGTAGAGCTCGTCACCGGTGCGCGACTCGAAATCCCGCTCGAGGGACTGCGTCTCGGCATCACCGAAGTCGACGATCCGGACCTCGCGGCCGTCTGGCAGTCCGCCCACGGCGGCACGCAACTCGTCGGTGACGTCACCGATCACGAACACGACTCGCACGGTCGGCAACTCCGCGAGCAGGGCGGCGACGCTGCGCTGATGTTCGGGCAGTTCCACGATGACGGCCCGGGAGTCGGAGTTGTCGAAGATGTAGTGCAACTCCGGGTTGGTGTAGCGGTAGTTGATGTTGACCGGCACCGCGCGGATCTTGAGCAACCCCAGCAGGCTGGTGACATGCTCGACGCTGTTCTTGAGGAACAGCGAGACGTTGTCGTCGTGACCGATGCCTGCCGAGGCCAACAGGTGGGCGACCTGATTCGACAACCGGTCCAGTTCGGCGTAGCTGATCTGTCGACCCTCGAAACTCAGCGCGATCCGCTCCGGCACCGAATCGGCGACCGTCTCGAAGACATCGGCGAGATTGAACTTCATCTTCTGACTCCTTGGAAAGGGACTCGTCGCTACGACCGAGTGAGAACCAGACCGCTGGTGGGCACACCCGTACCCGCGGTCACCACAACCTTGTCGGCATCCTCGACCTGATTGACCGAGTCGCCGCGCAACTGCCGGACGGCTTCGGCGATGCCGTTCATCCCGTGGATGTACGCCTCACCGAGTTGTCCCCCATGCGTGTTCAGCGGGAGGTCGCCGCCGACCTCCAGTGCGCCGGGTCGACGCACGAAATCCTTGGCCTCGCCCCGACCGCAGAAACCCAGTTCCTCCAACTGGATCAGCGTGTACGGGGTGAAGTGGTCGTACAGGATCGCCAGGTCCATGTCTGAGGGGCCCAGGCCCGACTGCTCCCACAGCTGGCGGCCAACCAGCCCCATCTCGGGCAGGGCCGCGAGCTCGTCGCGGTAGTAGCTGGTCATGATGAACTGGTCGGTCCCGCTCCCCGACGCCGCGCCGGCGATCACCGCGGGCGGATGCGGCAGGTCTCGGGCACGCTCGGCGGACACGATCACCAGCGCGACACCCCCATCCGACTCCTGGCAGCAGTCGAGCAGATGCAATGGCTCGGCGATGTACCTGGAGTTCTGGTGGTCGTCCAGGGTGATCGGTTTGCCGTGGAAGAAGGCATTGGGATTCGTCGCGGCATGTTTGCGGTCGACGACGGCGATCTGCCCGAAATCCGAACTCGTGGCGCCGTAGTCGTGCATGTACCGCTGCGCGACCATCGCCACGAAGGCGGCAGGTGTCGACAACCCGTGCGGGTAGGAGAACGCGTTGTCGGTACCGGACGAGTTCTCCTGCCCCGCGACAGCCGTGCTGACCTGACCGAACCGGTTGCCGGACCGCTCGTTGAACGCCCGATAGGCGACCACGACATCGGCGACCCCGGTCGCCACGGCCATCGCGGCCTGCTGGACGGTCGAGCAGGCCGCACCGCCGCCGTAGTGGATTCGCGAGAAGTAGGTGAGCTCGTCGATACCGACCGCGCGGGCCACCGCGATCTCGGCGTTGGTGTCCATCGTGAACGACACCAGGCCGTCGACGTCGGCCGGTGTCAGGCCTGCGTCGGCGATGGCAGCCGAGACGGCCTCCGCGGCAAGTCGTAGTTCACTGCGGCCGGAGTCCTTGGAGAACTCGGTCGCCCCGACACCGACGATCGCGGCCCGTCCCGACAGTGCTTCCCTCTCAGCCGTTCCCATCGCGCGCCTCCCCGGTCCGGTCGTAACCCAGTGTGACCGTCGAGATCACGTGCTTGCCCAGCGAATTGGTGCCCGTGACCGCGACGGTGACCACATCGTCGTCGACTGCGGTCACCTCTCCTGTGAACGTGACCGAGTCGTAGGCGTACCACGGCACGCCGAGTTTGAGCGCGATCGACCCGATCCGCGCCGACGGCCCGGCCCAGTCCGTGACGAACCGCTCGACGAGGCCGGTGTCGGTGAGGATGTTGACGAAGATGTCCTTGGAGCCCTTGGCCTGTGCCAGATCCCGATCATGATGGACGTCTTGGAAGTCCCGGGTGGCCAGCGCCGTCGACACGATGAATGTCGGCGATGCGTCGATCGTCAGCCGGGGCAGCACGTCACCCACCGAGATCTGCTGCGGTGCGGCGGCAGTCATGCGCGTGCTCCTTCGTCTGCGACCGGACGCCAGGCGTACAGCGTCCACGCATCGGTTCCGGCCTCCGGATCGGCCGGGAAGTCCAGGAAGACCGCCTCGACATGCTGCCCGATCCGCACGTCGGCGGGGTCGACGTCGCGGAGTTCGCCCAACAGCCGCACGCCCTCGTCGAGTTCGACCAGGGCGACCACGAACGGCAGCTGCCGACCCGGCACCTTCGGTGCATGGTGGACGACGTAGCTGAACACCGTTCCCCGCCCGGTGGAAACGACGTAGTCGGTGTCGGGCATCGTGCCGTCGGCCAGGCGCGGCTTCCACGTGGCCGGGATCGGCGGATGCCGGAGCGAACCGTCGGCGACCTGCTGGATACGCAGTTCGTGGGCGGCCACACCATCCCAGAAGAAGGCGGTGTCGCGAGATGCCGACGGCTTGATCAACCGCGTCGGATCGAGATCGGACGGTACGGGACTGTCGCCGCCTCCGGCGTCCGCCGCAGCCTCGGGTGCAGTGGGCGGACGGAACTTGAGGATGCGGAAGTCCATCTCCGCGACCACCTCGTCGCCGACCGTCCACACGTTGCGGGTGGTGAAGAACCACCCCTCACCGAGCGCAGTGGTCTTGGGACCGACCACCTCGACGAGCTCCGCCGACAGGCTGACCTCCTCGCCGGGGCGCGTGTAGCGGTGATAGGTGCTGTCGCAGTTGGTCGCCACCACCGAGGTGTACCCGGCCTGGTCGAACAGCTCCGAAGCGCGACCGAGTGGGTCGTCGTCCGTCCGCGCGCCATGCAGACCGCGCATCGTCCATACCTGGGCCATTGCCGGCGGGGCGACGATGTCGTCGTGGCCGGCCGCACGCGCTGCCTGCGCATCGACGTAGACGGGGTTGGTGTCCCCCATCGCCTCGACCCAGTTGTTGATCATCGGCTGGTTGATCGGGTCACGGCCGCGAACCGGGGCACTCCGCCCGCCCGCGATGATCTCGTCGGCCACCGCACGAATGGTGTCGGCGTCCGACGCCGGACTGATGCGCTCGGGGGCCGACGCGCGGACCCGGTCGCCGGTCGTGGTCACTGATTCCCTCCGTCGATCACGATGGTGCACATGCCATCACGGAACCGCGCCGACTCCGCCGTGGTCACCGTTTGGCCCGCGGGAGTCCGAGGCCGGCGGTCGCGATCATGTCGCGCATCACCTCGTTCACGCCGCCACCGAAGGTGATGACCACGTTCCGCTTTTGCTGGACGTCCAGCCAATCCACCAGTGCCGCCGTCTCCGGGTCGGTGAGATCGCCGTGGCGGCCGATGATCTCGTTGATCATCCGATGGATCTCCTGGAGCCGTTCGGTGGCGAAGACCTTGGTGGCAGCGGCATCGGCCATCGAGATCGCCTCGCCGGTGGAGGCGACCTGCCAGTTCAGCAATTCGTTGATCCGGGCGAGCGCGTCGATGGTCGCCAGGGTCCGACGCACATCCGGATGCTTGGCGATCACGGTGCCGTCGGCGTCCGGGCGCGCGGCCCACTCCCGCACGCGAGCAGCGAGCCCGTCGATCCGGCCCGCCGGTCCGAGCATCACGCGCTCGTGGTTGAGCTGGGTGGTGATCAGCTTCCAACCGCCCCCTTCGTCCCCGACGCGCATGGAGACCGGTACGCGCACATCGCTGTAATAGGTCGCATTGACGTGGTGGGCACCGTCGGCGGTGATGATCGGCGTCCAGCTGTAGCCGGGATCCGAGGTGTCGACGATCAGGATGGAGATGCCCTTGTGCTTCGGCGCATCCTTGTCCGTACGGACGGCCAACCAGATGTAGTCGGCGTCGTGTCCGCCGGTGGTGAAGATCTTCTGCCCGTTGACGATGTAGTGGTCGCCGTCGCGAACCGCAGAGGTCGTCAGCGACGCGAGATCGGTGCCCGCCTCGGGCTCTGTGTAGCCGATGGCGAAGTGGACCTCACCGGCGAGGATCGACGGGAGGAACTTCTCCTTCTGCTCCGGCGTGCCGTGTACCTGCAGCGTCGGACCGACGGTCTGCAGGGTGACGGCGGGGAGCGGGACATCGGCGCGCACGGCCTCGTTGGTGAAGATCTGCTGCTCGATCTCGCCGAAACCCTTGCCGCCGTATTCCTTCGGCCATCCGACACCGAGCCATCCGTCGCGGCCCATCTGCCGGATCACCTTGCGGTAGGTCTCACCGTGTCGCTCCGTCAGCATGACGTCGGCGTCGTCGGCACCCACCAGGTTCGCGAAGTACGAGCGCAGTTCGGCCCGCAGCTCGCGCTGTTCCGAGGTCAGGTCGATGTACATCAGCTCGCCTTTCCCTGGGCGACGGTCGTTCCGGCGACCTCGTCGAGATCGGCCAGCTCGTCCAGACGCGCGGTGGCGCCACCGGCGAGTCGGGCGAGATCCTTGGTGATGGAGAAGTAGCGGTGCAACGGGTAGGTGATGTCGACGCCCACCCCGCCGTGCAGATGGGTCATCGTCCGCGTCGTGGCCGGCAGCTCGGCGGCCAGCCAGTATGCCGCGATGGCGAGATCCCTACGCGCATCGAGACCTTCGGCGAGGCGCCAGGCCGCCGCGGTGGCCGCGAGATTCATCGACCGACCGATGACATAGATGTCGGCGAGCTGCTGCCCCACCGCCTGGAACAGGGCGATCGGCTTGCCGAACTGATTGCGCTCGGACACGTGATCCGCGGTCAGCCGGGCCGCACCCGCCACCAGACCGTCGGCATATGCGGCGAGGACGAGCCGGTACAGATCGCGTGCGACCGCCCGATCAGAGGTCACGATGTCGGCGTCATCGACGGCGACACCGTCGAATCGGACCGTGTATTCGCCCCATCCGCTGGACGTCGGGGTCCGCGTGATCGAGACGCCATCGGCATCGGCGGGGACCGCGACCACACCGGCGTCGGCGACGACCAGCAGGACCGCGGCGCCATCGGCGTGCAGAACACCGATCTTGGTGCCGGTCAGCCGTCCGTCCCGCACAGTCGCGCGTGGCGTCGCGGTCAAGGCATCACCCTGTTCGCCGATCGCGATGGCATGCCAGGCCCCCCCGGACAGCGTCGCGCCCCACCGCCGACGGGCGTCGTCGGTCGCGGATCGCAGGATCAGCGCCGACGCCAGGGACCCGAGCGCCGGGGTGACGGCCGCCGCCTCGCCCATCCGATGCAGAAGCGGGAGCAGGTCGAGCACCGAGACGTCGTCGCCGTCGAGGTCGGCGGGCAACGGCAGGGCGATCAGCCCCGCGTCGACCAGCGACCGCCACAGCGGCTCGTCGAATCCTCCGGGCGCCGACGATCCCCGACCACCTGACCCGAACCGGGATTCCCAGTCGGGTCGATGTCGGGTGAACACGTCGGCCGCGACGTCGCGCACCGCTGTCGCAGTGCTGTCGAGGGCAAAGTCCACCCCTCAGCCTCCTCGCCATGAATTAGAACCTGTTCTAGTTGTATCACGGCCGAACTGAAAGGTGTCCGTTTTGGTGCCTCAACTGCACATTTCCTGCGGTGAAGCGCCCTCAGGAGCGCGGCAATCCTAGAATCCGTTCCGCAGCAGCGGTCCGCAGGATCTGTGTGGTCCCACCCGCGATCGACAGGCATCGGTTCTGCAGATCAGCGTCGAACGCCTCGGGCGTCGCGAGACCGTCGGCCCCGAGCAGTTCCAGAGCGAGGTCGGGCACCGACTGCCGGTGGGCCACACCGATCAGTTTGCGCACGTTGGCCAGCGCCCCCGGATCGTGTCCGGCGAGTCGCTGGACCACCATCCGGGTGTCGATCACCCGTCCGATGTGGGCATCGGCGACGAGCCTGCCGATCCGCCCCAGGTCGTGCTCGGCGACGGGGATCTCGGACCGGCCGACCTGGCCGAGCAGGTCTTCCATCTCCTTGCCCAGCGACGAGCCACCCATGGCCACGCGCTCGTTGGCGAGCGTGGTCCGTGCCAGTCGCCATCCCCCGTCGACCTCGCCGACGACGTTCTCGTCCGGTACGAAGACGTCGTCGAAGAAGACCTCGTTGAAGTTCGCGCGACCGGTGAGTTCACGCAGAGGCCGGATGTCGATCCCGGGCGAGGTCATGTCGACGACGAAGTAGGTGATGCCCTTGTGCTTGGCCGCATCGGGATTCGTCCGCGCGAGACAGATGCCCCAGTGCGCGTTGTGGGCCTGCGAGGTCCAGATCTTCTGTCCGGAGAGCTGCCAGCCCCCGTCGACGCGGGTGGCCCTGGTGCGCAGCGCCGCGAGGTCGGAGCCCGCCTCCGGCTCGCTGAACAACTGGCACCACACGATGTCGCCGACGAGGGTCGGGCCCACGAATCGTTCGCGCTGGGCGTCGGTGCCGTGCTCGAGGATGGTCGGGATGGCCCAGGCGCCGATGACGAGATCGGGTCGCGTGACGTCGGCGCGCTGCAACTCGGAGTCGATGAGCAACTGCTCCACCGGCGATGCCCCCAGGCCATATGGCGCCGGCCAGTGTGGGGTGAGGTACCCCGTGTCGGCGAGTGCGGCGCGACGGTCGGACTCCGCGGTGGCGGCGATCGACTCGGCCGTTGCGCGCACCTCCGCACGCCGGTCCTCGACCTCGGACAGGTCGACCTCGAACCGTCGACGCGCGCCGGCGAGACCCAGACGGCCGAGATCCGCCCCCTGCGCCGTCCCGTATCCCAGCGTCGACCGGATCGCCATCGCCGCCCGGAGATACAGGTGGGCGTCGTGCTCGAAGGTGAAGCCGATCCCCCCGAGTACCTGGATGCAGTCCTTGGCGGTGGCGACCGCGAGGTCGGCGACCAGGACGTCGGCGGCCAGCCGACTCAGGCGGAGCTGGTCGGCGGCGTCGTCGGCGCCGCCCAACAGGTCGTCGACAGCGCGGGCGAGATCCCACGCGGCGGCCGTGACCTGCTCACTGCGGCAGAGCATCTCGGCACATATGTGTTTGACCGCCTGGAATGCACCGATCGGCGAACCGAACTGGGTGCGGACCTTCGCGTAGTCGACCGCGGTGGTCAGCGCCCACCGGGTGACCCCGCTCGCGTACGCGGCCGTGGTCGCCGACAACGTTCCCTCGACCAGGTCGGCGTCGGGCAGTTCGATCAGGTCGGCCGGGGTCAACCCTCCGATCCGCACCCGTGACACCGACATCCGACCGTCCGCGGGGGCGATCGGTGCGAGGTCGTGGGCACCGACTCCCGGCGGCACCAACCACCAGCCGCTCGTACCGTCCACAGTGAGGCGGGCGAGGATCGAACCGCCGTCGACGTGACCGGGCACGAGACCGAGGTCGAGGGTCCCGCCATCGAGCCGGATCGTCGGCGCGCCGCTGGTCGCCGAGGTCGGCACCGACGCTGACAGCCGGCCCTCGCCGAGAGCGGCGACGAGATCTCCGGCGCGCGGATCGGTCGACCGCGACAGCCCGAGCGCCGCCGTCACCGTCGCACCGATCGGCCCGGGGACCAGATCGACGCCGCAGCGTTCGATCATCGCGGCGACATCGGTGAAGGTCGCGCCGAGTCCCCCGGCGCTCTCCGGCAGCGCGGCCGCGACGATGCCGAACTCGGCCAGTTGGTCGAGCAATCCGGTCCACTGGTCGCGTGGCTTGTCGATGTCGGCGCGGACGAGTTCGGTGGCGCGGACCCGGCCGGCCCACTCGGCGATGGCGTCGCAGACGGCGATCTGCTCGTCAGACGTGGCGATTGTCACGTGATTTCCCTGTATGTCGAGTTGTGACGGTCAAATAGAACCTGTTCTAATATGCCATGGGTGTCTATCACGCGGTAGCCACCCGCTGTTCACCGACCAGTGAGGACACCGCGACCACCATGGCTCGTTCCGCATCAGGCAACGCCGCCGACGTCGAGACGTCGGCGGAGTCGTCGACCGCCGCGGCGGCACCGGCCACCGCGCCGCCCACCAGCACCGAAGCCGGCTCGACCGCCCAGCGCGAGCGTCGTCGACGGATTCTCGACGCCACGCTCGCGCTCGCGTCGAAGGGCGGCTACGACGCCGTCCAGATGCGCACGGTCGCCGACAAGGCCGACGTCGCCGTCGGGACGCTGTACCGGTACTTCCCGTCCAAGGTCCACCTGCTGGTGACCGCACTGGCACGCGAGTTCGAGCGCGTCGAGTCACGCGTCGACCGGTCCCAGCTGCGCGGTGACACCCCGGTCGAGCGCCTCCGGCACGTCCTCGACATGATCACGTTCGCGATGCAGCGCGACCCGCTGCTGACCGAGGCCATGACCCGCGCGTTCATGTTCGCCGACGCATCGGCGACGGCCGAGGTCGACCAGGTCGCCGGCATCATCGACCGACTGTTGGCCGGTGCCATGGTCGAGGGTGAGCCCACTGAAGAAGATCTCTCGGTCGCTCGCGTGCTGTCCGATGTCTGGATGTCGAACCTGGTGCAGTGGCTGACCCGACGGGCGTCGGCGACCGACGTCACCAACCGGATGGAGCTCACGGTCAAGCTTCTTCTCGAGGGCCGCGCGAGCCGCTGATCGTCCTTCTCACGAACACAGCAGAAGACCCCGCCTGCGCGGAGAGCGCGGACGGGGTCTTCTCGTCGGTGTGGCCGTCGAACCTAGCGGTTCAGGTCCGCCGAGATCTGCGGCCAGGTCCGGTGCAGATCCTGCTGCCAGTAGCCCCACGAGTGGGTCCCGTTGGGTCGCGAGGTGAGCTTGAACGGAATCCGCAACTGCCGCAGGCGCTGTGCCATCTGCTGAGTGCACTGGTCGACGGCTGCCTCGATGAGACCACCGAGCGCGACCTGGTTGGCCAGCGTGGCCGGATCACCGTCGATCTGCGGTCCGTTGAGGGTCTCGTTCGGGCCGGGCAGTCCGTTGCCGGTCGTCATGTAGATCTTGGTGCCACGAAGCTTGGCGGCGTTGATGTACGGGTCGTTGGCGCGCCAGCCGGGCCCGTTGAGCGGACCCCACATGTTGGTGACGTCGGCACCGCCGCGCGTGCCGGTGACCAGACGGATGTACGCCTGCCCCGCCGGATCGCTGGTGCGGGCGCAGCCGCTGTAGGCGCCAACCGCCCGGTAGAGCTTCGGTGCGGCGATCGCGAGGTTCAGCACCGAGGTGCCCGCCATCGAGATTCCGGCGATGGCGTTGCGGCCGTTGGTGCCGAACTCCTTGTCGATCAGCGGGGGAAGTTCCTTCGTCAGGAAGGTCTGCCACTTGTTGCGACCGAGCTCGGGATCGTCCTTCTGCCAGTCGGTGTAGTACGAGAACGCGCCGCCGATCGGGGTGACGACGTTGACATTCTTGTCGGCGAAGAACTTCTCGTAATCTGTACGGGCCGCCCACGTGGCCGAATCCTCGCCGCCGCCTGCGCCGTTGAGCAGGTAGAGCGTCGGACGGGGCTTGCTGGTGTCCTTCGGGCGCAGAACCGTCACCGGGATCATCTTGTGCATCGACTCCGACCACACGATGGCCGTCGCACGCTTCGGGCTGTCACGGACGACGGTGTCGATCCGAGAGGCCGCCGACGCCGGGGCGGAGACCGCGGTCACCGATCCGGTCACGACCGCCGCGGCGCCGAGCAGGACAGCACTCCGACGAACCCACTGAGCGCGCACGTATTCCCCTTTGGTATCAGCAGTCACAGATGCAACGAATCGTATCGACCGTCCCATCACCGCCCCAAGTGCGGTAGCACCGATGTTAGGCAGTTGTGATGTCGCGCGTGGGGCCGCCCCGCGTTACTCGACGAGTTCGGCCCGACGATCGACGACCGGCGCCGCGTCCACCGCGGTGCGATTCGTGGGCGACGAGAAGCGAAGATGCTCGTCGGCGACGGTTCCGTTGCGCAGCAGCCGGCGATCGTCGTGGTAGCTCATCGACATGACCCAGGGTGCGGTCTGCCCCTGGCGCGGCAGCGACGACAGCGAACGCTTGACGTATCCGGCCCCGAAGTCGAGCAGCGGCCGCGTCTCCATGTCGGCGTCTGCCACCGGCCAGACGGCGTCCAGACCGTGCTCGTCGAGATAGCCGAGCATCCGGCAGAAGTATTCGCAGAGCAACCCGATCTTGAGCGTCCACGACGAGTTCGTGTAGCCGATGGCGAGAGCGAAGTTGGGGACTCCACTCAGCATCATGCCGCGATAGACGACCGTCTCGGACATCTCGACCGGCCGCCCGTCGACACTCAGCGCGATCCCGCCGGCCACCCGGAGGTTCAGACCGGTGGCGGTGACGATGATGTCGGCGTCGAGGTGGTCACCGCCCTCGAGCTGGATGCCGGTCTCGGTGAAGGTCGCGATGCGATCGGTCACGACGGATGCCGATCCGTTGCGGATCGAGCGGAAGAGGTCGCCGTTGGGGACTGCGCACAGTCGCTGATCCCAGGGGTCGTACGGCGGGTTGAAGTGCTCGTCGACCGGGAAGTCGGCGGGCAGCCTGCTGGCGTTGACCGCGCGGATCGCCTTGCGCGCCAAGGACGGGAACGTCTGACAGAACTGATAGACCAGCCGCTGCTGGGCGATGTTCTTACGCCGCGTCAGCGCGTAACCGCGCTCGTCGCCGAGCACCTTCCTGGCGACATTGGCGATGGCGTCTTCGCGCGGGATCGGCATCACGTAGGTCGGTGTGCGCTGGAGCATGGTGATGTGTCCGGCGGTGTCGGCCATCGACGGCACCAGGGTGACCGCGGTGGCCCCGCTGCCGATCACGACGACCTTCTTGCCGCTGTAGTCGAGGTCTTCCGGCCAATGCTGCGGGTGGACGATCTGGCCGGCGAACCGGTCACGCCCCTCGAACTCCGGTGTGTAGCCCTCGTCGTAGCGGTAATAGCCCGACGCGCAGAAGATCCAGCCGGCATCGAAAATCACCCGCTCGCCGGTGTCGGCGCGCTCGACGTCGACGATCCAGCGCGCGTCGGCACTCGACCAGTTCGCCGACACCACCGTGTGGTGATAGCGGATCTTCTCGTCGATACCGTTCTCGGACGCCGTCTCCCGCAGATAGTCGAGGATGCGCGGCGCACCGGCGATCGACTCCTTGTCCCGCCACGGCTTGAACTCGTAACCGAACGTGTGCAGATCGGAGTCCGAGCGGATACCCGGATACCGGAAGAGATCCCACGTGCCGCCGGACGATTCGCGTGCCTCGAGGATGGCGAAGGACTTCGAGGGATGCTCGGTGGTCAGGTAACGGGCGGCGCCGATTCCCGAGATCCCGGCTCCGACGATGAGTACGTCGATGGTCTCTACGGACGTGGATGCGGTCACCGAGATCTCCTTGCGGACGGGGGCTGGGCTGATGCATTCCATCATCGCGCCGACACCACAGCGACGCCAGGTGCAATATGCAACGTCTCACCACATCCAGCGGTGCATGATGTTCGGATGGACATCGAGTGGCCGACGCCGACCGCACGCACGAGGGAGCTGTTCCGCCGCGGCGCGGAGCAGGTCCTGAGCCCGCCGCCGGAGTGGATCGCGGAACTGCACTCGGCGGCACTCGGCGGGTTCCGGATGAACGAGGTCGCCGACGACCCGACCCTGGCCGAGGGGACCAAACGGTCCAACCTCGCCAACCTGCTCCACTGGGCCGCGGCGAACGTCCATCATCCCGGCGACCGGGTCGGCGCGAACGTCACCACCGAGGTGCTCGACACCGCCCGGGACCTGGTACGCCGCGGGCTCGACGAATCGTCGCTGGATGCGTTCCGCACCGCGCAGAGCGTGGCATGGCGACGATGGATGCAGATCTGTTTCGCGCTCACCGACGACCCTGACGAACTGCGCGAACTCCTCGACCTCTCGTCGCTGTCCATCTCCACGTTCATCGACGACACGGTCGCGGCCATGTCCGAACGCATGCGGGCCGAGCGCGCGGACCTGACGCGTGGCACCCACGCCGAACGTCGCGCGACGGTGGCGCTGATCCTCGAGAACGCCCCGATCCCCCGACCGCGCGCCGAGGAACGCCTCGGTCACCGACTCACCGGTCCACACACCGCGGCGGTGGTCTGGGGTGAGGGCCACTCGTCGCCCGCCGAGATCGAGGCCGTCGCCGACCGGGTGTCGACGGCCGCGGGCACCGACCGTCGGCTCACGGTGATGGCCGGCGCGACCGCCATGTGGCTGTGGTTACCGGTCGCCGATGTCGGGGAGGTGACCGGATTGTCGGAGCATCCCGACGTCCGGGTGGCGATCGGACGATCGGGGGTCGACGTGGAAGGGTTCCGACAGAGTCATTTCGACGCATTGTCGGTGCAACGGCTCATGGCTCAGCTCGGATCACCCCGGCAATCGGCACGCTACGACGACACCCGGCTCGTCACGCTGCTGACAGATGATCGGTCCGCGGCCGACGAGTTCGTCGCCGACACCCTGGGTGAACTGGCGCACGGCCATGCCGAGATCGCCGAGACCGTGCGGACCTGGATCGCGCAACAGTGCAACACCTCCCGCACCGCCGAGCAGCTGTACACGCACCGCAACACGGTCATCCGGCGACTCACGCGTGCCGACGAGTTGCTGCCGGGTTCGGTGGCCGACGACTTCGTCGCCATCGCGGCCGCCCTGGAGATCCGGAGTTGGCGTCCCGTTCGGTGACGGTCGGCGAACTCCGGCGTCGGAGCAAACGGATCGCGGTTCTAGACTGGGATCGATGACCGAAGATCGGATGGCCGAGGTGTGCGACACCCGGACTCGATCTGATCCCGACGAATCAGGCACGCCGCCCAGCGGCGTCTTCGCAGCTCTGTCCAACGCCAACTTCCGGCTCTACTTCGGCGGTCAGGCCCTCTCACTGGTCGGTACGTGGATGCAGGCGACCGCTCAGGCGTGGCTGGTCCTCACGCTCAGCGGATCCGCCTCGATGCTGGGACTGATCGTCGCCCTGCAGGCTGTGCCGGTCCTCGTGTTCGGTCCGTACGCGGGCGTGATCGCCGACCGGGTCGACCGTCGACGCCTGATGATCGTGCTGCAGTCGATCATGGGCGTGCTGGCCGCGGTGCTCGCCGCTCTCACCATCGGCGGCTGGATCGAGGTCTGGCAGGTCGGCATCCTGGCCGCGCTGCTCGGACTCAACAATGCCTTCGAGAATCCCGCGCGCCAGGCCTTCATCCATCAGATCGTCGGCGAGTCGCTGATCCGCAACGCGGTCACGCTCAACTCGGTGATGGTCAACGCCGCCCGAGCGGTCGGGCCTGCGGCGGCCGGCATCATCCTCGCCGCGATCGGTGCCGGATGGTGCTTCGCGATCAACGCCGTCAGTTTCGTCGCGGTGGTGGTGTCGCTGATCGTGATGAACACGGATCGAATCCATGCCGAGACCCCGGTGCCCCGCGCCAAGGGCCAGCTGCGCGAAGGACTCCGATACGTCGCCGGTATCCCGACACTCTGGATTCCCCTGGTGACCATGGGCCTGGTCGGCACCCTCGCCTACGAATTCCAGGTGTCGCTGCCTGCCGCCGCGCGCGACGTGTTCGACGGTGGGCCACAGGCATTCGGGTTCATGACGTCGGCGATGGGCGTCGGCGCCGTGGTCGGCGGACTCATCGTCGCCGCCCGGGGCACCACCGGACTGCGTCCGCTGTCGATCGCCGCCGCCGGGTTCGGCGTGACCATCGCGGTCACCGCGCTCTCGCCGAGCCTGCCGGTCGCCATCGGCGCGCTGTTCTTCGTCGGCTGGCTGAGCGTCTCGTTCCTGTCGACCGGCAACGCCACGCTGCAGCTCAACTCCGACCCGCAGATGCGTGGTCGGGTGATGGCCCTGTGGTCGGTGGCCTTCATGGGCTCGACTCCGATCGGTGGTCCCATCATCGGCGCCATCTGCGAGACCGCCGGCGCGCGCGTCGGGCTCGGCGTCGGTGCGGCGACCTGTTTCGTCGCCGCGGCGATCGGGCTGCTCGCCCACCGCAGGCAGCGGGCGCACGAGCCGGTCCGGCTCACTTGACCGGAGGGGTCGCCGTCCGACTCGTCCGGCCACACCGACGCCGCCAGGCACCGGTTGTCCCGGCCAGCGAGACAGGCTGACCAGTCGGTATGGACAAACGACCCACTCGGCTGGCGCGGCGTTGTTAGTGTCCACCCGGTCACATCGGGTCGGACGAAGGCGGCGGGATGCACGACACCAGGATTCGGCGGACGGGCCCGCGATTCATCTCCTCGCCGGCGGTCGCGACGTTCGTCGTGGCGGTGCTCGGTGTCGCGATGATCGCGTCGGTCACCGCGCCGACCGCGAGCGCGGCGAACCACTGGTTCGGCGACATCTCGGAGAAGTCGGTACCGCGCGCCGACTGCGGTCCGGGTTCGCTGCCGGAGGTCGGGCTACAGGGCGACGTGAGTGCGGAGGACCGCAACTCGGGACGCAGCCGACTCGGGTACCGCTGCAACCTCACGAAACTCGGCAACGCCCGTGGCGCGGGAGGCGGCATCGTGTCCGCGTCCTTCGACCACTGCAGCTACACCGGGAGCCTGTTCCCCGGCAACAACGTGCTGCGTCAGCCAGGAGTACAGGTCGTCAGCGTCGCCGACCCCACCCGACCACGGGTGGTCGGCTCCCTGACCGAACCGGCCATGCGCGGCGGCACGTGGGAGACCCTCAAGGTCAATCCCGCGCGCAAACTGCTCGCCGCGACGGCCGTCCCGCTCCTGTGGGGTGGTGGATTCTTCTCGGTCTACGACATCTCCGACTGCGAACATCCACGCCTGCTCAACCGCGGGCCGGGGACAACATCGCCACTTCCCTTCACCTCGCACGAGGGCGGGTTCTCACCCGACGGTCGGACGTACTGGGCATCGGGTGTCTTCCCCGGCCACCTCACCGCCATCGACATCTCGAATCCGGCTGTGCCTCGGGTCATCTGGCAGGGACTGCACAGCTTCCTGGGCCACGGCTTCGGTATGTCACCGGACGGCAACCGGATGTACCTGTCGAACATGGCGGGCATCACCATCCTCGACACCAGCCAGGTGCAGCGCAGGGCGCCGTATCCGCAGGTGCCGCATGTCGCGGCGTACCTGTGGCCCGACGGTCAGCTGAACCAGCATTCGATCCCGATCACCTATCGGGGTCGGGCGCACATCTTCACCGCCGACGAGGCCGGTTCGGGTGGTGTGAAGTTGTTCGACGTGGGGCGGGCGAACCAGCCGCGCTATGTCGCGCAGATCAAGCTCGAGATCAATCTCCCGAAGAACCTCGACACCAACCTCCGGTCGGCGACGGGCGGTTCGATCTTCAGCAGCAACCCGCACTACTGTGCGGTCGACCGTCCGCGCGACCCGACCGCGTTGGCGTGTGCGTGGGAGTCGTCGGGCATCCGCGTGTTCGACGTGCGAAATCCCAACCGTATCAAGGAGATCGCATATTACAACCCACCCGCGCGAAAGAACTCCACCGTCGCCGACCTACCCAACTCGCCGCATGTGCTCGCGTCGTTCCTGGGAGTGCCGGCGGTGGACTTCCTCAGCCTCGGCATGTCCATCGTCAACGGCAAGGCCCGCCTCGATCAGATGATCGGGCCGCGTACCGGCATGGTCGTCGGCGGTGACATGTCGACCGACTGGTGCTTCTCTCCGCCGGAGTTCCGCGGCAACCAGATCTGGACGACGTGCGCCGACGGCGGCTTCTACGCACTCGCGCTCAGTCCGCAGGTGTACACGCCGCCGCCCGACCAGGAGTCGCACATCGGATGAGCGGGATGCGGGGAGTGCGGGCACTCGGTGCGATCGGGATAGCCACCATACTGGTGGCGATCGGAGTGGTCGTCGGGATCGCCTGGCAGAGCGGCCATCCGGGCGACTCGGCCGGACCGAGGCCCAGCGCGACCGACATCGGTTTCGCACAGGACATGTCGACGCACCACGACCAGGCCATCCTGATGGCCCGGACCATCGCCGCAGCCCCATCCGCTGACGTCCGCGGACTGGCCGACCGCATCATCCTGACCCAGACCGGAGAGACGTCGACGATGCGCGGATGGCTGACATGGTTCGGCGCACCGATGGCATCGGAGACACCGATGAGCTGGATGCAGAACATCCCGGCAGGCGGCCACGACCACCACGGCGGTGGCGAGCATGCCGCCGCACCCGGTGACGCACCGCCGATGCCCGGGATGGCGAGCGTCGCGGAGATCGGCCGACTGTCGGAGTTGCAGGGTCGGGCTGCGGAGGTGTTGTTCCTGCAGTTGATGATCCGCCATCATCGCGGCGGGATGGCCATGGCTGCGGCCGCTCAGAACGATCCGACCGCGAGCGCCGCGACCAAACAGTTGGCGCTCGCGATGATCAGCGACCAGGGCGACGAGGTCGGGCAGATGACCCTGATGCTCGCCGACCGTGACGCCGCGCCACTGCCGGCCTGATCCCGGTCATCGCACCTCCCCGGAGCCACCCGACTGCCGCAGTCCGATAGTCGACCCATCCGACTGCGCGAGCGCGGATGGGAGCGGTCAGAAGATGTCGGGCAGATCCGTCGACACCCGGTCGGTGAACCGCGGTGGGCGCTTCTCCAGGAACGACGTGACACCCTCCGCCACGTCCGCCGACTGACCGCGGTGATGGATGCCGCGCGAGTCGGCCAGGTGCGCATCGAACGGGCCGGGAGCACCGGCCATGCGCCACAACAACTGTCGGGTGAGGGCCACCGACACCGGCGCGGTGTCGGTGATCAGCTCGGTGGCCACGTCGACGGCCGTGTCGAGGACCTGATCCTTCGCGACCACCTGCTGGACGAGTCCGCGTTCGAGCGCCTCGTCGGCGCCGACCGTCTGACCGCCCATCGCCCACCGCAGCGACGTCGGCAACCCGACCAGCCGCGGTAGGAACCAACTCGAGCAAGCCTCCGGCACGATCCCACGCTTGGTGAAGACGAATCCGAAGCGCGCATCGTCCGAGGCGATCCGGATGTCGGTCGGCAGGGTCATGGTCACCCCGACGCCGACCGCCGCCCCGTTGACGGCGCTCACCACCGGCTTCAGCGACCGATGGATGCGCAGCGCCACCTGACCCCCGCCGTCGGGTGGGACCTCGTCGGTCGGCGAGGCGAACGTCGACGCCCCCGCTTCGAGGTCGGCGCCCGCACAGAATGCGCGGCCCGTGCCGGTGAGCACCACTGCTCGCACCGAGTCGTCGGCGTCGGTCTCGTCGAAGGCGGCGATCAACTGTTCCATCATCGGGATCGTGAAGGCGTTCAATCGATCCGGACGATTCAGCCGAAGGACGGCAATCGGTCCCCGACGTTCGGTCACAACGACGGAACCCGGCTCGGCGGGTGCCGAACCGGGTTCCGTTGATTCTGTCGTCATAGGCCGAGAAGCTACCAGCTAGGCGGTGTCTCCCTGGCTCTCTCCACCGGTCTTGGTGAGCTCGACCGGAACGTCCGGCAGCTCACGCGGACGGTCCGAACCGGCGAAGGTGAAGGTGGCGTCTTCGCCGTCGCCCTCACCGTCCCAGCCGTCGACGTCGACCACCACGATCTGACCGGCGGTCAGCTCGTTGAAGAGGATCTTCTCCGACAGCTGGTCCTCGATCTCGCGCTGGATGGTGCGACGCAGCGGCCGCGCACCCAGCACCGGATCGAATCCGCGCCGAGCGAGCAGGTTCTTCGCCTGATCGGTCAGCTCGATGTCCATGTCCTTGTTCTTCAGCTGCGCCTCGACGCGACCGATCATCAGGTCGACCATCTGGATGATCTCGTCCTGCGTGAGCTGGTGGAACACGATCACGTCGTCGATACGGTTGAGGAACTCGGGACGGAAGTGCTTCTTCAGCTCGTCGTTGACCTTGAGCTTCATCCGCTCGTAGTTCGACTTCGAGTCGTCGCCGGAGCTGAAGCCCAGTCCGACGGCCTTGGAGATGTCGCTGGTGCCGAGGTTCGAGGTGAAGATCAGCACGGTGTTCTTGAAGTCGACCGTGCGGCCCTGACCGTCGGTGAGGCGGCCGTCCTCGAGGACCTGCAGCAGCGTGTTGTAGATCTCCGAGTGCGCCTTCTCGATCTCGTCGAACAGCACCACCGAGAACGGCTTGCGGCGCACCTTCTCGGTGAGCTGGCCGCCCTCTTCGTAGCCGACGTAGCCGGGAGGGGCACCGAACAGCCGCGACGCGGTGAACCGGTCGTGGAACTCGCCCATGTCGATCTGGATGAGTGCGTCGTCCTCGCCGAACAGGAAGTTCGCCAGGGCCTTGGACAGCTCGGTCTTACCGACACCCGACGGTCCGGCGAAGATGAACGATCCGGACGGACGCTTCGGGTCCTTCAGGCCGGCACGCGTACGGCGGATCGCCTTGGAGACGGCCTTGACCGCGTCTTCCTGGCCGATGATCCGCTTGTGCAGCTCGTCCTCCATACGGAGCAGACGTGTGGTCTCCTCCTCGGTGAGCTTGAAGACCGGGATGCCGGTCCAGTTGCCCAGGACCTCGGCGATCTGCTCGTCGTCGACCTCGGCGACGACGTCCATGTCACCACTGCGCCACTGCTTCTCGCGCTCGGCGCGCTCGCCGACCAGCTGCTTCTCCTTGTCGCGGAGATTCGCGGCCTTCTCGAAGTCCTGCGCGTCGATCGCGGACTCCTTCTCCTTGCGCGCCTCGGCGATGCGATCGTCGAACTCGCGCAGGTCTGGCGGTGCGGTCATCCGGCGGATGCGCATGCGCGCGCCCGCCTCGTCGATGAGGTCGATCGCCTTGTCCGGCAGGAAGCGGTCGTTGATGTAGCGGTCGGCCAGGGTGGCCGCCGCGACCAGGGCACCGTCGGTGATGGACACCCGGTGGTGGCTCTCGTAGCGGTCGCGCAGACCCTTGAGGATCTCGATGGTGTGCTCCACCGACGGCTCGCCGACCTGCACCGGCTGGAAGCGGCGCTCGAGGGCCGCGTCCTTCTCGATGTACTTGCGGTACTCGTCGAGGGTGGTGGCACCGATGGTCTGCAGCTCACCGCGGGCCAGCTTCGGCTTGAGGATGCTGGCGGCGTCGATCGCGCCCTCGGCGGCGCCCGCACCGACGAGGGTGTGCAGCTCGTCGATGAACAGGATGATGTCGCCGCGGGTGTTGATCTCCTTGAGGACCTTCTTCAGGCGCTCCTCGAAATCGCCGCGGTAGCGGCTGCCGGCGACCAACGACCCGAGGTCGAGGGTGTAGAGCTGCTTGTCCTTGAGCGTCTCGGGGACCTTGCCGTTGACGATGGCCTGCGCGAGGCCCTCGACCACGGCGGTCTTGCCGACGCCGGGCTCGCCGATCAGCACCGGGTTGTTCTTGGTGCGGCGGGACAGCACCTGCATGACCCGCTCGATCTCCTTCTCGCGCCCGATCACGGGGTCGAGCTTGCCCTCGCCCGCGGCGGCGGTCAGGTTGCGACCGAACTGGTCGAGCACGAGCGACGTCGACGGGGTGCCCGCCTCGCTGCTGCGCCCGCCGGTGCCGGCCTCCTGGGGCTCCTTGCCCTGGTAGCCGGACAGCAGCTGGATGACCTGCTGGCGCACCCGGTTGAGATCGGCGCCGAGCTTGACCAGGACCTGAGCGGCAACGCCCTCACCCTCGCGGATGAGGCCGAGCAGGATGTGCTCCGTGCCGATGTAGTTGTGGCCGAGCTGCAGGGCCTCGCGCAGCGAGAGCTCGAGCACCTTCTTGGCGCGCGGCGTGAACGGGATGTGTCCCGACGGCGCCTGCTGGCCCTGGCCGATGATCTCCTCGACCTGACTGCGGACGCCCTCCAGGGAGATCCCGAGCGACTCCAGCGCCTTGGCGGCGACACCCTCGCCCTCGTGGATCAGACCCAGGAGGATGTGTTCGGTCCCGATGTAGTTGTGGTTGAGCATCCGCGCTTCTTCTTGGGCCAGAACCACAACCCTGCGTGCGCGGTCGGTGAACCGTTCGAACATTGTTCTCCCTCACATTGCTAACGCCCCGGTCGTCGGCGTCCTGGCGGCGGCTTGCGGATATGCGACGACCAGCCTGACTTCCACTCTAGAGGTCGTCGCCACCACACCTGCAGTTAACGCCAGCCCCAATCCGATGGGTGGGGCCTGAAGTTGGGCTCTGCGAGGTTCAACCGCGCAGGCAGGGCCGGTAGTTCCGCGCGCGCTACGCCCACAGCGAACGGCCCGGATCCGTGCGTATCCGGGCCGTTGACCTGCATCGGGAGCGATCAGGGATGGAGGACGGAGAGGACGTTTCCGCTGGGGTCGGTGAACCACGCGATGTCGGGGCCGTTGCCGCGCATGACCCCGCGCTCGTCCTGTCCCATCCCGTCGTACCGGACGAACTCCACGCCCTTGCCGACCAGGTCGTCGACGGCTGCGTCGATGTCGGTGACCGGAATATTGAGGATGGTGAAGCCGGCGGGTTCGTGGTCGGGCTTGGGATAGGCGATCACCGTGGTCGAGCGGTTGATGCGGATGTCGAGGATGCCCATCGGCCCGCGGAGCACCCGCATGCCCAGCACGTCCGCGTAGAACGCGGCGGCCTCGTCGATGTCGCGGACGGCGAACCCGCTGAAGGGCGACGTCGGCTCTGCGGTCATCTGCTGTTCGACCTCGTCGGAGAGCCGCAGGATCTGCAACCAGTTGCCGTCCGGGTCCTCGACGACACCGAACCAGCTGCCGTCACGGTCCTCGAGCGGGCTGACCCAGCGCGCGCCGAGCTCGTCGAGGCGGGCAGCCGTGGCCTGCGGGTCGTCCACCTCGACGTTGAGGATGGCCCGCGCGCCGCCCGGATTGGGGCCGTTCACGTCGTCCCGGCGGTCGAACATGATGTAGAAGCCGTCGAGGTCGACCACGTGATAGCCCGGATCGCCGGGATCGTCGCCGGTCGCCGACAACGTGGCCTCGAAGGCGGACGCGTACCAGTCGCGCAGCCGGTCGGGGTCGTCGCTGGACAGGAGCATGCTGGAGATCGTTGCGGTAGCCATACCGATACCGACTCCGCGAGCGGCCCGAACTCATCGCGATCGGCGTCCGTTTCGTCGGTAATGGACTAACTTCCTCCTCATGGGCGAATCCGGGGGGACCACGTTTTCGGAAGCCGGACGCGGATCGGTGAACAAGCCGGTCTTCCTGATCTCGGCGGGCATCGTCCTCGCCTTCGCGGTCTGGGCGCTCGCCGCGCCGGACACCGCGGAGACGGTGATCGGCGACGTCCGGGACTTCATCTCGCGCTGGTTCGGGTGGTGGTATTTCATCCTCGCCACCGCGATCGTCGGCATCGTCGTCTTCCTCGGTGTCAGCAAGTACGGGCGGTACCGGCTCGGCCCTGAGGAATCACGCCCGGAGTACAGCCTGTTCACCTGGACGTCGATGCTCTTCGCCGCGGGTATCGGCATCGATCTGATGTTCTTCTCGGTCGCCGAGCCGGTCACCCACTTCCTCACCCCACCGACCGGTCCACCGGAGACCAACGGTGCCGCCCGTGAGGCGGTCACCTGGACGGTCTTCCACTACGGGGTGACCGGCTGGGCGATGTACGCGCTGATGGGCGGCGCTCTGGCGTACTTCGCCTTCCGCCACAACCTGCCGCTGACCATCCGGGCGGCGCTCTACCCGATCTTCGGCCGGCGGGTCGAGGGACGCTGGGGCGACGCGATCGACGTCGCCGCGGTCCTCGGCACCATCTTCGGCATCGCGACCTCGCTGGGCATCGGCATCGTGCAGCTCAACTTCGGACTCAACGAGATCTTCGGCATCCCACAGGGAAAGGCCGCCCAGATCGGTCTGATCGTGCTCTCGGTCGTGATGGCCACGGCATCGGCGACCTCGGGTGTCGACAAGGGCATCCGCAGACTGTCCGAGCTCAATGTGATCCTGGCGATCCTGCTGCTGGTCTACATCCTCGTCGCAGGCCGCTCCGACTTCCTGCTGAACGGACTCGTACAGAACGCGGGCGACTACGTGTCGACCTTCCTCGACCGCACCCTGGACACCTTCGCCTGGGATCAGGTGAACCCGAACCCCGGCAACGACGCACGAGCGTTCGTCGACGGCTGGACGCTGTTCTTCTGGGCGTGGTGGGTGGCCTGGGCGCCGTTCGTCGGACTCTTCCTTGCCCGGATCTCCCGCGGGCGGACGTTGCGGCAGTTCATCTTCGGCGTCCTCGTCGTCCCGTTCAGCTTCATCCTGCTGTGGATCTCGATCTTCGGTAACAGCGCCCTGGAGGTGGCACGCGGGGACAAGGAGTTCGCCGACGTCACCGCCTCCACCCCGGAGGCAGGCTTCTACTCGCTCCTCGAGCAGTACCCGGGCGCGCCGCTGCTGATCGGCATCGCGACCATCACCGGCCTGTTGTTCTACGTCACCAGCGCCGACTCCGGCTCGTTGGTGATGGGCAACTTCACCTCGAAGCTCACCGACCCGATGGCCGACTGCTCGCGCTCGTTGCGGATCTTCTGGTCGGTGGCCATCGGTCTGCTGACGCTGTCGATGTTGTTCGCCGGCGGCGGCGACGGATCGATCCTCACGCTCCAGGCGGCGACCGTCATCATGGGTCTGCCGTTCTCGTTCGTGCTCGGGCTGATCGGGGTGTCGCTGCTACGGGCGGTGCGCAACGAGTCGTTCAAACTCGACAGCTTCCGGACCACGCTCCCCAAGGTGATCGCCGCGGGGAGAGGTGTGTCCGAACACGGGAGCTGGCGACAGCGACTGGTAGGCACGCTGCGTTATCCGAGTGCCACGGCCACCCGGAAGTTCATCACCAAGTCGGTGGTCCCGGCGATGCGCGAGGTCTCCGACGAGTTCGCCAAGGAGGGCATCACCGCGCGCGTCGACGAGTCGGCGGTCAACGAGGGACTCCCCTCGCCGCGACTGTTCGTCGACCTCGCCCACGATCCCGGCTTCGAGTACTGCGTGTGGCCGGTCTCGGCGCCGACTCCGACCTATGCGGTCCTCACCCAGCGGTCCGACGACCGCTACTTCCGTTGCGAGGTGTACCTGACCGAGGGCTCACAGGGGTACTCCCTCAACGGCTACGGCCGCGAGCAGATCATCGGCGACATCCTCGACCAGTACGAACGCCACCTCGGCTACCTCCACTTGCGCCGCGCGGCCACCGATCACCACGACCCCGATACCGTGGTCGACGTACCCGACAGCGATCCCGAAGGAACACCTGCTCGATGAGCGACACCCTCTACATCGACGGCGAATGGCGTGCGTCGACAACCGGCGACACCCGCGAGATCCATTGTCCGGCCGACGGTTCCCTGGTCGACGTGGTGGCCGAGGCCGACGCAGCCGACACCGAGGCCGCGATCGCCGCGGCGCGGCGAGCATTCGACGACGGGGACTGGCGCGCCACCCCGGCGGCCGAGCGCGGCGACCTGTTGCTGCGTGTAGCCGACGAGATCGACTCGCGCCGAGACGAGTTCGTGCGCGCAGAGACCCTCGACACGGGCAAGCGGCCATATGAGTCGGATCTCGACATGACCGACATCGCAAACTGCTTCCGGTACTTCGGCAAGCTGGCCGCAGACGATGCGGGACGCGTGGTCGATGCCGGGTCACCCGATGCCGACTCCCGGATCGTCTACGAACCGGTGGGCGTCTGCGGCCTCATCACGCCCTGGAACTACCCGCTGTTGCAGGCCGCCTGGAAGATCGCGCCGGCCCTGGCCGCCGGCAACACGTTCGTGCTCAAGCCCGCCGAGCTCACCCCGCACACGTCGATCCTGATCACCAGGGTGCTCGCCGACCTCGGCCTGCCGCGCGGCGTCGCCAACCTCGTGCTCGGAGCTGGGGCGACCGCGGGCGCACCGCTGTCGTCACACCGAGACGTCGATCTCGTCTCGTTCACCGGGGGCCTGGCGACTGGGCGGGTAATCGCGCGGGAGGCCGCGGCCACGGTCAAGAAGGTCGCACTCGAGCTCGGCGGCAAGAACCCGAACGTCGTGTTCGCCGACGCCTGCGACACCGACGAGCGACTCGCCGCGTCCGTCGACAACGCGCTCAACGCCGCATTCCTGCACTCCGGTCAAGTGTGCTCTGCCGGAGCGCGTCTCGTGATCGAGGAGTCGGCGCACGACCGGTTCGTCGACGAACTGGTACGGCGTGCCGAGGAGATCCGCCTCGGGTTGCCCTTCGACGAGGCCACCGAGACCGGCCCGCTGATCTCTCGGGCCCATCGCGACAAGGTCCATGCCTACGTCGAGCAGGCCCGCACCGACGGCGCGACCATCCGGACCGGCGGTGCGTTCGCCACCGGCGACCACGGGGCGGGCTCGCTCGACGATGGCTGGTTCTACCTGCCGACGGTCATCGACCGCGCAGACCGGTCGATGGCATGCGTGCACGACGAGGCCTTCGGCCCCACGGTGACCGTCGAGACCTTCACCGACGAGGACCAGGCGGTGGCGATCGCCAACGACACCGAATACGGGCTCGCCGGCGCCGTCTGGTCGTCGGATGCCGCTCGCGCCCGCCGCATCGCGGCGCGTCTGCGCCACGGCACGGTGTGGGTCAACGACTTCGGACCGTATCTGCCGCAGGCGGAGTGGGGCGGATTCGGCCACTCCGGCGTCGGCCGCGAACTGGGACCGTCGGGGCTGGCGGAGTACCGCGAGGCCAAACATGTCTACGAGAACCTGCGACCGGGTGTCACCGGCTGGTTCGCCGATCGAGGGAGCGCACAGTGAGCGACACGGACACCTACGACTACGTCGTCGTCGGTGGTGGGTCGGCGGGTGCCGCGGTGGCGTCCCGCCTGTCGGAGAACCCGGCGGTGGCGGTGTGCCTGCTGGAGGCGGGGCCGTCGGATGTCGGTGACGAAGCGATCCTGCGGCTGGACCGCTGGATGGAGTTGCTCGAGTCGGGTTACGACTGGGACTACCCGATCGAACCGCAGGAGAACGGCAACGACTTCATGCGGCACGCCCGCGCCAAGGTGCTGGGCGGCTGCAGCTCACACAACAGCTGCATCGCGTTCTGGGCCCCCCGCGAGGATCTCGACGCCTGGGAACGCGACCACGGTTGCGCCGGGTGGGGTTCGGAGTCGCTCTACCGGCTGTACCCGCAGATCGAGACCAACGACGCACCGGGAGACCACCACGGTCGCAGCGGTCCGGTGCATCTGATGACGGTGCCGCCCGACGATCCGTGCGGCGTCGCGGTGCTGGACGCGTGCGAGGCGGTCGGCATCCCGCGGACCGAGTTCAACAGCGGATCGACGGTCGTCAACGGCGCCAACTTCTTCCAGATCAATCGACGTCCCGACGGCGTCCGGTCGTCGTCGTCGGTGAGCTACCTGCACCCCAATCTCGACCGCCCGAATCTGACCATCCGGACCGGGTCGTGGGCGAAGCGGATCGTTACCGAGACCGTCGACGGGGGCCCGCGCGCGGTGGGTGTCGACATCACCGACAACGCCTTCGGGCGCACGACCACCATCCGCGCGAACCGCGAGGTGATCGTCTCCACCGGGGCCATCGACACCCCGAAGCTGTTGATGCTCTCCGGGATCGGGCCGGCCGACCATCTGGCCGAGCACGGTATCGACGTGCTCGTCGACTCGCCGGGTGTCGGGGCACACCTGCAGGATCATCCCGAGGGGGTCATCGGATTCGAGACCACGCGCCCGATGATCACCGAATCGACCCAGTGGTGGGAGGCGGGCATCTTCACGACCGTCGACAACGGGCTCGACCGTCCCGACCTGATGATGCACTACGGCAGTGTGCCGTTCGACATGCACACGCTGCGACAGGGTTACCCGACGAGCGAGAACACCTTCTGTCTCACACCGAATGTCACGCATGCGCGGTCCCGCGGCACGGTTCGGCTGCGATCACGGGACTTCCGTGACAAACCGCGGGTCGACCCCCGGTACTTCACCGATGCCGAGGGCTACGACATGCGCATCATGATCGCCGGCCTCCGCAGGGCTCGCGAGATCGCCGCGGCCGCACCGCTGTCGGAGTGGGTGGCCCGCGAGCTGTACCCCGGCCCGGACACGACGTCGGATGCCGAGCTGGCCGATTACGTCCGACGTACCCACAACACCGTCTATCACCCGGTCGGCACCGCCCGGATGGGTGCTGCCGACGACGCGCTGTCGCCGCTCGACCCCGAACTGCGGGTGAAAGGTGTGGCGGGGCTCCGGGTCGCCGACGCGTCGGTGTTCCCCGAACACACCACGGTCAACCCGAACATCACCGTGATGCTCGTCGGCGAGCGCTGCGCCGAACTGGTGGCCGCCCAGTCGATTTCGTAGCAGAAGTTCCCGTTTTCCGGGAACAACTTCTACCGATTCGGCGCTAGCCGAGGAACGAGTCGACGATGCGGTCCATCACCCGCACGACCTGATCCGTGGCGAGCTCGGTGTCGTCGGCCGCGGCCACGAACAACGCCGCCTCGTCGAGAGCGCCGATGGCCACGTGCGCGATCGGCCGGGTCGGCTGGTCGGGGATCTGCCCGACGGCGATGGCCGCCTGCAGCAACCCTTCGACGAGCGCGAACCCGAACTCTTCACCACGATCCCGCCACTCCTTCCACCCCAGCACAGCCGGCGCGTCGACGAGCCCGATGAGGTGTGCGGCGGGGTCGGCGAAGGCCCGCAGGAAGACCCGTATCCCGGCCCGGAGCGCCGCGACCGGATCGTCGAGCACGATCTCGCCGACCTCGGCCGCGATGCGCTCGGTGATCTCCTTCTCGAGGTCGGTGTAGACCGCCGCGAAGAGCCCCTGCTTGTCGGTGAACTGGTGGTACAGCGCACCGCGGGTGACCCCGGCCGCCTCGACGATGGCCTGGGTGCCCACGTCGGCGTACCCGTGTTCACCGAAGAGCCTGCGTCCGGCAGCGATCAACGCCGCGCGGGTCGCCGCGGTTCGTTCGGCCTGTGTGCGACGAGCAGCGTTCATCTCACACCGTTGACTTCCATACAGATTGCACGTAACTTCCATACCGAGTGTTCGTAAGTTCCCGACAAAGCCTATCCGAGAGGTCAACGAGATCATGACGACCACGCTGCAGACCATCGAACTGCCGTCCGGGACCATCGAGTACGCGACGTACGGCCCCGACGACTCCGCCCACCCACCGGTGGTCTTCGTGCACGGTGTCGCCGTCGACCACCGTCTGTGGGAGCCGACCGCCGAGCTGCTCGCGGCGGCCGGATACCGCTGCTACGCACCGACACTCCCCCTCGGCGCGCATCGCATCCCGTGGGGTCCGGACGCCGATCGGAGTCCACGTGGCGCGGCCGCACTGATCGGAGAGTTCATCTCGACCCTCGGCCTCTCCGACGTGACCCTCGTCGGCAACGACACGGGCGGCGCCCTCTGTCAGTTCGCGCTCGATGCCGACCCCGATCTCGCCGCCCGTGTCCTGTTCACCAACTGCGACGCGTTCGAGAAGTTCCCGCCCCAACCGTTCCCGGTGGTCTTCGCCTTGCTGAAGCAGCCATGGGCGCTCCGCCCACTGGTGGCCGGACCGCTGCAGGTCCGCGCGATCCGTCACTCGGCCCTCGGCGTTGGCCTACTGGTCACCGACCCCGATCCCGCGCTGACCAAGTCGGTCTTCGAACCGCTGCGCACCGACTCCCGGATCCGCGACGACCTGTCGGCACTCCTCCGCGCGCTCCGGCCGACGGACCTCGCCGCCATCACGCCCCGACTGTCGAAGGTCACCGCCCCGGTGTCGGTGATGTGGGGTTCCGACGACCGCGCATTCCGCCCGGCGCTGGGCAAGCGGTTGGCCGAGGTCTTCGAGCAGGCGACCTTCACCGAGATCCCCGGTTCGCGGACGTTCGTCTCCCTCGACCAGCCCCGAGCGTTGGCCGACGCCGTCGCCGAACTCACCCGACGCCCGGTGGGCGCACGCGGCTGACCAGGCACTTCTACACCGGCTGAAAGTTTCTTGCGAACAGGCGTCGGAAAATGACGTTCGCGCACGACGATGATGGTGTGAGCGGCGAACAACCGGGTGCGCCGGAGACCGGAGCGCAGGCACTGCTGGCGTGCTACGACGAAGCACTGCCCGCGGTGTACGGCTACGTCTTCCGACGCTGCTCGGACCGTCGCGTTGCCGAGGACCTGACCTCGGAGACCTTCCTGGCGGCGATGGACACCGTGCGCAAGGACGACACGGTTGCACCGCATGTCGGTTGGCTCATCGGCGTCGCCCGGCACAAGCTCGCCGACCACTGGCGTCGGATGCAGCGCACGCCGGAACCCGTGGAGGAACTCCCCGAGCCGGGAGACGACCCCTGGGACGTCCACCTCGACCGGATGGTCGCGCACCACACGCTGGGCCAGTTGTCACCGACCCATCGGGCGGTACTGACCCTCCGCTATGTCGACGATCTGCCGGTCGGTGAATGCGCCGAACTCCTCGATCGGACGGTCGGCGCGACCGAGGCGCTGCTCACGCGGGCCAAGCGGGCGTTCCGCGCGGCCTATCCGGACACCGACGCCCGGACCGCGACGAGAGGAGGACGCGCATGAGCACGCACGACGGCACCGAGTTCAGCGGTGCGGCAGACCCGTTCACCGCGTTGCGCGCCTCCGATCTGCGAACCCCCGAACCGCTCGCACCGGACTCCGAGTTCGCGCGTTCATTGCGCGATCGACTCGAGCGCGGTGCGACCCTGCCGAGAGGAGTCGTCATGAGCAGCACCACCATCGAGACACGAGAGACAGATACACCGGTCGGCGCGTCGACCAGCCCGGACACCGCGACCGAGGTCGTCGAGCGACCAGGGGCGCTTCCCTACCTGACCGTGGCCGGCGCCCGCGACGCCATCGACTGGTATGTCGCCAGTCTGGGGGCGCGCCTGCGCGGCGAGCCGATCGTGATGGACGATGACCGCATCGGTCACGCCGAGCTCGAGATCGGCGGCGGCGTCATCTATATCGCCGACGAGTTCGCCGACATCGGACTGACCGGGCCGGCTCCGGGCCACGTGTCGGTGAGCTTGATGCTCCCGGTCGCCGACACAGATAGCGCGCTGGAGACCGCTCGCCGTGGGGGCGCCACCATCCAGCGAGAACCCTACGAGGGCTACGGCACCCGTGGGGCCACGATCATCGACCCGTTCGGCCATCGGTGGATGCTGACCGGACCGTCGGCGACGCCCCCACCATCGACCGTCCGAGCCGGCGATGTCGGGTACATGTCCCTGAACACCCCCGACGTCGAGCGCGCCGTCGCCTTCTACGGCGCCGTCCTCGGCTGGGAGTACGACGAGGCCACCCGGCGGGTCACCAACGTCGGCCATCCGCTCGGCGTCGTCGAATCCGACGGTCCGGGAACACTGTTCGGCGCCTACGCCGTCGACGACCTCGATGCTGCCCGCGAGCGGATCGTCGCGGCGGGGGGCCGTGCCGAACAGGCTGTCACGCGCAACGGACGCACTGTCCTCGATGCGGTCGACGACGCCGGGGTCGCCTTCGCGGTGTACGTTCCCGACCCCGGCGACGCCCGACTCGATCAGCACCCGAGCGGAGTCGGCGAGATGTCGTACCTGACCGTGAGTACCCGCGACAGCGAGCGGTTCCGCCGTTTCTACGGATCGGTGCTCGGCTGGGAGTTCACCGCAGGACGGATGGCCGACGGCTGGGAGGCCGACGACGTCCACCCGCAGGTCGGGATCGCCGGCGGCGCGGATCGTGAAGTGGCCGTGCCCATGTGGAATGTAGCCGACATCGACGCTGCCGTGCAGCGCGTCCGCGACGCCGGTGGTCGGGTGATCACCGATCCTGACCCGCAGCCCTACGGGATCATGGCACTGTGCGCAGACGACCAGGAGACCGAGTTCTATCTGGGACAGCTCTTCTGAGCTGTTGTCGACCGACCACCGGCCCGTCGACCGTGCGCTTGAAGTCGTCGACCGTGCGCCCTGGCTCGTCCCTCGTGCGCCCGGCTGCGTTGAGCCGTCGTCGAGCGTGCCCCTTGCGGCCGCCCAAGCCGGATCTCTGACACCCGAGCGAGCCGCGCTGTGGAATACCCACAGCACCAGCCGCTCCAGTGTCAGAAATCCCGAGACCGCCACCGGTGCGAGCGGCCTGTTCACGGAACAGGGCGCGATCGACAGGACGCACCCGCGGTCGAGCAACCTGCACGATCAACGCTTTCGAGCGCACGGTCAACGAATCAGAGCGCACGATCGACGCGGATCACCTCAGGTGGAAGTCGCTCGGATCCGGTACCGAGAGCATCGCGGTCAATCGCGCACGGTCGTACGGGAACAGGTCGATGCTGCCGCCTTCGCTGAAGTACCAGGAGTTGCATCCGGTGTTCCACACCGTCGGCCCCATCGCCGCTGCCACGTCGGCATTGAAGGCGTCCGTGGCCTCGTCGGTCACCTCGATCGACCGCACCTCCCCGGCCCGCCAACGATCGAGCCACTGCGCGATGTACTCGGCCGTCAGCTCGGAGGTGTACTGCAGCGAGATCGACCCGGTCGGCGAGTTCGGCCCGAGCACGGTGAAGAGGTTCGGGAAGCCAGGGATGGCGGTCATCCGGTACGCGCGCGGCCCTGCCGACCACTCCTGCGCCAACGTCCGCCCGACCCGACCGACGATCTCCATCGGCCGCATGTAGTTGTGCGCCTCGAACCCCGTTGCCAGCACGATGATGTCGACGTCCCGCGTGGTTCCGTCGGCGGAGCAGATGCCGGTCCGCGTGACCTCGATGATCTTCTCGGTCACCAGCTCCGCATTCGGTCGCTGGATGGCACGGTGATACGTCCCCGAAACGACCTGACGCTTGCACAGCGGCTCGTCCGTCGGCGTGAGTCGGGCCCGCAGCTCCCGATCGCGCACACCGACCCGCAGCGAGAGTCGCGCGTATGCCTGCACCGCACGTCGTCGCCACGATGGCCGGGTCGTGATGTCGGCAAGAATTCCGGAGCCCCACAGGAGAATCCGATACAGCCGATCATGGACGCCGGGGAAGCGATGCAACAGGGAACCGACCGCGGCGAGTTGCCGCAACGACATCGGAGCCCACAGGATCCACTGCGGCGAGCGGACGTAATGGGTGATCGTCGACGCGCCACCGACCAACGCCGACACCACCTGCACGCCGGTCGACCCCGTTCCGACGACGGCGATGTCACGCCCGTCGGTCTCCAACCCGTCCGGCCACCGCGCGGTGTGCACCACCTCGCCCGCGAAGTCGTCCAGCCCGGGAATGTCCGGAACAGCAGGATGGTGCAGTACGCCGGTTGCACAGACCAGGACGTCGGCGACGATCGATTCGCCGCCGGCGATCGTCACGATCCACGTCGACTCCGAATCATTCCACTGTGCGGCAACCACTTCGGTGTCGAGTCGAATGAACCGATCGAGCCCCAGATCGTCGACCACCGCCCGGTGGTATCGCTGGATCTCCGTGCCCGACGCCCAGATGTGCGACCAGTCGGGTTTGGGCGCGAAACCGAATTGGTAGAGCTGCGACGGGACATCGCACGTGAGCCCCGGATACCGGTTCCAGTGCCAGACCCCACCGACATCGGAACCCTTTTCGAGCACGGTGACATCGGAGAAGCCACGACGGCGGAAGACGTGCAGCGCGGTGATCCCGGCGACGCCGGCACCGACGATCACCACACGAGGCTCCCGCGCAGTCCCGCTCATGCGCCGACCCCACTCCGCGACAACGCGGCTCGGACCGTGTGCGGGGCAGTTCGCATCGACGACCCGAAGGCATCCACCCGATGAGATCGTCGCATGAAGTTCGCACCGAGTCCCCGGAGATCCTGCGTGGTCGGCAGGATGGGGATCACCGTCTGCCCCCGCGCGCGGGCGGTCTCGATCTCGGCGGCGAGCCCCGCGGACATCGGCCGCCGGAGCAACCGATCCTCGACGGCACCGCCGACACCCGGAACCCGTTCCCCGACAGCCGAGGCCATCGGCGCGATCACGTAGACGGTGTGTGCGTCGGCAGCACTCACCAGGTCGACTGATGCGGTCGATGCCGCACCCCCGTCGACGAACAGCCGACCGTCGACGGCGACCGGCGGCATCCAGCCCGGGATCGCCCAGGACGCCCGCAGCGCCTCGCCCACCGACACGGTGGGTCCGCCCGGTGCACCGAAGGCCACGCGATCACCTGATCGCACGTCGTAGGCGACCATCCGCGCCCCGCCATGCGGCAACCACTCACCGCCGCCGGTAGCGCCCATCCCATCGGCGAGACGCTGCAACCACGACGCGTCGCCACGCCCGGTCGGCGCCATCCCGGTCAGTGCCGCATGCCCCGAACGGCGGCGCAGCAGAGCGGGAGCGAGCAGCGGAAGCCGGGGTACCGGTGGGATGCCGGACGGCGTGGCGGCGACGTGTGCTCGCAGACGTGAATCCGTTGCGGTGCCGCGCTGCATCGCGACCAGTTCGTCGACACCGATCCCGCTGCCCAGCATCGTCACCAGCTCGGCGCCGGCCGAGGTGCCCTGCAGCACATCGGCATCGCGAGGATCCAGGCCGGTCTGGTCAGCCAGGGCATGCAGGGCCGCGACCACCCAGGCACCGCCGATGGTGCCACCACAACCGATCACGACTGCGGTGCCGGTCATCGCGACTCCCCGGCGTCGATCCGCGCCACATGATGGGCAGCGACCTGACGACTCAGGCGATCCGAGTACGCGCGACGGCTGTCCGCGTCGATCGAGGTCAGAGCCCGACGATCGTCGATCAGCCTGCGCGCCAGGCGTTCCACGATCTCGGGGACGGCCGCGGCGACAGCGGACCATCCCGGCGCCACCCACCGGGGTACCGACACCCGCCGGGCTCCGGTACGAGCGATGTGGACGATCGCGGCAGCGACATCGGCGGGGTCGACCGTCGGCATCCCGCCACCGAGCCGGGCTCCCGACGCCAGTTCGGTTCGAACCGCCGACGGCAGCACCACCGAGACGACGACCCCGGTTCCCGCGTACTCGCGTCGAGCGGCCAACGATGCACCGAGCGCAGCGAACTTGCTGGTGTTGTACGTGACCATCCCGGGGATCGGGATCATGCCGGCCATCGAGGCGACGTTGACGATGCGGCCGTCGCCGCGGTCGAGCATGCCCGGTAGGACCGCGCGCATCCCGTTGAGCACGCCGCGGACGTTGACGTCCAGGATCAGGTCGGTGACCTCGTCGGTCTCGTCCTCGAAGGGGCCCAGGGGCATCACACCCGCGTTGTTGACCAGGATGTCGACGCGGCCCGACTCCTGAAGCACGCTCCCGAGGAAGTCCTGCCACGACGACACATCCGTGACGTCGAGTCGAGCAGCCCGAGCACGGGCGATCGATGCGGCGGTCGTCTCGGCCTCCGCGAGGTCGACATCCCCGATCCACACATCCGCGCCCTGCGCCGCGAAGAGCTCGGCGGTCGCGGCCCCGATCCCACGGGCCGCCCCCGTGATCACCACCACCGATCCAGAGATCGGCCGATCCTGTCGTACCACCATCGTTGCTGCTCCTGCCCTCGCCGTCAGATTTCAAATACCGACGGTATTTGGATACTGGTGGTATGTCAACGCTCGTCTCTCGTATCATCGGCGACATGGCGCGCATCACCAGGGCAGAACGGCAGGCGGCGACGCGCGCCGACATCCTCGCCGCCGCGCGCGCCCGGTTCCTCCGGGACGGGTATGCGCCGACGAGTCTCGAACAGATCGCGGAGGACGCCGGCTATTCGAAGGGCGCGGTGTACTCCAACTTCCGCGACAAACCCACGCTGTGTCGCGAGGTCCTCGAGGCCATTCACGACACCAAGCTGGGCGAGGTCCGCTCGATCATCGCGGCCGATCGGGACATCGACGAGTTGCTCGCCGACATCGAGGACTGGCTGGAGCGCACCGTCGGCGACGTCGGCTGGACGATGCTGGAGATGGAGTTCGCCGTGGTCTCGCGCGGCAATGTGGAGCTGACCCGCATGATCGGCTCGCTGCACGGCGGCATGCACGATGCCATCGTCACCGCCCTCCGGGGCGTCGGCGCGCGACTCGGCCTGGCCGACGAATCGGACCGCACCTATTCGGAGTTCGCCGACCTCATCGTGGCCACCACCTTCGGGCTCGGCGTGCAACGCGCCGTCGACCCGACCATCTCCATCCGACCTGCCGTACAAGCGATCCGCGGCGTGGTCGCGACACTCACCGCAGGTGGGTCGAGCACCCCGGCGGCACGCTGACGGTCAGCTGTCCCGACGCCGCTCGTCGTAAGAGTCGCGTGCGTCGGCGACCTCGTCGACCCGCGACTCCACGAACTCGATCAGCCCCATCAACTGAACTGCAACCGTACGACCGAGGTCGGTCAGCGAGTACTCCACCTTCGGCGGGATGTCCTGCAGCACGGACCTGCGGACGAAGCCGTCACGCTCGAGCGTCTGCAATGTCACCGACAGCATCCGCTCACTGACGCCGTCGACCCGGCGCCGTAGGGCGCTGAACCTGAGCTCCCCCTCGTTCAGCGCTGCCAGCGCCAGCAATCCCCACCGGCTGGTCACGTTCTGCAGGATGTCCCGCGACTGACAGTTCCGCGCGAAGACGTCTGCTTCCAGACCGGGGTCCAGCGCCCCGGAGTCGGGTCCCCCGGCGGCGTCGACTTCGTCGACCATCGCACCCTCCCCGGAGATCGGACCGCTCATGAGTTCGAGTGTAGACGCACAGCTCGGCATGTGCTAATCATCACGTATGCACTTATCAATAGTAAGTGCATACTGAAACGGAACTGCTCGGCAGCCGCGCACTGCGCGGCTCCGACGGAACGTCGGGATCGACGACAGGGATCTCGGAACCAGACACAAGGGAGAAGACATGACCACCTACGCCGTGACCGGAGCCACCGGCGGACTCGGAAGCGCATCGATCACCGCGCTCCTCGACCGCGGGGTCGCCCCGCGCGACATCGTCGCCGTGGTGCGGGACGCCGCCAAGGCCGCCGACCTCGAGGCGAAGGGCATCGGGATCCGGGTCGCGGACTACGCCGACCGCCCCTCGTTGGACGCTGCCTTCGCCGGAGTCGACAAACTGCTGTTCATCTCCGGCTCGGAGGTCGGCGCACGCGTCGCACAGCACACCGCGGTCGTCGATGCCGCAGCCGCCGCCGGGGTCGGCCTCGTCGCGTACACCAGCATCCTGCGGGCAGACTCCTCCCCGTTGCTGCTGGCGCAGGAGCACCTGGCCACCGAGAAGGCACTCGCGGCGTCCGGCGTGCCCTTCGTTCTGCTCCGTAACGGTTGGTATTGGGACAACTACGCCGCTTCGGCACCGACCGCGCTCGAACTCGGGGTGTTCTACGGCAGTGCTGGAGATGGAAAGGTCGCCGGCGCAGCGCGTTCCGACTACGCCGCGGCTGCGGCAGCAGCGCTCGTGAGCGCCGATCCGGGCGCCGTCTACGAACTGGCGGGCACCCAACACCTCACGTACGCCGACATCGCGGCCACCTTCGCCGAGATCGGCGGCACGCCGGTGCGCTACGAGAACCTGCCGCAGCAGGACTACGCCGCGGCCCTGGTGAAGGCCGGGCTCCCCGAGGGTTTCGCCGGAGTGCTCGCCGATTCCGACGCGGGAGCAGCCATCGGCGGATTGGATTCGGACTCCGACGATCTCGTCACCCTGGTGGGCCGCCCGCTGGTCCCATTCGCCGACGTCATCCGTCCGGCGCTCACCCAGAGCTGATGCCCCAGATCTGATGCTGTGGCGCGATCACGGCACATGTCACGGGCCCCATGACCGATGTCATGGGGCCCGTGACGCCTCTGTTGCTCACCGGAGTTGCTGGACCAGCCCTCCCGCCAGTGCCATCACCGCGCCGATCTGCGCCACCCCGCGGACGATGTTCCATCGCACCCACGGGACGGTGAAATCCGACCAGATCCGCGCCGCGTCGGCGACGGTCACATCGCCCGCCGCATCGAGCCGATTGTTGAGCGGCACGTTGCACGCGAAGGTGACCAGCATCCCGACGATGTAGAGCGCCAGTGCCGCGACGGCCCACCACCGCAATCCCGTGCCCCACCAGAGCACGACCACCAGTCCGGCGAAGACGAGCCCGCCGGCGAAGACGACCGCGAACACCGGGTTGAGGATCGCGACGTTGATGCGCTGCATGACCTGGACGGCCGCAGCGGGATTCGAGCGATCGAGGCCGGGCATGACCGAGTAGGCGAAGGCTGCGAACAAGCCGGCGGCGAGACCGACCGTGGTGATGGCGAGGACCAGCACGACTCCCTTGACGTCGTTCATGCCACCGCACCCCCGCGCACCACATCGGCTGCGTAGTCGGCGAAGTCACGCGCAGGCCGACCGAGCACCCGCTCGACGTCGCCGGTGACCGAGGCGTTGCGTCCGTCGAACAACGTCCCGAGCAGGGTCAGGATCAGATCCACCTCGGGCTCCGGTACCCCGACCTCCAACAGGATGCCGCGATAGACCTCCGGCGGGACCGCGGTGTACTCGATGTGTCGGCCCTGTGCCGTGGCGATTTCGGCTGCCGCATCGGCGAAGGTCAGCAGGCGCGGACCGGTGAGCTCGTAGGTCTGACCCGCGTGCGGATTGATTCCCTCGGTCGTGTCGACCAGAGCTGCGACCGCCACCTCGGCGATGTCGTCGGTGTCGATGAAGGGCTCACCCACAGGCGCGACCGCCAGCGTCAGGGACCCCTGTGCGAGTTCTTCGGCGAACGGGCCCTCGCTGAAGTTCTGATCGAACCAGGCGCAGGAGAGCACCGTGGATTCGGCAGCGGCATCGTGGACGACACGCCCCGCGGCGTCGGCCTCCGCCTCGCCGCGACCGGCGAGCAGGACCAGCCGTCGGACGCCGGCGGCATCGGCCAACCGGACGAACTCGCCGATGTCGCCGAGCGCGGCAGGCACGACGAGGTCGGGTTGGTAGGTGATGTAGGCGGCGACCACACCGTCGAGCGCGGGCGCCCAGGTGGAGCGGTCCGACCAGTCGAACGCGGTGGCGCTCGATCGGCTGGCCCGGCGGTTCGCGATGCCCCGGGCGTCGAGGATGTCGGCGACCCGGCGGCCGGTCTTACCGGTCGCGCCGACCACGAGGATCGGACCGGCGGCGGTGTCGTGGTTCTGGGGTGTGGTGGTTCCTGGCGTTGTCATGGACCCAGTACAGCCCGGACCAGCGAGACGATCCATCGATCATCCGCTCGATTACATACGTGAACGTCTCGACAATCGCGTAGCGTCTCGCTCATGGACGCCCTCGGAAGTCTTCTCAACGGCCCGCGCGCACAGCAGGCGATGTTGTTGCGGATGGTCATGACCGAGCCATGGGCGGTCCGGATCGAGGACGAGTCGCCGATGACGGTCGTGGCCGTCACCCGAGGCACCCTGCTGGTGACCTACGACGACGGCGAACACCGCGAGATCACCCCGGGTCAGGTCGCGCTGTTCCGCGGCACCCATCACTACACGATCGGCGACGCCGTCGACTCACCGCTCGTCGCCCACATCGACGCTCGCGGAGACTGTTACGACCCCACCGGCACCTACAGCGTCGCCGAACCCATGTCGCTCGGCGTGCGGTCGTGGGGCAACGCGACCGGCGAGACGACCGCCGACTCGGTGATGCTCATCGGCGCCTACCTCTTGGGCGAGGTCGGCCGGCGCCTGCTCTCCGCACTGGATCGGCTCACCGTGGTCGACCTCACCGACGATCCGCTCATCGCGATGATGGAACTCGAGATCGTCCGCGACGCACCGGCCCAGGAGGCGGTCCTCAACCGACTCCTCGACCTGATCCTGGTCACCGCCCTGCGCCGGTCGATGGAGTCGGGACAGGCCCAGACACCGGCGTGGTACGCCGCGCACAACGATCCCATCGTCGGACACGCACTCCGGTTGCTCCACAACAACATCGAGCGGCCGTGGACGGTGGCCTCACTGGCATCGGCGACCGGCGTGTCCCGAGCCGTGCTGGCCCGACGGTTCACCGAACTCGTCGGCGAGCCACCGATGGGATATCTCGCGAACTGGCGGGTGTCGGTCGCGTCGGAACTCCTCGCCGACAGCGGCTCGACGCTGGCCGCGATCGCCGCTCGGGTCGGCTACGGCACCCCGTTCGCGTTGAGTGCCGCCTTCAAGAGGCATCGCGGAATGAGTCCGGCCGACTACCGTCGCGGCCTGGCCGCCGTCTGAGTTCGCGTCCTCGCTCGATCACCCGCACCGCCCACCGTTCTCGACCCCTGTCGTTCGGCCCCTGTCGGTCGGATGACAGGTGTCAGTGCCATCACATGATTCACTGATAGCCATGTCCGTCCTGTCGTCCGTCACCGGCGCCGCCCGGCGTCTGCCGTTCGGCATCGGCACGGTCTCCATCGTGCTGGTCGCAGCGCTGATCGCCTGCGTGGGAGTGGTGCTCGCCATGGGCACTCCCGACACCCCGGACTCCTACGAATCGGGGCTGCTCCGTAGTTATCCGAATGCACCGGCGGTGGCGTGGACCCAGTCGAGCGACACACTCCCGGGTTTCGGCGCCGACACCGACATCCAGGTCGTCGACACCTGGCAGGAGAGTTGGCTGCTCGCGTACCCGTCCGGTATCGGACGCGCCTTCCTGGCCGTCGATCGTCGGACCGGGGCCCCGCTGTGGGACAAGCCGGTCATCTCGGGTCTCGGCGGATGCGCCTTCGACAGCACCGGGACCGTCGGCTGCGCGGTCAAGGTCGGGACCGTGCCCGACGGCTTCTACGTGGTCGACGACGACGGCACGCCGCGATCGCGGTCGCCATTGGACGACACTGCGGACGTCGTGGGCCTCGGGTCGGCATTCCTGCGCATCGACCAGGCGGGGTACGGCGTCTCGGTGCGCACGCCTGCGGGTAAGACCCTGTGGAACCGCACCTTCGCTGCGGCCGCAGCGGCGCGGGTGGAGTACGGGGTCGTGGTGATCTCCACGGTCGACGGCTCCGAGTTCGTCGTCGACCCCCGCACCGGCGCCGACCGGGTGGCCTGTTCGGTCTGCGAGATCACCGTGTACCCGAGCGGTATCACCGTCCAGCACAACGAGTTCGGCGACGAACACACCGACACGTACGGCCTGAGCAACGGTTCCCTCACCGACAAGCCGGTGTGGTCGGGACGTGGACTGCGCGTCGTGCCGGGACCCACCGTCCTGCCGGTGCTGACCGGCGTCGGCGCGGCGCAGATCCAGGCAGGCCAGGGACGGTACGAGATGCGCGATCCGGCGGACTCCGAGGCGTTGTGGCAGATCACCGATCCGGAACTCTCGAAGGCCAACACCCGCCCATGTGGCAGCGATGTGGCCTTTGCCCTCAAGGACCGTTCCCGCGTGGTCTACGACCTCGCGGATGGCAATCGGATCGGCACGTTCGGCGTCCCGTCGCTGGACAGTCCCGACACCAACTTGGATCAGCTCCGCTGCGTGGGCTCGTCCGGCGACACCCTGGTGTTCGCCAACCCGAACCAGCTGACGGCCTTCGACGCGCGTCGCGGGTCGGTGCGATGGGAACTCCCCGTGATCGGCACGACGCAGGTCGTCGACGGCTACATCGTGCTCACCCAGGGCACCTCGCTGTCGGTGCTCCGACCCAACTGAGCTGGCGGTACTCCCACCCCATCGAGCTGTCGGCGCCGACACCACCCAACTCGCACCCCGAAACGGACATTCCGCCCTACTCGTGGGACGTCTCACACAGGCCCCGACAGATGCCTAATGACCAGCGGCTTCCCCGGCATTGCTCAGCAAACGCTCAGAGTATGTAACGGATAGATAACAGCACGCTCACGAACTCATGTACGGTCGGGCCCGGATTTCTGCCGGACTCGTGTCGGGCCGGAGATCGAGTAATTCAGTTCGACGCGATGTGAATCGGTGGTGTGCAGACGTGGGTAAGCATTCGAAGCAGCGGAAGAAACGGTCCCCGTGGGTGGTGACCGCGCTGGTCCCGGTCGGAGTGCTCGCCGGAGCCGCGGCCGCAGGTGCCAACGAGGCCGGCCCGAGTCTCACCTCGCCGGCCCCGGCCGCGCACCCCGCCGCCGACACCACACCCGAGAAGATCGGTTCGGGGAGCCCAGCGACCGGTGGGCCCGCAGGACCGGACACCACCGACGCCACCGTGCGCAAGGTCTCCCAGCCGCCCGCCCCGATCCGTCAGGCACCGCCGCCCCCGCCGCCCCCCAGCGTCGCCAGTGGCGCGGTCCCGGCCATCAACTACCAGGCGTACCGCGCGGCCGCCGACTCCGTCGACAAGTCGAGCCCCGGCTGTCGGATCGGCTGGACGCTCATCGCGGGCATCGGCAAGGTCGAGTCGCATCACGCCAACAACGGTGACGCGGACGCCAAGGGCACGCTGCGCACCCCGATCTACGGCCCGACTCTCGACGGCTCGCTTGCCGGCAACGAGGTCATCACCGACACCGACGGTGGCAGCATCGACGGTGATCCGGTGCACGACCGCGCGGTCGGTCCGATGCAGTTCATCCCGGCGACCTGGGAGAAGTACGGCGCCGACGGCAACGGCGACGGCAAGGCCGATCCGCAGAACATCTACGACGCAGCCCTGGCGACCGGGCGCTACCTGTGCGACGACCACCTCGATCTCAGCACCGCCGCCGCCCAGGTCTCGGCCATCCTCCGATACAACAACTCGATGGAATACGTCGACAACGTGCTCGGGTTCGCCAAGTCCTACTGAGCCGGGCAAGGGCGAGGCACCCGAGAAAGGTCAGCCCGACCGTGTCTTCACTCGCTGCGGAAGAACGCCTGCAGCGCAGCGGAATACATCCACACGTCCTCGGCTCCCATGAGCTCTCGGGCGCTGTGCATGGCCAACTGGGGCGCGCCGACATCGACCGTGATGATCCCCGTCCGGGCCGCCGTGATGGGGCCGATGGTCGAGCCACACGGTAGGTCGGCGCGGTGCACGTAGCGCTGCAGCGGGACACCGGCGGTCTCACAGGCGAGCGCGAAGACCGCCTCTCCCACCGCATCCGAGGCGTATCGGAGATTCTGGTTGACCTTGAGCACCGGTCCGCCGTCGATGGCGATCCGGTGGCCGGGCTCATGACGTTCCACATGGCCGGGGTGCGTGGCGTGCGCCATGTCCCCCGACACACAGATGCTCGACGCCAGGGAGCGTAGGTAATCGGCGCGGTCGCCGTTGAGCGACAACACGATACGTTCCAAGATGCTGGACAGCAGGTCGGATGCGGCGCCTCGCTCGGAGCCGCTGCCCACCTCTTCGTGGTCGAAGAGGGCAAGCACGGTCGTGTTCACCGGATCATCTGCGTCGAGCAATGCGCGGAGACCCGTGTAACAGGTCCCCTGGTTGTCCAGTCGCGGGGCACTGAGGAGCGCCTCGTCGGGGCCCACCAACCGGGACGGCGACACGTCGTGTGTCATCAACTCCCAGCCCAGCACCGTCGACGGGTCGACCCCCGCGTACTCCGCCACCCAGCCCAGGACGTCGGGGAGTCGGTCGCCGATGCTCCAGATCCCGTCGAGGTGACGTTGCGGATCGGGATGGACACCCTTGCGGTCCTCGGACAGGTGGATCGCCAGCTGCGGCACACGCAGCACCGGCTCGGTCACATGGACGAGCGTGTGCGCCACCGAATCCCCCACGCGGTGCGCGAGCCGACCCGACAAGCCGAGATCGCGGTCGAGCCACGAGTTGAGCCACGCTCCGCCGTACGGTTCGAGCGCGACGGTGCCGACGCCGGCGACCACCCGGTCGGGGTTCTGTTTCACCCGCAGGTTCGGACTGTCGGTGTGACCGCCGACGATGCGGAAACCGCCGGCCGGGTCGCCGTCGACCGCCGAGGCGCCGTTCCAGGCGACCAACGATCCGCCGCGGATGACGTAGTGGCGTCCGGTCGCCGGCTCCCACGGCTGGTCCTCGTACACCCGGCGGTACCCGGCGTCGTCCAAGGTGCGCGCAACTGTCGCCACCACGTGAAACGGCGACGGGGAAGCATCGATGAACTCGCCCAGCCCGGAGGCGGTCGCGGTGGTCGCCAGGGTCACGGCTCTCCGATCAGACCGACGCGAGAACCGAGTCGATCACCGAGTAGAACAGTCCGAGTCCGTCATCGCTGGGACCGGTCAGCGGCTCCGTGGCGTGCTCGGGGTGCGGCATCAGCCCGACGACGCGGCCGTCGGGACTCGCGATGCCGGCGATGTCGAGAGCCGAGCCGTTGGGATTGCCTCCCGCGTAGCGGAAGACGATCCGGCCCTCGCCCTCGAGCTCCTCCAGCGTCCGCTGCGAGGCGACGTACCGACCCTCGCCGGACTTGAGCGGGATCAGGATCTCGGCATCGCGCTCGAATCGGGTCGACCACGCGGTCGTGTTCGACTCGACGCGCAGCCACTCGTCGCGGCAGACGAAGTGCAATCCATCGTTGCGAGCCAGCGCCCCGGGCAGCAGCCCTGCCTCACACAGCACCTGGAAACCGTTGCAGATGCCGAGGACCGGGAGGCCTTTGGCCGCCGCCTCCACGACCGCGCCCATCACCGGGGCGAACCGCGCGATGGCACCGGCACGGAGGTAGTCGCCGTAGGAGAAGCCGCCGGGGACCACGACCGCGTCGACGCCCTTCAGGTCGGCATCGCCGTGCCACAGGGCGACCGGCTCGGCGCCCGCGAGGCGGGCGGCGCGCGCGGCGTCCACGTCGTCGAGGGTGCCGGGGAAGGTGATGACTCCGATACGAGCGGTCACGTCGAGCCCCTATTCGCCCGCGACGCGGGACACGTTGAAGTTCTCGATGACCGTGTTGGTCAGCAATTCCTCGGCGATCCGCTCCAGGGTCACGTCGTCGACCGAGTCGTCGACCTCGAGCTCGAATCGCTTGCCCTGCCGGACATCGGCGACACCGCCGAAGCCCAGTCGTCCGAGCGCTCCGACGATCGCCTGGCCCTGCGGGTCGAGGATCTCGGCCTTGGGCATCACATCGACCACCACACGTGCCATGGGGACAGGGGCTCCTTCGTCGTCTCGCGGGCTGGTCGCAGATGTCGGCGACCACCCGCTCGCTTCACCTCCCGGGCGCCGGTGGCCGACGGGAGACTGCGGTCAGTTTACCGGGTGCCCCTCACCGGGTCAGAGGACGGATTCGATGGCGCTGATGACCTCCGGCGCAGTGGGCTCGGTACGCGGCCGGAAGCGGTTGACGACCCGACCGTCGGAGTCGACGAGGAACTTCTCGAAGTTCCACTGGACGTCTCCCGCCTCACCGTCGGCATCGGTCGCCTTGGTGAGCTCCTGGAAGAGCGGATGCTGGTCGTCGCCCTTGACATCGGACTTCTCCAGCAGCGGGAAGCTGACCCCGTAGGTCGTCGAGCAGAAGGTGGCGATCTCCTCCGCGGTGCCGGGCTCCTGTCCCATGAACTGGTTGCACGGCACACCCACGACGGTCAGACCGCGGTCGCGGTAGGTCGATGCGATCTCTTCCAGCCCGGTGTACTGCGGCGTGAGTCCGCACTTGCTCGCGACGTTGACCACCAGCAGCGGACCGCTGAAGTCGGCGAGGGAGAGCGTCGAACCGTCGAGTGCCGTGACCGGGATGTCCTTGAGGTTGCTCATGGGTTCGACACTAACGCTGCGTCGTCGGTCACCTCCGCGAAAAGTGTCCCCGATCACACTGAGCTGCGGTTTTGTGTGCGAAGTCACCATTAGTTGTGCTGGCGAGATAGTTGCGTGGGCGTTAGCTTTATCCGGTGAGCACCGCTGAACAGTCCCCCTCCACCGCACCCGAGGTGTCGGTGGACGAGGCCTGTTCGACGATGATCGCGTTCCTCGACCGGCTGAGCTGCCTCGGCAAGGCCCATGCGATGGACACCCTGGCATCGACCGACCTGACGTTCTCGCAATTGCGGGTCGTCTTCGCGCTCTACTCGCATCGCTCCGACGAGGGTGTGGCGATGTCGGTCAACGAGATCGCCGACCAGGTCGGCCTCTCACTCGCCGCGACCGGGCGCGTCGTCGACAAGTTGGTCGGCGCCGGGCTGGTGGACCGACGCGAAGACGCATCCGACAGACGCGTCAAGCGTGTCTCCCTCACCGACGAGGGACGCCACCTGGTCGATTCGCAGCTGACCATCAAGCAGGACCTCATCCGTATGTTCATCGCCCGCCTGCCCGCAACGGTGCGGACTCACCTGCGGGCCGCACTCCTCCCGATCGTCGACGCCGACACCGACTACTTCGAACTCCCGAACACCGCGGCCGCAGCCCGGTCCGACTCACAGAAAGCCTGCTCATGACCTCATCTACGGCCGCATCCGGCGGTAGCCACGCACACGCCGGTCCGCCGGACATCAAACTCGACCGCAACGTGTTGATGGTCGCCGGTGTCGTCGTGCTCGGCGCCATCATGTCGATCCTCGACGTCACCGTGGTCTCGGTGGCACAGAACACCTTCCAGCAGGAGTTCGGCACCGACGCCGCCGGTTCCGCCTGGACGATGACGGGCTACACCCTCGCGCTCGCGGCCGTCATCCCGCTGTCGAGCTGGGCCGCATCGCGATTCGGCACCAAGCGCGTATACCTGACCTCGCTGGTCCTCTTCGTCCTCGGCTCGGCGCTCTGCGCCCTGGCCTGGAGCATCGGCTCGCTGGTCGCGTTCCGTGTCATCCAGGGCCTCGGCGGCGGTCTCCTGATGCCGATCGGCATGATGATCCTCACCAAGGCGGCCGGACCCGAGCGCGTCGGTTCCGTCATGGCCGTGCTCGGCATCCCGATGCTCCTCGGCCCGATCGCCGGCCCGATCCTCGGCGGACTGCTCATCGAGTACGCGTCCTGGCACTGGGTCTTCCTGATCAACGTCCCGATCGGTCTGGTCGCGATCGTCTACTCCGCCATCGTGCTGCGCAGCGACGAGGAGACCAGCAAACCGAAGATCGACATCGTCGGACTGTTGCTGCTCTCACCGGGCCTCGCACTCTTCCTGTACGGCATCTCCTCATCCAACGAGGAGGGCACCTTCATCGCACCCAAGGTGTTGATCCCGGCCATCGTCGGACTGGTGCTGATCGTCGCGTTCGTCTTCCACGCCCTGCGCGCCGACAAGCCGCTGCTGGACCTCCGACTGTTCAAGAACCGCACGCTCACCGTCGCGGTCATCACGATGACGCTGTTCATGATCGCGTTCTTCGGTGCAGCACTTCTGTTCCCGCAGTACTACATCGGCGTTCGCGGACAGTCGACGCTGATGGCCGGTCTGCTGCTCGCCCCACAGGGCATCGGCGCGATGATCACGATGCCGATCGCCGGTCGGATGACCGACAAGATCGGTCCCGGCAAGTTCGTCCTGTCGGGCGTCGTGCTGATGTTCCTCGGCCTCGGGACCTTCGTGTTCCTCGGCGCCGGGACTTCGTACTGGCTGCTCAGCGCGGCCCTGTTCGTCCAGGGTCTGGGCATGGGTATGACGATGATGCCGATCATGGCGGCCGCTCTCGCCACCCTGAACAACCAGCAGGTGCCCGACGGTTCGACGATGATGAACGTGGTCCAGCAGACCGCATCGTCGATCGGCTCCGCGGTCATCGCCGTCATCCTGGCGACCAACCTGAAGTCGAACTCGGATGCCGGGCTGGCGATCGTGTCGAACACGCAACCGGAGAAGCTCGGCGGACTGCCGGTGCCCGACTCCGCCTTCGATCACGCGGCGACCGCCTTCGGTCACACGTTCGTGGTGTCGGCGATCCTCATCGCGGTCACCCTGATCCCGGCCTTCTTCCTGCCCCGCAAGAAGATCCAGTCGAATCTCACCGAGGAGGACGTCAACCGCGCACCCACCATGGTGCACTGACGCGCGTTCTCGTCCGACAGCCGCATCGGTCCCGGTTCTCCGGGGTCGGTGCGGCTGTCGGGTTTTCGGGGCCGGGTTCGGGGCTGGGCCTGACCACAATCTGCCGTCCAGCGGTGGGTCGCGTGCACTATCCACACTGCACCCCGCTCAGCGGCAGATCGTGGCCACCCGGCAGGCGTCACCGAGCCGGGGAGCACGCAGGGCCACAGCCAAGCCACCAGACGAGGGCCCGTACAAAATCTGTACCCCAGCGGCCCGCCATCGACATATCGTCAACCGCACCCCGCCCACGTACAGATTTCGTACCGGGACAACCCGAGGACCCGCCCAAACGACGTTCGACCGAGCCGACCTACTCCGAGACTGCGCCCGTCTGCTGGAGGATCCACGCCAGCTCGAAGGCGATCTCCTCCCACTGCTTGTACCGACCGCTGACGCCGCCGTGTCCGGCCGACATCTCGGTCTTCAACAAGATCGGGTTGCCCGAGGTCGAGACGTCCTGCAGCTTCGCCACCCACTTCGCGGCCTCGGTGAACAGCACACGTGTGTCGTTCAGCGACGTCAGCGCGAGGATCGGCGGATACGGTGCCGCAGTGACGTTCTCGTACGGCGTGTACGACTTCATGTACGCGTAGACGTCGGCGTCGTGCAGCGGGTCGCCCCATTCGTCCCACTCGATGACGGTCAGCGGCAGCGACGGGTCGAGGATGGAGTTGAGCGCGTCGACGAACGGCACCGCGGCCAGGATCCCGTTGAACAGCTCCGGCGCCAGGTTGGCGACCGCGCCCATCAGGAGCCCACCTGCGGAGCCACCCTCGGCGACGAGCTGCTGCGGCGTCGTCCACCCCTCGTCGACGAGATACCGTGCGGCGTCGACGAAGTCGGTGAAGGTGTTCTTCTTGGTGAGCGTCTTTCCGTTCTCGTACCAGTACCGGCCCATCTCACCGCCGCCGCGCACGTGCGCGAGCACGAACACGACGCCGCGGTCCAGCATCGACAACCGCGACACCGAGAACGACGGATCGATGCTCGTCTCGTACGACCCGTAGCCGTAGATCAGCAGCGGCGCCGGACGGTTCGCGTCGGTCTCCCGACGGCGCACCACCGACAGCGGGATCGCGGTGCCGTCGGCGGCGGGCGCCCACAGGCGCGTCTGCTCGTACTCGGAAGCGTCGTACCCGCCGAGGACCACCTGCCGCTTGAGCAGGGTGCGCTCGCCCGTGGCGACGTCGAGATCGAGGATCTCGGTCGGTTCGACGAAGCTGCCGTACCCGATGCGGAGCCGCGGCGTCGACCATTCCGGATTGCCACCGAGCCCCACCGAGTAGAGCTCCTGGTCGAAATGCGGCTCGACGAAGTCGTCGATGGTCGGGATGCCCTGTACGCGTCGCAGATCCGCGATCGCGATCCTGGGCAACGCGCCCGACCGATACGACAGCACCAGGTAGTCGGCAAAGGCGTCGAGGTCCTCGATCCGACGGTCGGGATCGTGGGCGATCAGCTCTCGGCGCGCCGACAGATCGTCGACCGGTGCGATGTCGATCGCGAAGTTCTCCGCCTTCACGCCGTCCCGCACCTCGTTGTGCACGATGACGAAGTAGTCTTCGCCACCGATCACGGCGTGCTCGGCGCTGTACTCGACACCTTCGACACGTCCGGCGACGCTGCGGAACTCGCCGGTCGGGTCGTCGGCCGGCAGGACGTAGACCTCGGAGGTGATCTTGGAGCCGACACCGATCACCAGGTAGCGGTCACTGTGGGTGGTCCCCATCCCGACCCAGTACCGCTCGTCCGGCTCGTGGAAGACGGTCACGTCGTCGCCACCGACACCGATGTCGTGCCGCCACACCGTGTCCGGGCGCCAGGCCTCGTCGACGGTCTGGTAGAAGACGTGTCGCGCATCGGTCGACCACACGGCCCCGCCCGCGGTGCCCTCGATGACCTCGTCGAGCAGTTCGCCGCTGCGGAGGTCCTTGAACCGCAGCGTGTATCGCTCGTCACCGACGACGTCGGTGCTGAACGCCAGCCAGTTCCCGTCGTCGCTGACGGTGAGCGCACCGAGACTGAAGAACTCGTGACCCTGCGCCTCGACGTTGGCGTCGAGCAGGATCTCCTCGCCGGGCAGCGGCGCGTCGTCGGCGATCTCCGGCGGGGTCCAGTCGTCGTCGGAACGGATCGGACACCGGCAGCGGATGCCGTACTGCTTGCCCTCCTGTGTGCGACCGAAGTACCAGTAGCGCCCGCGCCGACTCGGGACCGACATGTCGGTTTCCTTGGTGCGGCCCTTGATCTCGGCGAAGATCTGCTTGCGCAGCCCGTCGAGTTGATCGGTGTGCGCTGCGGTGTAGGCGTTCTGCGCCTCGAGGAAGGCGATCACCTCGGGATCGTCCTTGTCGCGCAGCCACTCGTACTGATCGGTGACGACATCGCCGTGATGGGTGCGCTCGACGGGCACCTTCTTCGCGGTGGGCACCTGCACGTCGGTCGACTCGCCTGCGGGGTTCTGCTCGGTCACTTCGCTCCTACTCCGACTCGGACGGCCAGTCCGCGAACGACTTCCGGGAGATCCATTCGTACGCCTCGATGTACCGGGCCCTGGTCCGCGCGACGACGTCGTCGGGCAGCAAGGGCGGCGTCTCGTCGGCGGCCTTGTCCCAACCGGAATCCGGACCGGTCAGCCAGTTGCGCACGATCTGTTTGTCGAAGCTGGGCTGGACCTCGCCGGGTCGATACGTCGCGGCCTCCCAGTAGCGCGACGAGTCGGGGGTGAGCACCTCGTCGGCGAGCACCAGACCGCCGGCGGCGTCGAGCCCGAACTCGAACTTGGTGTCGGCCAAGATGATCCCCCGCTCGGCGGCGACCTCGGCACCTCGTCGGTAGATGTCGAGGGTGGCCGCGCGCAGAGTCTCGGCCAGCTCGTCACCGAGATCGGCCGCGACCCGCTCGAACGAGATGTTCTCGTCGTGGTCGCCCTGTTCGGCCTTGGTCGCCGGGGTGAAGATCGGCTCGGGTAGACGGTCGGCCTCGTCGAGCCCGCTGGGCAGCTCGACGCCGCACACCGATCCGGTCGCCCGGTAGTCGAGGAGTCCGGAACCGGTCAGGTACCCACGTGCCACACACTCCACCGGGACCATCGGTAGCTTGCGCACCACCATCGACCGTCCCACGTACTCGGCGGGGATGCGCTCGTCGGTCGGTCCGCCGACCAGGTGGTTGGCCACGCCGAGCGCCTCGAACCAGAAGAAGCTCATGGCCGTGAGGATGCGCCCTTTGTCCGGGATGGTCGGCGACAGGATGTGGTCGTATGCCGAGATGCGATCGCTCGCGATCATCAGGAGGGTCTCGTCGTCGATCTGGTAGACATCTCGGACCTTGCCCGAGGCGACGAAGGTGTACGAATCGAGGGCCGGGCTCATGACCTCGACCTTAGAGCCTCCGACCGGTGTCGGTCTCAGACGGGTGGCCGCCCCGGATCGAGGACGGCACCTCGTCGCACCACCGCGGTCGCGGACTTCGCACCGGCCACCCGCCGACCGGCCGGCACGGCCCGCTTCTGGCATCGTGGTCGCATGCCGCAACCGCATGTCGCCATCACCTACTGCACCCAGTGCAACTGGCTGCTGCGGGCGTCGTGGATGGCGAGTGAACTGCTGAACACCTTCGGCACCGAGCTGGGGTCGGTGGCACTCGTGCCCGGCACGGGCGGCGTGTTCCACATCGAGGTCGACGGACGACAGATCTGGGAGCGCAAACGGGACGGCGGATTCCCCGACGTCGTCACACTGAAGCGACTCGTCCGCGACGCCGGCCTGCCCGACTGGGACCTCGGCCACGCCGAACCCGGGCGTCACTGAGTCGCCACCAGCCGCGCCGGACCGGGCGCCTCCCGATCATCCGGTACTGGTCATCCACCGTGGAGCGGCTCTACAGAATCGGTGCGGGCGCGTAGGCCGCCGCGTCCGGATACTGCGCGATGATCTTCTCGGCCGCCGCGACGACGTCGGCGACCTGCTGCTCGGCTGCCCCGACGAAGGCCTTCTTGTCGGCGAGGGCCTCGTCGAGCTGCGCGCGGTCGAGCGGGATCCGGTCGTCGGCGGCCAAGCGATCCAGCAGGTCGGGCTCACGACCCTCCTCCCGCATCGCCAGCGCCACCGCCACCGCGTTCTCCTTGATGGCCTCGTGCGCGGTCTCCCGACCGACCCCGGCACGGACGGACGCGATTAGCACCTTGGTGGTCGCGAGGAACGGCAGGTAGCGGTCGAGTTCGTTGGCGATGACGGCCGGGTAGGCGCCGAACTCGGCGAGCACCGTCAGGAAGGTCTCCATCAGACCGTCGATCGCGAAGAAGGCGTCGGGCAGGGCCACCCGGCGGACGACGGAACAGAAGACATCGCCCTCGTTCCACTGGGCGCCGGCGAGTTCGGCGGCCATCGACCCGTATCCGCGGAGCACCACGGCGAGACCGTTGACCCGCTCGCAGCTGCGGGTGTTCATCTTGTGCGGCATCGCGGAGCTGCCGACCTGGCCGGGCTGGAAGCCCTCGGTGACCAGCTCGTGGCCGGCCATCAGGCGGATGGTGTGCGCCAGCGACGACGGCGCGGCCGCGGTCTGGACGAGCGCGGAGACGACATCGTGGTCGAGCGAGCGCGGATAGATCTGTCCGACCGAGGTGAACGACCGCGCGAAGCCCAGGTGATCGGCGACCCGCGACTCGAGGTCGGCCAGCTTGGCGGAATCACCGTCGAGCAGGTCGAGCATGTCCTGCGAGGTCCCCATCGGCCCCTTGATACCGCGCAGCGGATAGCGGTCGATCAGTTCGCGCAGTCGGGTCAGCGCGACCATCAGTTCGTCGGCGGCCGAGGCGAAGCGCTTGCCGAGGGTCGTCGCCTGCGCGGCCACATTGTGGCTGCGGCCGGCCATCACCACCGACGCGTACTGCGCGGCACGGTCGGTGAGCCGGGCGAGCACTGCGACACCGTGTGCATGGACGTGCTCCAATGACCGCAGGATCTGCAGTTGCTCGACGTTCTCGGTGAGATCGCGGCTGGTCATCCCCTTGTGGATCTGTTCGTGACCGGCGAGCGCGTTGAACTCCTCGATCCGCGCCTTCACGTCGTGCCGGGTGATGCGCTCACGGTCGGCGATCGACTGCAGGTCGATCTGGTCGACGACGCGCTCGTAGTCGGCGATGGCGCCGTCGGGGACGTCGATGCCCAGGTCGCGCTGCGCCTTCAGGACCGCGATCCAGAGCTGCCGCTCGAGGGCGATCTTGGCGGTCGGGGACCAGATCTCGGCGAGATCGGCCGATGCATATCGACCGGCGAGGACGTTGGAGATCACAGGCTTGGACACGCACCCAGTGTAGGCAGCGGGTTCACGCGGCCGGGCCACACCTCGACACCATGCGGCCGGGCCGTACCTCGACACCATGCGGCCGGGCCGTACCTCGACACCATGCGGGGACAGGGCCCGACCGCGTCGCGGGGGGTCGGCCGAGCCGTCTAGCTCGGGTACTGCGGCGCGAGGACGTCGATGACCTCGAGGAGGGCGTCGCGGGCCGCGACGACCGGTGCGATCGACCGATGCCCCAGCGCCCCGACGATCGCGCCGTCCTCGACGGCGATGAGCTGACCGATGTGGACCGGGTCGGCGAGCCTGCCCGAGCGATCGAGGACGTCGACGTGGATCGTCGTCAGCAGAGCTCGACGGTCGGCGACCACATCACGCAGCCGACCGTGCCGCGCTGCCAGCGCGAGCATCTCGTAGCGCGTCGACAACTCCTCGACGGTGGTGTCGGTGCCGACGAACACCTCCGCCAACGCCTCTGCGGTCGCGTGCCCGCCCCGACGTCGGCGCGACAACGCGTCCGCGCGGCCGGCGATGGCGACCTCGTCGTTGTGAGATGTGTAACCCGCGGCCTCGGCGAGCAGATCGTCGAGGGAACCGAAGTAATAGGTCGTCGACGCGAGCGGGAGCTGTGCGCGGTCGGCGACCGCACGATGCCGCACGGCGTCGAAACCGCCCTCCAGCAACAGTTCACCGGCAGCCTCGATCAATCGAGAGCGCCGTCGAACCCCTTTCGGGGTCGCTGCCGAGGTCATGGACACACTTTGCCAAAGCGCCCATCGCATCGGGTTGGATTCACGGATCCGGTACCGGCCGGATATCTGCGACAGCCGATCTCGCCACGCGCGCGGCCGAAGTCACGTTCGGTTCACCATGTGCCACATCGGTCACAGCTACGGCGTGGCGGCGCGGCGCGGCTTCGAAGGCGGTCGATTTCATCAGTATCCTGTTGACTCGATGAGCCGCGACGATCTCGACATGCCCCTCCGGCAGCCCGAATCGCCCGAGCACGAACGTGCCCGGGTGACCCGTCGTACGCTGCTGACCGCCGGTCTCGGCATCGCCGCGCTCAGCGGGCTCGCCGCCTGCTCGGGCGACGAGCCGACCGAGGTCGAGCCACGCAAGATGGAGGCCAGGGCCGCCGACGACGAACTGCCGTCCGAGACCACACCGCCCCGCATCGAGAGCGATGCGCCGCTGATCACCGGGAGCTTCCGCTCGGCGAAGATGGCGGGCCGGGAGACCCGATGGGCGGTGGCGCGGCCGGCCGGTGTCTCCGGGCAGTTGCCCGTGGTGGTCGTCCTCCACGCGCTGAACACCAACGAGAAGTCGATCTTCGGGTCGAAGCTCGAGATGCAGACCGTCGTCCAGCAGTACGTCGACGCCGGTAACCCACCGTTCGCCCTGGCCGCCGCGGATGTGGCGCGCAACTACTACCACGCGCGTGCCGACGGCACCGACGGCGCGGCGATGATCCTGGACGAGTTCCTGCCGATGCTCGCGGCGAACCGCGAACTCGAACTGTCGACCGAGCGGATCGGACTCTTCGGCTGGTCGATGGGCGGCTACGGGGCACTCCGACTCGGCGCGATGCTCGGCGCTCCGCGGGTCGCGGCGATCGCCGTCAGCTCCCCCGCGCTCTGGGCCGATCCCCGCAACTTCCCGCCGCGGGCCTTCGACAGCCTCGCCGACTACCAGGCCAACTCGCTGTTCGGCCAGCAGAACGCGTTCGCGCGCATCCCGCTGCTGATCGAGATCGGGTCCAGCGACCAGTTCTTCACCTACACCCGACAGTGGGCCGCGGGTCTGCACCCGCCCGCGGCCTTTGGGACGTCAGCGGGTGGGCACACCAACCGTTACTGGCGGAGCGTGCTGCCCGACCAGGTGGCCTTCCTCGGCCGCAACCTGGCTCGCTAGCCTAGCGGCGATTCGGTAGAAGTAGGTCCCGGATTCCGGGAACTACTGCTACCAAATCGGTTCGGTCAGAGCGTGATCCGACCCTCGAGCGCGGCCTGCCCGATGTCGGTGCGGTAGTGCGCACCCGTGAGCCGAATGGCCGCGATCCGCTCGTAGGCCTGGGCGCGTGCCTGCTCGAGGTCGGCGCCGACACCGACCACCGCGAGTACCCGACCACCGGCCGAGACCACCGCACCCTCGGCATCGCGTGAGGTCCCGGCGTGGAGGACGCCGTCGACGTCGGCACCGGTGATGACGTCGCCGGTGCGGGGACGCCCCGGGTAGTTCTCCGCGGCCAGGACGACGGTCACCGCCGCGCCGTCGGTCCACTGCAGCGGCGGCAGCTGGTCGAGCCGACCGTTGGCGGTGGCCGAGAGCGCCTCGCCCAGAGGCGATGCCAGTAGCGCCAGAACCGCCTGGGTCTCGGGGTCGCCGAACCGACAGTTGAACTCGACGACGGCGGGACCGTCGGCGCCGATGGCCAGACCCGCATAGAGCAGTCCGCTGAACGGTGTGCCGCGCTTCTCCAGTTCGACCGCGACGGGGCGGACCACCTCGTCGACGATCTGGTCGGTCACCGCATCGGGCAACCACGGCAGCGGTGTGTAGGCACCCATCCCCCCGGTGTTAGGGCCGGTGTCGCCGTCACCGACTCGCTTGTGGTCCTGCGCCGGGATGAGCGGGACGACCGTCGCGCCGTCGACCAGGCAGAAGAGCGAGACCTCGGGGCCGTCGAGGAAGCTCTCGAGGACCACCGGATGGCCCTGTTCGAGCAGTTCGGCGCCGTGGTCGCGCGCCGTCGACCGATCGTCGGTGACCACCACACCCTTGCCCGCGGCGAGACCGTCGTCCTTGACCACCCAGGTCGGTCCGAACCGATCGAGTGCGGCATCCAGCTTCGCCGGGTTGTCGACGACCTCGCTGCGCGCGGTCCGCACGCCTGCGGCGGCCATCACCTCCTTGGCGAAGGCCTTGGAGCCCTCGATCTGTGCGGCTGCGGCGCCGGGGCCGAACGTCGGGATGCCGACGGCGCGCAGACCGTCGGCGACACCGAGCACCAGCGGCACCTCGGGCCCGATGACCACGAGGTCGGCGGAGATGCGTTGCGCGAGGGCGACGACGTCGGCGGTGGACGCGACGTCGACCGCATGGCTGCTCGCCAGGGTCTGCGTGCCCGCGTTCCCCGGGGCGACATGCAGTTCGGTGACCGACGGGTCGCGGGACAGTCCGAGGAGCAGGGCATGTTCACGGCCGCCCGAGCCGATGACGAGTACGCGCACGGTCCCGACTCTAGTTCGCGGCCGACGCGCGGAGCGGCCTGGGCAGTCGAGTCAGACATCGAGCGACCGACGCGGAGGTCATCCGACCGGCCTTCCGACCGATCAGGAGGCGCTGCGTTCGGACAGCGCACGGAGGGCCGTCTCCCGCCGACCCGCGCCGACCAACTCGTCGGAGACGACGATGACCACCGGCGCCAGGATCGCCACCAGCAACGCGACCACCACCGATACCCCGGCCGCAGCCAGCCACACCGAGACGCCCAGGAGCACCACCGTCGCGAGCCCCAGTGCGAGCGTGATCGGGTCGAAGTCGAGGAGGTAGTCGTAGATGGTGAGCATGCCCAGGCAGTAGACCCCGAGCGGGATCGCGAAGGTCGCCACGACGATCCCCGGCCCGATGTGGGCCTCGTGCTCGATGTACAGCGCGGCCACGTGCAGGCCCGCACCGACGCCGGCCGCGGCGATGAAGATGATGATGTGGCCGTATCCCCACGGGAACGATCGGCGACGTCGGGCGTGCAGCGCGTCGCCGGTCGGCACGATGAAGTACATCCACCACATGGCGAAGGTCACCGCCATCGCGGCGAGCCCCAGCACAGCGGTCTCGACCGTCCAGCCCTGCGTGCCGATCAGCGCCTCGAGCACGGCGACCGTGCCGACCACGCCCTCACCGAGGGTGATGATGGTCAGCAGCGCGTACCGCTCGGCGATGTGATGGGGATGCCATGGGGTACCGCCGGTGGTGGTCTCGGCGATGAACGGGCCGCTCATCTCGATCACCACGCAGGCCAGCATCGCGAACACCGTCGGGACGAAGGACATGTCAGCGATGAGCACCGCGACCCATCCGACCTGCGCGATCAACGTCGCCGACAGGTAGATCAGGGCGGCGCGTCGGTGTTCGGCGCTCTGGAACGCCACGCGCGCCCACTGGGTGACCATGCCGATGCGCATCACGATGTACCCGAGGACGAGTACCCGGTTGTCGACGTGGTCGCCGTGGGCGAGCGACGAGAAGATCGGCGGCATGCCAAGTGCGATGATCGCGACACCGACCATCTGCACGAGCACGTTCACCCGGAAGAACCAGTCGTCGGTGTCGAATGCGGAGGCGAACCAGGCGAAGTTGATCCACGCCCACGTCGCCGCGAAGGTGCTCAGCAGATAGCCGAACACGGCCACCTTGTAGTGCCCCTCGGCCAGTGCGTGTGCGACCTGCGTACCCGCGACCGAGAACGCGACCACGAAGACGAGGTCGTAGAAGAGTTCCAGGTTGGTCGCGACCCGCCCCTGTTGGTGCGGGTCGCGACCGGTCATCCGGGCCAGGCGATGTCCGATCGTGAGCGTCACAGTGGAGAACTGTATGCCCGCGATGGTGCATCGCAACCCGGACTGTGTCAGCGAGAAGCGGTCAGGTCGTACACCGTCACCCCGCCGACCGTCGTGGCCGTGTAGTTCTGCTCGATCCACGTCGCGATCTGCTCCGACGGCCGGTCCTCCGACGATCCGGAGCCCTCAGCGCCGCCGAACATGCGACCGCCGCCGATGAAGTAGTGGATCTTCTTCTCCCGCACCAGCTGTTGGAAGCGCTCGAGCGTCGGCGACGGATCGGTACCGTTGAACCCGCCGATCGGCATGACCGAGTGACCGGAGTCGAGCTGATATCCCGACGCCTGGTTGGACCCGACGGTCGCGGCGACCCAGGTGTAGTCGTCGGCGTCGGCACGCAGCAGGTCGAGGAGTTCGGCGCTGGGGCGCGAACCCATCAACAGACCGCCGCCGGGACCACCACCGGGACCACCCGCCCCGCCTCGACCGGCTGCCATCCCACCGCCGGGACCCGGCATGGCGGGCGTCGCCCCGCCCTGTCCGGAACCGCCCTGACCGAAACCGCCCGGTCCCGGTCCGAAGGACCCGTTCTGGCCCGGTCCGTTCTGGCCCGGTCCGTTCTGACCCGGTCCGTTCTGACCCGGTCCGTTCTGACCCGGTCCGTTCTGGCCTCCGGGCCAGAAGGCGCCCGGACCGAATCCGTCCTGGCCGCGTCGATGGCGGAAGCCGCCACCGGGTCCCCCCATCGCGCCGTCGACCCGCGGACCGGCACTGATGATGGAACCCGACTTCTCGGTGGCGACCGTGTCGACGGTGTAGGCGATCGGCCCGGCGAGCCCCGCGGCGATGGCGAGCACCACCGCGACCGTAGCGAGATACGCGCGGTGCGCGGCCACCATCACCGCACCCGCGACGATGCCGACGATCAGCACCAGCCAGCGCAGCCAGGGCACGAAGTCGGGTGAGCGATCGAGGAGCACGAAGGCCCACACCGCGGCGATCCACACCGACACCGCGAGCACGATGCGCACCCAGATCCGGTCGCGGGCCTGCCAACAGACGGCCGCGCCGGCGGCGACCACCGCTGCGACCGCAGGTGCCAGCGCCGCCGTGTAGTAACTGTGGAAGATCCCCGCCATGAAGCTGAAGACGGCCATCGTGATCAGCAGCCAGAGACCCCAGACCACCAGGTAGGCCCGCTTCGCCGACCGTCGGCCGCGGCCGAGGAGCACCAGTGCCACGACGCCGAGGACCAGTCCGCTCGGGATCAGCCAGGCGATCTGACCTCCCTGACCCGGCTCGAACATCCGCAGCCAGCCGGTCTCACCCCACATGCCACCGCCGGGACCACCGCCCGGACCGCGCCCCATACCGCCCATCTCCACACCGCCGGGGCCGTAACCACCTCGGCCGCCGCCGGGCACCACACTGCCGTGCTCGTTGCCGTTGAGGCGACCGAAACCGTTGTAGCCCAGCGTCAACTCGAGGATCGAGTTGTTCTGAGAGCCGCCGATGTAGGGGCGCGAATCGGCCGGCCACAACTCGACGGTGAGAATCCACCATCCGGCGCTCACGATCAGCGCACCGAGGGCGGCGAACAGATGACCGAGCCGGACCAGCCAGGTGCGCGGCCCGAAGGCGAGGTAGGTGATCGCCAGTGGCGGTACGACGAGCATCACCTGGAGCTGCTTGGTGAGGAAGCCGAAACCGACGAACACTCCCGTCAGCAGCATCCATCGCAGCCGTCCGTCCTCGACGGCCCGCAGCGTCGCCCACACCGCGGCGATCATCAGCAGGATGAGCAGTGCCTCGGGGTTGTTGAACCGGAACATCATCGCCGCGACCGGCGTGAGCGCGAGCACCGCACCCGCACCGATCGCCACCCAGTGTCCGAAGTACCGACGCGTCACGACATAGAGCAGCGCGACGGCGGCGACCCCGAGCAGGGCCTCGGGGACGAGGATCGACCAGGAGTTGACGCCGAACACCCGCGCCGACAGCGCGGGGAGCCACAGTGATGCCGGCGGTTTGTCGACCGTGATCGAGTTGGCCATGTCCGACGACCCGAAGAACCAGGCCTTCCACGACTTCGAACCCGCCTGCGCGGCAGCCGCATAGAACGAGTTGCCCCAGCCGTTCGCCGACAAGTTGACCAGATAGAGGATCGCGGTGCCGACGAGCAGCACCGCGAATGACAGGCGACGGACGAGGGGGCCCGACACGGCCGG
>NZ_BANX01000035.1 GCF_000334455.1 Gordonia soli NBRC 108243
ACATGATCAGTCCTCGCCGATCACGCGCCGCGCAAAGCCCTCTGTTCGCGTTCGCAGGCTCTCGATGCGTGCCAGGCGTACGGCTTCGGGGTCTTCGCCGGCGAAGATCTTCGACGGCTTGGCGCGGACGTTGGCGTTGCACTGGAAATCTGAGCAGATCAGCGTGCCGAGGGTGTCACCCTTGCGTCCGGCGGCGCCACCGCGTTTCGCGCTGTAGAACACCACCTCGTTGGGCAGTTGGACGTCCTCGCAGAGCGAGCACTGCGGGCGCCGGCGAGGTTGCTTCGCGCCGAGTCGGAGCATGACCCCGACGGGCTCGTCGTCGACGATGGCGATCAGATATGCGACGAGCGGCAACTTGGGATCGCGCCAGCCGATGAAGTCGCGCTTCTCCCAATCGATCTCATCGAAGTCGGGGGGCAGCGTCAGCGACTTGCGCTCACGGCGCGTGGCATTGACGAAGGCGGCGCGGATCTGCGCCTCGGTGAGGGCGTGCATGAGAAGAGTCCTTGAATGTCGTGCGGGTGGTGGAGGTATGCGTGACCCGGCACGGACCGTCGGCGACGCAATGGTCGACGGATGCACGTGCCTACGGGGCAAGGCCCTCAAGCGAGGCCAGCGATGACGCCGGCAACCTCCTCGCGCCCAGCGGGCGTCCACCTGTACAACGACATGAGCCGCATGATGCCGCACCTCGGCGATGTGTGCAATCGAGTTTCGTGGCGCACACGCTGGGACGGTACTCAAGCACCCACGAGGCACCGTCTCTCCTTGAGAGGTGCCTGGCCCTGCGCGACCGTGAACCGGTTGCGCTCCCGGCTCGTCCTACCGGTCGTCGACTCACGAGCAAGCTCAGCGACGCGTACCGCGAGGCCATCGTCGCCGTGTACATCACAGAAGACACGAGCCTTCCTCAACTTGCGGAACGGTACGGCGTCAGTGACTATTCGATCCGCATGATTCTGCGCGAAGCCGGAATCCCAGCGCCGCAAGGCGACCGACGAGCAGATGGCTCGGGTTCGCGAGTTGTGGGCGGAAGGTTTGAAGCCCGAGGTAATCGCGATGGAGGTTGGGATGGGACATGCAAGTGTGCGGTTGATCGTCGCAGGAATAGCTGACTAGACGGTTCAGTGCCAGCCAGGATTCTGTCGATTGGGCTGTCAGTGACAAGCCCATCCGAACCGAGCGTGATGTCGTTACTTCGCTTGGGCAAAGCGAACCATCCTCTGAACGGCAGGAGGAAGTAATGCGAACACCCCCTTTGAATCAACCTGGGAAGAGAAGTTCTTCCAGAAGATTCTACGAACCTCGGCGGAGTCAATCCCATACGCTCGCCCGACAGCTCGCTCAACATCTAGAGTCTGCCCCGGTTGCCTTGGTGAGGCGCCTCGACGATTCCCACTTGGATGATCGGTTTCAGGCAGGAGCAACGTGATTGGGACACCCGCCATCCGCAATTTGGTTGGGTCCATGCCCTGGTTGACTGAGAACAAACAGCCGAGTTCGAGCGCCCGCTTGGTCTCCGATTCGGACCCGAGCCACCAGTGCAGGATCACGCGTTCCGCACCGGTCTGCTCAATCAAGTCGAGGACGAGTTTGGTCGCCTTGTAACTGTGAACAGAGATCAGGCGTGGGGTGGCCGCAGTGGTCGAGAGTACCGACTCAAGTACCCCTATCTGCCGTTTGATCGGAACGCGGGAAGCTCCGTCGAGTCCGACCTCCCCGACGAAAGCTGCATTCTCTAGTAGCGCTACGAAACGGCCCGCGTCGTAGCCTTTTTGCGCCGCTACCAGTCCAGGGTGGCAGCCCACTCCCCATACGGTGACCGCGTCGGATCGACGGCTAACCTCAACGTACTCGTCGAGCGACCTCGTCACGGCGAATACAACAGCGCCAAGCCCTTCCAGGGTGCGCGGTGCGATGTCGGCGACGACATGGGCGTGCAGGTCAAGAGGTGGAAGCGTCTGACTCATGCCAGGAATGCCCTCAATTCCCCCACTCCCGCTCGACAGAGGGCGAGAGCTTCTCTCGGCGGGTAGTCCTCAGGAAGTGACATCTTCATGACCATGCGGGGCTTCGGCTCCTCGGCTGCAAAGTCATGCATCGCCTCAACGATGGACTTCTGACTGACGAAGGTCGCGTATCGATTGGCCGCGTCATTGGAGAGATACTCGGTCGCATCGATGATGCCAGCTGCATGAAAGGAGGCGCGGCGCACGAGACACCCGAAGCAGACACCGCATGACGATCCAGGCGCCACACCGCTGTAGCGGGCGTCGGTATGTGAACAGGAGTTGGTGGCGCTCAGGTACTCGGACGCCTCATTCGCACCGATCTTGTCGGCGACCTGGGCAAACATCTGACCTTTGGTGAGGTTCCGGAAGGGGTTCCGGATGATGCCGTGAGCGCCGACCTTCGTGAGTACCTCCTGCAGTTCGGCGAGGAACCGTGGGTGGGTGGTATGGGTTGATAGAGAGCCTCGACGCTCAGGGCCAAGCGGAGGGTTCAACGATGCAAACCCGTTCTCAGGGATCAGGAGTGGCTGGCCGGAGCGCTCGGCTGTAGCAAGACCAAGTGCGAGAAACAGAAGGGACCGGGAGCGGCTCGACGGTTCGCTCTTGAAGTCGGTGCCGTCCAGTCGCTTTGCCGTCCGGTTGAGGTGCGTCTGTCGGTGAATGACCGTGATGTCCGGCGCGGCCTTCTTGATCCGCTTCACCAGATCCTTCTGGAACGGTGAAATTGACATGGCGCTGAAATGCGAGACGAGCTCGAGGGTCGAACCCTTGTCGAGACTCAGCGCTGTGACGAGCGCGCCTGCTGCCGAATCCGCACCGCCACTTAATAGCACAGTTGCTGTAGGCGTCGCCTCCTCCAGTTCAAGGTCAGCAGTCGCACTGTCAGCTGCTTGAGTGAAGATGAAGCTCCAGTGATCACCACTAAGGAAGCCGATAGCCTGGGCAAGCTCGGAGGCGTAGGTCTGCCACGCAGCCGGATTACTGACTTCTACGGTCAACTCGAAGTCGCGGTCATTCCAATCGGAGCCTCGCGCTTTGCGACGTACCGATCGATCCGCGGAGAACACGGCGAGCGCGATCCTAACGAAATCAACATTCTCCTGACGTACCGGGCCAAAGGCGGTCAGATACGGATCAAGTGTTCCCGTGTAGGTCGACTTGGCTGAGCGCGTCCACAGGAAGACCTCATCGAAGGTGGATGCAGCATTCGCTGTCTGTTTGTCGACGGTCAGGAGAAAGCTGGTCACTTGCCACCCCCGAAGATCTGCCCGAGTTCTTTGATGCCAGCCTCGATGGCACCGGAGATTTCTTGAGCCGACGCACCTGTAGTTGTGAGGGAGACTTGGCCGGCATAAACCTCGGCCGCGTCTCGGATCTCCTGCTCGGCTGCACGCCGTTTCTCACGTGAGGACTCAGCCCGGATACGCTCTCCGACTTCGGTGAGTGTCACGTTGGTGATGATGAGCTCGATGGATCGTCGCACAATGTCGTCAGGTGCTGGGGTGTGATCAGCCGGCGCCTCAAGAATCCATTCGACGATCTCGGCTACCGTTTCCCTAGACTCGTCATCGGCGAGAGTGCTGTCCGCCTGACTCTCGAAAGCCGCTTCAACAATGCGAGTGCCAACGGCGACCATGTCACCTAACGCGAGTAGTTCGTCGTAGTCCAGCCCGGCATCCTCAAGTGTCGCCCGGTCACCAGACGCATAGGCCCGCGCCAACGCTCCGGCTCGACCGGCAGCACGAGAAGTTGAGCGGACCGATCGTTGTGCGCCACCGCTGGAGCGACCGCCGGCTCCATTGCCGCCCGACGATGCGCCATTACCCCCGCCACCCGGGCCATCACCCCCGCCACCGCGTCCGGCAAGAATTCGGATCGTGGGGCGCAGGTCGACATTCGGTACCGGTACAGTCGGCACACCTGGGATGCCGTCACCGTTCGGTGCGGTCTCTCCATCCCCAGTCGGGGCTGGCGCAGGAGCGTCGGTCAGCCAGTCCGCGATGTTGTCGCGCAGATCCTTGGCATCCTTACCGCCACTGCCGCCAAATGCTCCACTAGTTCCCATTCGAATTGCCCCATGACTGGCGGACGGTCGTGATCGTCTGCCTTACCTGCTCCGAGGCTGCATCCGTATTCCACACAGCGAGCACCGGGTCGTAAACGGCGCCGCTCTCAGGCTTGAGGAGCATTACCGTGGCAACTTGGACGGCCGCCGGCGGAAGAAGTCTCAATGCCGCGATCACGGCGTCATCGATCCCCGTATGAGTGATGGCGAGACGCAGCATGCCGGCGACTGAGTACTTCTGAATGCTCGGCTGATCACGGGTCTGCCTGCCAAGGTGGGTGATGAGCGTCCGGGCATCCTGTGTATCGAGCGCGCGCAGGGCGTCGTCATTGATGGTGGATCGTTCCGTCCTCAGCGATGAGGTCAGCGCACTTGCGATGTCCCGGATTCGCTCCGGCAGCCCATCGTCAATCAGTTCGATGCCTGCAAACGAGGCGGCGAGAAATAGATAACCATGGACGTCGGACGCGTCGAGAACGGGTGGCAGTTTAGCCCAGCGGATAAGGGTGTCGCTGAATCCACCCTCGACTTTCGGAGCATCCTCGCCTGACTCGGTCGCTGTCTTGCCCTTTGGCTTTGGTTTGGAAGATTCCTCCTCATTCGTCTCCTCCTCGGGGACCGAGGTGGGTGCGTTGGCAGCCAGCTCAAGGGCGTCGAGCTGATCACGGAGCTTGTTCTGCGCCAGCCATTGGAGCACGGTCTCGAAGTCGGGACGAAACAGCCGTTCAAGCACCATCAACTTGGCGACCGCGTCGGATGGCAGCGTGATGCCGCGGCGATGAGACACGCTCTGCCGGACGTTCAAATCGTTCAGGAAGCGCTTGATGCGGCGAGGGTTCCCCCGGAATTTCTCGTACAGGATCGGAGTCAAACGCGCAGCGACGGCTAGCTCCTCGGCAAGGTCAACACCCTCCGGGATGGCCACGTCATCCAGCGAGCCGCTCGATCGGCGAAGCTCGGCGCAGGAGGCCACGAGCGCGTCGTGAACCTCAGAGGTCGTCTTGCCTTCCGATAGCAGCAAGAACAGGTACGCATGAGTATCGAACCGACTGAGTCCGGGTAGCGGAATAGTCGTCTGGACAATCTTGTGCAGGTAGAGCTTGGCTGGGCTCTCAGCCCCTGCGTCCTTCCCATCCGACGCCTTCAACCGTTGCTGGATGGCGTCGGCGACCCGGTCCTCATCTGCCGCGATCACGAATGACATCCCTTTAGCAGACAGAAAGAGGCGGATCGCCTCCAAGGTTTCAACCACCGTTTCCGGCAGACATCTATCGAGGTCATCGACCAGGACGACCACACGGGAGATGTGCTGGAGGCCATCCGAGGCGAGCAGCTCCTCGAAGTCCTCGCGGAAGCCTGCAAGGCCACGGTCGGGGGAGTCTTCTTTGTCCGGCTCCTCTTTGATAAGCCCGAGGACGTCGTCGACAGACGGAAGTTGCAGTGCGATACCTGCCTTCGCGGCCACCTTGAATGCTTTCGCCCAGTGCACCCGGCCAGTCAGACGCTTGAGCAGACTCTTAGCTGCATCTCCGGTATCGGTCTTGATCTCCCCAGCGAGGCCATCAAGCACCTCGGTAATGAGGCTCTCTTTCGGTCCGACTGCCGGGTCGTAGCTCCACGGCTGCGTCGGAATGACGAGAACTCGGTCTTGCTCGGAATCGTTGCGCACGTTAATTTCACGCTGTACAAGCTCCAAGACACTTGTCTTCCCGCTACCCCATGCCCCAGACAGGCCGAGTGCAATCGGATCAAGCGTGTCATCGAGTACCGCATCCACGATCGTCGTGGCGACAGCATCAAAGGAAAGGAGGTCTCGATCCGCGGGTTCATCGGACCACAGCGGGTATCTGGAATCGGTCATTCTTCCCCCTTGCTGGAGTGCAGCGACTCCAAGTCCTTCAGAGCTCCGACTAGCACTTGTTGAGCGATCCGCGCCGTCTCAATACGTGGCGCGAAGTTCTCCCGAAGTTGTTGTCGGGGATGGATGTAGTTGCGGAAACGTCGCACCTGATCAGCGTGCTCAGCGACATCGGTACTCAGCACGCCAATATCCTTGGCTACAGCAATAAGCTCAGACAGTGTCCAGCTCTGTGTCGGTTTGACCTTCTGATCCCGACCCCTGGGGGCCGCACCACTGGTGGCGAAGGTCGGCGCCTGTGCTACCGCAAGTTCCGCCAGCAACCCTTCGAGCGTGCTTCCTACGAGGAAGATCACGGAGAGCGGCGCATCAGCTTTCATCGCCCGATCAATCTCGGCCAGCCGCGCCTGTACAACGTCGGTTGCCGTGAGTGCGCTCGGGAGCGCGGAGAGGTCGACCGTGCCGAAATTCTTGTTCAGGAAGGCGGTATCAACCGAGACGCCGGATTCCCTGGCTGCACTAAACTCAGATCGGAGGTGGTCGTGCACGCGTTGCTCGGCCTCGCCAATCGACTCGTCGGCAGTGAGCTTGCCATCTTTCCAGTAGTCGAGCAGTTCGAGATTGAGCTTGGCAATGGTCGCATCCGGGAGCTCCTGCCACATTCGACGTAGCAGTTTCGCCTTGGACTCGTAATTTCCGGCATAGGGGTCAACACCAACAGCCGTGACAACGAAGTCCTTGAACGTCGCGTTCGGAAAGTCCAGGACCCCGCCGCCACTCATGCCCAGCAAGACCTCAAGTTTGCGTTTGGTGGGGTTGTCGAGATTAGCCACGTCCGTGCCACTCCTCAGCACCAGGCGGTGCCGCATTGAGCTTGTCTCGCGCCCAGGTGGCGTTGTCCTTCTCCTGGCCGTAGATCGTCATGCCGCGCGGTGCCTCGGCGGCAGCCTTGAGCAGCAGGGAGCCGGACCCACACGCCGGGTCGTAGACGGTCTGGTCCTGGCGGGTGTTCGGGCCGATACCGACCACCTTGGCGAGGATCCGGGAGACCTCGGCCGGCGTGGAGAACTGCCCCTTGCTCTTGCCGGACTCGGTGGCGAAGTGGCGCATCAGGTACTCATAGGCGTCGCCGAGTAGGTCGTCGCCCTCAGCGCGCGAGCCACGGAAGTCGAGATCGGTGAAGATGGGGACCAGCTTGGAGAGGCGGTGCTGCATCTCCTTGCCCTTGCCGAGCTTCTCTTCGTCGTTGAAGTCGGCCTGGTCGATGACATTGCGCAGATCGTTGGCGTCGGCCAGCTTGGCGATGATCTTGTTGAAGCGGTCGCCGATCGCCTTGTCGCTTTTGGCGGCGAGTATGTCGTCGAATGAGCCACCCTCAGGCACCTCAATGAGGCTGCTGGCGTCGGTCTTAGCTTTGTCGGACACGTACTTCACGAACAGCAGCGTCAGGATGCAGTCCTTGTACTGGCTGGCGTCCATGCCGCCACGAAGCTGGTCGCAACTTGCCCACAGTGATGAGTAGAGATCCGACTTCTTAAGCGCCACAGCTGGTCTTCCTGTTGTGTCTGCAGGCATTTGTGATGCCCATTGTACCATTACTAGAACATTTGTACGAGAACTTTGCGGCGGTCTGGATTTGAACCATCGGTTTCCGGCTCGCGGACATGTTCCGTGTCGGTTCGAGTAAAAACGTTGCGGTGCCCCCAGTCGGACTCGAACCGACACTGGGCGGATTTTAAGTCCGCTGCCTCTGCCAATTGGGCTATAGGGGCGTGCCGATCAGCATGCCATGTGCCTACGCCCCGACCGTCGGCGCGACCTCGCTTCGACGATGCGACCTCAGAGGAGGTCGCAGGAACGGAATGAGGTCGCGGGAACGGTGGGCCGCCCGGCCGGGCCGGGGACCTACCCGCTCGGCGCTCGACGGCTGCCGGGCTGTTGCGTGGGCATCCGGTTCGGTGGGACCGGGTAGGGGCGTCCGCGCTGCAGGAACCCGGCGACCAGATTCGGACCGCACTGGACGAGGGCGTTCTGGGCGTCCGGGTTCGGGTCGCCGAACCGGGGGTGGGATGCGTCGGGACGGTGCGAGAAGTCGAAGGCCGAGGTCATGTCACCGGTGACCCCGCGGCGCCAGGCGGTCAGGTTGGGCACGTCGACACCGAAGCGCTTCTCGATCAACCGCAATTGCGAGGTGTGGTCGAAGGTCTCCGAGGCGACGAGTCCGCCGCGGCTGTAGGGCGAGATCACGAAACAGGGCACGCGGTAGCCGAGTCCGATCGGGCCACGGATGCCCTTGGACGACGCGACCTTTCCGATGTTCGGCACGCTGACGTACTCGCCCTTGGTCCCGGCCGGGGCGGTCGGCGGGGTCACGTGGTCGAAGAAGCCGCCGTTCTCGTCGTAGCTGATGATCAGCGCGGTCTTCTCCCAGACGGCCGGGTTGGAGGTCAGGATGTCGAGCAACTGCACTATCCCGACCGCTCCCAGTGCCGCGGGCAGTGCCGGGTGCTCGCACTCCATCGCCGGTGGGACCACCCAGGAGACCTTCGGCAACCGGTCGGCGGCGACGTCGGCGGCGAACCCCTGCGGGTAGACGGGATCGATTCCGCGCCGGGCGAGTTCGGATCTCGGGTTGCTCGCCTGTCGGAAGCAACCCATCATGCCGTCGAGGATCACCGACGACACCGGCCCGATGTCGCGGTTGTTGTAGATCTTCCAGCTGACCCCGGCGTCGCGGAGGTTCTCCGGCATCGTGCGCCAGCTGTAGACGTTCTTCGGGATGAGGGTCGGCGTCTCCAGCAGCGGACCGCCATGGGTGCCATCCGGGTCGATGGACGCGCTCATCCAGTACAGCCGGTTGGGGTCGGTGGGACCCAGCACCGAGCAGTGGTAGTTGTCGCAGAGCGTGAACGCCTCGGCCAGCGAGCGGTGTACGGGGATGTCCTCGCGCTCGTAGTAGCCCATCAGCGCAGGGGCGTTCGCGGGGCCCACCGCGCCGATCGACATCGGCAGCCAGCCGTCGTTGCGGCCGCCATTCCAGGCGCGGTGCATGCCCGCCCACGAGTGATCCGGATCGTTGATGCACTCGCCGTCGAGGTTCGGGCCCAGGGTGGTGTCCAACCGGAAGGGCATCGTGTAGCCGCTGCGCGACGGCCCGACGCCGGGCGCCCATCCGTACTGGCGCCACGCCGACGACGTGTCGCCGAATCCGCGGACACCCGAGTAGCTGCCGAAGTAGTGGTCGAACGACCGGTTCTCCTGCATGAACAGGACGATGTGTTCGATGTCGTCCAGCGATCCGGTGCCGGCGGGGTCTGCGGACGCGTAGGCGCGGTCGATGATCGGGGCAGCCCAGGAGGTCAGCAGCGCTCCGCCGCCGACGGCCCCGACCCGGGTCAGGAACTCACGCCGCGACAGGCCGGCGAACGGCGCTTGGTCCATGGAAATCCCTTTCGTCCGGCGAAGGGTAACCCGCGTGTCAGGATTGGCGCGTGGTTACGAGGTCGCGAGGTCGGGGGAGACCGCCCGGGCCGGGTGTGGACCCGTCGGCTCGACGGGCCGCGCTGATGAGTGCGGCCGAGAACGCCATCTCCGAGCAGGGGGATGCGTTCGCGATGGCCGATGTCGCAGCGCGTGCCGGATTCACCCGGTCCGCCGTATATGCGATGTTCCGGGACAAGGACGACCTGGTCGACGAGATCGTCCGTCGGCACACGGCGCGGATCGTGGAACAGATGGACGCGGTGGTCGCCGGGGTCGGCGACGCGCGCGAACGGACCCGCGCCCTCGTCGACGTTCTCGTCGGATGGGCGGACGATGACCCGACTCTGGCGCTCACACTGATCCCGCGGATGCAGTCGTTCACCGGTGAGACGGTCGCCGTCGCCGACCACGTGGAAGCGCTGCTGGCTGCCGGGTTCACCGAACTGGGAGCCAGCACCCGACCGGCGGCGTCATGGTCGCGGGCCCTGCTCGGAGCCGTGGTCGGGGCGGTCGGATGGTGGGCTCGGGGGCGGGTGCGCGGACGGTCGACGCTCGGTCGCGACGACCTCGTCGACGACCTCACCGCACTGATCTGGTCGGGGTTCGCCGGCGCCGGTGGCGCGCGGTTGAACTTTCCGCCCGGCGAGGGGCCTTGACCGGCCCGGATTCAAAAGACACCATGTCTTTTATGGACCCGACAGTCGTCACCGGAGCGCGTAACTGGGCCGGGGTGCGAGCGAATCACCCCGAACTCGTGGGCCGACTCGAGCTCGGACTCGGTCACGGCGATCCGGCGGCCGATGCGGTGATCGCCGAGATGCACGAGTTGGGTCTCACGTGGCCTCAGCTGATCGCGATGGTCGAATCCGACTCCGGGGATCTGCCGCCCGCCGCCCGCCGCCTGTACGTGGAGGTCTCGACACCGCCGCCGTGGTTCGATTCCGCCGTCGCGCGTGCGGGTGCGCGCGCCTGGTGGCGGTTCGGCACCCTCCAGTCGTCGACGCTGTATCAATCGCTGATCTACGGCTACAAGGCCCAGGGCTTCGTCCGTCCCCTCGTCGCGACCGGACGCCTCACCGGTCAGGTCGCCGACCGTGTGCAGGGCACCGGGCGCTGGGTTGCCGAGGCGACGACACCGGGCTCCATGGCACCGGGCGCGCCGGGGTGGGTGGCGACCATCCGAATCCGTCTGCTGCACGCCCTGATCCGCGATCATCTGGTGGCCGACCGTTCGGGTACCGGTGCGCCCTGGGACGTCGAGGAGTGGGGCGTCCCGATCAACCAGACCTACTCTGCGCTGACGATCAGTGGCGGGTTCCTGGCGTTGCCGCTCATCGTCGCCCACGACTTCGGCATCCAGTACAGCAGTGCCGACCGCGAGGCAATCACCCATCTGTGGCGCTGGATCGGATGGGTGATCGGGGTCGATCCCGATCTGCTCCCGACGTGCTATGCCGAGGCGCAGGATCTGTTCGCGGTCGCAGCCGATTTCGAGCTGGAACCCGACTCCGACTCCCGCGACCTGACCAGGGCGTTGCTCCGCGAGGGGTTCGACCTGCGCAGCGCCATGCCGATCCCGCTGCCGGGACCGATGATCTCCGCGATGGACCTGGTGATGAGACCGCTGCTGTCGTCGTCCTTCTCGGCGATCAGCACGCGGTGGGTCGAGGACCCGGTCGCCGGCAAACTCGGCCTGCGACGTACCCCGCTGCACCACCTCGTGGACGTCGCCCGTCCCGCGGTCCGCCTCCGTGAGGTGGTCCGGGTGATGGGGTTCCTGGGCTCGGAGAGTCGGGTCGTCGACCGCGAGTTGCGCACCGTCCGACGCGGACTCGGGTTGCCGCCGACGCTCGCCGAGTCGGCCCCGCCGACCGAACCGTCGACCCGCACCTCACGCATCCCGTCGCCGATGCGGCTGTTGTCGCGGGCCGGCTGACGACGCCGAGCCGGGTAGCGCCTACGGACCGGAGTCGGGCAAGTCGGACGTCGGGGTCCAGCGGCCCGGTCGTCTTGTGCCGCCGTGTGATCGGTGTCGTTGACCGGTACCCGTCGATGCTGGACACTGAGCGCCGACATCCGAGCCCGTGCGACCGGAGGCGTTCATGCCCAACCGTCTGACCAGCGCGATCATCCGACTTCCCTGGGTCGTGCTGGGGGCGGCCGTCGTCCTGCTCGCCCTCAGCGGCGCCTACGGTGCGACAGCGGCGTCGCACCTCCTGGCGGGTGGGTACTCCGACCCGAACTCGGAATCCGCACGCGCCGACACGATCATCGACCAGCAGTTCGGCCGCGGCGGGTTGCAGGTGGTGATCAAGGTCGACGCACCCGCAGGGGTCGACATGACGTCCGATCCGCTCGCCGTCGGCATCGGGCAGTCGATCGTCCGCGAACTCTCCGAACGTGATCGTGTACAGCCAGGGGTGCTGTCTGTGTGGCAGAACCCCAGTGCGGCACCGGCGTTGGTTTCGCAGGACCGTTCGTCTGCCCTGATCATCGCGACACTCGACGGCGGTGAGAACGATGCGCCCGGGTACGCCGACCAGATATCCGAGGAGTTCACCGGCGAGCGCGACGGATTCACCATCCGGGTGGGGGGTCGCGCACTCGTCTACTCGCAGGTGAACGAACAGACGACAAAGGATCTCGCGGTGGCCGAGGGCATCGCCATCCCGATCAGCTTCCTCGTGCTCATCGTCGTGTTCGGCGGGGTCGTCGCGGCGGCTGTCCCGATCGTCATCGGGGTCGTGGCGATCATCGCCACATTCGCTCTGCTGCGCCTGATCTCGGCCTTCGCCGACGTCTCGATCTTCGCGCTGAACCTGACGACCGCCATGGGGCTGGCGCTGGCCATCGACTACACGCTCCTGATCGTCACGCGCTATCGCGAGGAGGTCGCCCGGGGTCGGGACAGACCCGATGCGATCGCCGTGACGATGGCCACCGCCGGCCGTACCGTGGCGTTCTCGGCTGTCACGGTGGCACTCTCACTCGTCGCCCTCGCGATCTTCCCGATGTACTTCCTGCGGTCGTTCGCCTACGCCGGAGTAGGGGTGGTGGCCGTGGCCGCCGTCGCAGCCTTGGTGGTGACGCCGGCCCTGTTGGCGGTCCTCGGTGCGCGGATCGACTCGGTCGACGTCCGCCGACCGCTGCGACGACTGTTCGGTCGGGCCGCCGCCCCGTCCGCGGACGTGCCGCCCGAGAACACCTGGTGGTACCGCCTCGTCCAGTGGGTGCTCCGCCACGCGTTGCCGGTCGCGCTCGGCGTGATCGCGTTGTTGCTGGTACTCGGAGCGCCGTTCCTGTCCATCTCGTTCGGCTTCCCCGACGACCGCGTGCTGCCACCCAGTGCGAGTTCGCATTCCGTCCAGGAGGAGATCCGACAGGACTTCCGGGAAGACCTGTCCTCGACGGTCACCGTCGTGGCCGAAGGCGATGTCGGGGGAGACGCGCTCGACGCCTATGCAGCCCGGCTCTCTCGGGTGGAGCAGGTCAACTCGGTTAGTGTGGCGACCGGCACCTACGCCGAGGGGCGCCTGGTGGCGCCCGGCGATCCGGCGGTGACGAGAGGGGACACCGCGCTGATCACCGTGTCGACGCCGGTGGAGCCCATGCAACAGGAGGGGCGTGACCAGCTCGACGCGTTGCGCGCCGTCCCGGTACCGAACGGCGTGTCGACGTCGTTCACCGGGCTCGCGGCGACCAACGCCGACACCGTCGACTCGATCTACGGCCACCTCCCGTGGGTGTTCACCATCATCGCGATCGCCACGCTGGTCTTGCTGTTCCTCTTCACCGGGAGTGTGGTTCTCCCGGTGAAGGCCCTGGTGCTCAATGTCCTGTCGTTGTCGGCGACCTTCGGTGCGATGGTCTTCTTTTTCCAGGACGGCAACTTCGGCGGTCTCGGCACCACGGCGACCGGGTCGCTCGTCGCGACGATCCCGGTGCTGATGTTCTGCATCGCCTTCGGATTGTCGATGGACTACGAGGTCTTCTTGCTCGGACGGATCCGCGAGGAGTGGCTCGCCTCGGATCGGAGTCGTGAGGCCTCCGACCACGCCGTCGCGGTGGGGCTGGCCCGGACCGGTCGGGTGATCACCGCCGCGGCGTTGCTGATGAGCATCGTGTTCGCCGGGATCGCGGCGTCGCAGGTCTCGTTCATGCGGATGTTCGGCGTGGGCCTGGCCCTCGCGGTGCTGATGGACGCGACCCTGATCCGCATGCTCCTGGTACCCGCGTTCATGCGGCTGGCGGGGCGGGCCAACTGGTGGGCGCCTGGGCCGCTGCGGGCGCTGCACGACAGGTTCGGACTGTCGGAGGAGGCGCCGGTGGACCCCGGCGACAAAGTTGGTCAAGAAAAGGTAAAGTCGGAACCTGATCCACCGCATCTCCGTTGAACCGGTGAGACCCACGAAAAAGGAGCCCTTGGTGCGAGAGAGCAGCAACCCGGTCATGCGCGGCGTGGTCCGCGACAACCAGACCGGATACGCCGGATTCGGCGCTGGGCTGGCGGGAGCCGGTCAGGGCGCCATGTTCGGCCAACAGCAGACCGATCCCTATGCGCAGACCCCGGCGGCGCCGCCGGTCGGCCGTCAGCTCACCATCGACGACGTGGTCACCAAGACCGCGATCACCCTCGGTGTGCTGACGATCTCGGCGATCGCCACCTACTTCGTGATCAACGAGAGTTCCAACCCGACCGCGATCGCCATGCCGCTGATGCTGGTGGGCGCGCTCGTCGGCCTCGGACTGGTGCTGGTCGCATCGTTCGGTCGCAAGCAGGACAACCCGGCGATCGTCCTGGCCTATGCCGCATTCGAAGGACTCTTCGTCGGTGCGATCTCTTTCGTCTTCGCCAACGTGGTCGTCACCGGCGACACGTCGGCGGGTGCCCTCATCGGGCAGGCCGTGCTCGGAACGTTCGGCGTGTTCTTCGGCATGCTGCTCGTCTACAAGGTCGGCGCCATCCGCGTCACCCCGCGCTTCACCCGCATGCTGTTCGCCGGCATGATCGGCGTGATCGTGCTCATGCTGGGCAACCTGGTCGTCGGCTTCTTCAACGAGGGCGAGGGCTTCGGCCTCCGCAACGGCGGCCCGCTGGCGATCATCTTCTCCCTGGTCTGCATCGCGCTCGCGGCGTTCAGCTTCCTGCTCGACTTCGATTCGGCTGATCGCCTGATCCGCGCCGGCGCACCGGCCAAGGCTGCCTGGGGCGTCGCCCTCGGCCTGACCGTCACGCTGGTCTGGCTGTACATCGAGATCCTGCGACTGCTGAGCTACTTCAACTCGGATTAGTCAGACCTGGATCGGTCACACGCGGACCGGTGACACCCCGATCGTCCGAGAGGCCCCGCACCGACAACGGTGCGGGGCCTCTCGCATGTCCCGGTCCGGTATCTCACCGGCGAATAATCCGTCGCGGGTTGTCGTTGCGTGTTGATAGCGTCCCCGGCATGAAGTGAAGGTCACAGTCGCCCGTCGGTGTCGCATCCGCGATGAGTTCGACGGTCGCACCGAGTCAGCACCTCAGAACAGATGCGAAAGGAAACACTGTGACCGCACATGCCAACTCCGACGCCGCAGCACCGGAGACGCCACCTCCGGGTGACCGATTGTCGCGTGCCAACCTGCTGTTGATCGCCGTACTGCTGGTCGCGTCGTTCGTCGTGATCCTCAACGAGACCGTGATGAGTATCGCGATCCCGGTACTCCAGGAAGACCTCGGCGTCGACCCCAGCGTCGGCCAGTGGCTGACGACGGCCTTTCTCCTGACGATGGCCGTGGTCATCCCGCTCACCGGATTCCTCATCCAGCGAGCAGGCGCCCGGGTCCTCTTCATCGCGGCGATGTCCGCGTTCACCGCTGGGACCGCGGTGGCGTTCTTCGCGCCGAACTTCCAGGTGCTGCTCGTCGCCCGGGTGATCCAGGCCTTGGGCACGGCGATCATGCTGCCGCTGCTGATGACCACCGTCATGACGGTCGTTCCCGAACATCGTCGGGGTGTCATGATGGGCAACATCTCGGTGGTCATCGCCGTCGCACCCGCGCTCGGCCCGACCGTCTCCGGCTTCATCCTCGACCACTTCGGGTGGCGGTGGATCTTCGGCTTCGTCGGACCCATCGCAGCCGTCGCGCTCATCGTCGGATCCGTGTTGGTCAAGCCGGTCGGCGAGCGGATCAAGACCCCCATCGACTTCCTGTCCATCCCGTTGGCCGTGCTCGGCTTCGGTGGACTCGTCTACGGCCTCGCCGGGATCGGTGAGGCCGCGGAGTCGGGGGCGGCGGTGCCACTGTGGATTCCGTTCACCGTCGGTGCGGTCGCGCTCGCGGCCTTCCTCGGTCGGCAGCTCGCACTACAGCGACACGATCGTGCGCTGCTCGATCTCCGCGTGTTCAAGTCGGGGCAGTTCTCGCTGGCGATGGTCGCGATGGTCGTCGCGATGGGCACCATGCTCGGCACCTTCATCGTGGTGCCGTACTTCGCGCAGGCAGTACTCGGGCTGGACCCTCTGACGACCGGGTTGCTGACACTTCCGGGTGGTCTGCTGATGGGTCTCGCCGGACCGATCGTCGGGCGGATCTACGACGCCGCCGGACCGCGCGTCCTGACCGTTCCCGGTGCCGTCATCGTGAGCCTCGGTGTCTGGTTGCTGACCACCGTCGATCCGTCCTCGTCGCCGTGGCTGCTGCTCGGTGCGAACGCATTGCTGTGCCTGGGGCTGGCAGCGACGTTCACGCCACTGATGACCCTGGCGCTGGGTTCGGTGGAGCCGCGCCTGTACTCACACGGCTCGGCCGTGCTCGGCACCTTCCAGCAGGTCGCCGGCGCAGCCGGAACCGCGTTGTTCATCACCGTGATGACGGTCGTGGCGTCGGGTCAGCGCGAGGCGGGGGTTGCGAACGCGGAGGCCATCAGCGACGGTGTACAGCGCGTGTTCCTGGTCGCCGGTCTCCTCAGCTTCGTGCTGATCGCCGTCGTGGCCTTCGTGCGGAAACCCGCGGAGCCCGACGTCACGATCGGGCACGGCGCAACAGGGGCGGATGCTCCGGGGCCCGAGGTGACCGAGGCCATCGGTACCGAGGCCACCAGCACCGAGGCCACCAGCACCGAGGCCACCAGCACCACGGCCACCGGGACCGCGGAGATCGCACCGAGCGCCGAACCCGAGGTGCCCGAGCGCGTCTGACCGGACGAGTCCGAAGCCACCCACAGAGACGAGCGACGCCTGACCGAGGATCTCGGTCGGGCGTCGCTCGCTGGTGGTTCCGAGCAGATCAGCTCAGGCGCTCGAGCACCATCGCCATGCCCTGGCCGCCACCGACACACATCGTCTCGATGCCGAAGGTCTTGTCGTGGGTCTGGAGGTTGTTCAGCAGGGTGGTGGTGATGCGAGCACCGGTCATGCCGAACGGGTGGCCAAGCGCGATGGCTCCGCCGGAGACGTTGAGCTTGTCGTGGTCGATGCCCAGTTCGTTCGCCGAACCGAGAACCTGCACCGCGAAGGCCTCGTTGATCTCGAAGAGGTCGATGTCGGAGATCGAGTGACCCGACACCTTGAGGACCTTGCGGACCGCCTCGATCGGGCCGAGGCCCATGATCTCCGGCGACAGTCCGGTGGCGGCGGTGGCGACGACGCGGGCCAGCGGGGTCAATCCGAGTTCCTTGGCCTTGGTATCGCTCATGATGACCAGCGCCGCAGCACCGTCGTTGAGCGGGCAGGCGTTACCGGCGGTGATGGTGCCGTCGGGACGAAAGACCGGCTTGAGCTGCGAGATCTTCTCGTAGGTGGTGCCGGCGCGCGGGCCGTCGTCGGTGGCGACGACGGTGCCGTCGGGCGTGGTCACCGGGTCGATCTCACGCTCGAAGAAGCCTGACTTGATGGCTTCCTCGGCACGGTTCTGGCTGCGCACGCCCCAGTGGTCCTGGTCTTCGCGCGAGATGCCGGTGAAGGAGGCGACGTTCTCCGCGGTCTGGCCCATCGGGATGTAGACGTCGGGGATGAGGCCGGCTGCCCGGGGATCGGTCCAGGCCGGTGCGCCACCCTGGGTGGTCTGCTCGGTCCGGGCCTGTGCCTCGTCGAAGATCGGGTTCTTGGAGTTCGGGGCGCCGTCGGCGGCACCCGAGATGCCGAAGCTCGACACGCTCTCGACACCGCCGGAGATGAACACGTCACCCTCGCCGGCCTTGATGGCATGCAGTGCCATCCGCGTCGTCTGCAACGACGACGAGCAGTAGCGGTTCACGGTCACGCCGGGGACATGGTCGAGCCCGAGCTCGACGGCGATCACGCGGGCGATGTTGTAGCCACCCTGGCCGCCGGGCTGGCCGATGCCCCAGTGGATGTCCTCGATGTCGGCGGAGTCGAGTGCAGGCACCTTGGCCAGCAGGGTCTCGACGATCTGCCGGGACAGCTCATCCGGGCGGATGTCCTTGAGGGACCCCTTGCCGGCGCGGCCGATGGGGGAACGGGCATGGGCGACGATCACTGCTTCAGGCATGTGAGTGAGGTTACTTCACGAGCTTCCGGAACCGAGCAAGCAATCGGTTGTTCTCGACGGCCTCGGAGACCTCCGGGGGCGTCGGCAGCGGCGCAGGTCCCCACTCGCCGATGGCGGCGAGCACCTCCGGGATGAGGAGGTCGGCCGCGAGGGCGTAGCCGGCCGCGGACGGGTGGTAGCGATCCGGGGAGAACATGTTGTCCGGTTCGGCCAGGAACTCCTTGGCCAGCAGGTCGGCGAGTGGGACCGCCCGACCGCCCGCTCCCCGGACCGCGCTGCGCTGTGCGGCTGCGAGTTGCAGTCCCCATCGGCGCAGCACCGACCGCAACGGCTGAGGGATCGCGGTGATCACACCGAAGTCGGGACAGGTGCCGACGACCACCTTGGCGTCGATGGCGACGAGTCGTGCGACGGCGGCGCCCAGACGTCTGGCGGACGACGGGACACCGTTCTTCGCGGTGACGTCGTTGGCGCCGATCAGGATGACGGCCACATCGGGCCGCTCGTGCGCGATGATCATCGCGTCGATCTGGGCGGCCAGCCCCTTGGACGTCGCGCCGACGATCGCCTTGTTGCTGTAGCGGATCGTCTTGCCGGTCTCCGCCGACACCCGACGGGCCACCAGGACGCCGGGTGTCTCGTCGGCGGTCTCCACTCCCAACCCTGCCGCGGTCGAGTCACCGAAGACAGTCAGGTGCAGGTCGATGAGGGCGTCGCGGGTCACCCGATGGGGACCGGTGCCGTCCGGCAGGTAGAGGCCGTCGCCGTCGGGAGCGTTGTCGGTGCGGTGCGGGATGACACTGCGTGCCGCGGCCGCCTGACTGCTCAAGTAGTTGTAGGCGGCCCAGGAGGCGCCGGCACTGGCAGCGGTCGCGGCGAGCGTCGCGCCGACGTCCCGGAGGATGCGCGAATCGCGCAGGGACCGCGGGTCCACCGGCAGATTCCGAGTCGATCCGGACACGAGGCCAGCTTAGACCGAGCCTGCTGCGTCCCCGGTCAGGCCGACGGCGAGATCGATCACGCGTCACCGATTACGACGGTGGGTTCGAAGACCGCCGCCCGCTCTGGAACCATGGAGGCATGCGCATCGCCAATCATGTCGTCGACCTCGTGGGCAACACTCCGCTGGTCAAGCTCAACTCGGTCACGACACCCGGTTCGGGCCTGGTCGCGGCGAAGGTCGAGTACCTCAACCCGGGTGGCAGCTCCAAGGACCGGATCGCGGTGCGGATGGTCGATGCCGCGGAGGAGTCGGGCGAGTTGAAGCCGGGCGGCACCATCGTCGAGCCGACCTCGGGCAACACCGGCATCGGGCTGGCCCTGGTCGCCCAGCAGCGCGGTTATTCGTGCGTCTTCGTCTGCCCGGACAAGGTCGGCGAGGACAAGCGCAACGTGCTGCGCGCGTACGGCGCCGAGGTGGTGGTGTGCCCGACCGCCGTCCCGCCGGAGCATCCTGACAGCTATTACAGCGTCTCGGACCGACTCGTCCATGAGATCGAGGGCGCGTGGAAGCCGAACCAGTACGCCAATCCCGCCGGCCCGCAGAGTCACTACGAGACCACCGGTCCGGAGATCTGGGCGGACACCGACGGGAAGATCACGCATTTCGTCACCGGCGTCGGTACCGGCGGCACCATCACCGGTACCGGTCGCTATCTCAAGGAGGTGTCGGACGGGAAGGTCAAGGTCGTCGGCGTCGATCCAGAGGGATCGGTCTACTCCGGCGGCACCGGACGTCCCTACCTGGTCGAGGGGGTCGGTGAGGACTTCTGGCCGAGCGCCTACGACCCGACCATCCCGGACGAGATCATCGCCGTCTCCGATGCCGACTCCTTCGACATGACCCGACGGCTCGCCCGCGAAGAGGGGCTGCTGGTCGGCGGATCGTGCGGTATGGCCGTGGTGGCCGCGCTGCAGGTCGCCGAGCGCGAGGGGCCGGACGCGGTGGTCGTGGTGTTGCTGCCCGACGGCGGGCGCGGCTACATGGCCAAGATCTTCAACGACGAGTGGATGAGCAGTTACGGCTTCCTGCGGACGCCGCTCGACGGCAAGTCCAAGGGCGAACCGCTGGTCGGCGACGTGCTGCGTGCCAAGACCGGGTCGCTGCCCGACCTGGTCCACACACATCCGCAGGAGACGCTGCGCGACGCGATCGAGATCTTGCGCGAGTACGAGGTCTCGCAGATGCCGGTCGTCGGTGCCGAGCCGCCGGTCATGGCCGGCGAGGTCGCGGGGGCGGTGACCGAACGTGATCTGCTCAGCGCGGTCTTCGAGGGACGCGCCAACCTCGCCGATCCAGTGTCGGCACACATGAGTGAGCCCTTCCCGCTGATCGGTTCGGGTGAGCCGGTGTCGGCGGCCACGAAGGCGCTCGGTGAGTCCGATGCACTGATGGTCGTCGAGGAGGGCAAGCCGATCGGCGTCATCACCCGACACGATCTGCTCGCCTTCGTGAGCAGCCACCCCATCACCGGCTGACCTCGCGGCCGAAGTCGCGAGCCAGATCAGCAACCCACCGACACACACATCAGACCGAGCAAGGGAGCACGCACCGTGAGTGAGCACCGCAGCGCCGCGGATTCGGCACGCTGGCAGGGATTCTCGACCCGTGCCATCCACGCCGGCTACGAGCCGGACCCGTCGACCGGTGCGGTCAACGTGCCGATCTACGCCAGCTCCACCTTCGCCCAGGACGGCGTCGGCGGTCTGCGCGGCGGGTTCGAGTACGCGCGGACCGGCAATCCGACACGGTCGGCGTTGGAGGCCAATCTCGCTGCGCTCGAACAGGGTACGTATGGTCGGGCGTTCGCGTCCGGTATGGCGGCCACCGACGCGCTGCTGCGTGCGACGCTGCGACCCGGCGATCACCTGGTCATCCCGAACGACGCCTACGGCGGCACATTCCGACTCATCGACAAGGTGTTCTCACAGTGGGGGATCACCTATTCGGTGGCCCCGGTCTCCGACGTCGACGCGGTACGCGCGGCCATCACCCCGGCCACCAAGCTGGTGTGGATCGAGACCCCGACCAACCCGCTGCTCAACGTCGGCGACATCGCGGCGCTCGCCGGTGTCGCGCACGAGGCAGGCACGAAGCTGGTGGTGGACAACACCTTCGCGTCGCCGTACCTGCAGGTGCCACTCACGCTGGGCGCCGACGTCGTGCTGCACTCGACCACCAAGTACCTCGGTGGACACTCCGACGTCGTCGGCGGTGCGCTGGTCACCGATGACGAAGAACTCGACAGTGCCGTCGCCTTCCTGCAGAACGGCGCCGGGGCGGTCCCGGGAGCCTTCGACGCGTTCCTCACACTCCGCGGCATCAAGACGCTCGGGGTGCGGATGGATCGGCACAGCGACAACGCCGAGCGGGTCGTGGAGTTCCTCGAGGCCCACCCCAAGATCGACGCAGTGCTCTACCCGGGCCTCTCCTCTCATCCGTCGCACGCGGTCGCCGAGAAGCAGATGAAGCGGTTCGGCGGCATGGTGTCGGTGCTCGTCAAGGGCGGACTCGATGCCGCACAGGACTTCTGTGCCCGCACCGAGGTGTTCACGCTCGCCGAGTCGCTCGGCGGGATCGAGTCGTTGATCGAGCACCCGGGTGCCATGACGCACGCATCGACCGCGGGCTCGCTGCTCGAGGTGCCCGACAATCTGGTCCGACTGTCGGTCGGCATCGAGGACGTCGCCGACCTGGTCGGCGACCTCGAGAACGCGCTGCGCTGACGGTCGCGGATCGCATCGGCCTGGCATCGTGATCATCAGCTCCGCCGAGATTGACTCGGCCGTGGTAGCTCTGGCCCCGGTCATGCGTCGCACGCCGGTGGTCGCCTCTCGGGTGTTGTCGGAGCAGTTGAGTGCCGACGTCTGGCTCAAATGCGAGAACCTGCAGCGCACCGGCTCGTTCAAACCGCGGGGCGCCTACTTGCGGATCTCACGTCTCGACGATGAGCAACGGTCGCGTGGTGTGGTCGCGGCCAGCGCGGGCAACCATGCCCAGGGGGTCGCGTGGTCGGCGACCCAGCTCGGCATCGCATCGCGGGTCTACATGCCGGTCGGGGCGTCGATACCGAAGATCTCGGCGACCAGATCCTATGGCGCCGAGGTGATCTTGCAGGGCGAGACGGTCGATGAAGCGTTGACCGCCGCCCATGCCCATGCCGAGGAGAGCGGTGCCGTCCTCATCCACCCCTTCGACCATCCCGACATCGTCGCCGGGCAGGCGACCGTCGGGACCGAGATCATCGAGCAGGTACCGGATGTCGATGCCATCGTGGTGCCACTCGGTGGTGGCGGGCTGCTCGCGGGGATCGCTGCCGCAGCTGCCGTCCACCGCCCCGACACCCGTGTGATCGGTGTCCAGGCCGCCGGCGCCGCGGCGTGGCCGGGGTCCCTGCAGGCGGGTGAGCCGACCCCGGTCGGCACGATGGACACGATGGCCGACGGCATCGCCGTCGCCCGTCCCGGCGCCGTCCCGTTCGCGCATGTGTCCGAACTCGTCGACGACGTCGTCACGGTGAGCGAGGAGGCCATCAGCACCGCGTTGCTGTTGATGGTGGAGCGGGCGAAGCTGGTGGTGGAACCGGCCGGGGCCGCCGCGGTGGCGGCGGTGATGTCCGGACAGGTGGACGTGTCGGGGCGGGTCTGCGTCGTGCTCTCCGGCGGCAACATCGACCCCTTGCTGCTCACCCACGTCACGACGCACGGACTGAGCGCCGCGGGTCGCTACCTGACGGTGACGGCGACCATCTCCGACAGTCCCGGCGGGCTGATGGAGTTCCTGGCACTCCTGCGGGATCTGGGCGCGAGCGTCGTCGACGTGACGCACTCGCGGGTCGCCGGATCGCTCCGACTCGGTGAGGTGCAGGTGACCGTCAGTGCCGAGACCCGCGGCCCCGACCATCAGTCGGAGGTACGGGAAGCGTTGGCGCAGGCGGGGTTCCTGCGCTCCTGAACGAGGTGTCCGCGCCGGCTCCGATCGCTACCGCGCGGGCTCGAGATGCGCGAAGTGCGCCAGTGTGTCGGCCTCGACCGTCTTGAAGACCGTCGACGCGGTCGGCCCCGAGAACGCGGTGACCGCCTTGGCCTTCGACGGCAGCTCGAGTGCGAACGTCCAGATCAACCGGGACCCGACATCGGCGGGCTGGATCTCGGTGTACTCGCCGAAGCGTTTGGTGCCGGGCACGCTGGCATCGAGCACCCCGAAGGCGTTGCGGTATCGCTCGGCGTCGGCGTCCTCCTCCCACAGGAAGAAGTGTTCGTGCAGGGTCGTCAGCCCCTTTGCCAGTTTCGCCGTGCGGGTGGTGCCGACTCCGTAGGGCGCGGGGGAGGTGAACTCGATGGAGGTGATCGCCCGACACCAGTCGAGGGTGTTCTGGCGAGTCAGTTCCGCCCATGCCCGAGCGGGCGACACCGGGATGCGGGCGTCGATCCGATACGTGATCTGCGCGGTGTCGAAGAAGTCGATGTCGATCGTTTCCAGGGGATAGGTGCGGGCCATGGACGTCGACCCTAGCCATCGGGAGGCCGCGGGTCACGCGACCACGTGGTCGGATCGCGCACAGTTTCGCTCGCGATGAACAGAAGTCTCGACGGCACACCACACCTGCGCCGAAGATGGCATGCGATGTCTTCGGCAGCCGAGGGCGAGTTCCGGTCGCCGGGCCATCCCCTGTTACTCCGTCTCCTGCGCGTGGTCGGGATCGCGGTCCTCACCCTGTTCCTCGCCAGCATCGTCGTCTTCGCGGTCCTGCGGTTCGTGCCCGGCGACCCGGCGACAGTTCTGGCCGGTGCCGACGCGGATGACGACACCATCGCCGCGATCCGTGCGCAACTCGGCCTCGACCGGCCTGTGCCCGCCCAGTACCTGCACTGGATCGGGGCGCTGGTGACCGGCGACCTCGGCCGCGCCTACGTGGTCGGGGGCGACATCGCCGGCCTCGTCGGGCATGCACTGGCGAACACGCTCGTGCTGGCCGTCGGCGCGCTGGTGGTGGCCCTGGTGATCACCGCGGTGCTGTCCCTCGCCGTGGTCCTGTTCCCACGACCGTGGCTCGTGGCGCTGGTCAACGGATTCCAGGCGTTGTCGATCGCGGTCCCGACCTTCGTGACCGGGGTGGTGCTGGTCTCGGTGTTCGCGGTGGCCGTCCGCCTGCTGCCTGCCGGTGGAACCCCGCCCCGCGGCTATCTGGACGACCTGTCGATCACGGCGCAGTACCTGATCCTGCCGTCGATCTGTCTCGGACTCCCGGTGGCGTCGGCACTCACCCGGTTCCTCACCGAGGCATTGCGCACCGAGTTGGCCGAGCCGTACGTGACGACGGCGCGCGCGGCCGGTGTGCCCGAACGCCGCATCGTCCTCAACGGTGCGCTCCGCAACGCGCTGCCACCGACCGTGACAGTTCTCGGACTCCAGATCGGCGGACTGTTGGGTTCGGCAGTGCTGGTCGAGGCGATCTTCGCGTGGCCGGGGCTCGGGCAACTGCTGGTGCAGGCCATCAACGCGCGCGACTATCCGCTGGTGCAGGTCCTGTTGCTGTTGTCGGTCGCGGTGTTCATCGTGACCGCGACACTCACCGAACTCGCGCAGACCCTGCTCGATCCCGCGGCCCGGGCGGGTGTGTCGTGACACCGGCGGTCGGCATCTCTGCCCGTATCCGACGTCCGGGGCAACTCGCGGTCGGCGGTGCCGTCGTCCTGGTGGTCGTCGCGCTCGGACTGCTCGCACCTCTGCTCGCCTCCCACGACCCGCTGGAACAGATCTCCGGTGCCAATCTGCTGCCGCCGGGCGCCGATCACCTACTGGGCACCGACGAACTCAACCGCGATGTGTTCAGCCGCGTGCTCTACGGCGTCCGGACCACGCTGCTGGTGCTGGTGACCGCGGTCCCCATCGGTGCGGCCGTCGGCATCGCGATCGGACTGCTCGCTGCGGTGAGCGGGATCGCCGACACCGTCTCGGCGCGCGTTTTCGACGTGGTGCTGGCCTTTCCCGCGGTCATCCTCGCGATCACCGTCGCGGCAATCCGTGGCCCGGGCACGGCAACGGTGATCATCGCGATCGCCATCACCGAGATCCCGATCTTCGGACGACTTGCGCGCAATGAGGCGACGAGGGTGATCGCGGCGCCCTATGTCGAGAGCGCGCGCCTGTCCGGTGCGTCTACGTGGTGGACGTTGCGCACACATGTGTTGCCCAACGCGATCGAGCCGCTGGTCGTGCAGTTCGCACTGTCGTTGTCACTCGCCGTGTTCGTCGAGAGCGCGATGAGCTTCATCGGGGTCGGCGTCCGGCCGCCGGACCCCTCGCTGGGATCGATCCTCGCCGACGGTGTGTACGCGTGGGACGTCAACCCGGGACATCCGCTGGGGCCGCTGGTGATGATCGCCCTGCTGTCGTTGGGGTTCCTGCTGATCGCGCAGGGGCTGGGACGGCGGCGACGTGACTGACCGCGCGCGGGTACTCGACATCACCGACCTGGTCATCCGCACCGGGGATCGGACACTGGTCGACGGCCTCTCGGTACATGTCGACGCGGGCGAGATCGTCGCGCTGGTGGGCGAATCGGGCTCCGGCAAATCGCTGACCGGGCGCGCCGCGCTCGGACTGGTCCCCGACACCCTGACGACGACCGGCTCCGTCGTGGTAGCCGACCGACAGATCGTCGGTGCGTCTGCGGCAGAGCTGCGCGGACTGCGGGGCACCGCGGTGTCGATGGTGTTCCAGGAGCCGCAGTCGGCCCTCAATCCGTCCCAGCGGGTGGGCCGCCAGATCCGTGAGGTCCTGCGGGCGCACCGGCGGGTCTCGCGTGCCGAGGCACGGGCCACCGCGATCGACCTGCTCGAGACCGTCGGCATCCCCGAGCCGAGGACCCGCGTCGACTGGTATCCACACCAACTGTCCGGCGGGCAGAAGCAACGGGTCGTCATCGCTCTCGCACTGGCCGGCGACCCGGGCCTGCTCATCGCCGACGAGCCGACCACCGCGCTCGACGCGACGGTGTCGGCGGCCGTTCTCGACCTCTTCGAGCAACTCCGGACCGAACGTGATCTGGGCATCCTGCTGATCACCCACGACATGGGGGTGGTCGCCGAGCGTGCCGACCGGGTAGTGGTGGTGCGCAACGGCGAGTTCATCGAGGAGGCGACGGTCGCCGATCTCTTCGCCCATCCCACTCACGAGTACACCCGCGAGTTGCTCGCGGCGGTCCCCACACCGTCCCCGTCATCGACCAACGTGCCCGGCGACGACACGCTCGTCTCCGTGCGTGACCTCACGGTCCGGTACCCCGCAGCGGCGGGGGCGCCCGCCTTCACGGCGCTGCGGTCGATCGATCTCGAGGTCGCGCGCGGGGAGGTCCTCGGAGTGGTCGGCGAATCCGGCTCGGGCAAGACCACATTCGGTCGTGCGCTAGTCGGTCTCGCGCCGGTGGTCTCCGGATCGGTCGACCGGCGGACAGACCGGTTGGCGATGGTCCATCAGGATCCCTTCGCCTCCCTCGACCCGCGATGGACGGTGGCGCGCAGTGTCGCCGAGCCGTTGGTGGTCTCCGGGGAGGTCCGCGGCCGGGAAGCGAGGACCCGTGTACTCGAGTTGCTCGACGCCGTACGCCTGCCCGCCGAACTCGCCGACCGGCTGCCTCGTCATCTGTCCGGTGGACAGCGGCAGCGGGTGGCACTGGCGCGGGCGCTTGCTGCGCGGCCCGACCTCGTCGTCGCCGACGAACCGACCAGTGCTCTCGACGTGTCCGTGCAGGCCGACGTCCTGCAGCTGTTCACCGACCTCCAGCGTGAGCTGGGGTTCGCGGCGGTGTTCATCACCCACGATCTGGCCGTGGTCGGGCAGGTCGCCGACCGCATCGCCGTGTTCCGGGAGGGCCGGCTGGTCGAATGGGACACGGCGGCAACCGTGTTCGACACCCCACGCGCCGACTACACCCGCGAACTGCTGGCTGCGGTGCCGATCGCGATCCCCCGGGAGGCCCGATGAGCACCTCGTTGAATCGGCGGGCGTTTCTGCGGGCAGCCCTCGCGGCGGGTTCCGCGGGAGCGGTCGCCGTGCTCGCCGGATGCGAGTCGGCGGTGCGGCAGGCCGAGCAGGCCGGTACCGGATCGGGCGAGTCGGGCGGCCGCCTGGTCATCGGGTCGTCGACCGACGTCGACCCCAAGACCGTCTACTCGCAGTCGATCACGTCGATGACCATCGGTCTGCTTGTGTGGGACACGCTGATCCGGTACGACCACCGTACGTTGACACCGACACCGTCTGTGGCGACGTCGTGGGACCTGACCCCCGACGGCTTGTCGATGCGGCTGGTCCTGCGCGACGACGTCCACTTCCATTCGGGGCGTCGGCTCACGTCGGAGGACGTCGCCTACGCGGTCCGGACCTACGCGGCCGCGGCGTCGGCGTCCCAGTTGCAGTCGACAGCTGCGGCGATCCGTGAGGTCGACACCTCCGATCCGGGAGTCGCCGTTCTCCACTTCGCGCGTCCGATCGTGAACATCTTCGACCTGCTCGAGTTCATGTTGCTGACCGACAGTGAGAGCGGCGACGCCTTGACCGCGGGGGACTCGTTTGTCGGGACCGGGCCGTTCCGGGTGACCGGGCGTGAGGTCGGGTCGACGCTAAATCTCGCCCGCAACGATCGGTACTGGGCCGGTCCGGCGACCATCGACGCCGTCACCCTGCGGGTCGTACGCGATCCCGGTGCGCTGCTGACCTCCGTGCGTGCCCGACAGTCGGATCTCGTCCTCGACGCATCGCCGCAGTCCCTGCGGCCGTTCCGCGACGAGGCGCTCTACCGCGTGCAGTCGTTGGATGTCGACGATGTCGCCTACTACGTGGGCGTCAACGTCGCGGACGAGAGGTTGGGTGACAAGCGTGTGCGGCAGGCGATCTCGTACGCGGTCGACCGGCAGCGGATAGTCGATGAGGTGTTGGTCGGACGCGGGATCGCCAGCAGCGCACCGTGGGCACGCACCTCACCGGCGTTCACCGAGGCTGCGCGCGTTGCCTACGACCACGATCCCGACCGGGCACGATCGTTGCTGGACGCTGCCGGATGGCGGTCGGGCGATCGGTTGCTGCTGTCGTACGGCTCGGGATCGGCGGCATCACGCAACATCGCGGCCATCGTGCAGAACGACCTCGCCGGGGTCGGCGTCACGGTCACGCTCGACCCACGTGAACAGGCCTCCTACAACCCGTTCCTGAAGTCCGGAGACCACCAGCTCTGGATCAGCCCGCACGGGTTCGGACAATCGAATCCCGCGACCCTGGCGACCGGGGCCGCCCCGTTCAAGCCCGCCGGCAACCTCTCGGGGTTCACCAGTGCTGACTACACGGCTGCCGTCGCCCGGTTCACCGAGATCGTCGATCCGACGTCGCCGGCGGCCCGCGCGGTGTACCGGCGCTACACCGACATCCTGCTCGACGAGCAGTTCTTGATCGACCTGGCGATCACCTCGTGGACCAATGTGTCGCCGGCACGGGTGAGCGGTCTGCGATCGAATCTCTACAAGTACATCGACGTCCACGGCGTGACGGTGCGATGACGGCGTACCCCTGCGCAACCTGGTGACTACTCTGACGGGGTGTCCGGAGATCGCGTTCCCCTGATCGGTCTGCTGGGCCCGATCGCGGTCGGGTTGACGGTGCCGAGGCAGGAGTCGGTGTCAGATCTCCGTGAGGTCCCGGGAACTCGGGCAAAACGGTTGCTGGCCGCGTTGGCGTTGGCCGGCGGTCGGGTGCGTTCGGCGGACCGACTCATCGACGACGTGTGGGGTGACGAGCCGCCAGGCTCACCGCAGTCGGCGTTACACACCCAGATCTCACGTCTGCGCCACGCACTCCCGCCGGGAGTGCTCGAGGCGCACGGCAGCGGATATCGGCTGACCACGCACGTTCTCGATCTCGACGTGGTTGGTGCGCTCGTGGCCGAGGGGAGCGCTGCAGCACTCGTGGACGCCACGCGGTGGTGGCGAGGCGAACCCGGCGACGATCTCGGAGTCGGGTCGCCGGTCGGTGAGGCGCTCGTGGAACGTGTACGCGCGCTACGCGACTCGGTGGATCGGCGGAGGACCGCACAGGCACTTGCCGACGGTGACCCGGAAACGGCGCGCGAGATCGCCGAACGGCGCTGTGCGCGTGACCCGCTGGACGAGTCGGCCCACGCGGACCTGATGCGCTCCCTGGCCGCAACCGGTCGCACAGCCGACGCGCTGGACGTGTTCGCCCGACTGCGACGCCGACTGTCGGCAGACCTCGGTGTCGATCCGGGAGTCGAGATCGCCGCCCTCCATGTCGATCTGCTGGCGGGAGCCGGTGGTGCGACCTCGATTGACCGGGGCCCGACGGGGCGGACGACGTGGGCGACCACGACGCCAGCATCGAGGCGGTCGATCGGACTGCGTTCGGCGACGAGCGAACTCATCGGCCGTGATGGTGAGGTCGATGCGATCGTCGACCACCTCGACCTGCGCGGCGAATCGACGCCGGGTGGACGGGTGGTCACGGTGCTGGGGCCCGGCGGTGTGGGCAAGACACGGATCGCCACCGAGGTCGGTCATCGTGCGCTGGCCGCGGGGGTCTCCGTCTACTACGTGCCACTGGCGTCGGTGCGCGCCGACGAGGACGTGGTGGTGTCCATCGCGGCCGCGCTGGGAGTCGGCGAGACCGAGTTGACGCCATCGGGCCGCCCGCGGATGGCACCGGGTGACCTGACGGCTCGACTCGAGGACGTCCTCCGCGGCCGGATCACCCTGCTGATCCTCGACAATTGCGAGCAGATCATCGATGGCTGCGCACGCGTGGTCGCCGACCTCGTAGCCGGAGTCGATCGACTGCGCGTGTTGACCACGAGCCGGACGCCGCTCGCTATCGGCGCGGAGCGGGTGCACCCGCTGCCCGTGCTGCAGGCCGACGCGGCGGACGCTCCCGCAGTCGAACTGTTCGGGCTCCGCGCCACGGCGGTCCGGCCCGATGTCCCCCTTCCCCGCGAACAGGTGGCCGATCTGTGTCGGCGACTGGACGGGCTACCGCTCGCGATCGAGTTGGCGGCGGCCCGGGTGCGCACCATGTCCGTCGGCGAGATCGCGGACCGTCTCTCCGAACGGTTCGCGCTGCTCCGGTCGGGGGATCGCACAGCGCCGGATCGGCATCGGACGTTGTCGGCGGTGATCGAGTGGAGCTGGGAACTCCTCGACGACACCGCACGTGAGACCCTCATCGCCCTCTGTCGTTTTCCGGATGGATTCAGCAGGTCGGCCGCCGCCGCTGTCACCGGGCTCTCCGGCATCGCACTCGACGACGCACTGGAGGATCTGCTGAACCAGTCGTTGCTCGCGGTCGGGGAGCGTGCCGGTGCCACCCGATTCCGGATGTTGGAGATGGTCCGGGAGTTCGGCGAGGCGCGCCAGGACGACGCGGCCGCGCACGAGGTTGTGACGAGGATGGGCACCTGGGCGGTCGACCTCGTGAACGGCCTACAGGATCGCGCCGAGAACGGCGACCACTCCGGTGGTCTCACCGGTCTCGGCGCCGAAGCCGACAACCTCGTGTGGATCCTGCGGCAGGCGATCGAGCCCCCCGAGTCGGTCGGGCGGCCTGACGACGCCGAGCGAATCCTGATCACGGTGTTCCCGGGACTCTCGTACTTCTGGACCGTCCGCGGTCTGCACGGTGACACCCGGTCATGGGGCAAGCGGGTGGTCGAGGCTCTGCCGTCGCCGCCGCAGCACCCGGACGAGACCACGCGGGAGCACTGGCAGATCACCACGATCGTCGGCATCCTGCACTCGGTGATGACACAGGACCTCCGGGTGGTCGCCCGGGCCCGGACCATCCTGCGGCAGCTGCACCGGCCGGCCTCCGCGAACTCCGCGCCGGGCGAGTTCATGGCGGCGATCGCGCTGTCCCGCAACGAGATCGCCGGATACCGAATCATCTGCGAGGGCGTGTTGTCGAGCAACCAGGAGGTGCGAACCCTCGCTGTCTCGATGCGATCCAACAGTCGGGAGAACCGTGGGCTGATCCGTACCGCGCTCGCCGATTCGACGGCCTGGGGGCGGATCGCCGAGGGAAGCCGATACGCGCCGTGGTTCCGGGGTATGTGGCACTCGAACACCGCCAGTCTGTACGGCCAGCAGGGGCGCTACGCCGAGGCGGCCGAACTGTACGGCGCCGGCGTCGAGTTGCTGGACGACCTGGGGGCAGACGAGGACGCCCGCCAGGTCCGCGCCTTCTACTCGCTCTCGCTGCTCGCCGACGGTCGGCCCGACGAGTCGCGCCGACAACTGGAGATCCTCACCGCCGACCTTGATCTCGATGCCGATGATCCGCAGGGCAATCCGGAGATCATCGGTCCGGCGCTGCTGTGTCGGGCAGAGGCGCTGTTGCTCGCCGACGGCCCAGGAGCGGCGCCCGCGGCAGCGTTCCGTCGCGCCGCCGACGTGATCCTCGACCAGCACCCGTTGGGCACCGCAGACCCGTCGGTGCTGCTCGTGGTGAGTGGGACCGTCGCAGGCCTGGTCTGTGCCGGACACCCGGAACTCGCCCGCGGACTCGAACAGCACCTGGTCGGCGGTGTCGACAGCATGGTGTACGGCCCTGGGTGGCAGGACCTTCCGCAGGTCGGCGCCGCCGCGCTCGCGGTCGGTGCACTCCGGTCGGCGTCGACGCCGGGCGACGAGGTCGGCGCCCGCCTGCTCGAACTGGCTCACGAACTGCCTGCGCGACAGGACTACCCGTCATTGGGCACCTTGTGGCGGACCACAGGTAAGCAATTCGGGGGGCAGGAACTCGACAGCGAGAACCCGGTGGCCCGACATCGGTCGATGCCGCGCCACCGGGCGCTTGCCGAGATCCGTCGCCTATTGTCTGATTGCGCTCCGGATGGTCACGCGTTGCGCATGTAGGCGCGAACCGCCAACGGTGCGAACACGATCGTGATGACCGCGGCGCCGAGCAGGGCCCACACCACGTGGATGCCGGCATGACCGGATGCGGTCAACTCGCGGACCGCGGTGACGAGGTGGCTGACCGGGTTGACCTTGACGAAGCCCTGCAACCAGCCCGGCATGGTGTCGACCGGCACGAAGGCATTGGACATGAAGGTCAGCGGGAACATGATCAGCATCGAGATGCCCTGCACCGCCGACGCCTTGCTCATCAGGCAGCCCATCAGCGCGAAGATCCACGAGACCGCGAAGCTGCAGACCATCACCAGCAGGGCAGAAGCGACCACGCCGAAGAGGTCGGGGCGCCACCCCATGATCACACCCATCAGGACGGTCAACACCGTCGCGATGAGGTAGCGGATGACGTCGGCGAGCAAGGCTCCGGCGAGTGGGCTGATACGGGCGATCGGCAACGATCGGAAGCGATCGAAGACGCCCTTGTCCATGTCCTCACGCAATTGGGTACCGGTCACGATCGAGGTCATCACGACCGTCTGCACCAGGATGCCCGGGATGATCACCGGCAGGTACGCGGCGACGTTGCCGCTGATCGCGCCACCGAAGATGTAGGTGAACATCAGCGTGAAGATGATCGGCTGGATCGTGACGTCGAAGAGCTGCTCCGGGTTGTGCCGGATCTTCAGGACGCCGCGATAGGCCATGCTGAACGACTGGGTGATGGTCTCGACGAGGCTGATCGATCGTTTGGCCTCGGCCCGCTTGGCGCGGGTGGTGATGACCGGAGAGCGGGTGGTCGAGCGGTCGAGAGTGGTGGTGGTCATGGCTGTGCTCCCTCGGGGGTGCTGGTGGACGCGGTGTCTGTTGATGCAGATGTGCTGTCCTCGTCGGCCGGACGGCCGGTGATGGTGAGGAACACCTCGTCGAGGCTCGGCTTCTGGACGGTGATCTCATCGACGTCGATACCGTTCTCGCGCAGCGCGATCAGGACATCGGGGACGAGATCGGACCGGCGCAGCGACGCGGAGACGCGCGCGGCCTCGGGACTCAGGGTCGCGGGTTCGCCGAGGACCTGCTCGGTGATCTCGGCGACGCGCGGGGCGTCGGCGCGATCGGCTGGGATGAGTTGCAGGGTGCTGGCCCCGACCGAGTGTTTGAGCTCGTCGGCGGTGCCGTCGGCGATGACGCGACCGTGGTCGATGACCGCGATGCGGTCGGCGAGCTGATCGGCCTCGTCGAGGTACTGCGTGGTGAGCAGCACCGTGGAACCGCCGGACACGAGCCGGCGGATGGTCTCCCACATCTGCGCACGTGTCCGTGGGTCGAGGCCGGTGGTCGGCTCGTCGAGGAACAGCAGCGGCGGGGTGTCGATGAGGCTGGCGGCGAGGTCGAGACGCCGCCGCATACCGCCGGAGAAGTTCTTCAGAGGTCGGTTCGCCGCCTCGGTGAGCGAGAACTCCTGCAGGAGTTCGTCGGCGCGCGATCGGGCGGCCGGCCGGGAGAATCCGAGCAGCCGTGCGAAGAGCACGAGGTTCTGGGTCGCGGTCAGGTCCTCGTCGACCGAGGCGTACTGGCCGGTGACACCGACCAGCGATCGCACGGCGACGGCGTCGCGGACGACGTCGTATCCGAAGACCGTCGCGTCGCCGGCGTCGGGCCGGAGGAGGGTTGCCAGCATGCTGACGGTAGTGGTCTTACCGGCCCCGTTGGGGCCGAGGACGCCGTACACCGAACCGGTCGGGACGGCCAGATCCACGCCGTTGACGGCGCGGGTCGATCCGAAATGCTTCACCAGGCCGCGGGCGTCGATCGCGAGCTCGGGCTGCGAGCGCGCCGATGCCGTGACGGCGGCGGTGTCGGGGGTGAGTGCTGTGGTCATGTCGACCACGGTGCCGGGTCACGCTGTCGTGACGCTCACATCGGCTTACACGGCGTCCGCGGCCGCTGTCACCGCAGTGTCGGCCGCGCGGGTCGACCGAGATATGCGCAGGTCACGCAGCATGAGAGGTGGACGGTAGATCGGCGGAGAATCGGATGATCGACCCGACGGTGCCCAGCCGGGATTCGACGGTCCGGATCGCGCCGGCGAGTTGGTCGGGATCGTCGACGTCGGCGATCAGCGCGACGACCCGCCCGTTGTTGCCGAGCATGAACGGGACGACGTCGGCGTAGCTGCGGCCGACGATGCCCATCGGCGAACCGTCGGCGAACATCTGTTGTGCGATGGCGCGGACGGCCGAGTCGTCGTCGAGGACGACGAGCGGAACCTCGGTGGTGGTCGGGGTGGAGGAGTGGTGGTGGAGTCTCATGAACCAAGGATGAAACCGCAGGTTGAGGCCAGACTCCAGAACTGCTGTGGGTTCGCTGTGGACAACTGCGCGCTGTGGATCGCGGAGTTCCCGGATCGGCGTCGGATGGCTAGGGTGCTCGGCCTGCGCGGCGGATTCTCTCGTTATTCCGCCCCGAACTCCTTCTTCCGCCGCCTGCAGATGGCGGAAGAAGAAGTTCGGAGCGGAAGAACGGAACCCGGTAGCCCCGCGTTCACCGGTCGTACGCGTACGCCCCGTGTCGTGCGCCACTGACCACCCGATAGAGTTCCTCAGGTCATCGGTCAGGTCTGCGGAGAATGTCGGTATCGGTCGCCCTGACCGTGCGGACCCCTGCACCGACCATCGGGTTCGGCAGAGAGGTTCGAACGTGTTCGGAGTATCCCGTCGTCTGAAGGCGGCAATGATGGGCCTGGCGGTGGTCGGTGCAGCCGTACTGGTCGCCGGCTGCGGCTCGAGTGGTGAGGTGGTCGGCACCCCGACCAGTGCGGCGCCGACAGTCGACGGTCAGAACGGCTCCGATGAGGGCGGTGACGTCGACTTCGATGCGCGTATCGGCGACTGTGTGAACCTGTCGGGGACGATGCTGGACGCCAAGATCGACCATGCCGTGTGCGGCAGTCCGACGTCCAACTACAAGGTCGTCGCCAAAGTCGAGAACAAGGACGCCTGCGCATCCGACGTCGACCAGAGTTACTACGTCACCTTCGCGGGCCGCGAGCAGGGCGCGCTGTGCCTCGACATCGACTGGGTCGAGAACAGCTGCATGACCATCCCGTCCGGCACCGAGAGCCCGACCCACAGCCCGTGTACGCCGGGCAAGGCGAGCACGGTTCGGGTGCTCAAGATCCTCACCGGGACGACCGACGAAAACCGGTGCCCGGACGACACGACCAAGTACTACACCTACGACGAGCGCAAGATCGTCGCCTGCGTGGCAGAGGTCTGATCGCCCTATCGACGCACTCGGCGGGCCGTCCATGGACGGCCCGCCGAATGGTGGATCAGATCAGATCGGTGCAGATCAGCTGTGGTATGGCTCCGCGCTGACCAGCGTCACCTTGATCACCGCGCCGCTGGGGACGGTGTACTCGTGGGTCTCGCCGACCTTCGCGTCGATGAGGGCCGAGCCGAGGGGGGAGCTGGGCGAGTAGCTCTCCAGCTTGCCGTCCTGGCCGCCCTCCTCGCGGGTGGCGATGAGGAAGGTCTCGGTGTCCTTCTCGTCGTCGTCGTAGTAGACGGTGACGACGGAACCGGGCAACGCGACGCCGGACTGCGTCGGCGCCTCGCCGACCTTGGCGTTGTTGAGGAGTTCCTGCAGCTGGCGGATGCGAGCCTCCTGTTGGCCCTGCTCCTCGCGCGCCGCGTGGTAGCCGCCGTTCTCCTTGAGATCGCCCTCTTCGCGACGCTCGTTGATCTCGGCGGCAATGACCGGCCGGTTGGCGATCAGAGAGTCCAACTCGGTCTTGAGGCGGTCATGGGACTCCTGGGTCAGCCACGTCACCTGTGTGTCGGTCATCTGTCACTCCTTCGTGTTGTCCGCACCCCGCACGATGGCTTCGACCAGGGCATGTGGACTGCTCAAAATGCAGCAACACGACCCCTCGCGGAGCCGTGCATCGATCCAGGATAGCAGTCGATGTGTGTCAAAGCACATCGGTTGTTTGTGCTTCACCACCACGAAGGGCCTGCTGGTAACTCGGCTCGGCCTTCTTCAGACGCCCGACGACGAAGTACGTCAGCGGCATGACGACGATCTCGACCAGCGTCTTCCAGACGAAACCGACCACGGTGTAGTTGACGAAATCCGACCACGTGGAGATGCCCAGCGCCGATGCTGCGATGGCGCAGAACACCAGCGTGTCGAAGAACTCGCCGACCACGGTCGAGCTGATCAGGCGCGCCCACAGCCGCTTCTCGCCGGCGCGCTCCTTCATCTTGACCAGGACGAAGGAGTTGAGGAACTCGCCGACCACATAACCGGCGAGACCGGCCAGCAGGAACTGGGGGACCACTCCGGCGACGCGCTCGAAGGACTCCTGACCGTCGTAGAACTCGGCCGCCGGCAGGTGGATGGTGAGCCAGAAGCACAGTGAGGCGATGAGCAGGACCGCGAAGCCGGAGAAGATGACGCGGCGCATCGCGCGGAACCCGTATACCTCGCTGATCACGTCGCCGAGCACATACGCGAGCGGAAACAGGTAGAACGCACCGTCGGTGACCAGACCGTCGAGCTGGATCGGTCCCGCGGAGAGATGCAGCCAGTCGTCGAACAGCACGACACCCTTGGTGCCGGTGATGTTGCTGATCAGCATCACTCCGACGAACAGCGCGACCAGCAGCGGGAAGTACCTGCTGCCGACCGACGCGAAGGCAACCGTGGGAGATGTGGCCCGCGGAGCGGGCGAGGTGGAGCCGGAGGTGTTCTCGGGTGTCGTCACGTGACGCTCACGATTCGTCGGTGGCGGTCAGGTACGCGGGTACGTCTGCGGTGCAACCGAACACCTCTCCGATGACCGGTGCACGGGACGTGGTGACCTCGGTCCGTACGCCGACCTGGCTTTCGGAGGCCGGTGGGATGAGGATCTCTCGTCGGCCGGTCTCGCCGCCGTCGGCCGACCGTCCGCGGACCACGCACGCGACGGACTGGCCTGGGTCGCTGCGCGTCACGGTGAACTGCACGGCGACCCGCGAGGGGCTGAGGATCTGGTAGCCGGTGACCTGTCCGGACACCGGGGGGTCGGCGAACTTCTGGTAGCCGAGCACCGCCAGGCCGAGGCCGGCGGCGACCACGAGCACCGACAATCCGATGTACCACCGACGTCGGGTGTGGGGCGATTGTTCCTCCGGGTACGTCGCTCGCGGCCCGCTGCGCGGACTCGTCACGCCCCCGTCTGAACTCTGCACGGCTCAATACCTACCATGGGAGCAGTATCGAGCCGAAGGTGAGGAAGCGTGACCGCAGCCAGCACGGGTGGCCCCGAGCATCGCACCCCGCAGAACGGCGGTCTCCGCCTGATGGCGGTCCACGCCCACCCGGACGACGAGTCGAGCAAGGGTGCCGCCACCACCGCGCGTTATGCCGCGGAGGGACATGACGTCCTCGTCGTCACCCTGACCGGTGGCGAGCGTGGCGACATCCTCAATCCGGCGATGGATCGTCCCGGCGTCAAAGAGCGGATGACCGAGATCCGCAAGGAAGAGATGGCCAAGGCCGCCGCCGCACTCGGTGTGCGGCAGACCTGGCTAGGCTTCGTCGACTCCGGACTGCCCGAGGGCGATCCGCTCCCACCGCTGCCCGAGGGGTCGTTCGCGACGATCCCGCTCGAGGTGGCCACGGAGGCACTGGTCAAGGTCGTCCGGGAGTTCCGACCGCACGTCATCATCACCTACGACGAGCACGGCGGATATCCGCATCCGGACCACATCCGGTGTCACGAGGTGTCGGTCGCGGCGTACGAACAGTCCGGCGATCCCGAGGCCTTCCCGGACGCCGGCGAGCCGTGGACGGTGTCGAAGCTCTACTACACCCACGGGTTCATCCGGGACCGCATGGTGCTCTTCTCCGACGAGTTCGAGAAGAACGGCCAGGAGAGCCCGTTCACCGAGTGGCTGAGCAAGTGGGACCCGAGCCGGGGTGACCTGATGGGCCGGGTGACCACCCAGGTCGAGTGCGCCAAGTACTTCACGCAGCGCGACGACGCCCTCCGTGCCCACGCGACCCAGATCGACCCGAACGGTGTGTTCTTCGCGGTGCCGCTGGAGTGGCAGCAGCGCCTCTGGCCCACGGAGGAGTACGAGCTCGCCCGGACCCGGGTGACCACGTCGATCCCGGAGACCGACCTGTTCGCGGGAATCGAGGAATCATGATCCTGCACACCGCGGCGCTCGGCGTCACCGAGATCCTCGCCGCCGAGCAGCCCAAGGGGCCTGAGTTCGGTAAGGCCTCGCCTCTCGGACTGTTGGTCATCGTCTTGCTCCTGGTGGGCACCGCACTGTTGATCCGCTCGATGAACCGGCAGCTCAAGAAGTTGCCCACCACGTTCGACTCCGATCACCCGGAGCCGGACCAGGCGTTCGACGAGGGCACCGATGCCGTGCCCGACGCGGGGGAGCAGCCTGCCCGCCCCGCCGACGCCCCGCCATCCGAAGCTCGACCCACCGACGACTCGGAGGAACGTACCGCCGATGAGTCCACCGCTCCCGGGACCTGACGCCGACCGCAACGCACTGGGCTCGTCGACGAGCCCCTATCTCCGTCAGCACGCCGACAACCCGGTGCACTGGCAGGAGTGGGGCGACGATGCGTTCGCCACCGCCCGTCGGCGCGACGTCCCCGTCCTGCTGTCGATCGGCTACGCCGCCTGTCACTGGTGTCACGTGATGGCGCACGAGTCCTTCGAGGACTCCCGCATCGCGTCCCTGATGAACGAGAACTTCGTGTGCATCAAGGTCGATCGGGAGGAACGACCGGACATCGACGCGATCTACATGAACGCGACGGTGTCGATGACCGGCCAGGGTGGTTGGCCGATGACCAGCTTCCTGACCCCGGAGGGGCGTCCGTTCTACTGCGGCACATACTTTCCACCGACGCGCCGCGGAGGCATGCCCGGTTTCGACGAGATCCTCGCGGCGATCTCGACCACATGGACCGAGCGTCGGGACGAGGTCGACCGGGTCGGCGAGGCGGTGGCGCAGAACCTGACCGCCGCGACGTCCGGTCTGCCCGATGCCACTGTCGTACTCGACGACGATCTCCTACGTCGGTCGGTCCACCTGCTGGCCGACGAAGAAGACGCTGCCAACGGCGGTTTCGGTGATGCGCCGAAGTTCCCACCTTCGGCGCACCTGGAGGCATTGCTCCGCGTTCACGAGCATCTGCGTGACGACGACTCGCTCGCGATGGCCCGTCGCGCCGCGACCGCGATGGCGCACGGCGGCATCTACGATCAACTTGCCGGCGGGTTCGCGCGCTACGCGGTCGACAGTGCCTGGGTGGTACCGCATTTCGAGAAGATGCTGTACGACAATGCCCTTCTGCTGCGGTTCTACGCCCATCTCGCTCGGGCCACCGGCGATCCGACGGCCACCCGGGTCACCCGCGAGATCGTCTCGTTCCTGCGGTCCGATCTGTCCGTGGCGGGCGGGTTCGCGTCATCGCTGGACGCGGACGCGGACGGCGTGGAGGGATCGACCTATGTGTGGACGCCCGACCAGCTGGTCGCGGTACTCGGCGTCGAGGACGGCCGATGGGCTGCCGACCTCTATGGCGTGACCGCAGACGGCACCTTCGAACACGGCACCTCGACGCTTCGTCGCCACGTGACCGGTCCGGGTCACCCGGAGGATCCGGAACGGACCGAACGGGTGCGATCACTGCTCCTCGCGGCTCGTGCCGAGCGGGTGCAGCCTGCGCGGGACGACAAGGTGGTGACGGCCTGGAATGCGTTGGCGGTCACCGCACTCGCCGAGGCGGGTACAGCTCTCGACGAGCGTGACTGGGTGCTGACGGCCGCCGACGTCGTCGACGGTCTCCTCGACCGGCACGTCGTCGACGGTCGGGTCCGCCGCAGTTCGCTCGGCGGCGTCGTCGGTGCACCCGACGGTGTCCTCGAAGACCACGCGGCACTCGTCACCGCGCTGTTCGCCGTCCACCAGGCCACCGGTGTGGAGCGGTATCGCAGTGCCGGACTGGACCTGCTCGACACCACGATCGCGGAGTTCGGTGATCCCCAGGTGGCGGGTTCCTGGTTCGACACCCGTTCCGACGCAACAGGTCTGATCACCCGACCACGTGATCCGATGGACGGGGCGACCCCATCCGGTGGTGCGCTGCTCGCCGAGGCCCTGCTGATTGCGTCGACACTGGCCGACGGCGCGCGGGCCGGCCGCTACCTCGGTCTCGCCGACGAATCACTGGGACGAGCCGCGGTGGTCATCGAACGGGCACCACGCGCGGCCGGGCACTGGCTCGCCGTCGCCGCGGCCCGACGGATGGGGCCACTGCATCTGACCGCCACCTCGCCGACGCTGCTCTCGGCTGCACGGGCACTGGCGCCCGGTGGTGCGGTCATCACCGAGTCGTCCGCTGCCGCCGAGTCGGCGGGTCAGCCCACCGACACCGTGATGGTCTGTCGGGAGACCACGTGTTCGCTACCGGTGGGCAGTGTCGACGATCTGCGAGCGCTGCTCGAGGCCCGCTGACCTCACTCCGCCAGACGGCGGAGCCGGTGACCGTCCACCTCGTCCAGCACCGCGTAACCCGCTGCGGCGAAAGCGATGTGCGCGCCGAACCCGATGGGGGTGCCGAGGAATCGCGCGATGAAGGCTCGCGAGAAGTGGCCGTGTGACACCACCACCAGGTCTCCGTCGGATGCGGCCAGCACGTGCGCGACGGCCCGGTCGACGCGGTCCGACATCGCCTGCACCGACTCCCCGCCCGGCCCGCCGCCGGTCCACACCAGCCAATCGGGGTCGTGACGCTCGTGGATCTCCACGCGGGTCAGTCCCTCGTAATCGCCGTAGTCCCATTCGGCGAACAGGTCCGATGTCTCGTCCACGGTGAGGCCGGCCAGCTGGGCGGTGCGCTGCGTGCGGTGGCGGGGCGAACAGATGACATACGGATCGGCGAGACCGAGCGACGCGATGGTCGGGGCCAGCGCCGCCGCCTGCTCCTCGCCGACCGTCGTCAGGTCGATGTCGGTCCGCCCGGTGTGTCGGTCGGTGGCCGACCACTCCGTCTGACCGTGCCGGATGAGGACGATACGACGATCCGCGCGGGCAGCCATGTCCCCGAGCCTAGGACACCGGTGCGGTGACCCGGGACACCCGGGATTGCCGGTGGTCGGCGCGACCGTGCTAGCGTGGACGCCGTGATCACCACCGTGCGCGCGTATTGGCGCTTTATCGAGGCTCCGGGTGGGGCCGCGATGAAGCACTGACGCACGCGCGCAGAACACCCGGAGCCCGAGCAGCGACCATGCGGTTGCTGCTTTCGTCATTTCAGGGGCTCCGCGCGCAGGGCGTGTCCCCCTGACATCAGGGCACAACCCGAAAGGCAGCTCGTGACCATCAGCCTGGACTCCCGATCCGGTGAGTCGAAACCCGGTGCTTCCACCTCGGACCGGCGGATCAAGTCGTTCCGCTCCATCCCGTCGCCGGACACCATCCGCAACGAACTCCCGCTGACCGCGCGCCGCGCCCTCGCCGTGCAGGCCGATCGCGATCAGATCGCAGACATCCTGGCCGGCCGCGACGACCGGCTCCTCGTCGTCGTCGGTCCGTGTTCCGTGCACGATCCGATCGCCGCGATCGACTACGCGCGTCGCCTCGCGCCGCTGGCCGCCGAGTACGCGGACCGCCTGAAGATCGTCATGCGCGTCTACTTCGAGAAGCCGCGCACCACGGTCGGGTGGAAGGGACTCATCAACGACCCGGGGATGGACGGGAGCTACGACGTCGAGCGCGGCCTGCGCACCGCACGTTCGCTGCTGCTCGACATCATCGACCTCGGTCTGCCGGTGGGGTGCGAATTCCTGGAGCCCACCAGCCCGCAGTACATCGCCGACACCGTCGCCTGGGGCGCGATCGGCGCCCGCACCACCGAGTCGCAGGTCCATCGCCAGCTGGCGTCCGGTCTGTCGATGCCGATCGGGTTCAAGAACGGCACCGACGGCAACGTCCAGGTCGCCGTGGACGGCGTGAATGCCGCTGCGGCGCAGCACGTGTTCTTCGGCGTCGACGACTTCGGTCACGGCGCCGTGGTGGAGACCGTCGGCAACGAGGACTGTCACATCATCCTGCGCGGCGGCACCGGCGGACCGAACTTCGACGACGAGTCGGTCGCGTCCGCGGTCGCGGCGTTGGCGAAAGCGGGTCTGCCCGAGCGCGTGATGATCGACTGCTCGCACGCGAACTCGGGCAAGGACCATAACCGACAGGCCGAGGTCGCCACCGAGATCGCCGCATCCGTCCGGCAGCGTCGGGCCGCCGGCGACTCGCCGGTGATCAGTGGTGTGATGCTGGAGAGCTTCCTGGAACCCGGTGCGCAGAGCGTGAAGCCGGGTGACGAGCACGAACTCGTGTACGGGAAGTCGGTGACCGACAAGTGCATGGGCTGGGAGGCCAGCGCCACGGTGTTGGCGGCACTCGCTCGCAGCTGACGCAGCCGAGACACGTGGTCACGAGCAGGCGCGCTCCTCTTCGGAGCGCGCCTGCTCGTCTCTGCAGACGGCGGTCAGGGGGTTCGAGCCCCGCGCCATCGGGTGGACGCGCCGATCGCGGCGTCGACGACCAGGAAGCCCAGCAAGCTGATCCCGAGCAGCGGCACGAACCAGCCGATCAGGCCGGCCACCACCACGACCGCGATGACAGTCGGTATCGGCAGGTGTCGTAGCGCACCGCGCAGGGGTGGCCGTCCGACCGGACGTCCGCCTCGTCGCGGGCGCCGCTGCCACCACATCACGTATCCGCGAACGATGAGCACCAAGAGCCCGATCGCGATGAGCAGCAACACGATCTGATTCACCAATCCGAACAACAGACCCATGTGCAGCGAGATGCCCCAGTCGGTCAGCTTCGCCGGCAGCGGCCAATCGGCGAACCAGGATGTGCCGGTGACCGCCCCGGTCGCGCCGTTCACCGCAACGGTGTTGGCCGAGAACTGGAAGGGCTCACCGGTCTCGCTGACGGTGAAGGCGGTCTCGGCGTCGGCCGGAATCGACACCTCGGCCGCGTCGGTCACGCCGATCCCACGAGCCGCGGCGACCACCGCATCGAGACGTCCGACGTTGGTGTCGATGACGTCGGGATCCGATGCAGCGCTCGCTGATCCGCCGTGACCGGCATGACCGCTGTGGCCGTCGTCAGACGCGGGTGCTGCGGCGCCGAGAGCCGTGTCGACGCTCGGCGTCGTCCAGCTCAATGCCTGCCGGAGCTCGCCGATGTTCTCCCCGGCGTACTTGGACCAGGTGAGTCCGGTGGCCGAGAGGAAGACCAGACCGACCACGATCCAGACACCCACCGCGCCATGCCAGTTGAGATTGCGTGCGCGGCCCGTTGCTTTGCGGTTCACCGTTGCCAACCGGGCGTCCCCGCCGGACCGACGCCGTCGATAGCGACTGATCCACATCGCCAGTCCGGCCAGCGCGATGACCCACAGCCACGATGCCGCCATCTCGCTGTAGATCCGTCCGGGCTCGCCGAGATGCAGGTGCCGGTGCAGCTGACTGATCCAGGTCCGCATCGGTAGCGATCCGCTGCCGCCGTAACTCACGAGTTCCCCGGTGGGGCGGGTGGTGACGGGGTCGATGAAGACCGCTCGCCGCTCCGACGGCCCCAGTGACGGATCGTCGAACAGCACCCGGGTGGTGTCGCCCGGTTCGGCGGCGGGCCGGACCGCCGACACCGTGAGGTCGGGACGGGTGGCCATGGCGACCCGTACCTGGTCGGACAGCGGACGCTCGGGCCCGGTGGTGTAGCTGTCGGTGTGCAGCTCAGCCCGGTAGACCAGCTTTTCCAACGTGGGTGCGATGGCGTACAGGCCGCCGCTGACCACCGCCACCACCAGGAACGGGGCGACGAGGATGCCGGCATAGAAGTGCAGCCGGCGGAGGAGCGGTTGCCAGCCGAGACGCGTCGGTCGACTCGGTGTGGGTGGCGACGAATCCGCCGCGGTGGTGGGAGGTGGGATCGGAGGTTCTTGGGTGAGGGACACGTGTGTCCGCCTTTCGGACTGAGGCGCGCAGCAGCGACCACCGTGCGGCGTGCGCATACGCGAAGGAGCCGACCGGTCCGGACGCGATGTCGGAGCAGGTCAGCAGAAGTCGAGTCGGGTCAGAACACCGGCGCGGGTGGGCCGCGGGTACCCACCGGGCGGGCACGCAGCCGGGAGCGGCCCGACATCGGACCGGAAGCGATGTGCGCGACCCACATCGGGGCGGCGCCCAGTGGCGCCGTGCGCAGGTGCATCAGCGACCGGACGATGGCGCAGAGCACCGCGACCGCCGCCGACTCGAGACCCATGGCCAGTCCCGCGGCGATGATGGTGGCGGCGACGTGACAGCCCAGCATCGCGCTCGTCCACACCGCGGCGTGATGATGCGCCATCGCGGTGAGCGCGAGGTGGGCGATGGCTTGGCCGCCGACCAGGGTGACGACGAGCGTCACCGGTCCTGACGTCGACGCCGAACCCAGGGCGGCGACTGCCCAACCGAGCGCGGCGCACACAGCCACGACGATCGCCGCCGAGGTGGTGTCGGGGAGGCCGCCCCCGGCGACCGCGTGCCCCACGATGGCGGTGACCGCCGACGACGTACCGACCACGCTGCCCCGGACCTGGTCCAGGGTGCGGGTCAGCGGGTGCATCGCTGCAGTTTAGACCGGCGAGTTCTCTCGTCCGAAGCGCGTCTTGCTATGTTCGTCCTGCGTCGGTCTCGGTCCGGTTCGTCCGGATTCGAGCGTGAGAGGGAATCTGGTGTGAATCCAGAGCTGCCCCGCAGCGGTGACCGGAAACGACAGCGGCCAAGAGCACTGGGTCCGACAAGACCTGGGAAGCGGCCGTCAGTAGGTGGCACGACCCCGGAGGGGGTGCCGTGTCCGGGAGTCCGAAGACCTGCCGAACGCGGCTGCGGCGGAAAGCCGTGGCCGACATCGACTTCGTGGGACATGGTCGGTGCCGCCCGTCGGTCGGCGTCGTCGTGTCCGCGGGATGGGACCGGAGTGGGCGCGGTGGTACCGGCTGTCGGCCAGTGGGGGCGCGTCATCGCGCTCGTGGTGGTCGGGACCCCGGCACTCCTCGTGGTCGCACTGCTCGGGCTGGTCTTCGGCACCGCCGACATTGCGTGGCAGGACGCGCTCGGCTACCTCTGGGCAGATGTCACCGGTGGCGTCGTCAGCGCTGATCACGCCGCCGACTATCGGATCGTGGTGGATTCCAGGCTGCCGCGCGTCTTGACCGGCGCCCTGGTCGGGGCCGGGCTCGGCATGGTCGGGCTGGTGGTGCAGGCAATGGTGCGCAATGCCCTCGCCGACCCCTACGTGCTCGGCATCTCGTCCGGTGCGTCGGTGGGCGCGACGGCGGTGGTCCTGTTCGGCGTCTTCGCAGGGGTCGGCATCTACGCGTTGCCCACCGCGGCGTTTCTCGGCGCACTGATCGCCACGATCATCGTGTTCGCGGTGGCCCGCTCGGCGGGTGGTGGCCTCACACCGCTGCGACTGGTGCTCACCGGAACTGCTCTCGGCTACGGCTTCTCGGCATTGACCACTGTTCTGGTGTTCCTCGCACCGATGGGTGACGCAGCCCGGAGTGTGATGTTCTGGCTGCTGGGTAGCCTCGCGGCCACGAGTTGGCGTTCGGTGTGGCTCGTGGCGGTGGTGGTGGGATTCGGCCTGGTCGTGATCGTCGCCCTGGCCCGCCATCTCAACGCACTCGCGATGGGGGACGAGGTCGCGGCGTCGCTCGGTCTGCGTGCGTCGCGCTTCCGGCTCATGTTGTTCGTGGTGGCGGCCCTGATGACCGGCGTGATGGTCTCGGTGTGCGGCGCCATCGGCTTCGTCGGACTCGTCGTTCCGCACATCGCCAGATTGCTCGTCGGCGCCGACCATCGGCGACTCGTGGTGGTCACCCCGGTGATCGGCGCGGTGTTCCTGGTCGCGGCGGACCTGCTGGCGCGGACCGTGGTCCCACCGCAAGAACTGCCGCTGGGAGCCATCACGGCCGCGGTCGGGGTGCCGGCGTTCCTGGTCCTCATGCGACGCAACGAGCGAGCGCAGTCGCTGTGACCGTCGACTATCACGGCGTCGATGTCCACATCGGGGGTGTGGAGATCCTGCGGAACGTGACGGTGCACGCGCCGGCGGGGAGCTTCCTGGGCGTCATCGGCCCCAACGGGAGTGGCAAGTCGACGATGCTGCGATGTCTGTACCGCGCAATCGATCCGACGTCGGGGTCGGTTGCGGTGGCGGAGCGGGACGTGACGTCGATCAGCATGCGCGTCAACGCACAGCAGGTCGCGGCGCTGACCCAACGTACGGCGTTGGACTTCGAGTTCTCGGCCGCGGAGGTGGTGGCGACCGGTCGGCTCCCACATCGGTCGCTGACCACGCGGACCGCGCAGCGCGATCGCGACATCTGCGCCGCTGCGATGCGCGACGCCGGGGTGTCGCACCTGTCCGACCGGAACTTCACCTCGTTGTCCGGCGGTGAAGCGCAACGGGTCCTGATCGCGCGGGCATTCGCGCAACAGCCGCAGGTGCTGGTCCTCGACGAGCCGACCAACCACCTCGATGTGCGGCACCAGTACGCGGTCCTGCGCGCGGCCACCGACCGCGGTGTCACCGTGGTCGCCGCACTCCACGACCTCAACATCGCGGCGCAGTTCTGTGACCGCCTGGCCGTGCTCGTCGACGGTCGGGTCGTGCAGACCGGCACTCCGCGTGAGCTGTTCACACCGTCGGCGATCCGCCGGTGGTTCGGGATCGGGTGCCACGTCTTCGACCATCCGAGACTGGGCGTCCCACAGATCATCTTCGACGAGAAAGAGACCGGATGAGAACGAGATCGATGGTCGCCGCGGTGTCGGCGACGGTGATGCTGTTCGCCACGGCATGTGGCGCGGACGTGGAGGACGATGCCACGGCTCCCGCCGGACAGGCCGTGACCGTCGACAACTGTCGGGAACCGCTGACCGTGCCCGGTCGTCCGAGCCGAGTGGTGGTGAACGACACCGGGATCACCGAGATCATGTTCGCGCTCGGACTGGCCGACACACTCGCCGGGTACACCACCTATGCGGGCAAGGAGCGCGACATCGCGTCGTCACCCTGGCGGGCGGACTTCGAGCGGACCCGGTCGCTGGGCGATGCCTTCACCCGCGAGGCGATCCAGTCCGCCGACCCCGACTTCGTCTTCGCCGGATGGAATTACGGGTTCAAGAAGTCGACCGGCGTCACGCCGGACTGGATCCGATCCCTCGGGGCCACGCCGTACCAGCTCACGGAGGCATGCCGACAGCCCGGAAGCACCGAACGGGGCATCGTCGCCCCGCTCGACGCGCTGTACGAGGATCTGGCGAACATCGGCGAGATCTTCGGCGTCCAGAACCGTGCGACGTCGCTGATATCGGAGTACAAGGCGGAGGTCCGGAAGGCGAACGCCACTGCGCCGACGGAGGATCGGCGCGCGCGGGTGTTCCTCTTCGACAGTGCCGACCCGACGCCGTTCACGTCGGGCAGGTTCGCAGCACCCGAGCAGATCATCACCGAGGCCGGCGGCTCCAACATCTTCGGTGACCTCGAGGACTCGTGGACATCGACGTCCTGGGAGGCTGCGGCACAACGGAACCCGCAGGTCATCCTCATCGTCGACTACGGAGCCGGCCCGGCGAACACGGTCGCGGCCAAGATCCGACAGTTGCAGACGCATCCCCTGATGTCGGGAACGGACGCAGTGCGGGAAGGTCGGTTCCTGGCGTTGCCCTACGCCGCGCTGGTGGAGGGTCCGCGGAATCCGGCGGCGATCACGAAGGTGGCCCAGTACCTGAGGTCCGTCGGGCACTGATCGGCTGAGGTGCTCGGAGCTGGGGGCCTGGGTCTGGCTTGGGGCGGCTGGCTTGGTCTGGGGCGCTCCCCGACCAAAATCTGCCCTCCTCCGGGGAGGCGCGTGCGATATCCACGTGGTCCCGCGCTGGGCGGCAGATTGTGGTCGGATTGTCGGCAGGGAGCCGGGCGTCGTCGCCCGAAATCAGCCCCGGTTGTCCCGAGATCTGCCCGGGTGGAGGGTGCGTCGACCGTATTGGCAGTGGGTCGGGTGTTGTGGGCGGTTTTCGGTTGGTACAGAGCAGTTTTCGGAGACCCGGGTGCCTGGGTCGGGTGCGCGTGGCGAAAATCTGCCCGCCTCTGAGGCGGCGCGTGCGATATCCACGTGACCCCGCGCTGGGCGGCAGATTGTGGACACGCAACGGGCCGACGTCATAGGAAATCGCGCGATGACCGGGGCGCTCGCGACGCTCAGGCGCGCCGCCGTCCACTCCGCCCCACCCCGGCCCCGGGGGTCCTCCGGTTGACCGACCTGATCGTCCGGGCACATTAGGATCGACGCCAACCCGGACATAACGGACGGGGTCGACGCCGATCGGACGAGGACCAGGACGGGGGGAGACCGTGCCGGGAGAGACCGTGCTGGGGGAGACCGTGCCGGCCCTACGCCATCGCAGATCGATCCGGTCGATCGCCGTGAGCCTGCTGACCGTCGGAATGGTCGCCGTCGGCCTCGCCGGTTGCGCGCCCGGCAGCCCGCTCGGCGGCCCGGATCCCGCCGACTACTTCGATGCGGGGACGGTCCGTGTCCTGCAGGCCGCTCGCGATGGTGATGTCGAGCGCATCCGTCAGCTCATCCGCGAGGGCCAGGACCCGAACACCCCTGCCAACGATCACGATGCGCGACGCTCCGGCATCACACCGCTGCAATGGGCGGTGGAGTTCGGGCGGCCGCGGACCGTCGAGACCCTGCTCCGCGGCGGGGCCGATCCCTTGGTCGGGTCGGGCGGCTACAACGCGGCCTCCTACGCACTTCTCCGGGACAAGACCGACTCGCTGCGCGCGCTGATCGACGTCGACCCGAGCCTTGCCGACGCGCCGGGTCGTGGTGGCGGAGTGATCTTGCACGTCGCCGTGCTGCACTATCGGGCCGATGCCGTCGAGATGTTGATCGACGCCGACGCCGATCTGGACGCCGAGGACCCCGGCGGGCGGACACCGATCTTCACGGCCGCCTCGGTCCAGAACGTCGCGGCCTGTCTGGTGCTGATCCGCGCCGGCGCCGACGGTGGTCACCGCGACCACCGCGGTGACACGTTCCTGTCGAGTCTCTATCTGGCGAAGGACTCGGTCCGGACCCGCGAGTTCTTGGGCGATCGCGACGATCTCGAGGATGAACTCCGCTCCCGCGGATTCCCGGTCGAAACAGGTCGCTGACGGCGGAAAGATGCTGACCGCGGAAAGATTCCGAGGCGCAGCCCGATCAGGCCGCGATGACCAGCCAGACCGCGATGTAGTGCAACACTGCGGCGATGGCCGTACACACGTGGAAGACCTCGTGGTGGCCGAAGGTGGTCGGCCACGGGTCGGGCCAGCGTAGGGCGTACAGGATTCCGCCGACGCTGTAGAAGACTCCGCCGAGCGCGAGGAGCACCATCACCGTCAGGCCGGTCTGGGCCGTCAACGTCGGCGCGACGACGACGATCACCCAGCCGAGCAGGATGTAGAGCGCCACACCGAGCCAGCGGGGTGCGCCCGGCCAGGCGACCTTGAGTGCGACGCCGGACAGTGCGCCAACCCAGACCAGCCCGAGTACCCACCATCTCGTCGCGCCGGACAGGGCCATGGCGCAGAACGGGGTGTACGTGCCGGCGATGAACAGGAAGATCATCGAGTGATCGGCGCGCTTCATCAGGAGCCGGGTGCGGGCGCTCTGCCAGGTGATCCGGTGGTAGGTGGCGCTCACCCCGAACAGTCCGACGATGGTCAGTGCATAGACCGCGCACGCGACGGTCGACCCGACATCGCGCAGGATCGCGGCACCGACCACGGCGGCGATGCCCGCCACCGCAGCGACATACGCGGAGTAGTGATGGATCACCCCGCGCAGACGTGGTCTGACCGGCGCGGTCACCGGATCCGTCAGGCTGTTCACGTAACCTACGCTACCGTAAGTTCGGTGCGACGCTCTCGTATCGAGACCCACGGCTCACACCCGGCCGACGCGTAAGGTGTCCCACGTGGCGGCGGATCGAGTGGCAGTGGTGACCGGGGTGCGGCTGCGATGAAGATCCTCCCCGACAACGTGCGTTCACCGTTGCTGCGCGTCTACGAGAAGCGGTTGATCCAGCTCATGGACACCGCGCGTATCCCGCATCACGTCGCGATCATCTGCGACGGTAACCGGCGGTGGGCCCGCGAAGCGGGATTCGAGGACGTGAGTCACGGTCATCGGGTCGGCGCGCAGCGGATCGCCGAGATGTTGACCTGGTGTGCCGAATTGGACATCGACACGGTCACCATCTATCTGCTGTCCACCGAGAACCTCAGTCGCGAGTCCGACGAGCTGGACGCGCTGATGGAGATCGTCCCCGACATCGTCGACGAGATCTCCGGTCCGACCGGTCGGTGGCGGGTGCGGATCGTCGGGACGCTGGACCGGCTGCCCGCGCCGGTGGCCGATCGGTTGCGCACCGCATCCGATCGCACCGCCGGACGCGATGGGATGAACGTGAACGTGGCGGTCGGCTACGGCGGTCGCCAGGAGATCGTCGACGCCGTACAGTCGCTGCTCCGCGAACGCGTCGACGCGGGCGCCGACCCGGCCGAGTTGATCGACGCCGTCTCGGTGGAAGCGATCGACGCCCACCTGTACACCAGCGGGCAAGCCGACCCGGACCTGGTGATCCGGACGTCGGGTGAGCAGCGCCTGTCCGGATTCTTGTTGTGGCAGAGCGCCTATTCGGAGATCTGGTTCACCGATGCCTACTGGCCGGAGTTCCGGCGGGTCGACTTCCTGCGTGCCTTGCGCGACTTCGCCGCACGCAACCGACGATTCGGCCGGTGAACATCGTCTCGCGCGCCGTCAGAGTTTGCGGAGGCGCACCCGGTTGATCGCGTGGTTGGCATCTTTGCGGAGCACGAGCGTCGCCCGCGGCCGGCTGGGCAGGATGTTCTCGATGAGGTTGGGGCGGTTGATCGACGTCCAGATGTCACGCGCGGCGATGGTGGCCTGGTCGTCGGTCAGCGACGAGTAGTAGTGGAAGTGCGAGTTCGGGTCGGCGAACGCGGTGGTCCGCATCTGCAGGAACCGCGAGATGTACCAGGATTCGATGTCGTCGATCTTCGCGTCCACGTAGATGGAGAAGTCGAAGAGATCGGAGACCATCAGGGTCGGACCGGTCTGCAGGACGTTCAGTCCCTCGACGATCAGGATGTCGGGCTGCCGGATGAAGTGTCGGACGTCGGGGACGATGTCGTAGGTGATGTGAGAGTAGACCGGGGCGCTCACCTCATGCGCACCCGACTTCACCTCGGTGACGAACCGGAGCAGCGAACGCCGATCGTAGGACTCGGGAAAGCCCTTGCGGTGCATGATGCCCCGACGCTCGAGCTCCGCGGTCGGCAGCAGGAAGCCGTCGGTGGTCACCAGGTCGACCTTCGGGTGTGACTCCCATCGGGCGAGCAGTGCGGCGAGTACGCGGGCGGTGGTCGATTTGCCGACCGCAACACTGCCGGCGATGCCGATGACGAACGGCACCTGGCGGGCGCCCTGGCGGTCACCGAGGAAGGTCGACGTCGCGGCGAACAGTCGTTGACGTGCGGCCACCTGCAGGTGGATGAGGCGCGAGAGGGGGAGGTAGACGTCGGCGACCTCGTCGAGATCCACCTGTTCACCCAGTCCGACCAGCTGATCGAGCTCGTTCTCGGTGAGCACCATCGGCATGGATTCGCGGAGTTCGCGCCACTGCTTGCGATCCAGCTCCAGATAGAGACTGGGATCCCGGCTGGCGTCGCGAGCCATCAGCTGTTCCAGCGGGTCGTCATTGATACACCATAGGACCGACGTTCCGACCGTTGACTGTGAGGTCGGTCGGGCGACCGGTTCTCGGTTAGCCTCCAGTCATGACCTCGTCACCGGTCACCGACTACCTGCGCCTCGGCCTCGCCTTCGACCGCCTGGAGGAGGGGTTCGTCGACGCCTACACCGGCGACCCCGCCCTGCGGCGTGCGATCGAGAACGCGCCCGCTCCCGATCCCGCCGAACTCGCCGCTCGCGCACGGGGACTCCGGGCCGACCTGCCCGCCGACCTGCCGCCTGACCGGGCCGCATTCATCGATGCGCACCTGCGCGCGCTGGAGTGTTCGGCGCGGAAGTTCGCCGGCGACGAGATCGCATTCCCCGACGAGGTCCGCGCCTACTTCGACATCGACATCGCGCTCGGCGACACCCAGACCTACGCCGATGCACACGAGCGCATCGCCGATGCGTTGGAGCGTCCGGGGGTGTCGGGTGCCGCGCTGTCCGACGCCTATGCGGCGCATCGACGTGCCGACGAGATCCCGGCTGCCAAGGTCGACGAGTGTGTGCGGGCGTTCAGCGGTGCACTGCGCGAACGGGTCCGGTCGACCTTCGGTCTGCCCGACGACGAGATCGTCGAGTTCGAGGTGGTCACCGACAAGCCGTGGTCGGGGTTCAACTACTACCTCGGTGACCACCGTTCCCGGGTCGCGATCAATGCCGACCTGACGCAATACATGTCGTCGCTGCCACACCTGATCGCCCACGAGGCCTACCCGGGGCACCACACCGAGCACTGTCGCAAGGAGGAGATCCTGGTCGGCAGTGGGCAACTCGAGCAGACGATCTTCCTGGTCAACACCCCGCAGTGCCTGATGGCCGAGGGGCTCGCCGACCACGCGTTGGTCGCCGCCATCGGCGACGACTGGGGCCTGTGGGCCCAGGAGATCTACGCCGACCTCGGACTCCGTTTCGACGGCGAGCGTGCGCAGCGCATGGCATCGGCCACGTCGGGGTTGCTCGGGGTCCGCCAGGACGCGGCACTGTTGCTGCACGACGCACGCCGCGATGCCGACGAGGTGGCAGCCTTCCTGCAGACGTGGCTGCTGGCCACCGACGCGCGGGCCCGCCAGATGTTGCGGTTCCTCACCTCGCCGCTCTGGCGGGCGTACATCAGCACCTATGTGGAGGGCTATCGACTTCTCCAGACGTGGCTGGACGAGGTGCCCGCGGCCGACCGGCTAACACGATTCGGGCGGCTGCTCGACGAGCCGTTGACCCCGGCACTGCTCCGTGCGGAACTGCGCTCCTAGAATCGAGGTCATGACGGTGAACTCCACGGACCTGAACTCCGCATCGCTGGCCGAACTCGATCCCGATGTCGCGGCCGCGATGAACGGCGAACTCAGCCGACAGCGCGACACGCTGGAAATGATCGCGTCGGAGAACTTCGTCCCGCGCGCCGTCCTGCAGGCGCAGGGCAGCGTGCTCACGAACAAGTACGCCGAGGGCTACCCGGGCCGTCGCTACTACGGCGGCTGTGAATACGTCGACGTGGTGGAGGACATCGCCCGCAACCGCGCCAAGGAACTGTTCGGCGCCGACTTCGCCAATGTGCAGCCCCATTCCGGTGCGCAGGCCAATGCCGCGGTGCTGATGGCACTGATGGAGCCGGGCGAGCGACTGCTCGGTCTCGACCTCGCCCACGGCGGCCACCTCACGCACGGCATGCGGTTGAACTTCTCCGGCAAGCTCTACGAGAACCACTTCTACGGGGTCAGCAAAGAGGACTTCCGCGTCGACATGGACGAGGTGCGCAAGATCGCCCTCGACGTCCGGCCGAAGGTGATCTGCGCCGGTTGGTCGGCGTACCCGCGCACCCTGGACTTCGAGGCGTTCCGCTCGATCGCCGACGAGGTCGGCGCCTACCTCTGGACCGACATGGCGCATTTCGCTGGACTCGTCGCGGCCGGCCTGCACCCGTCGCCGGTTCCGCATTCCGACGTCGTCTCGTCGACCATCCACAAGACCCTCGGCGGACCGCGGTCGGGTCTGATCCTCGCCAAGCAGGAGTGGGCCAAGAAGCTGAACTCCGCAGTCTTCCCGGGTCAGCAGGGCGGCCCGCTGATGCACGCGATCGCAGGTAAGGCCGTCGCGCTCAAGATCGCCGGCACCGAGGAGTTCGCCGACCGTCAGCGTCGCACGCTGGCCGGGGCGAAGCTGCTCGCCGAGCGTCTCACCGGGGAGGACGTGAAGAAGGCCGGTGTCTCGGTTCTGACCGGCGGCACCGACGTCCACCTCGTGCTCGTCGACCTGCGTGACAGCCGGCTCGACGGTCAGCAGGCCGAGGACCTGCTCCATCAGGTCGGCATCACGGTCAACCGCAACGCGGTGCCCTTCGACCCCCGTCCGCCGATGGTCACCTCCGGTCTGCGGATCGGCACTCCGGCGCTAGCCACCCGTGGTTTCGGCGACGAGCAGTTCCGGGAGGTCGCCGACATCATCGGCACCGCTCTCGCCGCAGGCTCCGAGGCCGACATCTCCGCGCTCCGCGGCCGGGTCTCCGCGCTCGCCCTCGACTTCCCGCTGTACGACGGACTCGAGGACTGGGGCCTGATGAGCCGGGTCTGACGACCTGGTCGAGGCGACTGGCCACAGCCCCCGGTCGTTCTCTATCCTGTCTGCGATGAACGCATTGACCGAGGACGACTTGATCATCGCGCTTGAGAAGGCGCTGCCGGAGATCGCCGAAGACCACCAGGAGATCGCGTCGCCGTGGAACCCGCACGATTGGGTCCCGTGGGGCGACGGACGCAACTTCGCGTTCCTCGGTGGCGAGGACTGGGACCCGTCGCAGGGTTCGCTGAGCGGTGAGGCGCGTGCGGCGACGCTCGCGCTGCTGCTCACCAAGGACAACCTGCCGTCGTACCACCGCGTCATCGCGCTCTACTTCCCGGCCTTCTCGGAGTGGCGTCAGCTGGTCGGCGTGTGGACGGCAGAAGACAACCGTCACGCGATCGTCCTGCGCGACTACCTCGTGGTGACCCGCGCCGTCGACCCGGTCGATTCCGAGGTCCGTCGCCGCATCCACGTGACCCAGGGCTTCAAGCAGGAGCCCGGCGTCAAGGAGGATCTGGGTCCGCTCGACGTGCTCGCTCTGATGGCCGTGCACGAGCATCAGTGCGTCGGCTTCATCAGCCGACTGTCCTCGGTGGTCACCGATGACATCTACTCGCAGATCCTGGCGAAGATCTCGCATGACGACGCCGCCCAGGCGACGACATTCGGATCGTTCCTGAACGCCGGACTGGTCGCCGATCAGGAAGCCACCGTGGTCGCGGTCGATCGGGCGCTGGCGAACATCGAGCCGATCGGCTCCGACGTCGCCGACTTCGACGAGGAGTTCGCGCTGATCGCCGACTACGAGAACGACGACACCCGCGCTGCGATCGCGGCCGCACTCGTCGACCAGCTCAAGCTCGACAGCGTCGACGGACTCGGCGACGAGGCAGAGGACGCACGCCAGCGCATCTTCGCGCGCGCCGGTCGCTGACACGCAGGCCCGCGTCGGGTCTCGTTAACGCACATTTCACGCCGACACACCCCGTGGCGAACAGCCGCGGGGTGTGACGCGGCGTACTTTGACGAGTGACGGGCCGCGGGGAAGCGGTTCGTCCGGGAGGTTCGATTCGTGGATTGCACCAGCATCACGAGAGGGCCGGCCCCGGTCCTCGTCCTACTCGGCTGACGCCGAACGAGGACATGAGCCGGCCGGTCGTCACACACTGGTTTGTGCGGGTGCCGCACAAATGTAGGAGCACTACGTGACCACACGCACCTACGTCCTCGACACCTCCGTGCTGCTGTCCGATCCTTGGGCGGTACTACGTTTCGCCGAACACAACGTGGTCCTCCCGTTGGTGGTCATCGGCGAACTCGAGGGCAAACGTCACCACCACGAGCTCGGTTGGTTCGCACGGGAATCGTTGCGGATGCTCGACGACCTCCGGCTCGTGCACGGCCGCCTGGACGTGCCCATCCCGATCGGCGACGAGGGCGGCACCTTGCAGGTGGAGCTCAACCACACCGATCCGACCGTGTTGCCTGCCGGATTCCGCACGGAGACCAACGACTCGCGAATCCTCGCCTGCGCGTTGAATCTTCGGGCCGAGGACAAAGACGTCACGCTGGTCTCCAAGGACACGCCACTGCGTGTGAAGGCCGGTGCCGTCGGTCTCGCCGCCGACGAGTACCACGCGCAGGATGTGGTGGTCTCGGGATGGTCCGGGATGACCGAGATCGACGTCGACTCGACGGTGGTCGACTCCCTCTATTCCGAGGGGGTGGCCGATCTCGACGAAGCGCGGGAACTGCCGTGCCACACCGGAATCCGGCTCTTGGGTAATGGTTCGAGTGCGCTCGGACGGGTGAACGCCGACAAACGGGTGCAACTGGTGCGCGGCGACCGGGAGGCCTTCGGGTTGCACGGACGTTCGGCCGAGCAGCGTGTCGCCCTCGACCTGCTGCTCGACGAGTCGGTGGGCATCGTCTCGCTCGGCGGCAAGGCGGGCACCGGTAAGTCGGCGCTGGCGTTGTGCGCCGGTCTCGAGGCGGTTCTCGAGCGTCGCACCCAGCGCAAGGTCGTCGTCTTCCGGCCGCTCTATGCCGTCGGCGGTCAGCAGCTCGGGTACCTGCCCGGTGGTGAGGCCGAGAAGATGGGGCCGTGGGCGCAGGCGGTGTTCGACACGCTGGAGGGGTTGGCCTCGCAGGAGGTGATCGAGGAGGTGCTCAGTCGGGGCATGTTGGAGGTGCTGCCGCTGACCCACATCCGTGGTCGGTCGCTGCACGATTCCTTCGTGATCGTCGACGAGGCGCAGTCGCTGGAGCGCAATGTGTTGCTGACGGTGCTCTCCCGTCTGGGTTCCGGGTCGCGTGTGGTGCTGACCCACGATGTCGCGCAGCGGGACAACTTGCGCGTCGGTCGCCATGACGGTGTCGCCGCGGTGATCGAGAAGCTGAAGGGGCATCCGCTCTTCGCCCATGTCACGTTGACGCGGAGTGAGCGGTCGCCGATCGCGGCCCTCGTGACCGACATGTTGGAGGAGTTCGCGCCGGGAGCGTAGCGAGCGGGCGAAGTTCGGAGATGTCGCGCCGGGAGCGTAGCGGGCGGCGAGCTCCGATTCAGAGACCAGCGGCCCGTCCCTCTTTCTACAGGGGCGGGCCGCTTTCCATGTGTGGGGTCCCTGGCACTTGTGCGATGCACGAGAGATGGGTGGGCCGGGTGATCGGATCCGTACCCCACCGTGACCAGGCCGAGACTCATGAACCCTTGCCAACTGGCACACTGTTGTGGTGCTGAAGTTACTGATGAGGCGTATGAGGTCTGTGGGACTCGCATCGGCGGTCGCGCTGGTGGCTGTCCTGTTCGGTTCCGGGCTCGCATCTGCCGCACCGGGCACCACGACACCGTCCACCTCGGGAACGCCCTCGGGGACCACGACGCCGTCGACCTCGGGAGCGACGAGTACGTCGGCTGCACCCGGAGGCGTCACCGGCGTCCCGGTGCTCGACAATCTCCTGAACTCGCTCGCCGGTCAGGGGCAGGGTGGCGCGGCGTCACCGGCCGCGGGTCAGACGAAGCAGATGATCGTGGTCACGGCTCCCAAGGCCAGTGACCCGACCGCGACCCTGACCGCCTTCGAGCGTGGGACCGACAACTCGTGGAAGCCGGTCATCGGGCCGACCAAGGCATTCCTGGGATCGCTCGGACAGGGCGAGCCCAAGGACAACGTGTACCGCACGCCGCAGGGCACCTTCCCGCTCGATCAGGCCTTCGGCAGACTGGCGAATCCTGGCACCAAACTGCCGTACATCAAGGTCGACCAGCAGGATTGGTGGGACTCGAACACCAAGTCGCCGACGTACAACACCCATGTCCGGCAGGCAGCGAGCCCCGGTGGCGACAGCGAGAACCTGTACAACTCCGGCCCCGTCTATGACTACGCGGTCAACATCGCGCACAATCCGCAGCGCATCCCGGGCAAGGCGTCGGCGATGTTCCTGCACGTCACCAACGGTCAGCCGACGATGGGTTGTGTCGCCATCGACAAGGAACTGATGCGCAAGATCCTGGTGTGGCTCGACCCGGCGAAGAGCCCGAAGATCACCATCGGCGTCAATCAGAGCGCTCCGCCCGCGGACACGCCCAGTGCGACGCCGGCGCTGCCCGGCGGCGATCTGGTGAACCAGATCCTCAAGCAGTTCATCGATCTCGTGCCGTCGTTGCTCGGCACGGCAACCGGGGCCGGGAGCGCGGAGTCCGTTCCTGTCCCGTGAGCGACCTCGCGGGTGATGCCCCGCGCGGGGTGACACCTCCCGATCGGCTTCTGCCACAGATGGGTCCGGCTGGACTGGCCGGGCCCATCTGCCGTGCGCAGGTCTGCTGGGCGGGTTGGCGAATCGTACGCGTGGAGGTTCGCCGGGCCGGCCCGTATGGAATCGGCCGGGGCCCAACCGGGACATCATCAACGCAGATGCGAGACCATCGCAGGGTGAGCGAATCCGTGACCGAGTTCCTCCGTCGGATACCGACTCTGACGGGGGACGCACCCGACCTCGGTTCCACCGAATGGCCTGTCGAGCCGACCGCGGCGTTTCGAGCGTGGTTGGATTCCGCTCTCGCAGTGGGCGTTCCCGAGCCGCATGCGCTGGTGTTGTCGACCATCGGCGAGGACGGCCTCCCCGATGCCCGCACTCTGATCCTGCGGGACGTCCATGTCGATCGCGGATGGGCATTCGCCGGACCGGCGTCGAGCGCGAAAGGCGCGCAGCTCGCTGCGGCACCGGTCGCCGCGCTGACATTCTGGTGGCAACCGCAGGTGCGCAGTGTGCGCGTCCGAGGGCGCGTCGTCGAGGCGTCGCGCGCCGAGAGCGATGCCGACCTCGCTGCCAGAAGTACAGCCGCTCGCGCCGATTCGGCGCCAGGGGACTGGACCCTGTGGCGGGTGGTACCGAGTCGTGTCGAATTCTGGCAGGGATCGACCGATCGTCGGCACATCAGGGTGGTGTACAGCCGCGATGACGCCGGCGCGTGGAGGATCGACGCGACCCGCGGAGGCCACGAGTCGGCGGTAGCGATCTCCTCGGACTGACCGCATCCTGCCGGGGCACGACTCAGAGTCGGAGATCACGGCCCCGGGGTCATCAGCGCGACACCGGCCGCGGCGGGAGCACGGCGTCGACCAACCGTCGGGTAACCGGATGTCGTGTCGGGGAGCGGAAGTCGCGCGCGTCGAATCGATCGACGACCTCACCGCGATCGAGCACGACGACGTCGTCGGCGAAGGCCTGGACCACCGCGAGGTCGTGCGCGATCAGCAGATAGGTCACCGAGGTGGTGAGGCGGAGTTCGCGCAGCAGGTCCAGGATCTCGTCCTGCGTCGTCACATCGAGTGCCGAGGTCGGCTCGTCCAGGATGATCAGCGCCGGCTCGACACCGAGTGCGCGGGCGATGCCGACGCGCTGACGCTGACCGCCGGACAGTTGATGCGGGTAGCGGTCGCGCAGTGCTGCGGGATCGAGTCCGACCAGGTCCAGCAGCTCGTCGCTGCGACGTCGCGCCGCTGATCCGGAGGTCACCACGCCGAGCCGCCTGATGGGTCGGGCGATCTGATCGGCGACCCGAATCCTGGGGTTGAGCGCGCTGCCGTGGTCCTGGAAGACCAATTGCACCTGCCGTGCACGCTGGGTACGCGAGAGGCGACCGATCTCGATCTGCTGTCCGTCCCGGTGGATCGTCACCGACCCCTCGGTTGCCGGCTCGATACCGGCGATGATCCGCGCCAATGTCGACTTGCCGGAACCGGACTCGCCGATCAATCCCAGGGAACGCCCGCGTTCGATCCGGACCGAGACATCACGCAGTGCGGCGAACTCCGCGCCCGGTCGTGCGCCGTTGGGAGTGAACCTCTTCGAGACGTCGGCGACGGCGGCGGCCGGAGCCGGTGTGCCGGTCGTGGAGTCCGCATCGTCATGTGGTCTGTCGCCACGATCGGCGTCGGCGGACAGTTCGGGCACCGCCGCGATGAGACGCTGCGTGTACTCCTGCTGCGGTCGGCCCAACACACCGACGGTGCTGCCGTACTCGACCAGACGGCCGTGCCGGAGTACGGCGACGCTGTCGCTGAGTCGGGCGACGACGCCGAAATCGTGCGTCACCAGCAGCACGGCCATGCCGAGTTCACGGCGGAGATCGTCGATGAGATCGAGGATTTGGGTCGAGAGCGTCGGATCGAGCGCGGTCGTGGGCTCGTCGGCGATCAGCAGGTCTGGCTGCGGGATGCACGCCACCGCGATCATGACGCGCTGCCGCATCCCGCCGCTGAGCTGGTGGGGGTAGCTGCCCAACACTCGTGCGGGATCGGCGATACCGACGCGTTCCAGCCAGTCGGCGGCGACATCACGCGCCTCGGCGCGACTGGCCGACCGATGCAGCCGGATCAGCTCGACCAGTTGGTTGCCGATGGTGAACGACGGATCGAAGGATGTGGCCGGATTCTGGAAGATCGTCCCGATCCGACTGCCGCGCAGCGAGTTCAGCACCTTGTCGCGGGAGCCGACGATCTCCTGACCGTGAAAACGGATGGAACCGCTGACCTCGGGACGCGAACTGGCCGGGAGCAGACCTGCGATGGCCGAGGACGTGACGCTCTTGCCCGATCCGGACTCGCCCACCAACGCCAGCACATGGTCGGTCGGTAGTTCGAGCGAGAGGTCGGTGACGGCGTCGACGCCTCCGGCGCGATGGGGGAACCGCACCGACAAGCCGTGGATGCTCAGCAGCGCGTCCGAGGACGGGTGTCCGGTGTCGATCGCGGGGGCGATGCGTGTCGAGGTCATCGGTGTGCGCTCCATCGGGGATCGAGGACATCGCGGAGTCCGTCGCCGAGCCAGTTGAATGCCAGCCCGACGACCAGGATCGCGATGCCGGGAGCGATGGCGACGTACGGGCTGCCGGAGATGAGCACCTTCGCGCCCTCGGCGACCATCCGCCCCCAGTCGGGCGTCGGTGGCTGGACACCGATGCCCAGCGCACTGAGGCTGGACGCCAGGACGATCAGGATGCCGATCAGGCTCGTCCAATAGACGATGACGGTGGCGCCGACGTTCGGCAATATCTCGGTGCGCAGGATCGTCCACGACGAACCGCCCAGTCCGACTGCTGCTTCCACGTACTCGAGCTCGCGTTGCCGTCGTGTCTCCGCGTAGACGATCCGGGTCACATACGGTGTGGCCGCGAAGATCACCGCGGCGGCGACCACCCACACACCCATCCCGATCACCTCGGCGAGCGCGAACGCCACGATGACAACCGGGAAAGCGAACAGGATGTCGACGATCCGCATGACCCCCGAGGAGATCCACGAGCGTGACCATCCGGCGAGCAGGCCGACCACGGATCCGATGAGCACGGCGACCGTGGTCGCCAATGCGGTCGGAGCGATGGTGGCGCGGCCACCCCAGATCAATCGGCTGAGGATGTCGCGGCCCTGTTCGTCGGTGCCCAGCAGGTGCCCGGCCGAACCGGGTTCGAGGTAACGCGACGCCGCGTCGCCGACGGTCGGATCGTGCGGCGCGATGAGCGGTGCGAGGACGGACACCACGATCACCAGCGCCAGCACCGTCACCGCCGCCACCAGTTGGTGATGGTGTGTCCACGCGGGTCGGTGCAGCCGTGTCCGCCGGTGTCGCGCAGCCAGTGGGGCAGCCGGTCGCGAAGGCGCGTCGTCGGACGGCGACGTCGGCTCGAGATCGGTCGCCTCGCTGGTCGCCTGATCGTCGTGGATGGTCATCTCAGCTCCTCAGACGGGGGTCGAGCAGGTCACCGATCACGTCCGTGACGAGGTTGACGACGACGAACACCACGGTCACCAACATGACGCCGCCCTGGATCACCGGATAGTCATGGGCGCTGATCGCGTTCATCAGATCGGTGCCGACTCCCGGCCAGCTGAAGACGAACTCGACGAACACGGCTCCGCTGAGCAGGGTCCCGATCTCGAGTCCCGTGGTCGTGATGATCAGCGGCGCGACGTTGCGGCCGACGTGTTTGGTGAGGATCCGCCACCGCGGCAGCCCCTGGCTCCGCAGGGTGCGGATGTAGTCGGACTCCAAACTCTCGATCACCCCGGCGCGGGCGAACCGCGCCAGGATCAACATCGAGATGAGCGCCGCGCTGATCGCGGGGAGTATCAGGTGGGAGAGCAGGCCACCGCCGTCGGCGGTGTCGCGCATTCCGGTGGCCGGCAGCACCTTCCACTGCAGCGCGAACAGCCAGATGAGGATCAGGCCGAACCAGTAGACCGACAGGTTCGATCCCACCTGGACCAGGAGCATGATGGCGCGATCGACGAATCGGTTGTGGTTCAGGGCCGCGATCGTCCCGATCGCGACGCCGAACACCAGCGACACGACTACCGCGGCGGCTGTGAGGACCAGTGTGTTGGCGAAAGCGGTGCCCAGGGTGTCGAATACCCGTGAACCGTTGAGGATCGAGCGGCCACCGCCGCTGGTGAACAGACTCGACACCCAGGTGAGGTACTGCGTGACGACACCGTCGTCGAGCCCGTAGGCCTGTTGCAGGTCCGCGATTGCATCCGGCGAGAGGACACCGTGCAGGCTCGCCTTGATCGGATCGCCCGGGCTCGCCTTGCCGAGCAGGAAGACCAGGATCGAGATGACGAACAGTACCGGGACCAGCAGCAGGACACGACCCAGGATTCGCAATGCCAACGCGTGCCGCCGCGCCCAGGACGTGACCGCTTCCCACCGGCTCGCCGGCGGCAGGGTGCGCGGGTCGGCGTGGACGGTGTCATCGGTGGCGACGGTGTCGTCGGCCTCGATCAGCGTGGTCATCAGTTCTCCTTCGACACCGGTCCGAGGTCGTACCAGTTGGTGTTCGCGAAGACGAATCCACGGACCTTCGGCGAGATCGCGTAGTAGCTGGTGAAGTTCACCGTCGGGATCACTGCGTGGTCGGCCGCGATGACCTTGTCGGCGTTCTGCCACGCGGGGATTCGCGCGTTCTCGTCGCTGGTGTAGCGGGCGGCGTCCAGTGCGCGGGTGATGGCCGGGTAGTCGACGAACTTGTCTCCACCGTTGGCCAGGACAGTCGAATTGAAGCCCTCCAGTGCCCACTCGGGGTAGGTGCCGCCGTACTCACCGAGGTGGAAACCGTCGTCGGGTTGCGGGTTGGAGATCCGCGACGAGTAGTTGCCACGCTCGAGCGCCACCACCGGGGCGTTGATCCCGACCTTCTTCAGGTCCGCCGAGATCGCCTCGGCCTCCGGCTGACCGGCGAGGTCGGCGATGATGTTGAACGACACCTGGTTCGGTGTCAGACCGGCCTGCGCCAACACCTGCTTGGCCTTCTCCGGGTCGTAGGAGTAATTCCGTGCGCCGGCGTCGTAGGCTTCGTTGCCCGGGTTCAGGAACGACCACAACGGCTGCGCGTGACCCGAATAGATGTTGTCGGCGAGGCCTTTTCGGTCGATGGCCAGCGACACCGCCTCGCGAACGCGAGGGTTCTGTGACCACTTGTTGCCGAACAGGAACGAGACGTAGTCGAGTTGCGCGGCGGTGCCCTTCGGGACCGACGCGCCCTGACGCTCGAGCAGTTCGACATCGGTGGGCTGGACTCGGGTGAGGATGTCGATCTCACCGCTCTGGAAAGCCGCGAGCCGACTCTGGTTGTTCGCGATGGTGCGGAACACCAGACGCTTCAGTTTCGGCGCGGTTCCCCAGTAGCCGTCGAACTTCTCGAGCGTGATGTGGTCGTTGATCTTGCGTTCGACCCAGCGATAGGGACCGGTACCGGTGGGATGCTCGGACAGACCGTCGTTGCCGTACTTGCGCAACGCCGCCGGGCTGAAGACCAACGGTGACCCGATGGACTGGGCGAGCAGTCGAGGGAATCCGAGGTAGGGGCGTGTGAACGTGAACTCGTAGGTGTGATCGTCGACGATGCGCGTCCCGGTGAGGTCGCTGAAACGTGCCTTCAGCATCGCCGCGCTCTTCTCGTCATAGAACTCGAAGGCGGGGTCGGTGAAGCGCTTGACGTTGAAATCGAGTGCTGCGGCATCGAAGTCGGTGCCGTCCTGGAACTTGACGTTCTTCCGGAGATCGAACGTCCAGGTGGTCGCGTCGGCGTTGGGGCGCCAGGCGGTCGCGAGTCCCGGGGCCAGCTTCGTCACGCCCTGGTCGCTGGAGAGCACCTCCTGCACGAGCGGCTCGTACACGTTGCGCGACGCCCGGAAGGTCTCCCAGAAGTACTCGCGCTGCGGATCGACGGCCGTCGGCTCGGTGTACAGGCCGACGACCAGTGTGTCGGCGGGGCTCTTCGACACCCACGTGCTCTCACCGCCACACGCCGAGGCGACGACTGCGATCGTGAGTCCGAGTAGAACCGCGACCGTGCTGCGGCGGCGGATTCGGTCGATGCGCATGAGTGTTCCCAGCCCGTTCGTGAAGAGTGCCGCGCCGGCGAGAGTGCGGCGCACGTCGGAGAGGAAACCTACGGGTACAGACGCGGATCAGGCACCCGTTCGGCTCATGGCGATCAGATCTCGGTACCCCCGGAATAGCGCGTCGCCGTCCGGAAAGGGGGGCGTCGTCCTCCGGTCGTGGGAACCGGAAGGCAGATCGATCCGAGCTGGTGATTCCCGACCGCCGCGATGTAATCACGCCGACGACAAGGGTCGCCGGTGTGATGGAGCGCGCCGATACTCCTCGGAATGAGTGTCGAGATCCGGCCGTTGTCCGAGCCCGGGGAGGTCCGTGCCGCACTGGCGACCTTCTTCCGGTCGATGGTCGGGCTGCCGAACCTGGAGTTCGACGCGGTGTCCATCACCGAGCCGGGCCGGTACGTCGGAGCCGTCGCCGACGGTGCCGTCATCGGTGGGGCCGACTCCTACACCAGCTGGCTCGCCGTCCCCGGTGGAGCGCAGGTGCCACACGCCGCGGTGACCCACGTCGGTGTTCTGCCGACACATCGCCGGCAGGGGATCGTGAGCCAGCTCATCGCAGCGCAATTCGAGGATTTCGCGCGTCGCGGTGAGGTGGTCGCGACGCTGCGCGCCTCGGAGGCGGTGATCTACGAGCGGTTCGGGTACGGCGTCGCCACGTCCGCGCGGTCCGTGCGGATCGACCTGCGCCGTAGCGGCCTCCGGGACGCCGTGCCCGATGTCGGCGAGATCCGCCTCGCCGATGCCGAGGCGACCACCGAGACCCTGAACGCGATCGCGACCAGGGTGGAGTCGTCGGGCACGATCGGTCTGCCTGCGGGGTGGTGGGAACTCAACCGGATTCGACGCGCGGCCGAACCGGTCTCGAACTACGTCGCGGTGCACAGCACCGACGGTGTCGACGACGGCTACGTGATCTATCGACCGGACGATCCCGACCACTGGTTCACGAGTCGGGAACGATCGATCACGGTGACCGACTTCGTAGCAGTCGACGACCAGGCGCGCGCCGGTCTGTGGCGGCACCTGCTCTCCCTGGATCTCACCGACGCGGTGACGATCGAATCGGTCGCCCTCGACGACCCCATCACGCTGGCCGTCACCGATCGTCGGGCCGTCCACCTCGGCGCCGAACACGACGAGACCTGGTTGCGGTTGATCGACGTGGAGGCCGCGCTCGCGGCACGAAGCTACGCCGAGGAGGACCCCGTGGTTGTCGAGGTGCGTGACGAACTGATACCGGTGAACTCGGCGGTCTTCGAGATCGGCCCGAAAACCGTTCGGCGTGTCACTGCTTCACCCGACGTCGGCGTCGACGTCGCCACCCTCGCGGCGAGCTATCTCGGTGGGACCCGCTGGAGCAGGCTCGCCGCGGTCGGACGCGTGGACGTCCAGGACTCCGATGCCATCCGTCGACTCGACGTCCTCTTCGGCACCGACCGCCTGCCGCATTCCGGCGTGAGCTTCTGAGACCGCGAGCCCACTCGGGGCCGAACCCGGTCGGATGACGAGTGGCTCTGCCAGGACCACTAGCCCGGAACGAATCGACATCTCGAGCAACACATCTCGACAAGGAAGTGAACCGCCATGACCGACCTCGGCACGATCACCACCACCGTCTACCTGCGCCCCGCGACCGCCGCGGATGCCGAGCTGGAGAACGTCTTCCAGCCGATCTTCGACCGGATCGCCGAGGGCAACACAGTTCGCGAACGCGAGCGGATCTTTCCGCACGAACAGGTGCGCTGGCTCACGGAGGCCGGCCTCGGACGCCTCCGCATCCCGGAGGAGTTCGGCGGCTTCGGTGCCTCACTCGAGCAGACCTTCGTGCTGCTGGCCGCCCTCGGCGAGGCCGATGCCAACGTCGCACACGTGTGGCGCAATCACAGTGCGTTCGTCGAAGACCGCCTCAACGCACCGCGGTCGGCGACGAACGACCGCTGGATCGAACGGTTCCTGGCCGGGGATTTCGTCGGTGGTGGATGGACCGAGGCCAACAACGGGACCCTCGCCGCGATGGCGACGACGATCCGGCCCGACGGTGACCGCCACCTGGTCACCGGCGCCAAGTTCTACGCCACCGGCAGCCTGTACGCCGACTGGCTCGACGTGATCGGGAGGACCGAGGACGGAGCCCTTCTCACCGCCCTGGTACGTCGCGACGATCCGGGCGTCGAACTCGTCGACGACTGGACCGGCTTCGGCCAACAGACCACTGCGAGTGGCAGTGCGACCTATGTCGACGTCCCCGCCGAGGCCGGCGACGTGTTCCCGGTGACCGAGAGGTTCGTCTATCAGGGGCACTTCTACCAGGTCGCGATCCTGTCCGTGCTGACCGGAATCGTGCGCGCGACGTTGCGCGACGGCGTGCGGGCGTTGAAGAAGCGCGGCCGCAACTATCCGCACGGTCTAGACCCCGTGGCCGCCGCGGATCCTCAACTACTGCAGGTGATCGGCGAGGTGTCGGCGCGTGGATTCGCTGCCGAGGCCGCGCTCCGCCAGAATGCACGCGCGCTCGACGCGCTGGCGGCGGCGCACGCGGCAGGCGATCCGGATCTACGTGCGCAGCGGGTCCTGGAAGCACAGATCGCCACCGACCAGGCCCAGTTGGTCATCATCGACGCCGCACTGTCGGCGACCACCACCGTGTTCGATGCGCTGGGGGCTTCCGGGGTCTCGACGACGAACCTGCTGGATCGTCACTGGCGCAACGCCCGCACGCTGGCCTCCCACAACCCGCGCGTCTACAAGGCGCGCATCCTCGGTGACTGGCTGGTGAACGGGACCGACCCGGTACCCGACCTCTTCGCGGCCGGCCGCGGCGGACAAGGCAACTGACCATGAGCGATCCGTATCTGGCGCTGGCGCTGAGCGGTCCCCAGGTCCTGCAACTGTTGGACGACTCGGTACTGATCGAGGAATGGGACGCGCTACCGCTGGCCTTCACCGTCCTCGGCATCGACCAGGTCGATGGTCGACCGTCGACCGCGGTCACCACCGAGACCAGCGTCGTCGGTGCGGTTCTCGCGGGTCGGACGAGTGCGGCCCGGTTTCTGGTCGCCGCGGGGCCACGCCGCGACCATCCTTACAATCTCGCTCGCCGCGTGGCATCGCTGGGCCATCTCGCTGCCGGTCGTTCCGGCGTCGTGTTCGGTACGCCGACCGAGTCGGTGACCTCAGGACACTCGACCGCCGATCCGTGGACGGATGTGACCGCGGACGACTCCGTGACCGGCCGTAGCGACCGCGCTGCCCCGCGTCGGCTCGCCGCGGCGATCGCGGCGGTGCGCGCGCTCGAGCAGAGCTGGCCGCTGGAGTCGGTCGTCGGTGACCTGGAGAGCGGGATCTTCGTCAGGTCCGACGAGATCGACCACGTCGACCTGGAAGGGCAGTACCGGATCGCCGGACCGCTGACGGTCCCGGAACCGCCCGGTGGTCCGTCGGTGCTCGCCTGGGTCGGTGACCCGGCCGCGGTGGGCGCACCCGAGATCGACGAGCTCGTGGACATCACGCTCGGCGGGCCGAACGGTGTGCCGGTCGTCGGCATCGGCGACGACCTGCCGACCGGTGCGGTGGACGGGATCGTGCTGGGCAGCGGCGACGACGCCGATGTGGCCGCCGTCCTCGACACCGCGCGTCACCTGCTCGCAGACGGATTCCGACCAACCGGGCCGGCAGGCACGCTGCGTTCGGTGGTCGGCGGTCCGGCACCCGTGCGGGGCGCCCGACGACGTCCGGCATTCCCCGTCCCGCAACCTCATCCATGGCTGTGAAGACACCATCGGCAACCCGGTCGCCCGGGTCGACCCGACCCCCAGAGGAGATCCGATGACGGATCGACGCGACAATCACGTGATCCTCGGTATCAACGTGCTCGTCCTCGGATATCTGCCTGCTGCATGGCAGGCGCCGCAACTGCATCCTCGTTCGTTCGTGGACCCGGCCTACTGGCGCCGGATCGGCGAACTGGCCGAACGCGGCACGCTCGATGCGCTCTTCCTCGCCGATGCCCCGGCACTCGGCGACCCGGCCCACGATGCCAACCCCGCCCATCTCGAGCCGACGGTCAACTGGGGGTACGTCGCCGGAGCGACCGAGCACGTCGGGCTGGTGTCGACGGCATCGACGACCTTCAACGACCCGGTGGAACTCGCCGAACGGCTGCTGTCCCTGGACCACGCATCCGGTGGGCGAGCAGCCTGGAACATCGTCACCACCCGTGGCGCCGCCCCGGCCCGCAACTTCGGGTTGCCCGATGTGCCCGTTCGTGACGACCGCTATGAGCGCGCAGCGGAGTTCGTCGACGTCGTCCGCGCCCTGTGGGATTCGGCCGTCACCGGTCGGGACGTCCACCATCGTGGCGAGCACTTCACCGTCGATGGCCGACTCTCGACCCCGCCGTCGCGGCAAGGCCATCCCGTCCTCTTCCAGGCGGGTGGCTCCGACAAGGGGCGCAGGCTCGCCGGACGGGTCGCCGAAGGCGTGTTCGCCGCAGAACTGACCCGAGACAAGGCCGTAGAGCACTATCGTCTGGTCAAGTCGTTGGCCGTGGACGCAGGTCGGTCACCCGACGACGTCCGGATCCTGCCGGGACTGCTCCTCTCGCTCGGGAGTACCGAAGAGGAGGCACGACGGCGCAGTGACGAGTTGCACGACCGGGGGCCCGCCTCCTACTCCATCGGCTGGCTCTCCCAGTCGATCGGCTACGACGCATCGAAACTCGAACTGGACGAGCCCTTCCCCGAAGAGGTGCTCGCCCCACCCGCCGACCTCCAGACCTTCTCCGGGAGTGTCGGTTTCCGAGAGTCCATCGTCGCGCAGATCCGACGGACCAACCCGACGGTACGGGAGTACCTGCGCCAGACGCGCTACACCGGCTCCGGGCACGCCGGCTTCGTCGGGACCCCCGAACAGCTGGCCGACCACATCGAGGACTGGTTCCACGCCGGGGCGATCGACGGGTTCAACCTGCAACCCGACGTGTTGATCGACGGACTCGAGGTGATCGTCGACGAACTGATCCCGATCCTCCGCAGACGTGGGCTCTATCGCACCGAATACGAGACCCATACTCTGCGTGACCATCTGCGTGCTGCGGCGCCCACCCCGCCGGTGGGCTGAGCCCGCCCGCCGACTCGCTGACCGGCGGTGCTGTCGATCCTTTGTCGCGAATCCGAGATCGGACACATAGAACCGGCACGCACACAACGGGTTCGACGAGCGGCTGAGCGGGGATACTCGACTCTCGACCAGAACGACGATCGAATCGCCGTCCGGAGATCTTGCGAGACAACATCTCCGGTCGTCGTGTCGTGACAGTGAAGAGAGCAGGGAAGTCATGACCGCAACGCCGGACACCTCACCGCCGACACCATCGGCCCCCGCCGGGGAGCCGGCGGTGTCGCTGAGAGGACGCGACATCACCGCCGCCGAGACCACCGGTCTCAAGGAGAACGCGCTGGGACCATGGGGCGTGTTCGCGCAGGGGCTCGCCGCCGCGGCGCCCAGCGTCGCCATCGCGGGAGTCCCGTTCGCGCTCTTCACCGCGGCAGGCAAGGGTGCTGCGTGGGCTGCGATCGTCGGTCTGGTGATCGTACTGCTCATCGCGATCACCATCGGATTCCAAGCTCGCAGAACGGTCTCCAGTGGATCGCTGGGCACCTACACGGGTAACGGGCTCGGTCCCGGATTCGCGTTCGTCGCGGGTGTCAGCCTGCTGCTCGGCTACATCGGTTTCGCGACCACCGGCGCTCTCGGCGGAGTGCTCTACGTCGACTCGTTCCTGACGACGATCGGTCTGGGCAGCGAGTCCACCTGGTTCAAGTTGCTGCTGGTGGTGATCGTGGTCGGCATCGCCGTCTACCTGCCGCTCCGCGGGGCCACCCTGGCGGCCAAGTACGAGTTGGCCTTCGAGGTCCTGGCGCTGGTCTCCATCGCGGTCATCATCGTCGCGTCCTACGTCGCGTACGGCTTCCAGATCGACGGCGAGCAATGGAGCCTGTCCAACCTCGGGAACAGTTCGACCTTCGTCGCGGCCGTGACCGCGGTCGGTTCCTATGCGGGATTCGAGAGCGTCGCGTCGCTGGGCGCGGAGGCGCGGGACGCACATCGCACCATCGCCCGGGCGCTCCTGCGGGTGGTCCTCATCATCGGTGTGCTCTACCTGCTGGCGACCTACCCGCAGGTCCTGCACTTCGACGGGATCGACGGAGACGACGCGGTGCTCCCGCAACTCGCGGACACCACCGGCGTCGGCTGGATCAACTCGGTCGTCAGCGCCGCAGTCGCGGTCGCCTTCATCGTGTTCGTCACCGCGGTCACCACGTCCGCGGCCCGATCACTCTTCACGCTGGCCCACGAGGGAGCACTCCCCAAGGCGCTCACCAAGGTCCACCCGCGACACCGCACGCCATGGGTGGGCATCGTGGTCGTCGGCGCCGCCGCGCTGGTGTTCGCGGTGGTGGCGACGTTCAGCTCCGCGGGCCGGCTGGTCTTCGACGTCTACGGCGCCTACGTGGCCAACTGGGGCTTCCTCATCAGCTACCTGCTGGTCGTCATCGCGACGCCGATCTGGCTCTACAAGATCAAGGCGCTCACCCCGGTCCGGGCGACGGTCTCCGGGCTCGCCGCGCTGGGGTTGGGCTACGTGATAGTCAACAACGTCTACCCGCAACCGGAGTGGCCGTTCAACATCCTGCCGTTCGTGTTCCTCGGCATTCTCGCAGTCGCCGTCGGCTGGTACCTCTACCTGCGTCGGGCGCGCCCCGAGGTCGCTCGCCGGATCGGATCGATCCAGACGCTGTCGGTGGCGGAGCAGGAGCGACTCGCCGATCTCGGGATCGTCGACGTCCTCACCGACGAGACCGCCACGGACCGGACGGTCACCGGGTCCGACCGCGCCTGAGACCGAAGCCGACCGCCCGCCGCCCTCCGAAATCGGTTCGGGCGGAGGTGGTCTGGTCGACCTGGGCGCGCGCCTGATCGACCACCGGGGTGTCCGGATCGAGCACCGACAGGTACTCCTGATGAGCGGCCAGGGCCGCGACGGCCGCCTCGACCTGGTCGGTGACCTCGAGTGCATGCGTGTCGTCCGGACCGTTCTCGAACAGCCATCGCGGAGGGTCGTCCAGACTGTCGTACGCGTCGAGAACAGCTGCCGCGAACTCGATGTGGTCGCGCTGGTTGGGGAACCCCGGTGCCCACTCCGGACCTCCGTAGAGGGAGATGACGACCTCGGGCCGGACGCGCTCGATGGTCTCGACGACCTTCTCCCGTAATTCGGGGGAGTTGCGGATCGCGCTGTCGGGGAATCCCCAGAACTCGACCTCGCTGACACCGACGATCGAGGCGGAGTGTCGCTGTTCGTCCTCGCGGACCGGACCGGCGACGGCCGGATCCATGCCCTCGATCCCGGCTTCGCCCGACGACGCCAGCGCATAGACGACGCGGCGTCCCTCGGCGGTCCATCGTGCCACCGCGGCGGCGACACCGTACTCGGGGTCATCGGGATGGGCGACGAGGACCAGCGCCGTCGTCCAATCGGTCGGGAAGTCGCTCAGCTCATCGGCCATACGAGACAACGTAGCGAGGTGTGTCGGAAAACGACACACCTCGCCACGTCGTGACTGATGCCGGCGCGGTCAGCGCTTCCGGTCGAGATTCGCCATCTTGAGGACGTCGAGCCGCTTGTCGAGCTCCGCCTCGGACAGCTTGTCGCCGATCAGACCGCGATCGATGACCGTCTGTCGGATGGTCTTGCCCTCCTTGAGCGCCTGCTTGGCGACCGCGGCGGCCTCCTCGTAACCGATCGCGCTGTTCAGCGGGGTCACGATGGACGGCGAGCTCTCCGCGAGCGTCTTCAGCCGGTCGGTGTTGGCCTGCAACCCGGAGATGCAGCGATCGGCGAACAGCCGGGACACGTTGGCCAGCAGTTTGATCGACTCGAGCACGTTGCGGGCCATCATCGGGATGTAGACGTTGAGCTCGAAGGCGCCGTTGCCGCCGCCCCAGGTGACGGCTGCGTCATTGCCGATGACCTGGGCGCCGACCTGGGTGACCGCCTCGGGCAGAACCGGATTGACCTTGCCCGGCATGATCGAGCTGCCCGGCTGGAGGTCGGGGAGCGCGATCTCGCCGAGCCCGGTGAGCGGGCCGGAGCCCATCCAGCGGATGTCGTTGGCGATCTTGGTCAGGGAGACCGCGATGGTCTTCAATGCGCCGGAGAGCTCGACCAATCCGTCGCGGGCGGCCTGCGCCTCGAAGTTGTCCTTGGCCAGCGACAGCGCGTCGACTCCGGTCAGCTTCTGCAGGTCGGCGACGACCTTGGTGCCGAACTCGTCGGGAGCGTTCAGGCCGGTACCCACCGCGGTGCCGCCGATCGGTAGTTCACCGACGCGGGGGAGGGTCGCCGTGGCCCGCTCGATGCCCGCCTCGATCTGGCGCGCGTAACCGCCGAACTCCTGGCCGAGGGTGACCGGCACGGCGTCCATCAGGTGCGTGCGACCGCTCTTGACGACCTCGCGCCACTCCTCGGCCTTGCCGAGCAGCGCCAGCCGGAGGTGGTCGAGTGCCGGTACGAGCTCGGCGACCGTCGCCTCGGTGGCCGCGACGTGAGTGGCGGTCGGGAACGTGTCGTTGGACGACTGTGACATGTTGACGTGGTCGTTCGGATGCACGTCGACGCCGTTGTTCTTGGCGATCGAGGCGATCACCTCGTTGGCGTTCATGTTGGAGCTGGTGCCCGAACCGGTCTGGAACACGTCGATCGGGAACTGGTCGTCGTGCTGACCGTCGGCGATCTCCTTGGCCGCTGCGATGATCGCGTCGGCCTTCTCGGCGTCGAGCAGTCCGAGATCTTTGTTGACCTGGGCGCAGGCAGCCTTCAACAGGCCCATCGCGCGGATCTGGGTGCGCTCGAGTGGCCGGTGGCTGATCGGGAAGTTCTCGACGGCGCGCTGGGTCTGGGCCCGCCACAGCGCGTCGATCGGGACCTTCACCTCGCCCATGGTGTCGTGCTCGATCCGGTACTGCTGTTCGGTCATGGAGGCAACCATCCTCGTTGAGTGCTCGTCAGATGTCAGGGCTGCAGAGAGTGCGGTGATGTGGCCGCCCGGCGCGCCGGGGCGAGCGGGCTAGATGTCGAGGCGCGCGTAGCCGCGGAGCTTCTGCGGGCGGTGCACGGCCTCGATGCGGCGCACGGTACCGGACTTGGACCGCATGACCAGCGACCGGGTCGATGCACCGTTGGCGCGGTAGCTGACGCCGCGCAGCATGTCGCCGTTGGTGACGCCGGTGGCGCAGAAGAAGGAGTTCTCACCGCGCACGAGGATGTCCGTGGTCAGGACGCGGTCGAGATCGTGACCGGCGTCGATCGCCTTCTGACGTTCGGCGTCGTCCTTGGGCCAGAGCTTGCCCTGGATCTCGCCGCCCATGCATTTCATCGCGACCGCGGTGATGATGCCCTCGGGAGTGCCGCCCACACCCATCAGGATGTCGACCGAACTCTGGTCGTCCGCTGCGGCGATCGCGCCGGCGACGTCGCCGTCGGAGATGAGGCGGATCTTGGCACCCGCCTTGCGGATGTCGGCGATGAGCTCGGCGTGGCGTGGGCGGTCGAGGACGATGACCGTCAGGTCGGCGACGTCGATGCCCTTGGCCTTGGCCACAGAGTTGATGTTCCACTCGACGGACTCGTCGATGTTGATGGCGCCCTTGGCGTCCGGGCCCACGGCGATCTTGTCCATGTAGAACACCGCAGAGGGGTCGTACATCGTGCCGCGCTCGCTGACCGCGATCACCGAGATGGAGTTGGGCCGTCCCTCGGCCATCAGCGTGGTGCCGTCGATCGGGTCGACCGCGACGTCGACCTCGGGTCCCTGGCCGTTGCCCACTTCTTCGCCGTTGTAGAGCATCGGCGCCTCGTCCTTCTCGCCCTCGCCGATGACCACGACGCCGCGCATCGAGACGGTCGAGAGGAGCTCGCGCATGGCGTCGACGGCGGCACCGTCCCCGCCGTTCTTGTCGCCGCGCCCGGCCCAGCGGCCCGCGGCGAGTGCCGCGGCCTCGGTGACACGCACCAACTCCATCGCCAGGTTGCGGTCGGGGGCCTGTGGGACGGATTCGGACATCGTGGACTCCTCGGCGTGGCGACGGTGACACTTTCGTGCGATGTGACTAGAGCCCATCCTTGCATGTCACGCGGCGCGCACGACAAGGCACCCGGCGGCTGTGGGATGCGCCACGCGGTCGTCGACGGGGAGGTGCCACCTCCGCTCGGAGCCCGGCCGGCGGGCGACTCAGATGGGATCGAGCAGACGCTTGAGGAACTGTCGGGTCCGTTCGTGCGTGGGCTCGCCGATCACCTGCGCCGGCGTCCCGCGCTCCAGCACGACGCCACCGTCGGCGAAGATCACCTGGTCGGCGACCTGCTGGGCGAACCGGATCTCGTGGGTGACCACCACCATCGTCCAGCCCTGACCGGCCAGGTCCTTCAGCACCTCCAGCACGTCGCCGACGAGTTCGGGGTCGAGTGCGGACGTCGGCTCGTCGAACAGCATGACCTCGGGCTCGATGGCCAGCGCGCGGACGATGCCGACCCGCTGTTGCTGACCGCCGGAGAGCTGCTCGGGATACTGATCGCGTTTCTCGGCCAGACCGACGCTCTCCAAGAGCGCCTCGGCGGCCGCGATCGCCTCGGCCTTCGGGCGGCGCTGGACGATGACCGGGCCCTCGATCACGTTCTCCAGCACCGTCTTGTGGGGGAACAGGTTGTGGCTCTGGAACACCATGGCGCTCTGCTTGCGGTAGGTGACCAGGTCGGCCTTGGTGTAGGGCTTCGCGAAGTCGATGACGCCGTCGGCGATCCGGATGGTCCCCGCGTCGGGGATGTCCAGCGCGTTGAGGGATCGCAGGATGGTGGTCTTGCCGGAGCCGGACGGGCCGAGGATCACTGTCACCGAGCCGGCGGCGACCGTGAAGTCGATGCCCTTGAGGACCTCGTTGTCACCGAACGACTTGCGCAGCCCGGAGACCTCGATGAGGGTCTCGCCCGGCTCGCGGTGGTACCGCGGCGCCGTCGGCGTGCCCGTCCGGAGTGCGTTCGACGGGGCGTCGTGCGTGCTCGGGGCGTCGTCCGGGCTCGGGGTGTCGGTCATCGGGATACGAACCTTCCCAGTCGGTGCTCGAGGCGTCCCTGGAGTGAGGACAGCACGAAGCAGACGATCCAGTAGTAGATGGCCGCGGTGGTGTAGAGCGCGAAGAACTCGAAGGTCGGCGCGGCCGCGACCTGCGCGACCCGGAGGAGTTCGGTGACCAGGATCGTCGACGCCAGTGACGTGTCCTTGACCAAGGAGATCAGCGTGTTGGACAGGCCGGGTACGGCGTTGCGCGCGGCCTGTGGCAACACGATCCGCCTCAGGGTGGTCGCGTAGTTCATGCCGATGGTCTGCGCGGCCTCGCTCTGTCCTCTCGGCACCGAGAGGATCGCGCTCCGGATGATCTCGGCCGCGTATCCACCGACGTTCAGCGAGAACGCGACGACCGCCGCCGGGAACGGCGGCACCTTGAGTCCCAGCTCGGGTAGTGCGTAGAAGATGATGAACAACTGGACCAGCAGTGGGGTGCCACGGATGATCGAGATGTAGACGCTGGCCAGCCATGAGAGCACACGGTTGGCCGAGAGCCGGGCCAGTGCCACGCCCAGTGCGATGACGAGGCCGATGAGGAAGCTGATCGCGGCCAGTGGGATGGTGACCGTGATGGTCGCCTTCGCCATCGGCCACAGGTTGTCGGCGATCAGGTCCCAGGTGCTGCGGTTCGCGGCGGCGGATTTGTTCTCCGCGGCGCCGCTGGCGTCGGCGCGCAGGTACTTCTGTGAGATCCCGGCGAGGGTGCCGTCGGCCTTCAGTTCGTCGAGGGCCTTGTCGATCTCGCCGGTCAGCCCGCTGCCCTTCCGGGCGGCGAAGGCTTGCTCGCTCTTGTCGCCGGTGGTACCGGCGATCTTGATGCTCGTGTCGCCGGTCTCGGCGAGGTAGGCGTAGACGGCGATGCTGTCGTTGACCGTCGCCTGCACCCGTCCCTGGTTGAGCAGTTTGATCGCCTGCGTGAAGCCCTCCACCGACTCGACGTTCGCGCCCGCGTCCCGTGCCACCTGGGCCCAGTTGCTGGTCGCGGACTGGGCGGTGGTCTTGCCCGCCAGGTCGTCGACACCGGTGATCGACGTGTCGTCGGCGCGAGTGACGATGACGCCCTCGCCGACCGAATAAGGCTTGGACAGGTCGTATTTCGCCTGCCGCTCCGGCGTGATGGTGACCTGGTTGGCCACCACGTCGAAGCGGTCGGCACCCAGTGCGGCGAAGATCGAGTCCCATGGCGTCTCGACGAACTCGGTCCGCACGCCCAGCTTCTTGGCGACCGCGTTGGCCACATCGACGTCGTAACCGCTGAGCTGGTTGTTCTGCGGATCGTGATAGCTGAACGGCGCGTAGGTGCCCTCGGTACCGACGCGGAGGACGCCGCTCTCACGGACCTCGTCCAGGGCCGAGCCGGAACCACTGTCGTCGCTGCCGCAGCCGGCCAACGCCAGAACGGCGAGGATCGCCAGGAGGAATGCGGTCACGGACCGCGGGTGTCGTCGCACCCGTTCATGTAACCCGCTCGGGGAGGTCGGTGACCACCTTCTGCTGCGATGAGTCGAAACCACCCCGGTCGGGCGTTGCGGGCGGCTGGGATACTGGCGTCCATGGCCGGAAAACCCCGCATCCTGCACAGCAACAAGGACATGATCTGGTCCTTGATCCCGCTGCTGGCGGTGTGTGCGCTCGTCGTCGTCGCGTCCGGCAACTGCTCGGTCGGTCTCACCGGCGGAGCCAGTGACGACCGGACCCCCGCATTCGACGTCACCACCGCGTTGCGCGCCGACGCGCGTGCGCTGCCCTTCCCGGTACGGCTCCCGCCGACGCCGGAGAAGTGGAAGCCCAACTCGGGATCGACCCAGCCGGTCGGGGGGAGCTTCGTCAGCAACGCCGGATGGGTGACCGCGAGCGGTGCTTATCTGCAGCTCAGCCAGTCGGGTGGCAAGGAAGAAGACCTCGTGTCGTCGATCGCCGGCGACAGCCGCGTCTTCGGCGCGGGCACCCGCGAGGTCGGCGGACGGCAATGGGTGACCTACACCGGCGACGGCAAGAAGATCTGGATCACCGACCTCGGCGACGTGCGGATCGGACTGCTCTCCCGGGGCCCCGACAGCGAGATGGAGCAGCTGGGGTCGTCGGTCCTCGCGCAGCAGCCGCTGCCACGATCGCCCTCCTGAGCCGGGCCGGCACGACCTCAGTCGTCGTCCGGATTGTCGTCGTCCGGGTCGTCGTCGTCGAACTCGTCGAGGTCCTCGTCTCCGTCACTGTCGGAGATGACCGCCTCGATCCGGGCGCGCGCGCCTTCGAGGTGTTCCTCGCAGCGTCCCGCGAGCGCCTCGCCGCGCTCCCACAACGCCAGTGACGCGTCCAGGTCCAGGCCGCCGCGTTCCAGCGTCGCGACCACCTCGATCAGCTCGTCCCTGGCCTCCTCGTAACCGAGTTCGGTCACCGGCCGCAGGGTGTCGGCATCGTCGTCGCTCGTGCTCACCGGCTCTCTCCTTCGGTCACCTCGGCGGTCGCGGCGCCGTCCGCCACCCGGATACGCAACGCCGCGCCGATCGGGAGGTCGGCCACCGATCCGACGACGTGTGCACCGTCGGCGTCGGTGCGCTGCACCACCGCATACCCCCGGGCGAGGGTCTGCGCCGGTCCCAGTGTGGCCAACCGCGCCGACAGATGCTCCGTCCGGCGGTCCTCGGCATCGATGTGCCGGACGACGTCACGCCGGATGTCGGCGCGCATCCGCTCCACGGAGTCCCACCGGGCATCGACCATCTGATGTGGTCGGGCGAGTACCGGACGGGCGCGGATACCGCTGAGTCCGTGAGCTTCTCGCCGCACCCAGTTGCGCAGCGCCTGGGCCGTCCGGTGACGGAGCGAGGCGATCGCCGCGAGTTCGGCGGCGACGTCGGGGACGGCACGTTTGGCGGCATCGGTGGGTGTGGCGGCCCGGACATCGGCCACGTGGTCGAGCAGCGGTGAGTCCGGCTCGTGCCCGATCGCACTGATCACCGGTGTCGAGCAGGCCGCGACCGCACGCAGGAGGGCCTCGTCGGAGAACGGCAGGAGATCCTCCACACTGCCGCCACCCCGGGCGATGATGATCACGTCGACGTCCGGATGCTCGTCGAGCTCGGTCAGGTGTCGGAGGATGCGCGGGACCGCGGTCGGCCCCTGGACGGGTGCGTCACGGATCTCGAATCGGACTGCTCCCCAACGGCTCTCGGCGACCGCGACCACGTCGCGCTGTGCGGCGCTGGCGCGACCGGAGATGAGTCCGACAGCCTTCGGCAGGAAGGGGAGGGGACGTTTGAGTCGCGGATCGAAGAGGCCCTCGGCGGCCAGCAACTGTCGCAGTCGCTCGATCCGCAACAGCAACTCGCCGACCCCGACGGGCCGAATGTCGGAGACACGCAGCGAGACGGTGCCCCGCCCGGTGTAGAAGGTCGGCCTGCCGAGCATGACGACACGGCTGCCCTCGGTCAGCGGCACCTCGGTGCGATGCAGGAGGTCGGGGCTGCAGGTGACCGAGATCGAGATGTCGGCGGCGGGATCACGCAGGGTGAGAAACGCCACGCGGGTGCCGGGCCGACGGTTGATCTGGGTGATCTGGCCCTCGACCCAGATCTGGCCCAAGCGGTGGATCCAGTCGGCGATCTTGGTGTTGACCGTGCGGACGGGCCACGGACTCTCGGGTGAACTGCCCGACGAGGCGCCACCACCCGGCGAGGGCGCCGTCACCGGGTCGCCTCCACTACAGAGTTACCTTCACTGCGGAGTTGCCTTCACCAGCAGGGTCACCGTCACGGGGCCTACTACTTCTTGTTCTTCTGTGCGGTGATCCGGTTGTCGAGCATCGTGACGAACGGTGCACGGGCGCGATGATCGCGCTCGTAGGCGGCCAGTTCCTCGAGCTCGTCGAGACCGACGGTGCGGATCTTGGCCCGCAGCTGCGCGAGCGTGAGTCCGTCGTACTCCAGATACTCGACGATCTCGGGGACCGGACCGTCGTCGGTGCCGGTGGTGGGTTTCGGAGCGGTCGCTGTCACAGCGTCGGGCGCGGAGCTGTAGAGCGCGAAGCGACCGGCGCCGCGGCTGCCCGACTCGCCGTCGCCGGCCAGGCGGGCGACAGGGTTCTCGTCGGGGATGTCTGCGACATCGTCGTCCTCGGCTGCGGGGAGTTCCGCGGTCGGGTCGTCGGCGTCGTCGGCGAGGGTCGCCGCCGGGTTCTCGTCGGGTGCGGTCTCCCGCACGGTGTCCTCTGCGGCGTCTTCTGCAGCGGGCGGGAGGGCGTCGTCCTCGTCGAAGCGGGCCCAGGACGGCTGCTCGTCGGGACGATCGAAGAACTGCTCGAGGACGAGGTCACCCTTGATGGCGAGCTCGGCGATGTTCTGCTGTGCTCGCATACCCGCCTGCAGGGTCTGGCTCACGGCCGTCATCGGCAGCGTGATGAGCAGGGCGGGGATCTTCCGGGTCTCCTCGACCGCCGTGACGAGTAGACCTGCGGCGATACGGGCTGGATACGGTGCGCGGACCATGGGACCACTCTGCCATCTGACCTGACGACGGCCAACCTGTCCCGTCATCTGCGCCGAAGTCGGGTGTCGGGTCGGAGCGGACGTCGGCACGCGAGGCGGCCGGTCCGATGCCGAACCCCGTGCCGTCGGCCGGGCGTGGCGTCGCTCACCCCGTACGCTGGAGGCATGGCTGAGACGAAGCGGGTACTGCTCGCGGAACCCCGGGGATACTGTGCCGGGGTCGACCGTGCCGTGGAGACCGTGGAGAAGGCGCTGGACAAGCACGGTGCCCCGGTCTACGTACGCAAGGAGATCGTGCACAACCGGCACGTGGTCGAGACCCTGGCCGAGCGCGGCGCCGTGTTCGTCGGCGAGACCGACGAGGTGCCCGAGGGTGCGCTCGTGGTGTTCTCCGCGCACGGCGTCTCCCCGGAGGTCCACCGTACCGCGGCCGAGCGCAACCTCAAGACGATCGACGCGACCTGCCCGCTGGTCACCAAGGTGCACCAGGAGGCCAAGCGGTTCGCGCGCGACGACTACGACATCCTGCTGATCGGTCACGAGGGGCACGAGGAGGTCGAGGGCACCGCAGGTGAGGCGCCGTCGCATGTGCAACTCGTCGACGGCCCGGCGAGTGTGGACAACGTCACCGTCCGCGACGAGTCCAAGATCGTATGGCTGTCCCAGACCACCTTGTCGGTGGACGAGACCATGGAGACGGTCACGCGTCTGCGGGAGAAGTTCCCCCTGCTCAACGACCCGCCCTCGGACGACATCTGCTACGCCACCCAGAACCGTCAGGTCGCGGTGAAGGCCATGGCGCCCCGGTGCGACCTGGTGATCGTGGTGGGTTCCAAGAACTCGTCGAACTCGGTCCGGCTGGTCGAGGTGGCGCTGCAGGCCGGTGCCAAGGCATCCCACCTCGTCGACTACGCCCGCGACGTCGAGGTCGAGTGGCTCGAAGGAGTCGAGACCGTCGGGATCACCTCGGGCGCATCGGTTCCCGAGGTCCTGGTCCGTGGCGTGCTCGACCTGCTGGCCGAGCACGGCTTCGACACCGTCGAGCCGGTCACCACGGCCAACGAGACCGTCACCTTCGCCCTGCCGCGCGAACTGCGTCCGGCGCGCACCACCCGCTGACGCGGCGTACGCGGAGCTTCTGAATCGTGGCCGGGGCTCGCTGCCTCCGGGACTCGGTTGGCCTGGTCCTCAGAAGTCGTCCGGATCGAGCCGCTTGACCCGACGGTGGGGCATGGCGATGCCGAGCACGGCCGCGATGACCAGGATGCTCACCCCGACGCCGACCACTGCGACGGTGCGTGCCGTCGTGTCCGGTGGTGACTGCGGCGTCGGCGCGGCGATCGCCTTCGACTTCGTGGCATCCGGCTGCTCCGCGGCAAGATCGCCGGTCAGGGCGGCGACGGGGTCGATCACGCCGTGGCCGATGACCCCGTCACGTCCGGTGCCGGGCGCATGCGCCGATCGGGTCACCCGTTCGATCACCTCTGCCGCCGACAGTTTCGGGTATCGCGCCCGCACGAGCGCGACGGTCCCCGAGACGTAGGGCGTGGCGAAACTGGTGCCCAGGATCGGCACGGGCCCCTGGTCGCCCTGTTGGGCGTCGACGAGTCCGGACGATCCCCGACGACTGTCGAGGCTGACGATGTCGGTGCCGGGGGCCGCCACCCCGAGCCACGGTCCGTGCAAGCTGAACGGACTGGGTGCGCCGGTGCCGGCGTCGACGGACCCGACGGTCAGCACATACGGCGTGAACCACGCGGGACTCGCGATGGTGCGCACGGAGTTCCAGCCGGTCGTGTCGGCGGCTGCGGGTGTCGGGTTCTGCTCACCGCATGACGATCCCTGCGACAGGTTGCCCGCGGCCACCACCACCACGACGTCGCGGTCGAAGGCGTATTTGACCGCGGCGCCGAGCGCGCGATCGTTGAGGCGCCCGGCGCTGGTCGAGCACGCGACCTCGGAGATGTTGATCACCGTCGACCCGAGGTCGACGGCCCGCACGACCGCGCTGGCAAGGGTGCGGACCGAGCCGTAGCCTGCACCGACGGTCGGATCCGGTTCGCCGCGGCGACGTTGGTCCTTGGCCGCGTACGCTCCGCTGGATTGTCGGATGGACAGGATGTCGGCCGCGGGTGCGACGCCGGCGAAGGCGTCCGCCGAACTCGGTCGCGCGGCGATGATCCCCGCGACCAGGGTGCCGTGGGCGTCGCAGTCGCTCAGCCCGTTCCCGTTCGACACGTAGTCGCCGCCGGCCTGCACCCGACCGAGGCGGGGGTGCGGGGTGACGCCGGTGTCGATGACCGCGACCTTCTGCCCCGCGCCACGACTGAACCGCCACGCCTCGGGGAGGTTCATCATCCGTTGCGCGGCAGAGGGAATGGACAGGTCGCGACCACCGGCGACACGGGGAGCAGCACAGAGCGTGCGCTGCTCGGTCTTCTCCGTCGGGGCGACCGGTGCCGATCGCACCAGCGCGCGGGAATCGACCGTCGGCGGTGTCACCGCCACCGCGGGTGCCGCACCGAGCGTCGAGGTCAGCGCGGTGACCGCGAGTCCGACGCCGAGGGTGCGGGCCACGCGAACCGCAGCCCGCATCTCAGATCTCCCGCACGATCCGGTAGAGGTCGAGAATCCACAGCAGCAGCGGCACGATGACGGCGACCAGCAGGTATTCGCCGATCTCGGCGAACCGACGGACCACCGGCGAGAACTCCTGGGTCGGCGCCACGACGCCGAAGACGAGGGCACCGGTGAGGACCCCCAGCCCGACGGCGAAGGCCGCGATCGGCCACGACCCATCGCCGAAGGCGAGCCCCACGAGGACCCCGAGCACCGCCAGCGAGCCACCAGCGATGAGCACGGCCGCCTGCGCCAGATCGCTGTGCGAGCGTCCGCGCAGACACAAGACGAGGCCGATCACGGTCGCGTACGCGGCGGACTTCGGCTCGAAGCCGGCCAACGGAGCCGCGGCCAGCAGTGCTGCCACGGCAGTGACCGCGGTGGTACCGATGACGATGCCGGTCAGGTAGGCGGTCGCAACGTACGAACGCTGTTCCAGAGCGTCGGCCTTGGGCAGGGCGATGGCACCGATCGCTCCGATGCCTTCGATGGCGGGCCGTGGCTCCAGGTCGTCGGACTCGATGGGCGCGCCCGCGGTGGGCACCGGCGGCAGCGGGAGTTTCGCGAGCACGATGGTCGCCCGCGGGGCGATCGCGATGACCAGGATGCCGACCGCGGCCACCACGGCGGCGACCTGCGGTACCGTGCCGGGCGTCAACAGCACGCCCGCGCTGCCGAGGGCGCCCAGCAACGCGGCGGTGGTGACCGCCGAATGGGTCACCGGACCGATCATGGTGACGCGGTAGGAGACGACGGTGTACACGAGCACCAGCGCGAATCCCAGGGTCAGATGGGCTGCACCGTAGCGATCGGGTGTCACCAGCATCCCGGCGACGAACACGAGCGGGAAACCGGTGGCCGCCAACACCGTTGCGGTCGCGGCGTCGCGGTAGTGGCGCGCGACGATGGTCGCGGCGACGAGCGTCGCGACCGCGCCCAGGGCCGCGAGACCGGCCGGCCAGATGCTGCCGCTGGTGAGTCGGATGGCCCCCAGCCCGACCGCCGACACCAGGGCGGCGAGGACGGCGACGGCGTATCCGGCGAATCGCGCCGCGGTGGCCGACCAGTTGGCGAAGCGGGACTCGGTGAGACGTGCGACGGCGTCGACGACGTCGTCGAACAGCACAGGGGACTCGGCCGTGCGCGTAGAGCGCATGACCAGCAGATCGCCGTTGCGGATCCCGGCCTCCGACAGGGTGCGCTGCGGTGCGATCGACTCCTGCCCGACGAGCGCCAGCGTCCAGCGGTGCTGACGATCATGTGGACGGTCGTCGGCATCGGGGTCGTCGGGATCGCGCCGGTGCGGACTGCGCGATTCGATCTGCGCGACCAGATCGGGGATCAGCGAGGCGATCGGGACCGCAGCCGGCAACCCCACGTCGAGCTGTGTGTTGCCCCCCAACACCGACACTCGCACGAGGTCGGGCTCGATGGCCGCCTCGCCCCGCCCTGACCTGGTCGAACCGCCCCCGGACGGTGACCGTATGGCGTGCGTTGTCGATGGTGCATCCAGAGTGGACATCTGGTGGATCCTCCCCGCCGGTTCGGGAGATAACATACTGAACCGCGTCATAGTCCACTAGCGCAGGCGTGCGGTCCATGGCCGACGTCGGGGAGAAACAGTTCGGGGGAACCACCGTGGTAGCGACGACGGAGGGCTTTGTCCGGCGACCGCGGATCACGCCACCGCGGGCGCCCGGCGGCGAGGTGAACATCCAACCGCCGCCCGATGTACCGCGCGTCGTTCCGGGCAACATGTTGATGAAGATGCTGCCGGTGGTGATGATCGTCGCCGTGGTCGGGATGATCGCGATGATGTTCATGACCGGCGGTCGCAACATCCTCACCAACCCGCTGTTCATGATGTTCCCGCTGATGATGCTGATGTCGATGTTCGGCATGTTCGCGACCGGCGGTCGGGGCGGGGGTAAGCGTGCCGCGGAACTCAACGAGGAGCGCAAGGACTACTTCCGCTACCTGGGACAGATCCGTACACAGGTCGACGAGACGGTCGACGCCCAACGATCCGCACTGGTGTGGAGCCATCCCGATCCGGCGTCGCTGCTCGAGGTGATCGGTACGCGGCGGATGTGGGAGCGACGACCAACGGACACCGACTTCGCGCATGTCCGTGTCGGCGTCGGCTCGCAACGACTCGCGACCCGGCTGATGCCGCCCGAGACCGGTCCGCTCGAGGACATGGAGCCGGTGTCGATGGTGGCGCTCCGGCGATTCGTCCGCACCCACTCGGTGGTGCACCGACTGCCGACCGCCATCTCGCTGCGCGGTTTCCCGGCGGTCAACGTGGAGGGCGCACGTCAGGAGACCCGCGAGCTGGTCCGGTCGATGATCCTGGAACTCGCCACCTTCCACGGACCCGACCATCTGCAGATCGCCATCATCACCGGTGATCCGGCGGGGGAGGCGTGGGACTGGGCCAAGTGGCTGCCGCACGTCGGGCACCCGACCCTGCGCGACGGACTCGGCGCGATGCGGATGATCTACCCGAGCCTCACCGACTTCGAGAACTCGCTGGCCGCGGATCTGCTCGAACGCGGCCGCTTCAGCCGGTCGGCACCGCCTACCCCGGGTCGGGCGCACCTCGTGGTGATCATCGACGACGGTCGGGTCACCGGCGACGAGCGTCTGATCACCGACGCCGGTATGGAGGGTGTGACCCTCGTCGACCTCACCGCTCCGCCGGACGGGCTCGCCGCACGTCGTGGATTGCAACTGGTCGTGCGGAACCAGACCGTCGCGGCCCGCAGTGCCTTCGGCATCGAGGAATTCGCCGACATGGACTCGATGACCGTTGCCGAGGCGGAGGCGCTCGCCCGTCGCCTGGCGCGGTACCGACTGGCCACCGCGGCCGCACTGGCGAGCCTGGAGTCCGAGGCGGCACAGACGGATCCGGGGCTGACCGCGCTGTTGGGCATCGACGACGCGACCCGTTTCGACCCGTCGGTCGCGTGGCGAACGCGCGTCGGCCGTGACCGCCTACGGGTGCCCATCGGCTACACGCCGACCGGCACGCCCGTCGAACTCGACATCAAGGAGAGCGCACACGGGGGCATGGGCCCGCACGGTCTGTGCATCGGTGCCACCGGCTCGGGCAAGTCGGAGTTCCTGCGCACCCTGGTGGTGGCGCTGCTGGCCACGCACTCACCGACCGAGCTGAACCTGGTGCTGGTCGACTTCAAGGGCGGCGCGACATTCCTGGGCCTCGAGTCTGCTCCGCACGTCGCGGCGGTCATCACCAACCTCGAGCAGGAACTCTCGATGGTGGACCGTATGAAGGACGCTCTGTCGGGTGAGATGAACCGACGTCAGGAGGTCCTGCGCGCGGCGGGCAACTTCGCCAATGTCAGCGACTACGAACGCGCTCGCGCATCCGGTGTCCGCCTCGAACCCCTGCCGGCCCTGTTCATCGTGGTCGACGAGTTCTCCGAACTCCTCTCGCAGAAGCCGGATTTCGCCGAGCTCTTCGTCGCCATCGGCCGCCTGGGCAGATCGCTGCACATCCACCTGCTGCTGGCCTCGCAGCGCCTGGAAGAGGGCAAACTCCGCGGCCTCGACAGTCATCTGTCGTATCGGATCGGTCTGAAGACCTTCTCCGCCAACGAGTCCCGATCGGTGCTCGGTGTCCCCGACGCCTACCACCTGCCGAGCGTGCCCGGATCGGCATACCTCAAGTGCGACTCGGCCGAGCCCCTGCGATTCAACACCTCGTACGTGTCGGGTCCGTACTCGTCGCCCATCGCCGACGAGGAGGCCTACGACGAGGCCTACGCGTCCGCGACCGGTCGAGGACGTCTGAAGGTGTTCACCGCGCTACCGGTCCCGCTCGACGAAGGCGCGCCCGCATCGTTGCTCGACGAGGCCGAGGCGTTGCTCGACGAGGAGCCGCCGGGAGCCGACGACGAGTCGGGGACGGATGCGCTGGTCTCCGCCTCCGACCCGACTCTGCTCGAGACCCTCGTGACGCGGATGGAGGGTGTCGGTCCGACCGCACGGAAGGTCTGGCTCCCGCCGCTGGACGATTCGCCGACGGTGGACTCGCTGGTCGGTTCACGCGACTTCTCGCGCCCCGGGGTGCCCGGCGACCTGCGGGTGGCGGTCGGCATCGTCGACCGACCGTACGAGCAGCGCCGGGACCCGTTCGTCCTCGAATTGGCCGGAGCCGCCGGCAACGTCGCCGTGGTCGGCGGACCGCAATCGGGCAAGTCGACCACCCTGCGCACGATCATCATGTCCGCGGCGGCGACCCACACGCCCGAGCAGGTGCAGTTCTACTGCCTCGACTTCGGTGGCGGCAGTTTGGCCGGGATCGCGGGCCTGCCGCACGTCGGTTCGGTGGCCTCCCGTGGCGACATGGACGCGGTGCGGCGGACGGTGGCCGAGGTCGCCGCGGTCGTCCGCGACCGCGAACTACTGTTCGCGCGGCTGGGCATCGAGTCGATGCGCGACTATCGGCAGCGGCGCGCAGAGTGGTTCGCCGGCGGGGCGATCGACCCGGCCGATCCGTTGGCCGGGGACCGGCACGGCGACGTCTTCCTCGTTCTGGACGGGGTGTCGGTGTTGCGCAACGAACTCGACTTCCTCGAGGACCAGGTCGGCACGATCGTCTCGCAAGGTCTGTCCTACGGTGTGCACGTCATCGTCACGGCCTCGCGATGGGCCGAGGTGCGTCCGGCGATGAAGGACCTGATCGGCAGTCGTCTCGAGCTCAAGCTGGGCGACGCGATGGACTCCGAGATGGGGCGTCGCGCAGCAGCTCTCGTCCCGCACAACCGGCCGGGTCGAGGCCTGACGCCGGACGAGCTGCACATGCTGGTCGCGCTGCCCCGACTGGACGGGATCAGCTCGCCGGAGTCGCTGCCGCACGGTGTGCAGTTCGCGGTCGACAAGCTCGCGGTCGCCTACCGCGAGCGGCAGGCGATGCCGGTCCGCAAGCTGGGCACCTCCATCGAGTCGGCCGAGATCGCACAGCTGCTCACCGACAACGGGATCGAGCTCGGACCGAACCAGGTCGCGATCGGAGTGGGCGAACTCGAGCTCGCACCGGTGATCCTGGACTTCGGCACCCAGCCGCACTTCATGGCCTTCGCCGATGTCGAGCACGGCAAGACGACACTCCTGCGCACCATCGTCGAGGGCCTGGTCGCGACCTCTACGCCGGATGAGGTCAAGATCGTCCTCATCGACTACCGCCGGACCATGCTCGGCGTCATCGAGGGCGATCATCTCGCCGGCTACGCGAGCTCGGCCAAGACATCGGTGCCGATGATGGTCGAACTGGCGCAGCACTTCACCGACCGGCTCCCGCCGGACGACGTGACGCCTCAGCAACTGCGCGACCGCAGTTACTACTCGGGCGCCGACATCTATGTGATCGTCGACGACTACGACATGGTGTCCACTTCGTCGAGCAATCCGCTGATGCCGTTGGTGGAGTTGGCCTCCCAGGCGCGCGACATCGGGATGCACATCATCCTGGCCCGCCGGTCGGGCGGCGTCGGTCGGGCGATGTTCGACCCGATCATCGCGCGGCTGAAGGAACTGTCCTCGGACATCCTGCTGATGAGCGGCGACCGCGACGAGGGTTACATCGTCGGCCGGTCACGGCTGCAGAACCTCGTTCCCGGTCGCGGAGAGCTGATCTCGCGGACGCGTCCCCAGGAGATGATCCAGATCGGTCACCTCCCGCCGAAGATCTGACGGGGGCACGATGACCAACCGCAGGACGCGTGTCCGCCGCCCGGTGGTCGTCGACCTCGCCTATGGGAGCGTCCGGGTCGACCGCCCCGAAGGCGGCAGGGCGTCGGCCGACGTCACCGAGCTGCTCGATGCGATCGACTCGGCGTCGGTGCTCGTCGACGGGCGTCTGGTGATGGCCGACCGGGCCTGGCATCGGCAACTGGCGACGCTCGGGGTCGGCAGAGCAGGAGAACACGGGCCAGGAGACGGCGGGGCAGGAGGCGGCGGGGCAGGAGACGGCGGGGCAGGAGGCGGCGGGGGCGCCGGGGGGGACTTGACGACGATCGTCGGGCACCCGACCACGTGGGCTGCGCGCCGGGTGTCGGTGCTGGCTCGCGCCGTCAGCGGCACCGACACCGAACTCGTCCCACGCGCCGTCCTCGTCGCTCGCAGCCACAGCGACGTCGTGATGCAGCGCTGTGTGGTCGTGGAGACCACCCACGTACCGCACCTCGTCGCCGATCCGGGGCGGCCGCCGCTCCGGCACTGGGACGTCACGGTCGTGCGACGTGCGGCCAACGGGTGGGAGATCGAGCGCGCCTCGGTCATCGATCCCGACGACGCCCTCGTGGGGCAACGAATCGAGGAGACCATCGACGACGACGTCGAGGCGGTCTTCGTCGACGGCGCCGAGCCCGGGCGGGTCCGCGACGCGATCGAGGCGGTGACCACGTACGCCCTGGCCGGTCGGGTCGTCGCCGTCGATCGTGGGCTGGTCCGCCGCTACGGCTGGCGAACCGGGGCCGACGACCCCGTCGATGCGGTCGGGGCACCGGCCGAGCAGGTCGCCGACATCGGTGGTGGACGCACACGTCGCCCGCTGGTGTGGGCGGCTGCCGCACTCGCACTGGTGGTCGCGGCGGTGGCGGTGGTGGTCGGGCTGATGCAGCGCCAGGGTGACGACCAGCCGACCGACCGGACGGCACAGCTGGGACGTGTCTCGCTGAATGTTCCCGCAGACTGGCGGGAGAGCGGGTCGCCGCCGCCGTCGGGCACCGCCTCGGACGGACCCGGGTCACCACGGACGGACACGGGTCCGACGCGGGCCGACGAGGCGCCGCCGGAACGGACCGTGTTCGCCGATCGCGCGGACGGGCGTCGGATACTCGTCGTCCAGACCGAGCTGCGTGATGCCTCGACACTGGCGTCGGTCGCGACCAGCCTGCGCAACCGCATCCGCCAGCGTGGCGACGATGTCGTGTCGGAGTTCTCGCCGTCGACCCGGTTCATGGGTCGAGAGGTGATCAGTTACCGCGAGGCACCGGCCTCGGGCAGTGGTATCCGCTGGTACGTGCTGGTCGACGAGGGTCTGCAGGTCAGCATCGGCTGTCAGGCGGGTACCGCGGCCGAACCGGTCGACACCGAGTGTGCCGCCGCCGTCGCCTCGACCGCCGTCGCCCCGCGCTGACCGGGGCCGGTCACCGTCAGCAGGTCCTCCGACCAGCGTTTTGACCCCGATCCGGGCCATCCCGTACCCTGGACCGCTGGTGCACGGCATCATCTCGCACCCGTAACCGCTGGTCATCGTGTCGGCGTGGGATCGGGACGATGGTGATAGTCGAGGCCCGGGTCCCCACTGGTCGCCGGAACATCCTCTGCCGCCGCATCCGACCAGCATCCGTATCGACAAGAGTTGAGGACAACTGTGCCCACCTACACCCCGAAGGCCGGTGACGTCACGCGTACGTGGCACGTCATCGATGCCAACGACGTGGTGCTCGGCCGGCTGGCCGTGCAGAGCGCCAACCTGCTCCGCGGCAAGCACAAGCCGACCTTCGCGCCGCACATCGACGGCGGTGACTTCGTCATCATCGTCAACGCCGAGAAGGTCGTGCTCACCAGCAACAAGGCCGAGCGCAAGCTGAACTACCGCCACTCCGGACATCCCGGTGGGCTCACGTCCCGCACCACTGCTGAGCTCCTGGAGACGCACCCGGAGCGCGTGGTCGAGAAGGCCATCATCGGGATGCTCCCGAAGAACAAGCTCGGACGGGCGATCGCCTCCAAGCTGAAGGTCTACGCCGGACCGAACCATCCCCACACGGCCCAGCAGCCGGTGCCCTTCGAGATCAAGCAGGTGGCCCAGTGAGTACCGAGAACGTGAACGAGCAGGTCGAAGAGGCCGTCGAGGCTGTCGAAGAGGCAGTGGACGAGGCCGTGGAGGCCGTCGAGACCGCCAGTGACGACTACGACACCGAGGTCGACGTCGCGGTGACCGAGGACTTCCGCGATCCGGTCGTCATCGATCGTCCGATCCAGACCGTCGGCCGCCGCAAGGAGGCAGTGGTCCGCGTGCGCCTGGTGCCCGGATCCGGTGAGTTCACCCTCAACGGCCGCACCCTGGAGAACTACTTCCCCAACAAGGTGCACCAGCAGCTCATCAAGGCTCCGCTGGTGACCGTCGAGCGCACCGAGTCGTTCGACGTCTTCGCCAAGCTCGTCGGCGGCGGCCCCTCGGGACAGGCGGGTGCCCTGCGCCTCGCCATCTCCCGTGCCCTCATCGAGGTCACCCCGGAGGATCGTCCGGCTCTGAAGAAGGCCGGATTCCTCACGCGTGACCCGCGTGCGGTCGAGCGCAAGAAGTACGGCCTGAAGAAGGCCCGCAAGGCGTCGCAGTACTCCAAGCGTTAAGTGGCACGCCTTTTCGGAACAGACGGCGTCCGAGGCCTGGCCAACGCAGAGCTCACTCCCGAGCTCGCGTTGCGCCTGGCCTCGGCGTCGGCCGTCGTCCTGGGGGAGGGCATCAACCGTCCCCAGGCCGTGGTCGGTCGCGATCCGCGAGCATCCGGTGAGCTCCTCGAAGCCGCCGTGTGTGCCGGGCTCGCCGCCGCGGGCGTCGACGCGATCCGCGTCGGCGTGGTGCCGACCCCCGCTGTCGCATTCCTCATCGCGGAGTACGGCGCCGCTTTCGGCGTGATGATCTCCGCCTCGCACAATCCCATGCCGGACAACGGCATCAAGATCTTCGGCGCCGGTGGGCACAAGCTCGACGACGCTGTCGAGGACCGCATCGAAGCTGCCCTGGATGCCGAACGCCGCCGCCCTGTGGGTGCGGACGTCGGCCGCCTCCGGGACGCGCCCGATGCCGGTGACCGCTACCGCCGACACCTCGCCGCATCCATCGACCACCGGCTCGACGGGCTGACCGTGGTCGTCGACTGCGCCAACGGTGCCGCATCCGACCTCGCCCCCCTCGCATACGCCGACGCCGGGGCGACCGTCATCGCCATCCACGCGGACCCCGACGGCATCAACATCAACGACGACTGCGGCTCGACGCACCTGGACAAGCTCCAGGCGGCGGTCCTGGAGTACGGCGCCGACCTCGGGCTGGCCCACGACGGCGACGCCGACCGGTGTCTGGCCGTGGACTCCACCGGCGAGGTCGTCGACGGCGACAAGATCATGGCCGTCCTGGCCACCGCCCTCCGCGCGAGCGATCGTCTGCACGACGGGGTGCTGGTCGCCACCGTGATGAGCAACCTCGGTCTGCACATCGCCATGCGTGAGGCCGGGATCGACCTGCACACCACCGCTGTCGGCGATCGGTACGTCCTCGAGGAGCTCCGCCGCGGCGGGTACTCGCTCGGTGGCGAACAGTCCGGCCACATCGTGGTACCCGGCTCCGGGACGACCGGTGACGGCATCCTGACCGGCCTCCTGTTGATGCAGCAGGTGGCCGCGACCGGACGTCGGCTCGCCGACCTCGCCTCCATCATGACCGTGCTGCCGCAGGAACTGGTGAACGTGCGTGTGTCGGACAAACACGCTGTCGCTCAGGCACAGTCGGTGCAGGACGCGGTCGCCGAAGCAGAAGCAGAGTTGTCGGGTAACGGCCGCGTGCTGCTTCGACCGTCGGGTACCGAGCAACTCGTCCGGGTGATGGTCGAGGCCGGCACCGCCGACGATGCGCAGGGGATCGCCCGACGCATCGCAGACGTGGTCGCCGCCGTCGGCGTGGAGCCGGTCCGCTCGTGACGAAAGCGTCGACCGAGGTCGGGGCACCTCGCGCGGTCCTCTTCGACTTCTCCGGCACGCTGTTCCGATTCGAGGAGCGCGCCGAATGGTTCGCCGACCTCCATGACGAGCACGGTGAGCCGCTGCATGTCGAGACGCAGGCCGAACTGATCCGTCGGATGACCCACCCGGTCGGCGTGCCGGACGTCATCACCGGCGATGACCGGATCGCTTGGGAAGAGCGGGATCTCGACCCTGCGCAGCACCGTCGTGCGTATCTCGCGATGCTCCGGTCGTCGGGCCTGGCCGTGCCCGGCCACGCGGAGTCGCTCTACGAGCGCGTACTCGATCCCCACTCGTGGCAGCCGTACCCCGACACCGCGGCCGTGTTGCGCGGCCTGCACGATCGCGGCATCGCCACGGCCGTCGTCAGCAACATCGCCTTCGACCTCCGGGCCGTCCTCGCACTGCACGACCTGACCGACGCCGTCGACGCCGTCAGCCTCTCGTACGAGGTCGGTGCCATCAAGCCGGAGCCGCGGATCTTCACCGACGCCCTGGACCGGCTCGGTGTCGCACCCGCCGATGCGCTGATGGTCGGGGACAGCGCGGAAGCCGACGGTGGTTCGGAGGCAGTCGGATTGCGCTTCGCCCTGGTCGAGGCACTGCCCACCGACGCTCGGCCGCGTGCGCTCCTGGATGCTGTCGGGGCGTTCGGGATCGATCTGGGCTGAGGGTCGGGGCCACTTCTACCGAGGTCTGGCCTGGCCACAAACTGCTGGTGAGTGGTCGGTCGCGTGCACTGTCCACGCGGTGTCGCGCTGGGCGCCAATGTGGGGTCACGACGCCGCGTCAGAACGCGGGTCACCTCCGGTCCGCAGGGCCCGAACAAAATCTGTACACCAGCGCGCCGCCGCCGACGATATGTCGACGGCGGCGCTCCCACGTACAGATCTTCGACGGTATCGGGCCCGCCGCGATGATCTGCCGTGGCCGGTAGCGGCTACCAGGAACCCGAGAAGAACATGGCCAGCCCGGCTTCGGGATCGACGACGGTGCTCGTGTTCGCCACCAGCAGGACGGCCAGGCCGAGCCCGACGACGGCCGAGATCGCAGTCGACCATCGAGCCAGTTTCCGTGACCGACCGTCGGACCGTCGCGCATGTCGCCACGACGCCACACACCACACCGTGGCGACCACCACGAGGACGGCGGCGATCACCGCCATGATCAGGTGGTACCGCGCGTAGTCGTCTACCAGTGCGCCGAGGAAGGGCTGTCCGCCAGCGCCGTTCGCCGACAGTCCGCTGCGGATCTCACCGACGACGACTGCGTACGAACCAGGGCCCGGGCGCGCGGGAAGCAGCGGTAGCAGCGCCGAGAGCGGGGCGAGGGTCGCCTGGATGTTGGCCATCAGGAGCCCCAGTGCACCCACCGCGCCGGTGGTTGCGATCACCCCCGACGTCGCGAGCGCCACCTGACGCTGCGGTCCCGCCGTGACGTAGGCGCGCCAGATCATGCGGGACAGGATCACGAGGCAGGCGAGCAGCGCGAGTGCGATCACGGTCTTCACCAGGTGATAGTTCGACCAGTAGTGGACGACCTCATCCAATCCGGCCGTCGGTTCGACGCGTCCGCTCTGCCACGTCGCCACGAATCCATCGCGCAGCGCACGCACGAGCGGCGATGCGTCGAAAACGCTGCCGTACCCGCCGCCGGCCAGGAGCGCGGGAGTGAGGACGAAGGCGCCGACCAAGGCGATGGCCGTGAGTACCAGGCCGCCGGATCGGTACGACGAGAGCCGGGGTGCTGTCGGGCGTTCAGGTCTGAGAGCTGTTGAGGTGGTCATGGTCTCACCTCACCGCAGCGACGGCTCGGGGTCAGTGGTGGAGTCACCCGTCTTCGGGTAGTGCTGGCACCACCGGTCGCGTCCGCCGGCGCGGCACCCGCCGACCGACACCCGGTCAGACTCGCGGGGACAACCTGATGACCGGGAGTCGGCGGTCGGTCTTCTCCTGATAGCCGGCGAACTGCGCAGAGGCGCCGCTGATCTCGGCCCACACCTGTTCGCGTTCCGCCCCCTCGAGTTCGGCTGCCACGACCGGGATGGTTGCACCATCGACCTCGATGGCGACCTGGTCCGGGTGAGCACCGATGTTGTGGTACCACGCCGGATGCTTGGGTGCGCCGGCAGCGGACGCGACGATGATCCGACTCCCGTCGGGTCCTGGAAACCAGTTCACCGGGCTGGTCCTCGGCTCCCCGGACTTGCGACCGACGGTGTGCAGGATCAGTGCTCTGGTACCGCCGATGGCCCCGCGCCGACGAATCCATCGCGCGGCTACCGAGTTGACGAGTCGGAGCGCGAGGCCACCGGGCTGCCGCCCGCCGTGGCTCCCGGACGGAGTGTCGAATCCCATGCGGTCGACGATAGACCTGGTGGTCGGGGGTGCACCGGGTCACGAGCCCCCCGACCTTGATTTAGTAGGAGATGCAAGTAATGTCTCTTGCGACGTATTCCACGGCAGGGAGCGGTATGGCAGACGAAGCACCGGTGATCACCCGGGTCGAGGGCGGACTCGGCAGGTTGATCCTGAACCGGCCGAAAGCGATCAACGCGCTCGACCACGAGATGGTTCGCATCCTCCATCGCCAGCTGAGTGCATGGGCCGACGACGACTCGATCACCGCCGTCGCTCTGACGGGTTCGGGGGAGCGCGGACTCTGTGCAGGCGGCGACATCGTCGCCATCCACCGTGACGCATCGGCATCGACGGGCGACTCGGTTGCCGAGGCCAGTCCGTCCGCTCGGTTCTGGTGGGACGAGTACCTCCTCAACGCCGACATCGCCCGCTACCCGAAGCCGTACATCGCCGTGATGGACGGCATCGTGATGGGTGGCGGCGTCGGTGTCTCCGCCCACGGCAACACCCGCGTCGTCACCGACCGCACGCGACTGGCCATGCCCGAGACCGGCATCGGCTTCGTCCCCGATGTCGGCGGTACGCACCTCCTCGCCCAGGTGCCCGACGAACTGGGTACCTATGCGGCGCTCACGGCGAAGTCCGTCAGCGGGGCCGATGCCGTCGTACTCGGTCTCGCCGACCACTACGTCCCGGCCGACCGACTCGACGACCTGCTGTCAGCGCTGGCCACGCGGTCGGTGGGCGAGGCGCTCGCCGACACAGCCGTCGATCCGCCCACCTCCGCGCTGGCCGCCGGACGTGAATGGATCCGTGACGCGTTCGCAGGAGACTCCGTTCCGGAGATCATCTCTCGCCTCCGCAGCCTCGGCACCGAGGACGCGACCACGGCCGCCGACACCATCGAGGCGAAGAGCCCGACCGCGGTGACCGTGACCCTGAGGTCGCTGCGCGCCGCCGCAGACGAGTCCTCTCTCGAGGAAGCGCTGATCCGTGAGTACCGGGTCTCGGTGCGCTGCCTGATCCATCCCGACCTCGCGGAGGGTATTCGCGCGCAGGTCATCGACAAGGACCGGTCGCCATCGTGGCGGCCGCCCACACTCGACGCCGTCGACGCGGCCGCGGTGGACGGCTTCTTCGAGCCGCTGCCCGACGATCTGACCTTCCCCAGCACGCCCCGCGAGGAGAGCCATGCCTGACTTCGAGACCATCCTGACCGAGACCTCCGGGCGCGTGGGGATCATCACCCTCAACCGGCCGAAGGCGCTGAACGCCTTGAACGCCCAGGTGATGCGCGACGTGACAGCTGCGGCGGCGGATTTCGACGCCGATCCGGTGATCGGTGCCATCGTGCTGACCGGTTCGGAGAAGGCATTCGCCGCGGGCGCCGACATCAAGGAGATGTCGACCAAGTCCTACGCAGAGGTCCTGGGCGAGGCGCTGTTCGCCGGCTGGGATGCGCTCACCCGGGTGCGGACGCCCATCGTGGCGGCGGTGTCGGGTTACGCGCTCGGCGGTGGCTGCGAGCTCGCGATGCTCGCCGACATCATCGTCGCCTCCGAGACCGCGGTGTTCGGCCAGCCCGAGATCAACCTCGGTGTGATCCCCGGAATCGGTGGCTCACAACGGCTCACGCGTGCCATCGGCAAGGCCAAGGCGATGGACTTGATCCTCACCGGTCGGCGACTGAAGGTCGACGAGGCCGAACGCCTCGGACTGGTGTCGCGGGTGGTGCCCGCGGGTGACCACCTCACCGCTGCCGTCGAGGTCGCCGAGACCATCGCGAGCAAGTCCCTTCCCTCCGTGATCCTGGCGAAGGAGGCGGTCAACACGGCCTTCGAGACGACTCTCGCCGAGGGGGTCAGGGCCGAACGCGCACTGTTCTTCGCGACGTTCGCCACCGACGACCAGACCGAGGGCATGGCCGCATTCGTCGAGAAGCGGGAGCCGGACTTCCGCCACCGTTGACATCGGGGACGGTCGCAACCACGGTGTGAGCGAGGGTTCGCGCCCCTGAGCGACCCCGACGGCAACGTGATCGGTTTCCGGCAGGCCGGTAGCCGATCGCGACCGGCTTTCGACGACTCAGCCGCCGAAGAGCAGGTACAGCCCCAGGAACGTGTAGAAGACCATGGTCACCATCATGGTCAGCTGCCCGGTCAACTGCTGACGTCTGGGCAAGAGGCGCAGTGAGGCGTCGTGGGCGGCTGCGACGCCCAGCATGTGCCCGCCGACCACGAAGACGACCTTCAGGGTCACGGTGAAGGTCGGGTGAGATGACATCACGTACTCGGGATGCATGTCGCTGAGCCACAGCACGTTCCACCCTTTGCCGAGTGGATCTCCCAGCGCGTGCAGCGCCTCCTGTCCCTGTTCGACCAGGGACTGCAGGTAGTGGGCGAGGATGTAGCCGATTACGATCGGGATGAGCGAATGCGCCATCTGGCCGGGCAGCAGTCGGCGCTTGCCGGGGTCGATGCCGCCGACGGCTCGTGCCGCACCCCAGAAGGTCAGTGCGACCACGCCGATGAACACCAGCAGGCCCGCAGTGTTGAGCAGGGTGTCGATGACGTCGCTGCCCTGCGCGCGATCGTCCACCCATCCCTGCCAGCTCGGGAATGCCGAATAGCTGTCGAAGGCCGTCGATCCGAGCAGCACGGCCAGCACGGTGACCGTGCCCGCGCGGATCGGTAGCGTGCCGAGCGAATTCATCGGGTTGCGTGCGACGACCCGACCGTCGCGGGCACGCGCGAACGGGGACAGCCGCGAGGCGACCGTGCTGTACACGGCGAACGGATCGGCGTTGCTGGTCCAGCGGAGCCCGTAGACCAGACCGCCGACCAGCGTGACGATCAGGTAGACGAGCAGCCAGATCCGCACCGCCGACAGCGAACTGCTGTGCGGGTAGGCCAGCTCCAGCCATACGAATGCGAAGAGTCCGAACGCTGCGGGCCACCAGCCGAGGGAGTCGGGGTAGGCGCGGATGCCGATCTCGCGATGCAGGACGGCACCGGCGGCGCGGAGCACCGTGCGAACCGGTGACAGGAGTCGCCAGACGGGACCGATCAGCACTGACACCACGATCATGCCCACCCACAGGAGGACATAGAACGCACCCGGTAGCGGGTTCTCGTCGACATCCGAGCCGAAGGCGGCGATGACCAGCCAGACGGTCAGCACCAGCGCGGCGCCGGCCACGACCGAACGAACCCACCGGTTGTCGACGAACCGCGTGACCCACTGTGGGAGCGGACGTCCGGCGTCCGGCTTGCCGAACCGAGGCCGCTTCCAGGCGAAGGCGATCACCGCGAAGGAGATCGTCAGCGCCCAGGCTCCGCCGATCAGTACCGCGGTGAGTGGGACGGGCAGGTACTGCGATCCCCCCAGTCCATGGGCGAGCAACAGGTCATCGGGCCCCATGGTCCGGGTCATCGGCCTCGTCTCCGGTCGTGTTCTCGGTCGGTTCTGGTGCTACGGAGCCTGTTCCGTCACCTGCTGGAGGGTCCGACGGTTCGTCGTCGTTCGTGAGATCGTCGTCGTCATCGCCCAGACGGCGATCGCGGACGACGATGACCATGATGATCCCCACCAGCAGGAAGGCGGGGACCACCGCGGGCAGGGCGAGCAGCAGGGAGTGGGTCGCCAGGTGATAGACGACCGGTTCCGGGCCGTCGATCACGGCTGCGGTTGGGGTTGGGGTGTGGGAGCCCGCGCTTCCGTGCGCTGCTCACGGGCGTTGACCCGACCCGCGCCCCAGGATAGTGCGGCGATCAGCGCCAGCGAACAGACGAGGACGACGATCGACGCAGCCGAGAACAGCCAGGACGGATGGTCGAAGCTGCGCTCGCGCTGGAGGATCGAGATCTCCGGCACGAACTCTTTGGTCGACGTCGGCAGTGCGGGTTCGCCCTGGGCGCCGATCGCCGGGTCGGCCGGCAGGTAGACCGGCACGCCGGCCATCGTCGTCCCGTCCTGCACACGCAGGATGGTCTTCCACGATCCCGAGATGGGCACGGGCTCGGTCGACCGGAAGTGGTTCGGTCCGACCCGATCCAGGCGATCGATGACGATGCCGCGCGCATTCTCCTTACCGCCCTGCCAGGACATCAGCGTCACCCATTCGGGATCGTCGCCGACCGCGTTCGACGGGTCGAGGAAGACCTCGGCGGTGGCGTTCTGCTCGGCGGCGGCGTTGGGTCCGGACGGGATCAACACGATTCGCGCGGTGGTGTCCGCGGGCACCGACACCCGCAGTCCGTTGGCGACCGCGCCGCCGATGACCACCACTGACAGCACGACGGCCGTCACGCTGATCCATCGCCGAGGAAGCGGCTCACCCACGGACACCAGTCCGAGCATCCCGCCGCACACACCGGCGACGACGGCGACCGGGATCGCCATGGCCAGCGCCTCACCCCACATACCGGTCACCCACGGGAACGGGTATGCCGCAGCGATCCACCAGGATTCGATCCACAAACCGAGGGTCGCGACACCGAGACCGGCGACCGCCCCGAACAGGATTCGGCGTTTGAGGAGCGGGGTCAGCGCCAGCAACTCGACGACCACGGCCGCACCGAGGTACAGCGGGAAGACGTTGATCGGAGCGCCCAGCGCGGGACCGACGACCACTGCCACGACACCGCGCAGCAGGATGGCGAACACCGCCGCGACGAGTGCACTGCCCGGGCCGAGGCTGATCCGTGCCGCGACGAGCGCGAAGGCACCTGCGCCGGCGATCATCATGGGCTGCAACACGAGACGGAACTGCTCGACGCCGAAGTCGTACTCGATCTGGAACACGGACATGCCGATGACCAGACCGCCGAAGGCGAGGCATCGGACCAACCACTGGCTGCGGCCGTCGGCCGGTGCGTCGGGGCCCATGGCCGCCTTGCCCTCACGATCGAGGATGACGACCGCGATGAGGGAGAGCCCGGCGCCGCCGATCAGCATCAGGTGCGTGGGCCCCCAGAGCGTGACGTCCTGACCGAAGATGCGGTGCCACACATCGTCCAGCGGGAAGCCCAGCAATGCGTAGAAACCGCATCCGGCCAACAGGATTCCGCCGACCGGGGCGTACCAGTGCCGCGTGATGCGGATGGCCGAGCGGCCCGGCTTGTCGAAGGGCAGGAAGATCGACAGCATTCCCGAGATGAACAGCAGGAACAGTCCGACCAGGATGAAGTAGTGGGCCGGGTTGGCCAAGGGGCCCTCGTCGCGACCGTCGCCGATGTGCAGGCTGACGTCCCACAGGAAGCCGAACAGTGCGCAGATGATCGTGCTCGTGAACAGGAAGATCGGCAACGCGGCCCACGGCGGCCGGTTGACGCGGCGTGCGGCCCAGTCGCCGAGCGCGGTGAGCCACGTGATCTTGTGGGTGCGGTGCATGTAGCCGATCCAGAGCAGCCCCACCGATACGACTGCGGCCACGGCGGACATCAGGAAGACCTGGTCCAGAGCCGCGCCACCACCCTCGGCGGCGAGGGTGATCGGTGTGACATCGCGTGTTGTCATGGTTGAAGTATGCAAGACGACTGTCGGCGCGCGGAAGAGAACCCGGCAAATGGTGTGCGAGCGATGCAGAGGCCGTCTCGGACACCTGGTCGGCGGGTCGCGACGGAACCGTGAACGGGTCCACTGCGTCTACACTTCAGCGCCACCAGATCATGCGCACGGCATTTGCTCGGAGGAGGGTCGCGATGACCGACGACGCAGCAGCCCCACGGCTGTCGGCGGGTCCGTCTGGGCGGACCGATGCCGTGTCGGTCGACGTGGAACGGGCAGCCGAGGTGGTCGAGTTCTATCGCGGCGTGGGGCGGACCGTGGGCGATGCGGTACGCGACCTACGCGACCACGGATTCGGGGCCTGGACCGACGCCGACGATGAGCACCACGAGCACGCGGTCCGTCACACCGCGATGGTCGGGCGGGTCGCCGAGAGGCTGGCGACGCGGGCCGCCGCGGCAGCGGAGTTGGCCGACGGCCTCGAGCGCGGTGTGCACGAGTTCCGGACCGCCGACGCCGAGGTCGCCGCGTCGTTCCCGCCTCCCGCGCGCGGCGGTGATCGATGACCACCGCTGCCGACCCCATCGCTGATCTGCGCGATCGTGCGGTGGCCGGTGTCGAGCACCTCGCCGACGTGCTCGGTCTCGGAGCGACACTCGGCCTCGACGTCCCGACGGCGGACGAGATCCGCGCCGGATTCCGCGCCGTCGGTCGGGTGGGCCTGCCCGCCATGGCCGCCGACGGTGAGCGCCTGCAGGCCGCGGTGCGTGCGGTCGGCGAGCATCTCGATCGTCTGCCCGAGCAGGAGATCCGGATCGGGCAGGCATGGGCGGGTGCGGCGGGTGCGGCCGCGCTGGCCCGGATCGCCGAGCACCGGCACGCGACGGAGTCCGATGCCCAGGTGCTCCGCACCCTGGCGGACTCGACCACTGCCGCGGCCGCCGGCATCGACCGTCTGGTGCGGGCCTGGTATCTCGCGGTCGCCCGACTGACCACCCCGGTGATCGCCGACCATCCACTGCCCGCCGTGCCGGCCGCGGTCGCCACCGGCGCGGTGCCGTTGTCAGTGGTGGCCGACGACATCGCCGCGCGGATCCACTTGTTCACCACGACCTCGTCCGCAGCGGCCACCGGGATCACCGAGATCCTGCAGGCACTCGACCGCGCCGTCGACGGCCTCGACCAACCGACGACGCGTGATGCGCAGGTACGGCAGGTCCGGGGCGTCGAGCCCTCCACCAACTCCGTCGAGACCGGTAGGACCTATGCCGAACCGGATCGGCGATCAGGTGGAGGATCAGGTGGCGGTCAACCGTCCGACGGTCCTGTTCCGGGCTCGGATCTGCCTCTCCGACTGTCGAATCCAGGGGCGCCGACGGTGGAGTCCAGTACGGCGTATGTCCCTGCTCCGTATGTCCCTGCTCCGTATGTCCCTGCCCCCGATGTTCCTGCTGACGGCCGGACGGACGCCGCCGCGTCGTCTGCGGATGAGGGCACCGTCGACGAACGCCTCACCGGCGATCGGGTGCCCGGGGCGGAGCGCGCCGGGGCAGGTGCAGGCGGGGACGGGTCAGACGGGAACGGGCCAGACGGGCGTGAACGGCCGGGGACGCATCGCCAGGCACCCAACGAGCACGCCGAGGAGACGCGACTCGACGTCGGCCGGTCGGGGATAGGGGCCGCCGGCACCGCGAGTGCCCCCACTCCCGGCACGGCATCTCCCGGCACGGCCTCTCCGAACACTGGATCTCCGGGCACCGACTCACCGGATCGCGCCGTCCCGGACACCGACGCCCCGGACAGCGACACCCGGGACGGGGACACGGTGCCGGACGGGACCTCCACCCTCCGCGGCGACGATGCGGCCGGTGCGGGGGCCGGCGAGCAGCGCACTGACGAGAAGCGCACTGACGAGCGGGGGTCGGGCGAGCGCGGCGCTGGTGAACACGAACCGTCGGGCACATCCGGACGGTCGGGGCACTCGGGGTCGGGTGGCGACCTCGCGCTGGCGGGCGACGAATGAACCTCGCCGACCAGATCGAGGCCGTGTCGCGTCGGGCCACCGACACCATCGTCGCGGCGTCGACCGAGTTCTCGACCACCCAGAACCGGCTCGCGGCCGAGTTCGCGGAGCACCGCCGAGCCGGCGCCGGGGCCGAGGTCGACCACCGCGAGGCCCTCGAGCGGGCCGCCGACCTCGCCGACACTGCGACACCGCGGATCCTGTTGCCCGCCGACACGGCCGAGGCCAGCCCGCACCGGCGCAACCCGGACGCATAGGCTGTCGGGGTGGCCGGGAAGAAACGCGGGAAGACGCCCTCTCGATCGCCGTCGCAACTCGTGTCGGCGCTGACCCGACGCGGACCCCACAAGGTCCTGCGCGGAGATCTCGGCATCGTCGGCATCTCCGGCCAGGTCTTCACCCCGGCGGAGGGCTCGCGTCTGCCGGCCATCGCCTTCGGACACTCCTGGGGTGCCGACAGTCGGAGATACCGCGACCTGCTGCTGCACCTCGCGTCCTGGGGCATCGTCGCCGCAGCACCCGACGGGCAGCGTGGGTTCTTTCCCTCCGACGTCGCGCTCGCCGCGGACCTGCGGGCAACCCTGACCGCTGTCTCGTCGGTGTCCCTGGGCCTGGGACAGGTCACTGTCGACCCGCGTCGTCTCGGTCTCGCCGGACACGGGTTCGGCGCATCGGCCGCGGTGATCGCGGCCTCGGATGAGCGACTCCTCGGTCAGCAGGCACCGTCGATCGGTGCGGTGGCGGGACTGTTCCCGGCACCCACGACGTCGATCCTCGAGCCCGCCGCAGCGCGGGTGCAGGCGCCCGGAATGTTCGTCGCGACTGCCGGCGACCTCGATTCGGTGGATGCGAACGCACTGAGACTGACCCGTGCGTATGGCGGTGACGTGACCCTGCGCACCATCGGCGGGGTGTCCCGGGGGCTGCTGGAGAAGCGGTCGGTGAAGTCGCTGATCGGTGTCAACGGAGCCAACCGCGGCACGCACGGCGTGGCTCGGGCGCTGCTCGTCGGCTTCTTCCTGCACCAGCTCACCGACGATCCCGAGTACCAGGCCTTCGGCGACCCCGAACAGGCGCTCGGTGCGGCCTCCCCGGTGGACCTCGACGATCCGCCGGAGGACGGTCTCGACATGGTGTCGCGCCTGGTCGGTGCGAAGCCGCCGAAGAAGCGCTCGCGGGTACGCTGACTACCTATGTGTGGAATCGTCGGATATGTGGGACAGCGCGATGCGCTGGACATCGTCGTCGAAGCACTCCGGCGTATGGAGTACCGCGGCTACGACTCCGCGGGAGTCGCGATCCTGGACGGCCACGGCCACACCGCCATCGAGAAGAAGGCCGGCCGTCTCGAGAACCTCGACAAGCAGTTGGCCACGGTCGGTCGCTCGACCCTCAACGGGTCGACCGGCATGGGCCACACCCGCTGGGCCACCCATGGTCAGCCCACCGACCGCAACGCACACCCGCACGCGAGCACCGACGGTCGGATCGCGGTGGTGCACAACGGGATCATCGAGAACTACGCACCGTTGCGAGCGGAACTCGAGGATGCCGGCATCGAGTTCACCTCGGAGACCGACACCGAAACCGCCGTGCACCTGCTGGAGCGGGAGTACACCTCCGGTGCCACCGCGGGTGACTTCACCGCGAGTGCGTACGCGGCGCTACGTCGTCTCGAGGGTGCGTTCACGCTCGTCTTCACCCACTCCGACCACCCCGGCACGATCGTCGCCGCCCGCCGGTCCACCCCGCTGGTGGTGGGCGTCGGCGAGGGCGAGATGTTCGTCGCCTCGGATGTGACCGCCTTCATCGAGCACACCCGCGATGCGGTCGAGCTGGGTCAGGACGAGGTGGTGGTGATCACCGCGAACAGCTACACGATCACCGACTTCGACGGTGACCCACGGTCGGGCACCCCGTTCCACATCGACTGGGACCTCGCCGCTGCCGAGAAGGGCGGCTACGACTTCTTCATGCTGAAGGAGATCGCCGAGCAGCCCGAGGCGGTCGCCAACACCCTGCTGGGCCACCTCGAGGGCGGGCGGATCGTCCTCGACGAGCAGCGACTGACCGACGACGACCTGCGCGACATCGACAAGGTGTTCGTCGTGGCCTGCGGCACGGCCTACCACGCCGGGATGCTCGCCAAGTACGCCATCGAGCACTGGACCCGCCTTCCGGTGGAGGTCGAACTGGCCAGCGAGTTCCGCTACCGCGACCCGGTCCTGGACCGATCGACGCTGGTGGTCGCGATCTCGCAGTCCGGAGAGACCGCCGACACCCTCGAGGCCGTCCGCCACGCCAAGGACCAGAAGGCCCGTGTCCTAGCCATCTGCAACACCAACGGCGCCCAGATCCCGCGCGAATCCGACGCCGTGCTCTACACCCACGCCGGTCCAGAGATCGGTGTGGCGTCTACCAAGTGCTTCCTCGCGCAGATCGCGGCGGCCTACATGGTCGGTCTGGCACTCGCTCAGGCCCGCGGTACGAAGTACGCAGACGAGGTCGCGGCCGAGTTCGCCGCGATGGAGCGGATGTCGGGCGTCATCGACGAGGTCCTGACGACGATGGAGCCGGTCGAGAAGCTCGCGCGCTCGCTCGCAGACAAGAACACCGTGTTGTTCATCGGCCGTCATGTGGGTTACCCGGTCGCGCTCGAGGGTGCCCTCAAGCTCAAAGAACTCGCGTACATGCATGCCGAGGGATTCGCCGCAGGCGAGCTCAAGCATGGTCCGATCGCCTTGATCGAAGACGGCTTGCCGGTGATCATCGTGATGCCTGCACCCGACGGTCGAGCGGTGCTGCACTCCAAGATGGTCAGCAACATCCGGGAGATCCAGGCGCGCGGGGCGCAGACGATCGTCATCGCCGAGCACGACGACGTGGGGGCCGCCTCGGTGGCCGACCACTTCATCCCGCTCCCCAAGACGCCCACGCTGCTGCAGCCGTTGGTGTCGACGGTCCCGCTCCAGGTGTTCGCCGCGACCGTCGCCCAGGCCCGTGGCTACGACGTCGACAAGCCGCGTAACCTCGCCAAGTCCGTCACCGTCGAATAGACCGCGGAGCCTCAGGTGCCGATCCGATACCTGACCGCCGACCAGGTGCGGCATGCCGAGCACGCCCGGGCCGACCTGCTCGAGGCCGGAATCCTCATGCGCCGTGCCGCATTCGGCGTCGCGACCGTCGTCGCCGGTGAGCTGTCGGCGAGTGGCGGAGTCTACGGCCGTCGGGTGGGGCTGGTGGTCGGGTCCGGCGACAACGGCGGCGACGCCCTATTCGCCGGAGCGACCCTGGCCCGCCGCGGTGTCCGCTGCGACGCCCTCCTGCTCGCCCCGGAGAAGACCCACACCGACGCATTGTCGGCGTATCGACACGCCGGCGGTCGGGTGGTCAAAGAGTTCTCCGAGGCAATGGATCTCGTGATCGACGGAGTGGTCGGCATCGGTGGGCACGGTCCGCTGCGGCCCGCGGCGGCGGCGGTGTTCGCCGACGTCACGGCACCAGTCGTCGCGGTCGACGTCCCGTCGGGTGTGGATGCCGACACCGGTGAGGTACACGAGCCGGCCGTCGCCGCAGCCGTCACCGTCACCTTCGGCTTTCCTCGGCGGGCACATCTGCTGGCTGCGCCCCGATGTGGTCGCGTCGAGATCATCGACATCGGGATCGGTGGCGCCGCACCAGGAATCGGCGACGCCGGCGATCCGGACGACAGCGTGCTCGGCGTCCTCACCGACGGTGAGGTCGCTTCCCGGTGGCCGATTCCCGGTCCCACCGACGACAAGTACACCCAGGGGGTCGTGGGTGTCATCGCCGGCTCGGCCACCTATCCCGGGGCGGCGTTGCTCGCGACCGGGGCAGCCGTCGCCGCGACGTCGGGGATGACCCGATACGTCGGGACCGCCGCGGACGAGGTCGTGTCCCATCACCCCGAGGTCGTCGCCGTCACCGACCTCGCCGACGCCGGTCGGGTACAGGCATGGACGATCGGACCGGGTATCGGCACCGACGACCACGGCGAACAGTTGGTGCGCGAGATCCTCTCGACCGATCTACCGGTGCTTCTCGATGCCGACGCGCTGACGATCGTCGCCAGGCACCGCGCATGGGTCGCCGATCGTGCGGCCCCGACGCTGCTGACACCGCACGCCGGGGAGTTCGCCCGCCTCACCGGCGCCGAGGTGGGCGCCGACCGCGCGGGGGCAGTCGTCGGTCTGGCCCGCGAAGTGGATGCGACGGTGCTGCTCAAGGGGCGGATCACGCTGGTGGCCGACCCGTCCGGCCGGATGCTCGGCAACGACGCCCAGGCTTCGTGGGCGGCCACCGCGGGCGCGGGCGACGTGCTGTCGGGCATCGCAGGCGCACTGCTGGCCGCCGGACTCCGCCCGTTGGACGCCGGTGCCGCGGCCGCCCGGGTCCACGCCGCGTCGGC
>NZ_BANX01000034.1 GCF_000334455.1 Gordonia soli NBRC 108243
TGAAGCCGAGATCCAATCCTATGTGCCCGGGTACCGACTGCTGCAGGATCCGCAGTTCGACCCGCCGTCACAGGTCAACGGCGGCCACGCACGGGTGTCGATCTTCGTCGAGGTCGAAGGCGCCGGGGATTTCCTGCCCCCCTATTCGGGGAATTTGGACATCATGACCGCCGCCGCGACCAAGGTCGGCGAAGAGATCGCGAAGACGAAGCTGGGGGTCCCCGCATGAACACTGCGACAACAAGCACGACCACCACCACTGCTGCTGGAGGCGCGGCTACCGATGTGATGGCGAATGCGCGGGCGTATTCCGACCTGTTGGACATTCGGATCACCGACTCCTCGTTGCGTGACGGCAGCCACCACAAGCGGCATCAGTTCACCGAACAAGAAGTCCGCGACATCGTGGGCGCACTCGACGGCGCCGGGGTGCCGGTCATCGAGGTGACCCACGGCGACGGCCTCGGTGGGTCGTCGTTCAACTACGGCTTCTCCAAGACCCCGGAACAGCAGCTGATCAAGGCGGCCGCGGAGACCGCGACCCGGGCGAAGATCGCGTTTTTGATGTTGCCGGGACTCGGGGTGAAAGACGACATCCGGGCTGCGCAGGACAACGGTGGGCAGATCTGTCGGATCGCGACACATTGCACCGAGGCTGATGTGTCGATCCAGCATTTCGGGCTGGCCCGGGATCTCGGGTTGGAGACGGTCGGGTTCTTGATGATGAGCCATTCGCAGCCGCCGGAGAAGCTGGCCGAACAGGCGCGGATCATGGCCGATGCGGGATGCCAATGCGTCTACGTGGTCGACTCGGCGGGTGCGTTGGTGTTGGAGGACGTCACCGTCCGGGTGCAGGCGCTGGTCGCCGAACTCGGTGCTGATGCCCAAGTCGGGTTCCACGGGCACGAGAATTTGGATATTGCGGTCGCCAACTCCATCAACGCCATCCGGGCGGGTGCGCAGCAGATCGACGGCTCGATCCGCCGCTTCGGTGCCGGCGCCGGGAACACCCCGACCGAGGCGTTCGTCGGGGTGTGCGACAAACTCGGCATCCGTACCGGGGTCGATTTCATGACCATCGCCGATGCCGCCCAAGACATCGTCCGCCCAGCGATGCCCTCGGAATGTTTGGTCGACCGCTCCGCAATGATGATGGGCTACGCCGGCTGCTACAGCTCATTCCTCAAACACGCCGAAGGCCACGCCGAACGCTACAACGTCTCCGCCGCCGCCATCCTCCTCGAAGCAGGCAACCGCAAACTCGTCGGCGGCCAAGAAGACCAACTCATCGACATCGCCCTCGAACTCAAAAAGAAAACCGACGCCAACGCAGGCGTCTGAGTTCGAGCCACCGGGTCGACGGAGGAACAATGGAATTCGCGCTGAGTACCGAACAGGTCGAGTTGGCGGCCGCAGAGCGGGGGTGGCTACAGAAGAACGATCCGATCGTGGAGCGGCGCGAATCGATCGACGACACCCCGGCTCGGATGTGTGCTGCGGCGCGCGAACATGTCGTGGAATCAGGGTTGGCCGGTCTGCTGACCACGGACCTCGGTGGTACGAACGTGGATCTGCTCGTCGTCGTCGAGGAACACGGCCGAGCGGGCAGCGCTATCCCGATCGCCGAATGGGCTCTTGCCGCCCGTCTGCTCGAAGGTGTGGGCTCCCCACATCACGTCGAGGTCGCCGAGGGAAGGCGACTCGCCGTACCCATCCGGCCTGCGGGAACAGAATCGTTCGAGGTCACCGAGCTCGCGAACGGATCGCTGAGGGTTCGAGGAACCTCGACTCCGACAACAGGTCTGGCCGATGCCGAGTGCCTGGTGTTGTCTGCCATCGCCGACGACGGGCGTGTCCTGATCGCCGAGATCCCGACCGACGACGTCGACGTCCGAGTGCTGGACACACTGGATCTGTTGCGCTCGTGGTCCATCGTGCACATCGATGTCACTGTCGATCCCGGCGGTTGGTCGGTCGCCATCCCCGGAACCGATGCCCTCCTCGCCGATCAGCTCGCGGTCTTCCGGTCCGTCGATGCTCTCGGTGCAGCAGATCGACTGCTGCATCTCAGCGTCGAACACGCTCGGCAGCGAGAACAGTTCGGTCGCCCCATCGGCTCGTTCCAAGCGGTCAAGCATCATCTCGCGAACATGTCGCTGGCGGTCGAAGCATCCCGCGCCGTGCTCTGGGCTGCAGCCGTGGCGCTCGATGACGACGGGCATGGGACGAGTAATCGCACACCCGGCCGAGGGAGAGCCGTCTCGTCGGCGATCGCCTACGCCGGGACCGCCACCGCCGCGGTGGCACAGTTGGCGCTACAGGTGCACGGCGGCATCGGCTTCACCTGGGAACACGACGTGCATCTCCTCATCCGGCGGATCAAGGTCGACGAACTGCTCGATGGTTCGGTCGGAACGCATCGGGACGTACTCGTCGGCCTCCATGAGTCTGCCTGAGCAGCAGACGAAACGACCATCGAAGGAGCGCCGATGACCAGCCCATCGGGCCGACCGCTGCCGCAGCCGACCCTGCGATCCGCAGAGTTCTGGGCCTCTGGCGAGGACGGCGTCCTGCGTATCGCCCGCTGCGGGGCCTGTGGTCGACGGACACATCCGCAGCCGGCGCGGTGCCCGCACTGTCGGAGCCATGACATCTCGATGGCGCCGGTGTCCGGGCGTGGCGTGGTGGTGGCGTGCACGGTCAACGAACAGGCCTGGTTGCCGTCGCTGCCACCCCCGTACGTTATCGCGATCGTTGCGTTGGAGGAGGATTCGGCAGCTCGTCTGACCACCAACATCGTCGGATGTGCGCCGGATGAGGTGACGATAGGTCTGCGGGTGCGGGTGGTGTTCGAGCAGGGCGCCGACGATGTATGGATCCCCCTGTTCGAACCCGACCCGGAGACCTCCACCTCGGGCCAGGACCCCGAGTTCGATGACGTCGACATACGGGTGCGGCCGATGGCGTCGCCGACGAAATTCGAGGATCGCGTCGCGATCACCGGGGTGGGGCAGTCGCAGGTCGGCCGACGGCTGATGATCGACCCGCTTCGCCTGACCATCGACGCCTGCGAAGCGGCCGTCGCCGATGCCGGACTCGATTTCGACGACATCGACGGTCTGGCAACGTATCCCGGCGGTCCGATCGGTGGCGGACTGACCGAGGGCGGCACCATGGCGGTCGAGGAGATCCTGCGGGTCCGGCCCACCTGGGTCAGCGGCGGCAACGAGTTCCCGGGACAGAACGGCTCCATCGTGGCCGCGATGCTCGCCGTCGCCGCCGGTTTGTGTCGACACGTCCTCTGTTACCGGACCGTGTGGGAGTCCAGCCACGCGGCGCTGGTCCGCTCCGGCAGATGGGACGTCCCCACCGCCCGGGCCACCGCGATGGTCGAGCATCGCGCTCCCTACGGCGCGATGTCACCGGCCAACTGGATCGCGCTGTGTGCGAGTCGCTACTTCCACCGGTACGGCGCCGACCGCGATGTGCTCGGCCGGATCGCCGTGACGGCTCGTACGCACGCGGCCTCCAACCCGGAAGCCGTGTATCGCGATCCGATCACACTCGACGACTATCTCGATGCCCGGATGATCTCGAGTCCGTTCGGTCTCTACGACTGTGACGTGCCCGTCGACGGTGCGGTGGCGGTGGTGGTCTCGGCCGCCGATGTGGCTGCCGACCTGCCGAACCAACCGGTCCACGTCGAAGCGGTGGGAACGCAGATCACGGAAACGCTCTCCTGGGACCAGGGCACGCTGACCCACCTCCCGCAGTCGCTCGGCCCGTCGGCACACCTGTGGTCGCGCACTGACTTCCGGCCCGACGATGTCGATGTCGCGCTGCTCTACGACGGCTTCACCTTCAACGCGCTGTCGTGGCTCGAGGGACTCGGCTTCTGCGAGCGCGGCGGCGCAACGGAATTCATCGGTGACGGATCGGCGATCACATTCGGCGGACGGCTCCCGCTCAACCCCCACGGTGGTCAATTGTCGGCCGGGCGCCTTCACGGCTACGGGTTCTTCCGGGAAGCCGTCCTGCAACTCCGTAGGCAGGCCGACGGGCGACAAGTCGCCGGAGCCGACGTCGCGGTGGTGAGCTCCGGCGGTGGGGTGCCGTCGGGAACCATCCTCCTGCGCAGGTGACCGTCCGCCCACCGCGATGCAGAGTTCCGCGGCGCGGTGACACCGCTGAGGTAGGTTGACAAGTGAACGTTGTCGACGCGAGAGGACCCGACGTGCCTGAGAGAGCGACGCCGGTCTTCACCACCCGCCGGGATGGCGAACGTGGCATCCGCACACCCAAGACAGCCGAGTTGGTGGCACGGAAGTTGCGCAGCATGATCGTCGACGGCGAGCTCGCAGCGGGAGATCACCTGCCGAACGAGGCCGAGTTGATGGAGCTGTTCTCGGTCAGCAGACCCACGTTGCGTGAAGCCATCCGCGTGCTCGAAGCCGAACGGCTCGTGGAGGTACGACGCGGTTCCCGGTCAGGGGCCAAGGTCTGCGTACCGGGCCCCGAGGTGGTCGCGAGACCGGCGTCGTTGCTGCTGGAACTGTCCGGAGCCACGGTCGCCGATGTCTACCGCGCCCTGGAGGCGATCGAGCCCGCCGCGGCACGACTGCTCGCCGAGGAGGGCGACGATGCAGCGTTCGACGAACTCGAGCAGTTCGTCGACGAGGTGGTGCCCGCCGAGTACGCCTCCGGTCACTTCGGCCGGGCCACGGCCCGTTTCCATCTTCGTATGGTGCAGTTGTCGGGAAGTCCGACGCTGGCCCTCGTCGCCGGTATGGTGCACGAGATCTTCGAACGCAATCACGTCGCCTTCGCGCGCGAGCACCTCGAGACCGACAGTGCGCAACACGAATCCAACTACAAATTGTTCGTCCGCTCCCAGCGGCGGTTCATCAAGCTGCTGCGCGCGCGCGACGGCTCCGGGGCATTCACCCACTGGCAGAAACACATGGTCGTCGCGCGGCAGTTCGTCATGCTCGGCCGGGAGGACCTCCGCGTCCAGGACCTCCTCGACTGACGGTCAGCGCGGCCCGAACCGCTGACCGGCGTCGAGCCGGATGCACTGACCGTTGAGCATCGGATTCTCCGCGATCGCGACGGCGAGCCGCGCATACTCGTCGGGCCTGCCCATCCGCTTGGGGAAGGCTGCATCGGCGACCAACGGGGCCACCTGTTCGTCGGAGAAGGAGGCCGTTGCCCCCGTGGAGAAGAGGCTCGGAGCGATGGCCGTCACCCGGATCCCGAGCGAACCCAGGTCGCGCGCCATCACCAGGGCACTACCTGCGATGCCCGCTTTCGCCGCAGCATAGGCGACCTGGCCGATCTGTCCCTCGAAGGCGGCGAGTGACGACGTGTTGACGATGACGCCCCGTTCGTCGTCGATCGGGTCGTTACGACTCATGTGGGCGGCCTGCAGTCGATTGAGGTTGAAGGTACCGACCAGGTTCAGGTCGACCACCTGACGGAACAGGGCCAGGTCGTGTGGCCCGTTGCGGCCCAGCGTCTTCTGCACCTTTCCGCCGCCCGCGGTGTTGACCGCGATGTGGAGTCCGCCGAGATCCGCCACGGCGGCGTCGAGGACACGCTCCGTGGCGACGAAGTCGGTGATGTCCACGGCGTGGAAGATCCCGCCCACAGCGTGCGCGACTTCTTCTCCGTCGCCGCCCGCGCGGTCGAGGACGGCGACCCGGGCGCCGAGGCGTGCCAGGGCCTCGGCGGTCGCCCGCCCCATACCCGACGCCCCGCCGACCACCATCGCTCGAGCGCCGGCGATCTCCATCCGATACCCCGTTCGTCGTCTGTCGCCGCGCATCCCGCACGACCGGTCTTCGGAGGAAGAATCTCCGCACTCCACTGGGTAATCGGAATCCGGGTGTGTCGAAACCGCTGTCCGACTCTGCGGGACGTCCGCTGTCGGACAACCGGGACGGACTGGTGGACTTCTCAGGCGGAACTCGCGCCCACCACCGGGCGTGACGCCGCCAGACGAGGACCGGGGTATCGGATGAACATCGCGTTGCTGCTGGACATGGCCGCCGACGGATTCGGTGACCGGGTCGTGATCGGCACACGTGACGGAGGGCTCACTGCGGCCGGGCTCCGCGACCGGTCTGCTACCGGCGCCGATCTCATCCGTCGGTCGGGCGCCGACGCGGTGGTCTACCTCGCCGTCAACGGTCCGGCGTTCCCGATCGCGATGTTCTCCGCCGCGCATGCCGGCGTGCCGCTGGTCCCGGTGAACTATCGGCTCGGTGCAGAGCAACTCGACTCGCTGCTCGCCAATCATCCGTCGGCTCTGGGGATCGCCGACCCCGAGCACCTCCACATCCTCGAGCGAGCAGGGCTGGATGTCATCACCACCGACGACTGGCTGGAGGCCACCGCGGCCGCGCGGTCGGGCGATCCGGACGCGGGAGCGGGCGTCGGCACAGAGGCTCCCGCCGTCATCATCTACACGTCCGGGACCACCGCAGCGCCCAAGGGCGTGCTGCTCCGCCACGAGAACCTGACCTCGTACGTGTTCGGCTCGATCGAGTTCGCGAACGCCGCCGACGACGAGGCCGCTCTCGTCAGCGTCCCGCCGTATCACATTGCGGCCGTTGCGAATGTGATCAGCAACCTCTACGCCGGACGGCGCACCCTGGTCCTCGAACAGTTCACCCCCGCGCAGTGGCTGGAGACCGTACGAGAAGAAGGTGTCACCAACGCGCTGGTGGTGCCGACCATGCTGTCTCGGATCGTCGAGTCCGACGCCGACACGACGGTCCCGACCCTGCGCAACCTCGCATACGGGGGTGCGCCGATGCCGTCTCGCGTGATCGAGGAAGCCCTGCGGATCTGGCCGCACGTGGGGTTCGTCAACGCCTACGGACTCACCGAGACGAGTTCCACCATCACCGTGCTCGGGCCGGAGGATCATCGGGCCGCGCTCGACGGCGACGATCGGGTGCGTGCGCGACTGGGTTCGGTGGGCAGGCCGCTGCCCGGGGTCGTCGTCGAGATCCGCGCAGACGACGGGTCGCCGCTCGGCCCCGGCGAAGTGGGCCGCATCTGCGTGGCGGGGGAGCAGGTGTCGGCGGAGTACGCGGGGGTCGGCCGGGTCGTGGACGCCGGTGGCTTCTTCGACACCCGCGACAAGGGGCACCTGGACGAGGACGGCTTCCTCTTCGTCGGCGGTCGGGCCGATGACACCATCATCCGCGGCGCGGAGAACATCGCGCCCGCAGAGATCGAGGACGTGATCCTGCGACACCCAGATGTCCTCGACGTTGCTGTCGTCGGCGTCCCGGACGACGAATGGGGACAACGCATCGAGGCGGTCGTCGTGCTCCGCGACGGCGCGGCGGTGGACGCGGACGGTCTGCGCGACCACGTCCGATCGGCGTTGCGCAGCAGCAAGACGCCCGATCGTATCGTGTACTGGGACGAGGTCCCACGCACGGAGACCGGCAAGCTGGTGCGTCGCAATGTCGTCGAGCGGCTGGTGGCCGCCGCCCCGGTCTCGGTGCGGCAGACGTGAGCCCAATGGATCTGGATGCACTGACCACGGTCATCGCCGAGCTCGACGGCAACGTGTTGACGGTGACCCTCGATCGTCCGGAGCGGATGAACTCCTTCACGGACACCATGCGGGCGGAGTTCCGGACGCTGTGGGAGCACGTTCGGGAGACCGACGACATCCACGTCGTCGTGCTACGTGCGGCGGGGGAGCGAGCCTTCTCCACCGGCATGGACACGCGCGAGGGGACTTTCATCTCCGACAACGTGTTCAGTAGACGTGATCCGGGGATCGACCTGTCGCCGAAGCAGAACGGCTGTTGGAAACCACTCGTCGCGGCGGTGCACGGCCTTGCTGCGGGGGGAGCGCTCTACTGGCTCAACGAATCCGACATCATCATCGCCAGCGACGACGCCCAGTTCTTCGACCCGCATGTCTCCTACGGCATCGTCGCCGCGCTCGAACCGATCGGTCTGGCCCATCGGATCCCGATCGGCGAGGTGCTGCGGATGGTCCTCCTCGGGCTCGATGAACGGATGTCGGCCGAACGGGCGCGCGAGATCGGTTTCGTCAGCGAGGTGGTCGACCGAACCGACCTGTGGTCTCGGGCAGATGCCATCGCCCGGAGGATCGCCGCGAAGCCGCCCGCGGCGATCCAGGGCAGTGTCCGAGCCATCTGGGAGTCCCGCGACACCGGCCGTTCCCAGGCGCTGGCAACCGGGATGGCGTACACGTCATTGGGGAATCCGATCGGCAAGGCGCAGGTGAATCGTTCCGAGGTGGCCACCCGCGACTACGAGGTGCGGTGATGGCATCGTCGGGCGACACGGGCCGGGCAGGAGACGCGGTCCGATGAGATACGGCACCGACGCCGACCTCGAGGGGTTCCGCGCCGAAGTCCGTGCCTTCGTCGAGCGTTGCGCTCCCGACATCCCGCCGAAGGCAGGGGTGCGCAGCGCCGAGGACGAGAGCGAGTTGGCGCTCCTCAAGGAGTGGACCAGGGCGTTGTTCGCCGCGGGGTACATCGGTGGCTCCTGGCCGACCGAGTACGGCGGCAGGGGCTCCGATCATCGTCTCGAGCGAGACGTGGTCGTCGCGGAGGAGATCGCGCGGCATCGAGCGCCTCCACCCGTGCAGGGGGCTGCCAATCTCGTCGCGGCCGCGCTCATCGAGCACGGCACCGACGACCAGCGGCGGCGTCACCTTGCCGGGATCCGCTCCGGAGAGCGGATTCACTGCCAGTTGTTCAGCGAGCCCGGGGCCGGTAGCGATCTCGCCTCTCTGCGTACGCGGGCCGTGCCGGTCGGCGATGGTCGGTTCCGCATCTCGGGTCAGAAGGTGTGGACCACGAACGGCCAGTGGGCGGACTACGGATATCTGCTCGCCAGAACCGATCCGGAAGCGCCGAAGCACAACGGGATCAGCGCCTTCCTCATCGACATGCGGCTACCCGGCGTCGAGGTCCGCCCGCTCCGCGAGATGACCGGTACCGCCGACTTCAACGAGGTGTTCCTCGACGACGTCGAGGTCGGTCCCGAAGCGCTGATCGGAACGGTGAACCACGGCTGGCGGATCGCCAACTCGAGTCTTGCGCACGAGCGGTCGGGGGTGGCCACGAGCGCCGTCCGCCTCCGACGCAACGTGGCCGCCCTGGTCGACCTCGCCCGACGGGTTCCCAGACATGGACGACCCGCCGTCGAGGATGCCGCGGTCCGCGATCGGCTCGGTGCGCTGACGGCATCGGTCGACGCGCTGTCGGCTCTGGTGTACGCGAGTCTCACCCGTGTGTCGCACGGACGGCCGGGACCCGTGGACGCTCCGATGACCAAGCTCATGTTCAGCGAGCTGGGGGTGGAGATCGCCGCCTTCGCACTGGAACTCGAGGGCGAGAGCGGGATCGTCGTGAGCGGGGACCGCGCCCTGGACAACGGTCGCTGGCAGGACGAGTTCCTGTATGCGCGGGCGTACACCATAGCCGGAGGGAGTTCCGAGATCATGCGGAACCTGATCGCGGAACGCGGACTCGGTCTGCCCCGCTGACGATCTGCGTCTAGATGGGTCGCCGCCACCGTTCTGAAGATGCGGCGACTCGGTTGTCATAGTTAACTATGTAATATAAGTTGAGGACGTTCTCGAGTGTGGCAACAGTGATCAGGAGGCGTCGTGGCGGGTATCAGGGAGGCGCTGCGTGGGCTGTGGTCGGCCGCCGACGATGCCCGCATGATCCAGCAGGACGGTCGGTGGCACACCTGGGGTGAGGTCCGAGCGGTGGCCGAATCGATCGACCGCGAGTTGATCCGGGTCGGAGCCACCGAGGGGGCGCGAGTCGGTGTGGTGCTGGGCAACCGGGTGGAATCCATCGCGGCATTGGTCGCACTGCTGCGCAACGGGCGGACCATCGTCACCCTGAATCCCATGCAGCCGCCGGCGCGGCTGGCGGCGGATGTCGCGGCGGCCGCGCCGGTGGCGGTGCTGGCCCCGGGAGCTCAGTGGGAGTCCGTGGAGTTCCGCTCCGCCACGGAGACATTGGGCATCGACGGCTTCGCGATCGACGACGGGATGCGGCGCGTGGTGCGCGCCGCATCGATGGTGGGCGCCGACGCCGACGAGTCGCCGGACGAAGCGGTCGGCGCCCCGGTCGCCGTCGAGATGTTCACATCGGGGACCACCGGTCCCCCCAAGCGCATACCGCTCACCTGGCGTCAGCTCGACGCGGCGATGTCTGCGGTACACGGGCACGTCGGAGCGAACGGTGCGGTACGCGATCCGCTGACGGGTCGCGTCGCACTCGTGACGCTCGCCATCGTCCACATCGGCGGGATGTGGGGTGTGCTGCAGGCGTTGACCGAGGCTCGCCCCTTCGTCCTGTTGCCGCGCTTCACCGTCGAAGGGTGGGTCTCTGCCATCGAGGAACACCGTCCGCGGATCGCGAGCCTTCCACCGGCGGCGATGCGTTCGGTGCTCAACGCCGACGTGCCGCCCGGCCGACTGTCGAGCCTGCGCGCCGTCACCGCCGGGACCACGTTCGTCAGTCCGGATCTGGCCGACGAGTTCATCGGCCGATATGAGATCCCGGTGTTGATCGTCTACGGCGCAACGGAGTTCTCCGGCGCGGTGGCCGGCTGGACCAAACCGATGCACCACCAGTGGTGGTCGAGCAAGCGCGGCAGTGTCGGCCGTCCCTTTCCCGGCGTCGATCTCCAGGTCGTCGACGAGACCGGAGAACGACTCTCGGTCGGCGAGACCGGCCGACTGCAGGTCCGGTCGGGGCAGACCGGTTCCGGTGCCTCGGAATGGGTCCGCACCAGCGACCTCGCCCACATCGACGCCGACGGATTCCTCTACATCGACGGCCGTGCCGACGACGCGATCCTGCGCGGCGGGTTCAAGGTCCAACCCGAGGTGGTCGCGAGCGCCTTGCGTCGACACTCCGCGGTACTCGATGCCACCGTCTACGGCCGGCCCGACGACCGCCTCGGGGAGGTGCCCATCGCAGTTGTCGAACTCGTGGACGGCGGCCGGACACTCGACGAGGACGAGGTCAAACAGTTTGTGCGCGAGCATCTCACGCCCTACGAGGTGCCGGTGACCATTCATGTCGTCGAGTCGCTGCCGCGCAGCGCGTCACTCAAGGTCGACCGTCGGCGACTGCTCGAGATGGTGGCCGAGCTCGAGTCGTCGACAGTCTGACGAACCATTCCGACCGCGGCCACGCCCGGTCGTCATCGAACGCGAAGGGAACTCAACGATGTCCGCAGTGATCGTCGAGGCCGTCCGGTCACCCGTGGGCCGCAAGCGGGGCGGCCTGTCCGGTGTCCATCCGACCGAGCTGTCCGCGACCGTCCTGAACGAGCTGACGCGGCACGCCGGCATCGATCCGGTGATCGTCGACGACGTGATCTGGGGATGTGTGCAACAGGTCTCGGAGCAGGCCATCGACATCGCGCGGACCTCGGTACTCGCGGCCGGGTGGCCTGAGACGGTGCCCGGGGTGACGGTCGATCGCCAGTGTGGTTCGTCGCAGCAGGCGCTGAACTTCGCAGTGGCGGGTGTCCTCGCGGGACACTACGACGTGGTGGTCGCCGGCGGTGTCGAGTCGATGTCGCGCGTTCCGATGGGCTCGTCGACGAGCATCGGCGACAGCCCGTTCCCACCGGCATACCGTGACCGCTACGACGGGGTCATCCCGAATCAAGGGGTGGGTGCCGAGATGATAGCGGACAAGTGGGGGTTCACCCGACGTGACGTGGACGCCTATGCGGCCCGCTCCCACGACCGTGCCGCCGCGGCACAGGATGCTGGCCTGCTCGATGACCAGATCGTCACGATCCCGACCGGCGACGGCGAGGTTCGCGCGGACGAAGGGATCCGCCGCGGCACCACGGTCGAGACGCTCGCCGCGCTGAAACCGGTGTTCGCCGAGGACGGGGTCATCCACGCGGGCAACGCGTCACAGATCTCCGACGGCTCCGCCGCCGTGCTGGTCGTCAGCGAGGAGGCCGCCCGCAGATACGGACTGACACCGATCGCGCGTGTGCACACCGCGGTCGTCACCGGCGCCGACCCGGTGATCATGTTGACCGGGCCCATCCCCGCGACCGAGAAGGTGCTGGCTCGCTCCGGACTGGCGGTCGGCGACATCGGGGCGTTCGAGGTCAACGAGGCGTTCGCGCCGGTGCCGATGGCCTGGCAACGGGAGATCGGTGCGGACGAAGACCTGCTGAATCCCAACGGCGGAGCGATCGCATTCGGCCACCCACTCGGTGGGTCGGGCGCCCGGATCCTCACCGACCTGATCTTCCACATGCGTCGCAACGACATCCGGTTCGGTCTGCAGACGATGTGCGAAGGCGGCGGGCAGGCCAACGCGACGATCCTGGAATTGATCGATGCCTGACCTGGCCAGGCGGGAAGACCCCGCCGGCCCGGTTGAGCGACTGCGACCCGCGCCGTCCCACCTGCCGGAAGAGCGTCCCCGACCCGTCGGGGTCCGTCCTACCGTCGACGGCAGCCCGTCGCGAGTGTGAGGAGTCGACATGCATCGCCCCATGGAAGGTGTCCGGGTACTCGAGGTCGCCCAGTTCACCTTCGTCCCATCCGCCGGAGCAGTCCTCGCCGACTGGGGTGCCGACGTCGTCAAGGTGGAGCATGCGGAGTCGGGTGATGCCCAGCGAGGACTTGTCCGAGTGCTCGGGTACGACACTTCGGACTCGTCCTTCGCACCGATCATGGAGGGCCCCAACCGAGGCAAACGCAGCGTCGGCATCGCGCTCGATCGTCCCGAGTCGCGTCCGGTGCTCGAGGAACTCGTCCGGCGAAGCGATGTGTTCCTCACCAACTTCCTGCCTGCCGCGCGCGGCAAACTCGGCATCACGGTCGACGACATCCGCGCGATCAATCCCGACATCGTCTACGTGGCGGGAAGCGGGTTCGGTTCCGAGGGCCCGGACGCGGAGAAGGGCGGCTACGACTCCACCGCATTCTGGGCACGTGGCGGCAGCGCCTTCGGCACGACTCCGGCTGGGTCCGACCGCGTCAGCTTCATGCCGGCCGGCGCCTATGGCGACAACATCGGCGGGATGACGATCGCAGGCGGCATCGCCGCTGCGTTGTATGCGCGGGCGACCACCGGCGAGACGTCGGAGATCGACGTGTCCTTGCTGGCCGTCGGCGCCTGGGCCACCCAGTTCACCGTCAACATGGCGTTGATGCGCGGTGAGGCACTCCCTGCCCAATCCCCACACCGACGGTCGGCGAGCGCGGGCAATCCGCTCAGCGGTGCATACCGCACCGCCGACGGTCGGTGGCTGCAGTTGTCGATGTTGCAGGCGCGGCGGTACTGGCCGGAGTTCTGCCGGGCGATCGGCCACGACGAACTCGTGGACGACGAGCGATTCGCGACCGACGAACTGATCAATCGCAACCACGCCGAGGCGTTCGACATCTTCGCCGACATCATCGGCGCCGAATCCCTGGATCACTGGCGCACGGCACTCGCACACATCCGTGGACAGTGGGCGATCGTGCAGGACTCGTGGGACCTCGGCAACGACGCAGCGCTGCTGGCCAACGGGCGGATCGCGGAGGTCACCGACGCCGAGGGGGCCACCCGGCGGCTGGTGGCCAACCCGGTCAAGTTCGACAACGCGAAGACGGCGCTGACCAGGGCCCCGGGATTCGCCGAACACACCGACGAGGTGTTGCGGGAGTTGGGGTTCGACGACGAGGCCTTGATCGCCCTGAAGATCGCCGGTGCGGTCACCTGATCCGGCGCGAACGGACGACGAAGGAGCATCTATGGAGGTCTCGATCGACCTGGAGAAATGCGCGGGACACGCGCGCTGCTATGCGGCGTCCCCGGAGCTGTTCGACCTCGACGAGAGCGGTTACGCGTTGAACGCCGAGATCAGCGTTCCCGACGGAGACGAGCCGGCAGCCCGCGAAGCCGTGGCATCCTGTCCGGAACGTGCCATCCACGAACGGTGACCTGAGAGACCGTTGACCCGAACCGGCCGTCGACGCGAACCGGCCTTCGACGCCTAGGAGACGAACTATGAGCGCTCGTGATGCAGTGATCATCGAGGCCGTACGCACCCCGATCGGTCGGCGCAACGGCTCCCTGGCCGGTGTGCACGCCGTCGATCTCTCCGCAATCGTGTTGCGGGAACTGGTGCGTCGTACCGGTATCGATCCCGCCGACATCGACGACGTGATGTGGGGTTGTGTCACCCAACTCGGTGACCAGTCGAGCAACGTCGGCAGGTTCGCGGTGCTCGCCGCGGGCTGGCCCGACCACGTGCCCGCGGTGACGATCAACCGTGCCTGCGGTTCCGGCCAGCAGGCGATCGAGTCCGCAGCACATGCGGTGATCGCCGGTGCCTATGACATCGCGGTGGCCGGAGGTGTGGAGACGATGTCGCGGGTCCCGCTCGGCGCGACCCGGCAGACCGGCTTCGCCTATGGGCAGACCGTGCTGGATCGATACGGAGTCGATCGCCTCGATCAGGGCAGTGGGGCAGAGATGATCGCGCAGCGATGGGGGCTCTCCCGGGCTGATCTGGACGAGTACGCATCGCGATCCCATCAGCGCAGTGCCGACGCGATCGACACCGGGGCGTTCGACGCACAGACCGTCACGGTCGCGACCGACGACGGCGAGTTCGCCGTCGACGAGGGGTTGCGTCGCGGGACGACCCCGGACAAGCTCGCCGGTCTGAAGCCGTCGTTCCGGGACGACGGCGTCATCCACGCGGGCAACGCATCCCAGATCTCCGATGGTGCGGCGGGCGTCGTGATCACGACGTCGGCCAAGGCCGCTGAGCTCGGGGTACGGCCACTGGCTCGGATCGTGGCCGGAACGGTGGTCGGGGACGACCCGGTGATGATGCTGACCGGACCGATACCGGCGACCCAACGGCTCCTGAAGCGCACCGGACTCTCGATCGGCGACATCGGCGCCTTCGAGATCAACGAGGCCTTCGCGCCGGTGCCGCTCGCCTGGCAGATCGAACTGGGCGCCGATCCGGATCGCGTCAACCCAGTCGGTGGCGCGATATCCGTCGGGCATCCCCTCGGTGCATCCGGCGCGATCCTGACCACCCGTCTGATCAATCACATGCGCGATCGCGGCCTCCGCTATGGACTGCAGTCCATGTGCGAGGGCGGCGGAACCGCGAACGCGACCCTGTACGAACTCGTCGACTGACCAGTCGGTTCCGAGAACGTCACGCCGACAGAGGAGACCACCTGTGCCGCAGCCTTATTACGACGACGACCACGAGGCCTTCCGATCCAGTGTCCGTGACTTCATCGGCCGCGACGTGACACCGAACCTCGACCGTTGGGAGGAGGAGCGGGCGACCGGGCGCGAGGTGTGGAAGTCCGCCGGCGCGCTGGGAATCCTGGGGCTCCGCTTCCCGGAACGGTTCGGCGGTGGAGGTGTACGTGACTACCGTTTCCGCTGCGTGGTCCAGGAGGAGCTCGCACGAGTCGGCGCCGCCTCGTTGGCATCCGGCTTCTCCATCAACGAGGACATCGTCGGGTCCTACCTCACCGAGCTGGGTACCGAAGAGCAGCAGCGGGACTGGTTGCCCGGTATGGCACAGGGGAACGTGGTGGCCTCCATCGCGATGTCGGAGCCGATCGCGGGCAGCGATCTGCGAGGAATGAAGACGACCGCGGTCCGGGATGGTGACGAGTGGGTCATCAACGGCGCCAAGACGTTCATCACGAGTGGATACTCCTCGGACGTGGTGTTGACGGCGGCGCGCACGGGCGAAAAGGAGGGCCGCCCGCAGCTGTCCCTGATCCTCGTCCCGACGACCACTCCCGGATTCCAGCGCGGACGCAAGCTGAAGAAGCTCGGCCTCCACTCGCAGGACACCGCCGAGATCGCGTTCGACGACGTCCGCGTGCCGGCGGGCAACCTCGTCGGTGCGGAAGGTCGTGGTTTCCATCACCTCACCGCTCAACTGCCTCTGGAACGGCTGTCCATCGCCTGGCGTGCACTCGCGGCCGCGGAGGCCGCGCTGGACTGGACGATCCGCTACACCAGCGAGCGGAAGGCGTTCGGCACCAGGATCATCGACTTCCAGAACACTCGCTTCCGCCTCGCGGAACTGACCACCGAGGTGGAGATCACCCGTTCGTTCCTGGAGCAGGGGGTGCTCGCACTCAACGCGGGCGAGTTCGACGCCACGCTGGGCGCCAAGGCCAAATGGTGGACCACCGAACTGCAGAATCGCGTCATCGACGGCTGCCTGCAGATGCACGGTGGTTACGGCTACATGGACGAGTACCCGATCTCGCGTGCCTACGCCGACGCGCGGGTCCAGACGATCGTCGGTGGTACGACCGAGATCATGAAGGAGATCATCGGACGCGATCTCGCGTCCCGGCATCCGTCCTGACCAGCTGACCTCACACGTCCTCCGCCCCGAACCCCGTACTCCGCCAGGTGCAGTCGGCGGAACACGGAGCTCGGGCGGAAGAACGTTCGATGGTGACACGGGCCGCGTCCGCGATGCCCGACCTCGTCCGGTCAGGCATCGCGGTCGGGTACTACTTCGCCAACACACTAACCTTCGTCGGATCGGCCAGATTGCCGTCCTTCATCGTGAGCACGATCATCTGGTTGCCGCACAGCGACTTCAGGCCCGGAACCGCCTGTCCGTTGCAGGTGAACGTGATGCCGTCGCCTGCAGGGAGGACGACATCCTTGGCGGATCGGATGGCGTTGCCGACGGTCTGCGGGGTCACCTCACCGGTCAGGCCAGCCGTCGCGCGGACCAGTCCCAACACCCCCTGGTACCCGACCACCGCGAAGCCTGACGTGGGTGTGTCGGCCGCGTACTTGTTCATCACGGCGCGGAACAGCACGCTCTCGGGATTGTCGGAGACGGTGTCGGCGCTGCTGAAGATCTTCATGCCGTCGACGCCTGCCTTGCCGACCGCCGAGACCACCTCGGGCGCCGCGCAGGTCTGCGGGGAGATCGCGGTGGCCGTGGAACCGAGGGTGTTCAGCGCCTTGAGCACCGAGGTGCAGACGGTCGATTCGCCATACACGAGTACGACATCCGGCTTCTTGTCGAGACCGGCGCTGACCTGAGGGGTCGCATCAGGAGTGCCGAACGGGATGGTGATCAACGAGAAGTCGAGGCCGGCCGCCCGGAAGGCCGGTCCGCCCATCCGGGTCAACGATCCGGTGGCAGCGGGGCTGTCGATGGAGTACGCGACCGCCGTCTTCCAGCCCTGCTGTTTGGCAAAGGTCGCCATCGCCTGCGAGGTGTTGGAGCCTGCTGTCCAGACGAAGGAGTTGTCGCTGGTGATCTCCTGCTGACTGCCGCCCAACGCGGTGACGTAGGGGATGCCGGCGCCGGTGATGATCGGTGCCAGGATGCTGCCGAGGCCGGTGCTGGTGACGACCACGGCCGCCACCTTCTGCTCGACCATCTGGTTGGCGCAGTTGCGTGCCGACGTCGGCTCCTCGGCGTTCTTGCACGTCACGAGTTCGATGGGGCGACTGGCGATTCCACCGAGGTTCTCGTTGGCGTATTTAGTCGCGGCTTCGGCGGCCTCCCGGTTCTCGGGCTGCGAGATCGCCTGCCCACCTTCGTTGTTGATCAATCCGATGCGTACGGGGGCGCCGGTGGCCGCCGTGCCGGGGAAGGCGTCGGACGGCAGCGCCGCGCTGCTCTCGCCGCCGCTGGAACTGTCGTCGCTGGAACAGGCCGCCGTGGTGGTGAACAGCACGGCCGCCGCGGTGATGGCGAGCATTCGCCACACCTCGGATCGGCGAGATGACTTCATGGGTTTCCCTTTCGGCATCGCGGCCACGATGCCGCGGAGATGGAGGTCAACGAGTTGGTCGTCCGGTGTTCATGCGCGAAGTGGTGGGTTTCGCTGTCTGTCGATCGTCGTTCCTCCGACATCACACGAGGCGGTGGCGTCGGAGGTCGTCGGTGGAGGAGTGGCAACCGCGTCAGGCGACCGGAGCGATCGGATCGCGCCTGGTGGATTCGCCGTCGTCATGGCCGGGGCCGCCGAGGTAGGCCTGTTCGACGAGTTGCGGGGCCGCCGCCAGGGACCGCGCGTCGTCGTGGAGCACGTTGCGACCGTGTCTGAGTACCAGCGCGGTGTCGGCGACCCCGAGCGCCAGCTGCACGTGCTGCTCCACGAGGACGATGGCCGTGCCGGTCTCGTCGGCCACGGTCCGCATGACCGGCAGCAACCGCTCGACGATGACAGGGGCGAGGCCCATGCTGAGCTCGTCGATCAGCAACACTCGCGGATGTTGGACGAGGGCCCGGCCGATGGCGAGCATCTGCTGTTCGCCACCCGAGAGTGCCCCGGCTGCGACCCGTAGTCGCTCGCCCAGTGCGGGGAAGTAGTCGAGCACTGCGTCCCGCTCGGTGGACCGACGTCGTCGGCGACGGACCGCCAGCCGCAGGTTCTCCTCGACGGTCAGGGTCGTGAACAGCGCGCGGTTGTCGGGGACCAGGACCAGTCCGGCACGCGATGCGGCTTGCGCATCCCCGGTCCGCACCGTGATGTCGCCGACCGTCACCGACCCGGCCAGGGACGGTTGCAGTCCGGCCAGCGTCGCCATGGTCGTCGTCTTGCCCGCCCCGTTGGGCCCGAGCAGAGCCAGGATCTCACCCTGCGCCAGTTCGAAGTCGAGTTCACGGACGCACGGACGTCCCTTCGCATACCCCGCATCGAGGCCGGTGCAACGCAACACGGTGCTCACGTGGTCAGCTCCTGTCCGCTGTGTGTCGCGCCGAGATAGGCGCGTGTGACCTCGGAATCGCTGCGTATCTCGGCCGGCGTACCGATCGCGATGCGCGTGCCGAGGTCGAGGACCACGATGCGATCGCAGACATCCAGGACGAGGTCCATGTCGTGGTCGACGAGGACGATGGTGGTACCGGCATCGCGGATGGCGCGCAATCGGTGGCCGAGCCAGATGCTCTCGGTGCTGTCGAGGCCGGCTGCCGGCTCGTCGAGCAGCACCACCTTTGGCCGGCCGGCCAGCGCACGAGCGACCGACACCAGTTGACGTTGTCCCTGGGACAGTTCCCGGACGGGGCGGTCGACGACCCCGTCGAGGTGTAACACCTCGAACAGACGGCCCATCTGCGCAGCATCCAGCGGAGGGCGGTCCGCCCCCCGATGCAGTGACGCGGTGGTACCGACCGCGACGTTCTCACGGACCGACAGATCGTCGTACAGATCGATGCCCTGGAATGTGCGGCCCAGGCCGGCGCGGCTGCGTCGGAACGCGCGTCGGCCGTCCAGTGTCCGACCGGCGAGTGCGACGGTGCCACGGGCGTCGGCGAATCCGCTGATCGCGTCGATGAACGTCGTCTTGCCCGCACCGTTGGGTCCGATGAGTCCCACGATCTCGCCCTCGTGCACGTCGAAGGAGACGTCGGCGAGAGCGACCACGCCGCCGTAACGGACGCCGATCTCCCGCGCCGACAGGACCACGTCGCCGATCGGCGGTGACGATCGATCGTGCAGTTCGTCGGCGGTCAGCGAGACCTCGAGATCGGTGTCCAATGCGGTGACCTGTCCCCGGCCCAGTCGACCCCGGAGCTTCTCGAGCCGGCTGTAGATGTCGGAGACGATGCCCTCGGGATTGGCGATCACCGTGACCACGAGCAGGATTCCGGTGAAGACATAGTAGTACTGGCCGACGTTGGCGACACGGTCGAGGAAGACGAACAGGATTCCGCCCGCGCCCATGATGCCGGCGAGCATGCCGCCCGAGACGCAGGTGACCCCGGCCAGGTAGCAGACGGCGAACATCGCGACTCCGCCGATCGCGGTGAACGCCTCGGGGACCGCCATCGTCTGTTGGTAGGCCATCAACGATCCGCCGAGGCCCGCGATGAACGCGCCGACGGCGAAAGCGACCAGCTTGGTTCGCGAGACGTTGATACCCGATGCTGCTGCCGAGCGTTCGTTGGCGCGGACGGCAAGCATCGACGCGCCGAGCCGGCTGGTCCGCAATCGGACCACGGCGAGCGCGACGAGCACCAACACGACCAGGCAGACAATGCCGAACGAGATCCGTGGATACGAGTCACCGGCTCCGATACCGAGATCGATGCCGAACAGTGTCGGTCGCTCGACTGCCGCGCCGTCGATGCCACCGTTGAACTCGTTGTTGCGGAACCAGAACGCCTCGAGGAACACCGCTAGGCCCAGCGTCACCACCGCCACCGGGAGGCCACGGATGCGGAGGGCGGGCAGACCGACGAGAACACCGACGACGGTGGCTGCGAGTGCGGCCAGGACCGGCGCGATGGGGAAGGGGACACCCCATTCCACCGTGAGTCGGCTGAGCACGAATGCGCCGACGCCGCCGAGTGTCAACTGAGCCAACGAGATCTGTCCGGCGAATCCGGTCACCACCACCTGCGACAGGGCGATGATCGCCAGCGTGAGGGACATGATCACCGCGCCGCGATAGCTACCGGTCGTGACGAGCAGGACCACCACCGCGATGACGGTCCACACCGCCCCGACGACCAGCAGATTACGCGGTCGTGGCGCAGCACCCAACGTGTTCTGGATCAGGGCACCGCGGGTCGGCAGGGGTTTTCCGCGGAAGACCAGGAAGCCGAGGATCAACACCAGCGGGATCAGTTCGGCCATGCCGGACTGCGGGATCCAGTCGATCGTCGACTGCAGATGGGTGAGCTCCGACTGCAGGACGCCGATACCCAACCCGGCGGCCACCGCGGGTCCGATCGCACTGAAGTTACCCACCAGCGCCGCGGCCAGCGCCGGCACGATGAACAGTGTGTACGACACCGGGATCAGGGGCACGATCGGCGCGATCAGAATTCCGGACAGGCCCGCGATCATGGTGCTCAGCGCCCAGTTGGCGTAGGCGATGCGCTCGGGGGAGAGTCCGGTGAGCAGTGCGCCGGTCTCCGACTCCGCCGCGGCCCGGGTCGCGAGTCCGAAGCGGGTGAGTCGGAACGCGAGGACGAGCAGGACGGTGAGGACGACGATGATGACCGCGAACCACAACCGGTCCGCGGGAACGCGAATCGAACCGATCTCGATGATGTCGGCGGGCAGGATCGGATCCACCGACACCGGGGTGGTTCCGATCCGTGCCGCCAGCAATGCCTGGACGGCCAGCATCAGGGCGATGGATGCCACCGCCTTCGCGGTTGCCGGCGCGGTCCGGAGCAGACGGAACACCGCGAAGTACTGCAGCAGACCGAGTGCGGCGGCGATCGCGAGCGAGATCAGCAGCGCGGGTGCGAGATCCACCGGACCGCCGAGGTCGAGGGTCGTCGGGAGGCCGGGGATGGGGATGAGCAGCTCACCCTGCCGGAGGTAGGCGAAGGTGTAGGCGACGTACAGGGCGACCGCGCCGGTCGCGAAGTTGACCACGCCGGAGCTCCGGTAGGTCATGACCAGGGCGAGTGCGAGGGCCGCATAGACCGCGCCGTTGCCCAGGCCCAGGAACAGGAACTGGAGATCTTGTGTCATCGGATCACCTGCGGATGTGTGTGCCGTGGCGGGAGCTTCGGGTCACCGGCCGACGACCTCGGCGTCGACCAGCTTGCCGTTTTCGAGGGTCGCGAAGACCGATCCCTTGCCGCACACCGCTTTCAACTGTGGATTCGCGGCTCCGTTGCAGGTGAAGGTCAACCCGTCGCCCGCGGGCAGGGTGACGTCGCGGGCCGAACGGATCGCAGTGGTGACCGCGGTGGGGGATACGTCGGAACCATCGAGCGATCGCGTGGCCCGGACGAGACCGAGGACGCCCTGATACCCCACGTAGGCGTAGCCGGAGATGTCCGCGTCCGGAGCGTACTGCCCCATGACCGATTGGTAGAGAACCGATTCGGGGTCGTCACCATCGGTGAGCGCAGCGGTGACGATCTTGGTGCCGTCGATGCTGGACCCGACCGCCTTGGCGACGTCCGGTGTCGCGCAGGCCTGGATGCCCATCTTCTCGCCCGAGTAGCCCAGCGTGCCCAAGGACTTCAGTGCTGCAGTGCACAGAGTCCCCTCGCCGACGACGAGCACCGCCTCGGGGTTCTTGGACAGACCCGCGCTCACCTGAGGTGTCGCGTCCGGTGTGCCGGGCGGGATCGTGACGATGTCCAGTCCGACGCCGTTGGCTGCGAAGGCCGCGGCCCCCATCGTCTTCAACCCGTTGACCGCGGCGGGCACGTCGATGGTGAAGGCGGTGACGTTCTTCATGTTCTGACTCTTCGCATGGGTTGCCATCGCCGACAGCGCAGATGGGAATCCGCCGGTCCACAGGAACACGTCGTCGCCGGTCAGCTCCTGACTGCTCTGACCGGAGGCGGACACGTAGGGGATGCCCGCGCCGGTGATGATCGGTACCAGCAGGTCGCCGAGCCCGGTGGTGGTCACCACGACAGCCGAGACCTTGTTCTCGACCATCCGGTTCGCGCAATCGCGAGCCGATGTCGGGTCCTCGGCATTCTTACAGGTCACCAGTTCGATGGGGTGCCCACCGATTCCGCCGAGATGTGCATTGGCGTACTTCGCCGCTGCTTCGGCGGCGAGCCGGTTGTCCGGTTGCGAGATCGCCTGTCCGCCCTCGTTGTTGATCAGTCCGATCTTGACGGTCGGCCCCTTCGCCGCGTCGCCCGGAAATGAGGCCGGTGGTGCCGACACAGCAGCCGAACCGGCGGTGTCGTCACTGCTCGCGCCGCTGCACGCAGCGATTGCGAGAGTGGCGCTGGTGATCACGGCGGCAGCCGCCAGCATGCGGGCGGTGCGTGTGCCACGGGGAGGAATCATCGGCGTTCCTTGTCGAGGAGTGCGAGGTCGCCGATGATCGCTCGCCGGCCCCGACGTGCCGGAGATCCGGCCCGAGGTTGCTGCAGCGGGTTCATCGAAGATGACCTAGCTAACTATGTGTGCCGCGTCACTATGGCACACGGCGGCACCGTGGCAAGAGGGTTGTCGTAACTGTCCCTGCAGGTGAGACCCGTGATTGACGCTGACATACAGGTATGTCTATGGGTGGGAGGAAGACCTTGCGAGATGTGCGCACTCCCAGGGTGACTCACCCAGGGCGCGGTGCCGCCGACGTCCTGTCGCATTCGACCACGGAGGCCTCACCCATGACGATCGCAGAAGTTCCCGAAGCGTCGGGCCCCGGTGTGCCGACCGGCTCCACCGCGCGGCGATTCGAGGGGCGGGTCGCGTTCGTGACCGGAGCCGCTCGTGGGCAGGGTCGGGCCATGGCGGTCCGACTCGCCGCAGAGGGTGCGGACATCATCGCGGTCGACATCTGTGCCGACATGCCGACCACCGGATACGCCGGCTCGCGACCGGAGGACCTTGCGGAGACCGTCCGGATGGTGGAGGCGTGCGGACGGCGAATCATCGCCTCCGAGGCGGACATCCGGGATTTCGACGCGCTCGACGACGCGGTGGCGCGCGGTGTCGACGACCTCGGGAGGTTGGATGTCGTCATCGCCAACGCCGGGATCACGACATCGGCGCCGGCCTGGGAGATCAGTCTCGAGAACTGGGAGGAGTCGATCTCGGTCAACCTCACCGGCGCGTTCTACACCGCGAAGGTCGCCATACCCGTGCTGCTCGACCAGCGGGCGGGTGGATCGATCGTCTTCGTGAGCTCGGTCGCGGGTCTGCGCGGTCTTCCGCTGATGGCCGACTACGTGTCGGCGAAGCATGGTGTCACCGGCTTGGCGAAGGCGCTGGCGAACGAGCTGGCGCCACATCGCATCCGTGTCAACTCGATCCATCCCTTCGGTGTCGAGACCGGTCTGAAGGTCACCGAACTCCATCCGCAACTGGAGGCGCGGCCGGATCTCGGGCTCTACTTCATGGGCACCCTGCCGGATCGCATCAGTCAGGCGGACGACATCGCCGCGGCGACCGCTTGGTTGGCATCCGACGAGGCCAGGCACGTCACCGGCATCCAGTTGCCGGTCGACCTGGGTCGGACCAACCGATGACGGCTCGCTTGCTGCGCGCTGAGTTAGTAAACTATGTTAGATAACAGGATCGCTTCGTGCGGTGCGGTTGCCGACGCGCGACAGCGGCGCACGCAGTTCATCCGGTCGGCTCCGGCGGGCCACCCGAAATCGAGGAGTCGTCGATGATCACCACCCGGTTCACCGAGCGATTCGGGATCGAACACCCCATCGTGCAGGGCGGCATGATGTTCGTGGGTCGGGCCGAACTCGCGGCCGCCGTCTCGAACGCCGGCGGACTCGGGATCATCACCGCGCTGACCCAGCCGACGCCGGACGACCTCGCCGCCGAGATCGCGCGCTGTCAGTCGCTGACCGATCGCCCCTTCGGCGTCAACCTCACCCTCACCCTGTCGATCAACCCTCCGCCGTTCGCGGAGTACCGGCGGGTGATCATCGAGTCGGGGGTGCCGATCGTGGAGACCGCCGGATCGGATCCCACGGTGCACATCGAACATCTCAAGGCGCATGGGATCGCGGTGATCCACAAGTGCACCAGCGTCGCTCATGCACTGAAGGCGCAGTCGATCGGTGCCGACGCGGTCAGCATCGACGGCTTCGAGTGCGCGGGACATCCCGGCGAAGACGACATCCCGGGGCTGGTTCTGATCCCGGCGACCGCGGATCGTCTGACCATTCCCTTCGTCGCCTCGGGCGGGTTCGCCGACGGACGGGGCCTGGCGGCCGCCCTGTCGCTCGGAGCGGACGGCATCAACATGGGTACCCGCTTCATGTGCACTCGAGAGAGCCCGATCCACGACCACATCAAGGGTCTCATCGTCGACGCGAGCGAGCACGACACCCGTCTCATCATGCGGCAGCTCCGCAACAGCATGCGGGTCGCGAAGAACACCGTGAGTGACGAGGTGATCCAGGTCCTGGAGCAGGGCGGTCGGTTCCGGGACATCAAAGAACTCGTTGCCGGTGTCCGTGGTCGACGGGTGTTCGCCGAGGGTGACCCCGAACTGGGCGTCTGGACGGTCGGCCTCGCTCAGGGACTGATTCACGACATCCCGTCGGCAGGTGAGGTCGTGCGCCGGGTCGCTGCCGACGCCGAGCGGATCGTCCGCGCTGTGGCGGAACGTATCTCGTCCGATTCTCTCGTCGTCGGGCACGGGAGCGGGGCGTGACGGTGGCCGGGGCATCAGAAGTCGAAGGATCTCCCGACCCGACGGATGCGGTCGAATCGCCTGTCGACGCCCCACTCCTCGTCGAGCGTGACGGTCAGGTCGCGATCCTCACGCTGAATCGCCCTGAACGACGGAATGCGATCAACCGCGCCATGCGTCGCGCGATCAAGAAGGCGCTGTGGCAGATCGACGGCGACGACGACGTGCACGCCGTGGTCATCACCGGTTCCGGTTCGTCGTTCTCGTCGGGTGTCGATCTCCCGGAAGCGCTGTCCGGACCCTCTCCCCGCACCGAGGGGCCGACCCCGACCCAGGTGTTACGCGCGATCTCCAAGCCGGTCATCGCGGCCGTGAACGGTGCTTGCTACACAGGCGGATTCGAGTTCGCGCTGAACTGCTCGTTCATCATCGCCTCGGATCGGGCGGTGTTCGCCGACACCCATGCGCAGATCGGATTGCTCAACGGCTGGGGTGGGAGCGCCCTGCTGCCCCGCAGCGTGGGCCTGCCCGCCGCGATCCAGATCATCCTCGGCGGTGAGCCCTTCGATGCCGACACCGCTGTGCGGATCGGACTGGCCAACGAGGTCGTCGACCACGATCGTCTGATGGTCCGCTCGTTGGAGATAGCCCACCGGATCGCCGACGGTCACCCAGGCGCTGTGCAGCGGATGCTCAGGTTGCTCAAGGACGGCGCGGGCGCTTCGGTGACCCACGCGCTCGCTCTCGAAGCCGAAGCAGCGGTGTCGTTCCGGACGGATGGTGCCGACATCGGCGAACGCTACGGGAGGTCGCGGTCGACGGAGAAGGAGTCCTGACGTGAGCATCGACAGCCCCGCGACATCGACGCAGCGGCCCGCAACCGACGATCCCGACACCTGGCGGTCGCGTCTGAGTGTGCTGCTCGAAGAGTTCGGACAGCGACCGCGCCCGGCGACGTCGCGTGCCCGCTTCGATGCCGCGGTGGCGTGGCAATCCGAACTCGTCGACGCCGGACTCGCCGCGCCGGGATGGCCGACTTCGGCAGGTGGGATGGGACTCGACCTGCGCGATCAGCTCGACTACTACCGGATGATCACCGCTGCGGGCGTGCCACGTCACCCGTGCGGGCCATCCTTCATCCTCGCCCCCACCCTGATCGTGCACGGTTCCGACGAACAGCGCGCGAGGTTCCTCGATCCGCTGCTGCGTGCCGAGGAGTTCTGGTGCCAGGGATTCTCGGAGCCGGGCGCTGGGAGTGATCTCGCCTCGTTGTCGACGCGTGCGATGACCGAGGGGGATGTGTATCGCGTCACGGGCCAGAAGATCTGGACCACACGTGCAGACCGCGCCGACTGGATGTTCGCCCTGGTTCGAACCGGCCGACCCGGGCGGGGGACCGAGGGGATCACCTATCTGTTGATCCCGATGGACAGCCCGGGGATCGAGGTGCGTCCGCTCCGGGATGCCGCCGGCGGGCATCACTTCGCCGAGGTCTTCTTCGACGACGTCCGGGTGCCCATCACGAATCGTGTGGGCGCGGAGGGACAGGGGTGGTCCATCATGCGGACGTCTCTGGGGCATGAACGTGCAACCGCCTTTCTTGCGGACGAATTCAAGTACCGGACGACGGTCGACCGACTCTTCCGGCTCGCCGCCGCGCAGGGGCTCAGAGACGATCCGCTCGTCCGGCAGCGACTCGCCGACCTCGAGAGCGGGGTGCGGATGATCGCCACCAACAGCGGTCGCGCATTGGATGCGGTACTGCGTGGCGAGGATCCGGGCGGTGTGGCATCGATCAACCGACTGGTGAAATCCGAGTTCGAACAACGCCTCCAGCGCCTGGCCCTTCGTCTCGCCGGGCACGCGGCCGTCGAGGGCAACCGATCCTCGGGAGCTGTCGACGAAGGGCGCTGGACCTACGGCTATCTGATGTCCAGGGCCACGACCATCGGTGCCGGGACGTCGGAGATCCAACGGAACACGATCGCCGAGTCGGTCCTGGGGCTGCCGTCACACCGCGGGGAGGGCAGACGCCGACCGGTCGTCGAGCCCGGACGTCCGCTCGCGGCACCGGAACCGGACGAGGTCGCTGTGCGTGATGCTGTCGCGGGTCTGGTCCGCTCGGCGGTGTCAGCCGACGCCGTTCTGGCTGGTGAGGTCGACAGGACCGGGCTGTGGGATGCGCTCGTCGGGTTCGGGTTGCCCGGACTGGCCGCACCCGAACGGGTGGGGGGTGGTGGCGCGACGACCCGGCTGCTGTGTGCCGCAGTCGAAGAGACCGGTCACCACCTTGCGACGGCACCTCTCGTCCCGACCCTCACGGCGCTGTCGCTCCTGCTCGCGGCCGGCGACGACGACGCCGCCGAAGCTGTCGTCGCCGGTGCCCGTGCCGGGGTGGTCGCGGCGGTCGACGACGCGGGGTGGATGGATCTCGATCAGCCGGGGGCTGCCCCCGGGGTGCCGACCTGGAGCGCCGGGGTGATGCACGGCGGCGTCGATCACGTCCTCGGGGCCCCGGAGGCGGACTTCTTCGTGGTCGTCGCGTGGGATGACGAATCCGGGCAGCCGACAGTGGTGGTCGTGCAACGAGACGCGGTGGAGGTGATCCGACACGACACGATGGATCTCACCGCGACCGTGGGGCGCGTCGTGCTCGACGGTGTCGGTGGTCGTGTGGTCGCCGAGGGTGACGCGGCACGACGTGCCATGCGTGACGCACGTTCGCTGATCCACCTCGTGCATGCGGCCGATGCGGTCGGTGTCGGCTCCCGCGCGCTCGCGATGGCGGTCGACTGGGCGGGTACCCGCGAACAGTTCGGACGGCCGGTCGGATCGTTCCAAGCCGTATCGCACCGATGCGCAGACATGGTGGTCGCGGTCGAGGGCGCGCGCAGCCAGGTGTTCGCCGCAGCCGATCTCCTCGACAGCGGCGCGACGGACGAAGCCGAGGTCGCCGCCGCCGCGGCCACCGCGCACGCGCTTTCCGCGGCTGTCGACGTCACGGAGTCGGCGTTGCAGGTGCATGGCGGTATCGGGTTCACCTGGGAGCATCCGATCCACCTGCTGCTACGTCGGGCACTCTCCGACGAGTCGGCGTTCGCACGCCCGGAGGCACTGCGTGACCTCGTGGCGGAACGGGTGTTCGTGCGAATCGACCGTTGACGAGGCCCGTCGGCCGCGGCGTATTCCATCATCGGGTGGATCTCATGCGGTCGTGCCGCCGGGGCCTGGCCGGTTGACCCGGCCCTGCTCAGGGTTCGCGATAGAACGTCGCGAGTTGCGCCGCGGCGGCGCCGAGACCGAGAGCCGTCGCCCCGACCAGAGCGCGTTCGCCGGTGAGGGTGCGGTCCCACCCGAGTGCGTGGTCGACACTCCATCGTCCCGGGCCGATCCCGGCGAGGACTGCCGATGCGGCAGCCAGATTCGCGACGTACTCCCACCCCTCCGCGGTGATGAAGAAGCCGTTGCGCACATGCACCGAGCGGGCTGCCACCGCCATCGTCCCGATCCCGGCCGCAGCCGCGACCGGGGTGGCCGCTCCGACGAGTAGTGCGGCGCCGGCTCCCACCTCCACCACCGCACTGGCGGTGGCCTGGAGGCGAGGACGGGCGAATCCGATCGATCCGAACCATCCGGCGGTGCCGGTGAGGCTGCGAGCATGCTTGACGCCGTGGGCGATCAACGTCCCACCGATGGCTCCGCGCAAGATCAGCGGGGCGATGCGGCTGGGTGCGTCGGGACGCCGGCCCCGGGGCCGCGACAGCACCGACGTGCCCCTCACACGTCCCACTCGAGGAAGATGTTGCCGCTCGGTCCGAGTTGTCCGCCCGCTTCGGTCGGCGCGGACTTCGAGGCGAGTCGATAGTCGGGGATCAGCCGATGCCACTCCTCGAGAGCGATGCGCAACTCGCGCCGGGCCAGGTGGGAGCCGAGGCAGCGATGTGGTCCCGCCCCGAAGGCGATGTGGTTGTTCGGGCTGCGGTCCAGTTGGACCTCCTTCGCATCGTCGAAAACCGCCTCGTCGCGAGTGGCGGCGTTGAGCGGTAGCGAGATCATGTCACCTGCCTTGACCGGACACCCGGCGATCTCGGTGTCGGCCATGGCCTTCCGGGACGGGATGACGATCGCGAACGCTCGCAGGATCTCCTCGATCGCGGAGGGGATCAGCTCGGGATCGTCCACGATCGCCCGGCGATCCTCTGGATGGGTCGCCAGGTGATAGAAGGTGCTGCCCAGGGTCGCCGACACCGTGTCGAGCCCGGCCATGAACATCAGGATGCAGAACGACTCGAGGTCGTCCTGGGTCACCGGCTCGCCATCGATCTCGAACTCGATCGCCTTGCTGATCAGGTCATCCCGTGGCTCGGCCCGTCGCGCGTCGATGACCGTGCGAAAGTACTCGGTCACCGCGATCGTCGCCGCGGTCCGCCGACGTGCGGTCTCCTCGGGTTCGCCGGAGACGTGCAGGATCTCGTCCTCCCAGTGCAGGAACGTGTCGAGATCCTCGAACGGCAGACCCATCAGATCGAGGAAGATGAACGACGGGTACTGATTCGCGAAGTCGGCCATGAAATCGCACGATCCGCGAACGGCGATCGACTCGATCACCTCGATCGCGCGCTCACGGACCTTCTGCTCGAGGCCCTCGACGGCCTTGGGCGAGAACAGCGGGCCGAGTTGCTTGCGCCACTGCCGGTGCTCGTCCCCGTCGAGCATCTCGGGGATCCACTTGAAGGTCGGGTTCGGATTGAACACGGTCACCGCAGAACTCGAGAAGGTCTTGGCGTTCTGGTACACGGAGAGGATGTCCTCGTACCGGGTGACGATGTAGTGCCCGTTGGCGAACTCGTTGCGGATCAGCGGGGCCTCGTCCCGGAGGCGGTCGTAGAACTCGATCTTCTCGCCATAGGGGAGTTCGGCGTAGTGGTTGAAATCGTGTACCGGGCACGTGGGTGCTGAATCGGTGGTGCTCATGATCTCCTCCTGGTGATCTGGGACTGGTCCGCTCCGAGGTGTCGGGACGCTCACTGCTGTGGATGCCCCATGAGCGGCAAGCGGTCTCCGGGGCTGCTCATGACGACCTGACCTGTGGGGTCGGCTCGCCGAGGTCGATCGGACCCAGACGCGCCGCGGCGAGCAGGTCTTCTATGTCGACACCGAGATCTGTTGCCGCGATCCGCGCGACGTCGAGATCCTTGGTCAGGTACCGGCCGACTCGTCGCCCGTAGGTCTCCGCGTCATGACCGGAACGCGCGATGTATCCGGCCGCGGTACTGCCGCCACTGGTGTCGGCGAGCAGATCGAGCAGCGCGGCCTGCGGGATACCGAGTTCGCGTCCCGCGGCCAGTGCGGAGAGTGTGATCTGAGTGCACGCTGCGAACAGGGCGTTGTTGATCAGCTTGGCCGCCAACGCCGTACCGGTCGGTCCGATCCGATGGAGCGTCGACGCGTAGGCGCCGACGATCGCCTCGACACGGTCGACCGCGTCGTCTTCGCCGCCGAGCAACACGGTCAGCTTCCCCTTGCGGATGTCCTCCGGGGTGCCGCTGAACGGCGCATCGACCACCGCCACACCCCTGCGGCGGGCGGCTGCGGAGAGGTCGAGGATCGTGCGCGGGTTGCCTGTGGTGTGCGAGACGAACACCGAGCCGGCCGACATCCGCGCGATGATCGGCGTCGCCACCTCGGCGAGCTGCGAATCGTCGAAGACACATGCGATCACGATGTCGGCGTCGCCGACATCGTCCGCGGTGCCGGTCACCGCGGCACCGGCATCGGCGAGACGTGCCCGGACCTCCGGGCGCCGGGCGTGGACCGTCGTCTGGTGTCCGGCGGTGAGCAGACGCTCCACCATCGGCTCACCGATCTTGCCGGCGCCGATGAAGCCGATCCGGTTGTCTGCCATACGGTGTCCTCCGAGAGCGATCTGGGTTCGACGGGGCGGGAGATGTGCAGAGGTCAGCCGGCCGCGACGCCCCAGATCATGGTCTTGGTCTGCAGGAACTCGTCGAGCCCTGCCGCGCCGCGCTCACGCCCGAGGCCGCTCTGCTTGTAGCCGCCGAACGGGCCGTCGGGATTCAGGCCGCCGCCACCACCGTTGACGGTCACGTACCCGGTACGTAGTCGCTGCCCGATCCGGTACGCGCGGATCGGATCCCGGGCCCAGACACCACCGGCGAGACCGTAATCGCTGTCGTTGGCGATCCGTACGGCCTCGTCGTCGTCGTCGAAGGGCATCAGGATCATGACGGGGCCGAAGAACTCCCGACGCGCGATCGTCATCGAGTTGTCGACGTCGACGAAGAGGGTCGGTTCGACGAAGAACCCCTTGTCGAGATGAGACGGTCGCGACCCGCCGTGGGCGAGGGTCGCCCCCTCCGCCACACCCGCTGCGATCAGATCCTCGACCCGCGCGCGTTGTGCTGCGCTGCCGAGCGGTCCCATGGTTGTCTCGGGATCCGCCGGGTCGCCGACGCGCACGGCGCGCAGGCGTTCGATGACCAGCTCGCGCAGTTCGTCGAATCGTGAGCGGTGCACCAGGGTTCGTGTCAGATAGGCGCATCCCTGGCCCGCGTGCAGGATGGTGTCCCGGATCACGGACTGCGTGACCCGGGTCAGGTCGGCGTCGTCACAGACGATGTTCGCCGATTTGCCGCCCAGTTCCAGGACCACCTTCTTCAGGGTCGGTGCAGCCTGCTCGGCCACTTTGCGGCCGACGACGTCGGAACCGGTGAAGCTCAGCAGATCCACCTGTGGATTCGACGTCAACTCGGCAGCGGCGTCGACGTCACCCGTGACGATGTTGAGCACACCGTCGGGGAGGCCGGCCTCCTGCGCGACCTCGCCGAGGACAAAGGCCTCGAGCGGAGTGGTGGGTGCGGGTTTCAGAACGGTCGTGCACCCGGCTGCCAGTGCCGGTCCCAGCTTCATCAGGTTCAGGAACAGCGGGAAGTTGTACGCCGAGATCAGCGCGGCGACACCGAAGGGTTCGCGTCGGACGACCCCCTGGCCGATCCCAGCTCCGATCGACGGTGCCAGCGGCACCTCATGCGGGAAGCCGGGCAGAACACGTTCGACCATGTCGCGGAAGTGGGCGATCGGGATGCCGGTCTGGAACGACTCCGCACCCGGTCGGGTGCATCCGGTCTCGGCGATGTTGAGCTCGACGAGCTCAGGCCGCCGTTTCTCCAGGACCTCGGCCATCCGCACCAGCACCGCAGACCGCTCCCGCACCGGCATCGACGCCCACGGGCCCTCGTCGAAGGCCCGGCGGGCTGCCTCGATCGCCCGTACGGTGTCACCGCGGGTGCCGACCGGCGCCGTGCCGATGACCTCCTCGGTGGCCGGGTTGATCACGGTCTCGGTCGCACCGCTCTCACCGTCGACCCAATTGCCGTCGATGAAGAGGCGGCGATAGTCCTTGATCATTGGTCTCCCTGTCCTCCATGGCTTCCTGTCCACGGCCAGAGACCTACTCCCGCTGGGTCAGCGGAGTGCGTAGGCCTCGGTGTGTTTCAGGGCGGCGCCGGCGTCGACCTTCAGCTGGAGTCCGGTGACGTATTGCGAATCGTCGGACGCGAGGTAGAGCACCGCGTTGCTGATCTGTTCCGGTTCGACCCACGGCACCGGGATCGGCTGGTTGGTCGCGAACGCGGCCACCACGTCGTCCCGATGCGGAGATTCCAGGTCGGGCCGGAAGACCTTGTACATCGGGTCGCTGTGCAACATGTCGGTGTTGCAGTTCGTCGGATGTACACAGTTGACCCGGATGGATTCAGGGGCGAGCGCCAGTGCGGCGTCGTGCACGAAGGTGGCCACCGCGCGTTTGGCGTGGCTGTACCCGAAGCCGCCTGCGCCCAGTACGTCGGTGCCACTGCCCTTCATCAGAGCGGCCACCGAACCGGTCGCGATGATCGACGCACCGGCCGACAGATGTGGGTAGGCCGCACTGACGGTGTTGATCACGCCGACCAGGTCGACGTCCACCGCATCCAGGAATGCCTGTCGGGGAACGTCTCCCAGAGGACAGATACCGGCGTTCGCGACGACGATGTGCAGGCCGCCGAGTTGCTCGACACCCGCTGCGATGGCCGATCGCAGCTGGCTCGGATCGCGGACATCGGCCACCGCGGTGATGCAGCGACGGTTTTCCTTCTCGACGAACAGCCGTGTCTCCTCGAGATCGCCCTCGGACGCCAGCGGATACTGATTCGTCTCGATGTCGGCACAGATGTCGAGTGCGATGATGTCTGCGCCCTCTGCCGCCAGCGCGATCGCGTGACTGCGTCCCTGTCCACGCGCTGCGCCGGTGATCACCGCGACCTTGCCGTCGAGCTTGCCCATCAGACCGCCCTCTCCGATCGTCTGTACCGACATCCGAAACCACGACAACTTTCGGCGCGACCTCGCATCGGGATCCGTGAGGTGATCGCGCACCGCTGCGGGCCGGCCGCCGATGTCCGTTATGGGAGAAAGGCTCTCAGTTCGAGGCCACGATCGGAGTCGACATCCCGACCATCGGGACATCGATGAGAGCCGCTGACGTCGGGCGCCGATCATGACGGGGGACCGCCACACCGGGACTGGGATTCGGGTACATGGGATCGCCGCCCCGGTCCGGCGAGTGGGATCGCCGGTTCCCTGCACGCAGGGGCGGCGTTAGGCTCCACCCCACTTACCAGGTTGAACAAGTGAGCGCATTTGCGTCGGAGTGAAGGGACCCACATGCCGCTGCAGGATCACATGCAATTGATCTCGACCGATGACCACCTGATCGAGCATCCGCGTCTGTGGCAGGACCGTCTGCCCAAGAAGTACCTGGACGCCGGGCCGAAGATCATCGAGAAAGAACTCCCGAAGTCGATCCATTCGGGCGACGGTGGTCGCGGCGACGGCGGCACCAAGATCGCCGAGGTCTGGCAGTACGAGGGGCGGATCTACCCGTACATCGGCCTGAACGCGGTCGCCGGCAAGAAGCCGGAGGAGTACGGTGCCGAGCCGACTCGGTACGAGGACATGATCCCCGGTTGCTACGAACCGAACGCGCGCCTTCGGGACATGGACATCGACGGGGTGCACGCAACTCTCTCGTTCCCCTCTTTTCCCCGGTTCGCCGGGACGGTGTTCCTCGAGGGTGAGGACAAGGAGCTCGCGCTGCTGTCGGTACAGGCCTGGAACGACTACGTGCTCGACGAATGGTGCGCGACGGATCCGGAACGCCTGATCCCGCTGGTCATCCTGCCGCTTTGGTCGATCGAGGAGTCGGTCAAGGAGATCTACCGCACGGCGGCGAAGGGAGCGCGCACGATCTCGTTTCCCGAGAACCCGCATCCGTTGGGACTGCCGTCCTTCCACACCGATCACTGGGATCCCGTGTATCGCGCAGCCGTCGAGACCGGCCAGCCGCTGTGTGTGCACTTCGGTACCTCCGGCAAACCACCGATCACCGCCCCGGAGGCGCCGATGGCGGTCATGACGTCACTCTTCGGGTGCAACTCGATGTACGCGACGGTCGATCTCTTGTTCTCACCGACCTTCCACAACCACCCGGAACTCAAGTTCATGCTGTCCGAGGGTGGCATCGGATGGGTTCCGTACATGCTGGAGCGGATGGACGGGGTCTGGGAGAAGCATCGGTTCTATCAGAACATCAACCAGTCGGTGCGGCCGTCAGATCTGTTCGCGAAGCACATCTTCGGATGTTTCATCGACGACGAGTTCGGCGTCGCCAACCGTCACCTGGTGGGTATCGACAACATCACCTGGGAGGGCGACTACCCGCATTCGGACTCCAACTGGCCCAACAGTCGCAAGATCGTGCACGACACGATGCTCGAGGTCCCGGACGAGGACGTGCACAAGATCGTCGAGCACAACGCGCGCCGATTGCTGAACTTCCCACGCAGCGCGACCGTCTGACCGGTCGGCGAACGGAGATCACATGGAAGACCGCATCGAACAGATCCCGCAGGCCGACTGGGTCGACCAGGACCTCCTGACCCGGGAGTTGGCCGGGTCGTTGCTGGACGAGGAGATCGCCGCCGAGCGTGGCCGCATCGATCGGGTGGACCGCGGGATCGGCGGCGACGACATCGTCATGAGCCGGGCCGACATGGAGCGCCGCCTGGCGGCGATGGAGGCGATCCGGGCCGACAACACCCAGCAGGCGACCATCCGGTTCTGACACCGAAGGAAGACGATTGACCACCGACACCACGACGGGGCCGGAGACCGAGAAGGTCTACAGCTTCCAGGACGAGGACATCCAGCGGGCGCGCGATCTCGTCGGCATCTACCACGCGGTCCGCAAGCGAGAACAGTTCTCGCGGGCGAGCCCGGACGTCATGCGCGCCTTCGCCCGTAGCTATGGCGACGACAACCCGCTGTTCGTCGACGAGGACTACGGACTCGACACCAGGTGGGGCGGGCAGATAGCCCCGCCGATGATCAACATCGCCGTGACCAAGGACCTGCTCGCCGACCCGATCCCGCGTGATCAGCGACGGCCGCCGTTCCGCGGTATCCACGTCTTCGTGTCGGGTAGCACCACCGAGTGGTACCGGCCCGTGTACGACGGCGACACGATCTACTCGTTCGAGGGATTCGACGACGTCGAACTCAAGGAGTCCGAGTTCGCCGGACGATCGCTGGTCGTCACCAGGATTCACGTGCAGTTCAATCAGCGCGCCGAGGTGGTGCAGATCCAGCGGGTCATCACCATCCACACCGAGCGGCACGAATCGAAGAAGCGCAAGAAGTACGACACCATCGAGCGCGCGACGTACACACCCGAGGAGATCGAGGCGATCGACGCCATCTATGCGGCGGAGCGGCGTCGAGGATCGGCGACCCGCTGGTTCGAGGACGTGGAGGTCGGCGAACGTCTGCCCGCCATGGCCAAGGGGCCGCTGACGGTCACCGACATGGTGGTCTTCCATTCGGGTGGTTACGGTTTCGCGCCGTACACGCCGTGCACGGGACGACTCTGGCATCAGAACCGCAACCGGATTCGCGCGTTCTACATCCCGAACGAACAGGGGGTCCCCGACGTCGCGCAGCGAATCCACTGGGATGCCGAGTACGCCACATCGATCGGACTGCCGGCATCGTACGACTACGGCATGATGCGTGACTGCTGGCTGACGCACTATCTGACCGACTGGATCGGTGACGACGGCTGGGTCGAGTCGATGTCCAGTCAGATGCGAAAGTTCAACTACCTCGGTGACACCCACACCTTCTCGGGCGAGGTAGTCGGCAAACGCACCGACGGCGATCGGCATCTCGTCGACATCGAGTTCCGCGGGACCAGCCAGCGCGGTGAGGTGACCTGTCCGGCGACGGCGACCGTATCCCTGCCGAGCCGCACGTCCGAGGTCGCGGGTCTGCGGCTGCCGCCGCCCGAGTTCGAGGCGATCGCGGCGCGGATGCTCAAGCGGCATGGCGAACTGCGACGCATCCGACGGCACGATGCCGCGGTGGCCGCTGCCGCCGACTGACTGTTCGACCGTCGGAGCGGGCGGGCGGGAGATCGCGACACCGGCTCGTCGCGAGGGAATGTGAGCCGCGACCATGAGAGCATCCGAGATGGCGTGTACGCGTGGCCCGAAGGGGGAACTGACCGTATGGAACTGAAGGACAACACCTTCCTGGTCACGGGAGGGGCGTCCGGCCTGGGCGCCGCGACCGCGGAGGCGATAGTCGCCGGTGGCGGTCGGGTGATCATCGCCGACCTGCCGAGCTCCGACGGAGAGGCGACGGCCGATGCTCTGGGGGCCGCGGCGGTGTTCGCCCCGGTGGACGTCACCGACGAACGCAGCCTCACCGAGGCGCTCGATGCCACGGCGTCGCACGGTCCGTTGCGCGGGGCGGTGCACTGCGCCGGACGCGGAGGCGACCGCCTGAGAATCCTCGACAGGTCGGGTGAACCTGCTCCGCTGCAGAGCTTTCGGGATGTGCTCGAGGTCAACCTGATCGGCACCTACAACGTCCTCCGACTCGCTGCTGCCCGGATCGCGCGTTCCGAGCCCGTGGACACCGAGCGCGGGGCCATAGTGCTGACAGCTTCTGTGGCCGCCTTCGACGGCCAGATCGGTCAGACCTCGTACACCGCGTCAAAAGCGGCCGTGCACGGGATCACGCTGGTCGCTGCACGGGATCTCGCGAGCGTCGGCATCCGCGTCAACACCATCGCTCCCGGTACCTTCGACACACCGATGCTCGCCCGACTGCGCGACGACATCCGCGAGGGACTGGCCGCGTCCGTACCGTTCCCCAAGCGCCTCGGTGCACCCGAGGACTACGCCGGGATGGCCGTGACCCTGCTGCAGAACGCCTATGTCAACGGCGAGACGATCCGTCTCGACGGCTCCATCCGGATGGCGCCCCGATGAGCGACGAGCTCGAACGCCCGGACCCGGTCGACGGGGTGCGGATCGAGGCGTCCGACGGGATCCTGGTCATCACGATCGACAGACCGGAGCAACGCAACGCGATGACCAAGGCGGCCGCTCACCAGATCGCGGCGGCGTTGGATCGCCTCGACGCCGATCCGGAACTCGCCGCCGGGATCCTGACCGGAACCGCGGACACCTTCTGTGCCGGAATGGACCTCAAGCGCTTCGCAGAATCCGGTGAGCGCCCGATCGTCGAGGGACGTGGATTCGGTGGTCTGGTCGAGGCGCCGCCGGCGAAGCCACTGATCGCAGCGGTCGAGGGGTGGGCGCTCGGTGGCGGATTCGAGCTGGTGCTGGCCGCCGATCTCGTGGTGGCCAGCGACGGGGCGAGATTCGGCCTTCCCGAGGTCCGTCGTGGGCTGATCGCCCGGGCGGGTGGGATATTCCGAGCCACCCAGGTGTTACCGCGAGCGATTGCGTTGGAGCTGTTGCTCACCGGCGAACCGATCACGGCTGCCGATGCCCATCGGTACGGTCTGGTGAATCGAGTGGTGGCCGAAGGTGCCGCCGTCGCGGCCGCGCGCGAACTGGCAGCGGCCATCGCGCGCAATGCACCGCTGGCCGTTCGGGCGAGCAAGGCAGTGGCCCGACGGTCGAGGACGTGGACCGATGACGAGGCGTTCGAGCGGCAGCTGGAGTACACCGACGCCGTCTTCGCCTCCGCAGATGCCAAGGAGGGGCCGAGGGCCTTCGCCGAGCGTTGCGCGCCGAGATGGACCGGCCGCTGAGCGCTCTCGCGCGTCGCGCAGTGCGAGGGCACCCGCGACAGGCCGGTCAGCGGCCGAGATGGCTGTCCAGCAGCAACTGTGCAGTGGAGGTGTAGTCGCCGTACCCGCCGCGGAAGAACAGCAGGGGACGCTTCGCCGACGCGACCGTCAGGTCCTGCACCCGTCCGACGACGAGGAAGTGATCGCCGAGCTCGACGGTCTTCTCGATGGCGCAGTCGACCCAGGCGACAACGCCCTCGAGGATCGGGTTCCGGTGGTCGGAATGTGACCAGCGCACATCGCTGAACCTCGCGGCGCCCTTCTTGGCCATCTGTCGACAGAGCCATTCTTGGTCGGAGGCAAGTGCATTCGCACAGAATCGACCGGCATCGAGGATCTTCGGCAAAGTGGACGAGGAACGGTCGACCAGGAAGGACACCAACGGCGGGTCGAGCGACACCGACGTGAAGGACCCGACCACCATTCCGACCGGATCGCCCGCGGGGAGGGTGGTCGTCACCGCCACGACGCTGGTCGGGAAGTTGCCGAGCACGTCACGCAGGTATCGCGCCTCGAAAGAGCGACTGGATTCGGCGTCGATCATCGATTCATCCTGTTCTGCCGTCCTCGTGGCAATCGGTGTCCTCGGGGGTCCCATTCGGTCCGTGGTGTCCACGGTCGACGATGTCGTCGGCGTTGCCGACCGGGCTCGACGACCCAGACGATCGGACGGTGGCCGGTAGGGTACGTCCGGACCGCCCACCGCCCGATCCCCGATGCCTCAGATGGTGACGAGCATCCCCGGCGGGGTCTCGAGTCCCAACTTGTGCAGGGCGTTCGAGTGGTACGCGACCCCGTCGACATGGATCATGTGCTGAAGTCCGACGTGTGCATCGCGCCAGTAGCGCTGCATCGGACTGCTCTTGCGAATGGCGAGACCGCCTGACCTGGCGAAGATCTCGTCGACAGCCGATACGGCGCGCCACGCGCAGCGGACCTGATTGCGGCGCTGGTTCGATCGTTCCTCGATGGTCGGCGTACCGCCGCTCTCGATGATGTCGTGGAGCCGGCTGATGCCCTCGATCAGCTGGACTCGAGAGGCCGAGATCTCGGCTGCGGCCTCGCCCGCGGCATGCAACACGTAGGGATCGTCGCGGATCTGGACTCCGGTGACGGCCACCCGGTCCTTCTGGATCGCGAGATGCGCGGCGAGGGCGCCTTCGCAGATGCCGATCACCGCCGCCGTGATGCCCAACGGGAACATCACCCCGAAGGACAGTTTGTAGACCGCTTCAGATCGTTCCGAACGCGCCGAAGCGGTGCCATCCGAGATGTCCGCCTGGGTGACCGTTCGATACGCCGGGACGATCGCCTGGTCGACGATGACGTCCTTGCTACCGGTGCCGGAGAGCCCCACCACATCCCATGAGTCGTCGACGAGCGTGTAGTCCGATCTGGGCAGGACGACGTGTAGGACCTCGGGTGGCATGACCGGCGCGCCGGTCCCCGAGCCGTCACCCTTGAGCGCGCCGAGGAAGTCCCACTGACAGTGGTCGGAGCCGGACGAGAACGGCCACCGTCCGCTGAGCACGAAGGAGTCGTTCTCGATCGGCTCGGCGACTCCGTTGGGCATGTAGGGCGAGGCCACCCAGGTGTCGGGGTCCTCGCCCCAGACCTCCTGTTGCAGTCGGCGATCCAGCTGTGCGAGCTCCCAGGGATGGACGCCGACGACGCCCGCGACCCAGCCGGCGGCCGGGTCGGCTGCCGCAACGGCCATCACGGCCTCGGCGAAGTCGCGCGGGGTGGCCGCGTAACCACCGAAGTCAGTGGGCTGCAAGAGGCGGATCACACCGGTCTGGCGGAGCAGCGCTGCGGTCTCGTCGCTCAGTTTGCCCAACTGTTCGTTGGTCTCGGCCAGGGCGGCGAGTTCCGGGGCCAGCTCCTCGATGCGCTTGACTACTTCATGTGTCATGCCGGCGTACCTCTGACTTCCTTGATCGATCGATGCCCGCAACGGCGGGATGTCCAGATTGTGGAGCCGGGGTGTGGTGCTCCGGCCGACGACTTCCGCTCAGTGGGAACCATGCGGGTCATCACGACAGGTCCCGCGTCAGGAATTCGTGCGTGACACGTTCGAACTCGCGCTTCTTCTCGATCTGGATCCAATGTCCACAGCGGGAGAAAGTGTGCAGTTCGATGTTCGGTACCCACCTGTTCGCCAGATGAGCCTGGTCGTAGGGCAGCATGCGGTCCTCGCGACCCCAGAGCATCAGGGTGGGCGTGGTGATCGTCTCGAGATGCGTCCACAGCGGTGTGTAGTCCTCGCGCAGTGCCGGATTGAACATCGCTCCGAAGACAGCCCTGGTGCGGTCGAGCACACCGTCTGCGGTCGCGTTGGCGAATCGCCGGTCGACGAGTTCGTCTGTGACGAGTGCCTGATCGTGGACCATCGTGGTGACCCACTCGACCATCCGCTCCCGGGTCGGGTCCTGCAGAAACGCGAAGAGGCGCTGAAAGCCCTCACTGGGTTCGGTCTGGAACAGGCTGAGGGACAGACCTCCCGAGCCCATGATGGCCATCCGTTCGACCCGCTCGGGCAGGTGCGCGGCCATCTCCGCCGCGATGGCCCCACCCATCGAGTTGCCGATGACGACGGTTGATCCGATACCGAGTTCGTCCAACAGACGGGCGATCCACCGGGCCCCCGACAATGTGTAGACCTCCTTGAGTTCCGGGAGCTGCGTGCCGCCGAACCCGGGGAGATCGGGCATCACGACGCGGAAGTGCTCGGCGAAGAACGGGAGGTTCTCCCCGAAGTTCGACCACGCCGTGACCCCGGGGCCCGACCCGTGGAGCAGGAGGAGAGGAGGTCCGGAACCTGCCTCGTGGTAGAGGAATTCGACGCCGTCGATGGTCGCGGTGGCGCGAGTGTTCTCGTAGGTCAGCGCGCTGGACATGGTCGTGTCGAGCCTTTCGTCGGAGGCGTCGGATGGTCGGCGTCCGGACTCCGCGGGCGCCCTCGCGTCGCCCGACCGTAAGTCGACGGAGTCGTTCTCCGGCGCCGTGGTCCCGGACAGCGAGACCGCGCGAGTTCCGATCGTCACAGCATCAGGACCGCGGACCGAGTACCTGTGCGAGCTGACCGGGGACCATGACCGCCGGGCGTGCCGTCGGCCGTGGCCGCTGCGGGGTCGCCAGGCGACGCGAGATCTGTGCTGCTGTACGGATGACGTGGTGTTTCATCTCTGGGATACCGGCGAGCCGCTGGGGTCCGCAGATGCTGACGGCCGCGATCGGTTCGTCGTACTCGATCACGGCGGCGGCGACGCATCCGACACCCGGCACCGCCTCGGACCGTTCGGTGGCGTAGCCCAATCCGCGGATCGAATCCAGGGCATCGCGCAGCGCCTGGGGTTCGTGGATGCTCGCGCGTGTCTGTCGGGGGAGTGCATGGGCGACATAGTCGTCGACGACACTCGGGTCCGACTGTGCGAGCAGCACCTTGCCCACACCGGTGCAGTGTGCCGGTAACCGGCCGCCGATGCGCGAGGGCAGCCTGGTGCCGAATCCGCCGCTGATCTTCTCCAGGTAGACCACTTCGTGACCGTCCAGGACGGCGAGATGGACGGTGTGCCCGGTCATGCGACTCAGGTCGTGTAGGTGCGGTGCGGCTGCTTCCGTCAACCGTCTTCGCGTACCCACCTGGCTGCCGATCTCGAACACCCGCAGCCCGAGGCTGTACTCGTTGTCATCCCGGGACACCCATCGGGCGGTGACCAGTTGCTGGAGGATGCGATGCACCGACGACCGCGGCAGTCGGCTCCGCGCGGTGATCTGCCCGAGGGTGAGTCGTCCGGACGAGCGTGCGAAGACGTCGAGTATCAGCACGACGCGATCGACCATGCCTGCCGGCACGTCCCCGGTGGGGAGCGGATCAGCGGACACCGACGGCACCTCCTCGGGCACGACACTCGCCCTCCACTTATAGCACTTATATAACTATGACAGCGAGCTTTAGCATCGATCGACTCTGGAGTCCGGCCACGGAGCGATCGCGTCTCGGTGAGCGGAAGCGCAGGTGAACCGCGTCACGGGGGCCACCACACTGGGCGGGAACCAGTCGTTCGTGAAAAAGGTGAGGAGGCGGGTGTGGACGAACTGACCGACTCATCGACCGACCTGGAGCCACCGACAGACAGCGGTTCCGAGAGCGGCCCCAGCCCCGCCGAATCCGCGGGGCACATCCCCGGGGAGGCCGGCCTGTGGGTGTTCCTGATGGGCGACATGATCATCTTCGCCGTCATGTTCGTCGCCTTCCTGGTCGACCGAGCCGCAGCCCCCGCGGGATTCCGTGCGTCGCGAGAGCAGGTCGATCTCACGATCGGGCTGACCAACACCATGGTCCTGCTGGTCAGCTCCCTGCTCGTGGTGATCGCTCTCGACGCGGCCAGAGCAGGCCGATTCAGGTCCGCGACAACGGCATTCGGCGCAGGAATCGGATGTGCGCTGGTCTTCACGATGCTCAAAGCCGCCGAGTACACGCACCTCGTCGCCTCCGGCCACGGACCGGATGCCGATCCGTACTTCATGTGGCTGTTCATCCTCACCGGAGTCCACCTCGCTCACGTCGTGCTCGGGATCGCAGTGCTGGCCGTGCTCGTGTCCCGAACCCGCAGACGGGTGCCCGTCGACGGGGCGGGCCGGATGTTCTACGAAGGTGGCGCCTGTTACTGGCATCTGGTCGATCTGCTGTGGATGGTCTTGTTCCCACTCGTGTACCTGGTGGCATGACGTGACGGCAATAGGGACGATCGCCCGGATTCGGTACGTACGCACCTGGGTGTTGCTCGTACTCCTCGCAGTGGTCACTCCGATCATCAGCGTCGAGACGCATGCGGGCACCGCGGCGGCCGTGGTGGTCCTGGCGCTGGCTGCGTACAAGGTCCGCCTCGTCGGGCTCGACTTCATGGAACTCCGGAGTGCGCCTCGCGAACTCCGCTGGGTGTTCGAGATCTATTGCGTCGCGCTGTGGGTGGTGCTGGCCGGCGCTTTCGTCCTGCTCTGAGGCGCACCCCCGGGGCGGATACAGACGGTGCCGCGCGAGCGGCTCGACACGACAACAACAGGAGGATGTCGATGACAGACAACGAGGAGACCTACGACGTCATCGTGGTCGGCTCCGGTGGTGGCGGACTGATCGGTGGATACATCGCCGCATCGCGCGGGCTCCGGACCCTCATCATCGAGAAGACCGACAAGGTCGGGGGAACCACCTCGTACTCCGGTGCGGGGCTGTGGTTCCCGGGCAGCGCTCCGATCCTACGGGCAGGCATTGCCGAGGACGACCTGGAGGTCGCGCGCGGGTACCTGCGTGCGGCTGTGGGGGATGACTCTCGCGCCGACTTGCAGGATGCGTACCTGTCCGCGGCGGGCCGCCTCATCGACGAACTCGAGCGCAATCCTCGGTTCGGCACGTTCTTCCACCAACCGGTGCCCGACTACTACGGCTCTTTGCCGGGAGCGACCCCGCACGGTCGCACGATCTTTCCACCGCCGGTGACGGTCGCCGAACTGGGGGAGACCGCAGAGCTGGTGCGCCGCTCCATCTACACCGAGCGTTATGGCCACACCGAGGACGACGAGCTCGTCGGCGGTCGCGCACTCATCGGCCGCGCTCTCGCGGCGTTCCTGGGAACCGGCAACGGGACCCTGCTGACCGAGACCGAGTTGACCGATCTCATCGTCGAGAGCGACCGCGTGGTCGGGATCGACACCCGTACTCCGCAGGGCCCGGTGCGCTTCCGGGCAGAGCGCGGTGTCCTGCTGGCGGCCGGCGGATTCGAGCACAACGCCGAACTCCGGGTGAAGTACGGGGCGATCCCGTCGACCGGTGACTGGTCGGACGGCGTCGACTCCAACGTCGGTGACGCGCTGGTGGCCGGAATCGCAGTGGGTGCAGAGACCGAACTCCTCGACGAGGCGTGGTACGTGCCGGGTGTCGTCCAGCCCGACGGCAAGCCGATCTTCAACCACGCCACCCGCGGCGGGATCTGGGTCAACGCCGCGGGGGAGCGGTTCACCAACGAGACCGCACCCTACGACCAGGCGGGCCACGCGATCCGCGACGGTGAACGTGACACCGAGGTCCAGCACGCCCCGACGCACTGGATCTTCGACCAGAAGCAACTGTCTCGAGACGGTTTCGGCGCGAAGTCGCCGGACACACCGCTCGATCCCGAATGGTTCACCTCGGGGGCGCTGCGTAAGGCCGACACCCTGGAAGAGCTCGCCGAGATCATCGGCGTGCCGGCCGAGGCGCTGCGCGTATCGGTCGAGAAGTTCAACGGATATGTCGCGACCGGCGTCGACGAGGAGTTCCACCGCGGCGAGAGTGCGTGGGACCAGATGTGCCAGTTCATCGTCGGCTACCCGGCGCTGCCAGAACAGAACTACATCGTGCCGATCGAGCCGGAGGGGCCGAACCCACTACTGGTGTCCATCGACAGCCCACCGTATTACGCGGCCACGCTGCTGTTGTCCGACATCGGGACCAAGGGGGGACTCAAGACCGACGTATCCGCGCGGGTGCTGCGCGCCGACGGCCAACCGATCGCGGGTCTGTACGCCACCGGCAACACGATGGCGGCGATGTCCGGCGGCGTGTATCCCGGCGCCGGTACGCCGATCGGATCGGCGCTGGCATTCGCCTACCTGGCAGCCCTGGACCTGGCGGAACCGTCTCTGTGATTCATCGCCACTGACGCGCGGTGGGCCACCGACAGCGAGGGCCACGGTCGACTTCGACCGTGGCCCTTCGTCGTATCGGGTCCGCCGATCCGAGCGCCGATCCGGCCCCCGCGCATCACCGATCCCCTCGAAATCAGGCCCCGCCGCGGATCAGTTGAACCTGCAGGCCGATATCGGCTTGTCGTTCAGACGGTCGGTGAGGTAAGAGATGACGCTGTCGGGCTTGTAGGCGTCGATGATCTCGGGGCCGAAATGCCCGGGAATCGTTGTGCCGGGCAGGATCGGAGGGAGTTCGTTGGTGCGGAAGTCGACTGTGGCCCCTTTGGCGCACCAGTCGAGAGCGAGCTGACGAGCCTGGCCATGGGGGACGGTGTCGTCGTTGCGGCCGCTGGTGATCAGTACGGGGGTCGTGGGTTTCACGGTGCCGATGCGCTGTTGGCTGAGCACGCGTAGCGCCGTCGGTTCCGACCGCAGATGATCGAGCAACGGTTTCCCGTCAGTGGTCAGCGTGGTGGTCTTCAGGAACGGCTGTTTGACGATCACGTCGCCGATGCATTCTGAACTGAGTGTTCTGAGCATGCGCTTTCCGGACGGTGATGCGACCCGGTCGATCGATGAGTTCAGCTCCGGGTAGCGCGCGGCCAATCCGTTGATGGCGAAACCGATCGCGCCTCCGATCAGTGCGCCGTCGATTCGCGCGAGCACCCTTTCCAGGTCGGCGGTCGGGCCACCGGCCCAGGTGCCCTTGAGGTTCAGTTCCGGCGCGTAGCTCGACTGCAGCTCCGCTGCAGCCGCGGTCGCGCCGCCGCCCTGGGAGTACCCCCAGAAGACCAGCGGTGTGCTCGGTCCGCTGCCGGCGAGATCGTTCGCCGCGCGCGCGGCATCGAGCACGCCGTGTGCACTCTCGATCCGATTGACATAGGTGTGGATGCCAGGGGTGCCGAGGCCGATGTGGTCGGTCACGAAGACCCGGGCCCCCAACAGGTTCCATGCGGCGGCCGAGGGAGCTTCTTGGTTGGCCGAGAGCGACAGCGTTGCCGGGTCGACGGTTATGCCGCTGGTGAACGCCACCGAGGTGGCGCACTGATCGCCCTGTCCCATGGTGCCGGGCGCGATGACGACAGTCGGTCGGGGGCCTTTGCCTCGCCATGGAGCTGCGGAGTCGATGAACACACCCGATACCGCTACCGGGCTGCCCTCTTGTGTACGTGATGTGTAGAGCACCTTCTCGGCCGGCAGCGGCCAGCCCTCGCGTGCGGGTGCGGCAGTGAACACCGACGTCCGCTCGGTTCGTATCACGGCACCTCGCTGTGCGGGGAACGACGATGGTGGGTTGTAGAAGGGGCTCACCGGCCGCGAGGTGTCGACGGGTGCTGCCGGAGTCGGCGCCCCGTGTGCGATCGTGTTGTCGAAGACCGCCGGTGTCACCGCCACGATCGCGACGGCGAGCACGGTTGCCAGCGTCCGGCGCAGTTTCGGTCTGCGCTGTCGGCTGACGGCGTCCACGGAATTCGGCATTGCATCCCCCTGAGTGAGTCGGCGCAGTGATGGCGGCGCGTTGTGTGGATCACCGAACAGAAATCTGTGTGCCCACGGAGTCCGCGCACCACGGAGCCGGACCGGGTGAACGCCGGCCTGGTCGGACCGGGAGCAGGACACCTCGCAGGCACCGCTGTTTCATTGGTGCTGCGGACCTGTCCAGAACCCGTGGGCCGAAAGCTCGAACGCGGGTGACAGATGGGTCTCGTCATCGCATCGAAGTGGCAGCCCTCACAAACTAGACACTTGGTTCCATATCTGTCAAATACGAGCCGTGGCTGGACGTCATCAGCACCTGGGGAACCCGCGAGCTCGTTGTCAGCAAGGAGTCACCGGAGCGCGACCAGGGACGACTCGGTGTCGAGATCGTCGAATGCCGCCGCATATCGCTCGGCGAGCGCAAGCGCGATGTCCGGGCGTTGCCAGAGATCGCCGGCGCTCAGCGTCGCCAGCCAGAGAGTGAGTCCGTGAGCAGGCGATGCCCGGTAGCGCAACCAGAAGTCGTCCGTGGCCGGCAGCTCGTGCGCGGGCAACTCGAGAGCGGAGAGGTACTCGCTGAGCAGGTCCGCCTCGTGCTCGCGCCGATCCTCGATGGTGAGCGATCCCTGCAGGAAGTACCCGACGTCGAGCGACCAGTTACCTCGTCGCGCCACCTGCCAGTCGAGGAATCCCACGGTCCCATCGGGCAGGACGTATGTGTTTCCGATGTGTGGATCTCCGTGCAGCAGTGTTTGATCCGATGACGTGAGGGTGCGGATGAAAGGCTTCCAGATCCTTTCGAGCAGGTCGGTGATGGTCAGATCGGCCACCGACTCGGGTGCGGACGGGCCGAGTCGTCGGAGAGCCTCGGGCAGCGGGGCGATCTCCATCCCGTCCCACGCGCGGAAGGGTTCCAGCCAGGCGAGCGATGGAACTTTCTCGCTGCGGTGGTTCCAGAACTCGCCATGCAGCTTGGCCAGTCCACGCAGGCCCGTCGCGACCTGGTCGGCCGTGAGCGGCCGGGTCGCATCGCGCGGGTCGGCGCCCCGCTGGGTGATGTCCTCCATCACCACGACGAAGTCGTAGGTCGCCTCGTCGGCTATAGCTGCGTGAACTCGCGGATGTTCCAGCGGGAGTGACACCCCGCTGTTGAACAGGTTCGGCTCGTGGAAGATGCCACTGGTCAGCTTGAGCAGCTCCTTGTGATCGGGGTCGGTTGCCTTCACGAAGACCGAAGACGGCCCCGAACCGGAGGAATACTCGAGTCTCAACCGAACTCGGCGGTTGGTCCCATCGTCGCGCGTCGTGACCGCCACATCGCTGACCTGTGCAGAGGGGAAGTCCCGAGCCAGCACCTCGGTCATCCACTGCGGCGAGATCCGGTTCAGGTCAGTAGGTATCGGCAACTCGGGAGTTTTCACAGTTCACCTTGTCTGGTCGGGCTGATGCTCCGCCTACACGCTATGAACCGGGGGTCGTGGTCGCAGTGGACCGTCCGACAGACCGGGACACGCGACGGTGGCGATGGCACCACCCCGGAGATCGAACAGCATCCAGGTGGCGTTGTAGACCAGCGCATCGAATCTGACAAGCACATCGGGTACGAGAGCGCCGTCGGCCGACGCGGGTGCGTGGGCCGACGGCGTCGGAGGATCGACGGATCAGATGAAGATCGGCACCTGCTCGCGATCGGCCTCGGCCTGTTCCGAGTCGACCGCCTTGAGCAAGAGGATCGGTGTGGCCACCTTCCAGACGAGGTAGGCCAGGCACGGAATCCAGAAGGCGAACAATCCATTCCACGCGAGCGGCCCGGAAGTGAACACGTAGATGAAGGCGCCGGGTGCGAGCACCACGGCCATGATGAAGTTCAGGTAGCCGAACCATCGAGGGAAGATCGGCTTCGCCCGCTTGTCGATCAGCACGGCGATTCCCAGCACGATGCACTGCAGGCAGAAGATGAAAGCGAATCCGACGTACGCGAAGTAGAAGAGGTCGCTCATCAGCTGCAGCAGTTCCGGTGCCCGCTCCTCGGCGCGGTATGCCGCCGCCGAGATGATGAACATGGGGTAGAAGAAGCCGATGGGTGCAACCACCCCGGTCAGGACCTGGGTCATGGTCAGGACGCCCCAGCCGCGTTCGATCCGACGCATCTGCCAACTGGTCGTCACTACGAAGAAGTACTCCAACGGGATGATGAACGAGCAGATCACGGTCGTCCAGAGGATTCCGGATCGGTTGTCCACCAACCACTCCTTCACCTCGATCGCCGACCACTCGGGATCGATGGGCGGCTGCACCTTCGACAATGTGAAGAAGCAGACGCCGACGACGGCCATGACGAGAAAACCCGACCACGCCGACAACCGTTGGAACTTGTACAGATAGGACCTGTCCGGGCCCACGTCATTGGTGATGCTCACTGCACCGATCTCCTTTGCTGGGACCGGTCCCGTCGCGTCGGAACCGGACCGACGACCGTCGGACGACCACAGTGTGATCAGCGGCATGTTCGGTCCCGGGGGTTCATTCCGTTCACCGGGACACCCCGAGAATTGCGTCGCGCGACAGTGAGCAGAGTCGCCCTCAAGGCATCTCCCGGCGATGTCGGGCAGGGCTCCCGGTGAGCGAGACCGTTGCTGATGCAACGGAATCCCTGACCCTAGGCTCCTGCGCAAGGCGCCTTGTCAGACCCGTCGTGAAGGAGACCCGACCATGACCGCAGCACCGACCGCTCGTCCGACGCTCGCCCATTGCGGCGCGATCGCGCTGGGCACCCCGAAGCTGGAGACCTCGCTGACGTTCTTCCGCGACGTGTTGGGCATGGAGGAGGTCGAGCGTATCGGCGACACCGTCTACCTGCGCGGCTACCAAGAGCTCAAGCATCATTCGCTGGTCCTGTTCCAGAACGACGAGGCGACAGTCGACTCCTACAGCTTCCGCGTCTCACGCCCCGAGGATCTCGACCTGTTCTACGACGAGTTGTCCCGCCAGGGCGTGGATGTGGCCGAGTTGCCGGCCGGTCACCAGGCAGGTCGTGGTGCGGCGGTGCGATTCGTGGTCCCGCACGCCGGCCACGCCTTCGAGCTGTACTACGACATCGACGCGCCCGAGGCCCCCGCCGAGATCAGTTCGAGGCTGAAGAGCAATTCCTCACGGCGACGCGGACTCGGTGTGCGACGGCTCGACCACTACAACATCCAGGCGGCCGCGGAGAACGTCGGACAAGCCGAGCAGTGGTTGCAGGACACTCTGGGATTCAAGCGCCGTGAATATGTGTACGTGCCGGACAACGACTTCCTCATCGCGTCCTGGACATCGGTGACCTCGCAGGTCCACGACCTCGCGATTGCGATGAGTCTCACCAACGAGGACGCTCAGCTCCATCATGTCGCCTTCAACATCGAGAACCACAGCGACCTCCTGGTCGCTGCGGACACCCTGCGGGATCTCGACGTCACATTCCACTGCGGGCCGGGCAAACACGGTATCGGACAGGCGATGTACCTCTACCTCGAGGAGCCCGGCTCAGGGCACCGGATCGAGCTCTACTCCGGCAGTTACCACATCTTCGACCCGGACTGGGAAGCACTCGGCTGGACGCCTGCGGAGCCCGACGGGATGACGTGGTTCGGGCAGGAGCTCGATGTCACGCAGGACGGCTCGATGGCTTCGTCGACGAACTCGGTGTCGTCGGTGAAATCGCTTCTCGGACAGCAGGCGACGGGCGCTTCGGTCTGAGCTCACGCGGCACCCAGAGTCGACCCCGACCGACCGGGATCTCCCGGTCGGTCGGGGTCTTCTCGTCGGCGCCGATGACGTCGACTGTCGTTGATCTAGTGCAGCTTTCGGGGTCTCATCCAGCGGGACCCCACCTCCTCGGCCGTCAGGTCGCTCGTACGCTTGGCGAAGGCCTGTCATCAACCGCAATCATCCGACCCCGTGGGCAGAACCGGACGGATTCCGAAGACGGAGAGCAGATGTCGCAGAATCGCTACCTTCACCTGAACCTCGTGGGCAACGAGATCAACCATCATCAGGGCGCGCCTGCCTACGAGCGGGATCACGGTGGTGGGCCGGAGCGGCGAAACGCCTATCTGCCGATCTCGGAGATGGGCAAGCTGGCCGAGGAGGGCCTGTTCACCGCGATGTTCCTCGGGGACATCGCAGGCACTGCGGGCTCGCCGGCCTTCGACGGGGGGCCGCCGGAACCGATCACCGCCTTCGCCGCGCTCGCCCGGGACACCGAGTACCTGGGTTTGATCGCCACGGCCTCGACGTCGTTCTACGACCCGTACAACCTCGCGCGCCTGCTCGGGTCGCTCGACCAGCTCTCTGATGGTCGCGCCGGTTTCAACGCGGTCACCAGCGTCAGTGAGGAGTGGGCGCTGAACTACAGCAAGGAGGGTCACCCGGATCGTAAGACCCGCTATCAGATCGCGGACGAGTTCCTCGATGTGGTGACCGGCCTGTGGGAGAACCGATCCCTGCGATACGACGCCGACGGTATCCGTCGCTTCTATGCCGATCCGATCAACCATCAGGGCAAACACTTCCAGGTACTCGGACCGCTGAACGTCGCGCCGAGCCCGCAGGGAAGGCCGCTGATCGCCCAGGCGGGTGGATCGGGGCCGGGTATCCGGGTCGCGGCCAAACACGCCGAGATGGTCTTCACCAACGCCAACACGCCGCAACAGGCCAGAGAGTATCGGGCCCAGCTCGATGAGGCGCTCGTGGAGGCCGGGCGACCGGCGGGAACCGTCCCGGCCATTCCCGGCCTCATCCCGTACCTGGGCCGCACGACCGCCGAGGCCGAGGAGAGGCAACGAGCGCTCGACGATCACGTCGACTACGAGCTGTACGCGCCCTTCGCGTTGATCCAGTTCGGCCTCGAATACACCTTCGACAGCATCGACGATCCTTTCCCGCTCGATCAACTGCCCAAGCCCGAGGACGTGCAGGACACGATCAAGAGCACGTACGGAAACTATGTCGGTCTCTACACCTGGATCAGCGACAACCCGGGCGTGACCGTCCGCGACGTCACCGCACACTCGCTGGCTCGCGGCGGCGCACAGCACCGCAAGTTCGTCGGCTCCTACGACGACTTCGTGGCCGATCTGGCGACCTGGCACGAGGAGGGCACCGTGGGCGGGTTCAACCTGATGTTCCCGACCGGTGTGATCGGCATCCGCGACTTCGTGGAGGAGGTCGTACCCCGTCTCATCGACCGTGGGATCTACCGCGGTTCGCCCGATTCGCGGCCGCTGCGCGAACGCTTCCGCGACTGAATCGACCAGGGACCCGAAAACTGCAGTCGGCGACAGTCGTCGGCCGTCGCACCCACCTCAGGAGAAGTGAGCACGAGATGACCCAGTCTGCACCGTTCGGCGGACCTCAGTCGCCCGGGCCGCAGCCCGCGTCCTACGACGCGGAGTGGGTGCGCGCGAAGTACGCCCACGAACGCGCGAAGCGGCTGCGCACCGATTCCATAGACCAATTCGTCGAGGTGACAGCGGAGTTCTCGCACTACGCCGAGGATCCGTACACCGAGCGGCTGGAACGTGAGCCCGTGGACGACGCGGTGCAGATCCTGGTGATCGGTGCCGGCATCGGTAGCCTCCTGGCGGCAGTTCGACTGCGGGAGCAGGGCTTCGACGACATCCGCATCATCGACAAGGCCGGTGACGTCGGTGGCACCTGGTACTGGAATCGGTATCCGGGAGCGCAGTGCGACATCGAGTCCTACATCTACATGCCGTTGTTGGAAGAGCTCGACTACATCCCGTCGCGTCGATACGCATTCGGTCCGGAGATCCGCCGACACTGTGTGCGGATCGCCGAGCATTTCGACCTGTACCGCAACTCGTTGCTGCAGACTGCTGTGACCGGGATGGAGTGGGACGACGATGCGGGCCGATGGACGGTGTCGACCGACCGTGGTGATCGGATCTCCGCTCAGATCGTGCTGGTCTCGCCGGGACCGCTGAGCCGCCCGAAGTTGCCGGGCATCCCGGGCATCAACTCGTTCGAGGGGCATACCTTCCACACCAGCCGGTGGGATTACTCCTACACCGGTGGCGACGAGACCGGAGGCCTGGACAAGCTGCGCGACAAGCGCATCGGCATCGTCGGCACCGGGGCAACCGCGTTGCAGTGCGTTCCACATCTCGGGGCGTCGGCCGGCCGTCTGCTCGTCTTCCAGCGCACTCCGGCAGCGGTCGACGCGCGTGGGGACCGTCCGACCGATCCCGAGTGGGCCGCCGGCCTGGAGCCGGGCTGGCAGCGTAGTCGGATGCAGAACTTCACACAGGTGACTGCGGGCATGGGCGCCGACCAGGATCTGGTCGGGGACGGTTGGACGCAGGTGGCACTCGACTTGACCGGGCCCGCGGTGCTCAAGGAGATGGAGCGTCGGGGTGAGGCGATGTCGATGGAGGAGATCGGCGAGTTCTTGTTCGAGGAGGACTTCAAGTCGATGGAGAAGGTCCGCGGCCGGATAGAGTCCATCGTCGAAGATCCGGACACGGCGGAGAAGCTCAAGCCCTGGTACAAGCGGCTGTGCAAGCGACTCAGCTTCCACGACGCGTATCTGCAGACGTTCAATCGGGACAATGTCGAACTCGTCGACACCGACGGTCGGGGTATCGACCATTTCACCACCGACGGTGTGGTGGTCGGGGACACCGAGTACAAGGTGGACGCTCTGGTGTTCGCGACCGGGTTCGAGGTCGGCACCAGCTACACCCGGCGATCGGGATTCGACATCGTCGGCCGCGACGGTCAGCGACTGAGCGACAAATGGGCGAAGGGGCCGAAGACGTTCCACGGCTTGCAGACCCACGACTTCCCGAACTGCTTCTTCCTCGGTTACACACAGACCGGCATCGCACACAACTACGTGCACACCGCCGAGGAGCGTGCCCGACACGTGGCCTACATCCTGGCGGAATGGGCGGCGCGGGACGGCAGTCGGATCGAGGCCGACCAGTCCGCCGAGGACGAGTGGGTCACGACCATGGCCGAGAGCACGGTGATGGGCAAGCAGTTCTTCGCGGACTGCACTCCGAGCTACCTGGATTCCGAGGGGGACACGGAGAACCCCGACAGCCTGTTGTCGGCGGGCTACGGCGGTGGGCCGGTGGCCTTCTTCGAGCTACTCGAGAAATGGCGCGCTGCGGGGGATCTGGAGGGCGTCACCATCCGGTGACGACCCACTACGAAGGGGTGTCGGCGCGACCGGTGCAGGTCGGCCGGCACCCCGATCGGCATCTCCGCCCCGTCGATCGTGCGCACGAAACCGTTCATCGTGCGCACGGTCGACGGGCTGGTTCAGTACGCGGCGTGTACCCGGGCCAGGCTGTCGGAGATGGTGCGGGCCGCACGGACGACCATGGGTGCCAACGGCTCGAGTGCGCTGTCCTGGCGCGTGACGATGGAGATGGCACCGACCGGTCCCTCGCCGGAGCGGATGGCAGCACCGACGCAGGCCAGGCCGCGGAAGCACTCACCGCGCTCGATGGCCAGCCCGTTGCGAGCGCGGATGCGGGCCAGCTCGTGGTGGAGTCCGTCGATGTCACCGACATGGGCGCGCGCACCACGGGACGGGCCCGAGTACTGGTTGTCGACGTACTCGGGGGTGAGGCCCGCCAGGATCGCCTTGCCGGCCGCGGTCCGGTGCGCGGGAGCTCGACCGCCCACCTGCGAGGCGATGCGCTGGCCAGTCCGCCCGCCGAACATGTCCAGGTAATAGATCTCCGGACCCGCCAGGATCGCGAGATGCACGAGGGCGCCGGTCCGCATGGCGAGTGACTGCAGCACAGGTGAAGCGGCAGAGCGGAGTTCGTGCTGGGCCAGCTCCCGGCCGCCGAGGGTGAGAGCTCGACTACCAAGGCTGTAATGGGTCTTGGCGTGGATCAACCATCGGCACTGGACCAGCTGGTCGAGGATGCGATGTGCGGTCGATCGAGGCAGCCCGGTGTGCTGGGTGACCTCGTCGAGGGTGAGCCGGGCGAGTGGCCGGTCGAACGCCTCCATGATGAGCGTCATCCGCTCCACCATCGACAGCGGAAGCGCGTTGGCGACGGAGACTGCGGAGTCGTCGGTGAGAAGTGTTGTCATGGTGCACCATCCAGAGAGATAGGCCCAGGTCGTACTGGGGTTTGCGGGGCGGGTTGGCGGCGGGGCGAGTCGTCCGGCGACGTCATGCCGATCGTGCGTGCACGAGGTCGATGCGACCGACGGTCGGCAGACCGTGATCGGCGGCGAACCGGGTCACTTCGGAGTGGTCGGGCAGTCCGGTACCGGCTTGCCCGCAGTCGACGAGTGTCCCGAAGACCGCGGCGATCGAACCGGCGGCCTCCGCCAGGGCGAGAGCGAGCGCCGCGGTGTCGCCGATCTGCGCTGCGGCCGCAACCCGCACCGGGATCACGTGCCCAGGCCGGCTGAGATCGGAAGGGATCGCATCGGCGTCGCCCAGGGTGGCGATCGTGCGGGCGCGATCGGCCGCCGAGATCCCGGTGGTGGTACCGACCACGGCGTCGACACCGACGCATTGCTGGGAGGCGAGTCGATCCGGAGTCGGTGCGACCGGCGGGATCCGCAGATGATCACACCATGCGTCGCGCATGGCCACCTGCAGGAAGCCCGACCCGTGTCGGACCATCAGTGCGATGTCGTGGGTCGTGATGCGGTCGGCGGCACCGACCACGTCGCAGCGTCCGAGATCGTCGGTGTCATCGCGTACGACGACCAGGCCACCGCTGCGCATGTGATCGACTGCGACGCGCTCACGGTGTCTGTCCGGGCGTGGCTGGCGCGTGTCCCTACGGTCGGTGATGTCCACGAGAGATGCGGTGGTCATGGTCAGTCCGATGCCGGGAGGGGCGACGCAGTCTTGATGCCCAGCGCGACCCCGTCCACGGCGAGTGCGCCGGCACCCGGCTTGGTGCAGAGCACCTCGATGCTCCCGTCCTCCGTGGTGTATCGCTTGCCCAGTTGCGTCGCGCCGCCGGATCGCGGGGCGTCACCCGGGGCTTCGGGGGCGGCTTCGGTCATCGGCGATCCGTCGACGGTGATCTCGACATCCGCCGCATCCCAGCGGATCACGACGACCGATGTGGTGTCGACGGGGCTGAAGAGGGCTGTTCCGGGTGTGGGTTTCATGATGTACCTCTCTGCTTAACGGGCTGGCCGGGTGGCCCGGGGTGTCGGACGAGTGCCCACGACACCCCGGGACCCGGTGTCAGAAGGTCAGCGAACGGCCGATGATCTTGTCCTGCTCGAGTTGTGCGATCTCGGTGTCCGATAGTCCGAGTGTCGTGAGGATCTCGGTGTTGTGCTCGCCGAGCAGCGGGGCCGGCCGCAGGGCGATGCGGTCGGGTCCGGCCGAGAAGCGGACCGGCAACGTGCTGTGCGATGCGGTCGGGTTGATCGGGTGGTCGACCTGGGCGAAGAAGTCGCGCGCCTGCAGTTGGGGCAGGTCTGCCTGACGATGCGGTTGCATCACCTTGCCCACCGGCACGTCGACAGTCCAGAGTGCGTCGACGATCTCGTCGCCGCTTCGGGTGCGGCACCAGTCGGCCAGGTGCTGATCGAGGGTGTCGTGTGCCCGACGTCGGCCGCTCGCCGAGGCGAGATCGGGGTCGGCGGCCCAGTCCGGCGACCCGAGAGCACCGACGAGCGCCTTCCATTGGGAGTCGGTCTCCACCGCGATCGCGACCCAGCTGTCGTCGCGTCCGAATTCGTCGATGTCGGCGGTCTGGTAGAGGTTCTGCGGTGCCGCCACGGGCCCGCGGTTGCCCTCTCGGGACAGTAGGTTCCCGTTCGCGGAATACTCGATCACCTGCTCGGCCGCCACGTTGAGAGCTGCATCGATCATGCTCGCCTCGACGAGGGTGCCCTCGCCGGTACGTGCGCGGTGCTCGAGTGCGATCAGCAGTCCGTTGAGCGCGTGGACACCAGCATTCGGGTCGCCGATGGAGTACGGCTCGATCGGATTCTGATCGGGATGTCCGGTGAGCCAGGTCAATCCGGCAGCGTCTTCGATCACGTAAGCGAAGGCGGCCTTGTCCCGCCAAGGTCCGTCGAGGCCGAAGCCGGGCATCCGCACCATGATGATGTCGTCGCGAAGCGCCTTGACCGAGTCGTAGTCGAGGCCCACCTGGTCGAGGACCCGTGGTGTGTAGTTCTCGACCAGCACGTCACAGGTGGCGACCAACTCGTGGAGGAGTTTCTGGCCCTGCTCGGTCTGGATGTTGATGGTGATGCTCTTCTTGCCGGTGTTGAGCCCGGAGAAGATGGGCGACTTCTCCCACCACTGGTCGTCGCTCATCGGCACGCCCGCGATCATCCGGGTGCCGTCCGGACGGGTCGTGGACTCCACGTGGATCACCTCGGCACCGAGTGTGGCGAGCACATGGGTGGCCGACGGCCCGGCCCAGAAGGCGGTCATGTCGAGGACGCGGATTCCCGCGAAAGGCAGTGCGGTGGCACTGTTGTCGTCCGCAGCCCCGGGAGCGGCGGTGGATGTCGGCGTACCCCCGGAGCCGACCTCGGATCGATATGACTCCGTGTGCTGGCCGAGTCGAGGTGCTGCCTCGGGGCGAGGGAGGTCGAAAGCGCTCATCCGATACGGATGCCCGGGCTGGCTGAACCCGCGCCCCGGGTTCTTCACGAACGAGCCGCGTTCCTCGTAGTGGGCGAAGCCGGCGACATTGGCCCCGTTGCCGACCGGCGCGTTGGGGATGCGGAAGGCGGTCGCCTTCTCGCTGACCTCTTCGACGGTCCGTTCACCGATCCACCGGTAGATCTCCGGTGCCGCCTCGGCGGCCCGCTGTGTGATCGCGAGCGGATTCTCGGTGTCGACCCACTCCGGGTGACCCACCAAGACGCAGAGATCGAACCATTGCTGTGCGGTCGCGCATCCGACGGCGACCATCCCGTCCGCGGCCTCGGCGACACCCGGCACGAAGACCGACCGCTCGGACCGGAAGGGGCGCTCCCGCAGCTCCAGGAAGGTCACCGGGTGATAGGTGAGGCCCTGGATCTGCGTCTCGAGGATCGAGAGGTCGATGATCTCGCCGCGTGCGCGACCAGGTCGGCGTGCGGAGATGAGGGTGGCGGCCGCGGCGTACGCGCCGGCGAACCACTCGCCGACGCGGCCACCGACGTGGACCGGTGGCCGATCCGGATTGCCGCGACCGAGCCCGACTATGCCGCCGGACCATGCCTGCAGCGTGAACTCCGTCGCCGCCCGGTCGCTCCAGGGGCCGTGCAGACCGAACGGAGTGATCGCAGTGACTATCAGGTGCGGATGGGCATCGGAGATCTCCTGCGGGCTCAGGATGTTCGCGAATGCGGACTCGCGCGACCACACCACCGCGGTGGCGGTGGCCAACAGTCCGTGCAGGAGATCGAGGTCGGTCTGCGTGTCGGGATCGACGACGATGCTCTTCTTGGACGCGGCCAGATGATGGAACAGCGCGCTGTCGGAGCCGGGCTCGATGGGCGCTCCGGACGCCGACCAGGTGCGCAGCGGATCACCCTGCGGCGTCTCGATCGTGAGCACCTCGGCCCCGCCGTCGGCGAGGATCTTCGTGGCGTAGGAGCCGGCGATCCCGGCGGAGAGGTCGACGATCCGATGATCGGCGAGTGGGGCGTGCGTCGTGGACATCGCCTGGCCTTCCGAGGTGGGGTGGGTGGTGGGTGGATCGGATGCGGTCAGTCGGCGCGCCGACGACCGGACTTGCTCAGACGGAAGTCCGGCGGGAAGAGATCGTCATTGCTCTTGACCGCGTTGTTGATCCCGCCGGAAACGGTGTCCTCGTCGAGTACGAGGTCCTCGGCATCGGGGCGTGCGGTGCCGCCCAACGACTCGAACAGGCCGGTCAGCATGGAGCCGAGGTACTCGCCCTGGGACTGCTTCATCAATTCGAAGAACATCTTCTGCATGAAGACGGTGTCCGTCGGGCGGGTGCGCGAGCAGGCGAGGGCGTACTTCTCCACCTCGTCCTCGAGTCGGTCGCGCGGGACCACCCGGTTGGCGAAGTTGCAGTCGTACATCTCTTGTGCGGTGAACGGGCGTCCGGTGAAGACCATTTCCTGGAACTTGCGGATCCCCATCGTCTGCGCCCAGGTCCACATCCGCGGTCCGAATCCGATGTAGCGGAACGCGGGATGTCCGAAAAGCGTGTCATCGGACGCGATCACGAGGTCTGCATCGGCGGCCTGGTAGAAGTGCCAGCCGTAGCAGTACCCCTTGGCCTCGACGATGCTGATCTTCTTGAATTCCTGCAGACTGCGGCAGCCGGCCGCCGAGTTGGCGTACCACTGCGTGAGCGTGGCTCCGTGTCGATACGAGCCGGCAGGTGGGAAGTTGATCGCGGACTCGTCGTCGACACGCAGCTCGCGGATCCGAGCGCGATTCGTCGGATCGGCCTCCATCTCCATCGCCTCGGGGATGTCGGCGCCCGAACCGAGATTGGAACCCACACCTCGGATCACGACGACCTTGACGTCGTCGTCGACGTTCGCGCGGTGCAGCAGATCGGCGTAGCGGAGGCGGGCGTCTGCAGTGGGAGCGTTCAGATGATCTGGTCGGTTGAAGGTGATCGTGGCGATCTTGGTCTTCGGATCCTTGTCGTACAGAATGATTTCCTCGGCGGATGGGCGCTCATTCTCGGTCGCCGCTGCTGTGCTCATCCTGATCAGCCTCCGTATCGCCGGCTATTACTCGGCGAAATCGATTCGTCTGTTGTTCGAGGTACCGCGGTGGTTCGCGCCCGCGACCGAGTCGAGGTGCCGATGGCGACGACAGCAGATACCGAAGCCCCTCGCAGATACGAGGTCACCGCAGGATCGTCGATCGAGCGGTCTGTTCACCCCGCGATGCTGAGTCGTCCCCATCTGTGCAGGTCAGGACGATGGAATCGAAGATGCTCATCGATCCTGCCGAGACCAAGTGAACCGCATCACACGGCGTAAGTCAATCAACTGCTTGATTTACTTTGGACGTTGATGGTGCCAACTGTCCGGATTATGGACGAGTCCTGCGCAAAGTGGCAGAGCCCGACGCACGGTCGACGAACTAGAGCGCACGGTCGACGAGCTGGGGTGCACGGTCGACGGGTTCGGGCGCACGGTCGACGGGCTGGGGCGCACGGTCGACCGTGTCGAGCTGGGGGTGGGGCCCGTCGTGGGCCCGAGGCGGGTGGCTCCGGGGGACGATCAGGCAGGGGTGACCGGGGCGGTCCACACACCGACCAGTGCGTCTACCAGGCCGGTGGTCATCTCCGACCACGTCGCTCGGATGAGTGGGCGACCATCGGCGAGGGCGCGTTCACGCTGTGCACACATCTGGATGATCAGGAACATCGCGCAATCGGTGCGCTCAGGCTGTACCTGAGAGGGGAGAAAGGGCAGGCATTTGAGCAGGCCGTCCAGGGTCTGCTGCAGCGATGGCGAGTCCTGCCAGGACTCCTCGTACAAGATGTCGCGCAACTCGGGGTCGGAGATGAGCTGCGCGCCGAACCGGGCGAACCACGTGGGGGAGCCGAGTTCGTCGAACCGTGCGGTGATCGGTCGGACCTGGCACTCGAGCCAGTCGCGGACCTGCGTCGACCCGCGGATGTCCGACAGCATGAGCTCGCGCGTCGGCTCGATACCCTGATGGAAGCGCCGGACCAGCGCCCTGATGAGGTCGATTCGACTCCCGAAGTGGTAGCCGACCACTGCAGTGTTGCCCTGACCTGCGGCGTCGGCGATCTGGCGATTCGAGACCGCGTAGATGCCGTTCTCCGCGAAGAGACGTTCGGCCGTGTCCAGGAGGAGCTCCTGGGTCACTTCCTTCTTGCGCCGTCGAGAGGCTGGGCGCGGTTCGTCGGAATCCCACCCCGCAGCGGTCGCTGGCGTGCCGGCCTCCCGGACCTCGGGCCCGTCGGCGGATGTCGTCGCGGGGTGTGCCGCCGCGGTCGCATGAGGAGGACTCGCTGGTGTCGACATGTGACTGGCCTCCTCGAGTGCTGGACTGTCGGGCTTTGCAAGGCGAACGGGACATCGCTACCGAGATAGGCCGTCGCGGTCGCGTCTGTTCTCCAAGTTATGCCATGTGCTGTTCGGTGTAAAACACGCGATTTACGCGGCCGGAAACGCCCGACCTGGGAAAACGTTGCTGTGGGCGGTCCGCTCAACCCTATTGTGGAGCTCGGCACGCCGTCGTGCATGGTCCGAGCGGGCGGACCGAGTGACCGTGACATCAACCGCGCAGCGCGTCAAGCACATGTCCAACTGTCCGAAATCCCAGGTCATCGCGCACGTCGTGAAGGGCTGTGCCGAGCCTCGCGCGGTGTGGCCGCACCGCAGACGACTCCAAATTCAATCAAGCGCTTGACAATGAAGTCGGCGACTGCGACTCTGGCAGGCACGGACAGGTGAGACCCAGGACACAGTTGATCTGGGACGGCGTGGCCGGAGGCCAGATGTCGGGCCGCACGTTCGACGTGTCCGAAACAGCAGTGTCGAAATACGCGACAACAGATATGCGGCGTTTATGGGCGCACATTTCTGTCGGTGACGGCTGCGGTATTTCCGGTGATTCCATGATCCGGGTGGCGCCTTTGTCGGCGATGCCACATGACGGACCTGTCCCGACGACACCAACGACTCGCGAAGGGCTCGGACCAATGGTCAACGAACTGTCAGGAAAGGTCGCCATCGTCACCGGTGGCGCATCGGGGCTCGGCCAGGGGATCGCCGAGAAGTTCGTGGCAGAAGGTGCTCGTGTCGCGATCGCCGACATCGACGACGAGGGCGGCGCCGCACTCGCGGCGGCCCTCGGTGATCGCGCGTCGTTTCATCACCTCGACGTCTCGGACCCGGATGCCGTTGGTGCCCTGACCGATTCCGTGGTCGAACAGTTCGGCGGACTCGACGTCATGGTCAACAACGCGGGTGTCTCCGGGACCATGCATCCGAGTTACGTCTCCGACGATCTGGCCGACTTCCACACGGTTCTCGGTGTGAACCTTCTCGGCGTCATGGCCGGGACCAAGCACGCCGCGCGGCAGATGGCCTCCACCGGGGGATCGATCATCAACATCTCCTCCATCGGTGGCATCCAGGCGGGCGGCAGTGTCATGACCTACCGTGCCTCGAAGGCGGCGGTCATCCACTTCTCCAAGTCGGTGGCGATCGAATTGGCGCAACAGGACATCCGGGTGAACGTCATCGCGCCGGGCAGCATCCCGACGCCGTTGCTCGCCTCGTCGGCGGTCAAGATGGGCGCCGACGCCGAGACGTTCACGGCGATCATCCGCTCCATGATGGCCGCGAACCGACCGCTGGCACGCGAGGGTACGGCCGAAGATGTCGCCGAGGCGGCATTGTTCTTCGCCACCGATCGATCGCGCTATGTCACCGCGACCCTGCTGCCGGTCGACGGCGGCACCATCGCCGGTCCGCCGCGTCCGCCCGCTGGTGGGGCCGCGCCGTCGTCGGAGAGCGCACCCGATCAACCCACCGCCGAGGACGACCTCGTCGACACCGTCGCCACCACTGCCGACGACGTCGATTCGCAGGCATCGATAACCCATGCGTGACAACTGAACACGTCGATCGCGCGGCGGCCCCGCCGATCGGGGTCGGTCTCGGCCGGCCACAGCCCAATGCCGGTATCCCCAGGAGGGTCCGATGAGAATCACCATCGACCAAGACAAGTGCATCGCGTCTGGACAATGCGTCGCCGCAGCGTCGGACGTGTTCGACCAACGTGACGAGGACGGTATCGCGATCCTCGTCAACGACGATCCGCCGGCCGAGGATGCCGCGGACGTTCATCACGCCGCCGCAGTGTGTCCAGCCCTGGCGATCCTCGTCGAGGACTGACCTTTCCACAGCCGATCACGGAGGAACACCGCAGATGTCAGACACGGTCACCGAGGTCCGTAACGAGACGGTCCCGTATTTCCCGATGGACAGGGACGCTCGTTGCCCCTTCGCCCCGCCGGACGGGACCCGCGTGTTGCGTGAGTCCAATCCGGTTTCCCGGGTGGAGATCTGGGATGGGTCGCGACCGTGGCTCGTCACCGGCCATGCCGAGCAGAAGGCGTTGCTGGGCGATCCGCGGATCAGTGTCGACGAGAAGCTGCCGGGCTTCCCGCACTGGAACGAGGGAATGGCCGCGAACGTGGGGATGCGGCCCAAGTCGGTGTTCAACTCCGACGGGGCCGATCACTCTCACTTCCGTCGGATGATGACCAGGGCCTTCACCTTCAAGCGGGTCAAGGAGTTGCGACCGTTCATCCAGGAGACCACCGACGAGCTCATCGACACGATCCTCGCCGGCCCCAAACCCGCCGACCTCGTGGCCACTCTCGCGCTGCCGCTCCCGTCCATCGTGATCAGCCAGATGCTCGGTGTCCCTTACGACAGTCATGCCTTCTTCCAGGAGAACTCCGTCAAGAGTGTCGATCGGTACGCGACGCCGGAAGAGAACATGCAGGCTTTCGCCGCCATGTTCATGTTCATGCTCGAACTGGTCGAGAAGAAGATGAGCGAGCCGGCCGACGACGTGCTCAGTGATTTCGCGAGGCACGCGAAGGAGGGCGAGATCGACGCAGCCGAGGCCGCGCAGATGGGCCTGGGGATGCTCATCGCCGGTCACGAGACCAGCGCCAACATGATCGCGCTGGGAACACTCGCATTGCTGGAGAATCCGGATCAGCTCTCGATTCTCCGGTCCGGAGACGACAAGGTCGTCGGCGACGCAGTGGAAGAGCTGATGCGATACCTGGGCATCATCCACAACGGACAGCGTCGGATCGCCCTGGAGGACATCGAGATCTCCGGGCAGCACATCAACGCGGGGGACGGCGTCATCATCGAGTTGAGCTCGTCGAACTGGGACCCCGCGGCGTTCCCGGAGCCGGAACGTCTGGACCTCACGCGGTCGGCCCGCCACCACACCGGTTTCGGCTTCGGGCCCCATCAGTGCATCGGCCAACAGCTCGCCCGAGCCGAGTTGCAGATCGTGTACACGAGCATCTTCGAGCGGATCCCGGACATCCGGATCGCAGTGCCCACGGAGCAGATCGAATTCAAGTCCGACCGACTCGCCTACGGGGTCTACTCGCTACCGATCACCTGGTGACGGCAAGCGCGACTTCACAACCTAGGAAAGTGCTGCGATGAGCGAATGGGACCACGTCACCGACTTCCTGGTGATCGGATCGGGCGGGGGACTCGTCGGCGCGTTGCACGCGGCGGCACTCGGTCTGGACGTGCTGGTCGTCGAGAAGTCCGACAAGATCGGCGGCTCGACCGGCATGTCCGGTGGGGTCATCTGGCTGCCCAACAATCCGCTGATGGCGGCGGAGTCGGTGCCGGACACGCCGGAGGACGCCGTCGCGTACTTCGATTCGGTGGCCGGTCCCGCGGGCGACGTCAGCCCGGCGACCTCCGCGGCACGCCGCAGGACCTACCTCGAGGCCGGGAACCGGATGTTCGGGTTCCTCCAGGACGAAGGCGTCCCGTTCATCCGGTGTGAGGGCTACAGCGACTACTACTCCGGTGCCCGCGGGATCGACGGAGGATCGGCGCGTTCACGATCGGTGGAGGCGGCCGCTTTCGACACCCGGGAGCTCGGTGAGTGGGCCGGACGATTGCGTCCGCCCGTGGCCGGTGCGATGACGATGTACACCTATGAGGCGGCACACGCGTCCAACCTTCGTACCCGCCAGGGGCTCGGGGTGATGAGTCGCGTGATGGGGCGCACCGTGTGGGGCCGCCTGCGAGGGAAGAAGTACGTCACCAACGGCGCCGCGCTGATCGGATACGTGCTCAAAGCGGTTCTGAAACGCGGCATCCCGGTGTGGAACGATGCTGCACTGGTCGACCTGATCGTCCAGGACGAGGAGGTCGTCGGTGCAGTGGTCAACCGGGCGGGGGTGACGACCCGGGTCCGGGCTCGGGCCGGCGTGCTGTTGACCGCAGGTGGATTCGCCCACAATTCGGAGATGCGGGCAGAATTCGGTGCCGGTCAGCCAGGTCGTTCGGCGTGGTCGAGCGCGAACCCCGGCGACACGGGCGAGGCGATCCAGATCGCGATGAAGTACGGCGCGGCCACCGACATGATGGACGAGGCGTGGTGGCTCCCGTCCTGGCTCATGCCCGACGGTGTGCCGTCGATGTGCATCAGCGAACGCAGCAAGCCGCATTCGATCATGGTGGATTCGCACGGTGACCGGTACTTCAACGAAGCCGTCGCGTATCAAGAAGCGGGACAGCAGATGTTCCGGCACGAGCGAGAGGTCGGTGGCGCGTTGCCGTCCTGGCTGATCGTCGACTCCCGGCATCGTTCGCACTACGTGTTCGGTTTCGCACCCCCTGGGCGGACCCCCAAGGAGTGGATCGCCAGCGGGGCGATGAAGAAGGCCGACAGCCTCTCCGAGCTGGCGCGCCAGTGTGGCATCGATGCCGACGCCCTGGCCGCCACCGTGGCCCGGTTCAACGGTTTCGCCGCGACCGGCGTCGACGTCGACTTCCACCGCGGCGAAGGGGATCACGAGCGATATCAGGGTGATCCGACGCATACCCCGAATGCCTGTCTCGGCTCGGTCGAGAAGCCACCCTTCTACGCCGTCCCGATGTATCCAGGGGACATCGGCACCAATGGTGGCGTGCTGTCCGACGAGTTCGGACGAGTCCTCACCGAAGACGGTCGGCCGATCGCCGGGCTATACGCCGCAGGCAACTGCACCGCGTCGGTGATGGGACGCAAGTACCTCGGGGCCGGCGCCACCATCGGACCGTCGGTGGTCTTCTCCTATGTGGCCGCGCAGCATGCGCGCGACGAGGTCGGACGAGCACAGGCTGCGGCCGGAGAGTGACGTCGGACTGATTCGGACGACCGAACGCCCTGCGATCACCGTGATCGCAGGGCGGAATGCGTTTGCGAGCGGCCCGAATGCGTCCACCGGTGTCGCGCGGGAACGTCCTCGGCCTTCACCGGGGACGATCGCCGACCGCTTCGGGTCGTCGGTTCTTCGCCGGTCGAGAAGGGCAGGAGAGAGCCACGAGGCCTGGCCTGCCCAGTTCGTCAGTCGTCCACCGAGATCGCCCGCCGCGGGCATTGGCGGACCGCTTCGAGAACCTCGCCCTCGATGTCAGGGGTCACCGTCTCGCGGAGGACGTGCAGGTTGTCGTCGTCGTCGAGGTCGAAGACGTCGGGGGCCGCGAACACGCAGAGTCCGTTGCTCTCGCAGATCCCGTAGTTCACATCGATCTTCATTGCAGGCTCCCAGGGCTGATCGGGTCGTCCCGGGTGACCGGGACACCGATGCGGCGCGTCTGTTCCTGCATGACGCGCCGCATCGGCAGGTTCGTTCCCCTACTTGAGACAGGCGCCCGCATCGACCGGCAGCTGCACGCCGGTGATGTAGCGCGATTCCTCGGAGGCGAGGAAGAGCACCGCGTTGCTGATGTCCTCGGGCTCGACCCACGGGACCGGCAGGGTGTTCATCATCTGCGAGATCGGTGCGAAATCGTCCGGACCAGGGTTCTCGAGGTCGGGGCGGAACATCCCGTAGGTGGCCTCGTTCATGATCATCGCGGTGTTGACCTGCGTCGGGTGGACACTGTTGACGCGGATCTTGTGCTGCGCCAACTCGATCGCGAGTGTCTTCATGATCCCGACCACCCCGTGCTTCGCAGTGACGTAGTGACCGCAGAACGGGTACGACTTGATGCCGCCCACCGAACTGGTGAGCACGATCGATCCGCCTCGACCGCCTGCCACGATGTGGGGGATCGCGACTTTCGCGGTGTGCCACACGCCGGTCATGTTGACGTCGATCATGTCCTGCCAGGTGGTGACGTCCATGTCCTCCAACGACGTGCCACCCGTGGCGATACCCGCGTTCGCCGCGACGATGTCGAGTCGGCCGAACTGTTCGACACCGGTCTGCACGGCCTTGCCCAGTCCATCGAGATCGCGGACGTCGACCTTCGCGGTGACGACCCGGCGGTCGTGCGCCTTCACGAGATCGGCCGTCTCGGCGAGGTCCTCTTCGCTGGCCAGATCGAACGGGACACCTTCGATCGGTTCGCAGACGTCGACGGCGATGATGTCGGCGCCCTCGGATGCGAGCCGGACCGCGTGTGCCCGTCCTTGGCCCCGGCCGGCGCCGGTGATGAAGGCGACCTTGCCCTCGACTCTTCCGGTCATGAGTACTCCTCCTGATGATGTCCATCGGTGGTGTGAGCGCCGACGCCGTCGACGCGAACTGTCAGAACGTGGCGGGCAAGGTGTCCCAGCCGCGCACCGTGGAGGTCGGCGACAGCGACGCCTGCGAGAGATCGACCTCCCATTCGGGGAAGCGCTTGAGGATCTCCTCGAGGGCGATCCGGCCTTCGAGTCGAGCCAGCGCCGACCCCAGGCAGTAGTGGGTGCCGACACTGAACGTGAGGTGCTGCTTGGTGTTCCGATGGATGTCGAAGACATCTCCGTCCGGTGCGAACTGACGCTCGTCCCGGTTGGCCGCGCCGATCAGCATCATCATCACGCTGCCGGCGGGCACCGTCTGGCCGTGCAGCTCCACGTCGCGCGTCACGTAACGCGCGACATGCGGCGCGGGAGGCTCGAATCGCAGCAGTTCCTCGACCGCGTTCGGCACCAGCTTCGGGTTCTCCACGAGCTCGCGTCGCTGATCCGGATTCTCGGCGAGAACCTTGCCCGCCCAGCCGATCAGACGGGTGGTGGTCTCGTTGCCCGCGCCGGAGACGACGTTGACGTAGGTCAGCAGCTCGTCGCGTGCGAGTTTGCGTACCGTGCCGGTCTCGTCCTCGAATTCGACGTTCAGGAGTTCGGTCATGATGTCGTCGGACGGATGCTCGGCGCGCCAGTCGATGTATGCGCCGAAGATGTCGCCGGTGGCCATCCCCTCCTCGGCCGCACGCATCGGTTTGCCCTCTTCCGTGCGCATCTGATCGTTGGCGAAGTCGCGGATGGCCTCCTGGTCCTCCTCCGGGATGCCGAGGAGCATGCCGATCACCTTCATCGGCATCTGCGCACCGAGGTCCTTGACGAAGTCGAAGTTGCCGGTGCCGACGAGTGGGTCGAGGCTGGCGGCGCAGAACTCGCGGATCTGGGGTTCGAGGCCGAAGATCTTGCGCGGGGTGAACATCCGCGAGAGCAGTTTGCGGTGGATGTCATGGATGGGTGGATCCTCGAAGATGAGCACACCCGGCGGGATGTCGATGTTCGCCTTGATCAGCTCGAGGATCGCGCCTCGGCTGGACGAGAAGAGATCCCAATCGCTGAGTGCGGCGTTGACATCGTCGTAGCGGCTCAGAGCGTAGAAGTCGTGCTCTTCGTTGCGGTAGAGCGGAGCTTCGTCGCGGATCAACTTGAACATCGGATACGGGTCGGCGTTGAGCTTGACGTCGTAGGGGTCGTACCGCACGTCGCTCGTCGTACTGCTCGTCACAGGTCTGGCCTCTCGCGGACTGGCACTTGCGTGGTTCTGGGACACCGGTCGCGGTCGATTGCGGGCCGGCGCTGCGCCCAGTGTGAAGCAAATTTCAACGTGGTGCAACTAACACTACCCTGAAATGAGAACGTCATTCTCGCTGGCCCGAGTGATGCTCGGACGGTCAGCGTTCGAGGTCCGGGGTCGCGGACCTCGGACGCCGACCGGTGGAGAGGTGAGAGCTAGACGCTCAGAGCAGCCATCCGTCGGGTCACTTCGGCTCGATACGCCGCGACGTTGGCGAGTTTGATGTCCTCGTAGCCCCGGACCATGTCCGGCAACTCGGCGACGGCGACCGCCTCGGACATCTGCCCCTCGAGGCCGTTGTCGCCGATCGCCGACAGCAGGCGTTCGACGACCTCTCGGTACTCCACGATCAATGCGCGTTCGGTACGTCGGACCTCGTTGCGGCCGAACGGGTCGAGAGGGGTGCCCCGGAGGCGCTTCATCTTCGCCAGACCGCGCAGGCCAGGAGTCGCCCACGACCCGAGTGACATCTTGTGTCGCATGCCCATTGCGCGCAGCGTCGGCGGATGTAGCCGGACGGCGACTTTGGCATCGTCACCGAACTCCTCGGCGATCTCGGCGGCGAAGTCGGGATCGGCGGTGAGACGGGCGACCTCGTACTCGTCCTTGTAGGCCATGAGCTTGAACAGGTTGCGCGCCACCGCCTCGGTGAGCTCAGCTGTCGCGGACACGTGGACTCGCTCGACCAGATCGAGATATGCACGCGCATATCGTTCGTCGGCGTAGGAGGTCAGTTCGTCGAATCGCCGGGTGATCAGCGCGGCGACATCGGCATCGAGGCCGTCCACAGCGCCGACGGCAGCCAGTGCCACGGAGCTGGGCTCGGTGGTCGCGGGTCGCGGCCGGAGGGCCGCAACCGTGTCGACCACCGCGTGCGGCGCGACCACTGCCTGTCGGCCGCGTCGGAATGCCTGGAGGTTGCGGGCCACCGCGACCCCGTTCATCTCGATCGCATGCTCGATCGACTCGCCCGAGATCGGGAGCGCACCGGTTTGATACGCCGCACCGACCATCAGCATGTTGGCGTACTGCTCGTCGCCGAACAGCTCTGTCGACAGTGCGCCGGGATCCAGGTAGACGGCCCGGGCGACCCGTGCGTCGATCGCCGAATGCACTGCGCCGGCGGCCGGGAACCGGACCGAGGTGTCGATGACCATCGCGCCGGTGGGGATCTCGGTGGTCGAGACGACTGCGGTCGTGCGCTCGGGTGCGGTCACCCGGAGATTTGCCGGATCGGTTGCGACCAGCGGATCACACGCCAGATAGAGGTCGCAGTCGTCGGAGGCGACCTTGGCTGCCTGCTCGACCACCCCGGTGGTGACCTTGAGATCGCTGACGACCGCGCCGCCCTTCTGCGCCAGACCGGTCATGTCGACCGTGCGGGCCGCCTTGCCGTCGAGGACCGCGGCCGTGGCGAGCACCTGCGAGACGGTGACCACACCGGTTCCGCCGATCCCGGTGACCCGCACCGTGAACGATTCCCGGTCACTCGGGGACGGATGTGCCAGTTCCGTCGCGTCCAGATCGGGAGCCGTTGCGCGCCGGCGCGTCGTGGTCGGCGTGACCGTCACGAACGAGGGGCAGTCGCCATCCAGGCAGGAGAAGTCGAGATTGCACGAGCTCTGGTCGATCCGTGTCTTGCGGCCGAACTCGGTCGGTACCGGATGAACCGACAGACAGTTGGACTTCTGGCCGCAGTCGCCGCACCCTTCGCAGATGCGCTCGTTGATCATCACCCGCTGCGCGGGAAAAGATTCGGTGCCGCGCTTGCGTTTCCGGCGCTTCTCGGCGGCGCAGTGTTGATCGTGGATGAGCACGGTGACACCGGGGATCGCGGCGAGTTCCTGCTGGACCGCCATCAGATCGTCACGCGGGCGGACCTCGACGCCGGCGGCGAGGTCCATCCCCCGACTCCGTGCGGGGTCCTCGGAGGTCACCACGATCCGGGCGACACCCTCGGCGCTCAGCAGTGCGGTGAGCCGTCCGAGGTCCATGGCGCCCACCGGATCCTGTCCGCCGGTCATCGCCACGGTGCCGTTGTAGAGCAGCTTGTAGGTGATGTTCTCGCCCGATGCGACGGCTGCCCGCAGGGCCAGCGACGCGGAGTGCATGAACGTCCCGTCGCCGACGTTCTGCACGAAGTGGTCGGCCGACACGAACGGGGCCATACCCAACCACTGCGCACCCTCGCCGCCCATCTGGGTGACGCCGGCGATGTCGCCGACCTGTCGCTCGTCCATCAGCAACACCATTGCGTGGCAACCGATCCCGGCGCCGACGAGGGTGTCGGGTGCCACGTGCGTCGAGCTGTTGTGCGGACAGCCCGAGCAGAAGTACGGGGTCCGTACCGCCAGGGGGAGTTCGATACGGGTCCGCCTGCGCGCCTTGGTGTCCAGCCAGGCTAGTGCGGCGTCGACGCGGTGATGGCGTGCGAGTCGCTGTGCCAGACCGCGGGTGACGGCGTCGACGTCGAGTTCGCCGAAGCGGGAGAAGAGCGTCGATCCGTCCTCGTTCGACTTGCCCACAATCCGGGGCGCACCGGGGTGGCGGAAGAGTATGTCGCGCATCATCGTCTCGATGAAGTCGCGCTTCTCCTCGACGACGATGACCTCCTCGAGCCCGCCGGACGCGGTGTCGCCGATGAAGCGGTGCAGGATCTCCCGTTCGATCGGGTAGACCATGCCCAACTTGAGGATCCGGATGCCGAGCCGGGTGAGGTCGGCGTCGGTGATCCCCATCAGCCGCAGTGCTTCGCGCAGGTCGAGGTAGGTCTTTCCGGCTGCGACGATGCCGATGCGATCGTCGGGGCTGCTGACCACGATCCGGTTCAGACCGTTGAGACGGGCGTACTCGGTCGCCCGGGGCATCCGGATGGTGAGCTGGTTCTGCTCGAGTTCCATGAGGTGCGCACCGAGGAGTCGGCCACTGGGTACGTGAGGGCTCACTCCCATCGGCTCGTGGACCGGAACGATCCGATCCGGGTCCACCACTGCGGTGGATGCGCCGTCGGCGACGTGCGCGGAGATCTTCATCGAGGTCCACAGGCCGCTGACACGGCTCATCATCGCCGCGTGGATGCCGAGATCGAGGATGTCCTGGGAGTCGGCGGGGTAGAGGATCGGCATGTACAGGTCGGCGAGTGCCATCTCCGAGGCGCACGGGACCGTCGAGCTCTTCGCACCCGGGTCGTCGCCGACCAGCGCGACCGCGCCGCCGCGCGGATGTGTGCCGATGATGTTGGCGTGACGCAGGGCGTCGGTCGCACGGTCGAGGCCGGGGGCCTTGCCGTACCAGTAGCCGACCACGCCGTCGCGGGACTGCCCGTCGAGACCCGGGGCCAGGTCGGTCACCTGAGCCGCTACCTGCGAGCCCATCACCGAAGTCGCGCCGATCTCCTCGTTCAGTGCCGGACGGTGCACGATGTCGAGCGACTCGAGGTAGGTCTTCCGCCGGGCGATCTCGAGGTCGTAACCGGCGAGGGGGGAACCCTCGTAGCCGGAGATGAAGGAGGCGGTGCGCAGGTCGTTCCGGCGATCGAGGACTGCGCGGTCACGGACCATGCGCACCAGTGCCTGGATTCCGGTCAGATAGATGGTGCCGCTCTCCCGGGTGTACCGGTCGTCGAGCGAGAAACCCGCGCTCATGCGGGTGGTGGCGTCGTCGGGGGCTGAGCCGGCGCGCTGCTGCGTTCGTCGGTGATGGTCGGCGCGGTACGCGCGATCGTCAGCGAGGGTCATGGGGTCACCTTGGCCTTCGTATGTGCTGCCGGTGGCGCCGTTGGTAGGGCACCGCGGACATCGGTTGTGGTCGCCCGGGGGTGGTGGGCGTACCCACAGAGTAGGAGATTTGGTGAGCCACGTCACGTTGGACTGGGACAATCGGAGAGAACGTGACAGGGCGTCGCCTCGTCGCGTACTGTGCCATTTGAGTTAATCGCCACTAACTGAAAGGTCGATGGTGACGAGCACACCGACGTCGGTCGCGGTCGCCGACCCCGCTTCTCCTCCGGGCGGGTTCCGCGAAGCCCACCTCCGCAATGTCGCTACCCTGCGTGAGCGCCTCGCCGCGGTGGCGCAGGGCGGTGGTCAGAAGGCGAGGGACCGGCACCTGTCGCGCGGGAAACTGCTACCGCGGGATCGTGTCGACGGTCTGCTCGACGTCGGGTCACCGTTCGTCGAGGTCGCCCCGCTCGCGGCCTGGGAGATGTACGAGGGGCGCGCTCCCGCCGCCGGGGTCATCGCCGGTATCGGGCGGGTGGCCGGACGCGAGTGCATGGTCGTGGCCAACGATGCGACCGTGTCGGGCGGCACGTACTACCCGATCACGGTCAAGAAGCACCTGCGAGCCCAGGAGATCGCGGCGGCCAACCGCCTGCCGTGCATCTATCTGGTCGACTCCGGCGGCGCCATGTTGCTGCAGCAGGACGAGGTCTTCCCCGACCGTGACCACTTCGGTCGGATCTTCTTCAACCAGGCGAACATGAGTGCCGCCGGAATCCCGCAGATCTCCGCGGTGCTCGGCTCGTCGACGGCCGGCGGCGCCTACGTGCCCGCGATGAGCGACGAGACCGTGATCGTCCGCAACCAGGGCACCATCTTCCTGGCCGGCCCCCCGCTGGTGAAGGCTGCGACCGGTGAGGACGTCACGGCCGAAGAACTCGGCGGCGGCAGCATGCATTCATCGGTGTCCGGTGTCACCGACCATCTCGTCGACAACGACGAGCAGGCGCTGGCCAAGGTTCGCGAGATCGTCGCGACGCTGGGGCCGCGGGAACCAGCCCAGTGGGAGACGGTCGCCACGCGACCTGCGGCCCGGCCGCAGACCGACATCTACGACCTGGTCCCCACGGACTCCCGCACCCCCTACGACGTGCGTCGGGTCATCGAGACCGTCGTCGACGCAGGTGAGTACACCGAGTTCAAGGAGAACTACGGCACCACCCTGGTGACCGCGTTCGCGCACGTCCACGGCCACCCGGTCGGCATCGTGGCCAACAACGGTGTGCTGTTCAGTGAATCCGCTCTCAAGGGAGCGCATTTCATCGAACTCTGTGACCAGCGTCGGATTCCGCTGGTGTTCCTGCAGAACATCACCGGCTTCATGGTCGGCCGCAGTTACGAAGAGGGCGGTATTGCGAAGAACGGGGCCAAGATGGTCAACGCCGTCGCCTGCGCCCGCGTGCCCAAGCTGACGGTCATGATCGGTGGCTCGTTCGGCGCGGGCAACTACTCGATGTGTGGGCGTGCCTACTCCCCACGATTCCTCTGGAGCTGGCCGAATGCCCGCATCTCGGTGATGGGCGGACCGCAGGCCGCCGACACCCTCGCGACCGTGCGGCGCAACCAGATCGAGCGATCCGGTGACGAGTGGTCGGTCGAGGATGAAGAGGGATTCAAAGCCCCGATCCGTGACCAGTTCGACCGACAGTCCGACGCCTACTACTCGACGGCACGGCTGTGGGACGACGGCATCATCGATCCCGCCGACACCCGCACCGTGCTGGGGCTGGCCCTCCAAGCCTGCCGTCACGCACCGCTCGCCGATGCCGGCTACGGCGTCTTCCGGATGTGAGATGAGATGACCGACAACAGAACGCGAGAGTCCCGCACGCGCATCATCCGCAGTGTCCTGGTAGCCAACCGGGGAGAGATCGCCGTACGAGTGATCACCACCCTGCGGCGGATGGGCATCCGCAGCATCGCCGTGTACTCCGATGCCGACCGCGACGCGCGCCACGTGCGTGCGGCAGATGTCGCCGTACGCATCGGGCCGGCCGCCGCGACACTCAGCTACCTCGACATCGCCGCGGTGGTCGACGCGGCCCGCCGTACCGGTGCCGATGCAGTTCATCCCGGCTACGGATTCCTCTCCGAGAACCAGAAGTTCGCCGCCGCTCTCGCCGAAGCGGGCATCGTGTTCATCGGTCCGCCCGCATCGGCCATCGCCACGATGGGTGACAAGATCACCGCGCGAGCCGCCGTCGGCGAGCGGGACGTCCCGGTGGTACCCGGTCTCTCCCGGCCAGGACTGACCGACACCGACCTCGTCGCTGCCGCACCCGAGATCGGGTTCCCGGTGCTGATCAAGCCGAGTGCGGGTGGTGGCGGCAAGGGCATGCACCGCGTCGCCGACCCCGCCGACCTCGCGGCCGCCCTCCAGCGGGCCCGACGCGAGGCGGCCTCGGCCTTCGGCGACGACACGCTGTTCCTCGAGCACTTCGTCGACACCCCCCGGCACATCGAGGTCCAGGTCCTCGCGGACGAGCACGGCAACGTCATCCATCTGGGTGAGCGTGAGTGCTCACTCCAGCGTCGACACCAGAAGGTGATCGAAGAGGCCCCGTCTGCGCTGCTGGACCCGGAGACCCGACATCGGATCGGTACCGCCGCGTGCGACGCGGCCCGAAGTGTCGGCTACACCGGCGCCGGGACCGTCGAGTTCATCGTCTCGGCGCATCGTCCGGACGAGTTCTTCTTCATGGAGATGAACACCCGACTGCAGGTCGAGCATCCGGTCACCGAACTCGTCACCGGAGTCGACCTGGTGGAGCAACAGATCCGGGTGGCCAGGGGTGAGGTGCTCGGTATCGCGCAGACGGACGTCACGATGACCGGGCACGCCGTCGAGGCGCGGGTCTACGCCGAGGATCCGGCCAACGGCTTCCTACCCACCGGCGGGACCATCGTCGCGCTGGCCGAGCCCGCTGAAGGACGCGGCGGTGTCCGGGTCGACTCGGCCATGCTCGACGGTCTCGTGGTCGGTTCCGACTACGACCCGATGCTCGCCAAGGTGATCGCCCATGGCGCCGACCGCGCGGAGGCGATCGATCGGCTCGACCGTGCACTCGCCGACACCCGTGTCCTCGGCGTCACCACCAACATCGACTTCTGTCGATTCGTGCTCGCCCGACCCGAGGTCACGGACGCGGACCTCGACACCGAACTGCTCGACCGCCTGGTTGTCGACTATGTTGCACCGCAGCCGGTTCCGGCCGCCTATGCGCTGGCGGCGCTGCTCCGTCTGGAACCGGCTGACGATCTCTGGGGGTCGGCCGTGGGATGGCGGGTGGGGGACCGCGCGCCGATCGTCACCCGGCTGGCGCACCCGGACGGCCACGTCGCCGTGTCGGCGGTCGTGCAACCCGGGACGGATGGGACCGTTGATGCCCGGGCCGAGGTGACCGCCGACGTCACCGTCACCCGGGACGGCGCCGACGCCGACACCGGGCAGCGGGAATGGCGGGCCGTGGTCGCCCTCCGGCGCGACGACGCGACCTCCGCATCGGTGACGTCGGTCGTCGACGGTGTCGGTGAGCACTGGACCGCTGCTCGCAGCGACGGGCGCTGGTGGATCGCCGGGCCGCAGGGCACCTGGGTCTTCGAGCAGGCGCACGCGCTCGTCGAGGGAGCCGAGGACGAACACGCGGGCGACATCGTCAGCCCGATGCCCGGCACGGTTGTCGCGGTGTCGGCCGCCTCCGGCGATCCGCTGACCGCGGGGACCGCGGTGGTGGTCGTGGAGGCGATGAAGATGGAACACGCCCTGACCGCACCGTTCGACGGCACCGCAGAGGTGCAGGTCGCGGTCGGGGACAAGGTCGGGGCCGGGCAGGTCCTGGCACACATCCGGCCGGCCGAGGAGTCCGGCACCACCGGCGCAGCTGAAGGGGATCGATGATGGAGCTGACCCAGGAGTACACCGACCTGGTGCACACGGTGCGCGACTTCGCGCAGACCGTCGTCGCCCCGGTGTCGGCGAAACACGATGCCGAGCACAGCTTTCCGTACGAGGTCGTCTCCCAGATGGGAAAGATGGGCTTGTTCGGTCTGCCGTTTCCCGAGGAGTACGGGGGGATGGGCGGCGACTACTTCGCCCTCGCCCTGGCACTCGAGGAACTGGGCAAGGTCGACCAGTCGGTCGCCATCACCCTGGAGGCGGGTGTGGGTCTCGGTGCGATGCCGATCTTCCGTTTCGGGACCGAGGAGCAGAAGCAGCGCTGGTTGCCCGATCTGGTGTCGGGTTCGGCGCTGGCCGGATTCGGTCTGACCGAGCCCGGCGCGGGCTCGGACGCGGGGGCGACCGCAACCACTGCGCGGGAGGACGGCGAGGACTGGGTGATCAACGGCGCCAAGCAGTTCATCACCAATTCCGGCACCGACATCACCTCCCTGGTCACGGTGACCGCTGTCACCGGCGCGGCGGACGGCGGGCGTAAGGAGATCTCCACCATCGTGGTGCCCTCCGGCGCCCCCGGATTCGTCGCGGAACCGCCGTACAACAAGGTCGGGTGGAACGCCTCGGACACACACCCCTTGAGCTTCACCGACGTGCGCGTACCGCGGGAGAACCTGCTCGGCGAGCGTGGACGCGGATACGCCAACTTCCTGTCGATCCTCGACGAGGGCCGGATAGCGATCGCGGCCCTGGCGACCGGGGTCGCGCAGGGCTGCGTCGACGAGAGTGTGAAGTACGCGCGGGAGCGGCAGTCGTTCGGGCGCGCGATCGGCGAGTACCAATCGATCTCCTTCGCCATCGCCCGTATGGAGGCCCGCGCGCACACCGCGCGGACCGCCTATTACGACGCCGCGGCGAAGATGTTGGCGGGTAAGCCGTTCAAGAAGGAGGCCGCCATCGCGAAGATGGTCTCCAGCGAGGCGGCGATGGACAACGCTCGGATGGCGACCCAGATCCACGGCGGCTACGGGTTCATGAACGAGTATCCGGTCGCGCGGCACTACCGCGACTCCAAGATCCTGGAGATCGGCGAGGGCACCACCGAGGTGCAGCTCATGCTCATCGCGCGGGAACTGGGTTTCCGGTGAGTCCGGCCGACGCGGGGGCGGGCGAGTCCCGTCGAGTCGTGCAGCGCGGCCTCTTCTTCGAGGAGTTCGAGACGGGAACGGTGTACGACCATCGCCCGGGGCGGACCGTCACCGAAGCCGACAACGTGCTGTTCACGACGCTGACGATGAACACCCAGGCCCTGCATCTCGATGCGGCGTGGTCGGCCGAGCAGCCCGGGTTCGGTGGTCAGCGACTGATCAATTCGATGTTCACACTCTCGACCATCGTCGGGTTGTCGGTGTCGCAGCTGACCCAGGGCACACTCGTGGCCAACCTCGGCTTCAGTGAGGTGGCCTTTCCCGCACCGCTGTTCGCCGGCGACACGCTCTACGCGGAGACCGAGTGCACCGGCAAGCGCGAATCTCGGTCCCGGCCGGGAGAAGGAGTGGTCAACCTGCTGCACATCGGCCGGAACCAGCACGGTGAGGTGGTCGCGCGCGCCGCCAGGGCGACCCTGGTGAAGAAAACCCCCTGATCGCGGAGAAAGATCTGATGGGATCGATGGAACCGAGAAGGGAGTCTTCCCCCATGACGCTGGCCAATGCCTGGATTCCACCGGGGCCCGCGATGCTCTTCTGCCCCGCCGACCGGCCGGAGCGCTACCAGAAGGCGGCCGACCGTGCCGACGTGGTGATCCTGGACCTCGAGGACGCGGTGGCACCCGACAACCGGATCGCCGCGCGCGAGGCACTCGTGGCCAACCCCCTCGATCCGAGTCGCACCATCGTCCGGATCAACCCGGCCGGCACCGGCGACTACCGGCGCGACCTGACGGCCCTCGCCGAGACGAACTACCGGGTGGTGCTCCAGGCCAAGGCCGAGTCGGGCCAGTCGGTCATCGACACCGGTCTGCAGACCATCGCGCTCGTCGAGACCCCGCTCGGTGCCGTCCGCGTCAACGAGATCGCCGAGGCCGTCAACTGCATCGGACTGATGTGGGGTGCAGAGGATCTCGTCGCCGGGCTCGGCGGCAAGTCGAGCCGGTTCGGGCCGGGAGAGTACCGCGAGGGCAGCTACCGCGACGTCGCCCGTCACGTCCGCGCCGTGGTCCGACTGGCTGCTGCGGCGTATCAGAAGTTCGCCATCGACGCGGTACACCTCGATTACCGCGATCACGACGGTCTCGCGCAGGAGGTGCGCGACGCCGTGGCCATCGGCTACCTGGCCACCGCCTGCATCCACCCGTCCCAGGTCGAGACCATCCGACTCGGCTATCGGCCGTCGGATGACGAGATCGACTGGGCGCGGCGCGTTCTGGACGGCGCCGCGGAGAACCCGGGCGTGTTCAGCATCGACAACCAGATGATCGACGGTCCCGTCCTGCGACAGGCCGAGGCCGTCCTCGCACGAGCCGTGGCCGGAGACGCGGTCGGCCTGGAGGGCTCTTCGTCATGAGCGCCGTCGGCGGCCCGACGGCCGAGGGCGACACGCACACGCAGCTCGGTGACTTCGCGGCACGGGTCGCCGCCCGACCGGAAGTCGGTGCGATCGGGGGCTACGCCGACCTGTGGCAATGGTCGGTGGACCATCCGGCAGCGTTCTGGCGTGCGGTGTGGGAGCACTACCGTATCGGCGAGCGAGCGGTCGGCGACGTCGGCTCGGCAGACACGGATGTGCTCACCGACGCCGCCATGCCCGGCGCCCGATGGTTCCCCGGCGTCCGGCTCAACTATGTCGATCAGGTGCTGGCCCAAGCAGTCGGCCGCACCGACGCGGCCGTCGTCGGCATCGACGAGGACGGCACCCGCATGACCGTCTCGTGGGCCGAGCTGCCCGGTCAGATCGCCTCGCTGGCCGGAACTCTCGCCGATCTGGGAGTCGGTGAGGGAGATGTCGTCGCGGCGTATCTGCCCGACATCCCGGAAGCGGTTGTCGCCTTTCTGGCCACCGCCACCCTCGGCGCGATCTGGTCCGGCTGCGGCCAGGACTACGCGCCTGCGGGCGCCGCCGGCCGACTCGCCCAACTGGCGCCGACCGTCCTGTTCACCGCCGACGGATACCGCTACAACGGCAAGTCGATCGACAAGTCGGCCGACAGCGCCGAACTCGCCTCGCTGCTGCCCGGGCTGGCTGCCCGGATCGTGGTCGGGAACCCGGCTTCCGAGTCTGCCGCCGTCCCCGGCCAGGTGTCCGACGGTCCACGCGTCATCTCTTACGGCGATGCCCTGTCCTCGCCGTCGACGCAGCCCATACCAGTCCCGGTGGCCTTCGAGCACCCGCTCTGGGTGCTCTTCAGTTCCGGCACCACGGGTCGCCCGAAGGGCATCGTGCACGGACACGGCGGTGTCCTGCTGGAACATCTCAAGGCAGCCGGACTCCACAGCGACCTCGGCCCCGACGACGTCTTCTTCTGGCAGACCGCGCTGAGCTGGATGATGTGGAACTACCAGGTGGCCGGACTTCTCTGCGGTTCGCGCATCGTCTGTTACAGCGGGTCGCCGCTGTACCCCGACGCCGATCGCCTCTGGCAGATCGTCGAGTCCGAGGGTGTCACCTACTTCGGCACGAGTCCCGGACAACTCCAGGCGTCGCGCAAGGCCGGGCTGCACCCCGGCCGAGATCACGACCTGTCGGCGCTGCGCACACTCGGGAGCACCGGCTCGACGCTGGCCGCCGACCTGTTCACCTGGGTCGACGACAACGTGTCGGCGGACTTGCCCATCTCGTCGATCAGCGGCGGCACCGACGTCGTCACCGCGTTCGCCGGCGGCTCGGTCGGCGAGCCGGTGGTGTCCGGTGAGCTGACCGTGCGATATCTGGGCGTCGCGCTGGAGAGTTGGGGTCCTGATCGCACGCCGCTGGTCGGCGAGCTCGGAGAGATGGTCATCACCACACCGATGCCGTCGATGCCGGTGTCGTTCTGGGACGATCCCGACGGTGCCCGCTACCGGTCCGCGTACTTCGAGCACGTGTGGGAGACACCTCCGCCGACGCCGGTGTGGCGTCACGGCGACTGGGTCACGGTCACCGATCGCGGCTCGCTGGTCATCCACGGTCGCAGCGACGCAACGCTCAACCGGCACGGCATCCGTATGGGGTCGGCCGACATCTACGAGGTGGTCGAGACCGTCGACGAGGTCGCCGAGGCATTCGTGGTCGGTGTCGACGGTCCGGACGGTGCGTATTGGATGCCGCTTTTCGTCACGCTGATCCCGGGGGCAACCCTCGACGACGAGCTCATCGCCCGTATCGCGACCACCGTTCGCACCCGACTGTCGCCACGGCACGTCCCGGACGAGGTGATCGAGGCACCCGGGATTCCACACACCCGGACCGGCAAGAAGTTGGAGGTGCCGGTCACCGCAGTGCTGGCCGGTCGCACCGAGGTGAACGTGGACCCGCGTGCGATCGACGACCCGTCGCTCATCGACTGGTTCGCAGCTCGGGGGGCCGAGCACCGCTGGTGACCCGGTGACCCGTGATGGTCGTCCGATCGACCGACATCCGTCCACAAGGTCCGAGCTGACGGACCTCGACCAGATCGGGACGTGTACTAGCGTGGGGGCGAGTCCCGTGCGAGCACCCACGGGGGAACGGTCCGACGCGCGCCCAGCGTGCAGCGGACGGGCCGAACGGAGTGCCGATCTGATCAGGAGATGGGAATGAGTTACCAACCGGGAAGCTCCGGCTACGGCCAGCAGCCGGACGCGACGCAGCAGGGTCAAGGCCAGTACGCCGGTTACCCGCAGGCAGGCGGCCACGACACCGGCCAGCAGAACTACGGTCAGTACGGCCAGCAGGGCTACGACCAGCAGAACTACGGTCAGGCTGCCGCTGGGCAGGCGGGCTACGGTCAGCAGGCCGGCTACGGTCAGCAGGGCTATGACCAGCAGCAGGCCTACGGTCAGTACGGTCAGCAGGCAGGTTATGGCCAGCAGGGCTATGACCAGCAGCAGGCCTACGGTCAGTATGGCCAGCAGGGCTATGCGCAGCCCGGATACGGGCAGCAGGCCTATGGCTACTCGCAGCCGACCGGCGGTCAGGGACTCCCGGCGAACATCGGGCAGATCCTCGCGATCGCGACCGCGGCAGCCGCTCTCCTCAATGTCCTGCTCGGTTTCTGGAGCTACGGTTCCTACCTCGAAGCCGGTCTGATCATCGCCATCCTGTCGCTGCTGACCCTGGTGAGCACCGTGCCGCAGAAGGCGGTCGTCCCCGTCGTCACAGCTATTGCCGCCGCGAATGCGGTCAGTCTGGTCTACCGGCTCATCAGAAGCTCGACCAACGAATACCTGGTGGAGACGACCGGGGCCGTCGACTACATCCAGCTCGTGCTGGGTCTGATCATCGCCGGTCTCGCCATCTTCTGGCTGCTCGTCGTCCTCGAGAAGGTCGGCGTCGCGGCGAGCGGCACGCCCGCTGCGGTCACCGCCACCACCGGCGAGCAGGCCGCCGCCACGCAGGCACCGGCCGTCGACTACGGCACCGCCCAGGCGGGCGGCCAGGCCTCGGCATACGGCGACGCCCAGGCGGCCGGCTACGGCAGCTCTCAGGCCGCCTACGGTGGCGACGCACAGGCTTCGGCCTACGGCAGCGCGCCGGCGACCACCGCCTTCGGCGGGCAGCAGGAGCAGGCGTCGGCGTACGGCTCGGCGCAGCCGACCTATGACCCGTCGGCGTACGCGCAGTCGCCGCAGCAGTCCCAGCCGTCGGCGTACTCGCCGTCGTCGGGCGCCGGTGACTCGTCGGGTGCCTCGCTCTCGTCGGGTTCTATCCCGGGCGCTCAGGCCGGTGAGGTCGCCGGTGCGTCGGAGTCGGGTGCGTCGGCATCGGACAACGCCACGACGATCTTCCCCAAGCGGGATCAGACGCCGGGCGCGCACTGACCGACCTCCCCATCGGGAGCACGAACGATGGCACTCCGCCCCGCCGAACGCGACGTCGGCGGGGCGGAGTTGTGTCCGGGGTCTTCGATGCCGTCCGCGACCCTTCTGCGACCGCGGCCTGCCCGGCCTCGTCGAGAGGAGCCCGGTCGGTGATCTGTGCACCACAGCAGCATCGACGTGAGACGTGAGTTGCTTTCTCCTGCCGTGTGCGGCGCGTCGTCCTGGTGAGGGCGATGATGCGTGCCACTCTCGGTAACGATGCCCACACCCAGTGCTGCCGACCTCGCCGCGCGTCTCCGACAGGTGCGCCGGGTCGCTCGCGCGCGCGACGACCGGCCCGAGGGGTCGGCACGGGAACTCGTCGTGGTCGCCTTCGCGGTGCCGGCACTGACCCTGGCCGTGTCCGTGGTGGTGGTCCTCGCGGTGCTGCTGCTGGCCGGCGGTGGGTTGTCCGGTGTGGCCGGCGCGACCGGCGCCCTCTGGTTGGCGATCCATCAGGTTCCCGTCTCCATCAGCGGTGTAACCATCGGTGCGCTGCCGTTGCTGCCGACGCTGACGCTCGTGGTCGCGACGGCGCGATCGGTGTGGTCGGCCTACGGCGGGGATCGCACCGCTTCCGAGGCGCTCGCGGTGGTCCTGGCGGCCGTCGGCGGACCATTGCTGGTGACTGCCATCTCGCTCGCAGTGGTGATGGACGGTGGTTCCGTCTTGCCCGTCCAGACGCCGAATGCGCTGGTGGCCTTCGCCTACACCCTCGGTCTGCACGGCGCTGCCGCGGTCGGGGCGGTGCTGTGGCGCGAGCGCCACCAGCTGGTGCGACGATTCGACATCTCGCCGGCCGACCGTAGGGGACTCCGTCTCGGCGTGATCGCCGCAGTCGGGCTCTTCGCCGCCGGCGCGGTCGTCGTGCTGATCCGACTCCTGCAGGGCTGGCGTCAGGTCGGGGAGCTGATCGCCACCGGTAACGACTTCGACGGCTACCTCGGCCTGACGGTGTTGTCGGTGCTGTACTTACCCAATCTCGTGGTGGGTGCGGCCGGAGTTCTCGTCGGTGCCGACGCCCACGTGGGTGCCTCGACTGTCGATCTGATGGCAGTTCGCGGCGGTGCGGTACCGCCGGTTCCGTCGCTCGCGGTGTTGCCCGGCGTGGACATCGGAGTGCTCGGCGCGTTGGGTTTCGTGGTCCCGATCGCCGTGGCCGGGCTGGTCGCGTGGCGGTCCCGTGACGTGGACCCGATCGCCCAGGTGCGCACGGTCGGAGTGGCCGCTGCCGTCGCCGCGTCGATCGTCGTGATCACCTCGCTGATGGCGGGCGGACAGGTGGGCGAGCTGGGCGATGCTGGCGTGAACATCGCCGCCGTCGGCGTCTTCACCCTTGGTTGGATCGCGGTGGTCGGACTGGTCGTCGCCCTGGTGCACGCTTCGCTGCCCGGTACCCGCGCCCGCCGTCAGCAACTGGTCGACGAGACGGACTTCGACGACATCGTCGGGTCCGACGCCGTCTACGACGACGACTACCTGTCCGACGAGTACGAGTACGGCGGTGTCGACTACGACGATGCTGACTACGACGATGCCGATTACGGCAATTCCCAATACGAACACACCGACGTCGACGATGCCGACTACGTCGGTGCCGATCACGACGATGCCGACTACGTCGGTGCCGATCACGACGACGACGACAGGTACGGCGACGCCGACGGCGCGTACGACGACGGTGTAGCCCGCGATGAGGGCCGGGTCGGTCACGGCCACGACGACGCCGGGTCATCCGCGTACGACGACCGCTCCGCACCGATTACGGGGACGGATCGGGACGACCGTCCACAGATGGCGGGACCCCGCCGGAACGGACGATCCGGGGGCGAGACCCGTGGACGGGCCCGTCGGATGGTCACCCCGGACGACGATCTCGACGGCGATTTCGCCACCGACTTCGACGACGTGGTCGCCGACCGCATGCGTCGACTCCGCACGACCGGCGGCAACTGACCTGTCACCGGACGCGTGCATCGGGCGGCCCGACCACGGGAGCCGGGTGCGGGGTGGCCGCGAGGCGACCACTACTCTTGGCGTGTGCACGCAGCCCCGCCGAACTCGACCGTCGCGGGTGCCCGCGTACCCGTCGCGGTCCTGGCGTCGGGCACCGGATCACTGCTGGAATCGCTGGTCGCCTACGCGGATCGCACCGACGCCCCGTTCACGATCGTCGCGATCGCGGTCGATCGGGAGTGTCGGGCCGCGGAGCTCGCACGTGAGCGCGAGGTGCCGGTGGTCGAACGGCGGCTGGGTGACCATCCGGATCGGGCGGCGTGGGACGCCGCGCTGACGGACGGCGTCGCCGAACACGATCCGCAGTGGATCGTCACCGCCGGATTCATGAAGATCCTCGGTCCCGCCTTCCTCGGACGCTTCGGAGGACGCATCGTGAACTCGCATCCCGCACTGCTGCCGTCCTTCCCGGGCGCGCACGGCGTGGCCGATGCGCTCGCCCACGGGGTGAAGGTGACCGGTGCGACCGTCCACCTCGTCGACGACGGGGTGGACACCGGACCGATCCTGGCGCAGGTCCCGGTGACGGTGGAAGCGGGGGACACCGAGGCCACGCTGCATGAACGGATCAAAGCGGTGGAGCGCATCGCGCTCGCCGAGGTGGTGGCCGCACTGGTCACCCGAGGTGTAGTGATCGACGGACGAAAGGCCCACATCCCGTGAACGCACACAGCCCCTCCGACGACCGTTCGCCCATCCGGCGGGCGTTGGTCAGCGTCTACGACAAGACCGGGCTGGCGAATCTCGCAACCGCCCTGCACGCAGCCGGCATCGAGATCGTGTCCACCGGGTCCACCGCCAAGACCATCGCCGATGCCGGTTCGCCGGTCGTCGAGGTGTCCTCGCTGACCGGGTTCCCCGAATGCCTGGACGGTCGCGTGAAGACCCTGCACCCGCGTGTGCATGCCGGCATCCTCGCCGACCGCCGCAAACAGGGGCATGTCGATCAGCTCGCCGAACTCGGCATCGACGCCTTCGACCTTGTGATCGTGAACCTGTACCCGTTCACCGAGACGGTCGCGTCCGGCGCGTCGCCGGACGAGTGCGTCGAACAGATCGACATCGGTGGACCGTCGATGGTGCGTGGCGCAGCCAAGAACCATCCCAGTGTCGCGGTCGTCGTCGATCCCTCCGACTACGCCGAGGTCATCGAGGCGGTCGGTGCGGGCGGTTACACGCTGACCGAACGTCGCCGATTGGCCGCCAAGGCATTCCGGCACACCGCGGACTACGACGTCGCCGTCGCGTCCTGGATGTCGAATGTGGTCGCCCCGTCGCCCGACTCGGAGATCTTCCCGGATTGGCTCGGTACCACGTGGAACCGTGATTCCGTGCTGCGCTACGGGGAGAACCCGCACCAGGCCGCTGCCCTCTACGTCAGCTCCGCCTCGTCGGCCGGGCTGGCCTCTGCCGAGCAGTTGCACGGCAAGGAGATGAGCTTCAACAACTACACCGATGCCGATGCCGCCTGGCGTAGCGCGCACGACTTCGACGCCCCTGCGGTGGCGATCATCAAGCACGCCAACCCGTGCGGCATCGCCATCGGCACCGACATCGCCGAAGCCCACCGCAAGGCGCATGCCTGCGATCCGGTCAGCGCCTACGGCGGTGTGATCGCCGCGAACCGCGAGATCACCGTGGAGATGGCCGAGCAGGTCGCCGAGATCTTCACCGAGGTCATCATCGCGCCCGGGTTCGCCGACGGCGCACTCTCCGTCCTGACCCGCAAGAAGAACATCCGCGTGCTCACCGCGACCCCGCCCCAACGGGTGGGTGTGGAGACCAAGCCGATCTCCGGCGGCATCCTCCTTCAGCAGCGGGACGTCCTCGACGCCGGCGGTGACAATCCGGCCAACTGGACCCTGGCCGCCGGTGCGCCCGCCGAGCCGGCGACGCTGGCCGACCTCCAGTTCGCCTGGCGTGCTTGCCGTTCGGTCAAGTCGAACGCGATCCTCCTCGCCCACGACGGCGCCTCGGTCGGTGTCGGCATGGGGCAGGTCAACCGGGTCGATTCGGCGCATCTCGCCGTCCAGCGTGCGGGTGATCGTGCCGCGGGCAGTGTCGGGGCATCGGATGCCTTCTTCCCCTTCCCCGACGGTCTGCAGGTCCTGATCGCCGCGGGCGTCACCGCAGTGGCGCAACCCGGCGGATCGATCCGCGACAACGAGGTCATCGAGGTGGCCGCCGAAGCCGGTGTCACGCTATACCTCACGGGAGCACGGCATTTCGCGCACTGACCCCATCCGACTCCGGTGAGCGTCGCCGACCTCGTCCTGTTGGTCGTCGCCGGCTTCGGTGCCGGTCTGGTCGGCTACATCACCGGGATGGCGTCGCTGATCAGCTATCCGGCTCTCTTGGCGGTGGGACTGGGGCCGATTGCCGCGAATGTCACCAACACCATCGCCCTGGTGCCGGTGGGCGCGGGCAGCTTCGCGCAATCCGGACGGGTACTCCTCGACGGCGACCGCCGGCCGTTCTACAGCGGGATCGTCGCCGCTGCGATCGGCGGGACGATCGGTGCGGTGCTGCTGCTGGTCACCCCTGACGAGGCCTTTTCATCGGTGGTGCCGTGGCTGGTGGCGGTGGCGGCGGTGGCCCTGCTCGCCCAACCGTGGCTGCAGCGGCTGGCGACCAGTCATGGTGAACGCCCGTGGATCTGGTTCGTCGGCACTCTTGTCATCGCCGTCTACGGCGGCTACTTCGGCGCCGGCGCCGGGATCTTCTTCCTGGCGTTGGCGATGGTGGTCTCGACCCAGCCGCTGTGGCGGGCGGCACTGCAGAAGTCGGCGTTCCTCGGTGTCGCGAACCTGATCGCCGCTGTGGTGTTCATCGCGACCGGTCCGGTCGAGTGGTCGGCCGCGATCGCGATGGGGATCGGGTGCCTGGCGGGCGGCTGGTGTGGACCACCGGTCGTCAGACGACTGCCCGCCGAGCCGCTGCGGATCGCAGTCGGCATCGGCGGGCTCGGCCTGGCCATCTGGCTGGCCACCCGCTGACTAACGAACCGGTCGCTCCGCTGACGGTGGCGAAGCCGGTGACACGAGCGGAACCGGTGAGCCATGCGTTCCCGCCCGGATTCGCCCGAGTGGGAACGCATGTCGAGATCTGATCGGACGTCAGGCGCCGGCCTTGGTGCCACCTCTGCCGTTCTCGTCGGCGTCGGGGGCGTAGGTGCCATTCGAGTAGGGGTTGTACTCATTGGTGAACAGCGTGCTCGCGTCGACGCCTGGTTTCAGCTCGCCGAGTCGTTCGGCTTCGTCGATCCAGACCTGGAACTCCTTCTTGTCGATGACGCCGCCCGGTGTGGGGACGCCGGCACTCTTCCACTGCTTGACGAAGTTCGTGTTCTCGTTTCGTCCACGCTTGTCGATGATCTGGACGAACTTGTCGACCACTTCTTCGCGTGTGTGCAACTGTGCCCAGCGGATCGCCCGCGCATAACCCTGCACAAAGTCCCGGACCGCGTCCTGGTTCTTCTCGATGAAGTCCCGCCGGAGCACCGTGGTGGAGATCGATAGGGCCCCGATCAGGTCGGTGTCGCGGAAGATCTCGTGCAAATTCCCCGACTTCAGTGCGACGTCCTTGAAGATGGTTCCCAGGTTTCCGACGTCGATCTGCTTGGAGCGCAGGGCCTGTTCGGTGTTGAGCGGCGGGACGACGGTGAGCTGAACCGACTCGATCTCCTTGTCCGTCAGACCCTGACGATGCAGCCACTCATTGATCGCGAACTCGTGATAAGCGCCGAGCGTGTTGATGCCGACCTTCTTGCCGATCAGATCGCGGGCGGTGACGATCCCGCTGCCCTCCAACGAGTAGTATCCGTTGAACGTCTTGCCGTCCGATCCGACATCCGAGACGACCGACTCGATGGGGGCTCCGGCCTGCTGGAGTTTGGCGACCGATCCGTTGAACGCACCACCGATCTCGATCTCACCCGTTGCCACCGACTGAATGTCCTGGGGACCACTGGTGGTGTCTCCAACCCATTTCAGCGACAATTTCTCGAAGTAGCCCAGCGCACTGGCCAGTTCGTACCAGCGAACCTGCGACGGTGTCCCCTGGTATCGGAGGACCACCTTGCCGTCTTCGGTCACCGCGCTGCCCGACGAACACCCGGCGAGCACGACCGCGATAGCCGTGATCAACACGACCACGAATCCGACCAGCCTCGATCGATGCCGACCCCTGGCCGGTGCGGTGTTGCTCATGACCCCGTGAACTGTTCGCCGGAGATCGATCGCGACACCGCGCCATCGACACCGACGGGTACATCGCCTTGGACCGTGGTCCGGTAGAGCGTTCGGTGGACGTCCAGGTGATTGATGTCGCTCGGCGCCAGGTGAGCGGTGGCGCGGTTGTCCCAGACCGCGACACTGCCGTCACGCCAACGGAATCGGACGGTGTACGCGGGATTGGTGACCTCGTCGAAGAGCAGATCGAGCAGAGCGTCGCTCTGCTTGCGTGAGTACCCGACGATGCGATGGGTGAAGCCCGGCGTGACGAACAGCAGCCGCTCACCCGTCACCGGGTGGACGCGGACGACGGGATGCTCGGTGATCAGCGGCGTTCGTTGCACCTTCTGCCCGTAGGAGCTGTCGGCAGCGAAGATCGGGTTCCGCCCTCCGAAGCGATGCTCGGCTCGCAGGCCGTCGACCAGCGTGCGCAGCGACTCCGGCAGACCCGCGTAGGCCGCGGCCAGGTTTGTCCAACTGGTGTCACCACCACGCGTGGGGGCGGTGTCGGCGCGCAGGATGGTCACTGCGGGCGGGTTCAGCAGGGCGGTCACATCGGTGTGCCACTCGTTGGTGTAACTCGCTGCCTTCACCCCGAACTTCCTTTCGTAGTCCCTATTGTCGACCTTCAGGATCTCCGGGAACTCCGTGGGCGCGTCATCGTCGTAGGGGTGCGACGCCGTCACAGGGCCGAAGGTCCGGGCGAAGGCGATGTGTTCGGCGTGGCCGATCTCCTGGTCACGGAAGAACAGCACCTTGTGGCGGTGTAATGCATCGACGAGCGCGGCGGAATCGATGGCGGAGACCGGCTGGGTCAGGTCGACGCCCTGCACATGCGCGCCGATGTGCCCGGCGGCCTGCTGCAAGCGGAAGTTGGTGACCTGCTGGTCGGTCGGAGTCTCGATGGTGGTCATGGATGAGCCTCTCTTCTGCGGTGGGTGGGTTCAGCGACGGGCGAGGAAGGGGTCCCCGGAGATGGAGCGTGACTTCTGTCCGTCCACACCGACCGGGATGTCGCCCTCGACCGTGGTGCGGTGCAGCACGCGGACGACGTCGAGATGATCGAGGTCGGCCGGAGCCTGGTGGATCGTGGCGCGGTTGTCCCAGACACCGATGCTGTCGGGCGTCCAGGCGATCCGCACCGTGTAGGCGGGATTGGTGATCTCGGCGAACAGCAGGTCGAGGATCCGGTCGCTCTGGCCAGGGCTGAGACCGATGATCCGACTGGTGAAGCCGGGGTTCACGTAGATCAGCTTCTTGCCCGTCACCGGGTGGACCCGTACCACCGGATGCTCGCTGACGATGTTGGCGTCGGCGGTGAGCGACTGTGCCTCCGAGTTCGACGTCCATCGCGGTGTCCGTCCACCGAAACGGTTCTCGGCGTACAGCCCCTCCAGGAACTGTTGCAATGACGCGGGCAGGTTCTCGTAGGCCGCGGCCAGATCGGCCCAGGTGGTGTCGCCGCCGATCTCGGGTACGAGTTCGGCGCGCAGCGCGGTCACGGCCGGCGGGTTGATCAGTGCGGTGACGTCCTGGTGCCAGAAGTTGGCGTAGCTGTAGCGGCGGGCTCCTCCGCGCTTGGCGTAGGTGCGCGAGTCGACCTCGAGGATCTCGGGGTGTCCCGCGGGTGACTTGTCGGTGTAGCCCAGCGGATGAGCGTCGGTCACCGGACCGAAGACACGCGTGAACTCGACCTGCTGACCATGATCGATGGGTTGGTCGCGGAAGAAGAGCACCTTGTACTCGAAGAGTGCATCCCGAAGCGCCTGTGCCGTGGCATCGTCGACTCCGTCGGCGATCTGGATCCCGGAGACCTCTGCGCCGATGTACCCGGCGATGGGGTCGATGATCAACTGGCTGGTCGTGGTCGAGCTGTCGATGACTGAGGTCATGGTCTCTAACTCCCTGATCTGCTTGGGCGTCACCAGGATCAGACCGACTGCACCGAGTTGAATGCGGAGATGGTCGGGGTGACGTATTCGGGAGTTACCCGAGGCCCCGCGCGTGGGCAAGGCTGTACCCCACAATGTGGAATACAGCCTGCTCCCGGGCCCGGAACCGGTGTCCATAAGTTCAACCTGCGTTCAATGGTCACGACTTCCGGCCGATTCCGAGACCATTGCCTAAGTCGGGTCGGTCGATCCGACCGCGGTACGAGGAGTCCGGTATGACCGACATGGAACAGCAGCGCCGTTCCGGTGCGCAGGCGGTGGAAAGAGCGGTGGCGGTACTCCACGCCTTCGACTGTGCCGAAACGCAACTCGCGGTCTCCGAGGTCGCGGACCGGGCAGGGTTGCCGGCAAGCACCACACATCGAATCATCACCGCGCTGGTCCGAGGCGGACTGCTGGAGCGAGCCGACCCCGGCTCGTACTCGGTGGGGGAGGGGGTCACCGCGCTCGCGCGACGCCGTGGTCCGATCGTCGACATCGACTCGGCCGCACCCCATCTGCACGGACTCTCGGCGTCGATAGGGATCACCGCCAGTCTCGGTGTGACCGACGACGAACACGCGGTGACGCTCTACTCAGCGCGACCTCCGGTGCGCTGGTGCACCGCTCAGATCCCCGATGATCGAACGGCTCTCGACCGAAGTGCGATGGGAACGGCGATCATTGCCTTCGGTAGGCCCCGCTCCCGTGCCAGGGGCCCGGTCGCACCAGACCGGTCCGGGGGCGTCTGGCATGCCCGACGCCGAGGTTACGCGGTGAGCGCGCCTGCCGACGGTGTCACCGCGGTCGCGGTACCTGTGTTCGACCGCCGCGGTCGCGTGCAGGCGTCGATCGGCGTCCAGGCGAAGAGTCTGCGGCTCGACGATGACCTGATCACCCGGATTCACCCGATCATGCGGGCGACAGCGGAGCGCCTCCGCGATGTGATCGACGATTCGGCGAAATACGGTGCGCCACAAATTGTCTGACGAGTACCAGGGTTTCGATCAGGTGGAGCGGAAAGTGTACACACCGGCTCGGCGTATGGGAGCGTGACCGACCGAGACGCCCAGGGCGCCGGCACTGACAAGAGTCGACTTGTACTGCTCGCACTGTCCGCCAGTCCGTCGATGATCGTGAGCGCAACCGAACCTGATGGAGGTTAGAGACACATGTTGAGTCGCCTGTCCGCCGTGATCCGTGTCGCGGCCGGCGCACTCGTGGTGGGAATGATCGCCACCGCGTGTGGTGGTGGTGACAGCGGGGTCACCACCACCGCCGACGGCAAGACCGTCTTGCGCTACCTGACCACCCCGGCGCAGGTTCAGTTTCCGGAGTTGGCGGCCGATCTCGGATACTTCAGCAAGGTCCAGCTGAAGCCGGTCGGCGAGACCGCCAGCGGGCCGGTGTCGATCCAGGCAGCCGCGACCGGTGACAGCGATTTCGGGTCTGCGTTCAACGGCGCCATAGTCAAGCTGGCCGCGGGTGGATCGAAGATCACCTCGGTCGTCGATTCCTATGGTGCCGATGCGCAGACATTCAACGGCTTCTACGTTCTGGAGAACTCGCCCATCAAGAGCGCTCGTGATCTGATCGGCAAGAAGGTCGGCGTGAATACGCTCGGGGCGCACTCGGAGTTCGTGATTCGCGAGTGGCTCGCCCGCCAGGGATTGTCGAAGGATGAGATCACCCAGGTGCAGTTGGTCGTCGTCCCGCCGATCAACACCGAGCAAGCGTTGCGTCAGGGGCGGATCGATGCCGGCAACTTCAGCGGCATCTTCCGCGACCAAGGCCTCGCCCGAGGCGGGCTCCGAGTCCTGTTCACCGATGAGATCTTCGGTGACTTCTCGTATGGCACCTATGTGGTCCGCGACGAGTTCAGGTCCGAGCATGCCGACGCGGTAAAGGATTTCGTCCAGGGCACTGCACGCGCGATCCGATGGACTCAGGTCACCCCGCGGGAGCAGGTGGTCGAACGATTCAAGAAGATCATCGCCGGTCGCGGGCGCGGTGAGGACCCGGCACTCGCCGAGTATTGGAAGAGCTCGTCCATCCCGGCCGCAGGCGGGGTGATCGCGGACAAGGAGATCCAACTCTGGATCGATTGGCTGCAACGGGACGGTCAACTCCCAGAGGGCAAGTTCAAGTCCTCGGACCTGTACACCAACGACGACAACCCCTATGCCAACGGAACCTTCCCGCCCGGGTCGGGGCCGGACGGACAGCCTGTGGAGGCCGCGCCATGACGACCATCAGCCCGACGCCGACTCGAACCGCACCCGTGACCGCCGCCGCGGCTTCGGCCAGTTCGCCCCCCAAGCTCGAACTGCGTGGGGTTCGAAAGACCTTTGGCTCCGCGACCGATGAGTTCGTCGCCCTTGACGATGTCACCATCTCGGCGCCCGAGGGAGAGTTCCTCGTGCTGGTCGGTCCGAGTGGTAGTGGCAAGTCGACTCTGCTGGATCTCGTCGGTGGACTCACCAGACCGACCTCGGGCGAGATCCTGCTCGACGGTGCGCCGATCACCGGCCCAGGCCTCGACCGCGGAATCGTCTTCCAGCAGTACGCGTTGCTGCCCTGGCGGACAGCCCGTGGCAACATCGAGTTCGGCCTGGAGGCAAAAGGAGTCGGCCGCAAGCAGCGCCGGGTGATCGCAGACGACTATCTCTCATTGGTCGGCCTCGAAGGATTCGGCGATCGCCATCCCCACGAGCTGTCGGGCGGCATGAAGCAACGCGTCGCGATCGCGCGGAGCCTTGCGTACGACCCCGAGGTGCTGTTGATGGACGAACCGTTCGCAGCGCTGGACGCGCAGACGAGAGAATCGCTGCAGGACGAGTTGCTGCGAATCTGGAAGGCGACCGGAAAGACCATCCTCTTCATCACCCACGGCATCGACGAGGCCATTTACCTGGGGAACCGCGTGGCGGTGCTCACCGAACGGCCGGGTCGGATAAAGGAGGTCGTCGACGTCGAGCTCGACCGGGAGGGCGTCGACGACCTGCGGTCCTCCGAGGGGTTCCGCGACTATCGCCATCGGATCTGGCTGTCGTTGCGTCCCGAACAGAAGCGCCACGACAACCGGATCGGAGCCGACCATGTCTAGCCCTGTCGCCGAGCGCGAGAAGCCTGTCGTCGCCGACGAACGACTGGCAACGCCAGTTGTCCGTCGGAAGTCCGTTGGGAGACCGGGGCGGACACGCGGCGTTGGTGCGCGCGGTCTGTCGGTAGGCAAGGTCGCGGTCCAGTCTTCCGCCGTACTTATCCTGTTTGCGATCGTGTGGGAGGTCGCGCCTCGTGTCGGACTCGTCGACCCGACTTTCTTACCTCCGCTGTCGACCGTCGTGGAGACGCTGTTCGACCTCCTCGCCAACGGTCAACTACAGCAACATATCTTCGCGAGTCTCAGCCGCGCGCTGCAGGGGTTCGCCATCGCGGTCGTGATTGCTGTGCCACTAGGACTCCTGATCGGCTGGTATCGCCCGGTCGCGCAGTGGCTCAACCCGGCGCTCGAACTCTTCCGCAACACGGCGCCCCTCGCGCTGCTCCCGGTGTTCGTCCTGATCCTCGGTATCGGCGAGACGTCCAAGGTGGCCCTGGTCATTTACGCTGCGGTCTTCCCGATCCTGCTGAACACCATCTCGGGTGTCCGTAACGTCGATCCGCTGCTGATCAAATCGGCTCGTTCGCTGGGACTCTCACCGTTCAGACTGTTCCAGAAGGTCGTACTGCCCGCCGCACTGCCCACCATCTTCACCGGCTTGCGTCTTTCGGCTGCGGCGTCCATCCTCGTACTCATCGCGGCCGAGATGGTCGGCGCCAACGCGGGCCTCGGGTTCCTGATCATGGCCTCGCAGTTGAACTTTCAGATCCCGGCAATGTACGCGGGCATCCTCACCATCGCGCTGGTAGGAGTGGTGTTCAACCTCATCCTGGTCAACATCGAACGTCGGCTGTCGCGATGGCGGGTGGATCCCACCTCCTGATTGCTGCGCGGCCTCTCTTCCGTCCCATCCTTCGTTCCGAGACGCAGCGAGTTCGTCAACTCTGGCGATCGTCGGCGCCTGCCGCGAGGACCCCACTGTGAAAGGTGCTGTCACCGATCATGTCCCGTCACCTTCATCTGAACGCGTTCGTCATGGGCGTCGGCCACCATGAGGCCGCCTGGCGGCATCCGAGGACCGATCAGAGCCGATTGTTCGACGTCGACCACTTCGTGGAACTCGGCCGGATCGCCGAGCGGGGGAGGCTGAACTCGATCTTCTTGGCCGACACGCTGGCAGTCGGTCCGAACGTCGCGCGGAACACACAGTCGATCTTCGAGCCGCTGACGCTGCTGAGCGCGGTGGCCGCGGCTACCAGCCACGTCGGCCTGATCGCCACCGCGAGCACCAGTTACAACAATCCGTACTCCCTGGCCAGGGCGTTCGCCTCACTGGAACACATCAGCGGGGGCCGGGCCGGCTGGAACATCGTCACGTCGGCGCAACTCGACGAGTCGCGCAACTTCGGCGGGAGCGACACCCCGGCACACGCCGACCGGTACGCCCGCGCCGAGGAGTTCGTGGATGTGGTGACCGCCCTCTGGCACAGCTGGGATGCCGACGCAGTGAAGGTCGATGCCGAGTCGGCGATCTTCGCCGACCCGACCGGTGTGCACACGATCGACCACGAGGGCAAGTTCTTCAAGGTCCGTGGCCCGTTGAACTCGCCACGCTCACCGCAGGGTCGTCCGGTACTGGTCCAGGCCGGATCGTCGGACGCCGGTAAGGAACTCGCGGCTCGGGTTGCCGAGGTGGTGTTCACCGCGCAGCGGTCGATCCCGGACGGACTCGAGTTCTACACCGACCTCAAGGCCAGGGCGGTACGGCACGGCCGACGCCCAGAGGACATCCAGATCCTCCCCGGCATCGTGCCTTACATCGCCGATACCGAGGAGAAGGCGATCGCCCTGGAACAGGAGTTCACCGACCTCATCTCGCCCGATTACGCGCTCCGTCAGCTGTCGGCGTTCTTCGGCCAGGATCTGTCCGACCTCTCGCTCGACGATCGACTGCCCGAGTTACCCCCGGAGTCGGCGATCGAGGGACAGAAGAGCCGGTCGACGTTGGTCCGCAAGCTCGCCGAGGAGTCGGATCTGACCATCCGCGAGCTGCTGGGCCGGTTGGGCGGTGGTCGGGGGCACCGTTCGATCGCGGGCACACCCGAACAGATCGCCGACGACCTGATCGCCTGGTTCGAGGCGGGGGCGGCCGACGGTTTCAACATCATGCCTCCGTACCTGCCGGGCGGTCTGGAGGAGTTCGTCGACCACGTCGTCCCGATCCTGCAGCGGCGTGGGGTGTTCCGCGAGGAGTACGAGGCGACCACGTTGTCGGGGATCTACGGACTGACTTCCCATGACGCCCCGGCAGGCGCGCCGGTGGAGGCAATCTCGCGATGACCTCGGTCGGTGACCGCCCTGCGCGGACATCGACCGGAGCCCCGGCCGACGTCGACGCGGATCGTCGAACCATCCTCGGTGCCGGGGCGCGTCCACTGCGATCGTTGGCGAGCACCGTCTACATCCCGGCCGGCGCGTACGGCATCGGCCAGGGAGCGGCCGCCTCGGTCATGGTGCTGGCTGCGATCGACATGGGTGCGGGCCCGGCACTGGCCGGTCTGACAGTCGCCGTCGTCGGGCTCGGACAGGTGGTCGGTGACCTCTTCGCGGGGCAGGTCGTCGGCCGGCTGGGTGAGCGCCGATCGATCATCCTCGCGAGCTCGATTGCGCTCGCCGGCGTACTGGCCTGTCTGTTCGCCCCTGTCCTCGCCGTCTTGTACGCCGGAATCCTGGCAGTCGGGCTGGCCAACGCGGTATGGGGTCTCGCGCGTCAGAACTATCTGTCTCTGGTGGTGCCGATCGCGTGGCGGGCGCGGGCGATGTCGATGTTCGGCGGTGCCATGCGGTTCGGGTTCTTCGTCGGACCGATGATCGGCGCCGGTGCCATCGCCCTCCTCGGCGTACGCGGTGGTTTCGTGGTCCAGTTGATCGCGGTACTGGTCGCCGGAGCGCTGATGGCCCGACTCCCGGATCCGGACGGGGCCGGCGCATCGGCGAGCACCCTGAGCCTCGCCGCCACACTGCGCCGCCATCGACGGCTCCTGGCCACCCTCGGCATGGGATCGCTGCTGCTGGGTGTGGCCCGGGCGGCGCGGGATTCGGTGCTGCCACTGTGGTCCGATCATCTCGGTGCGTCACCCGCGACCGCGAGTCTGATCTTCGCTGCCGGTGCTGCCATCGACGTTGCCTGCGCGTATCCGGCGGGCCACCTCATGGACCGTTTCGGTCGGACGTTCGTGGCGATCCCGTCGATCCTGTTGCTGGCGTCGGCCTATCTGCTCATCCCGTTCACCACGACGCTGTGGTGGTACACAGTCGTGGCGATCGTCCTGGGTGTCGGCAACGGATTCGGCAACGGCGTGATCATGACGATCGGAGCCGACGTCGCCCCGGCGACCGGACGAGCCGAGTTCCTCGCAGTCTGGCGATTGTCCCACGATGCGGGCTTCCTCGCCGGGCCGTTGTCGATCGCCGGACTCGCCGCGATCGCACCGCTGGCCGTCGCGGTCTTCGCGGCGTCGGGACTGTCCATGGCCGGCGCGATCCTCCTTGCACGTTTCGTGCCGAGGTACACAACCGGCGCGCACTTGGCATCACGGTGAGGGAAAGGCTGGTTGCGCAGGTCCGCGACGGTTAGACAATGCGGGTGACTTTGTTCGTCGACATCGCCCCCGAGACGCAGCAGTCGGACGACTCGGGACCCGGCCGCGCGCCGCGGAAGAGTCGGCTCCGACGCCTGGCCGTCCGTGCCGGGCTGCCGCTGCTGTCGGTGGTCGCCTTCCTCGTGGCGTGGGAACTGGTGGCGCTCAGCGGGATCTGGAACGAGACCTTCGTGCCGCACCTGAGCACCGTCTGGCGAGCCTTCGTCGACATGTCGACCACGCACGACGGCGTCCGCGGCTATCAGGGCTACTTCTGGTGGGAACACCTCTACATGACGCTGCGTCGCGTGTTCGCCGGTGTGCTCATCGGCGTCGCCGTCGGTGTGGCACTCGGACTCGCGATGGGCACCATCGGCTGGGTGCGTCGGCTGCTGGAGCCATGGCTCACGTTCCTCCGCGCCCTCCCGCCGCTGGCGTACTTCTTCCTGCTGGTGATCTGGCTGGGCATCGACGAGGCACCGAAGATCACCCTGCTCGCATTGGCCGCGTTGCCGCCGGCCGCCGTCGCCACCACCGCGGCGGTCCGCGCGGCCCCGGTCGGCCTCGTCGAGGCGGCCCGCGCGCTGGGTGCCACGCCGCGCGAAGCCATCCGCGACGTCGTGGTGCCGTCGGCGCTGCCGGAGACCTTCACCGGTATCCGACTGTCGGTGGGCATCGCCTATTCCTCCGTGGTCGCCGCCGAACTGTTCAACGGCATCCCGGGCATCGGAGGTGTCGTCAAAGACGCCTCCAACTACAACAACACCCCAGTCGTCCTGGTCGGGATCTTCGCCATCGGCTTCTCCGGCTTGATCATTGACGCACTCCTCCGAGCGATCGAGCACCGCGCGGTGCCCTGGCGCGGAAAGATCTGAGGCATCACCCATGTCCATCACCACAATCACCCGGCGGGTGATCGCGGCGTTCGCCGGCGCGGTCGCCGTCCTGCTGGTCCTGGTAGGCTGCTCGGTCGACAACTCCGGCGGCGACGACTCGAAGCCGACCATCCGGCTGGCATACCAGTCGTTCCCGAGTGGCGATCTGATCGTCAAGCACAACAAGTGGCTCGAGGAAGCGCTGCCGGACTACAACATCAAGTGGACCAAGTTCGACTCCGGCGCCGACATCAACACGGCATTCGTCGCCAAGCAGCTCGACTTCGGTGCGATCGGCTCCAGTCCGGTCGCACGCGGTTTGTCTGCGCCGCTGAACATCCCGTACCAGGTCGCGTTCGTCCTGGACGTGGCAGGCGACAACGAGGCCCTCGTCGCACGGAACGGCACCGACATCAACTCGATCGCCGATCTGCGCGGCAAGCGCGTCGCGACCGCGTTCGCCTCGACCGCCCACTACAGCTTGCTCGCAGCCCTGGACCAGGCGGGAGTGAAGCAGGACGAGGTCGACATCATCGACCTGCAGCCGCAGGCCTCACTGGCCGCGTGGGACCGCGGTGACGTCGATGCCGTGTACACCTGGCTGCCGACGCTGGACCAGCTGCGCAAGTCGGGCAAGACGCTGATCGCCAGTCGTCAGCTCGCCACCGCCGGTAAGCCGACGCTGGATCTGGGTGTCGTCTCGTCGGAATTCGCACAGCAGCACCCCGACGTCGTCGACACCTGGCGCAAGGTGCAGTCCCGCGCGCTCGCGCAGATCAAGGACGACCCGACGGCTGCGGCCGCAGCGATCGCAGCCGAACTCGGCACCACGCCCGAAGATGCCGCCAACCAGCTCAAGCAGGGCACGTACCTGACCATCGCCGAGGAGTCGTCGCCGACGTGGCTCGGCACCGACGGCGCGCCCGGCAACATCGCCGAGAACCTGCACAGTGCAGCGGAATTCCTCGCCGCACAGAAGCAGATCCCCTCGGCGCCGCCGCTGGAGACCTTCCAGAAGGGCGTTTACACCAAGGGCCTTCCCGGTGTCCTCCAACAGAACTGACGCCGAGATCGACGGGGACGCCGGCGCCGGTGGCGACGGCGTCCCGGGCGGAATCGAACTCAGCGGTGTCACACAGCGATACGGCAGCGGCGCGTCCGAGGTGACTGCCGTGGGGCCGGTGGACCTCACCGTTCCGCCGGGGGAGTTCCTCGTGCTGGTGGGTGCGTCCGGATGTGGCAAGTCCACGCTCCTGCGACTCATCGCGGGGTTCGAGGAGCCGACCGTCGGCGAGGTGCGGGTGTCCGGCGGACAGCCGAAACCCGGTGTGACGTCCGGCGTGGTCTTCCAGCAGCCGCGGCTGTTCCCGTGGAAGACCGTCGGCGGCAACATCGACCTGGCGCTGAAGTACGCGCGAGTACCCAAGCAGCAGCGGCCGAAGCGTCGGGCCGAACTGCTGGACCGAGTCGGCCTCGACGATGTCGAGCGCCGACGGATCTGGGAGATCTCCGGCGGTCAGCAACAGCGCGTCGCCATCGCACGTGCCCTGGCGGCGGAGACGTCGCTGCTGCTCCTCGACGAGCCGTTCGCGGCACTCGACGCGCTCACCCGCGAGCGGCTGCAGGAGGACCTGCGGGCGGTGAGTATCGACTCCGGACGGACCAATGTGTTCGTCACGCACAGCGCCGACGAGGCCGCATTCCTGGGCACCCGCATCGTCGTACTGACCAAGCGGCCCGGTCAGATCGCACTGGACATCCCGTCAGATCTGCCCCGAACCGGGGTCAGTGCCGAGGAGTTGCGTGGGTCGCCGGAGTACGCCGCGCTGCGCGCCGAGGTCGGTGCTGCGGTCAAGGCAGCAGCCTCCTGAGCTGGACAGATCGCCGGCGCCCGACCGTTTGTACCTGGACAGCGGCCGGGCGTCGGCGTTTTTGTCACCGTGGGATAAAACCTGGGCGATGACGGCGTCGGCCGATACAAAGTGAGGGTGTCCTTCATCGAAACCGTCGCACCGTCGCACGGCGCCTCCCCGGCGCGCGTGGCCGCTTCGGTGCTGCGCGCGACGACCGCGCATTCGATGAACTGGTCAGACGGATCTCACCACGGTTCGCCGCCCGCGATGTTCCGACCCCGCCCCGTTGGAACCCAATCGCGAAGGAATCGTCATGACCGTCTCGTCCCACTCCGTCACCACCGCTGATCGCGTCCGCTCGGATCGCCCATCTGCCGATCGCACCACCGCCACCTCGACCGGTGGTGGGATCGTTTCCTCCGGCGTCGAGCTCGACGTCGACGAGTTCGGCCCCAGCTTCGGCGCCGAGATCCGCAACACCGACATCGCGTCGGCCACCGACGACGAGATCAAGGCGATCCGAGCGGCACTGATCGAGTACAAGGTCATCGTCCTCCGGGACCAGATCCTCGACGACCATCAGCACATCGACTTCGGACGGCGCATCGGCGATCTCACCGCGGGACACCCGGTGTGGAACTCCGGTGACGTCCCCGCTGAGGTCTACTCGCTGGACAGTGCCGACAACGGTTTCGCCGACGTCTGGCACACGGACGTGACGTTCATGCCGTCGCCTCCGCTCGGATCGATCCTGCGCCCGGTCGTGTTGCCGCCCAACGGTGGTGACACCAACTGGGCCGACACCGAGCTGGCGTACAACTCCCTGGCGGAGCCGATCCGCGAACTGGTCGACAAGCTGTACGCGATCCATGACGGCGACCGCGAGTTCGGTTACTACCTTGCTCAGCGACGCGGCGGCAAGGGCAACGTGTGGGACGGCAAGGAGGTCACCGAGCTGGTGCCGGTGCGTCATCCCGTAGTGCGCATCCATCCCGAGACCGGCCGCAAGTCGCTGTTCGTCAACCCGGGCTTCACCTCGCACATCGAGGGTGTCTCCGAGGCCGAGAGCCGCGGCATCCTCGACCTGCTCTACGCGCATATGACCAAGCCGGAGCACATCGTGCGCCACCGCTGGCGTCTGGGCGATGTGGTGCTGTGGGACAACCGCAACACGCTGCACTACGCCAACCGTGACTACGGCACCACACGCCGGGTGATGCACCGCATCACGATGCGCGGCGACGCGCCGGTGGGTCCGCAGGACTGACCGCAGTACTCACGAGCAAGGCCCGCCGACATCATCGGCGGGCCTTGTTCGTTCTTTCGCCCGAACCGGTGCGGCCGTTCGTTCTTGGGCCCAGCCGTACTGGCGCGGCCGTTCGTTCCTCCGCCCCGAACTTCTTCTTCCGCCGACTGCATACGGCGGAAGTAGAAGTTCGGGGCGGAAGAACGTGACGGAGGGGGTGATTCACACGTCCTCGGGGGCGCCGACTCAGCCTTCGAGCGGTGCCTGCTGCCAGTCGTTGGCGAACTCGAGGCCGCTGCGGATGAACAGCTGGCTCACCGGGCAGCGACGTTCGACCTCGGAGACGAACTCCTGGAACTGCTCGGGCGTCGCATCGGACTGCACGGTGGCGGTCACCGTGACCGCGTCGAAGTTCGCGTTGCCGTCTGCGCCCCCGACGAGAACCGCGGTGTCCAGGTCACCCTGAACGCGGAAGTCGAACGAGCCCAACGTGATCTCGAGGTCCTTGGCGACGAGTGCGGCCGTCACCTGGTTGCATGAGGTGAGCGCACCGAGCGCGTAGAAGAGCGGGCTCGGTGCCTCGTCGCGGCCGCCGAACGCCGGGTACGCGTCGGTGTCGAACTCATGGCCCGCGTCGCCCTCGGCGATCAGATGTTGTGCGACACCGGTTCCGGTGGCGTTGACGACGAAGGGCACCACCGAGGTGCGAATGGTCGAGGTCACGTGTCTCTCCTTGTGCTGGTGACGTTCGGTGCTCGTGAGCGCGTCAGCCGACGATCGTCGGCGTGGCTCACGAGTCATTCGTCATCGTCATGCCACGGGACCGGCCAGAGGAGCGTTGCAACCGCAGCGACCAAATGTATTCAACCCATGGGTTGACAAAGTTCTCGGACCGGCGCACCCTTTATTCAACCAATCAGTTGATTAACCAAACGGAGACGAACGGTGGAGTACCAGCGATGACCGATCAGCTGTCCCGGGTGTTCGCGGCCTTGGCCGACCCGACCAGACGCGACATCGTCGCCCGCCTCACCACGTCCGACGCGACCGTCAGCCAGCTCGCCGAGCCCTATGACGTGAGCATCCAGGCGGTGTCGAAACACCTGAAAGTCCTTCAGGATGCCGGATTGGTGACCCGAACCCGGGATGCGCAGAAGCGCCCGGTCCATCTGGAAGCGGAGGTGTTCGACCTCATGACCAAGTGGATCGAGCGCTACCGCCGTCAGGCGGAGGAACGCTATCAACGCCTCGACGCGCTGCTGGCGGAGATCAACGAAGGCCCGTCGGCGCCCGTCGGCGGCAACGAAGAGGAATCGAAGAAGGGAAAGGCATCATGACCATCGCACACGCAGAGGCCACCATCGAGGCCGACAAGAACGTGCCGATCATCCGGATCACCCGCGACTTCCGCGCCACGCCTGCACAATTGCTGAAGGCGCACACCGATCCCGAGCTGTTCGTCCGGTGGATCGGGCCGGATGCGATCAGCAGCCGCATCGTCGAGTGGGATGCCCGAGACGGCGGTAGCTGGCGTTACGTGTCGTCGCACGAGGGGCAGGAGTTCGGTTTCCGGGGCTGCTTCCACACCGTCTCCGACGACAAGATCGTCCAGACCTCCACCTTCGAGGGGATGCCGGACTCGGTCGCCCTCGAGACGCTCACCTTCGAGGACCTCGGCGACGGTCGCACCCGACTGCACGCCCAATCGCTCTGCGACAGTTTCGAAGACCGCGACGGTTGGCTCGCCTCCGGCATGGAGGTCGGCGTCAACGAGGGTTATGCGTCACTCGACGGCCTGCTCGACGCGGGCGAGATCTGATCGTGCAGTCGCTTTCCGAACTCGGCCCCGCCGTGCGACATCGTGCGGTGGCGGCCGAATTCACCACTCGGGTCGGCGCAGTTGTCGCCTGGGACGCACCGACTCCCGTCGACGACTGGGTCGCGCGTGATGTCGTCGCGCATCTCGTCGACTGGTTCACCGACTTCCTCGCCGCCGGTGACGTCACTCTGCCGCGTGGTCCGTCGGTGGTCGACGATCCGATCGGTGCGTGGGCCGCGCACGCCGACGCCGTGCAGTCGTTGCTGGACGGTCCGTCTGCCGACGAGTCCTTCAGCCATCCGTATGTCGGAGCCCATCGCCTCGCCGATGCCGTCGACCGCTTCTACACCGCCGACGGTTTCGCCGCAGCACTGGTCGACGGGATGGCCGAGATGGACGAGGTCCTTCGGTCGTCGGCACAGTACGGTGCCGCAGTCGACGTCGCCGCCGCCGCCGATCCGGTCACACGCATGGTCGGGTTCATCGGCCGTGACCCGGCCTGGGTTCCTTCCTGAGGAGGTCGGGGTCTGGCGGAGCTCGTCCTGGCCCGGCCCGGCTCGGATTTCTGACACCTGAGCGACGCCAGCTCGGGACTGTGCACAGTGCGGTGCGCTCAGGTGTCATTTGTCCGCTGAGCGCGACCTCGCCGGGAGTGGTCACAATCTGCCGCTGAGCGGGGTGTCGTGTGGATTGTGCACGTGGCTCCCCGCTGGGCGGCAGTTTTTTGTCAGCGGGGCGGTCGGTGGGACGGGCTGGGGCCGCGTGAGGTGATCGGAGCCCGATCGACCTCGCCCCGGCCCGGCCCGGATTTCTGACACCTGAGCGGGTCGCGGTCGAGACTGTGCACAGAGCGCCGCGCTCACGTGTCATATCACCGATAGGGCGCGGCCCGGTCCGAACCGACCCGGATTTCTGACACCTGACCGACCCCAGCTCGGGACTGTGCATATTGCGCTTCGCTCACGTGTCATTTGTCCGCTGGGTCGAAGGCCGGGGACATACGGTCCGCGGGTCGGCCGGATAGCTGCCCTCGGGTCCCGCGCCCGCCGAGTGGGCACCCCGACTGCGCGTCACGCACTCGAAACACAGCAACAACGCCGACGTCATCGACCGCCGTCACGATTCTCGTGTGATCACAGTAGATCTCGAGAAGGCGGTGGTATCACATGGCGATTGACCTCGCTCCGCAGACGGTGGCCGAGGATGTCTATCAGCAGATCCGCCGGAACATATTGGACGGCCGGATCGCTCCGGGCACACGCGTATCGATCCGGTCTCTGGCGCAGTCGGTCGGCGTCTCCACGATGCCGACGCGCGAGGCGCTCAAGCGGCTTCATTTCGAGGGGCTCGTCGAGTTCGATCGTCGCGCAGTGACGGTCACCGACCTCACACCCGGCGATCTGCGCGAACTGTTCGCCATCCGACTCACGTTGGAGTCGTTGGCAACTCAGTGGGCACTCACCGAGATCACGTCCACCGACCTCACCGAACTCCGTCGGATTCTCGATCTGATGGACGACCCACACATGGACCCGCCGCAGTGGCGGGAGTTGAATCGCGAGTTCCACCAGACGTTCTACGCATGCGGTAACAGTCGGTACCTGATGGAGCTGATCAGCAACGTCTGGGACCGCATCCAGCCGTATATGGCGATCTACTCCTCGGTCGTCGACAACTTCCCCGAGGCGCACCGCCAACACGAGCACATGTACCGACTGATGGCCGACCGCGACCTCGACGGACTGCTTGCCGCGACCCGACACCACCTCGAGCACACCGCCGACTCGGTGATCCGCACCCTCGACACCGCCCACGACACGCACAGGAAGACCAGCATGAACTTCGAAGAACTCGACGTCGCGTCGTTCCACACGATGATCGGAAAGGGTGAGGTGACGAGTGCGACGCTCACGGCGTGGTACCTCGATCGCATCGCGGACATCGATTCGGTGGCGAACCCGGATGGGCTGCAGCTCAACTCCGTTGTCACCCTGAATCCGGCCGCACTCGAGGACGCGCGGCGCATCGACGAACAATACGCACGCACCGGCGCACTCGTGGGTCCCCTGCACGGGGTGCCGATCCTGATCAAGGACCAGGGGGAGACCAAGGGCATCCCGACGTCGTTCGGATCGCGCGCCTTTGCCGACTACGTACCCGAGTCGGATGCCACGGTCGTCGAGCGTCTCCGTTCCGCGGGCGCAGTGATCCTCGGCAAGACCACGATGTGTGACTTCGCCGCCGGCTGGTTCTCCTTCTCGTCGCGCAGCGACCACACCAAGAATCCCTACGATCTCGACAGGGAGACAGGCGGTTCGAGCGCCGGTACGGCTGCCGCGGTGTCGGCAAACCTGTGCCTGGTCGGAATCGGTGAGGACACCGGCGGATCGATCCGACTGCCGTCCTCCTTCACCAACCTCTTCGGTCTCCGCGTGACGACCGGCCTGGTCCCGCGTACCGGGTTCTCGCCGCTCCTGCATTTCCAGGACACCCCGGGACCGATGGCGCGCAACGTGTCCGACCTCGCCGCCGTACTGGACGTGGTGGTCGGATACGACCCGACCGACGACTACACCACCGTCGCGACGTCCGCCGGGGTCGGTGACTACCTCGACGCGATCGCCGATGTCGACGCCGACACCGTCGCGGACTACCGGGTCGGCGTCCTGACGGACGCATTCGGCGCCGGCCTCGACCAAGAACTCACGAACGGTGTTGTGCGGGCGGCCATCGAGCGCCTCCGCGATTCCGGGACGGCGGTCGTCGACGACCTGGTGCTGGGAGGCCTGCCGGAGTGGGTCCAGGGCACATCGCTGTACACGATCTCTTCCAAGAAGGACATCGATGAGTTCCTGGCCGCGCGACCGACGGCCCCGGTGACCTCGGTCGAGGCGCTGGTCGCGGCCGGCGACTTCCATCCGCTCACCGACCTGGTCGTCGACATCGCCGACGGTCCGTCGATCCCCGAGGACGACCCCGAGTACCTACCGCGCCGCCTTCGGCAGGACGAGTGGCGACGCACGCTGATGACGATCATGGCCGATGCCGGGGTCGACTTCCTCGTGTATCCGACCGTGCAGGTCCCGGCGCCGACACGCGCGGACCTGGCCGCCAAACGCTGGACCGCGCTGGACTTTCCGACTAACACCGTCATCGCGTCGCAGACCACCATGCCCGCCATCAGTATCCCGGTGGGGTTCACCGATGTCGGCCTCCCGGTGGGGCTGGAGGTGTTGGGGCGACCGCTCGCGGAGAAGGACCTGCTCCGATTCGCGCGGGCGTGGGAACTGACGGCGAGCCCGCGGAGGCAGGCCGCCGCTGTCGCGCGCGTCGGTGCGTGACCGATGAGCATCGTCGACCTCAACTGCGATCTCGGTGAGAGCTTCGGCGTCTACACCCATGGCGCGGATGGCCAGATGATGCCGATGATCACGTCGGCGAACATCGCCTGCGGCGCACACGGCGGAGACCCGGCTGTCATGCGGCGCAGCGTCGAACTCGCGTCGTCGCACGGTGTCGCCATCGGTGCGCATGTGGGGCTGCCTGATCGGATCGGATTCGGGCGCAGAGAGATCCCCACCACGCCGCAAGAGGCATACGACCTGTGCCTCTACCAGGTCGGCGCATTGGACGCCTACGTCCGAGCGCGTGGCCTCACGATGCAGCACCTGAAACTCCACGGTGCGCTGTACATGATGGCCAATCGCGACCCCGACCTCGCCGAAGCCGTCTGCTCCGCCGTCAACGACCTCGGTCGGACACTGCTCCTGTACGTGCTGCCGGGCTCGGCGCTCCACGCCGCCGCGCTCGACGTCGGGATCACTGCCGTCGGTGAGATCTTCGCCGACCGCCCATACCTGTCGGGTGCGGTCCAGATGTACGAGCGCACAGCCGAACTCATCGGCTCGATCGACACCATCATCACGCGGACCGTCCATCAACTCGCGGAGTCTGATCACGGTCAGCTGCAATCGGTCTGCGTGCACAGTGACACTCCGGATGCGCCCGTGATCCTCGCGGCGCTCCGGCCGGCCCTCATCGAGGCGGGCCATTCCTTCTCCGCTCCGGCGTCATCGGCGACGCGGACGACGATCACGGCTCCGCCCCTGGTGCCGACAACCCTTGCGAGAGGTATCTCATGACCGTGACCACACCGAAGTCGACAACGCAGGAGACGGAGCACAATGCTCTGGGCCTCGAGTCCGAGTTCGAGAACACCCCGGTACCCGAGTCGCATCGTCGCTCGACACTGTCCGTGTCGGCGGTCTGGTTCGGCTTCCCGATGGTTCTCACCAGTGCCATCTTCGGTGGGACGATCGTCTACGGATTGGGTTTCTGGAAAGGCCTGGCCGCCATCCTCATCGGCAACCTGGTGCTGTTCGGCTACGTCGGCGCGCTGTCGTATCTCGCCGGCAAGACCGGTAAGAACTTCGCGCTCAGCGCAGCCGAGACCTTCGGCAAGCACGGCTCCACCATCGTCGCCGGATTCCTGGCCACGGTTGTCATCGGCTGGTTCGCGTTCCAGACCGGTCTCACCGGCGCCACGCTGCACACCTCGCTCGGATGGAACGAGACCCTCTTCGCCCTCGTCGGCGGTCTGCTCTACATCGGTGTCACCTTCATCGGCATCCGCGCACTCACGGTGATCGGCTTGATCGCCGCACCGCTGTTCATCGCCCTCGGCATCGTCGCGGTGGTCTTGGTGACCCGCGAGAGCGGTTTCGGCGCAATCACTTCGTACTCCGGTGGTGCCACCGACGCGACGGTGCTCTCGCTCGGCGCGGCGGTCACGATCGTCATCGCGGGCTTCATCGATTCCGGCACGATGACCGCCGACTTCACCCGCTGGTCGCGCGGTGGCAAAGAAGCAGTAATCGCCACGTTCAGTGCATTCCCGATCGCGAACTTCATCGCGATGATCACCGGCGGCGTCGTCGTCGCCGCAGGCGGCGCGCTCAGCCCGGCGACCGACGGTGGCGACTTCCTGCCGATCCTGACCGACCACGGCCCGCTGCTGACCGTGCTGGCAGTGGTGTTCGTCTTCGTCAACCTCGGATCCGTCTGCGCCCATTGCCTCTACAACGGTGCTGTCGGCTGGAGCCAGCTCACCGGATCGACGATGCGGCTGCTGACCATCATCCTCGGTGTCGTCGGTCTCGCGATCGCACTTGCAGGCGTCTGGTCGCACTTCGCGACCTGGCTGAACCTGCTCGGCATCTTTGTGCCGTCCATCGGTGCCGTCCTCATCATCGACCAGCTGGTGACCCGTCGGGCCGCATCGCGTGCGGTTACCGGATTCCGCGTGCAGCCGTTCGCGGCGTGGGCAATCGGTGCGGCCTGTGCGTACGCGGTCCACCACTGGGCGCCTCAACTCAGCGAGGCGATCGTCGGAATGGTCTGCGCTGCCGTCGCTTACCTGATGATCGAGATGATCACCCCGATGGTGTCCCGGAAGACGGTCACGAACACCACCACCGAGATCGAGGTCGCGTCGTGACGGTGGCCGACACCGATCTGACCCGTGCGTCGGCCACCGAACTGGCGGCTCTGATCCGCAACCGCGCCGTCACGGCGTCCGAGGTCACCGAGTCCGCACTCGCACGAGTGGGTGCACTCGACGACCGTCTGCACGCATTCGTCGAGCGCACCGACGATCTCGCCCGCTCGACCGCTGCGGCAGTGGATGCCGCGGTGGAGCGCGGCGACGAGGTGGGACCGCTCGCCGGCGTGCCGATCGCCATCAAAGATCTGATCGCGACCGCGGGCATCCCCACCCGAAATGGCTCGCCCGCATACGAATCCTGGGTCCCCGAGGACGACGACGTGGTGGTCGAGCGGGTCCGCGCGGCAGGCGCCGTCATCCTCGGGAAGACCACCGTGCCCGAATTCGGTTACAGCGGAGTCGGACACAACCCGATCTCACCGGCCGCGCGTAACCCGTGGAATCCGGAGCTCACGCCGGGCGGGTCATCGGCCGGGTCGGGGATCGCGGTCGCGACGGGGATGGCGCCGATGGCGCTCGGCAGCGACGGCGGTGGTTCGGTGCGCATCCCGGCGTCACTGTGTGGACTCGTCGGCTTCAAGGCGTCGATGGGGCGCGTGCCGTTGTATCCCGGATGTCGGGACGAGCGGTTTCCCGGGGTGTCGAGTTGGGAGACCATCGAGCACATCGGGCCCATGACCCGGACGACAGCCGATGCGGCCTTGCTGATGTCGGTGATCGCGGGACCCGATCCGCGGGACAGGCATTCGCTGCCGGCCGGAGACGTCGATTGGCTCGGCTGTGTGTCGGAGCAGGCGGTGGCGTCCGCGGTGGCAGGTCTTCGGATCGGCTACACACCAGACTTCGGTTACATGCCGGTCGACCCGGAGGTGCGCGGAGTCGTCGATGCAGCGGTGGGTGCGTTCGGAGAACTGGGGGCGACCGTCGTCGAGGTCGACGCGCACATCGACGATCCACAGCCCCACTTCTGGCCGATCGTGATGGCTGATTCGGACCTCGTGGGAATGCGACGGCTGGTCGAGGAATACGGCGTTCGGATGTCGCCGCATCTGGTCGAGTTGGTGCGCCACCCGTGGTCGGCGGAGGAGTTCAGCGACGCGCAGATGGCGCGGAAGCGGCTCGTCAATCAGATGTGGAAGCTGATGAACGGTATCGACTTGCTGATCACGCCGACGCTCGCGGTCCCGGCGTTCCCGATCGGGACCCAGGGGCCCGAGTTGATCGATGGTCGGATGGTCGATCAGGGCCGATGGTTGGGCTTCCTGAGCATGTTCAACCTGACCGGGCAGCCCGCGATGTCGGTGCCTGCGGGCTTCACGGCAGGCGGTCTGCCGGTGGGCCTGCAGATCGTCGGACCACATCTGGGTGATGCAGCGGTGCTGCGTGCGGCTGCGGCATTCGAGGAGGCTCGCCCCTGGACGTCGCGGTGGCCGGAGGTCGTGCACGGCGGGTAGTCGGTAGGCCTGCCGGGTGCTGGCCCTGGGCCTGGCCCGGATTTTTGACACGTGAGCGGGTCTCGGTCGGGAATGCGCACAGTTCGGCACGCTCAGGTGTCATTTGTCCGACAGGGCGCGGGAGGTGGCCGGCTCCGGCCGGGAGCGTGAACTGCCCAAAATCTGCCGCCGAGCGGGGAGTCGCGTGGATAGTGCACGCGGCTACCTGCTGGGCGGCAGATTTTGGTGAGCGGGGCCCGGCGCCGTCGCGAGTTTCACAGAGCATCGAATCCCGACGACCAGCAGTCGCGCGATCGGCGGGAGTACCGTTGTTGAGGTGCCAGAGGACATCACCGCACCCACCACTTCCGCTTCCACCGAAACCCGCCATCCGTCGCCCCGGACCGTCGGCGAACTGCGGGCCAGCGGCCACGTCCAGCGGAGCATCCGCGACGAGATCCGCAACAACCTCCTCTCCGCGCTCCGCGAGGGGCGTGACCCGTGGCCGGGCATCGTCGGCTTCGAGGCGACCGTCGTCCCGCAGTTGGAGCGCGCGCTCATCGCAGGTCACGACGTCGTCATGCTGGGCGAGCGCGGTCAGGGCAAGACCCGACTGCTGCGCACGCTGGTCGGCCTGCTCGATGAGTGGACGCCCGTCATCACCGGTTCCGAACTGGGGGAGCACCCGTACGAGCCGATCACGCCGGGCTCCATCCGCAAGGCCGCGAACCTGCTGGACGACCTGCCGATCGAGTGGCGTCACCGCACCGAGCGGTACAGCGAGAAGCTCGCGACCCCCGACACCTCGGTCGCCGACCTGGTGGGCGACATCGACCCGATGAAGGTGGCCGAGGGCCGCAGTCTGGGCGATCCGGAGACCATCCACTTCGGACTGATCCCGCGGGCGCACAGGGGCATCGTCGCCATCAACGAACTCCCCGACCTCGCCGAGCGCATCCAGGTCGCGATGCTCAACGTGATGGAGGAGCGCGACATCCAGGTGCGTGGTTACTCACTGCGGCTACCGTTGGATGTGCTGGTGATGGCCAGCGCGAACCCGGAGGATTACACCAACCGCGGTCGGATCATCACCCCGCTCAAGGACCGTTTCGGTGCCGAGATCCGGACGCATTATCCGCTCGAACTCGACGACGAGATCTCGGTCATCGAGCAGGAGGCCGACCTGACGGCCACGGTCCCGACATTCCTGATCGAGATCCTCGCGCGTTTCACCCGCTACGCCCGCGACCATCCGTCGATCGATCAGCGTTCCGGTGTCTCGGCGCGGTTCTCCATCGCCGGTGCGGAGACGGTCGCGGCGGCGGCCCTGCACCGCGCGACCATCGTCGGCGAGGATGTGCCGGTGGCTCGTGTGGTCGACCTCGAGTCGGTGATCGAGGTGCTGCGCGGCAAGATCGAATTCGAGTCGGGCGAGGAGGGGCGTGAACTCGAGGTCCTCGAGCATCTGCTGCGCAAGTCCGTCGCCGACACCGTGCGCGCCCATCTCGGCGGCGTCGACCTCGCCTCGCTGGTGGCCGCGCTCGAGAACGGTGAACCGGTGGCCACCGGCGACCGCGTCACCGCAGCCGATCTCGTCGCCGCGATCCCCGAGCCCGAGGTCACCGGCCCGGTCATCGACGCCATCGCCGAGCGTCTCGACGCCGACAGCGAGGGCGAACGAGCGAGTGCACTCGAATTGGCACTGGAGGGCTTGTTCCTCGCTCGACGGATCGGCAAGGAGGCCGACGAGTCGGGTCAGACCATCTACGGCTGACGGCTCTGCACCGGCCTGCCCTGGCCGGTGCAGAGCCGACCGCGCCGGTGACACCGATGTCGCCGACATGCCCTTTCGGAGGAGGCGGACACCATGGTTCGCAAAGGTTTTCATCGGTCGCGCTACCAGCGCTACACCGGCGGCCCCGACCCGCTCGCACCGCCGGTCGATCTGCGTGAAGCGCTGGAGGAGATCGGCGACGACGTGATGGCCGGGGTGTCGCCGACGCGTGCGCTGCGAGAGTTCCTGCGCCGCGGCACGTCCGACATGCGCGGTCTCGACAAGCTGCGCGAGCAGGTGAATCGCCGGCGGCAGGAGCTGTTGAAGAACCGCAACCTGGACGGCACGTTCACCGAGATCCGCGAACTCCTCGACCGTGCGGTACTCGAGGAGCGCAAGCAGCTCGCCCGCGATCTCGATGACGACGCGCGATTCAAGGAGATGCAGATCGGCAGCCTCCCGGCGTCGACAGCCCAAGCGGTCGAAGAACTCTCGGAGTACGACTGGCGCAGCCCGCAGGCGCGCGAGGACTACGAGAAGATCAAGGACCTCCTGGGACGTGAGCTGCTCGACCAGCGGTTCGCCGGGATGAAGGAGGCACTCGAAGGTGCCACCGAGCAGGACCGCGAACGCATCTCGGAGATGCTCAAGGACCTGAACCGGTTGCTCGATGCGCACAATCGGGGTGAGGACACCACCCAACAGTTCGACGAGTTCATGAACGCTCACGGCGAGTACTTCCCGGAGAACCCGCAGAGCACCGAGGAACTCATCGACTCGCTGGCACAGCGCGCGGCCGCGGCGCAGCAGTTCTACAACTCGCTCACACCCGAGCAGCGTGCCGAACTCGACCAACTGGCCCAACAGGCCTTCGGATCGCCGGATCTGATGAACCAGTTGGCGCAGATGGATTCGGCACTCCGTCAGGCCCGTCCGCAACTCGGATGGGGTGAGGGGCAGGACTTCTCCGGTGACCAGCAGATGGGGCTCGGTCAAGGAGCTGCCGCGCTGCGCGACATCTCCGAACTGGAGGCGCTGAGTGAGCAACTGTCGCAGCAGTACGCAGGCGCGCAGATGGAGGACATCGACATCGACGCCCTCGAGCGTCAACTGGGGGACCAGGCCGGCGTGGACGCACGCACCCTCGCCGAACTCGAGAAGGCGTTGTCGGAGCAGGGGTTTTTCGATCGCACCTCCGACGGTCAGCTCCGGCTCAGCCCCAAGGCGATGCGACAGCTCGGCGAGTCGATCTTCAAAGACATCGCGGACCAGTTGTCGGGTCGGGGTGATCGACAGACCAGGCGGTCGGGTGCGCTCGGCGAGCCGACCGGCGCGACCCGAGAGTGGGCCTTCGGCGACACCGATCCGTGGGATGTCACCCGAACGGTGTCGAACTCTGTGTTGCGCACCATCTCCGAGAGTCCGGAGCCGTCGCGCGTCGTCTCCCAGATGAGTCGCGAAGGCGTACACATCGACGTCCGGGATGTCGAGGTAGCCGACACGGAGGCCCGCACGCAGGCGGCCGTGGTGCTGCTCGTCGACACCTCGTTCTCGATGGAGATGGAGGGGCGGTGGACGCCGATGAAGCGCACCGCGATCGCGCTGAACCACCTGATCTCCACCCGGTTCCGCAGCGACGAGCTGCATCTCATCGCCTTCGGCCGGTATGCGCGGTCCATCGACATCGCGGAGCTGACCGGTCTGCAGCCGCGGATGGAGCAGGGCACCAACCTTCATCACGCATTGCTGTTGGCGCAGCGGCACTTACGGCGCTTTCCGAACGCCCAGCCAGTCGTGCTCGTCGTCACCGACGGTGAACCGACCGCGCATCTCGATCCGAGCGGCGAACCGTTCTTCTTTTACCCGCCGCACCCTCAGACCATCGCGCTCACCGTCCGTGAGCTGGACCATGTCGCGCGGTACGGAGCGCAGGTGACGTTCTTCCGGCTCGGTGAGGACCCTGGGCTTGCGCAGTTCATGGATCAGATCGCGCGTCGCATCGGAGGTCGGGTCGTCGCGCCGGACGTCGACGGTCTGGGCGCCGCGGTGGTCGGCGACTACCTGCGTTCGCGCCGCGGTCGCCGACGCTGAGTCGGGTGGGCTTGGTCGGGGACGTGGTGCGTCGGGGTCGGATTTTTGGCACGTGAGCGGGTTGCGGTGGGGACTGTGCACACCGTGGCTCGCTGACGTGTCAGTTGTCCGACTACCCGCTGTGAGCTCGGTCGGCTCGGATTTCTGACACCGGAGCGGGGTGCGGTGGGGACTGTGCACGCGGTGGCTCGCTGACGTGTCAGTAATCCGAGAACTGACACTCTGGGCACACCGACAACTCACCCGATCCGCCACGTGCCGCGCCGCCCCGACCGCACGGGGAAGTCTCGTGACGGGAGCACGGGTAGGCCACTACGCTGGTCGGCGTGAGTTCTCCCGGCGATCTCCCGACCCCTGCTGACGACCATCGGCGCGCTCAATTGCGAGCAGCGGACGCCGACCGCGAGTTCGTCCACGCGATCTTGTCGGCGGCGATGGCCAACGGCAACCTGTCTCCGGTCGAGTACGAGGAGCGAGCCGGGAAAGCCGTGGTGGCCAAGACGTTCGGCGAACTCGACGATCTCACCGACGATCTGCCCGTGGCCCAGCTCGGCGTGGGTGCGCCCGCGTCGGACACGCACACCCGTCCGGCGGCGACGCCGTCGGGCCGGCCGCCGGTCCGCAATGCGATCGCGATCATGTCCGGGTCGGAGGTCGGTGGCAACGCGGCCGTCGCCGAGGATCTGAACGCCGTGGCGATCATGGGCGGAGTGGAGATCGATCTCCGCGAGGTCGAGTTCACCAGCCCCACCCTGACAATCCGTGCCACCGCGATCATGGGTGGCGTCGAGATCACAGTCCCGCCGGATGTCACCGTGGAGATCGGTGGGTCGGCGATCATGGGCGGATTCAATCGCCGTGCCGCGGGTCGGGGTGCGCCCGGCGCGCCGATCGTCTCGATCACGGGGTTCGCGTTGATGGGTGGCGTCGAGGTGAAACGGAAGCCGCGCAAGTCCTGAGCGGATTCCTGACACGTCAGCGGACGGCGCTGCGCACCATCCACGGTGCGGCGCTGTGGGGTGTCAGGAGTCCGACAACCGCACTGGGGACAAGCCCGCCGGAGCCGCCGGAGCCGCCGGAGCCGCCGTCGATGCTCGGACCGGATTTCTGACACGTCAGCGGACGGCGCTGTGCACCATCCACGGTCCGGCGCTGTCAGGTGTCAGGAATCCGACAACCGCACGGCGGACAAGCTCGCCGGGCCCCGCCGGAGCCGCCGGACCTGCCGTCGATGCTCGGACCGGATTTCTGACACGTCAGCCAGTCACGCCGTGCACCATCCACAGTCCAGCGCTGTCAGGTGTCAGGAATCCGACAACCGCACGGCGGACAAGCCCATAAGCCCACCGGACCGGACGTCGGGGCCACCCGACCGCCCGGATGCCGACGACACGCACGTCGACGACACGGGTCAGGCGAGTAGCACCGAGATGATCATGATGACCGGGATGGACGCGACGGTCGTGATCAGTGCGGTGTCGCGGGCCATGATCTCCGCCTGCCGATATCGGGTGGCGAACACGAGCACATTCTGCGCGGTCGGCAACGCGGCGATGACGACCTGAGCGAACAGATGTGATCCGGTCTCGCCGAAGCCCCATCGCGCGACGATGTAGACGAGCGCAGGCATCGCGATCATCTTCAGCACGGTGGCCAGGGCGATGTCACGTCGAGGGCTGTGTCCCTTCTTGAACACCGCGACCCCGGTGAGTGAGAGCCCGAAGGCCAACAGCGCGGCGGGCACCGACGCATCGCCCAACATCTTCAGCGGCGCCAGCACCGCGTGCGGGGGTGTGACACCGATCAGTGACACCACGAGTCCCGCGACCCCGCCGACCACGATCGGGTTGGTGATCGGACCGACCACCGCGTTGCGCAACGTCGACGATCCCGAGCCCTTCTCGGCGGAGGTCGCGTCCAGGGCGACGAGCGCGATGGGCGAGTAGACCAGGATCTGGAACAACAGCAGCGGTGCGATGAACGATGCGTCGTCGAGGACGAAGATCGCGATCGGCAGACCGAGGTTGACGCTGTTGACGTACGAGGACGCCATCGCGCCGATGGTCAGTTCCGCGATCGTGCGATGCAGCCAGAGTCGGGCGATCACCGCATAGACCGCGCCGATCGCGAGGGCGCATCCGCCGGCGATCACGAGGGTGCTGGAGAAGATCACCGAGAGATCGGTGGTCACCAGCGAGTAGAAGAGAAGTGCGGGCGTCGACACGAAGAACACCAGGCGGGAGAGCACGCCGTGTGCGCCGTCGCCGAGGACTCGGGTGCGTCCCAGGATGTAGCCGATCCCGACCACGATGAAGATGACGGTGAAGCCCGAGATCACGCCTGACACCGGTCGAGTCTATTCACTAAGGTGGAACGGACATTTCGATGGTGCCGCGATCCCGACCGGCGGTGCTGCGGACACCCGGAGGATCGCCGACACGCACTACAGGTGCATCGTGCGGCCGGATGGGGGCGGGGCCGAGTGGGACTGTCGGGGGAGTACCGCAACGCCGGGCGTGACACACGCGATGCTGACGGAGGGAACTGATCGTGACTCGACCGCCGAATCCGGGCTCGCCGGGACCCGACGACGAATGGACCGCGATCCCACCGCAGGCGGGAACGGCCGATCCCGGCGTCCCGACTTTCGGTCAGCCCGGCTACGACCCTGTGTACGGCCCGACCGCCCATCATCAGGTGCCGCCCGTCGAGTCGGCCCACGGACCCGACGCAGTGCCTGACCAGACCGCGCCGCCCTACTACGGATCGGCATCGAGCGGCCCACCGGCCTACCCTCACGCGTCCGCCCCCCGTGCATCCACGCCGTATGTCGCGCCCGGCAGCTCGGCGCAACCGCAGCAGGGATACGGCGCACTCCCGCCGTACGGTCAGCCGTCCTACGGCCAACCCGGATACGGCCAAGCCGGATACGGCCAAGCCGGATACGGCCAGCAGGGCTACGGTCAGCCCGGATACGGGGCGCCCGCATACGGGGTGCCGACGCAGCCGCAGACGAGCGGCAAGGCGATCGCCGCGCTGGTGTGTGGGATCGGTTCGTTACCCCTCATCCTCCTGACCTGCGGCATCCTGGCCATCCCGGCGGGAATCGTCGCGATCGTCCTGGGCGTCGGTGCCCGGCGTGAGGTGGCCGACTCCGCGGGACAACGCTCCGGCGACGGGCTGGCCCTCGCCGGCATCATCACCGGTGCTCTCGGCATCGTCCTGGGTGCTCTGCTGCTCACCTTCTACGGCTTCGCGTGGGTCGGAGCCTGAGCAGGCCGACCAGCATCGACGATGCCTCGGCGCAGAGGTGACCATTCGAATGTCGGACACCGTCGTCGCGCGGGGACCACTAGGGTGTAACCGACGACGACGCCGGTACGAGCAGGGCGTCACCCGCGTGAGAAAGGCTCTTCCATGTCGAGTCCGTCCGACGGAAACGGTGACCAGCAGAACACCCCCGAACAGGGTGGCGCCACCGACGAGACCCAGGTGTCGGCGACGTCCGGCAACGCGACGCCGGAGTCGGCGGATGCGACCCGCGTGATCTCCACCGGCTCGGGTGACCCCGCCGAGCCGACCACCGCGGTGCCCTCGGCCAACGCTCCCGGGGCCGACGCGACGACCGTCTACCCGACGTCGGGTCAGGCCGGCCAGGGAATCCCGTCGTACGGCGCGTCCGATCCGTCCATCCCGACAGCGGATCCGTACGGCACCCCGCCGCAGTACGGCCAGGAGTCGCAATACGGCCAGGAGTCGCCGTACGGTCAGCCGGGGCAGGATGCCGCCTACGGTCAGGCCGGCCAGTTCGGCCAGGACCCGTACGGCGCCGCCCCGCAGTACGGGCAGGCCCAGACACCGCCGCCGTCGTACGGTGCGCCCGCCTACGGGCAGCAGCCCCAGTACGGGCAGCCGGCCTACGGCCAGCCTCAATACGGACAGCCGTACCCGGGCGGCTACCCGGCAGTCCGGCAGAACAACGGCAAGGCGATTGCCGCGCTGGCGGTGAGCATCGGTGGCTTCGTGCTCTGCGGGCTGCTCGCCGGTATCCCCGGCATCGTCGCCGTGATCCTTGGCAACCAGGCTCGCGACGAGGTCCGCAACTCCGGCGGTACGCAGGACGGCGACGGCATGGCGAAGGCCGGCGTGATCATCGGATGGGTCGCCATCGCGGTGACGGTCCTCAGCATCATCGGCTTCATCATCTTGTTGTTGGTCGGGGCATTCGCGTCGAACAGCAGTACGTCGACGTACTGACCCGCGACGATCCTGCTCATCGGCCCCGACCGCCTCGTTTTGGCGGAGAGGCCCGCCGACGGTAGTCTGGTCTGGTTGTGTGTCGCGCCCGAGCGGGCCGTCGGCGCACGGATCGGCCGGACCCGTCGGTGACGGGAGACCGCCGCACGACTCATCGGTAGGAAGAGGGCTCAATCATGGCTGTACCCAAGCGTCGGATGTCGCGGGCCAACACCCGTAGCCGTCGTTCGCAGTGGAAGGCGGACAACCCGGCTCTGCAAGAGGTGAAGGTGAACGGCGTCGTTCAGCGGATCCCGCGTCGCTACGTCAAGGCTGCACAGGCCGGCGTCATCGACCTCGACCGCCGCTAGACAACCGCCTCTTTTCAGGCTCTCGACGGGCCGCCCGGACCTCTGGTCCAGGCGGCCCGTCGGCATGTCCGCAGTACCTCGGCGGCTACGCGGAGGAGGCCGTCCCACGCCGTGTCCCGATCCGGTTGGGTCGAACATATGAATGATCTGTCGATGTCCGTTCGCCTCGCATAAAGTCAGCGGGTGGTCTGGGGGCGTGGGGCGCAGAATCGGTGGATCTCGGGTGTCGTGGCGGTGACGCTGACGACGATCTCGATCGTGACGACGACGTCGGGGACGGCATCGGCGTCACCGAAGACCGGCCACGGCGCCGGCAGCGTGACGCAGGCATACCTCGTGGATGCCACACCGGGCGCGGGCGTTCGCCTGCTGGGACCCGACGGTTCGGTCCGCGAGCAGGGGCGGGTGGATCGCCTCGGGTCGTTCCTGGTCCGTGAACTCGCCCCGGGAGACGGCTATCGGTTCGTCGTCGGCGGCACCGCGGGCAACACCTTCGAGGTTCTCTCCGAGACACCGCCGCCGGCAACGCTGTATGACCAGAAGCTCCGCCCCGGGCTCAACTACATCCGCGTACGCGATGGCGTGACACTCGCCGCGACGCTGCGGTTGCCCTACGGGACGACGCTCGCCGACGGCCCGTTCCCGACTCTCATCGAATACTCGGGATACCAGACCGCCGCGCCCCATGACTTCGTCCTCGGAGCACTCGGCACGTTGGCGAAGCGTCCGGACCCCCTGGCCCCGGCGATCAGCACGATGCTGGGCGGCGCGGTCGGACCGGTCGCGGGCTTTGCGACAGTCAACCTCCAGATGCGTGGGAGTGGTTGCTCCGGAGGCGCTTTCGACCTCTTCGACCTGCCGAGCGTCTACGACGGTTACGACGCCATCGAGACGGTCGCGCGGCAACCGTGGGTCACCGGTCATCGGGTCGGCATGATCGGCATCTCGTTCTCCGGGATCTCCCAGATCGCCGTCGCCGGCACCCGACCGCCGAGTCTGGCCGCCATCGCACCGATGAGCATCACCGACGACCTGTATTCCACCGGATTCCCCGGCGGCATCTTCAACACCGGCTTCGCCAACAGTTGGCTGAAGGAGCGGCAGGATCACGCGCGTCCTGCACCCGAGGGTGGACAACCCTATGCGCGCGAACTGGTCCGGTCCGGTGACCGACAGTGTGCGGCGAATCAGAAGCTGCGGCTGCAGACGCAAGACGTCGAGCGACTCGTCGCCGACAACCCGACCCGCACCCCGTCGCTCTTCGGCCATCGCTCGCCGAGCGCATGGGCATCGCGCATCCAGGTGCCGATCCTGCTGAGCGGTGCGTTGCAGGACGAACAGACCGGACCCCAGTGGACGTCGATCATCCCTCGGCTGCAGGACAATCCGAATGTCTGGGTGAAGATGATCAACGGCGCACACTTCGACTCGGCCGGACCGCAGATCCTGGGTACCTGGTACGAGTTCCTGAATCTCTTCGTCGCGCGGCGGATCCCGCCGCCGTCGCCTGCCCTCACCGCACTCGGGCCGGTCCTCTACGAGGCGACCAGCGGAACGCCAGGACAGGTGATCCGGACGGATCGACTCGCCGGGCAGCGGTCACTGTCGGCCGCACGCACCGTCTTCGCGCGTCAACCCCGCATCGAGGCATTTTTCGGCAGCGGCACGGCCGGTGGCCCCGGCGGGCCGGGCAACCTCGGGGCCCCGTGGTCGAAGGGCTTCTCATCCTGGCCGCCGGCGTCGGTGGGCGACGGCACGCGGTTCGCTCTCGATCGTGGCGGACGCATCTCGCCGACACCCGGCCCGTCGTCGACGGTCTCGTTCCGTCCCGACCCCGCGGCCCGTCCGGCCGGAACGCTGGACGTCGTCGGGCCGTCGATGGTGCCATGGAAGGCGTTGCCGCCGTACGACTGGCGGCCGGTCACCGGTACCGCCGGAGTGGGATTCGTCAGTGCGCCGAGGACATCCGATGCCGTGGTGGTCGGGCCGGCGAGCCTCGACCTTCAACTCGGATCGTCAGCGCCCGACACCGACCTGCAGGCGACACTTACCGAGGTGCGGCCCGACGGTCGGGAGACGTATGTGACGTCGGGGTACCTGCGGGCGTCACTGCGCGCGGTCACTTCGCAGGCCACACCGCTGGTCCCGGCCCGTGACTGGCTGACACCGCAACCGCTGCAGCGCAGTACCCAGACCGCCCGCATCGCGTTGAACCCGGTGGCGTACACCTTCCGGGCCGGGAGTCGCATCCGCATCACGATCACCGCACCTGGTGGCGACCGCACGTCGTGGCGGTTCGACACGCCGGCAACCCACGGGCGGATCGTCGACACCATCGGTCTAGGCGTCGGCGGATCCTCGTTGGTGCTCCCGATCGTGCCCGGCGCACGCGCCGCAGGCCCGGCCGGGCCGTGCGACGGCCTGCGCGGACAGCCATGCCGCGCATACGTTCCGAGCCTCACCGGCGGCTGACGCCGGTACCCGGAAACGGCTCTCGGGAGAACGGCACCGACCTCGCACAGAAATGGAAAACGGCCCCCGGACGCAGTGGTCGGGGGCCGCTCTCGCTCGAGCATCAGGTCACTGCGCGAGCAACTTGTTGATCAGTCGCGAGGCGAAGTTCGGCGCGAACTTGGCGACGTTGGCGAGCACTGTGGTCTGCACGCCCACCGAGTAGGACGTGCGGTGGATGCGGAGGTCGCGCGGCGTCGGATGCACCGACTCCCAGACCTTCTCGGCGACCTGCTCGGGCGTGATGCGCACGCCGAGGGTCTTGGTCGTCTTAGCGTCGTTGTCGGCCAGGGCGGTCTTGGCCCACAGCGGCCAGATGCCGACGACGCGGATGCCCTTGGGCTCCCACTCCAACTCGAGGGCCTCGGTGAGGCCGGCGACGTAGAACTTGGCCGCGCTGTAGGTCGCGATGCCCGGCTGGCCGTAGATGGCCGACGCGGAGGCGATGTTCACCAGGTGCGAACCCGGGGTCGCCTTCAGGTACTTGTAGGCGGCCTGCGCGCCCAGGGTGACGCCGAGGACGTCGATGTCGATCTGCGTCTTGATTGCCCCCGCGGAGATCTGGTCTATGTCACCGGCGACCAGCACGCCCGCGTTGTTGTCGAGGACGTCCAGCGTGCCATCGGTGTGCGAGGTGAAGTCGGCGAGCGCCTGCTCCCACTGCTCTGGATCGCGGACGTCGAGTTCGCCGACGATCCAATTGGGGTGATTGGCCTTGACCTTCGACAGGGCGTCCTTGTCGACGTCGTAGACGCCGACGGTCCATCCCTCACGGCCGAAACGCTCGGCGGTGGCCAGACCGATGCCCGCGGCACCTCCCGAGATGAAGATCGATGACATGACTGCTCCCGCCCGTTGACCTGCTCAGATGTGATTCTCGAAGAAAGTTACCCGTCAGTATAGTTCCGCGTCTGTTTACTGAGTCACACCCCGGTGCTATCTTGACAACAGGCATTGTCATAACAGTGCTGATTGTCACGAAGGAGGACATCCGAGATGACCGCAGCGGCGCAGAGCACCAACCTCACCGACCCCACCGGTGACGACAACGTGATCAGTTTGCGAGACGAGGGCCCTCAGCAGGTCTCCGAACGCCTGCTGGCCTCGGCGGCTCGCCTCTCGCGCAACGCGATGACCGAGATCGACTGGTCGGAGCCGATGGACCCCACCAAGTACGGGTGCAGCCCTGAGTGGTCATCGCTCTACGGAACCGACTACTGGGACGAGCTCACCGAGGAACAGCGCATCGCGGTGACCCGTCACGAGTTCGCCTCGATCATGAACATCGGCATCTGGTTCGAGATGATCCTGCAGGAAATGGTCATTCGCGATCAGTACCTGGGTGAGTACCACAGCCCGGAGTACCAGTTCGCGCTCACCGAGATCGCCGACGAGTGCCGTCACTCCATCATGTTCGCCAAGGCGTCGGAGAAGATGGTCGGAACGTCGTACAAGCCGAGCAAGCGCGTCGGTCGCCTCGGCAAGCTCTTCAAGATGACCGCCAAGAACGAGGTCGCCTACGGCGGCATCCTGGTCGCGGAAGAAGTCCTCGACGTCTTCCAGCGCGGATGCATGCGTGATGACCGCGTTCTCCCGTTCATCCGCACCGTCAACGAGATCCACGTTCTCGAGGAGTCGCGCCACATGCGTTTCGCGCGTGAAGAGGTCCGCGACTCGCTGGCGGGAGTCAGCTGGGCTCGTCGTCAGTTCAGCGCCTACTACATCGCGGCCGGTGCGTACTTCATCGTGTCCAGCCTGGTCCAGCCGCAGGCATACGCCGACGCCGGTCTCGACGTCCAGCGGGCGGTGCGCGAGGCCAGGAACAACGAGCACTTCCACTCGATGGTGCGGTCGAGCTGCGCCCACCTCATGGAGTTCCTCGACGAGGTCGGTCTGTTGACCCGCCCCGCCGCACGGATCTACCGCAAAGTGCACATGCTCTGATGCCGTACGTCATCACCCAGTCGTGTTGTAGCGACGCGTCGTGCGTCTCCGTGTGTCCGGTGAACTGCATCCACCCGACTCCGGAGGAGCGCGGCTTCGGGTCGTCGGACATCCTCCACATCGATCCGGAGGCGTGCATCGACTGCGGGGCGTGTGCGGACGCGTGCCCGGTCGACGCGATCTTCCCGGCCGACCGTCTCGGTACCCGCGACAAGGTCTTCCTGGAGATCAACGCGAACTACTACAAGGAGAACGACGACATCACGTCCGGCTGGACCGACGTCGTCTATCCCGTCATCCCGAAACTGCCTCACGATCTCCGGGTCGCGGTGGTCGGTACGGGGCCGTCGGCGGGGTACGCGTTGCGCAAGATCCTCGACCGCACACCAGCGAAGGTGACCGTACTCGACAAGCTTCCGACGCCGGGCGGTCTCGTGCGGGCCGGAGTCGCGCCTGACCATCCGAGCACCAAGAACGTGATGCGCGGTTTCGATCTGCTCTATCGCGACCCGCGAGTCACGATGGCCACCAACGTCGAGGTCGGCGGCGACACCGAGAACGGTCAGATCACCCCGGCTGAGCTCGCCGAACACTTCGATGCCGTGTTCTACGCAGTGGGTGCGAGCGAGTCGCGCCGACTCGGCATTCCGGGTGAGGATCTGCCCGGTTCAACATCGGCGACCGAGCTGGTCGCCTGGTACAACGCGGCACCGGGGGTGCCTGTCGTCGGTGGCGGACACGACGTGGTGAACGCGGGACCACCGATCGTCGTCGACGGCTCACATCGAGCGGTCGTCGTCGGCACCGGCAATGTGGCGCTCGACGTGGCTCGGATCCTGGTGTCGCCGCCGGAGATGCTGGCCACCACCGACATCGCCGACCGTGCGCTGAAGCTGTTGCGCGAGCAGAACATCCACGAGATCGTCGTGTTGGGTCGGCGCGATCAGGCCAATGCCGCCTACACCTCTGCGGAATACCGTGCGCTGGCGACGATCCCGGGCGTCGAGGTCGTGGTCCACGACGAGGCCGACCCGAGCGCAGACGATCTGAGTGCGTTGAACCTGCGCAATCCTGCTGATCCGAGTCGCAGGCGCATAGTCTTCCTGTTCCACTCGTCTCCGGAGGAGATCGTCGGCGACGATCGGGTCGACGGAGTGACCGTGCGGACCGGTGAACAGCGTCATCAGATCGCGGCGGATCTGGTCGTCCGATCGATCGGCTATCGCTCCGTGCCCATCGAGGGACTGCCGTTCGACAGCGCGCGCGGGGTGTTCCCGAACGCGGATGGCCGTCTCCTCGATGACGCCGGCGAGGTCGTCCCGGGTGTCTACATCACCGGTTGGGCGCGGCGCGGACCGAGCGGTGGCATCGGTGCCAACAAACTCTGCGCCGAGCAGACGGTCGAGGAGTTCATCTCCGATGCCGTCGCGGGCCGCATCACGCGAACCGCGCGCGAGGCCAAGGAGTTCCCCAAGCTGCTGCGTCGGCGGACACGCGAACTGATCGGCTATCACGGCATGCGCGCCATCGACCGCAACGAGCGCAGGCTGGGTGCCGAGCAGGGCCGCCCGCGGGTCAAGTACACGCAGGTCGCCGACATGGTCGGTGCTGCGGGGTGGCGAAAGCGCTGATCGTGGGTTCGATGGGCGATACTCGACCGCTGGTCGAACCGCTCGATCGCGCTCGCGTGCGCCGTCTCCACCCGGAGGTGGGCACGTGGCGCATGTCTCTTCCACCCGCAGATGGTCGACACCGCCCGCGTCGATGCGCAGAATGGTGATTGAACCGTCGGGAGACGGCTTCTCGCCGGCCGGCCCCACCCTCACGGGGCAACGCCGATCGGCACGGCAACCGGTGGTGGCAGCCCGGACGCCTCCTCGCTGTGGGATCCCGCGCTCGACCAGTTCCGGTGGCGCACCACGGTAACCAGGCGGTACGCTCTTGTACCGACGGGAACCAGGTGTGTGACACGCATCGTCGGGAGGGTTCCCGTGCGACCTCTGCGCCACCTCGAGACATCGGACGTCAGTCCAGTTCCGTGCGGAGCAGGGGTCGGGCACCGAGCACAACGCCTCGGTGATCACGTCGGCAAACCCCGTGCGGCGTGATCTCCCGGACGTTGTGACCATCTGCGCGCGGGTGGCCCCCCGCGCACTCACCGACCGTGTCGGTAGGTCCCACCAGCGTCGTGTATCGCGGACGTCAGTAGACGTCCCTGACGTAGCGCTTCTCCGCTGCGAGTGCCTTTACATATTGATCGGCAGATGCCGGCGCGAGCTTCCCGTGCTGTGCGACGATCCCCCGGAGCGCCGCGTCGACATCCCGCGCCATCCGCCCGGCATCACCGCAGACGTACACGTGGGCGCCGTCGTGCAGCCAGCGATAGAGCTCCGCGCCGTGCTCACGCATCCGGTCCTGCACATAGATCTTCGACTCCTGGTCGCGAGAGAAGGCCACATCCAGCCTGGTGAGCAACCCGTCGCCGAGCATCGACGTCAATTCTTCCCGGTAGTAGAAGTCGGTGGCGGCGTACTGCTCGCCGAAGAACAACCAGTTCCGTCCGCCGTGGCCGAGTGCTCGTCGTTCATGCAGGAACGCGCGGAACGGCGCGATGCCGGTGCCCGGACCGATCATGATCATCGGGGTGTCGGGATCGGACGGTGGTCGGAAATGCGGTGAGCGCGTGACGAAGATGCCCACGTCCTCACTGGCGGCATGATCGGCGAGAAAGGTCGAACACACGCCGAACCGCGGTGTGCCGTGGATGTTGTAGCGCACGGTCGACACCGTCAGCTGCACCTCGTCGGGATTCTCGAGAGGGCTCGACGAGATCGAATACGACCGCGGGGCCAATGGTTTCACCACATCGATCCACTCGTCGACGGATGCCTCCACCCGGTGCTCGGCGAGGAGGTCGACCGATTGCCGTCCCCACGCCCAGTCGGAGAACGCATCCTTGTTCCCCGGTGCGATGAGGGACTGCAACTCGGCGTCGCCGGTACGATCCGCCACGAAGCGCACGAGCCCTGGTGTCACCCGGGCGAACTCGAGCCGCTCACGCAATGCCCGGCGCAGCGTCATTGTGCCGGCGTCGGGGAGGTCGACGACAGTGTCTCCGTCGGTTCCGGTCACCGACAACCATTCGTCGATGAGCTTCGGATGGTTGCGCGGCCACACGCCCAGCGCGTCACCCGTGGCGTACTGGACCGAGTCGGGGTCGATGCGGAAGCCGATGGTGCGGACGTCCTTCTGTGAACCGTTGCCGTTGAGACGGATGTTGCGTACCAGCGAGGTCACATACGGATTCGAGCGCGACGGCCGGATGATCTCACCGCGGGTGGGCGCCCCTGCTGATCGCTCGGACACGGCCACCGATGCCGTCACGCGTGGCGACGTCGCGCCTCCGCCGATGGGTGCCGCGCGCCTGCCGGCAGTCGTCGCTTCAGGTGCACTCGGATCGGGACTTGCTGGTGCGTCAGCGGTGGGGGAGGCGAGTTGGTCGGCGATGCGGTCCAGCCACGCACCGGCGGCGTCCTCGTACTCGGGTTCGCAGTCGACGCGCTCGGCCAGTCGCTGCGCGCCGAGTGCAGCGAGGCGATCATCGAGGGCACGTCCGTGGCCGCAGAAGTCGTCGTAGGCAGAGTCGCCGAAGGCCAGTACCGCGTACTGGATTCCGGCGAGGTCGGGGGAGTCGGCCACGAGCGAATCCCAGAAGGTGGACCCGTTGTCGGGGGGATCGCCGTCGCCGGTGGTCGAGCTGATGAACAGGATCGTGTCGCAGGTCGCGAGGTCGGCGACCGACTGTTCGTCCATCGACGCGGTGCTCACCGGGTGACCTGCTTCGGTGAGTCGGCCGGCCACCGTGGATGCGAAGTCCTCTGCCGTCCCCATCTGCGACGCCCAGAGAATCCGCACCGGTGGGCGCCCGGTGGCGTCCGCGTCGCCGTCGCCCGCGGCGAGCGCCGGTTGGTCACTGTCGGTCGGCGTCCCGACATCGAGGCGGGACCAGAGCCCGGCGAGAACCCCGTCGACGTACGTCGAGATCTCACGGCGCAGCGGAGCGCCGGGCGGCACGGTCGGTACCGCCGCGACCGGTGGATCGAGACGCAGACCGGCGATCAGGCCGGCGAGGTAGCGCTGCTCGTCGTCGGTCGGCGCGATGGTGATCGAGGTCGATACGCCCAGGGCCGATGCGAGCGAATCCAGTTGCGGCACCGGCGAGATCCTCGATTCGGGTGTCGGCGTGGACTGGGTCGCGCTCGGCGGGTCGACCGGCGGGAGCGGTGCCCCGATCCTGGTGAGGGTGACTGCGCAGATCTTGAACTCGGGTTGCTGCGACATCGGGTCGATCGCATCGGAGGTCACCGCATTGATGGCGAGATGTTCGCCGAACGCGTCGTTCCAGTGGAACGGGGCGAAGCAGTTGCCCGGCCGCACGCGATCGCTGACACGGGCCGGGAGGACGGCTCGCCCACGCGCGGATGCGACCTCCACGCGATCGTCGTCGCCGATTCCCAGGCGCTCGGCATCGTCGGGATGGATCTCCACGAAGGGGCCGGAATCGAGCTTGGTGAGTTTCGCGACGCGTCCGGTCTTGGTCATCGTGTGCCACTGATGCGGCAATCGACCGGTGTTGAGCACGAAAGGGTATCGGTCGTCGGGCATCTCGGCGGGGTCCACATGGGGCCGCGCGAAGAACTGGGCGCGGCGGGTCGGGGTGGCGAATGCGAGTTCGGGGACCGTGCCGTCATCGGTGCGATGCAACATCTGACTGCGGCCGTCGTTACGATAACGGATCGGATTGCGGCCCGGACCACCCGCTGACGTGTCGGTGGCCGGATCGGCCGGCGGACACGGCCACTGCATCGGCTGTTCCCGCAGTGCGGCGTAGGTGATCCCGCGGAGGTCGTAACCCGTACGGGGGTTGGCGAACCGTCGGATCTCGTCGAAGACCTGCTCGGCGTCGTCGTAGGTGAAGGCGTCCGCGTATCCCATCTCGCAGGCGATCCGGGCGATGATCTGCCAGTCGGGTATCGCCTGTCCGGGAGCGTCCAGCGCCGGCTCGAACAGGGTCACGGTGCGCTCGGAGTTGACCATCACGCCGGTCGACTCCGACCAGAGGGCGGCGGGGAGTGCGACGTCGGCGTAGGCGTTGGTCTCGGTGTCGGCGAACGCATCCTGGGTGATGACGAGTTCGGCACGCTCGAGGGCAGTGATCACCGTCGACCGATTGGCCACCGAGGCAACCGGATTGGTGCAGATGACCCAGCAGGCCTTGATCTGGCCGTCGGCCATACGGCGGAACATGTCGATCGTCCCGCCCCCGATGTCGGTGCGCAGTGTGCCGGATGCCAATCCCCATTCGGCCTCGACGAAGGCACGATCCTCGTCGGAGACGACGGCGCGCTGGCCAGGCAGGCCCGGGCCCATGTAACCCATCTCGCGTCCGCCCATCGCGTTGGGCTGACCGGTGAGCGAGAACGGGCCGCTACCGGTCCGGCAGATCGCGCCGGTCGCCAGGTGCAGATTGATGAGCGCGTTGGTGTTCCAGGTGCCGTGGGTGCTCTGGTTGAGACCCATCGTCCAGCAACTCATCCAGTTGCCGGCGTTGCCGATGAGTTCGGCGGCGCGGCGCAGATCGGCCTCGGGGATGCCGGTGATCGACTCGACCTCCGTCGGCGGGTACTGCGCGGCGAAATCGGGCATCTGGTCGAAACCGTCGGTGTGGGCGGCGATGAACTCGGTGTCGAGGTGTCCGTCGGTGATCAGCAGGTGCAGTAGGCCGTTGAGGAAGGCGAGATCGGTGCCGGGGGCGATCTGCAGGAAGAGGTCGGCCTTGGCCGCGGTGGCTGTGCGCCGTGGGTCGACGACGATCAGCGTGGCCCCGGCCTTGACGCGATCCATCAAGCGCAGGAAGAGGATCGGATGGCAATCGGCCATGTTGGAGCCGATGACGAGGAAGACATCGGCGTGGTCGAAGTCCTCATAGGAGCCCGGCGGACCGTCGGCGCCCAGGGACTGCTTGTAGCCGGTACCTGCGCTCGCCATGCAGAGCCGCGAGTTGGACTCGATCTGGTTGGTACCGATGAAGCCCTTCGCGAGTTTGTTCGCGAGGTACTGAGCCTCGGTCGACATCTGCCCCGAGACATAGAGGGCAACGGCGTCGGGACCGTGCTCGTCGACTATCGCTCGGAGTCGGGCGGCGGTGTCGGTGATGACGGTGTCGAGGTCGCCGGCCGTCGGGGGCTCGTCGCGCGCCGAACGCACCATCGGATGCTCGAGCCGTCCGCCGGAGTTGAGCATGTCCGCGGTCGTCGACCCCTTGGTGCAGAGACGGCCGGAGTTGGTCGGGTGGTCGGCGCGACCGGTGCTCTTGACGATGGTCGGCGAACCGTCGGGACCTGCGCCGACGGTCAGGTTCAGCCCGCAGCCGACGCCGCAGTACGCGCAGATCGATGCGACGGTTCGGGGCTCCACGTCCACAAGGCTCCGATGTCCGTGTTTCGAGGATCCGTGCCCGGCGTTACGCAGCAGTCAACTTGACCTCACAGGGTCGGGGACAGGTGTGTGCGCGGCCGTGACCTGGGTCTCGGGTGTCGGGGGGCGGCTTTGTCACGGGGCCCGGGCGACGGTGCGAAATCTGTACGAGAGCGGTGCGTGGATGCCGATATGTCGCCGGTGCGGCGCTGGGGTACAGATTTGGTGCCGGCTCGGGGGGCCGCGGGGCCGGGCGACGGTGCGAAATCTGTACGAGAGCGGTGCGTGGATGCCGATATGTCGCCGGTCCGGCGCAGGGGTACAGATTTGGTACCGGCTCGGGGTGCCGCGGACTGGTGTGTCCAGCGTTGGGTGGCCTACGAAATCGGTACCGGTGCGAGGTCCGGATGACGATATGTCGCCGGCCCAGCGCAGGGGTACAGATTTGGTACCGCGCGGAGGGCCGCATGGCATCCAGAGAGCTGCACGTCAAGTGCTCATTCACAGTTGCGGATCTGTCCACAGATGCCCTGAGCACGTCTCAGATCGGCGCGTCCGCTCCCGAGACTGAGCCCATGGATTACGCGTCGCTCATCAGAAACTTCGGCGGAGTGGTCTCGACCGCCCAACTCCTGCGGACCGGTGCCACCCCGCGTGAGATCCGCGAGGCGGTGGCGACCGGACACCTCACGCGGCTACGCCAGGGCTGGTACGCGACGCCCGACGCCGACCCGGAGATCCAGAACGCCGTGATGCTCGGCGGCACGCTCACCTGTGCATCGAGCTTGACGAGGAGTGGCCTGTGGGTTCCCGAATCGACATTGCACAAGTCGCACTATCGGAGGTCGCGCCATCATGAGGCGTTCCTCGGCCAGGAGTGCGGCCGATTCGGTCGGCCGACCAAAGTTGTTGCCGCAGTCGACGATGTGATGACGTCGCTCCAGTACGCCGCGCATTGCATCGACACCGAGAGTTTCATCGTCATCTGCGACTCGGCCCTCCACCTCGGCGTGGTGACGATCACCGAACTCGAGAGCGCGTTCGCGCATGCCCCCGACCGAATCCGTCGTGCGATCGACAGATGCGATGGTCGATCGGAATCCGGTACCGAGACGATGGCGCGACTTCGACTGATCTCGGCCGGGATGAGGGTGCGTATCCAGGTCTTCGTGGCTGGGGTGGGGCGGATCGACCTGATCATCGGAGATCTGCTGGCCATCGAGATCGACAGCTTCGCCCACCACACCGGTGAGGTGGCCTATGAGTCGGATCGCCTCCGGGATCGGAATGTCCTGCTCGCGGGACTCATACCGATGCGGCTCACCTATGCGCAGGTGGTCCACCGGTGGCCGCGGACGTTCTTCGACATCCAACAGCTGGTCCGGCGCGGCGTGCATCGCGATCGGAGCCGGTGAACCGCGCGTGCCCGGCCGGACCGCCCCGCCCCGCCCGGGAGGTGTACCAACTCGGTACGAGAGCTGTTGGTGGGCGACCATATGTCGGCACTTCGCCGCGGGGGTACTGATTTCGTACGGGCTGGGCTGGGCTGGGCTGGCCCGGGCCCGGCTGAACCGGGGTGCCCTGCGGGCGAGACTGACCGACGAGGGTACGAAATCGGGACGAGGGCGGTTGGTCGGCGACGATATGTCGTTGCCTCGGCGCTGGCGTACTGATTTCGTGCCCGCGCGGGACGCGCCTGGCGGGAGTGCACGCGGGCCGGCCGAGACAGAAACCCGACCCCGACCTCGGCGTTCCTCAGACGGCTCTCAGTCGTTGGAGATAAGACTGTAGACATGCGCATCCTCGTGGTCGACGACGATCGGGCCGTCCGGGAGTCCCTGCGCCGTTCGCTGACGTTCAACGGATACGCGGTGGAGACGGCCGGGGACGGCCTCGAGGCGCTCGAGAAGATCGTCGCCGACCGGCCCGACGTCGCCATCCTCGACGTCATGATGCCGCGGCTGGACGGGCTCGAGGTGTGTCGCCGACTCCGGTCGGCGGGCGATGACCTGCCTATTCTCGTCCTGACCGCACGCGACACCGTCTCTGAGCGGGTGTCCGGGCTCGACGCCGGCGCCGACGACTACCTACCCAAGCCGTTCGCTCTCGAAGAACTCCTCGCCAGGCTCCGCGCCCTGTTGCGCCGCGCCACCCCCGACGACGGCGCTGAGTCCGAGGCGCTCACCTTCGCCGACCTCTCGCTCGACCCGGTGACCCGCGAGGTCGCCCGCGGCGAGCGGTCCATCAGCCTCACCCGCACCGAGTTCGCCCTGCTGGAGATGTTGATGGCCAACCCGCGCCGGGTCCTCTCGCGCAGTCGCATCCTGGAGGAGGTCTGGGGATACGACTTCCCGACCTCGGGTAACGCCCTCGAGGTGTATGTCGGCTACCTGCGCCGTAAGACCGAGGCCGATGGTGAGTCGCGCCTGATCCACACCGTGCGCGGCGTCGGCTACGTGCTGCGGGAGACGCCGCCGTAGTGAGCACGATCGCGGGATTCTCCCGATGACGTCGGACACCGACACCCCCACTGCGCAGCGCGATGCCGTCGGTGCGCCGAGACCCCCTACCGACGCGACCCCTGGGGACCAGCACCGGTGGACCCGACTCCTGCGTCGCGGCAAGGCGCACGCCACCAAGGAGATGCGCGCACCCATCCCTCTCACGCGCGCGTTCTCGCTCAAGACGCGTGTGACCCTTCTGTCGGCGACGGTCGTACTCGTCTCGGTGGGTCTGATGGCTGCGGCCGCGTACTTCGTGGTCTACCGGGCGATGTACAACGAGGTCGATTCGCAACTGGAAAGTCGCGCCGACGGCATGACCGCACTCGCCAAGACGGGCATGCTCGACGATCGGCCGGAGTCGCTGGTGACCGGAACGGTGTTCTCCACCAACATCTCTCTGGCGCTCGTCCGCCCCGACGGCCGGTCGTACCTGATCGGCACCGTCCCGTTCGAGAGTGTGGAGCGCGACATCGCGAACTCCACCAACAGCCCCGGCAACAGCAACCAGAGTCTGCGGACGGTGCACAACCAGCGTGTGCTGGCCCGCAAGCTGGACGACGGCAACACCCTGGTGCTGGCTCAGAGCCTGCTGCACACCGACCGCGTGCTGAAGCGGCTGGCGTGGGTGCTCCTCGTGGTCGGTTGCGGCGGTGTCGCATTGGCGGCCCTCGCCGGGACCACGGTCGCGCGCGCCGGTCTCCGACCCGTGGCCCGACTCACCCGTGCCGCCGAGCGCGTCGCGCGGACGCAGGACCTCCGCCCGATCCCGGTGTCGGGCAACGACGAACTCGCGCGTCTCACCGAGAGTTTCAACACGATGCTGCGCGCCCTCGCCGAATCACGGGATCAGCAGTCACGTCTCGTCGCCGATGCCGGACACGAGCTGCGGACGCCGCTGACGTCGTTGCGCACCAATCTGGAGCTGTTGATCGCCTCCAGTGCGCCCGGTGCCCCGCCGGTGCCGGCTCAGGACATGGTCGAGCTGCGGTCCGATGTGATGGCCCAGATCGAGGAACTCTCCACGCTCGTCGGCGATCTCGTCGACCTCGCGCGGGAGGATGCGCCGGAAGTGGTCCACGCGGAGATCGACCTCACCGAGGTCGTCGACCGTTCGTTGGAACGAGTTCGTCGGCGGCGCACCGACATCGAGTTCGACGTGGAGGTAATCCCGTGGTTCGTCTTCGGGGAGGAGCACGGCATCAGCCGCGCGGTGCTGAACCTGCTCGACAACGCGGCCAAGTGGAGTCCACGCGGTCATGCTGTGGTCGTGCGGCTCACGCAGATCGATCCGCGCACCGCCGAATTGACGGTCGCCGATGCCGGGCCCGGGATTCCGGCCGAGGACCGTGAACTGGTCTTCGAGCGCTTCTATCGTTCGACGCAGTCGCGCTCGATGCCGGGATCAGGTCTCGGCCTGGCGATCGTCCGTCAGGTCATCGGGCGACACGGCGGCACCGTGCGGGCAGAGCAGTCCGATCTCGGCGGAGCGCTCATCCGGATGACATTGCCCGGTCGACCGACACCTGCGGAACCATCGCCGCGGGTCGTTCGTCAGTAGTAGGAAGGTCCGCGATGATGTACCGGCCATACAGTCGATCCCCTAGGGTTGACGCACCGGTCGCAGGCAGCCTGCCGTCGGCGGACCACCAGACCATTGAGGAGCGCCGTCGCGCCGGAGTCGGCGGCACGAGAGAACGAGGACGACGATGACGAGTGGCGGTTCGCACGGAGGCGGCCCGTACGATCCTCAGGGCACTCCGCCCCCGACGTACGGACAGCAGGGCCAACCGGGCTACGGCGCATCAGGTCACGAGACCCAAAATCCTGGTGGCGCATACGGTTCGGGTCCGGGTACGTATGTTCCGGGCAGTGGTCCCGGTGGCTACGGCGCGCCGCCCCCGCAGACGCGTGTGTTCCCCGGCGGCCCCGTTCCGGGACAGCCGGGATCGGGTGCGTTCCCGGCCCAGTCCCCGTACTCGCCGGCTCCGGGCAACACGACCTATGGTGCCGGCGCCTTCGGCACACCTCCGCCGGCCGAGCCCGCATCACCTCAGCCGCCCAAGAAGGGCGGTGGCGGCAAGGCGGCGATCGCCATCGGTGCCGTTGTCCTCGCGCTCGTCGCGGGTGGCATCGGCGGTGTGGTGGGTGCCACGGTGGACAACGACTCCACGTCCACGTCGACGGCGTCGCAGGACGGTCCGCTCGGCGGGGATCCGAACAGTCAGACCGCCGGTCAGATGGAGGCCCCGGAGGGCTCGGTCCAGGACGTCGCCGCCAACGTGTTGCCGTCGGTGGTCTCGATCGACGTCGTCGAGGGCAACCAGCAGGGTGAGGGCTCGGGAGTGATCCTCTCCGACGACGGCGTCATCATGACCAACAACCACGTCGTCAGCGCGGGCGGCAGTCGGCCGGCCAGCAACGTCTCGGTGAGCTTCGCCGACGGCTCACGGGCGGCCGCCAAGGTGCTCGGCGCCGACCCGGTCTCCGACATCGCCGTCATCAAGGCCGACAAGACCGGGCTGAAGCCGATCACCGTCGGTACGTCGAAGAACCTGGCCGTCGGCCAGGACGTGATCGCTGTCGGCTCGCCTCTGGGTCTGGAGAGCACCGTGACGACCGGCATCATCAGCGCGCTCAACCGTCCGGTTTCCACCTCGCGTGAGGCGGGCACCACTTCGGTCATCGACGCAATCCAGACCGACGCGGCCATCAACCCGGGCAATTCCGGTGGCGCACTGGTCAACGCGCGTGGCGCCCTCATCGGTGTCAACACCGCCATCGCCACGTTGGGCGGCGGTCAGGACACACAGGGCGGCAGCATCGGGCTCGGCTTCGCGATCCCGATCGATCAGGCCATCCGTGTCGCCAACCAACTCCGCGAGACTGGTAGGTCGACCCAGGCCGGGCTGGGTGTTTCCGTCCGACCGACATCCGACTCCACCACCCCGGGTGCGCTGATCTCGGACGTGACGGCCGGTGGGCCGGCGGCCAAGGCAGGCATCCCGGAGGGCGCGGTCGTGACCAAGGTCGGCGACCGGACCATCACCTCCGGCGACGCCCTGGTCGCCGCGGTGCGCTCGCACGCACCGGGCGACACGGTGGACATCACCTACACCGTTCGGGGAGCGCCCAAGACAGCGCAGGTCACACTCGAGACCCTCCGGGTCAACTAGTTCCACACGAAAGGCTGCACGATGAGCGACACCGGAACCACGGCCATCGACCCCAAGGACGTCGTGGCGGCGGATGCGGCCGCCCGGGACTTCGTTGCCCGGCACAAGGACGACGACGTGATCACCCGCGCGGCAGGCGACGAGGTCGGACGTGCGCTCGTGGTGGTCATCGACGACCGCGCGGCGCACGGCGAAGACCACCACGAGGCGCTCGGCCCGCTCGTCGGCGAACTGCTGACGGAAGCGGAGTTCCACGTCGACGCGACCCTGGTGGTCTCCGGCGACGAGGTGGAGATCCGCAACGCACTCAACACAGCGGTCATCGGCGGGGTGGACCTCGTGATCTCGGTCGGGGGTGTCGGGGTCGCGGCCCGCGATGTCACGCCCGAGGCCACCGAGCCGCTGCTCGATCGCCGACTCCGCGGCATCGAAGAAGCGGTCCGGAGTTCCGGACTCGCGGCCGGTGCGACCGACGGGGGGCTCTCGCGTGGACTGGCAGGGATCTCGGGTCAGACGCTCGTGGTGAACCTGGCGAACTCGCGTGCAGCAGTGCGTGACGGGATGGCGACGGTGACACCGCTGGCGAAATTCGTGATCGAGTCGATCAGCGAATTCTGATCATGCGACCCTGATCCGAGGCGATTGAGAATTCATTTCTGCGACGGCCCGACCGAGATTCGGTCGGGCCGTCGTCGTGGGCGGGAGGATCATGCGCGCCTCGACGTGCTCTGTCACTGATTTCACGTGAAAGGAACGTGGCCGCACCCGCGCACGCTCGTCCGATGCGGGTCGTGAATGCGCGCTTGTGAATGCGACAATCGGTCAATGGCAACGGAACCGGAAGGCAGTCGAGAACCCGCTGTGACCAGCGATTCCGACGACGTTGCAGCGGCGTGGCACCGGCGGAGGCGACTGGCGGAGATCTTCGGTGACGACCTACCCGATGTGACGGGGGACGAACGTGACCAAGGTCACACAGGTTCGTCTCAGGAGTGGTACGAACGGAACAAACCTCCGCATCACCAATAGCGCATGTACCTGCGAACATGGCTGCATCAGCGCGTTTTCCCTCCGTTAACATTCGGCCGTCGTCGATCCTGAATCTTGGCTTCGCGATCGTACGAGCGGGAGATAAGACACGGGTGATTGCTCCTGTTGCTCAGTTTGATCGCGCTCCGATAACGTTCCCCGCGACGACCTTCGGTGTCCCAGTAGGGGGCCGGACGGTGGTCCTGCGAACTGTTACGAGTGACATCGCAGCAGCGACCAGGGGTTTTCGGGTGGAACTTACCGAGCGGTACGCAAGCGGAAAGTCGTTTGCGTCCTTTACGGTGAGTTCTGTCGGGCGCCGAGGGTCAACTCATGAACACTTTTCGGTGTTGGTGGGATAACAGCCGAATCCTGTGAGAGGG
>NZ_BANX01000033.1 GCF_000334455.1 Gordonia soli NBRC 108243
CCCTTCAGCATCGGATAATACGCACTCCAGAATTTCTCTCTCACAGGGAAACACGGGCCGTCGCGCACACCGTTCTTCGACGATTGTTCGCGACGGCCCGTTCCGTCCACTTCAACCGCACAGCTCAGAGAGACGCTGCACCTCCGCAGTCGAACGCGGCTCGGCCAGCTCGGGCAACTACTGCCCCTGGTCCCGCTGGTGCTCGTCGTCTTACGCCATGCCCATACATCTTCCTCTTCCTGACGAGCACCAGACCTCAACATACGATCTGGCGCCCCCGCTTCGAGACCCCGCTTGCCATTTCAATAGACGACCCCATGCACAGCCCGGCACCTGGCGTTTGCTGCGGTGCTGACTTGACGACGCATGAGTGCTATCCGACATCGGTACACACCCACACCGTCGGTGATCTCGAATCGTCCACCTCGTAGGCTTACTCGCGCTGTGGCGGATGCAGCCATCAGACGTTGACGTAGAGGAGGACCGGTCGATGCGACTGATTCATCGTCGCGAGCTGCTGCTCGCCGTCATACTGTCCGGAATTGCGGGTTTCGTCGACGCGATCGGTTTCGTCCACCTCGGCGGCTACTTCCTCTCGTTCATGAGCGGCAACACAACTCGAATGGCGGCTGGCTTCACACGTTTCCACTGGAACGTCGTCGGCGTGACCGCTGGATTGTTGTCGGTCTTCTTCGCAGGCGTCGTCGCCGGCGCAGTCGTCGCCCGAGTCAGCGTCGCGCGCACAGCAGTTCTCGTACTGGTGTCCGTGATGCTCCTGGGCGCTGCGAGTCTCGCCCAATTCCACCTCGAGACCGCGGGATTGCTCACAATGGCGGCGGCGATGGGGGCCATGAATTCGGTTTTCCAGCGCGACGGCGAGGTGACCGTCGGGCTGACGTACATGACCGGAACTCTAGTCAAGGCCGGACAGCGGATGGTGGATGCGCTGTTCGGCGGCCCACCGTGGCTCTGGCTGCGCTATCTCGTCCTTTGGTTGGGGCTCACCGCCGGTGCCGTTCTGGGAGCCTTTGCTTACCGCGGAATGGGTATCGAGGTGCTCTGGGTGGCGGCGGTACTGCTGATGGCGGTGACCGCCGTCGTCTCCGACGCCGTTCGTCGAGGTGGGCAGTGAGCGCAGCCGCCTGAGTAATCTCGGCATCCGACCGAGCGAGTCGATGAAGGCCGGCGGTACCGATCAGCACCGGCTGACACCTCGATCGATGTCGGCCGACCATTTCCCATCCCCGATCGGTCGGGCCGAGAACTCCTCGATTAACGAATACCTGTTGAATTGATTCGTGACACCCACCATCAGACGTGAGTTGTCACATGCAACTCACTAGGGCGTGCTATATGGCGGGTGTCAGTGATGGCGGGCCAGGACCGCCTGACGGTGTGGTGTCTGGTGAGGGTCGCGTTTCACGAGATGGCCACTGGCAACAGAAATTTTGAGAACTGCCAGTAGGCGCGCTCGTCGCTGTCGATCTCGGGATGTGAGGTCAGCCTAGGGCGTGGTGTAGGCCTTCTAGGTGGGCGCGGCTCAGCTGTGCTGCGGTGTGGGGGTCGCGGCCGGCGATGGCCTGGATGACGGCGGCGTGGGCGGGCTGGTCATCGTTGAGGTTGCTGGTGGTGCGGGGTGTGAGCATGTCGATCATGGCCTGGCGAATGCGGGGTATGAAGCCGTCGAACAGTTCGAGTAAAACGTCGTTGTGTGCGGCGGCGACCACGCTGCGGTGCAGCGCCATGTCGGCATCGACATGATCCTCGATACTGTGGGTGTCGGTGCCGCGGTGGGCCAGTGCACGTCGCATGGCCCGGACATCGGCGGGTGTGCGCCGTTGGGCGGCCAAGGATGCGGCTTCGGTCTCGATGGCGATGCGGGCCTCGATGACTGACACGATCGATGCCCGCCGCACGACCGCGTCCCAGTCCTCGGCGACTTCGAGCGCGATCACGAATATCCCGGCGCCCTGCCGAGATTCCACCACCCCTTTGCCGGCCAATTCCCGGATGGCCTCGCGCAGGGTGGAGCGACCCACACCAAGCTGCGCGGCCAGGACGGTCTCCCCCGGCAGCTTGTGACCCAACGCCCACTCTTCGGCCTGAATACGCCCGAGGAGCACTTCAGCGGCCTGGGTCGCCAACCGTTGCCGCTGCACGGTATGGGTCAACTCGCAACTCCTTCGGTTTCACACGGTATCGCCACTATAGCCGCCCTTCCAGGGGGTCGGGGCCCTCTCCACTTGTCTACTCATCAGACAAGTGATTACGGTGGGGTGGACCTTCTGTGGAGAGGAATTGCGGAGATGAGTGAATCGGTCACAGCGACGACAGGCACGGATGGCATGCGGGGTGGGGTGCCGGCGGAGTTGGGTGTCGGCGCGGTCGGCGGTCTGATTGGTGGGCTGTTCGGGGGCGGTTCAGGGGTGTTTTATGTGCCGACGTTGGAGCGACTGACGACGCTGTCGCGGCCGCGTCTGCATGGCACGGCGACCGCGGCGAACACCACGGTGATGGCTGTCGGGGTCGCCACGTTCGCCCTGGTGGGTGGTCACCTGGACTTTCATGCCGGTCTGGGGATGCTCGTCGGCGCCTCTTGTGGTGGATTGTTCGGTGCCGCACTGTTATTGCGGGCCTCTGACGTGGTGCTGCGGTGGTTGTTCGTCAGTGTGTTGTTGATTTCTGTGGTCAAACTCGTTCTCGATGCCGCAGGTGTCAGCGTCCTGCACGGTGGCGGCGTCGTCAGTACCGATACGGCCCAGGCCTGGGCGTACGTGGTGCCGATATCGGTGGTGTGCGGGGTGCTGATCGGGGCGTGGGCCGCGGCGATGGGCCTGGGTGGTGGACTGCTGGCGGTGCCGGTGTTGATGATGCTGTTCGGTCTGGATCTACACACCGCGATCGGTACGTCGCTGCTGATGTTCTTGCCGAACTCGATCATCGGATGGATCATGCACGCCCGGCACGGCACCGCCGCTGCCCGACTCAGCGTGATGCTCAACCTCGGTGCCCTGCCGGGCACGGTGATCGGCGCATCCTTTGCGCTGGTGCTCAACTCCCGCGTGCTCTCCGGCGTCTACGCCTGCTTCTGTCTGTTCGTCGCGGTACGAGAACTCGCACGGATGCGCAGCGCGCGCTCGCTGTAACGCAGCCAGTGCCTACCGGGCACAAGCGCAGCCCCCTTGTGCAAGGTCTGATGAAGGGTTATTCGTCGTTGTGCGACTCGTCGTGCTCGTCATCGCTGTGGTCGTCATCGTCGGGTGTCGGCGCAGTCCGCTGCCAGTGATCGTGTGCCAGCAACGGCGTCGAGGCGATCACGGCGGCGGCCAGTAGCAGCAGGACGTCGTAAAAGTTCATAGGCCTGTACACCGTGTGCTCGCGGTGGCCGGTTGGGGCAGATCAGCCCATGGAGTGCATGAAATCGGTTGATCGCGTGACCGTCTCATCAATTGGTCTTCCCGAGCTGTTGCGGTGAGGTCGGCTCAGGTGAGGATAGGTGCATGCATGGCGTGAGACAGCAAGTTCAACTGTCATCGTCAGTCCGGCTGGTGTGGTGGTGGTCGATGTCGACGGGCGGCTGCCCGGTCGAGTACGACGCTGGTCAGCACCAGCATCATTGCACCCAGTTGGGTCCAGGTCAGGTGTTCGCCGAGCACGAGGGTTCCCAGTGCCACTCCGATCGCCGGCATGAGGTAGGTGATGGTTGATGCGGTCGGTGCACCCCAGGCGGTGATGACTGCCTGGTACCAGATGTAGGAGAGGCCGGTGCCCACGACACCCAGACACAGCATTGCCGCGATGATCGCTGGTGTCAGGTCGATGCTGCTCGACGCCGTCCAGGGAGCCGCCATGACAGCGATGAGCGCGGCCAAGGTGATCTGGCATGTCGCTGTGGTGACAGAGTCGTAGCCCCGGGGTGTGACGAAGCGGCGGGTGTAGGCAAACGACACCGCGTAACAGGCGCTGGCACCCAGACATGCCCCGTAGCCTGCGATCGTTGCGTCGGCGGTGGTCTGCCATGGCGCCAGAACGCCGACGATGCCGATCGCACCGAGGGCGACGGCAGCGATGGTGGTGGCTGTGACGGGTTCTTGCCGGAACCCTGTGACGGTCACCAGCACGGTCAACAGTGGTGTAACACTGGTACATACACTGACCAGCACGCTGGGCATCTGCGCACTGGCCCAGGCCAGCAGCAGATGCGGCACGACGCACGCGCTCAGGGCGATCACCAGCACATGCATCCAGTACCGCCCCTCGCGGGGCCACGGTTTGCTGAGCACACGCATGCACCCGGCAAGCACCAGCGCACCGAGAACCAGGCGGCCGACCACGATGTGACCGGCACCGAGCCCGTAGGTCGCGATCCGCATGAACAGGTAGCTGGCGCCCCAGGCCACCGACACGCCTGCGTATTGCCAGCCCACTCGTGACATCACTGGCAGCAGCTACCTCGAGTCTCGACGGTGGCGAGCATGCCGATCTTGACGGCATCGATCCCGACATCCTCACTGACCGCATGCAGTTGCTCGGCCAGAAAGGACGTGGGCGGACCGTGCTCCGCCCGCACACCCCGAGTGTTATGGACGACCAGCGCAGTCACGACGGCCATCCCATGACCCCGATGAGCGGCAATGCCTTTCACGTCAGCCTGGATGCCGGTACCGCCGGTGGGATCCGTGCCGGCGATACTGAGAACCCGCGGCAGCGCAGATGGCGTGGTCGCGATACTCATCGCCTCCCCCACGCGGTGAAAGGTTCTCGGACGTAACCGCACGACTTTGGTGCTGAACAGATCATGTTGTGGTGTTTTGTGCGCTCACCAGCGGGGTGCGTCGGCACCGAGGTGGTGGGCGGGGATGTCGGTGGTGATATCGACTCCGTCGATCGTCAGGGGTGGGCGCACCCGCTGCGCCGGCCCCCAGCTGGTGTGCTCGATGTCAGGGGTGAGGTCGGCATCGGTTCGGATGATCGACTCGTCGACGCCGGAGTGTGGACCGCGGTCGTAGCTGGTGAGGAGGTGAGCGGTGCGGGCCAGGGAGAGTCGGGCGATCGCGCCGCGACCGGTGTGGGCGTGGTGGGTCAGGGCGTTGATGACGGCGTAGGCCATGAGGTATCCGGTGGAGTGATCGAGTGCCTGCACCGGCAGTGGTGTAGGGGTTTCGCGCTGGTAGCGGCGCATCCCCTCCTCGGCGATGCCAGTCGACATCTGCACAAGGCTGTCGAAACCGCGGCGAGTGCGCCACGGCCCGGTCCACCCGTAGGCGTCGAGACTGACATCAATGAGTCCGGGCCGGATGTTGTGGCGCAGCGTGGTGTCGAGTCCGAGTCCGTCCAGGGCGCCAGGCCGGTAGCCGTGCACGATGATATCGGCGCCGGCGAGCAGGTCGAGGAACTGGTTGTAGTCGCCAGCATCGTGCAAATCCATTCGGGCGCAGCGCTTACCGAGTACGACGTCGGGCACGATACCGGGTTCATCCCACGAGGGTGGGTCGATGCGCAACACCTCGGCACCCAACAGGGCGAGCAGGCGGGTGGCGACCGGTCCGGCCAGCACCCGCGTCAGATCAAGCACCTTGAGTCCGGCCAGCGGCCGGTCGACCTCGGCAGGCCCCTGCCAGGGGTTGCCGGCCGCTGACCCGAGGTTCCACTCGATCAACGGTTCAGCCGCGACATGGCGGCCTGGGCCGCTCGCGGCCCACTGGCGGCGGGTGTGCATCGCTGCTGCGCATCCGCCGGCGGTGACGATCGCGGTCTCCAGGGTGATGCGATCCCAACTGGCGACCGCAGCGGCTACGGCGTCTTTGTCCGCGTCCACGCCGAGGACCCGCAACGCGGCACGTCGATGCGCCGCGGCGTTGGTGTGCAACCGTATCCACCCATCCCGGCATCGGTAGTCGCCGGCGATCGGGTCCCACGCCGGCGGCGGGGTCCATCCCTGCGGCGACAACGACGTCGAGAACCACAGCGACGCCAGCCGCCGATCCACCGTCACCGACCGGCGGGCGCCATCGCGCAGAGCAAGCACATCGGCCAGCGCGGCACCGGTGGCACCAATTGTGGCCACCGCCAACGGAGTCACCGCGAACGCCGACGCCAGCGCGCCCTCCCCCATCACCGCCGGAGTGGATGCACGCAATGGGCGTATCCCCGACTGCCCGATCTGGGCGGTCATGTCGGCCACGATGATGCGCTCGGACTCGGCCAGCGACGTCGCGGCAGCGTGGGTCTCGGGGTCGCGGTGGGTATCGGTGGGCTGGTTCATCGTCCGGCCGCCTGCTCACCGCGCAACGTCATCACCGCACTGCAGATCCGGGCGATCGGCTTGCCGTCATCGCGGATGATCTCGCACACGAAGTGACTGATCGTGCGCCCCACATGCACTCGTTCGGCCGTCGCGGTCAGAGAGGCAGCCCAGACCGGCCGCAGAAACGTCGCCGTCAGATCGATGGTGGTGAACGACTCCCCCCGGCTGATGACCGTGGACTGAGCCGTACCGATCGCGGCATCAGCCAATTCCACCAGCAGTCCACCGTGAACCGTGCCCTGCTGGTTGCCATGCCGTGCCGCATCGGCCTGCAACGCCATCACCGCCCGACCGAGTTCGACATCAACCAGAGTGAACCCCAACAACTGGGAGATCGCGGTGGGATAGCGCAACCACGTGTGATCCTCGGGTGCCAGCGTGCCGGCAACCTGACGCTGCAGATACTCCAGCACCCCCCACTCGCCCCCAGCCTCCCTCACAGCCCCAACCACAGTCACCACCAGTACCCTTTCGCCTACCAAAACTGTTGCGCTCGACGCTAACCCGCTACTCTGGGACAATCCACTCATTGTCCTAGAGACATTTCGTCGGGGGAGGTCGACATCCGCTATGGCGGGCGCGGCACGCTACAAACAAATCGTCGATCAGATCGCCGCCGCTATCCGGGCCGGCGACCTGGCCGCGGGCACCCAGCTGCCGACCCATCGCGAATTGGCTCGCACCCATCGGGTGGCGGTGGCCACCGCCACCCGCGTCTACGCCGAACTCGCCGCGATCGGATTGGTCGGCGGTGAACCCGGACGCGGCACCTTCGTGCTCGATCAGCACGGCTACCACGGCATCGACGCCGAACGCACTCTGCCGGTCACCCGGATCGCCGATCTGTCGTTCAACCAGCCACTCGCGGTCGACCAGACAGCCCAACTCCGCAACGCTCTACGCGAGATCGCCGGCTCCGGCACCCTGGATTCGCTGCTGTATCAGCATCCACCCGCCGGCCGCAGCCACGACCGGGCGATCGTGGCCAATTACTTGCTCGACCGGGGTATCGACGTCGCCCCCGACCAGGTGGTCCTGACCCACGGCGCCCAACACGGCATCGACACCGTCCTGACCGCCACCACCCGACCCGGCAACATCATCGCCGCCGACACCCTCACCTACCCCGGCCTGCTTCTGGCCGCCAATGCCCACCGCCTCGAGATCGCCCCCATCCCCCAGGCCGGTGTTGGCCCCGACCTCGACGCCCTAGAACACCTCTGCCGCACCCGACCCATCCGTGCGATCTACACCATGCCCACCGTCCACAACCCGCTCGGCTGGACACTGAACGCCGACACCCGCCACCGACTCGCCGACATCGCCACCACACACGACTGCCTGATCATCGAAGACGGCACCTACGCCTTCCTCGACAACACCGCCCCCTTACCGCTGCAGCACTACGCACCCGACCGCACCTTCTACCTCGCCAGCCTGTCCAAAAGCCTCGCCACCGGACTACGTTTCGGCTTCACAGTCGCCCCCACGACCCACCGCCGCGCACTCGAAACCAGCCTGCGGGCATCCACCTGGGGCACCACCCCACTGATCACCGCTCTGGCCACCACCTGGATCGCCGACGGCACCCTCACCCACTGGGAAAAAGCCCGCCGCGCCGACGCCCGCCACCGCCAACACCTCGCCCACACCGCCCTACACACCCTCCACTACACCGCCCACCCCACCTCACAATTCGGCTGGCTCCCCCTACCCCCACACCTACGCGCCGACACCACCGCCACCCACCTCGCCCACACCGGAATCCTCGTCACCACCGCCGACACCTTCACTACCACTACTCACCCACCCCACGCCCTACGCCTCGCACTCGCCAGCCCACCCCTCACCCAACTCCCCACCATCCTCAACCACATCCACCACACCATCAACACAATCCCCGGCTAGCCCTCGAATGAGGCCCCGGTGACAAGAAGGACTGCGGCCCGGTCAGGGTCCTTTCGCGCGCTGGCGGTGTACCGAAAGAGGGGCCCTGACCGTCTATAGAAGATCGACTCGTAAAGAGGCTAAGTTGAACAGATGAGAGAGCACGCCACACCGGAATCTTGAATGAATCCGCTGGCGGCGGGCTACTCGAGATCCCTGATGGCGCGCAGTCTGTACACATCCGGGTTGTGTGAGGCCAGGGTCCGGATGTTGTGCCAATGCCGGTCGAGTCCCACCGCGTCGGTGGTGGCGCCGGCTCCACCGACGTCGAAGGCGCGTGACGCCAGGCGCAGTCCCACCTCGTCCGCGACCACCTTGGCTGCCGCGGTCGCCAGTGCCTCCTCCTCCTCCTGCGGCGCGGGGTCGAAGCGGCCGTCCTCGTCGGCGGAGGCGATCTGGGCATCCAGCAGTGCCACCGCGCGCAACCACATCTGACGCACCGAACGCGACCCCACAGTGATCTCGCCGATGTTAGTCAGCAGCAATGGATCCGACGACGCGGTATCTAGTCCGCGTGCAGACATCCCGTAGCGGCGATTCTTCTCGCCGCTGATCGTGCATCCGTCGTCGGTATTGGTGTCGACGGACCGATTCTCGGCCTTCCCGATGGTGTCTCCCGCTCGGTCGCGGCCGTGGACACGATCGCACCCCTGACTATCCGCTCCAGCCAGTTCGGTCGTTCGGCAGCGTCCGACCCGGTGATCCGGTACTCGGTGAACGCGAAGTGGGGTTCGGAGTAGGGTGTACGGGATATTGGGATCGGCGGCGGCAAGCGCGGCGACGAATCCGAAGAGGCTCGTCACACTGACGTCGCGACCACCTGACTCGGCAGGCAGGCAGGCGCAGCGCACCGATCCGTCGGTCGCGGATCGCCTCGATACAATCCACGGTTGCCGGCGTCGGAGATCGCCGACTCTTGCGCCGGCCGTAGAGACCACGATGAGGCCCGACAGGTCCGAGAACTCCCGGTACCTCTGAGCCTCCGCGAGATTCGGACCAATGCCCCGCACGTCGCACGCGAGTACTCAACGGTGTCTCATGGTCGGCATCGCCGCTGTCGCGCGTCCGGGGTGCGGTGACACATGTCCGAGCGCACATCACATAAGCAGGATCGGGACAACACTGACCGCGAAATCCCGCAACCCATCCGGCAATACATCGCGAGCACGACGAATGTACCCGGTGGCCTCCCCTCGGCCCCGAGCCGGGCCAGTAACTCCCGCACGGTGGTGCGTTGATTGGCAGGCGCAGCTTTGGCCCAGGAAGCCAATGTGTCAGCGTCGACCACACGACACGGGGGGTGAGACTGTGTTGCGAAGGTTGAGCGATGTCGGTGTGCGGCGCTTGTCAACTCGCAGTGCCGGATACGACCAAACCGCCGGGAGTAGGGCCGGCGAGAGAGCTGAAGTACCCGACACGCCACCGCGACGGCAATCCCGTCGGCGGCGAGCTCTTTCACGAGCGGGTAGAGCCATTTCCCTGGCAGGTTCGCCTGCGACAGATACGCCGCCGCCCGACGCAGCACCTCGTTCCCCTGCTCGAGCAGCCGGATCCGCTTGCGGGCCTCGCGCAGTTCAGCGGACTCGCCGGTGGTCACGCCAGGGCTACGGCCCTTATCAATGTCAGCGCGGCGCATCCACTTGTGCAGCGTCATCGGGTGCACACCGAAGTCTGTAGTGACCTGCTCGATCGTGACACCTTCTCCGCGATCACGAGCCACCCGGACCACATCGTCACGGAACTCCTGCGGATACGGCTTGGGCACAGCCACATCCCTACCGACCGCCCGAAAGCAAGCCAGATCAGACGTCACCCATCCGTGCAGCAGTCCCGATGGTCCCTGCCAATTGCTGGCTATGTACCGGTAGATCTGTCCTAAATACGCGATGTGCCAGCACCATATTCAGTTCGCGACGCCGCGTGCAATCATCTCAGCAATCCAATTAGTAGTGTCGGGCTTCCATATACTCCCCCAACGTATTACGCACGCTGCCTAAGCCCGGATTGATTCCCGGACGACGAGTGCGGATCTTCGGCGTCACTGGTGCTGCCGGAAGGGGTGGTGGTGCAACTTGCGACGCGTTCGGCCTCGTGGGTAGTAGTGGCGGCGTCTCCTCCCTGAGCTCGGTGGACTGTGATCGCGCTCGCCCATGCAACGTCTCTCGCCGAACCTGCTACCAGACGTTGCCCGACAGGGGTGCGCTGGCCCCGTCGACTGTGTTGGCCTCCGCAGCGCGTTGGCCGCCATCGGTATCGTGAGAATGGACGTGGATGGGTGGGTCCCACGCGGGCCACTCGCGCATACGTCTAGTTTTCCGGCGAGTCAGCTAGTCACGAAGGTCTGATTCGACGGCGAAAAGGCATCGCGCACTCGGACCGGGCGCGGCAGCAGACCGTTGGCGTGGAGGAGGTCGGCGGCGCGCTGCTGCTCGTCGAGGAATTCCTCCGTAACGGGCCCGATTCCGAACGGCCGGTTGCGGATGGCGGCCTCCCAGGCATCGAGACTGGCGTCCCCTCCGTGATCGACCACGTCACGGACGAAATACTCGGCGGCTTCGCGGGGGTGGTCGACGATCCACTGATCCGACTCACGGAGCGAGTCGACGATGGCGGCCAGTTCCTCGGAATGCTGTTCGGCGAAGTCGCGTCGCGTGAACCACAGCGAAGGATGGCTGAACAGTCCTTCGGTATCGATCAGGGTCCGGAGTTCGAGGTCGCGCTCGACGGCGGCCAGACCGGGGTAGGCGCCGACCCAGGCGTCGATCTCACCACTGCGGAAGGAGTCGGCGCCGTCGGTGACCGAGGTGTTGACGGGCACGATGTCGCGCCACGTCAACCCGACCGAATCGAGCGCGAACAACAGGAGCGTCGTCTGCCACGAACCGTGGGCGATGCCCACCTGCTTGTCCTTCAGCGCGGCCACCGAGTCGATGTCGGAGTCGGCCTTCACCACGAGACGGCCGTTCTCGGTACGTGGTCCGGACACTCCGACGTAGACGAGGTCGCGCTCCTGCGCTAGACCCGTGATTGGCGGCGTGAAACCCGTACCGATGAAGTCGTATCCGCCCTCGGTGAACAGCCAGTCCGAGTGCAAGGTGGGCAGGCCCGTGGTCGGGTCCGGCTCCGGCGATGCGGGCAGGCTCCGCAGGTCGACCCATTCGACGTCGATGCGTTGTTCGAGGATGCCCCGGTGGCGGAGCACGAACAGGGAGTTGTTGTGCGGGAAATAGCCGACTCGAACGGTCATTGTCTCTCCTCAGTGGTGTGGGGTGGTTCGGGGGCGGTTCAGAGTTCGGGGATGAGACCGCGTTCGCGCGCCTCGGAGAGCAGACCGCTGCGCTTCCACTGCACCTCGAGATTGGTGGGGTGGAACTCCACCGACCCGCCGAGTCCTTCGGCGATCGCCTGGAACTGGGCACCCTCTTCCAGCAGGACGATGAATTTGGCGGTGTCGAGCAGTCCTCGGCGACCGATCACATTGGACCCGCCGTTGGCCTCGAAGATCGCGGCGAGGTGCGGATCCTCCTGAAGCCGTTCGAGAATGAACTCCGATGCCGGCTGGCGGCGGTTGATGTGCGGCGGGATCTCCCGCGACAGCGTCAGCCGCTGGGAGGCTGCGTACCGGATCGGGAGGGTCCGGTGGGTCTGCGCCCAGGCACCGAGCCACGGCGTGTGGATGTGCACGACGGTCGTGATGTCCTCGTGGGCACGAAACACCGGCGCATAGGATGTCACGAAACCCGCTGCGCCTGAGCCGGACAGGATCTCCCCGTCGAAGGTCGCCACCACCGGACGGACGGTCAGGTCGTCGGCCCAGGGGCCCGGGTCGTTCAGTGCGACAGCGATCTCACGACCGGGCACGCGTTCGACGAAGTTGGCGGTCCCGTTCGCCGACACCGTCCCGGTGTTCCGGAAGACGTCGAACGCCTTCTGTGCGTGCTCGGTCGCCCCGGCGACGAATTCGGCGACCTCGCGGTCGAGTCCGGTTTCTACGGTGGTCATGGTTCTCCTTGCGATGAAATGGGTTGTCTGTCTTCGGCGATGGCGTGCGAGAGCGGGCGTGGCGGTGCTCAGGCCACACCCAGGACGGACCCGGCGGTGGTCTCGGCCCGGCCGAGACGGGATCGTCCCAGGAGCGGGAGGACCTCCTCGCCCACGCGATAGGCCTCTTCGAGATGGGGGTTGCCCGCCAGGATGAAGGCGTCGACGCCGAGATCGATCAGTTCGTCGAGTCGTTCGGCGACCTGCTCGTAGCTGCCGACTAGCCCGAACGCCGGGCCGCCGCGCAGTAGGCTGAATCCGCACCACACGTTGGGCTGGACCTCGAGATCGGTGTAGTCGGTGATGTTCTCGGGCACCCAGCCCTTGATTCGGCCCGCGCCGACGGAGTCGCCTTGCGCCTGGCGGTTCGCCGCGGCGCGGTCGACGTGTTGCCATCCCTCGGCGATCTCGGCCCACGCCGCCTCGGCGGTGTGCCGGGCGAGGACGTCGATGCGGACCGCGAACCGCGGACGCCGTCCCAGCCGCGCCGCGTGCTCGCGCACCCCGTCGAACTTGGCACGCAGATCGGCGAAGGGTTCGAGCCAGGACAGGTAGTAGTCGGCATGAGTGCCCGCGGCGTTGACCGCGGCGCCGGACGACCCGGAGAAGTAGATCTCCGGGAACGGCGTCTCGGCGAGTTGTGGTGGCAGCACCGCCCCCTCGGTGGAGAAGAAGTCGCCGTCGTAGTCGAACGGCGCACTCCCCCACACTCCCTTGAGGACATCGAGGAACTCGCTGGTCCGGCGGTACCGGTCATCGTGGGCGACCTTGTCGCCCCACCACAACTGGGCCGGGCCGCCGCCCCCGCTAATGATGTTGTAGACGAGCCGGCCCCCGGTGGCGTGCTGCAGGCTGGCCGACATCCGTGCGGCCTGCAGCGGATGCAGGAACCCCGGCTGGAACGCGACCATGAACCGGTAGGTGCTGGTCTCTCGGGCCAGTGCCGCGGCGGCCGCCCACGGATCGTCGGTCCCGGGGAATGACGGAAGCAACCCGCCGACGAAGCCGGCGCTCTCGGAGGCCTTTGCCACAGCCGCCATGTGGTCGATGTAGCTGTAGGAGTCTCGTTCTCCCGCACGGATCGCCGGCGTCAGATTGCCCGGATGGATGCCGCGCCAGTCGCCCCGGTTGAGCCGGCGCGGAGTGCGCAGGGTGGCATGGTCGCCCCCCATCCCTATCCGCCAGTAGAAGTCGATGGTCATGGGTCTCCGCTCGTCGATGGAGGAAACGGGTCGGTCAGGAGTCGGGTCAGGCCAGGACGCGGTTGCGCTCGTCAGCCCGGAAGAGCAGGTGCTCGGTGTTGCGGTTGAGTTCCTCGATGTTCGGTATGCCCGACAGGACGAAGCGCTCGAAGCCCTGACCGGTCAAGTCGACGATGCGTTGCGCGACCTCGTCGTAGGAGCCGACCAGACCGATGGGATGCCGGTGGCCGATCCGGTCGAACCCGGCGAAGCTGAGGTCATCGACCCAGAGATCCTCTGCGCGGGTGTCGGTGTCGGCGCCGTAGGCGTCACGCCACTGGCGGCGCAGGCGTTGCACCGCCTCGTCTTTCGTCGCCCGAACAATCAGCGGTAGGTAGAGGCCGGCCGTCACGGTCCGTCCGAGTGCTGCCGCCCGTTCGGAGAGCGGCCCGATCAACGGCGCCGCGCCGGTCGAGGACAACTCGAACAGGTGGATGTCGCCGTGTCTGGCCGACAGCGAGAGCGCCTCGTCGCTCTCGCCGGTCAGGCGGACAGTCGGGAAACGGTGGCCGTGCACCGACCGGTCGAGCCCCCCGTCGGTGACCTCGTAAAACTCGCCCACGTGGTTGAACTCACCACCGTCGAAACCGCCCTGGCGCGCTCCGGCCCCGTGCCACACCCCTTTCGCCACGGTCAGGAACTCGTCGGCGCGGCGGTAGCGCTCAGCGTCTGTCAGTCGGTCTCCGCGAGCCCGATTGTCGGCGGCGTCGGTCACCGCGCGCAGCTGCCACTGCAGCCGGTCGTCGAAGTTCCGCTGCAGGGTCGCCGACACCTTCGCCGCGTAGACCGGTGTCCCGAAACCGGGATGGAATTCGACTGCGACGCGCGTATGACGGGTGCGCCGCAACGCGATACCTGCCAGGATCCACGATTCCTCACCGGCGGGGTCGTACGGGGCGATCACCGTGTCGTAACCGGCCGTGTCGATCGCGGTGATGACCTGTTCGGTCGGGTCGAACGGATCCCACCGGCCACTCGTTCGCAGGTCGGTGGCCACCACCGACCCGGGGGTCGGCGCCCAGCCGCCGCGGTGGCGCGCGGCGGAACCGACGTGCCGGTTGTCACCGCGCGTCGGCACCTCCCATTCGAAGGCGACCATCACGCTTCTCCGACGATGTCCGAGATGGGCGTGGCCGCACCGACCTCGGCGCGCGCACGCCGCAGCGGCTCGAAGTCGACCCAGCTCTCGATGTCGAAGTCGGCGGGCAGGAAGCCGTAGGTGTAGAGGAAGCGCTTCTGGATTCCCAGCAGATCCAGCCGCTCCTCGGAGAGCGACGGATGCAACGAGGTGTGGAAATCGTCCCCGTAGGCCGCTGCGACGCCGTCCGGGCCCGAGAAGGTCTCCCGCGCAAGCACTTCACGGACGGTGTTCAGATTTCCGGCGGCCCAGTCCGCCGCACGGAGGCTGGCGGCGAGGAAACCGACGACGACCTCGGGATGATCCCGCAGCAGCGACTCGTGCACGGTGATCGGTCGCGGCGTGCCGTTGTTGACCCGCGACCGCCTCGACTCGGTCGAATCGAGATCGACGAGGACGCGCAGACCGTGCTCGACGGCGGCCTCGGCAGCCCGCGCGCCCTTCACGTAGATGGCGTCGACGTCACCGTTGAGCAGTTCGGGGAAACCGGACGGCACCGATCGCAGCCGCGCCGCCTCCTCGGTGCGTACGCGCGGTTCCCAGTTGCCGGCCGTTTCGACGACGATCACGTCGCCGAACGCGAGTCCGGCGAGTGCCAGCGCGGAGGCAAAGCCATGCAACGACATCGCGCGGGGGAAGCTGCGTGCCTGGTCGACCGCCCACGCAGGAATTCCGATTCGTCTGCCGCGGAGCCCGGCAGCATCGTCGATGTCAGAGTCGGGTCCCACCAGAATCGACTGCGACTCGTCGATCCAGGTGAGTCCGATCAGACGTGTCGGCGAACCCGACGCGCGGGCGACGATCGCGGGCACGTTGCCGCCTTCGCGTATCAGGCCCGACAGCCGATGATCGAAATGGCGGGGACCGAGTTCGGCGCCCGCGTCCTGGAGGATCGAGAATTCGAGGCCCGCAGCCGATGCCGGCTCGCCGAGCCAGCCCAGGCTGTTGGCCAGACCGCTCGCGGTGGGGACCGGGCACCGGGTGTACCAGACGGTGTCGGTATCGGGAGAATTCGCCGGGGCGGTCGAGGTGTGGAGGGGGGTTGCGCTGTCGATGGTCATGGTGTTCCTCAACTCTCGGTGTCGGGATGTATGCGGCCGACGCCGAGTTCGCGGAGGAACTCGGCCCGGTAACGGAGCGATTCGGGGTCGGAGCGGTCACGCGGGCGGGGCAGATCGATGTCCTCGTCGACGCCGAAGGCGCCGTGCGACAAGATGATCACGCGGTCGGCGAGCCGGACCGCCTCGTCGACGTCGTGGGTCACCAGAAGCACCGCGGGCTGGTGTCGGGCCACCAGATCGCCGACCAGGTCCTGCATCTGGAGCCGGGTGAGGGCGTCGAGCGCCGCGAACGGTTCGTCGAGGAGCAGCAGTTCCGGTTCGCGGACGAGGGCTCGGGCCAGCGCGACCCGTTGCGCCTCACCGCCGGACAGGGTGGCCGGCCAGGCCTCTGCCTTGTCCGCGAGGTTGACCTCTGCCAGCGCGGCCCGGCCGCGGTCCTTCGTGCTCTTGCCACCACGCTGGCCGATCGTCACGTTGGCCAGCGCCCGCTTGGAGGGCACCAGGCGGGGCTCCTGGTACACGGTCGTGCGTGCAGCGGGGACGAGGATCTCACCAGAGTCGGGTTCCTCGAGTCCCGTCAGCAGGCGCAGCAGCGTCGTCTTGCCGGTACCCGATGGACCGAGCAGCACCACGAACTCGCCGCGTCTGATGGTCAGGTCGACCGACTGCAGCACGGTCTTCGGGCCGAAGGTCTTGGTGACGCCGGTCAGCGAGACCGCAACCGGTTGGCCTGCACGGCGTTCGCGCGCGGTGATCTGTGTCGGCTGCCGTTCAAGGAGTGGGGGCAGCGGAGCCTCCGGGCTCATCGGACGGTCACCCCCGCCCGCCACGGCATCGAGTACTTCTCCAGGATGCGGACGATCAGGTCGAAGATCAGACCGAGGATGGCGTACAGCACCACGCACAGGATCATGTAGTCGGTGCGGTTGTACTCCTGCGCCAGACTCACCAGATAACCGATCCCCTCTCGGGTGCCGACCTGCTCGGCGGCGATCAGTCCGGTGATCGATATCGACAGGCAGATCCGCAGTGCCATCAGGATGCCCGGCAGCGCTGTCGGGATGATCACGCCTAGGATCAGACGGCCCCCGGTGAGCCCGAAACCCTGTGCCGCCTCGATCATCTTGCGATCGACGTTGCGCACGCCGAGATAGCTGTAGGCGTACATCGGCGACACCGTGGCGATGGCGATCAGCAGTACCTTGAAGGTGTTGTCGATGCCGAACCACGCGATGAATAGGGGTACCAGCGCGAGAAACGGGATGGCCCGGTTGATCTGCATCGTCGAGTCGATGAGTTCCTCGCCGAGCGTGTACAGACCCGCGAGCACGCCGAGGATCAGCCCGACTCCGACGCCCAGACCGACACCGAGCGCCGCACGCTCCAGCGACGCCAGCGCGAAGTCGACGAGTTGGCCGGTGCGGTAGAGTTCGACGAACGCGTCGAACACCGCCCCGGGTGAGGCCAGTACCGCCGGCGAGATCGTGCCGGTCGCGGTGCCGATCCACCAGACAGCCACGATGACCCCGGGCACCAGGAACCGCAGAGGAAGCGAGAGCCAGACGGGCCGGTTGTGTTGCTTCCGTGTACGGGGGGTCTCCAGGCCGATGCATGACGCCCGCTGCGACGCAGCGTCTCCCACGGTGGACTGCGCGACCGTTGCCGAGGTCACTTCTGTCCGCTTCGGTACTTCTGCAACTGTGCGGGCAGATCGAAGAAGACGTCCTCGGCCGTGACCGGCTTCTGGATCACGCCGGCCTGGACGAACAGCGCCGACACCGACTCGAGATCCTCGGCATCCTTCGCCGTGGGATAGCGCGGCGTGGAGGCGTCGGCGCCGAGTGCGAGGGCACGGGTGAGGCGGTCGCCGTTGAGCGCGCGGGGCCCCGCCTTCTCGAAGACGTTCTCGTAGTCGTCGGGGTTCTCCCGCTGCCTATCGGTCAGCTGCTGCAACGTCTTCAGGTACACGTCGGCGACGTCGGGCCGCTCTTCGAGCACCTCGGTCCGGAAGGCGACGATGGTGTTGTCGACCGAACCGATACTCTCCTCGGTTGCGATCTCGACCCCGCCGGCGGCCTTCGCCTCCTGATAAGGCTGGTTGAAGGACGCCCAGGCGTCGACCTGACCGGTGGAGAACGCCGACCCGGCCTCGGCCTGCTGCAGGGGCACCCGCTCGACCTTGTTGAACGGAATACCGGCCTGCTGCAACGCCTTCAGGGTGATGTACTCGCCTTTGGCGGCCGGGTTGACTGCGATCCGCTTGCCGACGAGACCGGCAACATCGGTGATCCCGGAGTCTTTGGTGGCCAGGATGCCGTTCTGGTCCTTGCCGGCCGGGTCGGCCACGGCGATGATCTTGACGCCGACGTTCTTCGACAGCGCGCCAACGACCGGGCTGTAGGCACCGCCGGACACGTCGAGCTGACCGGTGTTGAACAACTTGAGGTTCGACGAGAAGCCCGGTGTCGAGTTGACCCATTCGATCTTCGCGCCCAGGGGAGCCAGCGCCTCGTCGAAGGTCCCGTCACGTTTGCCGACCGCCAGCGGGCCGGCGTTGCCCGGGTCGGTCACCTTGAGCACGTACCGGTCGCCACCGCCCGCAGCGTCACCGCCCGAGTCGCCCGACGCACACCCGGTGGCGACGGTGAGCAACGCGGCCGCTGCGACCGCGGCAGCGGCGAGACGAAATCGTGGGGATCCGGGCATGAAGGACTCCTGTTCGACAGGTCGAGACCGTGTTCAGACGAACACGAGGACTGGATTACCGCAGACGTTATGTGGACTCAGGCGCCGCGCACATCTCTGTGTTTCCATCAGTTGGAAAGCTTGACAACTTCACGCAGGGCTGAGTCAGTCGGCGCATAGCTCTCCCACAGATCGCGATACTCACCCGGCCTCGACACCAGATCCGCATGACGTCCGGATTGGACGGCCCGGCCGTCCCGCATCACGATGACCCGGTCCGCCCACGCGGCGGTGGTGAGTCGATGTGCCACGAGAACCGTTGTGCGACTCCGCGCGACGGCTTGCAGTGCGGCGAGCACCTCGGCTTCGGTCCCCGGATCGATGTCCGAGGTCGCCTCGTCGAGGATCAGCAGGTCCGGCTCGACGAGTTCGGCACGTGCGAGACAGATCAGTTGCTGCTGTCCCGCCGACAGCGTGGCCCGGCCCGGCCCCACCGGTGTCTGGTAGCCGAGCGGGAGCGCCGCGATGCTCTCGTGCGCGCCGACCGACCTCGCCGCGCGCTCGATCTCTGCCTGCCCGGCGTCGGGACGGCCGAACGCGATGTTGGACGCGACCGTTCCGGCGAAGAGGTAGGGATCCTGTGGCACATAGGCGATCCCAGGCCGGGGGCCGGGAACGCCGGTGTCGCGCAGGTCGACGCCGCCGACCCGGATGACGCCGCGATCGGGCCAGTAGAACCGCAACAGCAGCTTCATCACGGTGCTCTTGCCCGCGCCGGTGGTGCCGACGACGGCCGCGGTCTCGCCGTCGGGGATGAGCAGGTCCAACCCGTCGAGCGCGGGACGACCCCGCGTACGCGCCGCGGACGAGTAGCCGAACACCACCCCGTCAAATTCGACTGCCGCGCCGAGTGGTCCGGCGGTTCCGGTCGTCGCCGACAGCACGTTCTCGTCGACGGGGGTGTCGAGGAAGCCGCGCATCCGCTGGATGCCGACCCGAGCCTGAATCCAGAGGTCGAGCACGATCGACAACTGCTGGAGCGGGGTGAAGAACAGATCGACGTAGAGGAGCGCGGCGACCAAGACACCGGTGGTGAGCGTGCCCGCATCCATGAGATGTGCGCCGACGATCAGGATGAGCGCCTTGGCCACCACCGCGAGCAGATTCAGGAAGGGGAAGAACACCGAGATGTAGAGCATCGAACGGCGGCGCGCGTCGCGGTAGCGTCGCGAGTGCCCGTCGAAGGCGCCTGCCGCCCACTCCTCGGCGTTGTGCGCCTGGGTGACCCGCACCCGCCCGAGGTGTTCGGAGAGCAGCGCGGTGACGGTCGCGATGCGCGAACGTGCCTGCAGATAGGCCCGATTCGAGCCCCGGACGAAGATCCACGACCCCACGGCGAGCAACGGGATGGTGACAAGCATCGCGGCCGCCAGCCGGATGTCGAGCAAGGCCAGCACGGCCAGAATGCCGGCACACGTGCACACGTTGACGATCGCGTTGACCAGGCCTTGCGTCATCAGCTGACCGACCGCGTCCACATCACTGGTGAGCCGAGTGACGATGCGGCCCGGCTGCCGTCCGTCGAAATAGTCGATGCGCAGTCGCTGCAGGTGCCCGAACAGCCGGAGCCGCAGCGCAAAGAGCACACGCTCGAAGACCCTCGCCGCCCGCAGCGCCAGCACCCACGAGTTCAGCCAGGACACCAGCGCGATCACCAGGACGATCGCGCACGTCACCCAGAACACGGTCGTGGCGTCCACCGAAACACCGTTGTCGATGGCGTGGCGGAAGAGGGCGGGGACGGCCAGCGTCGTGGCCGCATCGACGATGACCAGGACAACGCACAGCGCGACGGGCCACCAGAACGGCCGTAGGGAACCGGTCAGGCCGAAGACTTTGGTGCGCGACGACCTCGGCGGCGGACGGTCGTCGCCGGGCGCGGGCACCTCGGTCAGTGGCGGGAGCGTCAAGAGCGCCTCGCGCAGGTGCGAGTCCACCTGCTGGACCTGTTTGCCGCTCGCGTCGGCGTCGAGTCCCAGCCGGGCCCGGACCACCGGATCAGCGCCCGCCTCGTCGACTTCCGGCCAGCTTTCCGGACTCGGGATCGCCTGAGTGTCCGTCTGCGCCGAACGCGCGACAGCGGTCGCGCTCCGGATCGCGCCACCGGACAGGAGCGCCGCAATGCGCGGGTCGGCGAGCACCTCCGCCGGCGGACCATCGTGGGTGATCCGACCTGATTCGAGGACTATGAGCTGGTCGGCGAGTTCGGTCGTCGCGGGCCGACGGGCGATCAGGATCGTCGTCCGGCCGGACATCAGCCCTTCCAGGCTCGCCAACACCGTCCGCTCAGTCGTCGGGTCGAGCGCCGACGTCGTGTCGTCGAGGATCAGTACCGCCGGGTCGGCGAAGAAGGCGCGGGCGATCGCGATCCGCTGGCGCTGACCGCCCGATAACGAGATCCCGCCGGGTCCGACCACGGTGTCGTAGCCCGCGGGCAGCTGCTCGATGAACACGTCGGCCGCGGCCGCGCGAGCCGCGGCGGCGATTCCGGCGTCGTCGGCCGGGGAACCCATCGCGATGTTGTCGCGGAGCGTGCCCGAGAACAGCAGGCTCTCGTCGAACACCATCATCACCGCCGACCGCACCGACCGTGGCGACACGGCACGCAGATCGGTGCCGCCGATCCGTACCGATCCCCGGTCGGGGTCGAACTGGCGGGCGATGAGCGACCCGAGCGTCGTCTTGCCCGCGCCGGACGGACCGATGATCGCCACCCTGCTACCCGGGGCGATCGAGGTGGTCACACCATGGAGGACGGGGTGGCCGCCGAGCGCGAGGTCGACGTCTGCCACCTCGATCGTCCCGCGCGGCGAGGGGAGATCCGGACCGGTGGCGTCCATCGCCGGCACCGTGTCCAAGAGCGCGAACACCCGGCGCGCCCCCGACCGCGCGAGCTGCATCGTCGTCACCATCGCCGCGAGCAGCCTCGCCGGGGGCGCGAACTGCAGCACGTACGAGGCGAACGCCAGGAAGATGCCCACCGAGACGTGATCGTTCATGGCCAACCACCCACCGACGACCAGGACGCCGAGCTGGATGAAGACGGGGATCGCGACCATCGCCGCGCTCCAGCGAGCCGAGATGCGCGCACTGCGCAGCCGCGACGAGAACAGGCGGGTCCCCCGGGCGCGGAACCGGTCCAGCCGCGCCCTCTCCTGCGCGAAGGCGCGGATCAGTTCGACTCCGGCGATCTCCTCGTCGACCGCCGCGGCGACCTGGCCCAGCAGCACCTGGTCGCCGAACGAGGCCGGATACAGTTCGCGGCGGAGCCGGCGGGTGACCCAGAACAGGACCGGGACACTCGCCGCCACGACGACGAATAGCGGCGGGGACAGGACGAACATCACGACCAGGCCGACCGCGAGCAGGGTGAGGTTGGCGACGAATAGCGGCACCTGGGAGATGAACATCTGGATCAGGTTCAGATCCGAGGTCCCCCGCGAGATGACGTCGCCCGCAGCGAGTTCCGCCCGGCGTCGAGCGTCGAGCACGTGCAGGTGGCGATGGACCGCGACCCGGAAATCGTGCTGCACATCGACGGCGCACCGGCTGCCGATGTAGCGGCGCAGCGCATGGGAAGCGAAGCTCAGCACACCGATCGAGCACAGGACGCCGATCCAGAACGCGAGGGATTGCGTCGGGTCGAGCAGGACGTGGTCGACGATGATCTGCTGGACCAGCGGCACCAGGGCCAGCAACCCCTGCCCCACCACCGCCAGCAGGAGCGCCACGGACACCCGGCCGCGGTAGGGACGCACCCACTGCCACAGCCGTCGTAGCCAGCCCGGCCCACTCTCCTCGGTCACACGTCTCCTCGTCGATCTCGCGATTGCCCTGATTCCTGAACTGCCGAGCTCGAACCGCGGTGATTCTGATGTCGACGGCTCACTCTGCGAGGAGTATCTTCCGAATAGTGGAAAGTGGCCAGGCCATGAATCAGGCCGATTTCTAGTCGGGAGGCACAGAGGAGATGGCTGGTTCTGGTGTGCAGACCGTGTCGAGGGCGCTGGCCGTTCTCGGGTGCTTCCGCGGTGGGAACGAGCTCGGTGTCACCGACGTGGCCCGGGCGCAGGGCCTCGCGCTCAGCACGACACACCGTCTGCTGACTGCGCTGGTCGATGCCGGCTTCCTCGAGAAGACCGCAGAGAGCCGATACCGCCTCGGCGGCGCGCTGGCGCAGTACGGCCAGATCGCCTACCGCCAGCACCGGATCTACCTCACCGAACCCCATCTGGAACGGCTCGCGGCCACCACCGGCGCATCGGCCTCGGTCGCGATGCGATACGGCAACGAGGTTGTCCTGCTAGGCACCAGCCGCTGGCGCGAAGCGGAGGGGCACGCGCTCCAGGGCGTCCTGCTGCCGCTGCACGCCTCGGCGCTCGGCAAGGCCCTGCTCGCCTTCTCTCAGGTCGGCCAGGACGAACTCGAACGCCTCCCGTATTTGGACGGCACCGACCGTGCCGTCCGGACCGCCGACGAACTCGCGAAAGAATTGACTCTCACCCGGGAACGGGGCTACGGCTTCAACGACGAGGAACTCACCGCCGGCCACCGCACCATAGGACTCCCGATCTTCCCGCCCGACGGCGGCACCGACGTGCGATTCGCCCTCGGCATCCGAGGTACCACCGAACTCATGAGCGCCGAACGCATCCCGTTTCTCGTCGACCTCGGCCGATCCACCGCCCGCGACATCAGCGTCGCCCTGGCGCAGTGAGGTGAAGGAGGAGTCCAACCACACCTCTGCTACTTCAGCCTGACGATCTAACCAGCACCCAAGATCATGGTGGGCACGAGGCTATCCGACGTTTCTACGTCTGTTGATTCCAGCACGGAACGCACGTGGCTTTGTACGGGACCGCACCGCGTCGTAACGGAGACTGGCGCTAATGTGGGGCGGGCACCGACCATTATTCGACCGTCGAAGGCGACGCAGGCACGCTGGATGGCGAGTTCGGTGAACTGGCGCTGCCATTCAGCCACTGCTCATCGTGGCGCAACTGCGCGGACTCGTAGCTGCGATTCTGACAGGGATTGTCATCGGACTGCTGTAGTACGTCGAGGCCTCGATGTTCGCCGGATGGGATCGGGCGTCGGGCATCGCGGGCAGCGATCGGCCCCGAACGGGATGTCTGCTCTGTCGCGATCGGAGACTACGAGCCGTGCTGGTGCTTGAGTACGAACAGCACCCGTCCGACCGCGGGCACCTTCGGATTGGTGTCGCCCGGATCGGGGTACGCCTCGCATATGACTGACGACAAGACCGATCCAGCCGAGACGGAACCGCACACCGAAGATGTCGGCACGGGGCCTCAGGACGCAGATCCCGACGTTCAGTCCGACCCGGCGGAAGGCGAGACATCGACTGACTGGTCGGGCGAAGGCGGGGCCACCCCAGAGGGCCCGGCCACCGATACCGACTGAACACTCGAGGCAGGTCATCGCAGCGCCGCCAGCCGTTGATCAGCTTCGCCCACCGACGGTCATGGGTGGTTTCCAAGAGTTCTCTGCGGTCGATCAACAGGTAGATCTCTCCCACTCGCGTGCCCAGGATGAGCGGCTTTCCGGCGCCGAGCAGTCCGCCGATGAAGCGTCCGTACATGTTTGTGAACCTGATGTCGACGGACGTGATGTCGTCACGCCTGAGCACCAGCGCGCCGTCGTCGGCCCACTGTTGTCTAGCTGCTACCGAGCAATCCCGCGAGCGCGTTACCGCCGCTCGGCGTGTCGGTCACCGACAGGTTGCCGCTGAGGCGGATTGCCGTGAGAGTCTCACTCACAAACGGATTCCGTTCTGCCGTGATCACCAGGTTGAGTTTCTGGCCGGGCGCGACGGTACCGAATCGCGGATCACTGAACTCGGTGATCGTGAACTCGGTGCTCTCGCGGTCCGGGATCGTGCCTTCGATCGAGACGGTCGTGCCGTCGCGCGACGTGCGGGAGACGCGGATCTTCGCTGACCGATCCTTGGAGAATTGGAAGCCCGTTCCCGGCCTCTCCCCTCGTTCGGTGGTCCACTCGGGGTTGGTCGCCGAGTACCAGCGTGTGACGCAGTTTCCTTCGCGGCCAGGGGACTTGATCGGGCACAACGAATACGTCTGGCCGAGGATGTCGAACAGCTTCGTCTGAGTCGTCGGCGCGGCCGATGCCGGCGACGAGGTGGCGAGGCTCACCGAAATCGCCAGCACCAGCACGGCGAGTGTGAGATTTGCGAGCCGTGATCGAAAGGTCATGACGGGTCACTCTTCTCGTGAGCAGGTGATCGGGAAACAGTCGATCTGTCCGAGCGCCGGGGTGCCGATGACGCGGACCGCGATCCGACCGGTTCGTCGCGGGACCTCCCCCACGCCACCGGCTCACTCCACACGTTGCAGCCCCGTCGTCTCCCCGTCATCGGTCCCCATCGCCAGGACCTCGCCGAAGCCTTCGATGAGGCACTCGGCGAACAGATCGAGGTCGGTCACCGCCGCACCGTCGGAATTGATTCCCAGACAGGCAGTTCCGTTGTGTGTGATCATCGTGGCCATCACGGCACAGCCCGGCAGCGGCCCGAACGGGAACATGCGCTCCACCTTGGCGCCGGCCACATAGGTGTCCCAGGGGATCCCGGGGACGTTGCTCGCCTGCAGGTCGTTCTGGCTGGCCGTCCCACTGAATTGCATCAACATCGATCCGGGCAGCCACGCCATCACCGAACCCAGTGTGTTGAAGATGTCGACCGCCGGCTCGTGTCGGGCGACACGCACCTGTTCGCGGATGGTGAGTACACGCTCGAAGGGGTCGGCGATGCCGACCGGACCCGCGAGGCGTCCCACTGCGATTCGGTTCCCTCCGGCAGGATCCTCCGGGCGTCGGACCGAGATCGGGATCGCGACCGGCATGGTGTCCACCGGCGATCCCATCCGCTCGTGATAGATCCGGAATCCGCCGATCAGGCCCGCGAGGTACACGTCGTTGACCGACGCCTTCGTTGCGGCCGCGGTCGCTTTCACCTCGGCGAACGAGACCTCGAACGCACTGAACCGCCAGGAGAGGCTGCGGTGGGCCAGCAACGGCGAACCCGGCGGGCTGACGAGGCCTGCGACTCTCGGTACCGATCGTCCGTAGCGAAGAGCGGTGCTCAGCGCGCGACGCGGGTGTGCGAGCGCCCGCACTCCCTTTATCGTGGTGTCCACTCGATGCGGAATGCGACGTACTTCCTCACCCAGCTGACGCCTCATCAGGTCGAGCGAACTGATGTTCACCGGATCCGGGCTCGGTGGCTGCGGCTTGCCCGGATTGTGCTCACGCGTCGGTGAATGCAGTTGGGCGAGACCGATGATCGCGCCGAGCCCGTCGGTCAGGGCGTGATGCGCCTTCAGAAAGTACGCCACCTTGCCGTCGGGCAATCCCTCGATCACCGTCCCCTCCCAGGGCGGTCGAGCCGCATCCAGTGCGGTCATCGCGAGCTGCTCACACGTGACCAGCAGCTCGCGCATGCTGCCGTCACCACCGAGCCGGATGCGACGAAGATGGTAGTGCAGATCGAAGTCGGGATCGACTGCCCAACTGGGGGTTCCGGTACCGAATGGCGAGTCGACGACTCGCTGCCGGAAACGCGGCGCCATCCGACTCCCCCACTCGTGGGCAGCCACCAGCCGATCCCAGTCCGGATCGCAATCCCAGATCTCCAACATGCATATCGTCCCGCGCATCCGACGGTCGGTGTCGCCGCGCCACATGATCGTGTCGACCGAACTCATGTGCGGTTCGCTGGCCCACTCCAGCGGACGGTCTTCCTCTCCGGTCGCCTCCGCCTCGCTCATGACCTCTTGCCCTCCTCGGGTGATACGCCCGGTCGTTCCTCGGATTCGTCGGCGAACGACGCCAGCGGCCAGTCGGCGAGGGCGGTGACGTACATCTGCCTGACCTCTTCGGCCCGGTCGCCGACCTCCTCGGCGACCCAGTCGCTCGTGTCGACCGGGGGCAGGATCATCACCTCTACGGTGCCGGGTCTGATGAGTTGTGATCCGCGCCACATCAACTCACCGGTGTTGCGCAGCACCACCGGGACCACCGGGACACCGGCCTGCATCGCCATGTGGAACGGCCCCTTCTTGAATCGTCCGATCCGCGGCGTCGGTGAACGCGTCCCCTCCGGCGCCACCACCAGGGACATGCCGCGGTCGCGGAGAGCTGTGACAGCCGGCGCGAGCTGCTCGATGGCCCGGCCCGAATCGGCACGGTCGATGAACACCAGACCGGCCTGCTGAAGGATCTGCCCGATCACCGGAACCCGTTGAACCTCTTTCTTGGCGACGCCGGTCGCATCGGAGCGAACCAGATTGATCATGACCGGGAGATCGAGCTTCGACTGATGATTGAAGAGGAACACGCATGGCCGGGCAGCGGTGAGGTACTCGCCACCGTCGAGGACCTGCACCCGGATCCCGGCGAGGGCAAGGCCCACATCGGTACCGGTGGGGAGCGCCTCCACGAGCGCCTGCGGGTCCCGTCGCAGCAACCCGCTGGTGACACCGAGGGCTGCGGAGGCGAGGAACGATCCGTAGAAGGCACCGGTGCGGGCGACCATCGCGGCGCGGTTGTACGTCGGGTTCGAGAGGTCGATGATGGGCCAGCCGCGGGACTCGGCCTCTGCGCGCAGGATTCGGCGCGGTGATATCGCGGCCGGATGCCCCACCGACTCCAGGTAAGGGATGTCCTCGTTGCCGTCGCTGTAGGCGAAGGATGCCGACAGATCGATGCCGTGATCGCGCGCGAGCGTCCGAACGGCCGCGGCCTTACCCGGACCCCACAGAGGTCGACCTCGAATGTTGCCGGTGACGACGCCGTCGACCACTTCGACATCGGTGGCGAGCGCGAAGTCGGCCTCGATCTCGCGTGCGATCGGTTCGATCTGGAACCTCGTCGCCGATGACGCGATCACGATGGTGTGACCCATCTCCCGGTGTGCGCGGAGTATCTGCCACATCTGTGGTCGGAGTTTGGCTGCCGTCTCGTACTTGAAGAGGTGCTCGCCGAACTCGATGAGTTCGGCGTACGTCTTTCCGGCGAAGGTGGGCCGCGTCGCCTCGAGGACCTCTGCGTAGTCCTGTTCGGACACGACACCACGTAGGCCGATGAGGAGGAAGTCGCCGAGTTCACCGAACCCGAATTCCATGCTCCGCAGCCGCGCCCGCATTATGGCCGCCGCAGAGAACCCCTCGATCAGGGTGCCGTCGTAGTCGAAGAGTGCGGCGACCTGCTTGCCGGTCGGAGCGGATCGAATCGCCCGCATCCGGTCCGAGAAGGGACTCACGGCGTGTCCTTCGACCAGAGCCCCGGCTGGATCTCCTCGATGGAGGCGATTCGTGCCAGCCGTTTCCGCATGTCCTCGACCTCGTCGAGCCAGGCGTGTCGAGCGGCCGACACGTCCTCGATGTCCTCGCCATGGATCAGTCCACGGATGTCGGCCAGCTGATAGCACCCCTCGTAGAGGTCCTTCGAGACCGAATCCTTGCTGCGGACCACCCCCTGCAAGGACATCTGCCGGCCCAGTCCCAGGCAGTCCGTGATCAGGTCGTCCTTGTCTCGGGCGGTGGTTCCCAGCTCGACGAGCCGGGTCGAGAACACGAGCTGCGCATCGAAGAACGGTTGCAGCGTGCGACGCGCCAGGAGCGCTCCGGTGTGGCCGTGCAGGACCTCGTACGTCCACTCCTGTGTCGGCACGACTGCACGCCAGCCGGGCGCGAGGAGGTCGAGTTCGGTGCCGAGGCGGTGCAGGAACTCCTTCTTTGCGGGAAAGAAGAACTCGAACTTGAGCAGGTCCCGCACTCGCAGCGCCTCGCGTTGAGAGGCCTCGAGGAGTCCCTCGTGGATCTCGACGCCCTCGTCGGTAGCGGTCGCTTCGGCCTGCTCGACACCGGCCCGGACCACCCCCTCCGCGACAGCGAGCATGCTGACCTCCACGATTGCGCGGTCGACGAAGTGATGTAGGGCGCCGTTGCGGTAGTACGCGGCGACCGCGTGGTTGTTGGGCACGATCGACCAGACCGGCTCGGAGCCACCGTCGAAACAACTCACGACACCATTGCTCGCCAAGACCCGCAGGGTCTGGGTCAAGCCGATCCCCCGACATTGCGTCGGATCGGGTCCGGGCAGGTCCCGACGGGAGATGTAATCGAGCAGGGGCGCGAGGATCGCCTCGATCTCCGCAAGCGTGAAGGCGCGGTCCTGCGCGCCGAGCAGTGCAAAGCCCGCCAGTGACGTCGCCGAGATGGGAGTCGCCGAGTTGATCTCATCCATCACGCGGAAGGCGACCTTCTCGAGTCGGGCGCGACCTTCACCGGCGTCGTCGAGTGCGGTCCGCAGCGAGATCGGCGTGCCGAATCGAACCCTGGCCTCCCCCAGATAGTTTCGTTGCGCCTTTGCGTAGCGCAGCAGCCATGCGACACCTTCGGGCTTCTTGGTGCCGCCGGCGTCCTCGGCGGCCATCGCCCCGATCTCCTGGAGTTGGTCGTACACGATCGATGTCGGGACGATGGTCACGTCGGCGTCCTCGAGCTGACCGACCGCGTCGACCACGTAGGTCAGCAGCCCGAGCTTCGGTTTGCGCAGTTTGCCTGTGCGGCTTCGGCCGCCCTCGATGTACCACTCGAGGTTGAACCGCTTCTCGACGATGTACGCGAGGTAGGAACGCATCGCGAACTTGTAGACCGGATCGGCGCCGAACTTCCGACGGATGAAGATCATCCCGGCGCGACGCGCCACCGGTCCCACCGGCCAGAACGACAGGTTGTTGCCACCCAGGACCAGGTTCGGTGGGAAGTCGTTGTCGCGGAGCACTTTCGCGAGTACCAGCGGATCGACATACGACCGGTGGGACGGCAGGAAGACCAGACCGGTCGACTTGTTCAGCGTCCGCAAGGTGTTGAGATTCTTGACGTCGACCGTCACATTCCAGGCTCGTTCGTGCAGTCGGTCGAACGTGGCCGAGAACACGTCATCCATCAGTCGGCTCTGCGTCGCGACGAACGTCGACAGCTTCTCGGTGGCCTCGGCGACGACCGCATCGGTGGGTCGGCCGAGCTCTTCGGCAAGGTTGGCCGCGGAGGTCCGGAACCTCGAGGAACTGCTGATCTGCTCTGCGACCAGACGTGGCACCTTGTACCGGTCGCCGACGATCTGACGCTCGGCCCGCTCGGCCGACATCGACGCCTGGAATACGACGAACTCGCCGAAGGGCGCACCGTCGGCCTGCGACCGTGCGTACCGCTCACGCAACTCGGCGATGGTGGCGGGTGCACCCTCCACGACACGGAGACTGTCGGGCCGTCGGCGGCGGATCAGTGGCTGGACGACCCCGAGCGGACGCCGGGGATTGGAGAGGACGAGTACGTCGCCGAGCGTCACGCGACGCTCGCCTTGACGAACCGCCGGTAGCCACACCGCTCTGACCGGCACCAGAAGAGTGTTCGGGGGCAGCGTGTCGAAGTCGACACCGGCCGAGGTGATCACCTCGGCGTGCGGATACCGCTCCGAGACCCACTCCGTGACCGCGCGGATCTCGCACGACGTACGTGCTTTGGTCAGGACCATCACCGGGTCGGTCACTCGCATCACCTCATCCTCACCTCGCCGAGCCACGTGCCGACGACTCACGTCTTCGGAACCTCGGGCAGCCTCATTGTGTCGCGGTGGCATCGAGTGAGGGCCGGATTCGGCGAGGACGATTCTCGGTCCGATCGAGTCGATCGTCGTCGCATCGGCCTCGTCGCGGGCAGAGTTCTGCCCGACCAACTCATCGTGGCGGCGGAAGGAAGCCGCCGAGCTGGTCTTCGAGGAGTTCGGCGAGCCTAATCGTGGTGCGGTCGCCGAAGAGCGGGCCGACGAGCTGAACACCGACCGGCAGACCTTCCGCAGACGGCCCGGTCGGTATGGCGGTGGCGGGGAGGCCCGGCATGGTGGCGAGCCCGGCCCAGACCAGTTGGTCGAAGAACGGGAACTCCACTCCGTCGACGTCGATTCGACGACCCAGCAGGTCGAGGTCGTGATGGTGCGGGAACGCCGGAGTCGGCGTGATCGGACAGACCACCACATCGAACTCGTCGAACAGGGTGCGCCACGCCTGTCGATGGATCTCACGGCAACGGTCGGCCACCATCCAGTCGCGATGAGTGCACACCATCGCTCGCCAGCGGGCCGCAGTGAGGCTGTCATCGTCGGGGCTGAGCTCAGCCGCGCGCCGAGTCAACTGTTCGTATGTCTCGACCGGGAATCGTGCCGTCGCGCCGGAGAACATCAATTGCGCATACAGTCGTCCGGCCTCGGCCAGATCCGGCAACAACGGGGTACGGTGCTCGACCCGTGCTCCGCCGGCGGTGAGCACATCGGCGACGCGGTGTACAGCTGCGCGAACCGACGCCCCGGTCGTGATGCAGGGATGGTCGTCGAGCACCAGCACCCGGAAGTCCCCCAGGGTCCGATAACGAGCGGGTGGCAACGTGACCTCATGTGCGACACCGAACGTCAGTGGATCGGGGCCGGCCATCACGTCGAGCAGGAGCGTGAGGTCGCGGGCCGTCCGTGCCATCGGGCCCACCACCGCCAGGTCGGCTTCGATCGGCAAGGCGGCTTCGGGAGGTGGTGTCATGCCGCGCATCGCGGCCAGCCCCAGAGTCGGCTTGTGCGCGTAGATTCCGCAGAAGTGTGCAGGTGTGCGGAGTGATCCGCCCATGTCCGAACCGATGGACAGCGCACCGAAACCGCAGGCGAGTGCAGCGGCTGATCCGCCGGAGGATCCACCCGACGTCCGCTCGAGGTTCCACGGGTTGTTCGTGGTGCCGTAGATCTGGTTGAAGGTCTGCAGATCCTGGAGCCCCAGAGGCACATTCGTCTTGCCGAGAACGACGGCGCCGGCTGCCTTCAGCCGGGCCACCTGGACCGCGTCGTCGGTCGGCACGAAGTCGCGGTACTGCGGCATGCCCCAGGTGGTCGGCATCCCGGAGATGTTGTAGGACTCCTTGACCGTCACCGGAATTCCCAGGAGGGGATGATCCGCACCGTCGGCGCGGGCGAGATCGGCCGCGCGGGCTGCGGCGCGTGCCCGCTCGAAGTCGGGTACGCAAATGGCGTTGATCAATCCATCGCCCTGCTCGATCGCGGAGATCGCCAGGTCGGTCAGTTCGATCGAAGTCACATCACCGGCTCGTAGAGCGGTCCGTTGCTGCCATGCCGGTCGAAGGTTCCAGTCCATGCGGTTGACGCTAACCGCATGTGGCGAGAGCCATAAAACCTCTTTCGGCGCAACAGAAATCATGCCGTGAACTTCACGCCATCGGGTGCGTACTCCATGGCGGAGATGGGTCTCGGGCATCGATGGACATCGACGCGGGCGCGTCCGGCCCGCGCGGGTGATGGAACACCCGCGTGCGCACGGGTGACTCGCATTCGGTCACAGCGTCACCCGCTGTGGACGAGTGCGTGGGACCGGTCAGCTGACTCCGAGCGAATCCACCACGGCGGCGATCCTCCGCACGCGGGTCGCATCTTGCTTGGCGTCCGCGACCGACCGCGCATGTTCTTTTCGCCGCGACGGCGACAGGGCCTCGAAGGCAGCTCGGACTCGAGGGTCCGCATCGAGGGCGGCTGCCAACTCGGGTGGCACCATGATCTCGCGTGGCGCGAGGTCTGCCTCGATGACGACGTCGACGGTGTCGCCCGCCTCCACACCCAACTGCCCGCGAACGCTCTTGTTCAGTCCGAGAAGGTTCTCGCCGCCCATGCGTCCGATACGCCCCTCGATCGATTGTGTCCCGATCGTGAACCGCACCGGTGGAGTCTTCGTCGGCGCGCCCAGAGACGCGACCTGATCGTCGGTGAGGACTATGGCCGCAGCGGGGCCACGCTTCTGCAGCACCACGGTCAGGTGCAGCGAGTTGTCGGTCACGCGATCACCATAGCGACTTCGGGCCATCGAGACGCTCGAAGCGGACCTACTTGCCCGAGAACTGAGGATCTGGGTCAGCCCGAGTCGATCTCTCGGTCGGTGGGTGTGAGGTGAGGACGGCCGTGGCCGACAATCGGTACGTCAGCCGCCATCCGCGCGAACTGAGCGGGTCTGTGTGTCGATCGGATCAGACGTCGAGCGGCACGAAGATCCGGTCCGACAACACTTCTCGTCCGGCGTTCCGCGCGGTTCGCGACGAGGCAGTGTTGCGATGATCGATCGCGCCGATGAGGAGGCGGTCTCGGTCGCCGGCGAAGCGATGTGCCCAGAGTCGCCGCGCCGCTGCCGCGAAACCGTGCCCCCGTGCAGACGAGTGCACAGCCTCGTCGGTCACGACGTCTCCGGTGATCCAGTCCACGCTTCCCGGCGCGACGGCCAGGGCACCGACGATCGATTTGTCGACCACTATGGCGTGGAGGAATGTCGCTTCGTGCCACTCCACGAGTTGCTGGAGTCCGGAATGGTGCATCGATTCGGCAAGGTCGGGTTGGGCCGCTTCGAGGACCTCCCGGGCATCGGCGATGATTCTGCACGCATCGTCGATGTCATCGAACTCCTCGAGACGCACCCCGGCTGCCGGGGCGGCGATCTCCCCATGTCTGGCCCCGAGGATGGATACGTCGGGTAGCGCGGACGGGAATCGATCGCCCGATGCGGGTTCGGTCCGCAAGCGCAGGTGTCTCGGCCGGAACAGCGACCACTCGTGGGCGACACAATCGACGAGATGGGTGAGGTCATCGAAGGTGTGGGCGATCACCTCCACGAACGGGCGCGAGAGATTGCGGTTGTAGAAGCGGATTCCGCCGAGGAGTCGACCCCGACGGGTGGTCAGTAGTCGATGAGTGAAGTCGATGGTTGCGGCTCCCGGCCATGCGATGTGGTCGCTGAACGTCGCACCGAACCCGGTGTCGTCGACGACATCACGCTGGGTGTCCAACCACTCGGCGAGCACCCGCGACCCTCGATCCCCGAGCAGGTGGGTGGCGAGTTCTCGATCGTGCTCGAGGGACGACCAGCGGTTCCAGTCGGAGGTCACGATCGACACCGTAGACACGACTGCGGTCCGATCGCGAACGATTTCCTCTCGTGACGCGCCCGATCCGGACCGGATCTAGTGCGCCGGCTCGCGATGATGGCGGATTGCGTCTTTCGACCACCGATGAATTCGACTGCCGACGACTGTCTGTCATGGTGATACGACGCAGGCGAACAGGAGCGATCGATGATCATCGTTGCGGGCCATCTACTCGTCGACCGGCATGCGCGAGCCGGCTACCTCGACGGCTGCCGGGCCGTGGTGGAGCAGGCGCGGGCCGCCGAAGGGTGCCTCGACTTCGCGATATCGCCTGATCTGCTCGATGACGGACGAATCAACGTGTACGAGCGCTGGCGGGATGCGGACTCCCTGCATGCCTTCCGCGGCAGTGGGCCGTCGGATGAGCAGTCCGGCGAGATCGCGAGCGCCGACGTCCGTGAGTTCGACACCGACGCCGGACGCCCCGCGGGTGGTTGATCGTCTGATCAGACATCGCCGTCGGAGGGCCGGCGTACAAAGAGACGATGACGCGCCAGACCACTTGGGTGGACCCGAGGTGACCTCCTCAGGAGGCGAGTCGCGTGACGCCCTCGCAGACGAACGTGCGCGAACCCTGGCGTTGGTCGAGTCACTGTCGGAGCGCCTGGCAGCTGTCGTCGAAGCGTCCGCTGATGCTGCCGCGGACGACGAGCACGATCCGGAGGGAACCACGCTCGCGGTGGAGCGCGGTCACCTGGTCGCCCAGGTCGAGCGATCCCGCGCCCGGCTCGATGAGATCGACCACGCGCTCGGTCGCTTCGATCGCGGCGCGTACGGCACCTGCGAGACGTGCGGTCGTCCCATCGGAGCCGACCGCCTGGAGGTTCTTCCCGCGGCCAGGCAGTGTGTCGACTGTGCGATCCGACGTCCGTCGACCCGCTGGTGAGGATCGGCGCCTGCGAACTCGTCGCCACCGCCTGATCCCCCAGCTGTGACCACCGTCGATCAATCGAGACCGATTCGTCCCGATTGCACTATTTGTCCGGGAACCTCAAGTCGCACAGCGCAATCGGGCCTATAGACTTCCGACGCTCGCTTACGACGGAAGGCCACCATGTTCCCGAGATACGGGGTTCCCGACACCGCTGACACGGCGTGGATGCTCGTCGCGTTCGCGCTCGTCCTGCTCATGACACCCGCACTCGGCCTGTTCTACGGTGGCATGGTGCGCTCCAAGAGCGTGCTGAACATGATGATGATGTGTCTGACCGCGATCCCGATCGTGTGGGTCATCTGGGTGGTGATCGGATACTCACTGGCATTCGGTACCGACCACGACGGCCTCATCGGGAGTCTCGACTCCTTCCCGGGCCTCCAACACACGTTCGGTGGAGACGCGGCCCATCCGGGCGAGATCCCGTTGGTCGGTACGATCCCCGCGATCCTCTTCGTTGCGTTCCAGGCAGGCTTCGCGATGGTGACGGTGGCGCTGATCGCCGGAGCCGTGGCCGATCGCATGCGGTTCGTCTCGTGGATCGTCTTCGCCGCGATCTGGTCGGTCGTCGTGTACATCCCGATTGCGCACTGGGTGTTCAGCGCGCCGGGGCTGACCGCTGAACACGGTGGATGGATCGTCTCGCATCTGAAGGCGATCGACTTCGCCGGAGGTACGGCGGTCGAGATCAATTCCGGCGCGTCTGCGCTCGTCCTCGCGTTGCTCCTCGGCCGCCGACGCGGGTGGCCCAAGGACCCGATGCGCCCGCACAACCTCCCGTTCGTGATGCTCGGATCGGGGCTGCTGTGGTTCGGGTGGTTCGGCTTCAACGCAGGATCCGCACTGGCGGCCGACGGATCTGCCGCGCTGATCGCCGTCAACACCCTGGGGTCGGGCGCCGCCGCGATGGTGGCCTGGTTGGTGGTCGAGCAAGTGCGCCACGGCCGTCCGACATCATTCGGTGCAGCGTCAGGCGTGGTCGCGGGCCTGGTGGCGATCACACCCGCGTGCTCGGCGGTGACGCCCATCGGCGCGCTGGCGGTCGGCGCGGTGGCCGGGGCGGTGAGCTCCTTCGCGATCGAGCTCAAACTGCGCTGGCGCTACGACGACTCCCTCGACGTCGTCGGAGTGCACTTCGTCGGCGGCGTCGTCGGAATGCTCATGATCGGCATGGTCGCGTCCAGCTCCGCCCCGGCAGGGGTAGACGGCCTCTTCTATGGCGGTGGCGTCGATCAACTCTGGCGACAACTGGTGGCGGTGATCGCCGTGCTCGCTTACGCGGCGGTGGTCACCGGCGTCATCGGAGTCGCAATGAAGTTCACCATGGGTCTGCGTGCTGACCGTCAGCACGAGATCGATGGGATCGACGACGCTCAGCACGCGGAGTCCGCGTACGACTTCCACCCGACGGGTCGCTGACCGCTCGGTCCACGCGCCACCATCGCAGGAATCGTCTGCGACAGGGTAGGACAGGGCTTCTGGACTTCTTGATGGGTCCCGCTCGGTACGAGCGATCAGCGAGTCGCTGCTACGTTGCTGAGCTGGCGCCACCCGAGATCGTCGACGAGCTACCACTCGCAGAAGAGATCCTCGAGCAGAACCGGCATCGAGCGGGTGGCGACGACGCGGGGTACGACGGGTACAAGGCCCACGTCTACCGCATCGTGAACTTCGCGCGGGCCCTCAGCCCGCCGGGTGACGATCGCGACGAGAAGCTGGCCATCGCAGCCGCATTCCACGATCTGGCGTCATTCGACACCATCGACTACCTGCCCCCGTCCATCGAAGCGCAGGACGCCTGGCTCCAGGCGACTGGTCGCGCCCGGTGGGCAGATGAGTTGGCGCTCATCGTGGCCGAGCATCATCGCCTGTCCAGGTACCCCGACGATCGCCCGCACGCGGTGCTCGTCGAGGCGGTTCGACGCGCCGACCTGGTTGATGTCAGTCAAGGACTCATCCGCTTTGGACTGCCGAAAGGGTACGTCCGTGACGTTCGCGCCACCTTCGACGCCGGCGTGTTCTTCCGGCGGGTCGTGCCCACGGCAGCGCTGAAAGCTGTTCCCCGACTACAGCAGCCAGGGTTTCTGCGTCCACGCGACGCGTTGGTCCGGTCTGGCCACGCACACGCCGACCGTCGGATTCGATGACCCGTCGACGCTGCGCTGATCAGCTCGCGGTCGCCTGCCCGTCGAGATTCGCCAACGCGGCCCGCGCCGCCTCGAGTTCCTGACTCAATTCCGAGATGCGCTTCTGTGCAGCCTCACGCGCCGAATCGATCACACCGTCCACCGCGGAGACAGCGGTCTCGTCGCCGAGTTCACGGACAGCTCGAGCGACCCGGTCGGCGGTCACCTCGGTGGGTTTGCCCTGCTTCTTCGCCCCATGCGCGACCGACACGATCCACGAACTCTCACCGGTCGAGGTGATTGTCACGCTGACCGCGGCAGCGACCGATGCCTTGGGGCGGCGCGCGGTCTTTGCGGGTGCTGGTGCGCTCTCCACTGATCTCGCTTCCGTGGGGTCGGGTGCCGGCGTCGCAACCGGCCGTGGCGCCGACTTCTTGGCCGCGGTCGGTCGCGGCTCGGTCGGTGGGGCCGCTACGGGGGCGGTGACCGACCTGGGCGGCTGACGACGTGGCGCGGCCGCCGGTGTCGTTGTCGTTGCGGCCCTGTTCTTCTGCAGCTCATCGGCCTCGAAGGGCAGCTCGTCGTCGACGCCCTTGGGGCTGACGGTCACCGTGTTCCCGTCGATGGAGACCACTCGCGCCGATGCCCCGGCGTCCAGGCCGAGCGATGGCATCGGATCACGAAGGTAGACGGTGACCCGTTTGCCGGCGGCGAGCCCTGTGGACAGGGTCTCGAGGTCGTCGGGTGTCAATCCGGTCGCTCTGCGCGCGCTCACGCCGTACATGTTCGCACACCCGTGCGAATGAGCGGTTATCGGTGTGTGGGCGTGTCCGACCTGCCGCCGGAGATTTGAGAAGACGCCGAATGGGGCGGCCTGGCCCGCCGGAATCCATCAGGCTTCGCGCCACGGTCGCCCGTCGGCTCGAGCACCTGGGCTTTCGGTACGGCCTGCCGGACGGATGGGTCGTCGTCGAACATCTCTCATCACGTCGACAGCACGCGGGTCGATGCGTAGCGTCGGGACATGGCACTCATCAGCAGTTCCGGCTTCGCGCACGTTCGTCTCACTGTCACCGACATCAAGCGATCCAAGGCTTTTTACGACAGCGTCTTCGGTTGGCCGGTAGCCATCGACGCCTCCGGCTCCGTCGATGAACCCGGAGTTCGTGAGTCGCAGGAGAAGTTCTACGGCGGGACGGTGTACCAGACCCCGCAGGGCACCCTGTTCGGTCTGCGCCCGGTGGGTGGAGAGCAATTCGACTCCGAGCGCACCGGTCTCGACCACCTCAGCTTCGCGGTCGATTCCCGATCGGACCTGGAGGCTGCTGCCGAAGCCCTGGGCCACGCCGGGATTCCGCATGGTGAGATCACCGATCTGGGGGAAGCGGGAGTCATCCTCTCCTTCCAGGATCCCGACGACATCAACATCGAGCTCACTGCTCCCCCGGCCTGACCGGCGCTACGGGCAGGCAGATCGCGCCATGATGACGACTCCGGGACCACTGATGTCGTCGGCGGGGAGGCGCAGGTCTGCGACCGGCGTCAGACCGGCATCCTCGAGGAGATCGAGGAGTTGTTCCGGCTGCCATTGGTGCGTGGTCCATTTCACCGGTACGCCACCGTAGGCCTCGGTGCGGACGACATCGTGGTCGCCGACGTGGGTCGCCATCACGAAGACACCGCCGGGCACGAGGGCTCGGCGAAACGAAGCGAGGATATCGGGCAGCAGTTCGCGCGGAAGATTGAACAGGGACCACCAGCCGAGGATGCCGCCGAGCGACGACGGGTCGGCGTGAAGCTCACCGGCCGAACCGACTGCGAACGAGCACTCCGGGTGGAGGCGTCGGGCATGCTCGATCATTCGGGGTGACAGATCGACTCCCGATGCGTCGAGTCCGCGTTCGACGAGATAGGCGGTGACGGTTCCTGGTCCGCACCCGACGTCGAGAACCGGGCCGAGGCCGGTCACGGTGTCGACGAACGCATCGATCGACGCTTTCATCCACGGGTGCCGGCGGATGTCACCGATCCCGCTGCTCTGCACCATGTCCACGTAGTTGTCCGCGACCCGGTCATAGGAGTCGCGAACTGTCTCGAGGTCGTCGGGTCGAGCTACCGTCATCGATCGATCCTACCGACACCGCTCGTGTGAACGGTTGTGTCCGTTGCAGATCGAGCAGCCGAATCCGGGGCACTGGCGGCAACTGGTCACGAGTGGACCTGCTCTCATCCATCCACCAGGGTCGCGCCCGCCACCGAGAACTGCTCCCCCGTACGCTCGCGGCCGCGAACCACGAATCCGTGGAGCCCGCTCGGTGCGCCCGCTACGAAACGGATCTCGGCGCCCGCGAGTCGGACGGTGTTCGCGCTTCGAGCGCAGCCCACGAAGTCCGCCATACGTTGCGCATCGGCCTCCGGATCGTCGGTACGGACGAGCAGCGCGACGAGGTCCGGACGCCCGGCGGATGTGATCCCCTCCGCCGCGCGATGTTCTGCCCGCCGTCGCGCGAGTTCGGCGCGAGGAGGGTCGTAGGTGATGAAGAACGGAAAGTGCGGCGGCACGTCGCGCACGAACACCTCGACGAATCCCGCGTTCTGTTCGGCGAAGTGGACTTCGACGACCTCGATCTCATGACCTGCGGCCTGGAGTCGATCGCCCACCGCGCGAGTATCCGGGACGTCGACCGCGAAGGTGAGCAAGCCGGACCCGTCGAGTGCGTCGATGCCGGGTCGGAGCGCTGCGACGCCGCGCGCGTAGGGCGAGGTCGTCACGGCGTCCCAGTCGTCGACGGTGGCCAGCTCGACGTAACGTGCGTCGTCGACTCCCCATGCCGCATTCCGGAACCCCGGCATCGCGAGGGCCATGTCGACCGGAAAGCCCGCTGCGCGGTAGCCCGCCACGGCATCGTCGAGGTCGTCGACCCAGTGGATGAGATGATCGAAACTGACTGTCGTATCTGGCATGGCTTCCCCGGGACGGCGTCAAGTTAGGTAACCCTAATATACCATCGTGCAGAAGCCGAGACCTTTGCGCGCACTCTTGTGCTACTGGTTCCACCCGACCGACGCGGCGGCGACTGAGCCCTCGGCGCGCGCCTCAGACCCGCTCCGGTCGGCACTCGCCCGTGCACCATCGGCGTCCCGGGCGGCATCGCCGGACAACTGAGCGCTGAAGAGCGCTCCCCATGAATCCATTTCCACGACAAGCGGTTCCAGAGTCCTACCCAGCTCCGTCAAGGAGTACTCGACCTTGGGCGGCACTTCCTGGTAGACGGTCCGGCGCACGATTCCGTCCTCTTCGAGTTCGCGGAGCTGGCGAGTCAGGGTCTTCGTGTTGGCCAGGGGTACCAGGCGGCCGAGCTCGTTGAACCGTCGCGATCCCTCCCCCAGGTGCTTCACGAGTGTCAGTTTCCAGGTACCACCCAGCACCGAAACGGCGACCTCGATCGGGCACACGTCCATTGCGCGGCGAACCGGTAAGCGCATCGACTACCTCCAAGGCGACAAAAATGTCCGTACTAGACGTATGGACTGTATGGACCGACGATGGTCGAATGCAACAGCAGCAGACAAGCCGTTCGATCCTGTGGGTCAGTGCGCACCCCGAACCGAGTTCCCTGAATGGGACGCTTCGCGAGTCTGGCGTCGCTCATCTCGCCGAATCCGGGCACACCGTCGAGCAATCGGATCTCTATGCGATGCGGTGGGACCCGGTGTTGCGCGCCGGCGACGGCGGTTACCCGCCCGGCTGCGTCATCGACAGATTTGCCGTCAGTGACGACACCCGCCGCGCGTACGTCGAGGGATCGCAGCCTCCGGACGTGCGAGCAGAACAAGACAAAGTGCGCCGGGCCGATGCCGTCATCGTCCAGTTCCCGCTCTGGTGGTACGGGATGCCGGCCATCCTCAAGGGCTGGTTCGATCGGGTGTTCGTGAGCGGATTCGCCTTCGGCTTCGACCCGCAGTCCGGCCGGCGTATGCGGTTCGAGCAGGGGCCGTTCTGCGGCAAGCGTGCACTGGTGATCACCACCCTGGGCGACCGGGAACGCGCGATCGGGCCGAGGGGCAAGTCGGGCGAACTCTCGGAACTGCTGTTCGGTCTGCTCCACGGCACTTTCGCGTACACGGGGATGAGCGTGCTCGAGCCGTGGGCGCTGCCGAGCGCCGATCGCGTCGACGATGCGACCGATGCCCAGGCGATGCTGCGGCGACGGCTCGACGGGCTGTTCACCGACACCCCGATCCCCTACCGGCCGCAGTTCACCGGCGACTACACGGACGAGTGGGACCTCGAACCGCACATCCTGCCCGGCCAGACTGGACTCAGCATCCACACGGCCTCCTGATGCCATGCCAGGATCTCGGCTCCTACCGCTAGCGTGGGGCTCGATCTGTCGCCGACTCCGAGAGCAGCAGCCATGCCCGATGCCAGTCCACCAGCATCTCTCGGTCGTTGGGTTCCATCACCACGCCGGGGGCTGATGCTCGTCGCCGGATTGTGGCTCTTCGGCACCGGCGAAGGGCTGCTCGTGCACTCCGGTCTCGGGAACTCGCCGTGGACGGTTTTGGCCGAAGGACTCGGCTCGTCGATCGGCCTCTCCGTGGGCGTCGTCACGATCATTCTCGGCGCAGTCGTCCTCCTGCTGTGGATCCCGCTGCGTCAGCGCCCCGGCCTTGGCACCATCGGCAATGTAATACTCGTCGGCATCGCGCTGGACGTCACTCTCGCAATCGCGCCGGACACGGACTCGGCTGTCCTGGACCTCGGCTGGTGTCTCCTCGGCATCGCCACCGTCGCGCTGGGCAGCGGCCTCTACCTGGGGGCGGCGCTGGGCCCGGGCCCACGTGACGGATTGATGACGGGGTTACACCGTGTGACCGGCTGGCCGCTGGCGCCTGTTCGCTGGATCATCGAATTGTCGATACTCGCAGTCGGATTCATCCTCGGGGGTACCGTAGGTGTCGGGACAATCCTCTTCGCGATCCTGATCGGACCGTTGGTGGGCGTTGCGGTGCGCACGCTCGCCCTCGGGCCGACGAACGAACTCTGACCCTCGGGTCAGGCGCATCGATCCGAGTCCAGGTAGCTACCGCAGGCAGCGAACGCGGCGCAATTCGTGGAGTTCGTGCACTCCACCCTTCACACCGACCTTCTCGGCGCCGTCGGCTGTCCACCCGTGTGACTCGTAGAAGTTCGCCGCCCGCGAATTGCCGTGGAGCACCCACAGATACGCATCGGCGAAACCCTCGGCGATCAGCTCGGACTCGACTCGTGTGATGAGTGCGTGCCCGACCTTCTGCGACCAGAACTGTGGGTGCACATACAAACCGGCGATCTCGCCGAGATGCGATACGCCCTTGTCCCGCCCCGCGCCGTAGCTGGACCATCCGATTATCCGTCCGTCGACTTCGGCCACCAGGAGCCGGTGCTGGATGTCGGCGCAGGCGTCTGTGGGACGTCCCTCGGACGACGCCGATATCCACTCGGACCACCGAGCGGCACCCCGCTCGGCGTCCAGCTCGTCGAGCACAGAGGCCGGTACCAATTCGCGGTAGGCGGTCCGCCAGGCATCGACATGAACGCGCGCAACCCCGGCCGCGTCATCGCTGTTCGCCCATCGGACCTGCGGCTGCGACACGGAACCGAGCTTAGGACAACCATGGGTCGTCACGTTGGTGCGACAACCTGTCGGCGTCGGGTTTGCGACGTTTGGATGTCGGGTATCAGAACACGCCTCGCGCGCAGACGGCGAGGTGGACACTGGTTCCACACAAACGGGAAAGTAGGGACAGTTATGAGTGCGTCGCAAGCAGTGGAGTTCTTCGTGGCCGAGCGGTCCACGACCACCACGGCGGTCGGATGGATCGGCTACATCATCATCGGCGGCATCGCCGGTTGGCTGGCCAGCAAGATCATGAAGACCGACGCACAGATGGGAATCATCCTCAACATCGTCGTCGGCGTCATCGGCGCATTCCTCGGTGGATTCCTGTTGAGCTTCGCCTTCGACACCGCGAGCGGCGGATGGTTCTTCACGTTCTTCACCGCCCTCCTGGGATCAGTGATCCTGTTGTGGCTGGTCAAGCTCGTCACGCGTAAGCGCTGACACCCCAACAGCTCGGCGCGGGGCGCGTCCGGACCTCACGAGGTTCGGACGCGCCCCGCGCCGCGTCCACTGGGTGTACATCCGAGCGCACGTTCGATGTGGACGGAGATCGTCGAACATTCACCCCGCCGCGTCGAGATGCGCGTCGAGGGCATCGGTGGCGGATGCCGTTCCGATCGTGGACGGGTGGACGCCCGCCGACCACCGATGCGCTGACACCGGCGAGAGCACCCGGCCGAAGACCTGCCCTGCGAAGTGGCCTCCGACCACCACGGTGCGCTCGTCATCGAGCGAATTCAGAAGCGCCCGACGAGTAGCGATCCCGCGCTCGGGGTCGACGTCGAAGAGGAAGTTCCAGTCGGTCTCGGCAATCTGTGCCTGCGTGTGCATCACGTCTCCGAGCACCAGGACCTGCACCGACGACGCCGGGTCGGTGATCTCGCAGCTCAGGTGCCCCGGCGTGTGTCCCGCAGTCGACACCGCTCGGATGCCCGGTACGAATTCTTCTCCGACGGTGATGAACTCGATGATCGGCTCGAGAGGCGCCTGCACCAGTACGGGATCGGGACCGGTGATCTCGTCGCTGCCGAACCAGTGAGTCCATTCGGGTCGGGCGACCAGGTGACGCGCACGACCGAACGTCAAAGCAACGTCCTGGGGCGAAGGGCGGCTCGGTGCCGGCGCCCCGGTACTCGTCCATCCGACGTGATCGTGGTGCAGATGCGTGAAGGCGACGACATCGATGTCCCCGGGATCCAACCCGACTCCGCGCAGGCTCTCGAGCAATTCACCTCCCCGGAATTCGGCAATGTCGGGGACATCGAACTCCACTGCTCCGATCCCGAGGTCGATCAACACCCGATGTCGCGGCGTCTGGACGAGAAACGACCCGATGCTGACTGTGAGCCGAACATCGTCGTCGAGGTAGGGAGCGTGCCGTGCCCAACCGTTCGGCTGTGATGCCGGGAACAACGCGCCGGGGACGAGCCGTGCGTGACCGTCCGGAAGGTAGGTCACAGTGGTGGCACCGATCCGGATCGAGCTGACGGTGGCTGCTGGAAGCATGATCGGATGTCCTTCGAGAAGTCGGTGCCGGCGGGATGCCGCGTGGTGACAACAACTGTCGGACCGAGTTCGTGATCGGACAAGTACGCACTTGCAAGTGCGGTCGCCGACGCTCCACGACCGAATCCTTCGATTCCGGGGATAGCCTGGGCTGTGTGAGCGACGTGCAGCCGAGGCCGCTGCCGGGAAGTGTCCGGCCGGCGCGGGCTCGCCTGGACGACGGGCACCGTGCCGACGTGTACCGCGAGGCTTGCCCAGCTCGGCAGGCCCTCGATCGTCTCGCCGACAAGTGGAGCATGCTGATCGTCGGCGCACTGCAGGACGAACCGCGACGGTTCGGTCAACTCCGCGATTCCGTCGAGGGCATCAGCGAGAAGATGCTGACTCAGACGCTGCGATCGATGGAGCGAGACGGACTCGTGGAACGTCGGGCCGACGACGGGTATCCACGCAGCGTCACCTAGTGGGTTGACCGCGCTCGGACTCACCCTGCGCGAACCCATGGCTGCGGTGCGTGAGTGGGCCGAGCGCTACATCGATGAGGTCGAACGCGCACAGAGCGAAGCCGAGAGCAACGGCCTCTGATCCTGTGGATCAGGTTGCACGATCAACGGATCCGAGCGCACGATCGACGGATCCGAGCGCACGGTCGACGGATCCGAGCGCACGATCAACGGATCCGAGCGCACGGTCGACGGATCAGGCGGGAAGGACCGCGTCGAACGGTAGATGCGAAGCGATGCGGCCCTCGATGCCGCGGTGCGTGAACTCCTTGGCGGTGGCCACTGCGTCGGCGACATCGGCGCCCTTGGCGATCTCAGCCGTGATGGTCGCGGCGAACACGCACCCGGCACCGGAGACCCGCTCGTCGCCCACCTTGGGCCTGCGCAGGACGGTGACGTCCGAGCCGTCGTAGAAGACGTCGACGGCATCGTCACCCGGTAGTTCCACGCCACCCTTGGCGACGACGAAACGCGGCCCCAGGTCATGGATACGACGCGCCGCCTCGATCAGTCCGTCGACGTCGTCGATCGAGTCCAGGCCGGCGAGGGTCCGTGCTTCGAAGAGATTCGGGGTGACGACGCTCGCGTGCGGCAGAATCTCCCGCCGGAGCGCGTTGTCGGTGTCGAGCGCGGCCCCGGCCTCCTGGCCCTTGCAGATCAGCACCGGATCGACGACGACGTGGCGCCACGCCTGTCGGGACAGCGCTTCGGAGACGGTGGCGATGGTCTCCGGGGTACCCAACATGCCGACCTTGACGACGTCGAGGTCGTGCGCCGACGTCGCGGCCTCGATCTGGTCGCCGATGACCGGCGCGGCAACCGGCACGAATCGGTGCCCCCAGTTGTTCTTCGGGTCAAACGACACGATGCAGGTGATCGTGCCGACCCCGTAGACGCCACGCTGAGCGAACGTCCGGAGATCGGCTTGCAATCCGGCGCCGCCGGTCGCCTCGGACCCGGCGATCACATAGGCGATGTTCGGCATCATTCACCTCTCCGTTTCGACATCAGACTTGCAACGCGATGTGTACTGGTGACCGCCCTGGGAGGCCGTCGTCGTTGGTGCGCGTCCCCTGTGATCTTCCCACGGTGGTGGTCCTCCACACGTGCTGGGCAGGCTCGTCGCCGACGCAACTAGGCTCGGGCGCATGACTGTGCGCGCGGGCGTGGTGGTGACCGGAACCGAGGTCCTGACCGGAGCGGTGAGTGACCGTAACGGACCGTGGGTGGCCGAACGGCTGCTGGCTCTCGGCGTCGACATCGCGCACATCACCGTGTGCGGCGACCGCCCGGACGATCTGACGGCGCAGCTCCGGTTCCTCGCCGACCAGGGCCTCGACCTCATCATCACCACCGGCGGACTCGGGCCCACTGCCGACGATCTCACGGTCGCTACGGTGGCAGCTTTCGCCGGTCGCGAACTGGTGGTCGATCCCGAGCTGGAGGAGCACATCGCCGCGATCGTCGACGGGTGGAACCGTCGGGCCGGGCGCTCTCCCGCGCCCGGTCCGCTCTCGGCCGGTGTCCGCAAGCAGGCACTGGTGCCCGCGGGGGCGACGTCCATCCCGCCGACCGGGACCGCGCCCGGAGTCGCGATCCCTGCTGTCGACGGCGCGCCGTCGGGACCACTCCCCGCGATCCTCATCCTTCCGGGGCCACCTCGCGAGCTCCAGTCCATGTGGGAGACGGCGCTGAGCGTTGCCCCGATCGCCGCCGCGATCGCCGGACGAGCGGTGCTGCGGCACGAGACCATCCGCGCCTACGGGTTGTCCGAAGCCGACCTGGCCGAGACCCTTCGCACGGCAGAGCGCAGCCTCCCGCAGTTCGATGCACTGGAGGTCACGACATGCCTTCGGCTGGGAGAACTCGAGATGGTGACGAGATTCCCGCAGACGGCCGATGCCGTGTACAGCGATCTGGTCGACCTCATCGAGGCTGCCCATGGTCCACAGATCTTCTCGGTTGACGGATCCACCATCGATGATCAATTGGCGGAGGCTCTCGCCGGACAGCTCATCGGGACGGCCGAATCATGCACCGGGGGTCTGGTTGCGGCCCGCCTCACCGACCGGGCCGGGTCGTCGGCGTACGTCGCCGGCGGGGTCGTCTCCTACGCGAACGAGGTCAAGTCAGGGCTCCTGGACGTCCCTGGGGCGATGATCGACGCACACGGGGCGGTCAGCGAGCCGGTCGCGCAGGCCATGGCGGAGGGGGCACTCCGCAGACTCGGGGTGGATGTCGCGATCTCGACGACGGGCATCGCCGGGCCCGGCGGGGGAAGCGATCAGAAGCCGGTGGGCACCGTGTGTTTCGGGTTTGCGCGTACCGGCCGACCCACTACGACGATGACCCGACGATTTCCTGGTGACCGCGCATCTGTGCGGGCATTGGCCACGACGGCCGCGTTGCACCTCGTCGTCGGCGGGCTACGGCGCGACTGATCGGTTGATCCGGTCCCGACGCTTGTCAGCCGTGGCCAGACGAGTCTGCGACCGCGGCGGTGAGCGCGTCGACCGACTCGGTCGACGTCGCAAACGATGTGACCAGCCGCGCCACACCGGGTTCGGGGATTCCGTAGTGGAAGACGAAGCCGGAATTGCGCAGCTTCGCCACGGTGGCCGCTTCGAGTCGACAGAAGATCATGTTGGTGTCGACAGGTGCGACGATCTCGACGTGCGCCGACCGCAATCCGTCGGCGAGGCGTTGTGCCATGGCGTTCGCGTGTGCCGCGTTGCGCAGCCAGAGGTCGTCGGTCAGGTAGGCATCGACCTGCGCCGACGAGAACCGCATCTTGGAGGTCAGCTGACCTGCCCGCTTCACGCGGTACCCGAGTCGTCTTCGGAGGTCGGGATCGAACGAGACGATCGCATCGGTGGTCAGACCGCCGTTCTTGGTTATCCCGAGCGACAGGATGTCCACCCCCGCGCGCCAGGTCATCTCCGCAGGCGAACAATCGGCGGCGGCGAGGGCATTCGCAATGCGCGCACCGTCGAGATGGACTCGGAGTCCGGCATCGCGCGCGATGCCGGACAGTGCCCGCACCTCATCCACGGAGTAGGCGGTGCCCCACTCCGTCGCCTGGGTGAGGCTGAGTACCTGCGGTTGAACGCTGTGGACGTCACCGACCCGATGACGGACGGCACGAGACAGCTCGGCGGGATCGATCTTGCCGTTGTCCCCGTCGAGCAACGTCAATTTTGCTCCGCCGGTGAAGAACTCGGGGGCTCCACACTCGTCGACCTGGATGTGGGCGGTGCGGTGACACAGGATCGAGCCCCATGGATCCGCCAGGGCGGCCAACGCCACGGCGTTGGCCGCAGAACCTGTCGACACGCAGTGCAGATCGGCGTCGTGGTCGAAGACCTCACGGACACGACCTGTCGCGGATCGTGAGATCGGGTCCGCCCCGTACGCGGAGACCGATCCGGCACTCGCCCGCGCCAGCGCCTCGATGATCTCGGGTGCCGCACCGGCGGAATTGTCACTGGCGAACACCAGATCCGGGCTTCGGTCGGCGGCATTCGGAGACTTGAAGGACATCGTGGACCAGTCTACGACCGGCCGGACGCCACCAACGCGGTTGCGGGTCAGGTCTGGTCCGGCCCGATGGTCTGCATCGCTCTGAGCAGCGTCTGTGCGAGATGGCCGACATCAGCTGCGCCCAGTTGGTCGGAGAGGGCCCGATCGAGATCCTCGATCGCGGTCTGCCCGACAGCGAGGAGCCGACGCCCCTCCTCGGTGACCACCAGGTGGGCCGTACGTCCGCGACCGGAGTCGGTGGTCCTGGTCACCGCGCCTTTTCGCTCGAGTGCAGTCAACGTGGACTGCATGCTCTGCGGCGTCACCGACGCGCGTCGGGCCAGCTCGCTGTAGGAGATGCCGTCTGATCGGGACAGGTGCCCCAGCGCCGAGAAATGCCGCATCGCAAGCCCTTCCACACGGAGTGCGTCTTCGATCCGGGAGCGAACACGGCGTCCGACAGCCATGGCCAGAAAGGCAGGACTCACCGTGGGGACACCCGGCTCCCCCGTCTCGTCGCCCTGTCCAGACGGCCCCGAAGGACCGCGACGGTCGTCCGCCTCACTCATCTTGACAGCCTCTCGTACGAGGTTTCAGACTAGCTGAAACATTCCCGGCCCGCGGTGTCGACGGGCCGACTCTTCGAGAGGTGAGGTCACATGGGGATCCGTCATCACCTCCGCCGCGCCCCGGCGGTCAGTGCCTCCGAAGCCCTCGCGCTCCACGCGGCCGGAGCCGTGATCGTCGATGTGCGGCGGGAGTTCGAGTGGCGCCGCAACCGCATCCCGGGTGCGGTGCACATTCCGCTGGAAGACCTGGAGACGCGCTGCGAGGAACTTCCCGACGACCGACTGTTGCTCACGTTCTGCACGGGTGGCCTCAGGTCGGCAGGAGCGGCGAACATGCTGAACGACTGGGGTTTCACGGCACGCAACATGACCAAAGGCCTGATCGACTGGCGAGCCGCCGGTGGTGACCTCGAGGGGTCGAAGAACGACTCCGGTTAGCGGGAGTCACGCCAACCCCTTGACCTCAACTGGACTTGAAGTCCGATGCTTGCCGCATGAGAGCAGCCGTGTTCGACCGATACGGTCCCCCAGACGTCCTTCGCATCGCCGAGTTGCCTGATCCGGTCCCCGGACCGGGGCAGATCCGCGTCCGTGTGCGGGCAGCGGGTGTCCAACCATTCGACGTCGCCGTACGCACCGGCACGATGCCGTGGGTGCAGGCCAACTTTCCTCAGCAGGTGGGCCAGGAGTACGCCGGTGTCGTCGATGCCGTCGGTGAGGGCGTCGACGATATCCGTCCGGGCGATCCCGTTCTGGGGTCGACGATGCTGGCCGGTCACGCGACCGCAGTGGTGGTCGACGCCGTGACCGCGGTGCACAAACCGGCGGAGCTGGATTTCGTCACGGCCGGCGCGCTCGTGGCAGCTGCGCAGACGTCGACCGGCGCTCTCGACGAGCTCGCGGTGGGCGCAGGCGATGTGCTGTTGGTGCACGCCGCGGCAGGATCTGTCGGGACGTTGGCCCTCCAGGTGGCACGTCACCGCGGAGCCACGGTCATCGGAACGGCGAGCCCGGCCAATCACGACGCGCTACGAGCACTCGGTGCGGTCCCGGTCGCATACGGCCCGGATCTCGTCGATGCCGTACGCGCCACCGGACTCGTGCCGTCAGTCGCCTTGGATGCGGCCGGTGGGCAGGCCATCCCGGCATCGGTGGAACTCGGGGTCCCCGTCGACCGGATCGGGACCATCGTCGACGACGAGATGGCCGCACGCCATGGTGCGCGGGTGGTGCGGGCGCAGCGGTCGCCCACGCGTCTGGCCTCGGTGGTCGCGGCGGTTGCCGAGGGACGGATCACGATACCGATCCGCCCCTTTGCTTTCGCCGATGTCGCGGCCGCTCACACGACGGTGGAAGCCGGACACGGCCACGGCAAGGTGGTGTTGGTGGTCGAACCCTGAGGAGGCAGTTTCAGCTACACTGAAACTCCGCCGACCCCGGGGAGGACGCCATGCATGTACTTCGTGACGTGGTGGTGTGGATCCACCTCGTAGGATTCGCCGTCACCTTCGGCGCGTGGGCCGCAGCGGCGTTGAGCTCTGAGCGTCGGACGAGCCGGATCATGGAGTACGGGTTGCTGATCTCATTGCTGACCGGAGTGGTGCTCGCGCTTCCCTGGCCTGCCGACGTGCATCCGAACTACGTGAAGATTGCCATCAAGCTGACGATCCTGGTGGTGGTGGGCGGCCTATTGGGGATGAGCAACGCCCGACAGCGTCGAACGGGCGAGCCGACCGCACCAGTCGCCTTCTGGTCGGTCGGCGCATTGATCCTCTCGGCGGCCGCGCTCGGCGTCATCTGGCACTGATCACGCGGCCCTACATGATCTGGGCCCCTTCCCGATCGTCGACTTCCGATCGCACTGTCCGTAACCCTGTCGACCCGGCACTGGGTCTTCGAGAATCGTGGACGGTGTCGCTCGGACTCGGGCGTCCGGACCGTCGACTGTCCGTTCGCGGGCGTAGCGCTGGGAGTGACGATCATGGGTGATCCGAAGAAGCTGATCCTGAACGCCACCGAGATGTCCACCTCCGGACACATCGCGTTCGGGCTCTGGCGGCTCACCGATCCGACCCGGCCGCACTACACAGAACTCCGCTACTGGACTGAGCTCGGCCGGCAACTCGAGGCCGGCGGCTTCGATGCATTGTTCATCGCCGACGCACTCGGCCAACTCGACACCTACACGGGCAGCGCGGATCCCGCTCTGCGCACCGCGTCGCAGACGCCCCTCGACGATCCGTTGCTCGTGATCTCAGCGATCGCAGCTGTCACGGACACCCTGGGTTTCGGCGTCACGGTGTCGACAACCTACGAGCAGCCGTATCTGCTCGCCCGTAAGTTCACGACACTCGACCATCTGACCGGCGGACGGATCGGCTGGAACATCGTGACCTCTCAACTCGACAGCGCAGCACGGAACCTGGGCCACGACCGGCAGGTCCCACACGATGAGCGATATGCGATCGCCGCCGAATTCGTCGACGTCGTGTACAAGCTGTGGGAGGGATCGTGGGACGACGGCGCGGTGGTGCGCGACGCCGCTGCGGGTGTGTACGCCGACCCGTCGAAAGTCCACGCGATCGGGCACCGCGGACCCAATTACACGGTGCCCAGCGCAGCGCTCTCCGAGCCGTCGGTACAGCGGACCCCGGTGATCTACCAGGCGGGTTCGTCCCCGCGCGGCCGTGAATTCGCTGCGCGCAACGCCGAAGTCGTTTTCGTCGCAGGGCACGACAGCCACGTACTCCGTACCAACATCGATCAGATCAAGGCTGCGGCCGCAGAAGCCGGCCGAGCACCCGGCAGCATCAAGTTCGTCGCATCCGCGCTCGTCGTCACCGACGAGACCGACGCCGCCGCCGAAGCGAAACTGCGCAAATACCAACAGGTCTACAGTGTCGAGGGCGCGCTGACGCATTTCTCGGCAATCACCGGCATCGACTGGTCGCGGTACGACCTCGACGCCCCGTTGTCCTACATCGAGACCGACAGCAACCGGTCGATCCTCGCGGGTTTCACCAAGGACGCTCCCGCCGGGCGGGATTGGACGCTGCGCAAGCTGCTCTCCCCAGAGCGCGGGATCTCCTACGCGGACTCGATCGTCGGAAGTGGCGAGACGGTGGCGAACGAACTCGAACGCATCGCCGAGGAGTCCGGTGCCGACGGGTTCAACCTCTCCGCGGCGGTGGTCCACGAGAGCTATCAGGACATCATCGACCACGTCATCCCGGTGCTGCGGGAGCGTGGACGGGTACGTGAGCAGGTGCCGGGGAGGACGTTGCGGGAGTCCCTCTTCGAGACCTCGAGTCCGCTGTTGCCCGCCGACCACCCCGGTTCGCTGTATCGTGGCGCATTCGCCGGACGGCCGTCGGCGGCGCCACCGCTGGTGGATGCCATCACCGCGGGGTGAGCGCCACCGCTTCGCGGACGAGTGCGATCGCTGCCGCCGGTCCGCCGCCGGCCGCGCCCAGCGACGTCATCGATCTGTCGACGAGGTCGCAGAAGTCCCCGGCACGCGCGCCGAGGGTTCTGACATGGGGTACGAGATCTTTCTCGTTGACCACCCATTGTCCGGCGTCGGCGTGCCAGGCGTGGGCGCAGATCAGGGCTGCGACCGAGCAGCTCAGGGCAATGTACGTGGAGTCACTGCGCGCCAGCGCCTTCTCCGCGTTGTCGAGGAGGAACCCGGCCTGCCACACGTTGTCGAGAAGTGCGCGACGGAGTGCGACGGGATACGACGTGAGGTCTGCCCGGAGGGCGGCGAGAACGCCGTCGGGATCGGCGAGCGGTACACCCAGCGCGACCTCCCCCGCGTACGCGACGTCGAGGAAGCCCAGAGGATGACCGATCTGCTGGTGGAATGCGAATTCGCCCCGTAGAGCTCGGTCCCGCTGTCGGCGTACACGATTCACGTCTCGCAGAATCCAGTCGACCGGGACTCGTGCGACCGTGAGCCATGCGCCGCCGTCCACCCAGGGACCCCACTCACCCGGACCGGCGATCTCCACCCGTTCACCGACCTGCTCGGCGGCGAGATCGGCGAGTACGTCGATGTCGAGTTCGTCGGATCGGTAGTACACCCCGAGATCGACATCGGAGTCGTCATGATGTGTGCCCCGGGCGCGGCTACCTCCCAGCGCGACCGCGCACACACCGGGTGCGGCAACCAGCGCATCCGCCATCGATTCGATTCGTGCCTCGTCGATCATCGGTCACCCCCTTCTCCTGGAGTGTCCGACGGCGCCGCGAGGACTTCAATCGAATTCCACGACCGCGAGGTCATGGTCGGTGCGATACGGCCAACCAGCCACCGAGGCCCAGGAAGGCGGCGCCGCTACCCGCATCGATCGCTCGGTGCAGGCGGGCGGTGAGGTCGGCTCGACCGACCGCCGCACCGAGGACCGTGTACCCGAGCGCCGACACCGATTCGATCCCGATGTAGGCCGCCGCCAGCACCAGCAGATCGGACCCGGGTGCCGACGAGGAGAGGAACTGCGGCAGGAAGGCCGCGAAGAGCAGCATCGCCTTCGGATTGGTCACCGCCGCGACGATCTCGTGTCGAAGCGCCTGTGCCACGGGCGAACCAGACGACACGTCATCACCGTCAGCATCGAGGCGATCCGCGTGGTCGTGCCACGCCTGCCAGAGCAACCGGAACCCCACGACCACGAGGTATGCGACCCCGGCCCATCGGATCACCTCGAACACGACCGCAGATCGGCTCAGCACAGCCCCCAACCCGGCAGCGACTGCGAGCGCCATGAGGGCGAACACCGCGAAACGTCCGACGACCCCGATGACCGCGGGAACCACACCCAATCGGATGGCGTTGCGCAGGCTGACGAGTTGGTTGGGCCCCGGCACGATCGAGATGACGATCGCGGCCGGGATGAACGTTGCCCACGAGATCACCGCGCAGCCGGTCCGCTCGAGTCCTGCGCAGCGACAATCGTGTCCACGCAGGACTTGTCAGGCGCCGACATAGTCCGCCAGATGCCGGCCGGTGAGTGTGGACGCGTCGGCGACGAGGTCGGCGGGCGTGCCCTCGAACACCACGGCGCCGCCGTCGTGACCGGCTCCCGGGCCCAGGTCGATGATCCAGTCGGCATGCGCCATCACGGCCTGGTGGTGTTCGATCACGATCACCGACTTCCCGCTGTCGACCAGTCTGTCCAGCAGACCGAGTAGCTGCTCGACATCGGCCAGGTGCAGTCCCGTCGTCGGCTCGTCCAGGATGTAGATGTCGCCCTTCTCCCCCATGTGGGTCGCGAGCTTCAGCCGCTGACGTTCGCCGCCGGAGAGGGTGGTCAGCGGCTGGCCGACCTTGATGTAGCCCAAGCCGACGTCGACCAGTCGGGAGAGGATCTTGTGCGCAGCAGGCAGCTTCGCGTCGCCGTCGGCGAAGAACTGCTCGGCCGCCGCCACCGACAGGCCCAACACCTCACTGATGTCCTTGCCACCAAAGGTGTAGTCGAGCACCTCGGCCTGGAATCGCTTGCCTTCACAGACCTCACACGGGGTCGCGACGCCGGCCATCATCGCCAGATCGGAGTAGATGACCCCGGCGCCGTTGCAGTTGGGACACGCGCCCTCGGAGTTGGCGCTGAACAGGGCAGGTTTGACGCCGTTGGCCTTCGCGAAGGCCTTCCGGATCGGGTCGAGCAGACCGGTGTAGGTGGCCGGGTTGCTGCGTCGGGAACCCTTGATCGCGCCCTGGTCGATCGCCACCACGCCATCACGTGGGGCCACCGAACCGTGTATCAGCGAACTCTTGCCGGAACCGGCGACACCGGTGACCACCACCAACACCCCGAGGGGGATGTCGACGTCGACGTCGCGGAGGTTGTGCGTGGATGCACCACGGATCTCCAGCGCCGCGACCGAATCGCGGACCGACTCCTTGACCGATGCCCGATCGTCGAGGTGACGGCCGGTGAGGGTGTCCGCCGCGCGCAATTCGTCGACGGTCCCTTCGAAGACGATCTCGCCGCCGTCGGTCCCCGCACGCGGGCCCAGATCGACGACGTGGTCGGCGATCGCGATCGCCTCGGGTTTGTGTTCGACCACGAGGACAGTGTTGCCCTTGTCTCGCAGCGCGATCAGCAGGTTGTTCATCCGCTCGATGTCGTGCGGGTGCAGTCCGATCGTCGGCTCGTCGAACACGTAGGTGATGTCGGTGAGCGATGAGCCGAGGTGTCGGATCAGCTTGGTGCGCTGGGCCTCACCGCCGGACAGCGTGCCCGCCGGTCGATCCAGTGACAGGTATCCGAGGCCGATGTCGACGAACGAGTCGAGGGTGTTGCGGAGCGTGTCGAGCAGTGGCGCCACGGACGGCTCGTCGAGGTCACGGACCCACTGGGCCAGGTCGCTGATCTGCATCGCACACAGGTCGGCGATGTTGACACCCTTGATCTTCGACGACCGGGCGCCCTCGGTCAGGCGGGTGCCCTCACAGTCGGGGCACTCGGTGAACGTGATGGCGCGGTCGACGAAAGCCCGGATGTGCGGCTGCATGGCCTCGCGGTCCTTGGCCAGGAACGACTTCTGGATCTGCGGGATCAGCCCGAGGTACGTCAGGTTGATGCCCTCGATCTTGATCTTTGTGGCCTCCTTGTAGAGGAGGGCGTCGAGTTCCTTCTTGGTGAACTTCTTGATCGGCTTGTCGGGATCGAACCAGCCGCACCCCCGGTAGATCCGTCCGTACCAACCGTCCATGGTGTAACCCGGGATGGTCAGTGCGCCCTCGTTGAGCGACTTGGTGTCGTCGTATAGGGCAGTCAGATCGAAGTCCGAGACCGCCCCGCGCCCCTCGCATCGCGGGCACATCCCGCCGGTGATGCTGAAGCTGCGTCGTTCCTTCGTGGTGCGGCCGCCCTTCTCCAGGGTGACCGCACCCGCGCCGCTGATCGATGCGACGTTGAACGAGAACGCCTGCGGTGGACCGATATGCGGCTTTCCCAGGCGGCTGAACAGGATCCGGAGCATTGCGTTTGCGTCCGTCGCCGTGCCGACCGTCGACCGGGGGTTCGCGCCCATCCGCTCCTGGTCGACGATGATCGCTGTGGTCAGGCCCTCCAGAACATCGACGTCGGGTCGGGCGAGTGACGGCATGAACCCCTGGACGAACGCACTGTAGGTCTCGTTGATCAGCCGCTGCGACTCCGCCGCGACCGTGCCGAACACCAGCGAGCTCTTTCCCGAGCCCGACACCCCGGTGAAAACCGTCAGACGTCGCTTGGGAAGGTCGACGCTGACATCCTTCAGGTTGTTGACGCGAGCACCGTGGACGCGGATCCGTTCGTGGCTGTCGGCGGCGTGCCTGGGGTCCTGTGCACGCGGTGTCGATGCGGCTGCCTTGGTGGTGGCCATCGCGGTGGGTCTCCATCTCTGCGGCGGGACGCGTCGGCGGTCGACGTGTCGATCGGTGTCCCGGCGCCGGGCCTGGAGGCCGGCGTCGCGGGGTCGGTGTGGAACGTCCGACGGTCGGCGTCGGACGGGCCGTGTCGGCGTCAGGACTGCTGCTGGATCCGGACCATGTTGCCCGCAGGATCACGGAAGGCACAGTCGCGCACACCGTATGGCTGGTCTGTCGGCTCCTGGACGACCTCGACATCCCCGGCTTGGATACGGTCGAACGTGGCGTCGAGATCGGGGGTCGAGAGGATGATGGAAGCGTAACTGCCCTTGGCCATCAGCTCGGCGATCGTCTGGCGCTCATCCTCGGTGATGCCGGGGGTCGCGGCCGGAGGATGGAGGACGATCGATGTCGCATGCTGGGGCGGGCCGACCGTGATCCATCGCATGCCCGCATATCCCACGTCGTTGCGCACCTCGAATCCGAGAGTGTCGCGGTAGAAGGCCAGCGACGCCTCGGGATCGTCGTGCGGGAGAAAGGTCTGTGCAATGGTGATGTCCATGGCGATCACGCTAGTTCGCGGGTGTCACCCGCTGCTTCTCGATTCCTGATCGGTCTGGTCACCTGTTTCGCGACACACGACGGGATTCCGGCGGTCACCTGCGCATCGCGGCGATAGACGCTGGGCGGCACGCCGACCAACTCGGTGAACCGAGTGCTGAACGTACCGAGCGATGAACACCCGACCGCGAAACACACCTCGGTGACCGAGAGGTCGCCTCTGCGGAGCAGGGCCATCGCACGTTCGATCCGTCGCGTCATCAGATAGGAGTACGGGGACTCGCCGTATGCGGCCCGGAACTGCCTGCTGAGGTGTCCTGCCGACATGTTGACGCGGCGGGCCAGGCCTTCGACGTCCAACGGCTGCGCGTACTCGCGGTCGATCCGATCGCGCACACGACGCAGCAGCGCCAGATCCCGAAGGCGTCGGGTCGATGCGGGCGTGGCGGTCACCGGACAATCGTGCCATCTCGGACGTCTCGCCGTCGGCGGGTCGGACACCTCTGACCGGTTCCGTGCAGCAGAAGTAACGTACGGATCGGCGCCCTCCGGCTCGGCCCGAAATGACCAGCAGGCCACCGAACGGGACCGGGCACACCGAACTGGACCGGGCACCGACGGGGAATCGGGCAACGACGGGACGTGAGGAGGTCGACCGGCAACATGATCGATCCTCGTTTCGCGCTCCTGGGAGCCGCATTCTCGATGATCGGGAGCTCGGCGTACGCGGTCTACACCATGCGCGGACTCGCACGCCCGAACCGGGTCTCGTGGTTCCTGTGGGCCTTGGCGCCCCTGATCGGTTTCGCCGCACAGGTCGACGACGGTGTCGGCTGGCCCGCCGTGTCGACGCTGGCGATAGGCCTCGGCCCGGTGGTGATCCTGGCGGCCTCGTTCGCCAACCGCACCGGCTACTGGCGGCTGACCGGCTTCGACCTCTCGTGCGGGGCGGTCTCTGTGCTGGCACTCGTGTTGTGGGCCACCTTCGACGATCCGGTTCTCGCTGTGGCCACCGCCGTCATCGCCGACCTCGTGGGCGGCATCCCGACGATCCGCAAGGCGTGGCGCCATCCGGACACCGAGAGGTCGGTGGTATACGTCTTCGGCGCGCTCAACGGCATCATCACCGTCCTGAGCCTCCCGCAGTGGACCGTCGCCGGTGCCGCGTTCCCGGCGTACCTGACGTGTCTCGGGGTCGGCATGACACTGGTGGTTCGACTGCGCGGCCGGCGTCGTCCGACCGCCTCCCGTGCGAGCACCGACCATCGCCAGGGAGTCGGTGATCACCCTGCGGATCGTGCCGGGCCGTAGGTCAGGTGCACCACACCGTTCTCGAATGCCTCGGTGCCGATGAGCGCGAGCGGCTTGCGCCCGGTGCCGTCCGGGAAGAGGCGGGCACCGGCTCCGAGTACCACCGGGTAGACGAGCAGATGCAACTCGTCGACGAGTCCGTCGTCGATCAGGGCGCGGACGAGAGTGCCGCTGCCGCTCACATAGAGGTCTCCCTCGACGTCCTGCTTGAGCTTCCGGATCGCGTTCGCGTCGTAGCCGCCGATGATCGTCGAATTCGACCACTCGTCGCCGTCGGCCAGTGACTCCGAGACCACGTACTTGGGCGACTCGTTGAAGAACGTCGCACCCGGATCGTCCTCCGCCGACCGCGCCGACCAGGCCGGCGCGAACATCTGGAAGGTGTTGCGTCCGAGCAGGATGCCTGAGCTGCTCCCGGTCAGCGCACCGATCGCTGCTCCCAGCTCCTCGGTGAAGCCGTACTCGGCAGTGAAGCTCGGATCCTCATAACCTCCGTCGAGCGAGACGAATTCGTGGACCAGGATCTTTCCCATGGGTGACTCCTCGCGATGTGTGCCGGAACCGGCGCCGTGTGTTCACCGATGATGACCTGAGCCGAGCCCGGAAGTAATCGGTCCTCCGGGCCGGTTACCGTGCGTCCGCGTCACGATCGGCGACGTGCCGCCGACATCTCCGTCTCGATCTCTTCCAGCGCGGCGATGAGCGTTCGTGCGTCGTGGGGTCCGCGGTGCCGGGTGCCGTTGAGGAAGAAGGTCGGGGTGCCGACTGCACCGCTGGCCACTGCACTGGCCTCGTGCCTGCCGACACGCTCGGCGACCTCGGGGCTGTCCACGTCGACGATGAACTGCTCGACATCCAGTCCGAGATCGTCGGCGTAACCGACGAGGTCGGTGAGTTCGAGCGCGTGCTGATGGGCGAAGAGCAGGTCGTGCATCTCCCAGAAGCGCCCCTGCTCGGCGGCTGCCTCGGCAGCGAGTGCGGCGGTGTGGGCGTGCGGGTGGTAATCGTGTAGCGGCAGGTGCCGGACCACGTAGCGGACACGATCGCCGAAGTGTCCGTGGACGTCGGTCCACATCCCGGTCGACTTCGCGCAGAACGGGCACTCGAAGTCCATGTACTCGACCACGGTCAGCGCTGCTTCGGCCGGTCCGCGGACGTGATCGAGGTCGAGGTTCACCGGGGGCTCCAAGATGGTCGGCAGGTCGGCGGACGTCTCACCCCACCGGACCCGCGCCCTGGTGAAGATCAGCCAGCCGAGCGATCCGGCCAGCACCATAGCGACGAGTACGCCGACCGTCGCCATCCCAGCCTGCCGCGTGTCCGTGAAGGCGAGGCCGACGATGAGCAGCGACACGGTGAACCCGATGCCGGACAGGGCTGCGCCGCCGAGCACGCTTCCGCGCCCGACGCCGTCGGGCAGCCGCCCCAGGCCCAATCGGATGGCCGCCCAGGTCCCGAGGGCGATACCCACGAGCTTGCCGATCACCAGCCCGAGAACCACTCCCCAGGTGATGGTGGAGGTCAGCGATGCGCTCAGCACGCCGCCGCGCAGATCGATCCCCGCGTTGGCCAGCGCGAAGACCGGGACGACGAACAGCGAGACAGGGCTCCGCAGGACGTCGTGCAGGCGCTCGTTGACCGATATCGAGCGAGCCAGACCACGCCGAGCGGTGCGTGCGACCGCCGCTTGTGGCGACTGCCAGTAGTCACGGAAAAGACGTTTCGCATTCTCGACCTCATACCGCTCGGTCGCGAAGGCGGGCACCAGGAGCCCGGCGGCCATGCCGGCAAGTGACGGATGGATGCCCGATTCCAGCGTCGCGATCCAGAGGACGATGACGATTCCGACGTACGGCGCACTGCGCCACTCGGCCGTTCGCGACAGCAGCCACAGGCAGACCAGGGCGAGCAATGCGATGACCAGCGGACCCCATCGGAGGTCGTCGGTGTAGACGACACCGATGATGGACACCGCCAGGAAATCATCGACGACGGTCAGGGTCAGCAGAAAGACCCGGAGTTGGTTGGACATGGCCGGCCCGACCATCGCGAGCACACCGAGGAGGAACGCGGTGTCGGTGCCGACGACGACACCCCAGCCCTGCGGGGCTTCACGTCCGGCGATCGCGAGATAGATCAGCGCAGGCAATGCGACGCCCAGCACCCCGGCGACCAGCGGGACCAGCGCGCGACTGCGATCGCGCAGCGATCCGACGGCCAACTCCTGACGGACCTCCAGACCGATCAGGAAGAAGAACGCGACCATCAGACCGTCGTTGACCCAGTGGTGTAGGTCCATGTCGATGCCGTAGTCGCCGACTCGTACCGACATCGGTGTATGCCACAGGTCGACGTAGGACGCAGAGACCGGAGAGTTCGCCCAGACCAGCGCGATCACCGAGACCACGACGAGCAGAACCGCGCTCCCGGACTCGGTGCGCACGTATGACGTCAGTCGATGGATCGGAGTCACCGCCGTTGCAGGTGGCCCGTCGCCTGTCTTACCCACACCGAACACCCGCGACTCCTCGAACTCATCGACAGCGAGGGCCACTCCTCGACTGCTGCTCCGCTCACACCGAACGCCGCGGGCCCGGCACTTCTTCCAACGCCGACGTCACAGTGAGCGGCTCCATCATCCCCCAACACCTCTCACCCACGACTGCTCCGGTGTGCGTGGTGGAGAACTCTCGCCGAGGTCCGCCGATCAGCCGACCCGCAACGGACGTGGGAGTGCGCCGTCGAGCAGAATGGCCATCCCACGTTCGGTCGCCGCATCGGCGGGAAGCAGCACGACAATCTCTTGGGCATCAGTGCTCGGCAGATGCAAGGTCTCTCGCTCGAAGGTCAGGGTTCCCGCCGAGGGATGTGCGAGGCGCCAGGGCACGTCCGGAGGCGGCAGGTGCCTGCTCAGACGCGCGGCGAAGTCGTCACCGGCCCGCTCGGTCAGGTCTGCGACGAACCACGCCGATGCAGATTCCGAGGGGCCGAGACGGAGATCGAAGACCTGATGGTCAGCGACCTCGTCACGGTCGAGGAAGAACCGCTTCGCTCGGTCATCGACGAACAGATGCCGGGTCATATTCGGTTCTTGCTCGTCGAGCAGACCGGACGGCCGCATCACACGAGCGAAGGCATCAGTGTGCGCGAGGACGTCGCCGAGCCTGTTGGTCACCATGGCAACGCCCGGTTCGAGCAGGTTGAGAGTGCGTAGCACCGGCGGCCGCACGGACCTCGTCGGGTGGCCTTCGCCGCGGTGTCCAATGCACGCCCCGCCGGTGATCTTCGTCAGGTAGCGGAGGTGCTCGCTTTCGGAGACGTCCAATGCCAAGGCGTCCGCAAGTGCGTTGACCACCTGCACGGACGGGTTGCGGTCGCGCCCCTGCTCGATCCGGGTCAGATACTCGACACTGATCCCCGCCCTCGTCGCCAGTTCGGCGCGTCGCAACCCCGGCGCACGCCGACGCGATGTCGGCGGAAGCCCCACCGCTTCAGGGGCGGTTGAATCGCGCCGGGCACGCAGGAAGTCACCGAGTGGGGAGGCCACGTGCCCACGGTAGTCCGGCCGGGACCACGCCGGGAGCCATCAGCCTGGCCCTGCGGGAGCCAGCCTCATCCCGGACTGGTCCGGATGACGGGATCGGACTTGGCTCGAGAAATGACCGATACATCGACACCCACCCTTCTCATCGTCATCGCGAGCGTCCGCGAGGGACGCTTCGGCGCCGAATTCGGCAGCTGGGTCGCAGACCGGGCCCGCCGGCACAACGGATTCCATGTCGAGGTCGTCGACCTCGCCGACATCGAGTTACCGCTGGCTCTACCGGCGTCATCGCCCAAGATCGCGGGCTCCGACTATCCGCGACCCGCCGGGATGGCACCGCTCACCCGGGCACTCGAACGGGCCGATGCGATCCTGCTGGTGACACCCGAGTACAACCACAGCTATCCAGCATCGTTGAAGGCCGCAATCGACTGGCACTTCACGCAGTGGGCCGCACGTCCTGTGGCATTCGCCAGTTACGGCGGGGCGGCCGGTGGCCGGCACGCAGCGCTCCATCTCGAGAACGTCCTGGTGGAGCTACACGCTGTGCCACTGCGGGATTCGGTCGCCCTGGTCAACTACTTCACCGCGTGGTCCGATGGCGCACCCACCGACCCCGGGACCGAGGTCGCGATCACGGCGACGCTCGACCGCCTGGCCTGGTGGGCTCCGGCATTGCGGAATGCGCGCGAGGCGGCGCCCTACCCGGGGTGACCCCTTCCCGGACCTTCGGGCCTCGACGCGTGGCTGCGCCACGTCCGGCCGGCGACGAAGTTTGTGCATCGGAGGATTTGGGCATCAAAGGCCATGGCAATCACGCAACACGACACCGTCCAGTGGAACACCTCGCAGGGCACCACCGAGGGAACCGCGGTGGAAAAGCGCACATCCGACTTCACCTTCGAGGGGCAGCAGTTCCGCGCCAGCTCCGACGACCCGTACTGGATCGTCGAGTCGGACAAGACCGGATCGCGTGCCGCTCACAAGGAGTCGTCGCTGACGAAGAAATAGGCTGACGACGGGCCGGGTGGGTGCTCGGCACCGCCGGCCGTGCTCGACGCCGGTACTCTGGCCGGGATCCCATCCGGGCCACGGACCGTACCGAAGGACACACATGACACCTTCCGGCGAACTCACCGCCTACGACTTCACCGCCGACGACATCGACGGCAAGCCCGTCCCGCTGTCGGGGTATCAGGGTCACCCCCTGCTCATCGTCAACACGGCGTCGCAGTGCGGCTTCACCCCGCAGTACAAGGGACTCGAGACCTTGAACCGCGACTACCAGGACCGTGGGCTGCGCGTCCTCGGTTTCCCGTGCGATCAGTTCGCGCATCAGGAGCCGGGTGACGCCGAGGAGATCAAGAACTTCTGTTCACTCAATTACGACGTCACCTTCCCGCTGTTCGCGAAGATCGACGTCAACGGCGACGACGCCCACCCGCTGTACGCCTGGTTGAGGAGCCAGAAGGGCGGTCTGCTCGGCGGTCGGATCAAGTGGAACTTCACCAAGTTCTTGGTCGACAAGAACGGTCAGGTCGTCGACCGCTTCGCGCCCACCACCAAGCCCGAGAAGCTGGGCGGAACCATCGAGAAGTACCTCTGAGCAACCGATCTCGACCCGAGCGCGGGTCCGAGATGGAAGTATCGGGACGGTGAACGAGACAACGGTTCCGAGGAGTCGCGCGGCGTCCTTCGGTTGGGTCGGAATCGCCTACCTGGTCGCGCTTGCGGTGGCTGCGGCCTGGCTGTGGTGGGGCCCCACGACCGATCGGCTCTGGCTCGACGCCCTGATCGCCGACATCATCGGCACATTGGTGATCTTCGCCTTCAGTCGCGCCTTCGGGAACTCCAGCTTCTACGACGCCTACTGGAGTGTGGTGCCGCCGCTGCTGCTCATCTACTGGTGGGCAGCCGGCGACGTCGGTATCGACGCCGTCCACTGCTGGTTGGTCGCTGCCGTCGTCGGCGTCTGGGCCGTCCGGTTGACGGCGAACTGGGCCATCTCGTTTCCCGGTCTGCACCATGAGGACTGGCGCTATCCCCTGCTCCGGGGTCGCGCGGGGCGAGCCGAGGTCGTCGCCGACCTCGGCGGTATCCATCTCGTCCCGACGCTGCAGGTGTTCCTGGGCATGCTTCCGGTCTATGTAGCGGTGACCCACGACTCCGTCGAGCTGGCTTGGCTCGCCGGGATCGCGGCCGCCGTGGGATTCTCAGCTGTCGCGCTCGAGTATGTCGCGGACGCGCAGCTTCGCGCGTTCAGCCGCGACCGTCGGCCCGGTCAGGTCATGGACCACGGGCTCTGGTCGTGGTCGCGTCATCCGAACTACTTCGGTGAGTTCGCCTTCTGGTGTGCGCTGGCCCTCTTCGGGGTGGCGACGGTGCCCGGTGACGCCTGGTGGTTGTTCATCGGGGCGGTTGCCATGCTGGCGATGTTCCTCGGTGCGAGCATCCCGATGATGGAGGACCGCAGCCTCGAGCGGCGACCTGACTACCAGGGAGTGGTCGACCGGGTTCCGAAGTTCGTGCCGAGGCCACCCCGACGGGTGTCCGCGTGACACGTCCCCGGGTCGTCGTCGCGGGACTCGGGGACAGTGGCCTGCTGACGGCCATCCATCTGGCCCGCCATGCCGAGGTGGTCGGGGTCTCGGTCAAACCCGGGCTGGTCAGCGGCCAAGAGCTCGGCACACGATTGAGTCGGCCCGACCGGTGGTCGCGTGACTACTGGGTTTCCTTCGACCGTTACCGCGGACTCGACGGGGTGCGCACGGTGCACGGTGACGTCACCGGCCTCGACATCGACTGCCGACGACTGTCGGTTCGCCTGCCGGACGGCACGATCGAGGAGGAGTCGTACGACATCCTCGTGATCGCGACGGGTGTCAGCAACGGGTTCTGGCGTCGCCCGACTCTGCAGACCTCGGGGCAGGTCGATGCCGAACTACGCAGCGTCCACGACCGACTGGCCTCGGCCCACTCGATCGCAGTGATCGGCGGCGGTGCCGCAGCGGTGAGCAGTGCTGCCAACCTGGCGCAGCGATGGCCGTCGACCCGGCTGGATCTCTACTTCCCGGGAGACCGAGCCCTCCCCCAGCATCATCCGCGGACCTGGCGTCGGGTCGAACGAATCCTGCGCGATCGCGGCGTCGGTCTTCATCCTGGACACCGCGCCCTGATCCCGGCCGACTCCGAGTTGACGGAGATCACCGACGACCCGGTCACCTGGAGCACCGGGCAGCCGGACGCGACCGCGGACGCGGTGCTCTGGGCGATCGGACGGGTACGGCCGAACACCGCGTGGGTGCCGTCCACACTCCTCGACGACGATGGCTTCGTCCGCGTGGGCGCCGACCTCAGGGTGCCGGGCCACGACGAGATCTTTGCGATCGGTGACGTAGCCGCGACCGATCCCCTCCGTTCGTCGGCGCGCAACCGCGCCGACAAACTCCTCGCTCGCAACATCCGTGCAGCGCTCGCCGGGCGACGACTCGGCTCGTACCGCGCACCGCGCCGACGGTGGGGTTCAGTGCTCGGGACGCAGCCGGACGGCCTGCAGATCTTCGCGCCGAACGGCCCGGCGTTCCGACTGCCGTCCTGGAGTGTCGACACCGTGCTGCAACCGGTGATCGTGCGTCGGATCATCTATCGCGGCATCCGTCGGCGAACCGGCGGGACCTCCCCCGACCGCTGACGCTCCCGACCACGCCCGCACAATAGCGTGATGGACATCCGACGCCGCGTGACCGATGCGCTACTCGACCGAACCGTCCGCGTGGGTTCGCGTGCACGACACGACCTCCGGGGATCGACGATCCTCGTGACCGGGGCGACGTCGGGGATAGGTCGACAGCTCGCCCTCGACCTCGCCGCGGCGGGTGCCGACCTGATCGTGGTCGCCCGACGTGCAGACGACCTCGCCGAGGTGGTGACGGAAGCCGGTGTCCTCGGCGCCACTGCCACCCCGCTGACCTGCGATCTCGCTGATCCCGACGATCGTGGCCGACTGCTCGACCGGCTCCGCGACGAACCGGTGGACGCGCTGGTGAACAATGCGGGCCGATCCATCCGACGCAGCGTCGTCGACACTGTCGACCGTACGCACGACTACCGCCGGATGATGGACCTCAACTACTTCGGTGCGGTGGAGCTGACCGTCGGATTGTTGCCCGGGATGATCGATCGCGGACGCGGCCACATCGTCAACGTCTGTACCTGGGGTGTCACGGCAGGTGCGATGCCTCGGTTCGCCGGCTACCACGCCACCAAGGCCGCGCTGGCAGCGTTCGGTCGAAGTCTGGCAGCGGAGCTCGACGGTACCGGCGTGGCGGTGACGAACGTGAACTTCCCCCTGGTCCGGACCCCGATGATCGCACCGACAGCACAGTACGACGACGTGCCGGCGTTACCCGTCGAGACCGCGTCGGAATGGATTCTGCACGCACTCGAGGCTCGCCCCGAGGTGGTCGAACCACTCTATGTATTTCCGCTGCGTGTGTTGGACCTCGTTACCCCGTCCACCGTCGGCAAGCTGGTCGCGAAGGCCACCTGATCGGTCAGGAGCGAGATCCCTTCTCGATGACCAGTGTTCGGGTCAGCAGCGATCGATCTCGCACCGTGAGGACCCGACTGCCCCGCTGGTGGCCGGGTCGGATCTCCGACGTCGGGACGCCCGCGTCGGCAAGTCGGCGATGGGTGCGGTCGAGGTCCGTCGACAACCATGCGACGCCCCACATCTCGAACTCGGAGTCGGGCACCGCCTGTGTCGACACCACGACTTCCACCACCAGGGACGGGCTCCGGAAGAACAACTGGTCGACACCCTCGAACGGCTGCTGGCGCAGACGGAAGTCGAGTCCGAGCAGGCCGCCGAAGACCGCGGTCGCCGTCTGGGCCGAGCGTGCCGCGACCACGACGTGATCGATCCCGGTCAGTTCGGCATCGGGTGACCCACCTTCGTGATGGGCGGTCGGCGAACCGACCCCGAGGGCCGGGTGGTCACCGAGCACCAGGTCGCCGCGTTCGGAGATGTCGATCGGCACACCTCGGCGGGCCAGGAGACGCTCTGCCGCCGGCAGGTCGACGGTGTCGAACTGCAGCCGATCGACAGTCCGGCTGGCAGCCGTACCGCCGGCGGATGGTGCGGTACCGGACTGGACGCGCACCGTCGCCCCACCGAGGGTGAGTTCGAACGGCGTGTCACTGCCGAGCGCATCGCCGGCCGGCGGACTGCCGAACAACACCCGGTAGGCAGCCGCATTCACGGCCGGGTCAGTCGCGTGCAGAACGATGGTCGGCGCGTCGAGCCGACCCGGCACGCTCGATGCGGTCATCGCCGGAACCAGAGGTCGGGACTGCTGGTGATGTGCCACGAACCGCAGGCGCAGTGATAGATGCGGAGTCGGAGATCGCCACGAGATCGCTCGCGGATCCGGTACACACCTGACCTCGCGGACTCCTCGTCGCGGTACGCCTCTTTGTCCGGGGTCGGACACGCGAGCAGAGGTCGCCGATGACGAGGTACCCGACGACCGACCTGTGCTGCCGTCCGTGCCTCGATCCGGCGATAGAACTCCTCGAGTTCGTCGTCGGAGAACGGCACGTGCATCCCTCTCTGCGGTGCCGGTCGCGCGAGGTGAACGCGGTCGCCGGTGATGGTCGGTTCGGCCCGATGCTACTCGGGCTTAGTCGCCGATCCACGATCGAAGTACGTACGTCCACGATCCGGCGAGTAGCGGCAGGCGGTGTGGCCGAGTAGCGCAACACTCGTGCTGACCGACGGCGATCGCCCCATACTGGGTGCATCAGGCGGGCGTCGGGCCGCCGAGAGGAGTCCTGATGTCTCCCACCGAGAACGATCGACTGACCGATCCGTCCACGATCACGGTCGCCGAGACCGACGACGCCGCGATGGCGACGTCGGTCCCGGCCGACCCCCCGGCGCGTGCCGGCAAGAACATCGTGATGTGCCTGGACGGTACGGCCAACCAGATCGTGGTCGGACGTAACACCAACGTGGTCAAGCTCTTCCGGGCGATCGACTTCACCGAGGGGCGGCAACTGGCCTATTACGATCCCGGGGTCGGTACCTTCGCCTCCACGCGGGTGTGGTCGGCTCCGGGGCGCTTCGCCTCCAAGATGCTGGGCCGCGCTTTCGGTCTGGGGCTCAAGACCAACCTCGCCGAGGCCTACACCTTCCTGATGAACAACTGGGAGCCCGAAGACCGCATCTTCATCTTCGGCTTCAGCCGAGGAGCGTTCACCGCACGGGCCCTCGCGGGGTTGTTGCACACCGTGGGCATCCCTCGCCGCTCGTCGGAGAACCTGATCCAGTACGCCATCGGCAACTATGCGGGTCGGGGAAAGTGGACGGACAAGGACCAAGCCGAGGTCGAGGAGTTCCAGCGGACCGTGTGCCGCCAGCCCACCCAACCCGATGACAAGTTGGTGGACTCGTTCTCTGTCCCGATCGCCTACATGGGTCTGTGGGACACGGTGAACGCCCCCGGAATCCTGCGGCGCTCACTGTCGTTCGCGAACTCCGACACGTTGCAGAACGTGCGAGCCGGACGCCACGCGGTCTCCATCGACGAACGTCGGCGCCCGTACCGGGAGCGGCTGGTCCAGACCACGGCGATCCAGGAGGCCTGGTTCGCGGGGGTCCACTCCGACGTCGGGGGCGGCTTCACCCGCGATGCGCTGGGAGACATCAGCCTGCTCTGGATCCTCCGGGGCGCGCACGCGGCCGGCATCGACCTCCGAGCCAAGGCCGAGCTGCGTGAACTGCCGACGCGGACGCAGAGCACCTGGGCGATCGCCCCGGTTCATCGAAACAGCCGTGTCTGGGTGTTGGCCACCTACCGTCGACGATCCGCCCGGCAGGCGTGCATCCATCCGTCCGTCGCCGTCCGTAGAGAGCACCACCCCGGGTACGCGTCGCACCTGGGGTCGACCACCGTGTTCGACGAGGACTGGCTCGACGACAGCTGGCAGCGCTGAACGACGTGAGCGAACGCGTCTCGACCCCTATGCGGGGCAGCCGTTCCCGCTCACCCGGTACGCCGCCCCTTTGGTCTCGCGGCGCTTCATCGCCTGGATGGCGGCATGGTGCCGACGGGCGTGATAGGCCAGCGGAAAGTACGTGAGCCTCTCGGGCAGAACACGATACGAGCCACGGATCACCGTGTGGATGCGCTCGAGTTCGCGTTGCTCGCCGTCTGTCCAGGTGACCCCGAGGATCTCGCGGACCCGCGGGTCCATCACCCCCACGGTCGTCAGGTAGTTGAGCCTCTGCAGCGGCACGCTCGCGATGCGCGCGATCGAGGTGAGGGGTCGGCGAACGGCTCGGGGTACCGACCGAGGGAGGGCAGGCGCGGCCTGCATCTGGTCGAGCAACTCGAGTGCGACCGGGTGTGCGACGAGCTTGTTCTCGACGAAGTCGTCGAAGTACTCGCTGAACTCCGCGATGCTCTCCGGGTATCCCCGCATCGGGACCTGGACGATCTTCGCGATCCGACGGTTGTCCCGGAAGATCTCCTGCTGTTCACGTTGGTCGAAGTGTCGACCGATGACGAGTGGTCCCGCGCTGAGTGTGGTCGGGAAGGCGGTCGCGATCACCCATTGATACGCCTCCGGGTTGAGGGCACTGATGTGCTTGCCCTCGGCGTTGCGCATCTGCAGCGGCCGATGCATCGCGCGCAGACGCTTGCCCTCCTCGATCGCCTCCGGTCCGCCGTAGACCCATCGCAGCACCGAGTCCACAGAGCGAACGGCCCGTCCGAGGGGATCCGTACGGAAGATCGAGTACTCCCCGACCACATCCCCGATCACAGGGAGCATCACCTGCATGACGAACGCCGCGCCGTTGACCGGGAGGAAGGTGAAATGCCCGGTCAACTCCGCGGTCAGCGAGTCCGGTGGGATGAGCTCGATCTCGGAGTCGTCATGGGCGATCAACGGCTCCGTGGTGTCGGGTGCCTCCGCGAGTGTCATCAGACCATCCACCAATCCATCAGGAAACAGGTGTGATCAGATTAGCGCGTCGATGGGGGTGCGTCGAGCCGATCGGCGAACGAAGAGGTCAGCGAGCCATCCAGAGTCGGCGGCGGATGACACCACGCATCCGACGGAGCTCCGCAGCGGTCAGGGCCGACGGCGGCTGATCGTCGACGAGCCGGCCGACCTGGGCGAAGAAATCCCGATCGGTGAGCCCGAATTGGGCTCCGATCTCATCGGTCGACCCGCCCCCGAGTGGGTACCAGTGCCGCTCGAAGTCGATCATCTGCTGCTGCTTGTCATCCACCGAAACCACATCCCGAAACCGCCGCGGATCCGCGCGCGAATCCTGCCGAAGAGCCGTGTACACCGGGCCGACGATGTGGAACGGGCTGTCCACCGCGACCTGCGATCTCCATTGGTACACCCCGAGAGCGACGAAGAACACAATTCTGTTCGCCCGCGCGCCGAACTCTGGTGAACCACCAGTTCGTGGCCGGTCCGAGCGAGAGCCCGACTGTGGAGATCCGGGCGCCGGAGATCGGCAGGAGTGCAGACATGGTGAATCTCTGCTACCGGCGCGACAGGGTTGCCGTGTCCGACACGGGCCTACACTCAGCTCATGGGAGCAGACGTCACCCCGCACGGGCCGAACGATCCACGAGAAACCACCGTGCCGACGAGCACCGATCCGCCGGCGGCCGGTCCGTCGCCGGATATCGGTCGGCCGACGCCCCTCGTCGACCACGACGCGAACCATCCGTCCGAGGACCCGGCGGCCGGCGTGGCAGCATCCCCCTCGGATGATCCCGCTGCCCGCCGCACCATCGGCGATCGGGCCAACTCGGTCGCCAAGCGTGTCGTCGCGGTGCTGATCGCCATCGCGCTGCTGGTGATCGCGTACTTCATCCTCGAGGCATTCCTGCCTCGGTGGTGGGCGCAGCAGATCGGTCAGCGGGTGGACGGGTCCTTCAGCCGCGGCATCGGTACCGGGTTGGTGCTGGGCATCGTCTGTACCTTCGTGCCGCTGCTCCTGTTCACGCTCGCGGTGGTCAACCGCGGACGCCTCCGCAACGTCCCGGCGATCGTGTTCGGGATCGCGGGCATCATCGTCGCCATCCCCAATCTCCTGTCGCTCGCGGTCGTGGTCGGCCGCGGAAACGGATCGCACGCAGGTCAGCGCATCCTCGACGTCGATGCACCGGGATTCCGCGGAGCCTCGCTCTGGGGTGCGGTCGTCGGCGTCTTGTTCGCGGTGTTGATGGGCTACTTCATCTGGCGGTATCGACGTCGCGGACGCCAGCTACGAGCGTCCCGTGAGCGGGAGAAGGAAGCAGCAGCCCTGGCCGAGCCCACACCGGAGGCCTGATGCGGGTCCGTTGCGTCGACCACTCCTGAGGTCAGGGATCGATCAGTCGGAGTAGCGGGGCACGACGGCGAACACCTCGATGTCGCGCGGTACCCCCTTGGCGCGGAATCGCCTGCGACGAGTGGCATACCGATCGGCGCCGGCGGCCTCGACGGTCGCTCCGCTGGCCAACAGCTCACCGGCTCCCGCGGCTGCCGCGACCCGAGCGGCGATGTTCACATCGACACCGAGGAAATCGTCACCGACCGCTCGCGGTTCGCCGGTGTGGAGACCGGCTCGCAGCTGTGGCCGGTAGTCCCCGACCGTCAGCGCACTCACGGCGACGATCACCTCGTGACCGGCCTCGATCGCCTCGACACCGTCGACGAACACGGCCATCGTCCCATCGCCCAGGTGTTTGACGATGCGCCCGCCGCGTCTACGCACGATGTTCTCGGTGACGTCGTTGACGTCACGCAGGAGTCGGAGCACCTGGTCGTCTCCGGCATGCAGGGCCCACGTTGAGAACCCGACGAGGTCGGTGAACAGGATGGTGGCGGGGACCGGGGTGCGGTCGGACTGCCGACGTCGTCCGGTCACCAGCGCCTGCCACACCTGCACCGATGCGAGACCGAGCTCCCGTATGGCACTGGGCTTCTCGGGTCGGGACTCGCTGATGAGGCGTGCCACGCGGTCGGATGCACGGGGCCCGGTGATCGGGTTCTCATTGTGCGGGATCAGATCTCGTGCCGCGCGAGCCGCCTTGACGACCCCGGCGCTGGAGTCGGTGCGGGCCAGCAGGTCGGCCATCCGGCGCCCGGGTCCGGGACGGTCGGGATCGTCGCGTCGGACGGGAAGACGGTCGCCCCGACGACGGGTCGACCCACCGGTCCCATCGTTCGCTGCGGAAGGTTCGTCCGGGCCGTCCGCGGCGGATGTCGCATCGTCGTCGGTCGGACCGGGCTCCGAGACACCGGCGCGATCGCGGTCACGTGTCGAGTCGTCGGCTCCGGTCACGCCATGAGTCTAGTGGCCCCGCTCATCGCGGAACCGACACCGCCGCGTCCTCGGTGACACCGTTCGCCCGATCCCGTCGGTTGGCACCGATACTGCTGATCAGGGCCGCGCCGATGAAGGCGACACCGACGAGTCCGGTGACCACCTCGTTGATCTCGACCTTGACGCTCAGCAGCAAGATGACTGCGAGGGCGCCGATGGCCCAGTGGGCGCCGTGCTCCAGATAGCGGTACTCGGCAAGCGTGCCCTGCCGTACGAGGAAGATCGTGATGGACCGGACGAACATCGCTCCGATGAACCCGAGTCCGAGCGCGATGATGATCGGGTCCGCGGTGATGGCGAAGGCGCCGACCACCCCGTCGAACGAGAACGAGGCGTCGAGGACCTCGAGATAGAGGAACAGGAAGAACCCGGCACGTCCGGCAGCCTTGGTCACCGCTGACGGCCCCGAGGCACGCTGCGCCGAGCCGTCGGCCGACGCGGTGTCGGACTCCTCGGAATGGTCGACTCCGGGTTGCTCACGCTGGAACAGCGAACTCAGACCGTCGACGACGATGTAGGTGACCATGCCGAGGATGCCGGCGATGAGGATGGTCGACCGATGGGTGTCATCGGCCAGGAACTCGGCGACGAGTACCAGGCTGGTCGCCGCGATGGCCACCGAGAGCTGGTCGACCCGCCCGATCGCAGCGAGCGGACGCTCCAGCCACGACAGCCAGGTGTTCTCGTGGTCGGTGAGAACGAAGTTGAGGAACAGCAGGAGCAGGAACATCCCGCCGAACGCCGCGATCTGCGGATGCGCCTCATGCAGGATGGTCTCGTAACTCGGGCTGCCGTCGGCGAACGCCTCGGCACCGCCGGCAGGCGGGTTCATCGCCAGACGGAAGGCTTCGACCGGGTTGAGTCCTGCGGTCACCCAGACGATCGCCAACGGGAACAGCAGCCGCATCCCGAAGACGGCGATGAGCACACCGACGGTGAGGAACATCTTCTGCCAGAACTCGCTCATCCGCTCGAGGATCGTGGCGTTGATGACGGCGTTGTCGAAGGACAGCGAGATCTCGAGGATGCCGAGGATCGCGCACAGCGCCAGGCCCGTCCAGCTCTGGTACACGAATGCGACGACCAGGGCGGCGATCGAGATGACGATCGACAGCCCGAAGATGCGGGCGATCACCGGAGTCGCTCCGCATCGCGTGCGCGGCCCAGGAGTTCGTCGGTCAACTGCGCCAGCGTGTCGTGGTCGGCCTTCTCGGCCACCGCAGTCGCGATGTCCTCCGCCGCGCAGCGCAGCTCGAACATGCGGTCACCGAACGCCGTGGCCTCCGCCGCGCTGAGGATCACCGCGTCCGCGGGAATAGAAGTGCCATCCGTGAGCGCTCTCTGCTCGTAGGCGCGTTGTCGACACGAGCGTTTGCAGTATTTGCGGCGCCGACCGAGTTCCGAGTCGACCATCGAGCTCCCACACCATGCGCACGCGTAGGGGCGTCGGCGACTCCGGACCTGTTCCACGCTCCGACCGTACCCGGCGCACACGACCGCGTCCGGTCGGGTGCTCACGGGTGTCGGGTCGACCCGCGGGTCGGTGTGTCGGAGCATCCCGCGACAACGCGTAGAATGGTTCTGTTCAGCTACGGAATGTTGAGAGGAAACACCCATGGCAGATCGAGTGCTTCGAGGTAGCCGTCTCGGTGCGGTGAGCTACGAGACCGATCGCGACCACGACCTCGCACCACGTCGGATCGTCCAGTACAAGACCGACAACGGCGAGATCTTCGACGTCCCGTTCGCCGACGACGCCGAGGTCCCTTCCAAGTGGCCGTGCAAGAACGGTATGGAGGGCACCATCCTCGAGGGTGCCGAGCCGGAGGAGAAGAAGACCAAGCCTCCGCGTACGCACTGGGACATGCTGCTCGAGCGGCGGTCCGAGGAAGAGCTCGAGGTCCTGCTGAACGAGCGGCTGGACCTGCTCAAGCAGCGTCGCAAAGGCGTGACGAACTGATCTGAACGCGATCGTGCCGTCAGCGGCCGTCGTCCGTGGTCTCAGACCCGGCGGCGGCCGCTGATCTTTTCACGGCGGCTCTCCAGCCCCCATCGCGCGACCATCAGAAACGCCTCGGTCATCACGCCGCCGCTCATCTTCGATGTACCGATCTCACGTTCGGTGAAGGTGATCGGAACCTCCCGGACGTCGAATCCGGCGCGGATGGTGCGCCAAGCGAGGTCGATCTGAAAGCAGTAGCCCGCCGACTCGACGGTGTCGAGGGCGATCTTCTCCAAGACGATCCGTCGGTAGGCACGGAATCCAGCAGTGATGTCGCGCACCGACGAGCCCAGGGCGAAGCGGGCGTAGGTGTTGGCACCGCGGGACAGGAATTCACGACGCTTCGGCCAGTTCACCAGCGACCCGCCGGGTACGTAGCGCGATCCGATCGCGAGGTCGGCGCCGGCGTTGACCGCGTCGAGCAGCCGGTGCAGCTGCTCCGGAGCGTGGCTGCCATCGGCATCCATCTCGATGATGACCTGGTACTCGTGGTCGAGCCCCCAGGCGAAGCCGGCGAGATAAGCCTTGCCCAGACCGTCCTTCTCGACCCGGTGCATGACCTGGATGCGATCGTCTGCCGCGGCCAGAGCGTCGGCGACCTCGCCGGTGCCGTCGGGGCTCGAGTCGTCCACGACCAGGACGTGCACCCCGGGCAACGCGGCATGGAGCCGAGAGACGATCAGCGGCAGGTTCTCGCGCTCGTCGTACGTCGGGATAACGACCAGCGCGCGTGCGCCATCAGCGCCGACGACCTGCTGGTCCGGTCCACTCCCCGATGTCATCGAGCTCCTTCGTTCAGCACTTCGGTCCGATCCGACGCGGCGCGTCGGGCGTTCGGTCCCCCGACGAACCTAGTACGCCGCGACAGCGCGACCAAAAGGCCCACCACCGCGACCAGCATCGCCGCCCGTTCCGGCCACGGTCCCAGGCGCGTCGCTATGGTCCGGTCCTCGTGCAGTGGCAGCCGTGCAGCCAGCACGGCTGGTGTGAAGATACCGGTCCGTGAGGCGATCATGCCGTCCGGCTCGATGATGGCGCTGACCCCGCTCGTGGCCGCCACTGCGACCGCACGCCCGTGTTCGACGGCCCGTACCTGCGACATCGCCAATTGCTGGTATGTCATGTCGGTCCGACCGAAGGTCGCGTTGTTGGTCGGCACGTACAGCAGCTGAGCACCGTCGTCGACTGCGTCGCGGGTGGCGCTGTCGAATGCGACCTCCCAGCAGGTCGCGATACCGACCTCGACGGTCCCCGACCGCCCCGGCACGGACACGGCCGCGCGACCACTGCCCGGCCGGAAGTTGCCTGCCATGTCGGCGTACGGCGAGAAGAGGCGGAAGAACTCGCGCATCGGCAGGTACTCACCGAACGGTTGGATGATGTGCTTGTCGTAGCGCGCTTGAGGGCCGCGGTCCCCGTCCCACACCAGCACGGTGTTGGTCGGTCTGCCGTCCGGGTTGGAGACCAGCGTGCCCACCAGGATCGGTGCACCCACCGACACCGATGTGGCGGTGATCTCTTCGGCGGCATCGGGATTGGTCAGCGGTGAGATGTCAGAGGCGTTCTCCGGCCAGAGCACCAGGTCGGGCTGTTCGGCGCGGCCGGACCGAACCGAGTCGGCCAGCGCGAAGGTCTGCCGTACGTGGTTGTCCAGCACTGCCCGACGCTGCGCGTTGAAATCGAGTCCCAGCCGGGGAACGTTGCCCTGGATCACCGCGATTCGCGTGGACGACTGTGCGACCGTCCGGTCGACGGTTGCCGGGGTCAGGGCGATGGCCGCCATCGGTCCCAGCAGGGCCAGCACGACGGCGATCGCTGCCGGTCGGGCGGCGGACCGGCGCGGGTCGCGAGTTCGCTCGACGACCACCTGGATCAGCCACGCCAGGGATGCACCGAACAGCGCGACGGCCGCCGAGAGTCCCGGGGCGCCGATGATCGCGGCGAGCGGCAGCAGCGGTCCGTCGACCTGGCTGAACGCGGCGCGCCCCCACGGGAAGCCCCCGAACGGGAACGCCGATCGGACTCCCTCGATGAGGACCCAGGTCAGCGTGAACCAGACGGGTGGGACAGGTAGCCGCATGGTCAGGACGGCGATCGCGCCGAACACGGCCAGGTAGATCGCGAGCACGACGGCGAGCGCGAGCCACGGCAGCGGGCCGACGTAGACCCCGATCCACGGCAGCAACGGGATGAAGAAGGCCAGTCCGAACACGAAACCGAGCCAGGCGCCGGTCCGCACCCGCGGTCGCCCGACGCTGATCGCGGCGAACAACAGCGCTGCGGCCACGACGGCCATGAACCACCACGTCCGGGGCGGGAACGCCGTGTACATCGCACAACCGGCGAGAGCTGCCACGACGGTGCGGACGAACACGATCAGCTGTCGACGGCGAGCGGACCCGATCGGCTCCGCAGTGTGACGCTCCGCCGGATCGGTCAGATCGTGTTTGTCCGCGCGCTCACCAGGGTGCTCGCCACCCCGGTGGTCGGGCCCGGCCCCCGCGCAGGTCATGAGCGCTCCCCGACTCCCTGACCGGCGTCGTACAGGTCACGCCCGCGGTGAACGGTCCGCACACAGCGGGGCAGCTTGGCTCCAGGCGTGAGGTCGGGCAGTGCAGGAACCCGTGAGCGCGGGTCCGTGGACCACCGTTGGACGCTCTCATGCGACCCGCCGACGACGAGATCGTCGACCTCCCAGATGGCGTAACTCGCCGGTGCGCCGGGCGCGAGCGTGCCCGTGAGGCCGTCGTTGACACCGCCGGCGCGCCAGCCGCCACGGGTGGCCGCCGCGAATGCACCGCGAGCGGAGATCGCATTGCGCGGTTGATGGTGGTGCACGGCCGCGCGGACAGTCGCCCACGGCTCGACCGCGGTCACCGGGGAATCGGATGAGAAAGCAAGTCCCACACCGGCTCTGGCCAACATCGCGAAGTCGTTGAGAGTTGCCGCGCGGTCGGTCCCCAGACGCTGTTCGTACAGATCGCCGGGCCCTCCCCAGGCGGCGTCGAACAACGGTTGCATACTGGCCACCGCACCGCATCGCGCCAGGACCTCGGCATGCTCGGAGGTGACCATCTCGGCGTGTTCGAGCCGATGCGCGTGCCTGGCCAGCGCCGGCGTGCCAATCGAGTCGGCGAGCTCAGCGAATGCCGCCACCACCGACTCCGTCGCGCCGTCGCCGATGACATGGAATCCGGTCTGCACCCCCGCCTCACTGCAGGCACGCAATTGGGTGAGGATCTGCTCGTAACCGAGATAACTGATGCCGGTTCGCGTCGGGTCATCGGTGTAGGGCGCCGACAACCAGGCGGTGTGCGATCCGATCGCACCGTCGACGAACAGGTCGCCGCCGAGGGCGTGTGCGTGGGTGATGGCCATCAGTTCGTGCGCGTGGTCTGCGCTCTCGACCGTCTGTCCCCAGTAGCGACGCACCTCCACCGGATGATCGAGGTCGGCGAGCGCGAGGAAGTCGTCGATCCCGCTGATGTCGGGTCCGCCGTTCTCGTGAACCGCGACGACACCGTTGGCGGCGGCGTGGTCGAGTGAACGCCGTTGGGCTCGCTCGCGCTGGGCGGCGGTCAGCAATTGGCGCGCGGCTCCACGGACCCGGTGATGTGCCTCGGCGACCAGCGGATCGTCCGGGTGGTGACCCGGTTCCGCCGACAGTCCGGGGACGAGTCGGCGCAGCGCCGACGACGCGATGGCCGAATGTTCGTCGACGCGGGCGAGGTACACCGGGCGATTGCCGACCACCTCGTCGACCTCCGCAGTCGTCGGGTGTCGCCGGTCGTCGGGTTCGGTCCCGGTCCAGGACGAGTCGTCCCAGCCCAGACCCCACAGGAGCTCACCGTCGGGAAGGGCCGCTGCAGCGGCCGCCAGGGATGCCAGGCAGTCACGACGGTCGACCGCCTCGTTGAGGGTCAGTCCGTCGATCGCGAGACCGGTCGAGGTCAGGTGGACGTGGGAGTCGACGAATCCGGGGGCGACGAACCGGCCGTCGAGGTCAGTGACCGTTGCATCGGGATGCAGCGTGCGGCCGACATCGTCGGAGCCGACCCAGACCACCAGACCGTCGGAGACCGCCATCGCCGTCGCGTCCGGCGCACCCGGCGCGTACACCACGCCGCCCACCAGCAGTTCAGTCGTCACGATCGACCAGTCTGCCCTGCCCGGACGGCCCGCGCGTCAACGCCCCCGCGGGAGTTCGCCGATGATCACCTCGGACGCCGCCGAACCGGTGGTGTCGGTCCGCCGGGCCCGATCGGCGGGCGAGCCGTCGACCACGGTCCCGTCCACGATCGGGCCGCCGACGATGGTGCCCCCTGCGGCCACGCCTGCCTTGTTCATCGCGGCGACGAACTTGCGGGCACCGACCGCCGCGATGACCGGGCGCAGCGCCGCGCGCACCGGGGGCAGCAGCGCGAGGATGCCGACAGCCGAGGTGACCACCCCCGGGACGACCAGCAGCACGGTGGCGGCGGCCAGTAGGGCGGTGTCGGTCAACGGTCGGCGCGCATCGACCTCGTTGCGCGAGGCCTGACGGAGTTCGGCGAAGATCTTGCGGCCCTGGCGCTGCAGCATGATCATGCCGATCAGGCCGGCCGCCAGCGTGATGAGGATCGCCCATCCGAAGCCGAGCGTGGAGACCATGAGCGCGAACGCACCGATCTCGACGGCGAGGTAGGCGAAGACGTAGAGCAGTCGCATGCCGATCCTTTCGTGGTGGCCGCCCGCAGTTCCCGCGCGGGGGTCTGCCGGGGCATCTGTGGGATCAACGACCGAGGTGTCCGTTTTTCTCCCGATCTCGCCGAATTTCTCTACGACGTGGCCCCGACGACCGCGGATCGGGCCACCTCACGACTCTGAACGGCCCTCGATATCGCCCTCGGCCTCGAGGTAGACCCGACGCAGACCGTCGAGCAGCTCCGACGGCGGCTCGTGCCAGAGATCGCGTTCGACTGCCTCCAGCAGGCGCTCGGCGATACCGTGCAGGGCCCACGGGTTCGAGGCGCGCATGAACTCCTGGTTCTGCTCATCCAGTACGTAGGCCTCGGTCAGCTTCTCGTACATCCAGTCGGCGACGACGTCGGTCGTCGCGTCGTAGCCGAAGAGGTAGTCGACGGTGGCCGCCATCTCGAACGCGCCCTTGTATCCGTGCCGTTGCATCGCTGCGATCCAGCGAGGATTCACCACTCGGGCGCGGAACACCCGGCTGGTCTCTTCCGACAGGGTCCGCGTGCGCACCGAGTCCGGTCGGGTGCTGTCGCCGATGTACGCCTCCGGAGCGCTACCGGTGAGTGCGCGCACCGTGGCGACCATGCCGCCGTGGTACTGGAAGTAGTCGTCGGAGTCGGCGATGTCGTGCTCGCGGGTGTCGGTGTTCTTCGCCGCGACCGCGATGCGCTTGTAGGCCGCCCGCATGTCGTCGACGGCTGGCACCCCGGCGAGGTCGCGCCCATAGGCGTACCCGCCCCACTCGGTGTAGACGCGTGCGAGGTCATCATCGCTGCGCCACTGCCGGGAGTCGATCAGCTGGAGCAGACCCGCGCCGTAGGTGCCGGGCTTGGAGCCGAAGACCCGGGTGATGGCCCGACGATGATCGCCGTGCTCGGCCATCGAGGCGCGGACGTGTGCAGCGACGAAGTTCTGCTCGTCGGACTCGTCGGCACCGGCGGCGAGGGCGACCGCGTCGTCGAGCATGGTGACCACGTGGGGGAACGCGTCGCGGAAGAATCCGGAGATGCGCACGGTGACGTCGATGCGCGGACGTCCCAACTCCTCGAGTTCGATCAACTCGAGCCTCGTCACCCGGCGCGACGCCTCATCCCAGACCGGCATCACGCCGAGCAGCGCCAGTACCTCCGCGATGTCGTCGCCGGAGGTACGCATCGCGCTGGTCCCCCACACCGACAGACCGACCGACGCCGGATGGTGACCGTGGTCGGTGAGGTAGCGCTCCACCAGCGAGTCGGCCATCGCCCGGCCGGTCTCCCAGGCCAGTCGCGACGGGACCGCCATCGGGTCGACCGAGTAGAAGTTGCGACCGGTCGGCAGGACGTTGATGAGTCCACGCAGCGGGGAGCCGCTGGGGCCTGCCGGGATGAAGCCCCCGTCGAGCGCGTGCAGGACACGGGTGATCTCGAGATCGGTCTGACGCAGCCGTGGTACCACCTCGCGTGCGGCGAAGCGCAGCACATCCCCCACCGCATCCGGATGTCCGGCCGCGACGGCATCGACCGCCTCCTCGGTCCACTCGGACTTCGCGAGCGTCGCGACCAACTCCCGGGCGGTGTGCTCGACAGCGTCGACGTCGCCTCGTGCGGCCGAGCCGTCCTCGACGAGTCCGAGGGCCTCGCGCAGGCCGGGAAGAGCGGACGTCCCGCCCCACAGCTGGCGCGCGCGCAGCATGGCGACGACGAGATCGACCTCGGCGTCGTCGGCGGGCGCCTCACCGAGAACGTGTAGTCCGTCGCGGATCTGCACGTCCTTGATCTCGCACAGCCATCCGTCGACATGCAGGAGCATGTCGTCGAAGACCTCTTCGTCGGGCCGTTCGGTCAGCCCGAGATCATGGTCCATCTTCGCGGCTGTCAGCAGCGTCCAGATCTGCTGTCGGATCGCGGGCAGCTTCGCCGGGTCCAGCGCCGAGATGTTGGCGTGCTCGTCGAGCAGTTGTTCGAGGCGCGAGATGTCGCCGTAGGACTCTGCACGCGCCATCGGCGGGATCAGGTGATCCACGAGGACCGCGTGCGCCCGCCGCTTGGCCTGGGTGCCCTCACCGGGGTCGTTGACCAGGAACGGGTAGATCAGCGGCAGGTCGCCCAGCGCGGCGTCGGTGCCGCAGTCCGCCGACATGCCGAGCGTCTTGCCCGGTAGCCACTCGAGGTTGCCGTGTTTGCCGACGTGGACGATCGCATCCGCCCCGAAACCGCTGATGGGGTCGTCGATGCCGGCGTGACCGGCGGCCACCCAGTGATACGACGCCAGATAGTGGTGCGACGGTGGCAGATCGGGATCGTGATAGATCGCGACGGGGTTCTCCCCGAACCCGCGCGGGGGCTGGACCATGATCACCGTGTTGCCGAACGGCAACGCGGCGACGACGATGTCGCCCTCCGGGTTCTGGGACGTGTCCACGAAGAGCTCGCCCGGCGCCGGTCCCCAGTGCTCCTCCACCGAGCTCCGCAGACCGGCGGGAAGGGTGGCGAACCATGCGCGGTAGTCGGCGGCGGGAACGCGGATCGGGTTGGCGGCCAACGCTTCCTCGGTCAGCCAGTCGGCGTCTTGCCCGCCGGCCGCGATGATCGCGTGGATCAGGGCATCCGAATCGTCCTCGGCCAGCCCGGGGATCGCGTCGTCACCGGACTCCGGACCGAGGTCGTAGCCGGCACCGCGCATGGCTGCGAGGAGTCGCAACAGGCTGCGCGGGGTGTCGAGGCCGACCGCGTTGCCGATCCGTGCATGTTTGGTCGGGTACGCCGACAACATGATCGCGATCCGCCGCTCGCCGACGTCGGTGCGTCGCAGCCGGGCGTGCGCCAGCGCGATGCCCGCCACCCGTCCGCAGCGTTCGTGGTCGGGCTGGTACCAGGGCAGGCCGTTCTCGTCGAACTCCTTGAACGAGAAGGGCACGGTGATGATCCGCCCGTCGAACTCCGGGACGGCGACCTGGGTCGCGACATCGAGCGGGGACAGACCGTCGTCGGTGGCCTCCCAGTCGGCGCGGGAGCCGGTCAGACACAGACCCTGCAGGATCGGGACGTCGAGCGCGGCGAGACGCTCGATGTTCCATGCCTCGTCGTCGCCTCCCGCCGACGCCGTGGCCGGGGTGGCGCCGCCTGCCGCGAGCACCGTGACCACGAGGGTGTCGGCGGTCGAGAGAAGGTCGATCAGGTCGTCGGGAGCGGTCCGCAACGACGAGCAGAAGACCGGGAGCGCCCGCCCGCCACGTGCCTCGATGGCTGCACTGAGGGCGTCGATGTACCGGGTGTTGCCTGCCAGATGCTGCGCGCGGTAGTACAGGACGGCCACCGTCGGTGCGTCGTCGGTGACCTCGGCTGTCGGGGTGCGTTCGAGTACGCCCCATCCAGGCGTCTCGCGCGGCGGCTCGAAGCCGAAGCCGGTCAGCAGGACCGTGTCGGACAGGAACCGGTGGACCTGTTCGAGGTTGCCGACACCACCGGCCGCGAGGTAGTTGTGCGCTTCCGCTGCGACACCGGTGGGCACGGTCGACAACGCCATCAGGTCCGGATCCGGTTGCTGCTCCCCTGACAGCACCACAGTCGGCAGACCGCGGTCGAGGACCGCCGTCAGACCGTCTTCCCACGCCCGGACACCGCCCAGGAGTCGAACGATCACCAGGTCGACGCCGTCGGTGAGTTCGGGGATCTCGTCGACGAGGACTCGGGACGGATTCGCGACGCGGTACTCGGCATCGGCGGCGTGCGCGGTGACGAGGTCGGTGTCCGACGTCGACAGCAGCAGGATCATGGGGCTCCTCCCCGGGTCTCGCGCCCGGATGGTGTGACGACAACGTGCCGGCGCCGAGAGGCGAGGTCTGACTCCGACCGGGCGGCACCGGCAGACGGTGCCGAGGTCGTCACAGTGGCGCGACCGCGCCGGATTCGCACCGGCTTCTGCGACTCTCGGTGGTCCAACCCTAGGTCAGCGCGGTCTACGGTGGAACGGTGACCCGGACACCAGGACACCCCGGAACGGAACGGTCGGCCACCGACCGTTGTCCCGGTGTGTTCAGCACCCACAGCGCCGCCGACGGCGCGATGGCACGAATCCGGTTACCGGGTGGGTTACTCCGGCCCGACCAGCTGCTCCTGCTGTCCGCGGCGGCCGACACCCACGCCGACGGACATCTCGAGCTCACCGCCCGGGCCAACCTGCAGATCCGCGGCATCCGGGACGTCGAGGCCGTCGCGGACGCCGTGGTCGCTGCCGGACTGGCCCCGAGCGAAACACATGAGAAAGCGCGCAACATCGAGGTCTCTCCGCTGACCGGCCGGATCGGCGGCGTCACCGACGTGCGGCCCCTGGCCGACGATCTCGATCGCGCCCTGCGTGCCGATGACTCCCTCGCCGAACTCTCCGGTCGATTCCTGTTCGGACTCGACGACGGTCGCGGCGACATCCTGGCGCAGCGACCCGATGCCTGCGCAGTGGCCTTCTCCACCGATGACGGCGCCGTCGGTGCGCTCATCGCCGTCGACGGCGCGATCATCGGCGAGGTCGACCACCTCGACGCCGTGCCCGCCGCACTGCTGGACGTCGCGCGCGAGACCACCGGCAACGGTGAGATCTGGCGGGTCCGTGACCTCGGTGACGTCGACCGTGCGGAGCTGCTGGGCAGGATCGGCGACCGACTGCAGCCGGCGTCGACGACCGAGCTGACCCCGCTACCCGACCCCTCACCGCTGGTCGGCTGGTTCGAGCAGGACGAGGGACAGATCCTCCTCGGGGCGGTGGTCGAACTCGCGCGAATCCCCGCACGGCTGGCCGAGTTCCTGGCCGCCATCGACACACCGATCATCATCACGCCGCACCGCGAGATCCTGATCTGCGACCTGGCCGAGGGCGTCGCCGACACCGTCGTCCGTGTACTGGCCCCGATGGGCCTGATCCTCGACGCGAACTCGCCGTGGGCGGCGGTGAGCTGCTGCGTGGGTGCCCCCGGATGCGGCAACGCCCTCGCGCCGGTCCGGGCAGACCTGGTCGAGCGCGTCGCCGACGACGACCCCGTCACCGAGCGTGAGCACTGGGTCGGGTGCTCCCGCGGGTGCGGGGCGCCCCAGGGGGCACATCTGCGTGTCGAGGCCACCGACGAGGGGTACCGCACCGAACCCCGCGGCATCGACCCCGACGGCGTCGGACCCGACCGCGCCGACACGTGACCTGCCGGCCGTGCAGCGGTCGGTCGCCGACGCCGCGGGCCACGTCGTTAGGCTGGCCTGCATCATGACCGAATACCTGCGCGACGGCGCGGCGATCTATCGCGAGTCCTTCGCCACCATCCGTGCCGAGTCCGACCTCGCCGGATTCGCCGACGACGTCGCGACCGTGGTGGTGCGGATGATCCACGCTTGCGGCCAGACCGATCTGACCACCGATGTGGTGGCCACGCCCGGTGTCGTGGACGCCGCGCGCGGAGCGCTGCGCGCGGGCGCACCGATCCTGTGCGACGCGAACATGGTCGCCTCGGGCGTCACGCGACGTCGACTCCCCGCGGACAACGAGGTGCTCTGCTTTCTCGGTGAGCCAGGCCTGCCCGAGCTGGCGGCGCGTATGGAGACGACGAGAACAGCTGCGGCACTGCAGTTCTGGCTCCCGCGTCTGGAGGGCGCCGTGGTCGCCATCGGAAACGCACCCACTGCGCTGTTCGCGCTGCTCGATCTGATCGACGACGGGGCCCCGCGGCCGGCCGCGATCGTCGGCGCACCCGTCGGCTTCATCGGCGCCGCGGAGTCGTGCGAGCTGCTCTCCACGCGAGAGGATCTCGAGTTCATCACAGTACGCGGCCGACGCGGCGGATCGGCCATCACCGCAGCCGCACTCAACGCACTCGCGGACCCGGCCGAATGACGCCATCGGTCGAGTCCGGTCCCGCGCCCACGACGCCCGGTGTCCTGTGGGGCGTCGGACTGGGTCCGGGCGACAGCGAACTGGTCACGGTGAAAGCCGCACGACTCATCGGCGCTGCCGATGTGATCGCGTACCACTCTGCGCGCCATGGCAACAGCATCGCCCGCTCGGTCGCCGAGCCGTATCTGAGCGAAGGTCAGATCGAAGAGCGACTGATGTATCCCGTGACCACGGAGACGACAGACCATCCCGGTGGCTACGCCGGTGCACTCGCGGATTTCTACACCGAGAGCGCCGAGCGACTGGCGATCCACCTGCGCGCGGGGCGTGACGTGGTGCTTCTCGCCGAGGGGGATCCGCTCTTCTTCAGCTCGTACATGCACATGCACAAGCGGTTGGCCGACGAGTTCGATGCACGCATCGTCCCCGGAGTGACCTCGGTCAGCGCATCCTCGGCGGCGCTGGGTATCCCGTTGGTCGAGGGCGAGGAAACGCTGACGGTGGTCCCGGGCACCGCCGACCCGGCAGAGCTGGAGGCACGCTTCCGATCCGGTGATGCCATCGCCGTAATGAAACTCGGTCGGACATTCGGTCGGGTGCGGGACGCACTCGAGCGCGCCGGTCGTCTCGACGAGGCCTGGTATGTGGAGCGCGCCTCGACGTCCGTGCAGAAGGTTGCGGCGGTCGCCGACGTCGATCCTGCCGAGGTCCCCTACTTCTCGATGGTCGTGGTACCGAGCCCGCGGAACAATCCGCGTGCCACCGCAGCGACGTCGGTGGGCGGCGAGGTCGTGGTGGTCGGGCTCGGGCCCGGCGACGACGCGTGGACCACCCCACAGGTGCGTGCCGAACTCACGGGAGCGACCGACCTGGTCGGGTACAGCACCTACCTCCGGCGCGTCTCGGCCCGCCCCGGACAGCGTGTCCATGCCAGTGACAACCGCGTCGAGTCCGAACGTGCCGAGTTCGCACTGGATCTCGCGCAGCGCGGCGGACGCGTCGTCGTGGTCTCGTCCGGCGATCCCGGGGTGTTCGCGATGGCGACGGCCGTCGCGGAGATCGCCGCCGAGCCGCGCTGGCACGACGTCCCGGTGCGCGTGGTCCCCGGAGTGACGGCGGCGACGGCGGTCGCCGCAGCGGTCGGCGCACCGCTCGGTCACGACTTCGCCGTGGTGTCGCTGTCGGATCGTTTGAAACCGTGGTCGGTGATCGCCGATCGCATCCGGCATGCCGTGGAGGCGGACCTCGTGGTCGCGATCTACAACCCAGGTAGCGCCAGCCGCACCTGGCAGGTCCCCGCGCTCGTCGAGTTGCTCACCGAGGCCGGGGCCGCAGACCGGATCCTGATCGTCGGGCGCGACGTCGGCGGCCCGACGCAGTCACTCACCACCACCACCGTGTGCGAGCTCGACCCCGCCGTCGTCGACATGCGAACGCTGCTGATCGTCGGGTCGTCGGCGACGCGAGTGATCGACCGCCCTGCCGGGCCGCTGGCATTCACCCCGCGCCGGCACGTCGACTGAACGACCGCAGCCCTCAGACCGGCCATGCGCCCGATTCGGAAGAACTGGCATCTCAGCGATCGTCTCCGTGCACAGCGCACAGCAACACTCTCTGAGGTGTCATTTCTCCGGCTACCCGCGACCGAACCCCGATGGGCGGCACTCCCGCCCCGGCGGACCGCTCCCGTGTCGCACCCCGACGCTAGGCTCGACCGAACCGATGCGAGAGGCAGCCGATGAAGGTCGATCACAAAAAGGAGATCCTCACCTACTCCGCGTGGCGCGGTAAGTACACGATCGTGACGGTGGCGCCCGCACGGTTCCTCATGATCGACGGGAGTGGCGATCCCAACACTGCCACAGCGTATTCCGATGCGATCGCGACCCTGTTCCCGGTGTCGTACGCGCTCAAGTTCCACAGCAGGTCCCACCTCGACAGGGACTATGTGGTGATGCCGCTTGAAGCCCGATGGTGGTCGGACGACATGGCGACGTTCACATCGGCGCGTGACAAGTCCCGGTGGCGATGGACCGCGATGATCATGGTCCCGGAGTGGCTGACCGACGCCGACGTCGAGCAGGCCCGCGCGGATGTCGTCGCCAAAGGTGGCGCTCCGCAGCTGGATGCCCTCCGCGTCGAGGAACTGGACGAGGGGCTCTGCGTCCAGACACTGCACGTCGGCCCGTACGACGACGAGGGTCCGCTACTTGCGGACCTCCACGACCGTTTCATCCCCGAGCACGGGCTCGAGCTGACCGGCGTGCATCACGAGATCTATCTGAGCGATGCGCGTCGAACGGCGCCGGAGAAGCTGAAGACGATCCTGCGACAACCGGTGTCACGTCGTTAGCCGACCTCGCCCGACGGTCGGGCAGGCCCTCAGTCGAGGTGCCCGCGCACCCAATGCTCGGCTGCCTCGACCGAATGCACAGTCTTCCCGATCGTCGGTTCGTCAGGACGATCGACCATCACGACCTCGATCCCGGCATCCGCAGCGGCACGGAGTTTGGCGTGCGTGAGGTCTCCCCCGCTGTTCTTGGTGACCAGCAGGTCGATCTGCCGACCGGACAGGATCTGCGCCTCGTCCGCGTAGCTGTAGGGCCCACGCGATTGCAGCAACTCGTGTCGTGCCGGGAGTCTGCCGGTGGGTGGGTCGACGACGCGGATGAGGTACCAGGCCACCGAATCGTCGGCGAACACCCCGACGTCCTGGCGCCCGGTCGTGAGGAACACCCGGCCCGCACCACGACTGCGCACCGCCTCGGCGGCAGATGGCATGTCGGGTACCCGGATCCACCGGTCGCTCGCCGACTCCTCCCAGGCAGGGCGCCGGAGTCGGATCAGTGGCACCCCGGTCGAGGACGCGACCTCGGCGGCCGATCGGGTGATGGTCGCCGCGAACGGATGCGTCGCGTCGACGATGGCACGCACCCGGTTGTCGACCACCCACTCGCGAAGACCGTCGACACCGCCGAAACCTCCGATCCGTACCTCGCCGACAGGCAGTCGCGGCTGCCGGACCCGACCGGCCAGCGAACTGACGACCGGGGTACCCGTAGCGACCAGCCGTGCGGCGAGCTCGCGGGCTTCACCGGTGCCGCCCAGCAGCAGGATCGGTTCGTCAGCGCTGGTCATCGCTCCGCAACTTCGTCATCCGCGCATGTGAGTAGAGATAGCTGTCGGTGACCGCACCGACCGACGGATCGAGCACACGCCCGACGAAGATCACCGCCGTGCGCCGGATGCCGTGCGCCGACAACGCCTCTGGCAGACCGGCGAGTGGCGCCCGCACCACCACCTGCTCGGGTCGGGAGGCGAAGGCGACTGTCGCAGTCGGACAGTCGGCACCATAGTGCGGAGTGAGCGAGGAGACGATCTGTTCGGCGCGATGGGCCGCGAGATGCAATGCCAGCGTGACCCCGGTGGCGGCGAGCTCGTCGAGTCGCTCCCCGTCGGGCATGTCCGTCGACAACGTCGACACCCGGGTGATCAGCAGACTCTGCCCGATTCCGGGGACGGTCAGCTCGGTGCCGAGGGCAGCCGCAGCTGCCGCGAAAGCCGGCACACCCGGGACGATCTCGACCGCGACCCCGTGTCGGGCCAGCTCGCGGATCTGCTCGGTCATGGCCGAGTACACCGACAGGTCGCCGGAGTGGACACGCGCCACGTCGTGGCCGGCGCGATCGGCGTCGACCATCGCCGTGACGATCTCGTCGAGCGGCATCCGCGCGGTGTCGATCAAGCGCACTCCCGACGGGCTACGCTCGAGGATCTCGGCGGGAACGAGCGATCCGGCGTACACACAGACACCGCAGCGTCCCAGGAGATCGGCGGCGCGCAGCGTCAACAGGTCAGGGGCTCCCGGTCCGGCGCCGATGAAGTAGACCGTCATCGGTTCGTGCCGCTCTCGGAGTCCGATGTGTCGACCGGCTTGTCGACGACCCATTGCACGATCGGCAGGGCCGGACGCCACGTCGTCATCGTGCCGAGCGCAGCGGCGGTCTCGATCCCGATGCGGCGGAGCATCCCCCCGTGACGGTGGTAGCCGTCGATCACGAGGGCTTGCGTCTCCAGCGTGACGGCATTGACGACCAGTCGTCCCCCCTCCAGCAACGCCGACCACGCTCCGTCGAAGACCTCGTCGGTGAGGCCGCCGCCGATGAACACGGTGTCGGGATCCGGCGCCTCGTCGAACGCCTCCGGCGCTGCGCCGCGGACCGACACACGATTGTCGACGCCATGGCGCCGGCTGTTGTCGCGCAACATGTCCCGACGCTCGTCCGAGGCCTCGAACGCGATGACCCGACCATGCTGGTCCGCGCGCGCCCACTCGATGCCGACGGATCCAGAGCCGGAACCGATGTCCCACAGCACCTGCGGACCACCGGGGCGCAACGCGGACACCGACAGCGCCCGGAAGGCCTGCTTCGTGATCTGACCGTCGTGCCGGAAGGCGTCGTCGTCGAGACCGGGCATGACCCCTGCACGCGGCCCGACGCAGCCGATCGCGATCACGTTGAGAGCGTCGCCCACCGGGTGCGCCCAGGAGCGGGCGACGCCTTCGACCACCCGCTGTCGGTCGCCACCCAACTGCTCGAGAACCGACATCGACGACCAACCGAACCCGTTCGAGCGCAACACCGCTGCCACCGCAGCCGGTGTCGCGGCATCGCGACTCAGGATCAGCAGATCCCGACCGTCGGCAAGACGCGGGGCGATGGCCTCGGGTTCCGCGGTGACGAGGCTGACGACCTCGACTCGGGCGAGATCCCATCCGAGCAGCGCACACGCCAGGCTCGCCGATGAGACGGCGGGCAGCACCCGGACCCGGTCGCGACCGACGGCACGGACGATGCTGCTGCCCACGCCGTGGAACATGGGGTCGCCACTGGCGAGGATGTGGATCGGGTGGTCGCCCCTGGGCGACGCGAGCACTTCCGACAGATGCGCCGACATCGGCGACCGCCAGGTGCGGGTGTCCGCCGACAGCAACGGCAGCAGGTCGATCTGGCGTGGCGACCCGTAGATGACGGATGCACGGGTGAGTTCGTTCTGGGCAGGGATCGTGAGACCGGCCCACCCGTCGGCGCCGACGCCGACGACCACGAACTCTGGAGCCGCGGGTCCGCTCGCGGTCCCCGCGGCGCGTCCCGGCGCGACGTCGTCGGCGCTCATCGCGGCAACCGTCGCCAGATGGTTCGTGGCAGAAGACGCATGCCGACGAACAGCGGGCGGAGCGCCCACGGTATCCACACCTCGCCGCGTCGACGCCGATAGGCCTTCGCCACCGCGTCCGCGACCTGACCGGCGTCCACCGACAGCGGGGCGGGCTTCACTCCGGAGTCCATCAGGTCCTTGGTCATTGCGCCGATGACGAATCCCGGTCGGGCGAGCAGGAGTCGGGCGCCGGTGCCGTGCAGCGCATCGGCCAGACCCGAGGCGAATCCGTCGAGGCCGGCCTTGGTGGACCCGTACACGTAGTTCGCTCGGCGGACCCGAATCCCGGCGACCGACGAGAACACGATGATGGTCCCCGATGCCTGTGCTCGAAACGCCGCGGCGAGCGGTGTGAGGACCGAGATCTGGGCGAGGTAATCCGTGTGGGCGATCTGGAGCGCGTGGGAGACATCGATTTCCGCGCGAGCCTGGTCTCCGAGAATCCCGAATGCGACGATCGCCGCTTCGACGGGACCATGGGTGCGGAGGAGGTTGTCGATCAGATCGGGGTGCGCGTCGGTCTCGTCGGCGTCGAATCCCACGGTCACCACCTCGGCTGCGCCGGCCGCGACGAGTGCGGCGCGTTGATCGTCGAGGTCGTCGGGTCGGCGGGCGGCGAGCACCACGGTCCGGCCGGCGGCGAGACGGGCGGCCAGTTCGAGGCCGATCTCGCTGCGTCCGCCGAAGAGCAGGATGCTGCCGAGTGCGTCGTCAGCCATGCATGCAGTATCGCACCCGGATCCGCTCCGCTCACCGACCGGGCGCGACCGCTCGACCAGGACGGTGGATACGGTGGTGGCCATGACCCGCACCCCGGCCGATCTCAGCGCGGATGCCCTCGAATTCCTGCGTGAGCGCCATCTGGCGAGCCTGACGACCCTGCGCGCCGACGGGACACCGCACGTGGTGGCGGTCGGCTTCACCTTCGACCCCGAGTCCGGAATCGCACGGGTGATCACCTCGGACGGCAACCAGAAGGTCCGCAACGTCGAGCGGGGTGGTCACGCCGCGCTCAATCACGTGGACGGCCCACGGTGGATCACCCTGGACGGACCAGCAGTGATCCGTCGCGAGCCCGAGCAGGTGGCCGACGCCGAACGCCGCTATGCGCAGCGGTATCGAGAGCCGAAGCCCAATCCTCGGCGCGTGGTGATCGAGGTGACGGTCGGCCGGATCATCGGGTCACGGTCGCTGCTCGGCTGATGCCGTCCCGGTTGGCGTACCGGTAGTTCCTGCCGCCGGCCCGGACTTGCGGGTGCACGACCGTGACGGTCCTGCAGCGGCTCAGAGGATCACCAATTCGTGGGGGCGCGTGTTGACCGCCTCCGCTCCGTCATCGGTGACGATCACGATGTCCTCGATCCGGGCGCCCCACTCTCCCGGGAAGTACACGCCGGGTTCGACGCTGAACGCCATCCCCGGTCGGAGCGTGAGCGCGTTACCGCCGACGATGTAGGGCTCCTCGTGCACCGACAGACCGATGCCGTGGCCGGTGCGATGGATGAACTGATCTCCGAGGCCGGCTGCGACGAGTGGGTCCCGCGCGGCGGCGTCGATCGACTCGGCGCTGACCCCCGGTCGCACCGCGGAGACCGAGGCGCGTTGGGCAGCGAGCAGGGCCGCGTAGGCGTCGACGATCCGCGCCGTCGGTTCTCGGAACGCGTAGGTGCGCGTCGAGTCCGAGTTGTAGCCGGGTTCGACGGGTCCACCGATGTCGATGACGACGACGTCGTCCTGCTCGATGACACGATCGGAGAACTCGTGGTGCGGGTCGGCACCGTGCGGGCCCGACCCGACGATGATGAACGCCGCCTCCGTGTGCCCCTCCGCAAGTATCGCTGCCCGGATGTCATCGGCGACCGCACGTTCGGTGCGGCCGGGCCGCAACCATTCACCCATACGCGCGTGCACCCGATCGATCGCCGCGCCGGCTCGGCGCAAGGCCTCGATCTCCGCGTCGTCCTTGATCATCCGCAGTTCGCGCAGGACGTCGGTGGCGAGCCGCGGTGTGGTTCCGATCCGATCGGCGAACGGGACCACGTGCAGGGCGGGCAACGAATCCGACACGGCGACACGAGGTGCCGACGCCAGCTCGACGAGAGCGCGGGTATGGGGATCCTCGCCGTCCACCCAGTCGTCGACCTCGATCTCGAGGTCGGCGATGGCCGAGTCCTGGACCGAGGCCAGTTCGAGGCGGGCGACGACCAACCGTGGCGTCGCCGCGGACCCGGCCGCCGGGATGACCAGGGCGGTGAGCCGCTCGAATGTGTCGGCGCGAGAACCGGTGAGATATCGCAGATCCGGGCCGGGGCCGACGATGAGCGCGTCGAGTCCGACCTGTGCCGTGAGATCGGCCGCACGCGCCACACGATCCCGATAAACCTCCGAGGGGAATCGCGTCGGTGCGCCGGCGACGGTGTCCGCGTGCGAGGAAGACATGAGCGCACCCTACGCCGATCCGCTCGACACCATCTGCTCGGTGATGGTCCAGCGTGCGCGGAAGTGACAGAGTTGGCACATGCCTGGATCGCTGATGCTCCTCGACGGAGCAAGTCTCTGGTTCCGTTCGTTCTTCGCGCTGCCGGAGAAGATGACCGCGCCTGACGGTCGACCGGTGAACGCGGTGCGCGGCTTCGTCGACACCATCGCGAACCTCGTGACCCGCGAACAGCCGACCCGGTTGGTGGTGTGCCTCGACCTGGATTGGCGACCGGCCTTCCGCACCGACCTGATCCCGTCCTACAAGGCACACCGGGTCGCCGAGTCCGCACCGGCCGGTGCCGACTCCCCCGACGTCGAAGAGGTTCCGGACACCTTGACCCCACAGGTCGAGATGATTCTCGACGTCCTTCGCGCTGCGGGGATCGCGACGTCGGGTGCCGAAGGCTGTGAGGCCGACGACGTCATCGGAACGCTCGCACACGAGGAGGCCGTCGACTCCGTCCTCGTCGTCAGTGGCGACCGAGACCTGCTGCAGGTGGTCGCCGACGATCCCGTCGAGGTGCGGGTGCTGTACGTCGGGCGTGGGCTCGCCAAGGCCGAGAAACTGGGCCCGGTCGAGGTCGCCGACAAATACGGGGTCCCGGTCGGGCGGGCGGGTATCGCCTACGCCGAGATGTCGATGCTGCGGGGCGATCCCTCGGACGGACTGCCCGGGGTCCCGGGAATCGGCGAGAAGACCGCCGCCAAGTTGATCACCGAGTACGGCGATCTGGATGCGCTCGAAATCGCGGCCGGTGACCCGTCGTCCACGTTGGCGAAGCGGGCGCGGTCGTCCATCGTCGACTCGTCCGACTACCTGACGGCGGCTCGCACGGTCGTCCTGGTGCGGACGGACGCCGAGACCATCGACAGTTCTGACGACGATCGGTTGCCCAGTGCGCCGGTTGATCCGGAAGCCCTGGCCAATCTGGTCGAGAGCCTGGGTATCGGCGGCTCGGTGGGGCGGCTGGCGAAAGCTCTCGACTGGGAGTTCTCGGCCGACTGACCTGACCCGGGTCGAGCGGTGGCGCTTGCGTACCCGTGGTGACCCGGGCCTGCGGGTCACCACGCACACGATCAGCTCGTCGGTCGCCCGACCTCGTACTTGCCCTCGTCGTCGAGGAATGTGACCGTGACCTTCTGCGGCTGACCGCCGACGGTCACCGAGCACGAGAAGGAATTGCCCTTCTTGACCCGCTGTCCGGACGGGCAGGAGACATTGGTGACCTCGGTGGCCTGGTAGTCGTCGGTGAGGACGCTCTTGACACCGTCCTGGGCAGCGTCCTGCGAGAGGTTCTTCGGGGCCCAACCCGGAAGCCAGAACGCGGTGATCACGACTATCGCGGCGGCGACGATCAGAAGGCCGCCACCCGCGAAGAACAGGGTTCGCAGCCCCTTGTTGGACGAGCCGGTCGACGACATCGCAGCGAACTGATCGTTGGCGTACTGGCCGCCGAAACCCGGCTGCTGACCTGGCTGACCGAACTGTCCCGGCTGCTGGCCGAACTGACCTGGCTGACCGTACTGTCCCGGCTGCTGACCGAATCCGCCAGGTGCCTGCTGGGTCGCCGAGTACTGGCCGGGTTGCCCGTACTGTCCCGGCTGTTGGCCGAACTGACCTGGCTGACCGTATTGTCCTGGCTGCTGACCCGGCTGACCGTACTGTCCGGGCTGCAGATACCCGGGCTGCGGCTGCTGACCGTACTGCGGAGGTTGCTGTCCGTACTGGGGCCCGGCGGCAGACTGGGGCCCGGGGGCAGACTGGGGACCGCCGGCGGGTTGCTGACCGAACTGACCGGGCTGGCCATATGCGTTGTCGTACTGCGGTATGGGGCCGCCCGCGGCGGGTGCCGCCGTGGTGGGCGGGGCTGCCGGCGGCTGTACACCCGGCGCCCGGGACTGCGGGGGCTGGGCGGCAGAGCGCTGCGACACGGTCGTCGAGTCGGGGTTGCCGCTCTGTTCCGGGATGTTCACCACCTCGGTCTTCCCTGCATCGTCACCCGCAGGCGTGGTGGGACGGGTCGGCTCGTTCGGATCGCCCTGCGCCGCAGTCGGATCCTGGGGGTCGGTCATACGTCTCTCCCGCTCTTCCGGGGCCGTCGCCCCCGGTTCGATGACAGTGAGGCCGGAGCGACCCGACTGGTCCGCGTGACCGCGGCGACCGGGAGCCCGACATGCGTGGAGAACGTTACCTCAGCGGCCGGGCACATTCACTGAGCGACCTGCACCGCAACCGTCGACGAGAGCCGGGCACGACCCCCTCGCCGATGTCCGTTGTGCGAGGTTCTCCAGCGGTTGATCAGCCCAGCTCGACTGCGACGACGCCCCGTCGGATGGCGGTGACCGCCGCACGTGCGGTGGCCGCCACCGGCGCATCGTCGTCCGCACCCAGGCGGATCTGCTCGAGGAGATCGATCACCTGTCGATTCCACCGGACGAAGTCGCCGGGCGAGAGCAACTGTCCGCGTTCGCCCGCCGCAGCAAGCGACTCGGCCAGAGACCGCCCGGATGCCCAGAGCGACACCGCAACCGAGAACCCGGTGTCGGGTTCACGCGTCGCCGGGACCTTGTGGCGACGCTCGGTCTCGGTGACCGTTCGCCAGGTCGCGACGGTGTCGGCGAGTGCCGTCCGCAGTGACGCGCTACCGGGCATGACATCGGCACCGGCGAAGCTCTCCCGACGGGACTCGAACACCAGGGCTGCCACCACCGCGGCCAGTTCTGCCGGAGCGAGTCCCTGCCACACACCGGCACGAAGGCACTCGGTGACCACCAGATCACTCTCGGAATAGATTCGGCTGAGTAGATGACCCGTCGGTGTGACCGACATCCTCGGTCCCTCGGGCCCGTCGGGCAGCCGTTCCAGATAGCCGAGTTCGGTGAGCACGCCGACGACGCGGTCGAAGCTGGTGCCCAGGGTCGAGGTCCGGTCGCCGATGACACGCTCGGCCGTGACGATCTCGCGGACCACCCGGTTGCGGCGCTCGGCGAGGCGGAACAGCTCGTCGTCGTTGCCGAGCCCATGCGCGGGATGCGCACGCAGCTCTGATCGCAACGCGGCCAGTTCACGATCGTCGGCCGCCTGGGCGCGCTTCTTTCCGCGCCCCTTGGGGAGCTCGATACCGGTCGACCGCAGAGCCGAGGCCAGATCGCGACGACCCCTACCGGTTCGCCGATCGATGTGTTTGGCCAACCGCATGTGGCCGAGGACCTCGGGTGGGTTCACGAAGTCGCGGACACCGACGCGACCGCACCACGCGTCCTCACCGAGGACCAGTGGCTTGGGGTCCACCGCGTTCGTGGCAGGTTCGAGGACCACGGCCACGCCGCGGTGCCGGTTACCGTGCAATCCGATGACCTGTCCTCGCTTGAGTGCGCCGAGGTCGGCAACGGTGGACTCCTGCGACTCGACCCGACGGTGGAACTTGAGGTCGCGTTCCCGGCGCCGGATGTCCTCGCGCAGTTGCACGTAGCCGAGGAAGCCGTCGTATTGTCCAGGGCCGTGCTTGCGCGTATCGGCGCCGCTGGACGGATTCGTCGCCGACGACCTCAGCTCGCGCGAGTCGCCTCCGGGCCGCTCGCCGTCGGAACCGTCGTCGTCGGAGTCGAGCTCGCCACCGGCGGTCAACCCCCGACGGATCGCCGCATTGGCCAACTCCACATCCAGTTTGCGTAGCGCGCGACGCGCCTCGTCGACCTTGCGTGCCTGACCGACGACCGAACGGTCGGCCTGGAACTGGGCGAACGAACGATCGAGCAGTTCTCGCGATCCCGCCAGCCCGACGCGGCCGATCAGGTTGACCGCCATGTTGTACTCCGGCGCGAACGAACTGCGCAGGGGAAAGGTACGAGCACCGGCGAGACCTGCAACCTGATCGGGTACCAACTCCGGCGTCCACACGACCACGGCATGGCCCTCGACGTCGATGCCCCGCCGACCCGCTCGTCCGGTCAGCTGGGTGAACTCCCCCGGTGTCAGGTCGACGTGCGCTTCGCCGTTGAACTTCACCAGCCGCTCGAGCACCACCGACCGAGCCGGCATGTTGATGCCCAGAGCCAATGTCTCGGTGGCGAAGACGACCTTCACCAATCCGTTGACGAACAGCTCCTCGACCGCGTGCCGAAATGTCGGGAGCAGTCCGGCATGGTGGGCCGCGAGCCCTCGACGCAGGCCGGCGCGCCACGCGTCGACACCGAGGATGTCCTCGTCGGCAGGCGACAGATCGGCGAGGTGACGATCCACCACCACGTCGACTGCCGCGGACTCCTCCGGCGTCAACAGCGACAGTCCGGAGCGCAGGCACTGTGTGAGTGCACCGTCGCACCCCGCCCGCGAGAAGATGAATGCGATGGCCGGCAGCAGTCCGTCGCGATCCAGCCGGGCCACCACATCCGGTCGCGACGGTGGCCGGTTGCCCCGACCACCTCGACGCGCGGGCCCGCCGGAGCGTCCGCGTTGTCCCCGGCCGCGATCGTTGCCGGAGCCGTCGTCGGTGGTGAGAATCCGGTGCCGGATGTAGCGCTTGAGTTCGGGGTTCACCCCGGGACGCCCCGTGCCGCCGGTCGGTGGCTCGAAGAGGTCGAACAGCCGGTTGCCGACCAGCATGTGCTGAGAGAGCGGTACCGGGCGGTGCTCGTCGACGATCACCGCGGTGTCACCGCGAACAGTCTGGATCCAGTCGCCGAACTCCTCGGCATTGCTGACCGTCGCCGACAGGCTGACCACCCGTACCGACGGGGCAAGATGCAGGATGACCTCCTCCCAGACCGCGCCGCGGAAGCGGTCGGCGAGGAAGTGCACCTCGTCCATCACCACATACGAGAGGCCGCGCAGCGCCGGCGATCCGGCGTAGATCATGTTGCGGACGACCTCGGTGGTCATCACCACGACCGGCGCACCGGCGTTGATCGAATTGTCGCCGGTCAGCAGACCCACCGACTCCTCGCCGTGGACGGCCACCAGATCGGCGTACTTCTGGTTGCTCAGCGCCTTGATCGGTGTCGTGTAGAAGCACTTGGTCCCGGTCGCCAGGGCCATGTGGACGGCGAACTCGCCGACGATGGTCTTGCCTGCACCGGTGGGTGCGCACACGAGAACCCCGTGTCCGGCCTCTAGCGCCACACACGCCCGACGCTGGAAATCATCGAGCTGGAATCGCAGTCGGGCACTGAACCGATCCAGTTCGGGAAGGGGGGCGGCTGCGGGGACCGACGCCGACCGGTGTTCGCCGTCCGTGCCGGGCCCGCGATCAGAAGAGGTCATCCCTCACAGAATGTCATCGAATCCGTCGCGGTCGCGGATCGGTGTCCGGGGTGTCGTGGCGACCGGTCCTGGCCGTCCGACGGATGCGGTTTCCGGACGTCGGCTCGTCGACGGCAACGGGCTCGCCTCGTCGTCGTCCAGATCGGACCATTCGGGTGCATTCCGCGCACGACGACGGTCGTTGAACCGCGCGAACTGGATGGCGAACTCGAGCAAGACGGTCAGCGCGCCGGCCAGCGCCAACATGGTGAACGGGTCCGAACCGGGGGTCACCACCGCGGCGAACACGAACATCGCGAACACCATGCCTCGGCGCCATCGCTTCAGTCGTTCGTAGCTGAGCACGCCGACCAGATTCAGCGCGATGATGATCAGCGGCAGCTCGAAACTGACGCCGAAGATGATCAGCAGATGCAGCATGAAGCTGAAGTACTGGTCGCCGGCCAGGGCGGTGACCTGGACGTCGTTGCCGACCGTCAACAGGAAGTGGAAGGCCTTCGCCATGACCAGGTAGGCGAGCACGGTACCGGTCACGAACAACAGCGCTGCCGAACTGACGAAGCCGACCGCGTACTTTCGTTCCTTGGACAGCAGCCCCGGGGTGATGAACTGCCACAACTGGTACAGCCATACGGGGCAGGCGAGCACGACGCCTGCGGTCAGGGCCACTTTGAGGCGGAGCATGAACTGGTCGAACGGGCCCGTCGCGAGCAGACGACACGACTCGTCGGCGGTCAGGTTGGCCCGTGACTCGGGCGGCAGGTCGCAGTACGGACCGCGCAACAGTTCACCGAGCGAGGTCAGGCCGAAGCCGTGGGTGTACCAGATGAAGCCGAACACGGTCGTCAGGGCGACCGCCAGCAGCGAGATGACCAGGCGGGTACGCAGTTCGAAGAGATGATCGACCAACGACATCGTGCCGTCGGGGTTGATCTTGCGTTTGCGGTACCTCGGGTCGAACGGGATCCGCACCAGATGACTCCGGCGAACCCCTACGCGGAGCGCTTCACGTCGTCACCGGAACGCCGCGGCGTCTCCGGGGCGGACTCACCCGCCGGCAACTCGCGCCGAGCATCGGAGGTCTCGGAAGCATCCTTGGGGGCGTCGGAGTCCTTGCCCTCGTTCTGCATCTCCTTGACCTCGCTCTTGAAGATGCGCAACGAGCGGCCGAGGCCACGGGCCGCGTCGGGGAGCTTCTTCGACCCGAACAGGACGAGGAATACCAGCACAACGATGATGATGTGCCAAGGCTGCAGGGCACCCATGTTCTCTTACCTCCAGGTCGCGTCGTCTCTCATGCTACCCGAGTGTCCGACTCGCGACGCCGGACACCGGATGCGGATCTCCCAGAGCTGTGATCAGCGGTATCGGGCCCGCGCGGCCGCAGCGGTGTCGGTGACCGCGCCGACGATCTCGGGTTCGCCCACCAGACGGATCCGCCCACCGAAACCGAGCAGGAACCGTGCCAGCCACTCCGGTGATCCGTAGACCAGGCGGCCCCGCAGCGGCAGGCTCGGATCCGATCGGTCCCCGACCGGTTCGAGCGGGTCGATGAGGTAGTAGTCCAGGACCCACAGCTCCGACGCGTCGATCTCGATCTCCGCGGTCGGGAGTCCCGCGTCCTCGGACAGGATCGCCGACTGCGATGACGCCACCGCATCTCCGGGCGGTGTGGCGGGCTCGTCGAGCACGGTCGCAGCATCCACCCGGTCGAAGCGGAAGAGCCGCACACCGTCGCTGGAGCGGCACCACGCCTCGAGGTACGTGTTGTGATCGACCACCTGCAGTCGGATCGGGTCGACCACGCGCTCGCTGACGCTGTCTCGCGTCGCCGAGTAATACCGGATCGACAGAGCCCGACGTGATCGCACGGCTTCGCGGATGGCACCGACTATCGGCGACTCCTCGACGGAGTCACCATCGCCGTCCGGTCCGGTCACCGACGGGACGGTCGATCCGACAGCCCGTTCGATCTTTGCGATCGCACGGCGGGCCGCGTCCCGGTCGACGGTGCCACGCGCGTCGACGAGCGCGCGCAACGCGACCAGCAGCGTGCTGGCCTCCGTGGTGGTGAGGCGGAGCGGACGGTTGATACCGGCGGTGAACCGGACGTCGACGACCCCCTCGCTGAACTCGATGTCGATGAGATCGCTCGGGTAGTAACCGGGTAGACCGCAGACGAAGAGTTGCTCGAGATCCTTGGTGAGCTGCCGCGGCGTGACGCCGAGGTCACGAGCGGCCTGATCGATCGAGATTCCTTGCCGTGCCAAGAAGTACGGCACGAGTGCGAGCAGTCGGCTGAGGCGGGACGGTTGAGCTGTGGTGGCCATCAGACACCCGCTCCGACGAGTGCGTCGAGTGCTGCGACCACCGACGCCCGGAGTTCCGGCGGCGCCAGGACCACGGCGTCGGCACCGACCCCGAGGACGAGTCGGGCCAGCGTCGAGAGCGAACGGATCTCGATGGTCAACTCGTCACCGGGTTCGCCGTCGAGATCGGAGGGCGCGCTGGAGGCGGCGATCCGTCGCAGACCGGCAGCGCGATCACGCGCCACCCAGATCCGTGCGGTCCGGCCGTCGGCTCCGGCCGCCGAGTCGACCGCGGCGGCCACGATCCGCTGCAGGTCGGTCCCGGCCGGGATCGACACCACACCGGCGGAACCGGTCGTGGAGAGCGCCGAGATGCGGGACAAGCGGAACGTGCGGGTCGCCTCGCGGTCGAGGTCGTGTCCGACCACATACCAGCGGCCACGATAGGTGACCACTCCCCACGGCTCGAAACGGCGCGGCACCGGCGACGATGCCGATCCCGGGCGATAGTCGAAACGGACCGCATAGCCCTGACCGATGGCGTTCAACAGGGCGGCGAGCACGGTCTCCGACCCCATCGAACGAGATGATCCGGCCGCCGAGATACCGATCTCGTCCTCGGCGCGGACATCGAACCCGGCCGCCCGCAGCTTGAGCACCGCGGTCTGGGAGATCGCCGACACCTCGGGGGTGTCCCAGAGGGCCGCCGCCATGGCGATGGCGGCCGCCTCGTCGCGATCGAGACTGATGTCGGGCAGCTCGTAGCTGTCACGGTTGATGCGATATCCGTCCGCGCCGCCACTCATCGGCGACCGGCCGGTCACCAGCGGGATGCCCAGATCCCGCAACTCGGTCTTGTCCCGCTCGAACATCCTGTTGAAGGCCTCGTCGGACTGACCGTCGTCGTTGTACCCCGCGACGTTCTTGCGGATGTACTCGGCCGTGACGTACTGACGGGTGGACAGCAGACAGATCACCAGGTTGAGCAGGCGCTCCACTTTCGAGGTAGCCACCTGAGTCAGCTTAGAGGTCACATGGACGCGATGAGGCGATCGACTCGCTCGTCGACAGAGCGGAACGGGTCCTTGCACAGGACCGTTCGTTGAGCCTGGTCGTTGAGCTTGAGGTGGACCCAGTCGACGGTGAAGTCGCGGCCGGCCTTCTGCGCGGCCGAGATGAAGTCACCGCGAAGCTTCGCCCGCGTGGTCTGCGGCGGCTCGTTGACCGCCGTCGCGATGGCCTCGTCGGTGGTCGCCCGTGCGACCAGCCCCTTGCGGGTGAGGACGTCGAAGACACCGCGGCCACGCTTGATGTCATGAAACGCCAGGTCGAGCTGGGCGATCTTCGGGTCGGACAGATCCATCGAGTACCGATCCTGGTAGCGCTGGAACAACTTGCGCTTGATCACCCAGTCGACCTCGGTGTCGACACCGGAGAAATCGTCGGACTCCACGGCGTCCAGCATCCGACCCCACAGATCCACGACCTTCGACATCTCCGGGTCGGGACGTCGGTTGGCCATGTGCTCGACGGCGCGGGCGTAGTACTCGCGCTGGATGTCGAGAGCGCTGGCCTGCCGTCCACCGGCCAATCGCACGGGACGACGGCCGGTGGGATCGTGACTGACCTCGCGGATCGCACGGATCGGGTTGTCCAGCGCGAAGTCGCGGAACGGCACCCCCGCCTCGATCATCTCGAGTACCAATGCCGCCGACCCCACCTTGAGCAGGGTCGTCATCTCGGCCATGTTCGAGTCGCCGACGATCACGTGCAGCCTGCGGTACTTCTCGGCATCGGCGTGCGGCTCGTCGCGGGTGTTGATGATCGGCCGCGAGCGCGTCGTCGCCGAGGACACACCCTCCCAGATGTGCTCGGCACGCTGCGACAGGCAGAAGGTCGCCGCCTTGGGCGTCTGCAGCACCTTGCCTGCGCCACAGATCAGCTGCCGGGTGACCAGGAAGGGCAGCAGGACGTCGGAGATGCGTGAGAACTCGCCGGCACGGACCACTAGGTAGTTCTCGTGGCAGCCGTAGGAGTTGCCCGCCGAGTCGGTGTTGTTCTTGAACAGGTAGATGTCGCCGCCGATACCCTCGTCGGCGAGTCGCTGCTCGGCATCGATGAGCAGGTCCTCGAGGACGAGCTCGCCCGCGCGGTCGTGGTTGATCAGTTGGATCAGGCTGTCGCACTCGGCAGTCGCGTACTCGGGGTGGGAGCCGACGTCGAGATACAGCCGGGCGCCGTTCTGGAGGAACACATTGGACGACCGCCCCCACGAGACCACCCGGCGGAACAGATACCGGGCGACCTCGTCAGGACTCAGTCGCCGATGACCATGGAAGGTGCATGTGACACCGAACTCTGTCTCGATGCCCATGATTCGACGCTGCACGGCTTCAACCCTACTCGTGAACTGCTGCGCGGATGTGATGACGCGACGGCGCGATCGCGGTGGTCAGGACTCGCTTCCGTCCGTGTCGGCAGAGGCATCGTCCACCGATTCGGCCGCCGCGACCGTCGGCAACAGGCCTTCGACGGTCACCGCGGAGAAGCGCCGGAACGCACGACGCGGCCGGTTGTGATCGAGGATGGCGACCTCGAGGTCACCCGCCTGCAGCACCCGCGGTTCGGGGGTTGGCTGCGCCGTGGCCGATGTCGACGAGCCGTTTCCGGCAGCCTCGGGTGGCGTCTGCAATGCCGTGACGGCCAGCCGGACCGCGGCCTCCAGATCCAGATCAGGCGCGTAGTTCTCACGCAGCGCCGCCGCGATCGACTCGGTCGCGCCGCCCATCACCAGGAACCGCGTCTCGTCGGAGATCGAACCGTCGTAGCTGATCCGGTACAGCTGAGACGGTTTCGGCTTGCCCGGCTTGGAGACCTCGGCAACGCACAGCTCGACCTCGTAGGGCTTGGGCTGCTCGGTGAAGACCGCGCCCAGCGAGTTCGCGTACGCGTTGGCCAGCGACAACCCCGAGACGTCGGCACGGTCGTAGCTGTAGCCGCGCATGTCGGCGAGCTGGATGCCTGCCTTGCGCAGGCTCTCGAACTCGTTGTACTTGCCGACCGCCGCGAAGCCGATCCGGTCGTAGATCTCGCTGACCTTGCGGAGCGTGTTGGAGGGGTTCTCGGCCACGAACAGCACCCCGTCGGCATAGGTCAGGGCCACGACGCTGCGGCCACGTGCGATGCCCTTACGCGCCAACTCCGAGCGATCACGCATGATCTGCTCGGCACTGGCGTAATACGGGAAGGTCACAGCGCTCCCCTTTCGTGTTCCGCGGCCCGACGTTCGATCACCGCGCGCGCGGCCTCCTCGATGGCGGCCTGACCCACCTCGTGAGCGCCGTCGGGTCCGACGGTCACCGCGGTCGGGTAGATCGCCCGGACGATGTCCGGGCCACCGGTCGCCGAATCGTCGTCGGCCGCGTCGTAGAGCGATTCCACCGCGATCGCGAGAGCAGATGCCGCATCCAGGTCTGCTCGGTACAGCTTCTTCAAGGACGACTTGGCGAACACCGAACCGGAGCCGATCGAGGTGTACCCGCCGAACTCCTCGTGCCGATCGCCCGCGACGTCGAAGGAGAAGATCCGGCCACGTTCGGTCGGGTCGTCGTGGTCGCTGTCGAAGCCGACCAGCAGCGGGATGGCCGCCAGCCCCTGCAGTGCCGCACCGAGATTGCCGCGCACCATGGACGCCAGGCGACTCACCTTGCCGTCGAGCGTCAGCGAGACGCCCTCGATCTTCTCGTAGTGCTCCAATTCCACCGCGAACAACCGGACCATCTCCAACGCGATCCCGGCGGTGCCGGCGATACCGGCGGCCGAGTACTCGTCGGTGATGTGCACCTTCTGCACGTCCCGGTTGGCGATGAGGTTGCCCGCCGTCGCACGTCGGTCGCCCGCGAGGATCACCCCGCCGGGGTACGACACGGCGACGATCGTCGTCCCGTGTGGGATGTCGCCGGTGTCCACTCCGCTCGCGAAGCCGGTCAACCGGTCAGCCCGACTCTGCGGCAACTGATCCGGCGCGTGGACGCGCAGGAACTCGCTGAACGACGAGATGTCGGCGCCGTAGGACGGCGAGTGGCGATGCGAAGGGGTCGGGGGCAGGGAGTCGAATCCGCCGCTCACTGGCCACCCTTCTGCACGTATGCGCGCACGAAGTCCTCGGCGTTCTCCTCGAGCACGTCGTCGATCTCGTCCAGCAGGTCGTCGGTGTCCTCGGCAAGCTTCTCGCGTCGTTCCTGACCGGCACCGCCATCCGAACCGATGTCACCATCGTCGTCGCCGCCACCGCGCTTGGTCTGTTCCTGCGCCATCTGCTGCCTCCTTGACCGATCCGCCCGAACGGGACATCAGTGTCCGCGTCGAGAATTCGAAATCGCGTAGTGACACCCTACCGGCGAGCAGGCCCCGGCGTGGTGAAGCCCGACGGGGTGAGGCGCGCCGCCTCACCGGCACCGGCAGGCCGGTCAGGTGGTGAGCTGCTCGACGAGTTCGGCGGCGGAGTCGACGGAGTCGAGCAGCTCGCCGACGTGGGCCCGACTACCGCGCAACGGCTCGAGGGTCGGGATGCGCACGAGTGAGTCGCCGCCCAGGTCGAAGATCACCGAATCCCAGCTCGCCGCCGCGACATCGGCCCCGAACCGTCGCAGGCACTCACCACGGAAGTAGGCGCGGGTGTTGTCCGGCGGCGTCGTGATCGCCGCGGTCACGTCGTTCTCGTCGACCAGGCGTCGCATCGAACCCCGCGCGACGAGGCGGTTGTACAGCCCTTTGTCCAACCGGACGTCGGAGTACTGGAGGTCGATCAGGTGCAGGCGCGGCGCCGACCACCCCAATCCCTCACGCTGGCGGAAACCCTCCAGCAGACGGAGCTTGGCCGGCCAGTCGAGGATGTCGGCACACTCGAGCGGGTCGCGCTCGAGCTTGTCGAGTACGTCGGCCCAAGTGGCCAGTACGTGTGCTGCACGCTCGTCGTCGGAGTGTTCGGCGTCGTGGAACTTCTGGCAGCGGGCGAGGTATTCACGCTGCAGGGCCAGTCCGGTCAGTTCCCGACCGCTGGTCAGGGCCACGGTCGCGGTCAGTCCGGGGTCGTGGCTGATGGTGTGCACCGCCTGGACCGGACGCGCCAACTCGAGGTCGGAGAGGTCGACGCCCGCCTCGATGAGGTCCAGGACCAGCGCCGTGGTGCCGACCTTGAGATAGGTCGACGTCTCGGCGAGGTTCGCGTCGCCGATGATCACGTGCAGCCGGCGGTACCGCTCGGGATCGGCGTGTGGCTCGTCGCGGGTGTTGATGATGCCGCGCTTGAGGGTGGTCTCGAGTCCGACCTCGACCTCGATGTAGTCCGACCGCTGCGACAGCTGGTATCCGGCATCGTCACCGGACTGTCCGATGCCGACACGGCCCGATCCGGTGATCACCTGACGCGAAGCGAAGAACGGGGTGAGGCCCGCGATGATGGCGGTGAACGGGGTGTCGCGGTTCATCAGGTAGTTCTCGTGTGTGCCGTACGAGGCACCCTTGCCGTCGATGTTGTTCTTGTACAACTGCAGCTTCGGTGCGCCAGGGACGCTTGCGACGTGCCGGGCGGCCGCTTCCATGACCCGCTCTCCGGCCTTGTCCCAGATCACGGCGTCGAGTGGATCGGTGACCTCGGGTGCCGAGTACTCCGGATGCGCGTGGTCGACGTAGAGGCGGGCACCGTTGGTGAGGATCATGTTGGCGGCACCGATCTCGTCGGCGTCGATGATCGGCGCCGGGCCCGATCCACGACCGAGGTCGAATCCGCGCGCGTCCCGCAGCGGCGATTCGACCTCGTAATCCCACCGGGTGCGCTTGGCCCGTGGAATGCCGGCGGCGGCCGCGTAGGCGAGGACTGCCTGGGTCGAGGTCATGATCGGGTTCGCGGTCGGGTCGCCGGGAGCGGAGATGCCGTACTCGACCTCGGTGCCGATGATTCGCTGCATGCTACGAGGGTAGATGCAGCCGGGCCGGAAGCGGTCCGCCGGGTGAACTGCCGTGCAGGGATCGCGCGACGGCCTCGGCATGGGTAGCGTTCGGCGCGTGAAAGCGTTCCGCCGGTTCACCGTTCGCGTCCCCCTGCCCGACTCCCTCGCCGCCCTCGACGCCCTCGCCCACAATCTGCGGTGGGCCTGGCACGCGCCGACCCAGGACCTGTTCGCCCGGGTGGATCCCGAGCGCTGGGCACGCGACCCGGATCCGCTGCACCTGCTGGCCGAAGTCGACGGCGCCCGATGGGCCGAACTGGCCGCTGACCAGGGTTTCCGCGATGAACTCGCCGAGGTCCGAGCCGACCTAGAGAAGTACCTGACCCAGCCGAGGTGGTTCGATCGGTTCGCCGATGGTCGTCCGACGACTCCGCGCATCGCGTACTTCTCGATGGAGTTCGGCATCTCCGAGGTGCTAGCCATCTACTCCGGCGGTCTCGGCATCCTCGCCGGCGACCACCTGAAGGCCGCGTCGGATCTAGGTGTCCCGTTGATCGGCGTCGGACTGTTCTACCGGTCGGGGTACTTCCGGCAGAGCCTCACCGCCGACGGGTGGCAGGTGGAGCGCTACCCGGTCAACAACGCCACCGCACTCCCCCTGACCCGCCTCACCGACGGTGACGAGCCCGTCGTGATCACCATCCCGATGCCGGACGATCGCGACCTGCGGGCCCACGTGTGGGTGGCCACGGTGGGCCGGATCCCCTTGCTGCTCCTGGACTCCGATCTCCCCGTCAACGACGAGCAACTGCGGTCGGTCACCGACCGTCTCTACGGCGGTGACCAGGACAAGCGGATCAAGCAGGAGTTGCTCCTGGGCGTCGGCGGCGTGCGCGCGATCCGAGAGTTCACCCGCATCCGGGCGCTGCCGGACCCGACCGTGTTCCACATGAACGAGGGCCATGCCGGCTTCCTCGGTGTGGAGCGCATCCGAGAGCTCGTCGACGGGCCCGCCGGCCTCGACATCGGCTCCGCGGAGGCCGTGGTCCGGGCGTCCACCGTCTTCACCACCCACACCCCGGTTCCGGCCGGTATCGACCGCTTCCCCCTCGACCTCGTCCGAGATCATCTGCGCATCGACTCCCACGGGAGTTCTGCAGTGCTGCCCGGTGTGGACCCATCGATCGTCCTGGCCCTGGGCGATGAGCCGGACCCGGCGGTGTTCAACATGGCGCACATGGGTTTTCGGCTCGCCCAGCGCAGCAACGGCGTCTCGCGGTTGCACGGCGAGGTCAGCCGGGAGATGTTCACCGACCTCTGGCCGGGTTTCGACGCGCCCGAGGTGCCGATCGGTTCCGTGACCAACGGCGTGCACGCACCGACCTGGACGGCGCGAGCGTGGCTGGACCGTCTCGGTGACCCATCCGACGGCGACTCACCCAACGGCGACTCACCCAACGGCGACCCATCCGACACCGCCACCCGGACCGCCGACCGGGCCGACACCGAGTCCGGGCCGTCGACGGGCGCAGCGGGATTGTCGGCCGGCGAGATCCGTCGTATCCGTACCGAGTTGCGCGGCGCCCTGGTGACCGAGGTCCGGCGCCGGACCCGACGCAGCGGACTGGATCGTGGGTTCACCGACGCCGAGCTCACGTGGACCGCCGAGGTCTTCCATCCGGATGTGCTCACCATCGGGTTCGCCCGTCGGGCAGCGACCTACAAGCGACTGACCCTGATGTTGCGCGATCAGGACCGCCTGCGCCGGCTGCTGACCGACGCCGACCGGCCCATCCAGTTGGTGATCGCCGGCAAGGCCCACCCGGCCGACGACGGCGGCAAGTCGTTGATCCAGCAGATGGTGCGATTCGCCGACGATCCGGCCATCCGGCACCGGATCGTCTTCCTTCCCGACTACGACATCTCCATGGCACGGGCCATCTACGCCGGATGCGATGTGTGGCTGAACAATCCGGTGCGTCCGCTGGAGGCGTGCGGCACGTCGGGGATGAAGTCCGCACTCAACGGCGGACTGAACCTCAGCATTCTCGACGGCTGGTGGGACGAGATGGCCGACGGCGACAACGGTTGGGCCATACCGTCGGCCGAGGGCGCGGACGAGCATCGACGCGACGACCTCGAGGCCGAGGCGCTCTACACGCTGCTGGAACGGACGGTCATCCCCGGCTTCTACGATCCGGTCGGCGCAGCGGGTGCGAACACCGCCGACCACTGGGCCGACATGGTGCGGCACACGCTCGACCATCTGGGACCGCAGGTGTCCGCGTCCCGGATGGTGCGCGACTACACGGCAGCGCTGTACACGCCGGCGGCGGAGTCGGCCGCGGCGATCACCGCAGACTCCTACGCCGCGGCGCGCGACCTCGCCCGATATCGCACCGCCGCGACGACCGCCTGGTCTGCGGTCGCGATCGCGGGCGTGGACGACTCCATGGGTGGTGCCGGTGACGGCGACTCCTCCGCAGCCGATGCCGCGAGTCCCGGTGTCATGGGGGCCGGCGTCCGGCTGACGGCGCACGTCGCGCTGGCCGGCCTCGCCCCGTCGCGGGTGAAGGTGCAGGCACTCATCGGTCCGGTGGACGACGAGGGAAGTCTCGTCGAACCGACGATCGTCGAGATGGCGCCCCTGCCGGAGGGCGACCCGTCGGGACGGACGCTGTTCGATACCGAGGTCACTCCGGATCGGTCCGGTCGACTCGGGTACACCGCGAGGGTGCTGCCACGGCACCCGCAGCTCACCGACGACGCCGAGCTCGGCCTGGTCCGCTATCCGTCGGGGAGCGCCGACGACGCCGACGGATAATCCCGTCGCGGGCGGCAACCGACAATCGGCGGGGTGCGGTCACCGGTCCGACAGCAGGTGCCGTCGGGGAGTCGATCCGAGTTCACCAGAGAATGCAGCAACATAGGCCGATGGCGTCGAATACCCACTTGCAACGGCGGCTTCGGTCACCGAACGCGTCGCCACGAGGGCATCGATGGACGTCAGGATTCGGGCGCGTCGACGCCAGGCCCCGGCACCCAGTCCGGTCTCGGTGAGCACCGCACGTTCCAGCGTCCGGACCGAGACCGCCAGGGCGCGGGCGATCTCGGTCACCGGAGCGGCCGGGTTCTCGGCCACGGCAGCGGCGAAGGCGACACCGATCGCCGAAGTCAGCAGCGGCAGTCCGAGACTCGCATCGCGGGCTTCCACGATCTGGTCGACGACAAGCGTGGTCAAGGCCTCCGACACGGCGTCACCGTGATGCAGGGGCGCTCGGGCGACGATGTGGTCGCGAAGTTCACGACCGAAGGACGACAACGCGATCACACGGACCCCGTTGTCGAGTGTGGGTGGGGTCGCGACCGTGCGGTGGAAGTAGAGCACGCGCACGGACACCGACCGCGTGTTCTCGATGACGACGTCGCTGTCCGCGGGGATCCATGCGGCCCGGTCCGCCGGAACCGTCCAACCCTCGGCCGGCCCCCGAACCGTGATCACACCGGCTGTCGCGGAGAGGAGTTGGGACCACCCCGGTTCGATGGCGATGTGCGCTCGCCCCGGCGGGTGCGTGACGGCATACGCCCGGACGAGCGGCTCGCCGGGTATGTCGTATCTGCGACATAAATTGTCAGAATACAGATTGCGTGCCACTCGAGGTCGGGAACAACATGGACCCATGACGACAAATCACAATCACCTGATGCATTTCGCCATCAACGCCGCAGATGTGGCGGCGAGCAAGACGTTCTACCAGTCCGTTTTCGACTGGGAGTTCTCTGCCTGGGGACCGCCCGGCTTCTACAAGATCGACACCGGCGGACCGGTGAACGGAGCACTGCAGCAGTCACGCCCGCTCGCCGGGCGAGTCGTCGACGGAACGGAGGCGACGTTCTCGGTCTCCGACGTGGACGCGGTCGCGGAAAGTGCGCTCCGAGCGGGCGGCCAGATCGTGCTGCCACGGCACACGATTGCCGGGGTCGGACACCTGATCTTCTTCACGGATCCGAGCGGTAACACGATCGGGGCGATGCAACAGGATCCCCACGCAGGCTGAGGCGCTCTACGAACTCGTACATCGTGCCGACTCGGGGCCATACCGCCCCGGCGAGCGTCAGCGACGACGCAGCCGCAACCGCGAATAGGTGACCCCCGCCAAGATCATCGCCATGAGGACGAGCACCCCGAAGGCCAGGCCCAGGTTCTCCGGTTCCGGCGCCCACAGAGTCGCGTCGCGGGTCTGCGGTGCCAACGGCGCGATGCGGTTGAGATCGACCGCGGCCGCCGACGCCGTGTAGCCCCAGTAGGACGGGAAGATCCAGGAGAGTTGTTCGAGGCCCGGGGTGGAGAGGCGGAAGAGGCCGCCGCAGAACACCAATTGTGAGATCACGATGATCACCAGCGGCGGCATGGTCTGCTCGTTCGACTTGACCACCGACGAGATCGCCAGCCCGACCAGCGCACTCACGCATGCGAGCACGGCGACCGCGATGAACAGCTCCACGGGCGCCGGGAGCAGCACGCCCTGCTCCGGCAGGCCTCGCCCGGCAAAAGTGATCGCGACCATCACCGCGGTCTGGATGACCGCGGCGACGAAGTAGACGACGACCTTCGCCCAGAGATACGCCCCGGGTCGCAACCCGACCGCCCGTTCACGTTCGTAGATGTCGCGCTCGCCGACCAGATCTCGGACGGTGAGGGCCGCCCCCATGAAGGTCGCCCCGACCACGAGGATCACCAGGATCTGCAGCGCTTCGCCGGCACTCTCCTGGACCGTGTTGACCCCGAATCCGGCCGAACCCGGGATGACCAGCGTGAGCAGGCCCAGGACGATCGGCATCAGGATCAAGAAGACCAGGTAGCCGACATCGGCGAAGATCAGCCGGACCTGTCGGCGCGCGATGGTGCTGCACTGCCGCAGGCCGCTGGTCTGCGAGACGGTCGGTGACGGTCCGGCCGGCGGGATCGCGGGTGGCGGCGCACCGGTGTGTCGGTGCCGACTCAGGTACGCGGCGTGAGCTGCGTCGGGCTGGTCTGCGACGTAGGCGAAGATCTCCGCCCAGTCGGTGGTGCCCATCTCGGCGCCGACCGTTGCCGGTGGTCCGCAGTAGGCGGTCTTGCCCCCGGGGGCCAGCAACAGGACCTGATCGCACATCGAGAGATAGGTCAGTGAGTGCGTGACCACCAGGACGACCCGACCGGCGTCGGCGAGACGCCGCAGAGTGGCCATCACCTGGCGATCGAGCGCGGGATCGAGACCCGACGTCGGCTCGTCCAGGATCAGCAGTGACGGACCGGTCAGCAACTCCATCGCGACCGACGCGCGCTTCTGTTGACCGCCCGACAACTTGTCGACCCGGGTGTCGAGGTGCTCGAGCAGCTGCAGTTCCTCCAGGACCCCGGCGATCACCGAGTCGCGGTCGTCTCGGCTGAGGTCCGGCGGCAGACGGAGCTCGGCGGCATAGCGAAGTGCCTGGCGCAGGGTCAGCTTGTGATGCAACACATCTCGCTGCGGCACCATACCGATGCGGGTGCGGAGGGCGTCGTACTCCGCGTGCACGTTGCGGCCCTCGAATGTGACCTGCCCGCTCGATGGTGTGTTCAGGCCGGCCACGATCTTCGACACCGTCGACTTGCCCGCACCCGATGGTCCGATGACCGCGGTCAGCGTGCCCGGCCGGGCACTGAACTCGACGTCGTCGAGCAACCGTTTGCCGCCGTCGACGACCAGACCGACCGCATGGACGTGGACGCCGTCGGCGACTGCAGCCTGGGCCTGCCCACGCATCAGGAGGCCACCGGAGACCACGAAATCGCTGTTACCGATGGTCACGACGTCGTTCTCGGTGAGGAGCTGTCCCGAGATACGCCGACCGTTGACGAAGGTGCCGTTGACGCTGCCCAGGTCCTCGATCAACAGACCGTCCGGACGCGCCGACACCCGGGCGTGATGACGGGAGGCGAGGACGTCGCTGACGACGATGTCGTTGTCGGGCGTGCGGCCGATGGTCTGCGCACCCGACAACGCGATCCCCTCGCGACCGGCTCCCGGTGGGGCACCCGCGAACTGGATGACCGACGACACGTTCTGCTGTAACGCCTGGAGATGGGGGGCGTTGCGCAGTTCCCTCGGCACCTGCGCGAGAACCGGTGCCGGCTGGTGCGGGCCCGGTGGGACCACCGCGCCGGGCGGAACCGGTGGCATGGGGCGAGACGACGGAGCTCTGTACGGTGTCTGCACCGGACCGGGTGCGGGCCAGGGCGGGACGCCACCGGAGGGTGGATGAGCCACGAACGGGGTCGGGTGAGCGTGCCCCTGTGCGAGCGGCCCACCGAGGTGATGCTGATCGGCGGCGAATCCGACGACCGGACCGGTCGCCGCGTCGCCGAGGCGGACCTCGATCGCGTCGGTCAGCGGGAGTTCGTGCAGGCGTTGCCCGCCCACGAAGAAGCCGTTGGTGCTACCGACATCTGCCAGCACCCACCCGCTCCCCCGCCACTCGATGGCGAGATGGCGCCGAGACACCAACGGATGGTTGACGACGATGTCGTTCTCGGGTGTCCGCCCGATGGTGACGCGGGGCGTCGCACCGAGTTGGTGGGTCGCGCCGTCCACGGTCACCCGCCAGGGGGCGGTCGCAGGCCTGTTCATCAGGGATGACTCTAATGCCTCGGCGACCGTCCCCGGGTGGTGTGTCGGCTGGTCGGACTACAGGTACTGCCCCGTGTTGGTCTCGGTGTCGATCGCACGGCTCGCGCCCGAACTCTTACCCGTGACCAGTGTGCGGATGTAGACGATCCGCTCACCCTTCTTGCCCGAGATCCGGGCCCAGTCATCGGGATTGGTGGTGTTGGGCAGGTCCTCGTTCTCCGCGAACTCGTCGAGGATCGAATCGAAGAGATGCTGCACCCGTAGTCCGGGCTGGTCCGTGTCCAGTTGCGACTTGATCGCGTACTTCTTGGCGCGGTCGACGACGTTCTGGATCATCGCGCCCGAGTTGAAGTCCTTGAAGTACATAATCTCCTTGTCGCCGTTGGCGTAGGTGACCTCCAGGAACCGGTTCTCGTCGCTCTCGGCGTACATCCGCTCGACGACCTTCTCGATCATCGCCTTGATGCAGGCCGTGCGGTCGCCGCCGAACTCGTTGAGATCGTCCGCATGCACGGGCAGTTGCTCCACGAGGTACTTGGAGAAGATGTCGATCGCGGACTCTGCATCGGGCCGCTCGATCTTGATCTTCACGTCGAGACGACCAGGCCGCAGGATGGCCGGGTCGATCATGTCCTCGCGGTTGGATGCACCGATCACGATGACGTTCTCGAGTCCCTCGACACCGTCGATCTCGCTCAACAGCTGCGGGACGACCGTCGTCTCGACATCGGAGGACACACCCGAGCCGCGGGTCCGGAAGATCGAGTCCATCTCGTCGAAGAACACGATCACCGGGGTGCCCTCGGACGCCTTCTCGCGTGCACGCTGGAAGATGAGCCGGATGTGCCGCTCCGTCTCACCGACGAACTTGTTGAGCAGCTCCGGGCCCTTGATGTTCAGGAAGTAGGACTTGGCCTCCTTCGCATCGTCGCCGCGCGAGGTGGCGATCTTCTTGGCCAGCGAGTTCGCGACCGCCTTCGCGATCAGCGTCTTGCCGCAACCGGGAGGCCCGTAGAGCAGGACACCCTTGGGCGGACGTAGCGAGTAGTCCCGGAACAAGTCCTTGTGCAGGAACGGCAACTCGACCGCGTCGCGAATCTGCTCGATCTGCCTGCCCAGACCACCGATGTCCTCGTACCCGACGTCCGGGACCTCCTCGAGGACCAGGTCCTCGACCTCGGCCTTGGGCACCCGCTCGAAGGCGAAACCGGCCTTGGTGTCGATGAGCAGGGAGTCCCCCGGGCGCAGCGAACGCTTCTTGCCGTCCTCCCCTTCGACCTCGCCGACCAACGGCTCGGCCAACCAGACCACGCGCTCCTCGTCGGCGTGGCCGACCACGAGTGCGCGGCGGCCGTCGCCGAGGACCTCGCGCAAGGTGCTGATCTCGCCGACCGAGTCGTACTCGCCGGCCTCGACGATGGTCAGAGCCTCGTTGAGGCGCAGCGTCTGCCCCTTGCGCAGGGCATCCACGTCGATGTTCGGCGAGCACGTCAGGCGCATCTTGCGTCCCGAGGTGAACACGTCGACCGTGCTGTCGGGGTAGATCTCGAGCAGGACGCCGTACCCGCTCGGCGGCTGGCCGAGACGGTCGACCTCCTCCCGGAGTGCCACCAACTGCTGGCGGGCCTCTTTCAGGGTCTCGAGCAGCTTGGCGTTGCGGGCGGTCAGGTTGTCGACGCGTTCCTGCAGGTCCGTCGGCTCCGAGGTCGCTCGGCCGAAGGACGGACGGTCGGCCTGCGGCCGGGCACGGGGCGCGGAGTACGCGGGCGTGAACGTGTCGTCCGGACCATTGCTCGCCCCGGGACGATCTCGGCGGTCACCGTTGGGTTCGGGCGACTGGCCACCTGCGATGTCATCGCGTTCGGATTCGGTCATTGCTGACTCCTCTCCCCGGCGGACACCTACCAGGTGTCTGCACTGTGTCTCCACGCTACCGGGGCGACGCCGAAATCGCCCCGCACCGCGCTGCACTCGGTGTTGTGGGCGTGTTAAATCGACGTCTTCGCAACGTATTCGCGATGTTCGATCGTCGACGGCGTACTGTGGTCAGCCCTTGGTGGGCCGACGCTGCGGGCGCAGGGTCGTGGTCCCGTCCGCGAGTCGACGCGCGGTGACCAGAAACGCCGTGTGGCCTCGCATGTTGTGTTCGGGCCGAACCGCCAACCCCACCGCGCTCCACTCCCTGACCAGGGATTCCCATGCACGCGGCTCGGTCCAGCACTCCTGCGCACGGAGTGCCTCCACGATCCGGGACAACTGGGTGACGGTTGCCACGTACACCACCAGCACTCCCCCTGGTTGCAACGTCGCCGAGACCACGTCCAGGGGCTCCCAGGGCGCCAACATATCGAGGACGATGCGATCGAACTGCTGGGCCGGGTCGTGCGTGGCCAGGTCGCCGATCACGATGTCCCAGTTGTCGGGACGCCCGCCGAAGAAGGTCTCCACATTCCGCACAGCGTGCTCGGCGTGATCGTCGCGGACCTCATACGAGACCACCGACCCTTCCGGACCGACCGCACGGAGCAGCGAACAGGTCAGCGCGCCGGAGCCGGCACCGGCCTCGAGCACCCGGGCACCCGGGAAGATGTCGCCCTCGACCACGATCTGCGCGGCGTCCTTGGGGTAGATGACCTGGGCGCCGCGCGGCATCGAGAGCACGTAGTCGACGAGGAGGGGCCGGAGCGCGAGGTACTGGGTGCCGCTGGTCGCCGACACCAGGCCACCCTCGGGGGCACCGATCAGGTCGTCGTGGGCGATCGCGCCACGGTGGGTGTGGAACTGCTTGCCCTCTTCCAGCAGGACGGTGAACTTCCGTCCCTTGGCGTCGGTCAGTTGAACCCGGTCGCCGACGGCGAAGGGACCCGTGGTCGGCATCGAACTCCTGCTCGTTTCTCGGTGGTACGCACCGGACCGTCTGTCGGCGACACCCTGTCGCGGTCGGCTGCTGCACCCGGCCGTCGGGACGGTGGTGCGGAGCGACGCACGCGGACGTGTCGATCGCACGCGGTGTCGGTGTCGGGTCCTAGGGTGCCAGGTGTGAGCACGACGATCGACGCCGGGGCAGACTCCCGTGGCCTGGTCCGACGCCCGCTGGCGCTGTCGCCGTCGCGGGCCGCGGACTTCAAGCAGTGCCCCCTGCTCTACCGCTATCGCGCCATCGATCGTTTCCCGGAGACACCGACCACCGCACAGACCCGCGGCACCGTCGTGCACGCCGCGTTGGAGAACCTGTTCGACCTGCCTGCGCAGTTGCGGACGCGGGAGTCTGCCGATCTCCTCGTCGAGGGCGCGTGGGCCGCGCTGTGTGAGGCCGATCCGCAGCTCCTCGAGGTGATCGGCGAGGACCGCACCGATGCGTTCCTCGCCGACGCCCACAAGCTCATCGCGACGTACTACACGATGGAGAACCCGACCGCGTTCGACGCCGAGGCCAGGGAACTGCACGTCGAGATCGACACCGACGACGTCCTGATGCGCGGCTTCATCGACCGTGTCGACGTCGCACCGACCGGGGAGATCCGTGTGGTCGACTACAAGACCGGGCGGGCACCCGGTGAGGCCTTCGAGTCCAAGGCCCTGTTCCAGATGAAGTTCTACGCGCTGGCCATCCTCCGAACCCGCGGCGTGGTCCCGCGGAGGCTGCAGCTGATGTATCTGTCCGATGGCCAACAGCTCGTCTACGAGCCCGATCGAGACGAACTGGAACGCTTCGCCCGCACCCTCAAGGCGATCTGGACCGCGATCCGTGCCGCAGTCGCCTCGGGTGACTTCCGGCCCAAGCGGTCGCGCCTCTGCTCCTGGTGCGAGCACAAGGACCGCTGCCCGGAGTTCGGCGGAACCGTTCCTCCGTATCCAGGGCCACCCGATACCGCCCACACCGCCTGACAGGTCAGTCGGACTCCCCCGAGCCACCGGATCCCGACGAGTTCGCGGACTCGGACGACCCGCGGTCGCCGGCGGTCGGCCCGGACGTCCCCGGATCCGACGCCCTGCCGTTCGCTCCGGTCGCGCTCGACGATGTGTCCGTGCCATCGCCGCTCGACGCCCCCGCCGATTCGCCACCGGTCCCCGGGTCGTTGCCACCACCGTCGGTGGAACCGGGTGACGCCGAGTGGCCGCCGGCGGCTCCTGATTCGGCTGACGGCACCTCCGGGGTGTCCGTCGTCGGCGCGGCACCGCCGTCACCACCGTCGGGTCCGGTCGACTCGGATCCGTCGGTCGACTCGGATCCGTCGTGGGCCGGCTCCGACGCGTCCCCCTCGCCGACCGGAGGCGTCGTCGACTCTGGCGCGGACGATTCCGGCGTGACCGCGTCCGGACCGGCCGTGGGAGGTCCGCCGGAGGCCGGCGCCGGCGAGGTCGACGGGTCCGCAGTCGGTCGCACGGCATCGGTCGCGGTCGGCGTCGGTCCGGTCGACCGCCCCGTGGGTGGCGTCGAGGTCACGCCGACCGCGGCGTTGTCGACACCCGGCATCCGGAGCGGATAGAAGTCGTCGTTGATCCGGTCGAGTCTGGCCAACTCCGCTTCGCTCTGGACCACCCCGAGCGTCCTGTGCGCCATCATCGACAGCAGGGTCAACGGGTGATGCTCGGGCTGGTAGACCACGTAGGTCGTGTTGCCATCCCGGCTGTACAGAGTTGTCGGTGGACGTGTGTAGTCGATCAGGTTGCCGTAGTTCTCCGGGCCGAGACCGGTGTGGATCGCGACGAACCCGGCCGCGTCGACCAGCAGCGAGGTGAGCGGCCGGTCCCAGGCCCACTGGAAGTTGGCGACCGGATCACCGACCACGATCACCGACGTCACCGGCAGCGTCGGCCCGGTGGCCGCGGGATCCCGAGCTCCGTTCGATCGCGCGCCGAGCCGGTCGAACAACGTCCCCACCGGAGGGCGGTCGGCCGCCCACGCCTTCAGGCCCCACGGACCGCGCGGATCCGAGATCAACAGGATCATCGAGTTCACGATGTCGATCTCTCCGTCGGCGACTGCTGCCTCGGCTGCATCGCCCAACGAGTCGGCGCCTTGCGAGAACCCGGTGTAGACGATCCCCGGCGCCCCCGCCTGTTGGTGTGCGAACGCCCGCATCACCGCACGGTTACGCGCGATGGCGATCGCCTTCGACCTGTCGTACGTGGGAGCGAAGATCGGCAGGATGGCACCCGATCTGCCGCCGATGAGGGGACCGAGGGATTCAGGGTAGTCGATGATGAGGGTCTCGCGGCCGAAGCGAATCCCCTTGATACGCGGATAGAGTGAGCCGTCCGACGTCCCCGGGGTGACCACCACGACGGTGTCGTCGGACGCGTGCGGGAACGTCGTCGACAACCAGTCGGGTCCCAGGCCGTCGTCCGGCTCTGCCGCGCGGAACGCCCCCTGCGCGTTCAGTTCGGCAATCGTCGCGATCGTCTCGGGTGACAGCACCGGGGCCGCGGTGACCGTCATCGCCGATGCGTCGGTGGTTGCAACCGAGCCGAGCAGCAGACTGCATCCCAGCGCGGCGGAGACCAGGACGGGTCGGAATCCGTGCACGTCGATCCTCCTCACATCGGTCGCCGAACATCCGGGGCAGGAGCGAGGGGCGACATGAGTTCTTCTCGATAGCAACTATTCTCGACCATGGTGAATCATCTCTGCATCTCGAACACACAGGATGCAGATCAATTCACCTTATCGATGCACACGACTGCCGATGCCCCTGTGTCCGCGGACTATGCTGATCCGCATAGAGTGCGCAGTATGGAGACGGCTTACTTCCTGCCCACCTCGCGGCCGACAACCGACGACGATCACGACAGCGGCTCCGAGTCCGTCGAGTACTTTCAGCCGACCGGTGCCACGGTCAGCGTGTGGGCATCGACCATGCAGCACGGCGGCCCGCCGGCAGGCCTTCTCATGCGTGCCCTCCTGCGCGCGGATCCCGATCCCGCACACCACTTCACGCGGGTCACCACCGAGATACTCGGTCCGATCGGGCTCGGCATCAACCGGGTACGCAGTCGCGTCGTGCGACCCGGCCGCCAGATCGCCATGGTCGAGGCGAACCTGGACGTCCGCCGCGAGGACGGGACCTACCGGACGGCCGCCCGCTCGGTCGGCTGGCGTCTCAAGACCGGCGACTCGTCGGCCATCGCCCGCGGACCTCGCGCACCACTCGGCCCCCTCCCCGGCGAACGCGAGTCGATCATCGGGTTCCCCACCGACTCCGAGAACGGGGTCGCCTGGGGCACGGTCGGTTTCATCGGGACCGTCGAGTCGGTGACGGTACCCGGACGCAACGGCGACACACCCGCGGTGTGGTTACGGCCGACGATCCCCCTCGTCGACGGTGAGGAGACCTCCGACCTGGAGTCGCAATTCACCGTGCTGGACGTCGCAAACGGGATGGGCACCCGTCTGCGGCCGGACGAGTGGACGTGGATGAACACCGACACCACGGTGCATCTGACCTCGACGCCGGAAGGTCCGTGGTTGGGCATCGACGCCGACATGGCCGTCGGGCGCGAGGGCTTCGGCGCCACCTTCGCCGACCTCTACGACACCTCGGGCTTCATCGGTCGATCGGCGCAGACGGTGCTGCTGGTCGGTCGCTGAGCAACGACTCGATGTAGCGAATCGTCCGGGTCGCCATCGATTCGAACAGGTCGTCGGATTGCGGGAGCTGCTCGTCGGTGAGCGCACGCAGCAGCGGCGCGTGTAGAGCCGGGTTCGCGTCGAGCCATGACCGGGGTACCGGCCGCGCCAGTTCGGTGCGGAATTCTTCTGGGGTCCGATCGACCCGGTAGTCGATGAGAAGACTGAAGGCGAAGACATCGAGGAGCAGGTGCCCACGCACCTCATTGGCCGCGTACGAGTCCAGGCCGATGTCTGTGAGGAATCGGATGGTGGCCTCGCTGTCCATGATCCGCTGGACCGGAACCATGCCCGGCGTGGGCGTCTCGTCGAGCGAGATCAACAGCGCGCGGGCGAGAGGTCGATAGGCGGCGCGCGCCGCCCGATACCACTGTCGGATCGAGTCGCGCCAGCGAGCAGGGTCCAGATCCTGACGTGGCAATCGGTCGACGAGCTCTTGCGCGGCGAGGTCCACCGCCTCCTGCCGGTCATCGATGACGTTGTACAGGGCACGCACGGTGACGCCCAGCTCTGCAGCGAGTCGGCGCATCGTGAGCGCCGGGAACCCCTCGACGCCGGCGAGTTCCAACGCGGCCCGCCCGATCGCATCCTTGGTGAGCGGGGGCCGTCCGGAGTGCTTGGGCGGCCGTCCGCGTTTACGCAGCCCGGGCCCGGAGCTTGTCTCGGTCATCGGTTAGAACTTACGCCGACCGTTTATTACACGCAGCGTTGATTTTTGAGTCGCCTGAACTTAGGGTTGCCTTCATGCCGCAGACAGCACCGACAACCCTCTCGTCGATCATTCGTCGTCACACGCTTGCCTTCGGCTCATCGGCCGTGCTGGCGGTCATCGCGGGCGCGCTCGCCCTGGCGCCCTACGTCGCCGTGTACGCGATCACCGTGACCCTCTTCGACGGAGCGGCGGACTCCACACGCGTCTGGACCATCGCCGCGGCCGTCGGCGCCGCACTCGTCGGACGATCCGTTCTGTCGGCAGCGAGCAGTCACCTCGCGCACGTCACCGCCTACCGCGTCCTGGCAGATCTGCGTCTCGAACTCGTCGCGAGACTGCGCCGCATGCCGCTCGATGCGGTCCGGCGACGCCCGGTCGGCGAACTGAAGAAGACCCTGGGCGACGATGTCGAACAGCTCGAAGAGGCGCTGGCACACGGTATTCCCGACCTGGCCGCAGCCATCGCCGTTCCGATCACCACCACCGCCCTGTTGTTCTTCGTCGACTGGCGGCTCGCGCTTGTGGCCCTCGCTGCGCTGGTCATCGTGGTGGTCGTCAGCGGATATGGCATGAGTCGCGCACAGAAGTCGAACGTCGAGTTCCTGGGGATCATCGCGCGGATGAACAACTCAGTGATGGGATTTCTGCAGGGAATCAAGGTGATCCGTGGATATCTCCGCCCGGATGCCGGGTACCACCAGGCCAAGCGGGACATCGTGGACTCGTTCGATGCACAGCAGCGGCTGGCCCGGGGCCCGTTGGTCTGGGTGGTGTCGGCGATGAGTGCGCTGGCCGGACTCGCCGTGGCATTGCTCATCCCGGTGGCGGGTAGTCGATTCGTCTCGGGTGGAATCGATCTCGGCGTGCTCGCGCTCTTCCTGGTGCTGGGTTTGGCCTACCTGAGCCCTCTCATGGGGCTCGTCGGGGTCCTGGCCACCATCATCACCCGGCTGCAGTTCGCCGGCGCCGCAGTCGGCGAGTTGCTCGTCCAGCCCGACCTCGCCGAACCGACCTCGCCCCGACGACCGGATTCGAGTGGTCCGGTCGAGATCCGTTTCGAGCGGGTACGTTTCGCCTACGGCGACGAAGTCGTGTTCGATGACCTGGACCTCGTCGTCAGGGCGGGTTCGACCGTCGCGGTGGTAGGTGCCACCGGTGTGGGGAAGTCGACGATGGGGAGATTGCTCGCCCGCTTCGCCGACCCCGACGCGGGCCGGATCACGATCGGTGGCGTCGACGTCCGCAGCCTCACCACGGAGGATCTCGTCACACTCGTCGCCTTCGTACAGCAGGATGAGTATCTCTTCGCCGCGTCCCTGATGGACAACATCCGGATCGCTCGACCGGATGCGACCGACGAGGAGGTGCTCGCAGTTGCCGACGCCGCCGAGCTGACCGACCTGGCGACCACCTTGCCCGACGGCTGGCGCACTGTGCTGAGCTCCGGCGACGGTGGCTTGTCCGGCGGTCAGCGCCAGCGGGTCTCGATCGCTCGGGCTCTGCTCAAGGACGCCGAAGTGATCGTTCTCGACGAGGCCACCGCAGCCCTCGACGCCAGGACCGAGGCTGCGACGCTGAAGGCCATCCGGGAGCTCACTGCGGGTCGAACCACCATCGCCATCGCCCATCGCCTCGCGACCATCCGAGATGCCGACGAGATCGTGCTGATCGCCGACGGTGGTGTGGCCGCACGGGGCGCGCACCACGAGCTGCTGGCCGACGACCGATACCGAGATCTGTGGCGTGACTACGAGAACGCCGCCGGTTGGCAGCTCGATGCCGCGACCGATGCGACCGCCGCAGATGCACCGGAACCGCCGCCTCGCCGCGACGACGCGGCGCTCGACGAATGGGACCGGGCCGCTCTGTCGATGGTCCGTCCGAGGATCGGCGGTATGGGATTCCTCCGGCAGTGGCAGGTCCTTCTCGGTCGCGGCCGAGCGGATCTCCTCCGCCGGGGCCTGCCCCGCCTGCTGCTGGAGGGCCTGGTTCGCGGTGTCCCGATCCTCGCGGTGTATCTGCTGCTCGACAACGCGATCGACGCCGCGTCCGGTGGCGACCCGGTCACCATCGGCCAGGTGTGGGCCACATGTGGACTCGTCGTGTTCGGCATCCTGGCGCGACTCCTGGCCGCACATTGGGCGAACCGGACCGTCTTCACCATCGCAGCGCGCGGCAAGGCCGACCTCCAGCTCTCGCTCATCGAGCGACTCAGACGGGTACCACTGGGCTATTTCGATCGAGCCGAGCCGAGCCGCACCGCATCGGTCATCACCTCCGACACCACGATGATCGACTTCCAGAACGTCCCGCAGATGCTCACCTCGGCGGTACTCCAGCCGGTCTATCTCGGTGCCGCTCTCATGGTCATCGACTGGCGGCTGGCACTCTGCGCCCTTGCGGGATTGCCGATCTTCCTCGTTGCGACCGCGGTCAGCGATGGTGTCTACCACCGAGCGTTCGCCGACGTCCACCAAGCGCGGTCGGCGGCCGGGGCCGCCCTGCTCGAACAAGCCCGCGGCGCGGCGGTCATCCGTTCCGCCCCGGAGTCGGAGCTGACGACGAGGTACCGTGCCGCGGTCGAATCGCTGCGGTCGGCGAGCGTGTCCATGTCGGTGCGCGCCCTACCGTCCACCGCGATCGGGTCGGTCGCAGTCGAGCTCGGGCTGGTCCTCACGATCGTCGTCGGCGCGGCGCTGTACACCGGCGGTGGGGTCAGTGCCTCGGTGCTGCTCATCTTCCTGATGCTGAGTCTGGTGATGTACCAACCGATCCAGCAACTCAACGAACTCGCGGGTTACCGTCGCAACCAACAGGAGATCGCCGCGAAGATCGGTGAGATCTGGGACGAGCCGATCCTGCCGGAGCCACTCGAACCCCGGTCGGTCCAGACGATTCCGCCGACCGTGCAGTTCGACGCCGTCGACTTCGCGTACCGGAATGTCCCCGACAGCATCCGTCCCCACGACCACCTCGTCCTCCACGACGTCTCTTTCACCGCACCGGCCGGGACGATCACCGCATTGGTCGGCTCCTCGGGAGCAGGTAAGACCACGGTGGCCAACCTCGTCGGAAGGCTGTGGGACGTCACCGATGGCGCGGTTCGCATCGACGGCGTCGATGTACGCGAACTCGGCACCGAGTCGGTGATGCGGCTGGTGACCACGGTGTACCAGGACAGCTACCTTTTCGGCGACACGGTTGCATTCAACATGCGGATCGGGCAGCCCGACGCGACCGACGCCGAGATCTGGCGGGCGCTCGAGGCAGCGGCCTGCGCCGATGTGGTGGCCGCTCTGCCCGATGGTCTCGACACAGTGCTCGCCGATGGCGGCACCGACCTCTCCGGAGGTCAGCGCCAACGGCTGTGTATCGCCCGCGCCCTGCTCAAGGACTCGCCCGTGGTCGTACTCGACGAGGCTGTCGCGTCGGTGGATCCGACGACCGAGTCCCGAATCCAGCAGGCGCTGGCGTCGCTGATGTCGGGGCGGACGGTCATCGTGATCGCGCACCGGCTCGACACCCTCCACCGGGTCGACCAGGTGGTCGTCCTCGACGGCGGACGGGTGACCGGCGTCGGCCCGCCCACCACGATGCTGGACGTCCCGAGCGACCGGACCACCTCAGAACCGGCAGGAGCGGATGTCTGACGCAAGGATCGCGCGCGCCCCGAGTTCGGAGAGTTCGTCCATCAGGTTCTGGTGTGCGCGCCGTGGGACCAGTGCACGTACGGCGACCCAGTCCTCGTCCGCCATCGGGGCAACCGTCGGCGACTCGATCCCGGGAGTGATCTCGACCGCTTTGTCGAGAAGCGCACGCGGGCAGTCGTAGTCGATCATCACGTACTGCTGGCCGAAGACCACACCCTGCACTCGCTTCACGAACTGTCGGGCAGCCTTGTCGTTCTCCGTCCCCGCCCGGCTGATCAGCACACCCTCGGAGTCGCACAGCGACTCCCCGAACGCGACGAGTCCGTGCTGGCGCAACGTCCGACCGGAACCGACGACGTCCGCGATGGCGTCGGCGACACCCAGCTGGATGGAGATCTCGACAGCGCCGTCGAGTCGGATGATCTCCGCGGAGATCCCGCGGGAGTCGAGGTCAGCACGCACCAGGTTGGCGTAGGACGTCGCGATCCGGGTGCCCTCGAGATCGGCGACGGTCCAGTCGCGCCCTGCAGGCGCGGCGTAGCGGAAGGTCGACGACCCGAAGCCCATCGCCAGTTCCTCGTCAACCGCTGCGCCGGAGTCACCGGCGAGATCGCGGCCGGTGATCCCGAGATCGAGCGTGCCCTCGCCGACGTAGATGGCGATGTCCTTGGGACGGAGGAAGAAGAACTCGACATCGTTGGCGTTGTCGAGAACGGTCAGGTCCTTGGAATCGGACCGCTTACGGTAACCGGCCTCGGCAAGCACCGCGGCGGCGGATTCGGAGAGCGCGCCCTTGTTGGGCACGGCGACACGCAACATCGTGGTGGATCCTCACTGATCGGACGTGTGGGGAGGAGACGTGGCCGACCCGGTGTGGGTCGGCTACAGATGGCGGTACACGTCGTCGAGCGACAGTCCACGCTTGACCATCATCACCTGCAGCCAGTACAGGAGTTGCGAGATCTCCTCGCCCAACTCCTCGTCGGACTCGTGCTCGGCTGCCAGCCAGACCTCGCCGGCCTCTTCGATGATCTTCTTCCCGAGTGTGTGCACGCCGGAGTCCAACGCCGCGACCGTCCCGCTACCCGCGGGGCGTGTGGTCGCCTTGTCGCTCAATTCGGCGAACAGCTCGTCGAAGGTCTTCACGGATGACGATTCTCCCACGACCGGAACGACCGCCGGTGCGCAGGTGTGCGGCCGCGCTCGATCACCGTCGTCCGGCGCGCACGTCGCCGGATGTGGCAGCCGCGATGCCCACCTCTGTGTCGCCGACCCCGACGACGGCGCGCAGGTCGTCGACGGTCACCCCGACCAGTGTGGTCCGGAACGTGCGCAGAGGGCCGTCGGGCACCTGCGCCGCCGAGGGCACGACCAATGTCGGGCAGCCCGCTGCGGTCGCCGCGGCACTCCCGGTCGGTGAGTCCTCGACGGCGACACAAGCTCCCGGATCGACTCCGAGCAGGTCGGCCGCTCGTAGGTAGAGATCCGGCGCGGGCTTGCCGACCGGCACCTCGTCTCCGCAGACCGTCGCGGTGAACCGCTCGACTCCGATGGTGCGCAGCGCGACGTCGGTCAGCTCCCGGACCGTGTTGGTGACGAGCGCCATCGGGATGCCGACCGCTGCGACGAGGTCGAGGGTGTCCCGCGCGCCGGGCCGCCAGGGCAACTCGTCGGCGAACAGCTCGGTGACACGGTCGAGCACCCAGCGGGCCTCACCCGGATGGTCGCGCGCCTCGGGGTCGAGCCCCGCCGCGTCGAACACCTTCGCCATCGCATCCTCCAGCGAGTTGCCGAGGGTGGACTCACGCAGCTCGGTCGACATCTCGACGCCGTGCCGGCGCGCGAGGTCCGCCATGGCGACGTCCCACAGGGGTTCGGTGTCCAGCAGGGTGCCGTCCATGTCCCAGAGGACCGCGGCGGGCGATGCAGAGGTGGTCACCTCTGCATCATGGCCGAGCGGCACACGCGCCGACCACCCGGCGGCCTGTGCGTCCGGTCACGAGAGCGGTCACTCGTGACCCGCGCCGACCGTCGCAGTCCGGATGGCGTGCTCGGTCGCGTCGTCTGCGGGGTAGAACAGCTCGACGGTCATCTCGTCGAGTGTGATGTCCAGCGGCGAACCGAAGGTGGTCAGCGTGGTGAAGAAGGAGAGGATCGATCCGCCCAGATCGAGCTCGAACGGGATCAGGAGTTCGTCGACGGCGCGACTGCGCCCCCGGCTGCCGGGTCGCTCCAGTGCGCGGACGGTCGCGTAGTCGGCGACCTCCGCCTCCAGTGCGACCAGTCGCCGGTCGCCGGTGACCCGACTCATCCGTCGGAGCAAGCCGACCAGGTAGATCGCCCATTCGTCGAAGTTCCGGGTGTACCCGGACAGACCGTCCGGGTGCAGCGACGCGCGGAACAGATTGAGCGGTGGTTGTGCGAGGTGCTCGGGCAACAGGCCGATCAGTCGGGTCGCGGCGCGATTCGCCAGCACCACGTCCCACGTCCTGTCCAACGCGACGCCCGGGTAGGGGTCGTGAGCGTCCAGCAACCTTTGCACGCTCTCCTGCACCCGAGCGAGCTGGGCGTCCCCGAGCGGCGCCTCGGAGTAACGCGGCGCGTGACCGGCGGCCAGCAGCAACGAGTTGCGTTCGCGCAGTGGGATGTCCAGACGCTGTGACAGTGCGTCGAGCAGAGCTGGACTCGGGGTCGACTTACCGGTCTCGACGAAGGACAGGTGGCGGGGCGAGACGCCGACGTCGTAGGCGAGGTCGAGCTGACTGAGCGATCGGCGCGCACGCCACTGCCGCAGCAGCTCACCGACACCGACCGTCATGCGGTCATCCTAGGAGTCACCGCGCGGCCCGACGACTACCTCGGAGGTAGTGGTCTCGGTTCGGCGCGGCCCCCACGCTGGTGTCATGACCGACTCCAGACCGCCGACCGTCCTCGTCTCCCCCGCCATGGCCGTGCCGGCCCGCGTCTATCGCCATCTGGTCGCCGCGTTCGCCGACGTCGGCTGGTCGGCCGAGGTGGTGGCCCGGCGCGGGATCGACGATGGATCGGACGCACCCTCACGGCGCAACGACTGGTCCTACGCCGACGAGAGCGCGGACCTCGCCGCAGCTGTCCGGCGGGTCCGTGCCGATCGCTCGGGCTCGGTGATCGTGGTCGGACACAGCCTCGGCGCCCAACTCGCGATCCACCTGGCCGCCACCAACCCGCAGCAGCCGGACGGCATCGTCACGGTCGCGGGCAGCATTCCGCATTTCCGCCACTACCCGTGGTGTGGTGTGCGCGAGCTCGCGGTCGCCGAGGCCGTCGTCATCCGCACCGCGACCGCAGGGTACTGGCCGACCCCCGGGTTCGGCGCGCCCGCACCGCGCACCCTGATGCGCGAGTGGGCTCGGATGGTGCTCAGCGGTCAGGCGCCGTTCCCGGTGGACGGTCGGGTGACCACCCCGACGCTGTCGATCCGGCTCGCCGGTGACGCTCTGGTGTCGGCGCCCGCCGCCCGACACCTCGAGTCGGCCATCGCCGCCGCTGCGCGCACGGTCTGGACGTACGGCGACGCCGACCGCCCGGAGGGCGGCTCTCTGGACCACATCCGCTGGGCCCGGACCCCGCAGCCGGTCGTCGCGCGAGTGCGTGATTGGTGGGTTCACCGGGAGAACACCGCACGGGCCCGCCGGAACGAGTCGCCGACCGCGTACACGATGCCGAGCACCGCGAGCCCCATCATCGACGCGTAGATCGACAGCGCGGTGTCGCCGCGGCCGGAGGTGTACCCGGAGCCACCTCGACCGGCCCCGGTCACGGTGGGCTGTCGACCGCCACCACCGTCACCTCCGCCCGGACGGGACCCGGCTGCCTCTCCGGGTCCGTGTCCTGAGGGTCCCGAAGGTCTGGCGCCGGCGTTCGCCAGACCGGCATCGGTTGCGCCGCCACCCCGGGGGCCACCTGCGCCCGGACCACCACCCATCGCCTGCCCCTGGTCACCGGTCAGAGACGAGTGGTACACCCCGATCGCAGCCGCCTGCACCAGAATAGGGATCAGCACGAACCGCAGCGGTAAGTAGAACGCGGTGACCACGGTCAGGACCTCCGCGGCGTAGAAATACCGATCGTGCATCGCGGGCAACAGGAACGGGATCACCACCGCGCCGGCCGTCGCCACCACCAGGATCGTCGTCGGGGTCACCGGCGGACGCCTCCACAGCGTCCAGCCGAAGAACAGAGCCACCACCGCGAACGCCGCGCCGATACCGATGTGTGCGAGCCAGGTCGCGTCGCCCTCGATCGGGATCAGTTGGTAGAGATTCGCGGCGCCGAGGGTCAATTGCTGATACGAGCCGGTCTGATCCAGGTACACCGACAATGCCGTCGACCACGATGCACCCGCCAGCACGGCCGGGACGTCCAGCGCGAGGAAGACCACCGGGATGGCGAGAAGGGAGTACCACGGCAGCCTGCGTCGCAACAGCAGCCATACCAGGACCGGCATGACGAAAACCGCCTGCAGTTTGAACGCGACGGCCACCCCGAAGAACACGCAGGCCCATACCGAGTACCGGACGAGGTGGTCACGCTGGGCCCGCAGCAGGAAGTAGATGCCACCCACTGCGAATGCGCTGTAGATCGCGTCGGCCTGGCCCCAGTACGAGCTGTTGGCGACCACCGACGGTAGGAGCACGATCGTGCCGAAACCCGCAGCGCGCAACCAGAACCGGTCGGTGCGCAGTCCGACGATCCGGTACGCGAACCATCCCAACAGGAAGTCGAATGTGATGGAGAGCGCTTTGACACCGATCAACGCCGGTACATTGAGCACCGTCAGCACCCACAGCAGGTAGAGGTAGGGGTAGTTGTAGTCGGCGAACCGTTGTCGAAAGGCGCCGAACCCCTGGGTGTCCAGGGTCTGGTACCAGCGACTGAGGAACGCCTGGTAGTCCATCGTCTGCTGGTCGAGGAACAGGAGCCGGACACCGATCGCGATCGCGACGATGCCGGCCAGCACCGACCAGCGGAGCCAACGCGGCGGCGGCGCCGACCGGGCAGCATCGAGCGAATGGGAGGCAGCGCCGTCGGCCGGCGCTTCGGTCACCGCACGGTCACCGCGCGGGATGTCGACAGTCGAGGTCATCATCCGAGCATCGGCCGGGAACCTGGGAGTCCGATGGGAGCCCGGTGGGAGCCTGCTGCCGGCTCCCCCGCCGACGCCCGACGACGACCCCGGCCTCCCGAAGACGGATCCCCGAACGGCCGGGTCGCGCGACTCAGGTGTTGAAGTACTTGGCCTCGGGGTGGTGGAGGACGAAAGCGTCGGTCGACTGCTCGGGATGGAGCTGCAGTTCTTCCGACAACTCCACGCCGATCCGCTCCGGCTCGAGCAACGCGATCATCTTCGAGCGATCCTCGAGGTTCGGGCAGGCGCCGTAGCCGAACGAGAACCGCGCACCGCGATAGGCGAGATCGAAGAAGCCCTGCGCGTCGTCGGGGTCCTCACTGCTGAACGACGAATCCCCGACCGTGAGTTCACTGCGCACCCGTTGATGCCAGTACTCGGCCAGCGCCTCGGTCAGCTGCACACCGATCCCGTGCACCTCCAGGTAGTCCCGGTAGGCGTCGGCGGCGAACAGTTCGTTCGCGAAATCGGCGATCGGCTGGCCCATCGTCACCAGCTGGAACGGCAGCACGTCGACCTGCGCGGTGCGCTGCGCGTCCTCGCGGGATCGGATGAAGTCGGCGACACAGAGGAATCGCGACCGCTGCTGCCTCGGGAACTCGAAGCTGTAGCGCACCGGCGCATCCGGGGTCGGGTCGGTCAGCACGTGGACGGTGTCGCCCTCGCTGACCGCCGGGAAGTAGCCGTATACGACTGCCGCATGCTGCAGGATGTTCTCGGTCGAGAGCCGGTCGATCCAGTAGCGCAGACGCGGCCGGCCCTCGGTCTCGACCAACTCCTCGTACGACGGTCCCTCACCGCCGCGCACGCCGCGGAGTCCCCACTGCCCCAGGAAGAGCGCGCGCTCGTCCAGCAACTGCAGGTAGTCGGCGATCGGCACACCCTTGATGATCCGGGTACCCCAGAACGGCGGGGTGGGGATCGCGTTGTCGCTCGCGACATCCGACCGTGCCGGAACCTCGACGGGAGTCTCGGCCGCCTTGCGCTTGGCCGCGATCCGCTTCGACCGTTCGTGCCGCGCCTTGCGTTCGGCTGCCTTCTCCTTCGCCGCGATGGCCTCGGGACTGTCCGGTGCCGGTCCGCCGCCACGCTTGGTCGCCATGATGTCGTCCATCAACCGCAGGCCTTCGAAGGCGTCGCGGGCGTAGTGGACATCGCCGAGATAGGTCTCCGAGAGGTCGTTCTCGACGTAGGAGCGGGTGAGCGCGGCACCACCCAGCAGCACCGGATACGACTCGGAGAGACCGCGGGAGTTGATCTCCTCGAGGTTGTCCTTCATCACGACGGTCGACTTCACCAGCAGACCCGACATCCCGATGACGTCTGCCTTCTTGTCCTCCGCGACCTCGAGGATCGTGGTGATCGGCTGCTTGATGCCGATGTTGACGACCTCGTACCCGTTGTTGGACAAAATGATGTCGACGAGGTTCTTGCCGATGTCGTGGACATCGCCCTTCACGGTGGCCAGGACGATTCGCCCCTTGCCGTCTTCGTCGGAGCTCTCCATGTGCGGTTCGAGATGTGCGACAGCGGTTTTCATCACCTCCGCCGACTGCAGGACGAAGGGCAACTGCATCTGCCCCGAGCCGAACAACTCGCCGACCGTCTTCATCCCCGACAGCAGGGTCTCGTTGATGATCTGAAGCGGCGGCCGCTGGGTCATCGCCTCGTCGAGATCGTCCTCCAGGCCGTTGCGCTCGCCGTCGACGATCCGTCGTTCGAGACGGTCGAACAACGGGAGCTTCGCCAGCTCCTGTGCTCGCGACTCACGTGCCGAGGCAGCCGAGACCCCCTCGAACAACTCCATCAGCTTCTGGAGGGGGTCGTACGACTCCTCCCCGGGCGCCCCGGCACGTCGGCGGTCGTAGACGAGGTCGAGCGCCACCTCGCGCTGCTCCTCGGGGATCCGCGCGATCGGCAGGATCTTCGAGGCGTGCACGATGGCCGTGTCCAGGCCGGCGTCGACACACTCGTTGAGGAACACCGAGTTCAGCACCTGGCGCGCGGCCGGATTCAGTCCGAACGAGATGTTGGAGATGCCCAGGGTGAAATGGACATCCGGGTGCGCCGCCTTGATCCGCCGGATCGCCTCGATGGTCTCGATGCCGTCGCGGCGGACCTCTTCCTGACCGGTCGAGATCGGGAAGGTGAGGGCATCGATGATGATGTCCTCTTCGGCCAGCCCCCAGTTCCCGGTGATGTCGGCGATGAGCCGCTCGGCGATCCGGACCTTCCAGTCCGCGGTCCGCGCCTGCCCCTCCTCGTCGATGGTCAGGGCGACGACCGCCGCGCCGTGCTCGACGGCCAGACGCATGATCCGGGCGAAGCGGGAGTTCTCGCCGTCGCCGTCCTCGTAGTTGACCGAGTTGACCGCGCACCGCCCACCCAGCGCCTCGAGTCCGGCCTGGATGACCTCGGGCTCGGTGGAGTCGAGCATGATCGGCAGGGTCGAGGCAGTCGCGAACCGGCTCGCGAGCGCCGTCATGTCCGCGGCGCCGTCGCGACCGACGTAGTCGACGTTGAGGTCGAGCATGTGGGCACCGTCGCGGGTCTGGTCCTTGGCGATGTCGAGGCACTTCTGGTAGTCCTCGGCGATCATCGCCTCGCGGAATGCCTTGGATCCGTTGGTGTTCGTGCGCTCACCGATCACCAGGAAGCTGGCGTCCTGGTCGAACGGGACCGCCGAGTACAACGACGACGTCTCCGACTCGTGTTCGGGGTGGCGGACCGCGGGAGTCGCGTCCCGGACCGCCTCCGCGACCTGTCGGATGTGCTCGGGCGTGGTGCCGCAGCAACCTCCGACGAACGAGAGCCCGAAGTCGGTGACGAAGTCGTGCAGCGACGTCGCCAACTCATCGGGACGCAGCGGGTACTCGGCACCGTTGGCACCGAGTACCGGCAGGCCCGCATTCGGCATGACCGACACCGGGATCCGGGCGTGCTTGGACAGATACCGGAGGTGCTCGCTCATCTCGGCGGGTCCGGTCGCGCAGTTGAGTCCGATGAGGTCGACGCCCAAGGGCTCGATGGCGGTGAGCGCCGCACCGATCTCCGAACCGAGGAGCATCGTCCCGGTGGTCTCCACGGTGACGTGGGAGATGATCGGGATCCGCCGCCCGAGGTCGGCCATCGCCCGGCGCGCGGCCACCACGGCCGCCTTCACCTGCAGCAGGTCCTGTGAGGTCTCGACCAGGATGACGTCGGCCCCACCGTCGAGCATCCCGGCGACGCACTCGTAGTAGGCGTCGCGGATGATCTCGAAAGTGGTGTGGCCCAGGCTGGGCAGCTTGGTGCCCGGTCCGATCGAGCCCAGGACGTAACGGTCGACGCCGTCGGAGCCCGGGCCCATCTCGTCGGCGACACCGCGGGCGATGGCGGTGCCCTTGTGAGCGAGTTCACGGATGCGGTCGGCGATGTCGTAGTCGCCGAGGTTGGAGAGGTTGCATCCGAAGGTGTTGGTCTCCACGGCATCGGCACCGGCCTCGAAGTAGGCGCGGTGGATGTGCTCGAGCACGTCGGGCCGGGTGTCGTTGAGGATCTCGTTGCACCCCTCGAGACCTGCGAAGTCGTCGAGGGTCAGCTCGGCAGCCTGCAGCATCGTGCCCATCGCACCGTCTCCGATGAGCACCCGGCGCGACATGGCCGACATGAATGTCGTGTCGAACGCCTCGGTGGTGGTGGATTGCGACGGCATGGTTGTCAGCGTAGTTCGCTCTCGTTCGGGATCGGGTCGTAGGCTGGTTCAGTGAACGCTCAGCAGTTGCCGAACCTTCCCCGGTTGCGCCGACCCGTCCTACTCGCCGCGTTCGAGGGTTGGAACGATGCCGGCGACGCTGCGAGCAATGCGGTGGAGCACCTGGCGCTCACATGGGACGCACTGCCGCTGGTCGAGATCGACTCCGATGAATACTACGACTTCCAGGTCAACCGTCCCACCGTGAAACAGGTCGACGGCGTGACCCGGCGGATCGAGTGGCCCACGACCTCGATCTCCTACTGCTCACCGGCCGGGGGTGACCGCGACATCGTCCTGGTCCGCGGGATCGAGCCGAATATGCGCTGGCGCGCCTTCTGCGCGGAGATCGTCGACCTCGCGCGCGATCTCGAGGTGGAGACGACCGTGATCCTGGGGGCCCTGCTCGCCGACACCCCACACACCAGACCCGTGCCCGTCACCGGGTCGGCGTACAGCAGCGAGGCCGCGGCACGCTACAACCTCGCCGAGAGCCGCTACGAGGGGCCGACCGGTATCACCGGCGTCCTGCAGGACCTGTTCGTCCAGTCGGGCATGCCCGCGGTGTCGTTCTGGGCTGCCGTCCCGCACTACGTGTCGACTCCACCGAACCCGAAGGCAACCGTCGCACTCCTGCAGCGGGTCGAGGAGGTCCTCGACATCGAGGTGCCGCTGGGCACCCTGCCCGATCAGGCCGAGGAGTGGGAACGCGCGGTCACCGAGATGACCGAGGATGACGAGGAGATCGCCGACTACGTGCGCGGGCTCGAGGAGCGTGGCGACGCGGAGGTCGACGCCGACGAGATGATCGCCAAGATCGACGGCGACGCCTTGGCGGCCGAGTTCGAGCGCTACCTCAAGCGTCGCGGGCCGGGCTCCTTCGGGAGCTGACCACCCCGGTCGGTGGAGGCGGAGATCGGCGACCACCGATGTCCGCAGCGAGCCGGGTAGGAGTCCACCCGACTGCAGGGTGGTGTCAGCCGATCCGCTCGATCGAGACCACCGGCGTGGTGATCCGCCACGTACGCACGTCGGGATCATCGGCCGCACGAACCCAGAACTGCGCGGACTCACCGAGCCGGCACGACTTCACCCCGAGCAGCGGGATGTCCTCGGAGTCACGACGCAGCGTGCTGACGGCCCATTCCTCGCTGTCGGTGCCGCCGACGCCGGGTGCCCGGAGCAGCGTCATCTCGTCGAAATCGAGTAGGTACGTCGACGTCCGGGTGACGACCGTCCACACCCCGGTGTCGGTGTCCGGACTGATCTCCTGCGCGCGTGCCACGGAAGAACTGTACCCAGCGCCCGAACCGGGGCGCTCAGTCCCCGTCACGTGTGGCCGACGCCACTGGGGTGGGCGTGGTCGATGCCAGGGTGACGCCCAGCAGTGCATCCACAGCTGCCGCGACACGGCCGGGCGCCTCGGTGTCGGTCCCGATGCCCTGTCGCACGTCCTCTGCCCAAGCATCGACTGCGGCAAGTGCTTTGGGGGTGTCCAGATCGTCGGCCAAGTGCTGACGGACGCGTTCGATAACCGGTCCGGAGTCCGGCCCGGCAGCGGCGGACACCGCGGTGCTCCACCGGTCGACCCGGTTCTGCGCCGTCGCGAGCACCCCGTCATCCCACATCCGATCGGCGCGATAGTGGTCGGCGAGCAGCGCGACCCGGATCACCGCAGGGTTCACCCCCTCGGCGCGCAGTTTCGACACGAAGACGAGGTTGCCCCGGCTCTTCGACATCTTCTCGCCGTCCAGTCCGACCATGCCGGTGTGGACGTAGTGCCGCGCGAATCGACGTGCATCGGTGAGTGCCTCACCGTGCGCAGCCGAGAACTCGTGGTGCGGGAAGATCAGGTCGTTGCCGCCGCCCTGGACGTCGAACTCGACCCCGAGACGGTTGAGCGCGATGGCGGCACACTCGATGTGCCATCCGGGGCGACCCGCGCCCTGGGGTGACTCCCACGACGGCTCGCCCGGGCGCGCCGCACGCCACAGCAATGCGTCCAGCGGATCCCGTTTGCCGGGCCGATCGGGGTCTCCCCCTCGCTCGGCGAAGAATCGCTCCATGAGGGCACGGTCGTAGCCCGACTCGTAGCCGAACTGCTGCGTCGCGTCGACCCGGAAGTAGACGTCCGGATACTCGTCGTCGTCGACCACGTATGCGGCACCGGAGGCCAACAGCTTGCCGACCACCTCGATGACCTCGTCGATGGACTCGACCGCACCGATGTAGTCGCGCGGCGGCAGGACCCGGAGAGCGGTCATGTCGTCGCGGAACAGTTGGATCTCGCGCGCACCGAGGTCGCGCCAGTCCACACCGTCACGTTCGGCCCGCTCGAACAGCGGGTCGTCGACGTCGGTGATGTTCTGCACATAGTGGACCTCGTGGCCGAGATCGCGCAGTACACGGTTGACGATGTCGAAGGTCACGTAGGTGGCCGCGTGCCCGAGATGGGTCGCGTCGTACGGAGTGATGCCACAGACGTACATGGTCGCGGTCGGACCGGGCGCGAGTGGCCGGACCTGGCGATCAGAGGTGTCGTAGAGGCGGAGTGCCGGTCCGGTGCCCGGGATCTCCGGCAGGACAGGGTCAGGCCACGACTGCATGAGCACCACTGTATGGGCGTCGGCTGGGAGGGCCCGCAGCGCCCCGTCCGCCATCCCCGTCGGTGGGCACCGTGCCGCCGACGAGCACCGGTCCACGGTCGAGGGGACGCCGCGTCAGCTCAGAAGGGCGGCCACGGGATCGGACGATGACCTGGCGGCTGTGGCATCGTGCCCCCGTCGGCCATCACCATCGCCCGGATCGCCAGGGCATCGATCTCCGCCACGGTCAGATGGGGTGTCAGTGCCGCGACGAGATCATCGGATTCGTCGTCGAGTCGCTCGGCCAGCCGCGCGACGTCGGCGAGCAGGTGCGCGGGCACCGCTTCACCTGCCCAACCCCAGAGCACCGTCCGGAGCTTCTCGTCGTCCTCGTGCAGGCAGATGCCGTGGTCGACGCCGTAGACGTTGCCGTCGAGGCCTTCCAGCACATGTCCGCCCTTGCGATCCGCGTTGTTCAGCAGGACATCGAGAACGGCCATCCGCTGCAGGCGGGGATCGTCGGCGTGCACCAGGACGACCGGCTCACCGTAGGAGTCGAAGGCGCGCAGGATCGCGCGGTAGCCGGTGGGCACGGTGTCGGCGGGACACAGGTCGACCAGGTCGACCCGCGGTGGCGGCACGTCACCACCGGCGACGACGTGGTCGGGACGATCGGTGTTGTCGGGGGTGTCCACCCACCGCTGGACCATCCCCGGTCCCAACGGGCCATCGCGGAGGATCGTCTCCGGGATCACCGACCAGCCGAGTGCCTCGGACACGATGTAGGCACCGACCTCGCGTCCGGCGAGCGTCCCGTCGGGGAAGTCCCACAGCGGGACCTCACCGCGGACGGGCTTGTAGACGCAGCGGATCTCGACGTCGCCGAGCACGGCATCGCACACGAGGGTGGCGTTGCTCGCAGTCGGGATCCGACCGATCACCACGAGTTCCCCGTCGGCCAACACCGCTCGCACGGATGCGTCGGTGGCACCGGCTCCGGCGTCGGGTCGTGGATTCTCGCCGACCGTCACCTCAGTCCTTCGATCCGTGGCCCGGATCGTCGTCCTCGTCGTCCTCCGACTGCGGGTCGTCGGTGGGCTCGGAGAAGTCGATGTCTCCCTGAGCCGCGAGGTTGTTGAGCACGTCCGGGTCGATGAACTCCAGCGACTTGCTCAGCTGGGCGTCGCGCTTGTAGCCGTTCGTCCGCACGCACAGGTGTCCCTCGGGATCGAGCGGCTCGTTGCACAGCGGGCAGGGACGCCGACCGGCGGAGATGACGGCGGACGATCGCGCCGCGAACTCCCGGGCCGCGTCGGTGGACAGGAAGACCCGGACGGCGTCCGGACCCTCGTCGGTGTCGTCGAGCACCACGCTCTCGTCGAACTCGCCCTCGGTGATCGCGAGCAGTTCGACGACGACGGCCTGCGACTCGGCGTCCCAGCCGAGCCCCATGGTGCCCACGCGGAACTCGGCGTCGACGGGCATGGTCAACGGACTCAGGTCGCCCACGCGCTCGCTCTCCGGCGGGATGGGGGTGCCGAACCTACGGTGGATCTCCTCCAGCAGTGCGCCGATCCGGTCCGCCAGGATCTGCACCTGCTGCTTCTCCAGCAGCACGCTGACGATCCGGGCCTCGTGCACCGCCTGGAGGTAGAACGTCCGGTCACCGGGCTGCCCGACGGTGCCGGCGACGAATCGGTCCGGGGTCCGGAACACGTGAATCGCTCGAGACATCACACCTCCCTGGTGACTGGTCGATTGTCGAGTGCCGGCTGGGGCCGGGCGTCGGTGTCCATCATCGGTGAGCCACCGCACCGGCCGCCGGTTCGGGTGCTCGCGCGTCACGAGCATCCGCGCCGTGCTGATCTGCGCCGTTCCCATCTGGGCCGTTCCCATCTGGGCCGTTCCCATCTGGGCCGTTCCCATCTGGGCCGACGCCGGTCGCCCCACCGACGACCGCGTCGTCGCCCGCCGGCCCGCTGTTCTTCGACGGTCGGGGCACCGACGGTACGGCCGTGCTGTTGACCGTGTGCACGTACGGTCGCGTGGACGTGTAGCGGATGACACTGATCGACGCCGGTTCGACGACGATCCGCTGGAACGAGTCCAGATGCATCCCCATCGCGTCCGCGATGATCGACTTGATGACATCACCGTGCGAACACGCGAGCCACACACGGTCCCCGTCGGGCCCGCCGAGGCGGCGGTCGAGCTCGCGGATCGCCGACACCGCCCTGGCCTGTACATCGGCGAGGCCCTCGCCGTTCGGGAAGACCGCCGCGGACGGATGCTGCTGCACTGTCTTCCAGAGCGGCTCGGAGAGCAACTCCTTGATCGTCCGGCCGGTCCAGTCGCCGTAGTCGACCTCGGCCAGATCGTCGACGACCAGCTCGGGCACGGTGTCGGGACGTGCGGTCGCAAGGGCCGCCAGCACCGGTTCGACGGTCTCGGCGCAGCGTTGCAGCGGCGAACGGACGACGGCATCGATGTCGCCGAGACATCCACCGAGCCGATCGACCAGTGCGGCGGCCTGCGTCCGGCCGGTGTCGTCGAGCGACACCCCCTCGGACCGACCCGCGAGCACACCGGATGTGTTGGCCGTGGAACGTCCGTGGCGTACGAGGATCACGGTCATGTCTCAACCATAGGCGTCGCTTGCGACGATGGGGTGACGCCGACCCTGGGGCGCCGACGGTCGGTTCGCGATCGGCGGTGACCTGTGGCCACCATCAGGTGGCGCTGATCACCCCGGTCGAGAGCAGCACGATGAGCAGGATGCCCAGGATGACCCGGTACGCACCGAACCAGTTCATCGAATGCGCGCTGACGAAGCGGAGCAACCACGCGATCGCTGCATATCCGATGACGAAGGCGACCAGTGTCGCCACCAGCAACTGCGGGCCCGAGGCCTGGAGTCCGGAACCGCTCGGTTCGAATGCGTCGGGCAGGGAGAACAATCCGGAGGCCGTCACCGCGGGGATGGCCAGCAGGAACGAGAAGCGGAATGCGGCCTCACGCTCCAGGCCGAGGAAGAGTCCCGCGCTCGCGGTGGCACCGGAGCGCGACACGCCCGGGACCAGGGCCAGGCACTGCGCAGCACCCATCACCAGACCGTCGCGCAAGGTCAGCTGCTCCATGTCGCGACGCTTGGACCCGTACCGCTCCGCCAACCAGAACACCCCGGCGAAGACGATCAGCACGATCGCCACCAGCCACAGGTTGCGTCCGGTGGTGCGGATCTGATCCTTGAACAGGAAGCCGAGCACGCCGATCGGGATGGTCGCGAAGATCACGTACCAGCCGATGCGGTAGTCGAGTCCGCGCTGTTCGCGATCGGTGAGTCCGCGGAACCACGCCGCGATGATGCGCACGATGTCCCGAGCGAAGAAGACCAGGACCGCGGCCTCGGTTCCGAGTTGCGTGACCGCGGTGAAGGACGCACCCGCGTCGTCGCCGAACCACAGCTCCGAGACGATCCGCAGATGGCCGGAGGAGGAGATCGGCAAGAACTCGGTGATGCCCTGGATGGCACCGAGAACGATCGACTGGGTCCACGTCATGGTGTCGGTCACGGCGCCCGATGCTACGCACAACCCACCGCGACGGCGAAGACCTCCGCGAGTCCGGCAGACGACTCGGGGCGTGAGCACACCCACACCACCCGCTGATCGATACGGGTGTCGGGTGTCGCAAGATGGACCGCATGTCCGTATCGCCGTGCCGTGGGGCCGGGAAAGTCGTCCGTGCCGCCCTGATCGGGGCGGCGCTCGTACTCGCCGCGGCCGGCTGCGGCTCGGGCGAGTCGGATCAGCCCGACGTCCCGACGGTCGTCCCGGCGACGGCCAGCCCGGCACCGACGACCCCGACCGCCGCACCCGCGGGCACGGTGGTG
>NZ_BANX01000032.1 GCF_000334455.1 Gordonia soli NBRC 108243
GTAGAGCGCGAACAACATGCCACAGCCGTAACCGGTGACGCCGACCAGCAGAGCGGCGGCGAGCCGGTTGCGCAGCAGCGCGGTGGCCAGGGCGGCGGCGATCATGATGCCGCCGATGACGATCTGGGTCACCGAGTCGAAACCGTCGATGTCGAGGCGGTCGCGCGCGCCGAACGCGAGGGCGACGATCGGCACGATGATCGCGGTGCTGAGGATGACGCCCTGCGTGATCGGCAGCGATCCGCGCTGGGTGTTCCGGGTCAGCATCAGCGACAAGGTGTCGGCGCCGCGCAGGGTGGCGTCGTAGATGCGGTCGGCGTTGAGCAGCGGCCGGAAACCGAACAGGCGCTCGCGGAGTCGGCGTAGGAGCAGGAAGACCGCGGCGCCGGCGACGACGACGATGATCGAGAAGACCACGGGTAGACCGAAACCGTGCCACAGGGCGAGATGTTCGAGCTCGTGTCCGTAGGCGGGCAGGGTCTCCGCATACGGCTCGAACAGGTCGCCGACCTGTGGGCTGAAGATGCCGGCCGCGACACCGGCGATCGACAGCAGGACGGGCGCCGCCAGGAACATCGGCTTCGGCGGATGCATCTTCGCGACGGCCGGACTCGGCTGGGAGCGGACCTTGCGGCCGAAGGCTCCCCACAGGAACCGGCAGGTGTAGGCGAAGGTGAGGATCGACCCGATCAGCATCACGATGTCGATGGTCTCGGCCTGCCACGGCACGAATGCGCCGGTGTCCCATACCGAACCGAAGGCCGTCTCCTTGCCGACGAAGCCCAGTGTGAACGGGAGGCCCGCCATGCTGGCCCCGGCGATGGCGGCGGTGACCGCGAGCACCGGGAGTCGGTGCCCGAGCCGGGCGAGCTTGCGCACGTCACGGGTTCCGGTCGAGTGGTCGATGATGCCGACCACCATGAACAGGCAGGCCTTGAAGAAGGCATGGGCGACCAGCATGGTGATGCCGGCCATCGCGACGTTGGCATCGCCGATGCCCACCAGCACGGCCATGAAGCCGAGCTGCGACACCGTGCCGAACGCCAGGATGAGTTTGAGGTCGAGTTCACGCAGCGATCGCCAGCCGCCGATCACCATCGTGACGAGGCCGAGCATCACGACGGCGACCTGCCAGGTGATCGCGGTCGAGAAGGCCGGGGCGAGACGCGCGATGAGGTAGATCCCCGCCTTCACCATCGCGGCTGCGTGCAGGTATGCGCTGACCGGTGTCGGCGCGGCCATCGCGCCGGGCAGCCAGAAGTGGAACGGCACGATCGCAGATTTGCTCAGGGCGCCGATCAGGATGAGCACGACGGCGGTGTCCACATAGACGCCTGCCGACGGCGGGTGGGAGATGATGTCGGAGAGCAGGTAGCTGCCCGACCGCTCGCCGAGCATGATGATGCCGACGAGCATGGCGAGCCCGCCCGCGGTGGTCACCAGCAACGCCTGCGTCGCCGCACGTCGGGACGTCGCGCGCACGGCATAGAAGCCGACGAGCATGAACGACAGCACGGTGGTGAGCTCCCAGAACACGTAGAGCACCAGCATGTTGTCGGAGACGACGAGTCCGAACATGGCCGCCGCGAAGGCGATCATCTCGCCGCCGAACACGGCGACGCGCGGGCGGACCTCGTCGAAGTAGTGCGCGCAGTAGCAGAGGACCAGCGCGCCGACCCCGAGGATCAGCACCGACAAGATCGCGGCGAGGGTGTCGAAGCGGGTGACGATGTCCATGTCGAGGACGGGCACCCAGCGGACGGTCTCGACGACCGGGGGACGATCGGGGTCGGGCCAGTTGGCGATCACCCATACGAGTGCGCCTGCCGGCGCGAGGGCCAGGACGTAGAAACCGCGGGTCCCCAACCAGTGGATGACTGCAGGCGCAATCAATGCGCACAGGGCGAGCGCAGCCAACACTGAGATCAAATGGGCACTCCGTCTTTCGATCCGGGCGGGGTGTCACGGGCACTGCCCGCACGCCCTAGCTTACCGTTACGTGCATGGACGGGTTCAGTCGGCTGTCCGGGTCGAGGCGTCTGTCCGGTCTGGTGAGCGTGCTTGTCGTGATGGCTGCACTGCTCGCCGGGTGCGGCGGCGGCGACCGCGAGGCACCTCCGGGCGCAGCTCTCCCCGGTGATTATCCGCTCGCATCGGTGCCCCTGTTGACGGGCACGGTGCTGACCGCGAACGGCAGTCGTGCCGACGGGTGGTCGGTGACGGTGCAGGGCAACCGCGAGGTCGGCGATCCACTCGATGCCGCGGTCCGCACGCTCACCGATGCCGGGTTCACCGAGTCGCAGCGGACCTCCGACGCCGGGCAGACGGTGGTGATCCTCTCCGGTGGTCCGAAGAACCAGACGTACTGGGTGCAGGTGGGCACCACGCCGCGTGCCGCAGGTGGACCGATGTCGGTGTTCTACCAGGTCAACACGGCCTGACACTTCTCACGGGCGTGCTCGCTCGCCCCGCAGGTCCGTCGCCGCCGGGCGCAGGCTCCTCGCGGCCGCGCGCAGGCTCCTCGCCGCTCACAGCCGACGCACAGTCGTCGCGCAGTCGGGCGCCAGGACCCGTCGCCATCGTGGACTGCACTGTCGGGGACGACCCCGGCCGGTCGTCGTCGACTGCACTCGACGACGACGAGCGCGACGAAAGCGAGCAGTCCATGACGAGCACCACCTCCGACCATCGGTCGGCGAGCACGGGTTCTCCCGCCGCCCATCCGTCCGAGATCTCGGGACATCATCCGACCGACCACGTGGCGGCAGGCGACGAGCGACTGGCGCGGGCATCCACGGCTCCCGACCCCGACACGTCCGAGCACCCGACCACGCCCATCACCTCCGGCGCTCAGGCACCTGTTCCCGTGACCAACCAGGGCGTGGCCGGCCAGGCCCCGACTGTCGCGTACGGCCCGCGGCCGCCACATCAGCCACCGCCGCCCGGTGCGTACCCGCCTGCCGCCCCGGGGCCGAGCGGGCCCGAGGCGCAGCGTCCCGGCAATCTCAAGAACGCAGTGGTCGCGGGCGGCATCGGCGTCGCCGTGGTCGCCGGCCTGCTCGGGTTCGGTGCCGGCTACGTGGTCGGTGACTCGTCCTCGTCCGGTGCGCAGTCGGGCGTCATGCAGCAGGGAGGTCCCGGAATGGGCGGAAACGGCGGTATGGGCGGCGGCATGGGCGGCTTCCCGGGGTCGGGTCAGAGCGGAGGCACCGGTCAGGGCGCTACCACCGGTCAGGGTGGCACCGGTCAGAACGGCGGTTCGGGGTCGGGCGGACAGGTCCCCGGCGGCTCGGGCGGCCAGCAGGCACCGGACGGCTCGATGCAGATGCCCGGTCAGGGCACGATGCCTCAACAGGGGTCGGGGCAGAGCGGTCAGTCCTCGTCCGGGACCAGCACCGGCGCCTGATCCGCGCCGAGGGTCGGTGACCCGCCGAGGGATGCGGGTCACCGACCGGTGTACGGCGTCGCGCAAATTCGTTTGCTGCGATGACCATTCGCAGAGCACCATCGACTGCCATGGCCTACGAGCTGGACGAGGTGGCCGTGGAGCAGTTCGTCTCCGACGGCTTCGTGAAGATCGAGGGTGCCTTCGAGCGGGCCGTCGGCGAGCGGTGCCAAGCCGCGCTGTGGGATGAGATCGGCCTTCTAGCAGACGATCCGGAGGCGTGGACACAGTCGCTCATCTGGGTGAACGGGATGGCCACGCCGCCGTTCACCGAGGTGGCGAACACCGACGTGTTGCTGTCCGCGTACGACGCACTCGTCGGGCGCGACCGGTGGCGCCCCCGCCTCGGTATGGGCACGTTCCCGCTGCGGTTCCCCAGTGCGGACCCGCCGGAAGCAGCGGGATGGCACGTCGAGGCGTCCTTCGCCGGTGACGACGGCGGTCTCCGGGTGAGCCTGCGATCGCGTGGTCGGGCTCTGCTGATGCTCTTCCTGTTCTCCGACGTCAGTGCTGACGATGCGCCCACCCGCATCCGGGTGGGCTCGCACCGGATGGTGCCCCGCTTCCTGGCCGATGCCGGACCCGACGGGCGTCCGTGGATGGACGTCTGCTCCGATGTCGTGCCCGCGACCGAGCATCTGCCCGAGGTGACCGCGACCGGTCGGATCGGTGACGTCTACCTCTGCCATCCCTTTCTCGTCCACTCCGCCCAGGGACACCACGGTGTCGTTCCGCGGTTCATGGCCCAGCCGCCGTTGGAACCGATCGGCGAACTGGATCTCGATGCCGATGACCCGACGCCGGTGGCGCTGGCGGTCCGGCGCGGGTTGAGTGGGGTGGATGGCTGACCGACTGAGACAACTGGCCGAAGCCGACGAGCGGCGACTTCTCGACGCGGCGTTCTCCTACCCGGAGGTCGGCGCCACGGCGGGCACGCTGCCTGCGGGGTACCACCATATGTCGGTATCGTCCCGGATCGGTTCGGGCGCCGACGTGTTCGATCGCGCGCGGCAGGCGATCCTGAGTTGGCAGGTCCAGCTGAGATCGGGTGCGCGTGTCGCGAGCAGTGCATCGACGGTCGTGTCCGGTGCGGTCGCCGTGGTGTCTCTCGGTGTCGGACCGTTGCGGCTACATGCGCCGGTCCGGATCGTGGAGGTGATCGACGATGGTCGGCAAGCGGGTTTCTCGTACGGGACACTGCCGGGTCACCCGGAGTGCGGCGAAGAGCGCTTCGTCGTCGACCGCGCTGCTGACGACGCGGTCACCTTCACCGTGACCGCCTTCTCGCGGCCAGGCAGTCTGCTCACCCGCGTCGGCGGCCCGGCGGCCCGCATCGCGCAACGCCTCATGGCCGAGCGGTACCTGCGCGCGCTGCGTTCGTGACGTCGGCAGGGCTGTCGCTCATTCCCGCGACCTCATCTCGTATCCGCGACTTCGACTGAGGTCGCGGGCTCGAAACGAGGTCGCGGCAGCGTTGTCGGTCACCCCGGTGGTCGGGCTTGGGCGAGCGCACGGTCGGGGTGGTGGCGGTTGTTGACGCGTGGCCTCGGTGGTCCGTTGATGGGTTGGGTGGTTGCTGGTGGGGTCCAGGTGACTCGGCCGGTGGTGCGGTCCAGGCGGGTTGTCCATTGGTCTCGGCGTGGGCCGGCTGCGCTGTTGTGTTTGGGGCAGGCCACGCCGAGTGCGTTGATGTCGGTGCGTCCACCTTCGGCCCAGTCGGTGAGGTGGTGGGCTTCGGAGTGCATGGCGGGTTGGTCGCAGTCGGGTGCGGTGCAGCCACGATCTCTGGCGAACAACGCCATGCGTTGGGCTCGGGATGCTGTGCGGCGGGCACGTCCGAAGTAGCGGAGAGTTGAGCGATCCGATCCAGCACCGCATCGAGTTCGCCGTAGGCGGAGACCAAGTCGTCGGCCGAATCTGATTGTGCGGCAGAGCCCGACAGTTCTCGGCCACCGCGCACCGCACAACTGACACCTCAGCGGATCACGCTGTGCATCAACCACACCGCGCCACAGTCACGTGCCATAAATCCGAACTCGGCTGCGCCACGATGCAGGTTCCCGCGGACATGCAGCCCGAGCGCACGATCGACGGGGCTTGTCTCGGGCTCGATCGCGTTGGTCCGATCTTCCCGGGTTCGATGGTCGGTAGTTGTCTCGTTGTCGATCGTGCGCTCTGAACCGTCGACCGTGCGCTCGAGATCGTCGACCGTGCGCTCTGAGCCGTCGACCGTGCGCTGGAAATCGTCGACCGTGCGCAACCGCTACCACAGCACAACTGACTCCCCAGCGGATCGTGCTGTGCACCAACCACACCGCGCCACGGTCACGTGTCAGAAATCCGGGACCCGGCGACAATCGGCACTCGATCGCTCGTCGACAGCGTTGCTTCGAGACGGTTCGTCTCCGCTACCGCGACCTCATCTCGCATACGCGACTTCGGCTGAGGTCGTGGGAACGAAACGAGGTCGCGGCCGCGTTGTCGGCCCGATATCGGCTCAGATCCGATCGAACCGCATCGACATCCACGGTATCCAGATGCCGTCGACGACGCGCTCCCACTCGGTCGTCATGTGATCGGGACCCGCCCGATGTGAGAACCAACTCCGCACGCCATCACCGCTGAGCAGCAACAGGTCCGGAGCTTCTGCAGAGAGTCGCATGACACCGGGTGTCGGCGACTCGTCGAACGCGTACATGGACCACCCGCCGTCGGGGTGGGCGCCGCCGATCAGTTCGTGCGCCACCGTGTGCTCGCTGCCGATGTGCACGTCGACCTCGTGCGCGATCCAGGCGCCGCCGGGTAGCGCGGTGTAGACGTCGGTGCCGTCGATGTGTGCGGTCGCCCGGCCGCTCTCGTCGAGAACCGTTCCGGTGCTGTGCCATCGACCGAGAGTCAGCGGCAGGTCGTCCACCGTCGGGGTCACGCCGAACCGGACAGGGCAGTGGCCAGGATGACGGTGTTCGCCGACGGGTCGCGGAGGATCGCCAGTCGGAACTGACCGGACGGGACGGTGAACGCCTCCCCGTCGATGCCCCGACCGGCGACCTCGCGGAGCGCATCGTCGACATCCGGCACCCCGACGATCACGTCGTGCCCGCCGGCCCGCTCTGGATCGTCGTACAACTGCACTCCGCGGTCGGCGTCGAAGTACCACTCTGCCGACGGCGGCATCGGCCGACTGTCGGGTTGCCGTCCGAACAGCGCGGAGTACCAATCGACGGCCGCCTCGAGATCGGCGACGAACTGCACGGAGATGATCTGGGTGACCTGCATCGGGGTCCTCTCGTTTCGGTCGTCCTGTCGTGTTCGGCCACATATGTCGACCACCGACGCGCCCCGAACTCATCGGTGGAGGGGATGGGCGACACCGCCGAAGGCCGTGCGTCGAAGGGTGGGAGCAGCGATGATCAGGTCATGAGCACTGCGAGATCGGTGGACGTCGACGGAGTCGGGATCGCCTGGTACCTGACCGGGCCGGAGGTCGCCGACCATCGCCCGCTGCTCCTGGTGGGCCTGCCGATGGACGCGAGCGGTTTCGCCACACTCTCGTCGCACTTCGACGATCGCACGGTGATCACCTACGACCCGCGCGGTGCGGCGGGGAGCGTCGACGGTTCGTCCGCTCCGCTGTCGATCGACACCCACGCCACCGACCTGCGCCGCGTGCTCGAGGCTGCTGATGTCGGAGTCGTCGACGTCTTCGCCAGCAGCGGTGGGGCGGTGACAATGTTGGCTCTGCTCGCGCAGGCACCGCATCTCGTGGGAACCGTGGTCCTGCACGAGCCGCCCCTGACCACCGTGCTACCGGACCGGGTGGCGGCGACGGCAGTCGTCGACGAGATCGCCGCGATCTACCGCGACCACGGGTTCGGGCCGGCAATGGCCGCCTTCATCGCGGCCGGTGGCCATCTCGGCGAGTTCCCCGACGGATGGTCTCCGACGAGCGGACCGTCGGCGGCAGATCTGGGATTGCCGACCGACGACGACGGCTCACGAGATGACGTGATGTTCGCACGCACGCTGTACGCCAGCACCGGCCACGAGCCCGACCTCGAGCCGCTCGCCGAGATCGCCGGCGTGATCGTGGCCTCGGGAGAGGAGTCGCAGGGGCAGCTGATGGCGCGTGCTGCGCACGCTCTCGCCGACGCGACGGGGTGGCCCCACGAGATGTTCCCGAGTCACCACGACGGTTTCCTCGGTGGTGAATTCGGCCAGCACGGCGCGCCCGCGGAGTTCGCCGCCCGACTCCGCGAACTGCTCGACGGCTCGTGACGAACGGTCCGGTTCCGGCTGTGGTGATCGGAGGTCTAGTCGACCCGACGTTCGGCGTAGGCGCGCAGGTTCTCGACCTGCGCGGCGTCCAGCGACGGCCGGACACGGGCACGCGCATCGGCCACATCGTCCGCCGTGACGGTGGCGGCGTCGATGTTTCGCCGCATCGCTGACAACGCGGCCTCGCGCAGCAGCGCAGAGCAGTCGGCCGCCGAGTAGCCGTCGAGATCGGCTGCCAGCGAATCGATGTCGACGTCGTCGGCCAGCGGTACGTGGCGTCCGGACGTCCGGAGGATCTCTGCGCGCGCATCGGCATCGGGCGGCGGGACGAACACCAGACGCTCGAGTCGACCGGGGCGCAGTAGTGCGGGATCGATGAGGTCGGGGCGGTTGGTGGCGCCGAGCACCACCACATCTTGCAGCGGCTCGACGCCGTCGAGTTCGGTCAGCAGCGCCGCGACCACACGGTCGCCGACACCGGAGTCGCTCGACTGTCCGCGACGCGGGGCGAGTGCGTCGACCTCGTCGAGGAAGATCAGCGACGGTGCGGACTCGCGGGCGCGGGCGAACAGGTCGCGTACCGCCTTCTCCGATGAACCGACCCACTTGTCCATCAGCTCAGCACCTTTGACGGTGTGCACCGACAACCGTCCGGACGCGGCGAGCGCGCGCACGACGAACGTCTTGCCACACCCGGGCGGACCGAACAGCAGGACGCCGCGCGGTGGCGCGACCCCGAGCCGGGTGAACGTGTCGGGATGCTGCAGCGGCCAGAGCACGGCCTCGGTCAGCGCCTGCTTCGTCTCGACCATGTCGCCGACGTCGTCGAGCGTGATCGAGCCGAGCGCGACTTCGGGGGAGTCGAGTCGCGAGACCGGCCGGATCACCTCGAGCGCGCCCAGCAGATCGGCTGCGGTCAGAGCGGGATCGGCTCCGGCAGAGGCTGATCGAGCAGCCGCACGCAGCGCCGCCTCGCGGGCGAGCGCCGCGAGGTCGCCGGCCACGAAGCCGGGGGTCCGCGCGGCGATGGTGTCGAGGTCGAGATCGCCCTCGGACGGCACCCCGGCCAGGATCGCGCCGAGCAGCCGACCGCGCAGTGCGGCGTCGGGCAGGGCGACGATGAGTTCGCGGTCGCAGAGCGACGGATCGCGGAGCCGACTGTCGAGCTTGATCGGTTCGGCGGTGGTGGCGATCAATGCGATGGTGCCGTCGCCGATGGCCGCACGCAGTTCCTCGAGGATGAGCGTCGACACCGGCTCGACCTCCGCGGGGAGCAACGCGTCGACGTCGGTGACCAGCAGGACGCCGGGTGCGTGGGCGCGCAGATCGGCGATGGCGCCGGCGATGGCGTTCAGGCGGGCGGTCGACTCCATGGCACCGACCGTGGGTCCGTCGACGGTGGCGACCCGGCGGTCGGCGCAGACGGCCCGCACCAGTGTCGCCTTGCCGACACCTGCGGGGCCGGTGATCAGCACCCCCAGCCGCGGGGCAGCACCGAGGGTGCGTAGGACCTGCGGCTCGTCGAGGGTGATGGACAGCCATTCCTGGAGCTTTCCGACCTGGGTGTCGACACCGACGAGCTCGGACACACTGCGTGGCCGTGCGGACGGGGGTGGGGTGGTCGGCGACTCCACCGGAGTCGCGGGCCGCGCGACCGCCGGAGCGGCGTCACCCGACCCGGACGGCGCAAGCGTCGTCCGGGCATCGTGCGCAGCAGCGCCACTCGAACTCGCGGCATCGTCGGCCGGAAGTACCTGTCGCGCAGACTTGTCGACCGGTTCCGAGGTGGACCATCCCTGCCGTACCGATGTGGTTCCCGGACCCGCGGTGGCCGCACGGCGCTCGACCGACGAGGTGCGTGCCGACGCGGATGCCCCGGCGGTTGCCCAGAGCACCGCGGTGTTGGTCTGCACGCTGACCGGTCCGCCCGGGTCGGTCGTCGACACCGTCAGGAGTTCGTTGGTCCAGGTGATCCCGACCGACCGGGCGAGTGAGCGCGTCGCCTCCCCGGCCGCGAGTTCGGGACCGAGATCCCGTGGGAGGAGTGACACGGCGTCGCCGACGGTCAGCACCTTGCCCAACAGTGCGCGCCGCAGTGTCGACTCGGTGACCGACTGGCCGGCCAACGCGGACCCGGTGACCGTCACATGGGCCGCGCCGTGGACCACCACGGGCGCGAGCACCACCGACGCATCCTCGCGCACACCGGCATTGGAGAAGGTGATGTCGTCGAACAATGCGGTTCCGGTGGGCGTTGCGTCGTCGGCCGCGGCCACCACGGCAGCGGTGACGCGAGCACCGGTGATCGACACCGCATCCCACTCCCGCAGCCCGAGCGCGGCGAGCACCTCGGGATGCACCCGCACTATGCCGCGCCGGTTCTCGGCCGCAGATGGATTGAGTCGGGCGGTCAGGGTCAGTTGCGCGGTCATCGATCTCCCCGGGTCTCGATGTCGTCCGATGCGTCGTCCGGTGCCCGATGCGGCTGCTGCGGGCGGGCCGGCCGCCGTAGTCCCAGACGAGCCTGCGATTTGCCGCGGTTCGGCAGGCGGCGGACGACGACACCGCGGCCATCGCCGGCGCGGGATGCCCGACGCTCGGCACGTCGCTCGCGCGGCGGGGCGTCCCAGTGTTCCGGCCGTGAGGCGACCCAGCGCTGGCTACGCCACGCGAACGGGATGTGCGCGAGGTATCCGCCGATGCCGATCATCATCAGGACGTACGGGTACGTGAGCAGCAGGGCGGCCCCGATCGCGACCAGGATGAGAACGCCGGCGAGGGCGCGCGGCGGAACCGATGCCGCCTTGAGGGATGCGGTCGGTATTCGACTCACGGCGAGCAGCGCGATGAGGATCATCCAACCGCCGACCACCGGTAGCGACGTCCACCAACCGTCACCGAACTGCTGCGCCAGACCGATCGGGAGGAGCGCCGCCAGCGCCGCTGCGGGTGCGGGTACGCCGACGAAGAAGTCTCGCGTGTATGCAGGCGCGTCATCGTCGTCGAGCAGTGTGTTGAAGCGCGCGAGCCGCAACACGATCGCACAGGTGTAGATGAGGGTGAGGACCCACCCGAAGTCGGCGCCGTCCATGAGGTGCAGGTAGACGATCATGGCGGGCACCACGCCGAAGTTGATGGCGTCGGCGAGCGAATCGATCTCCGCGCCGATCCGGGAGGTGGCGTTCATCATCCGCGCCACCCGGCCGTCCAGACCGTCGAGGAGCGCAGCCGCGACGACCAGGCCGAGGGCGAGGTCGATCTGATTGTCGTAGGCGGCCCGGACGGCGGTGAGTCCTGCGCAGATCGCGAGGATCGTCAGCGCCGACGGGACGAACATCCGACCGGCCGCCGCCTGTCGGCCGAAACGCCCACGGTCGCCGCGCTCCCGATCACGACGGTGGGTCCGGTCGTCGTTTCGGGACAGGCGTCGGCGCACTGATCGCGACGTCGGGTTGCGGAACGACCGGCGTGATCGACCGGCGGAGCTGGTGATCATCCGCTGAGGTCGGCGAAGACCGTCTCGGCACCGATCGCGCGCTGTCCGACGCGGACGCGCGGTGTGGTGCCCGGCGGCAGGTAGATGTCGACGCGTGAGCCGAAGCGGATGAGGCCGTACGTCTCGCCGAGCGTCAGGGAGTCGCCGACCCCCGGGTTGCACACGATCCGTCGGGCGATCAGCCCGGCGATCTGGACGACCGCGAGGTCGGCACCCGAGGCGGTGCGGAGGGTCATGGTGGTGCGTTCGTTGTCGCGGCTCGCCTCGGGGAGATCGGCTGACAGGAAGGCACCCGGCGTGTGGGTCACCGAGGTGACCGTCCCGGCGATCGGCACGCGCTGGACATGGACGTCGAAGATCGACAGGAACGTGGAGACACGTGGCCGTGGTTCGTCGCCCAGACCCGATTCGGCGGGCGGTACCGCGGAGTCGACGAGTGCGATGGTGCCGTCGGCGGCGGCGACCACCAGATCGTCACCGAGCGGTGGCACCCGCGTGGGGTGTCGGAAGAACGCGGCGCAGGCACCTGCGGCGAGCGCGGCGGGGCGGGAGATCCAGTGGTGCCGACGTCCGAGCAGAGCGATGGCGGCCGGCCCGGCGACGAAGGGGATACCTGCCGGGTGGACGGGCGGGATGGTCTCGCGGGCCAGGTCGAGGAAGTGTGTGAGCGACCCGGCGGGTACCCCGGTTCCGGCCTCGTCGGTCGGGCGCGGTCGTCTGGCCACCGTCAATACCTCCGTCTCGGCCTGCTCGGCCGCTGGGTTCGCGAACTCGCTGCTGAAGGGGATACGGCACGGACCGCGTCATGGTGTGGTCCGTACCGGCGCGGACCCCGGCGCTCGAGTGGTCGGGGCGCCGTTGCAGCTTAACGAAGCCGTCCGGGCACCAGCCACCGACCGAAGCGGCCCGTCAGAGCACGATCACTTCGACGCGGGTGCCCGCGATGACCGATTCGGTGTCGACCGGCACGTCGATCAGTGCGTCCGCTGCGGCGAGATAGCGCAGGTGATGCGACGACGGCGGACCGATCGGGTCGACCGTGGGACCGTCCGGACCGGTGCCCAGGACACCCCGCAGGAACTGGCGTTTGCCGCGCGGTGACCGGATGTCGGCGGCGACCGGCACGGTGATGCGTTCTCGTTCGGGCGGCAGGCCCATCGCCGCCCGCAGTGGGGCGCGGAGGAAGACTTCGAACGAGACGAGTGCGCTGACCGGGTTTCCCGGCAGGGTGACGATCGGCACGTCGCGTCCGGCGGTGGACCGGATGTGCCCGGCACCCTGTGGCATGCCGGGCTGCATCGCGACCTTGACGAACTCCACGCCGCCTGTTGTGGTCAGGGCTTCCTTGACCACCTCGAATGCACCTGCGCTGACGCCTCCCGAGGTGATGATCAGGTCGGCGTCGCCGGAGATCTCGTCGAGGCGTGCCAGGAAGCCGGACGGATCGTCGGGCACGAAGTGCACGTGACGGGCATCCGCGCCGGCCTCGACGGCTGCAGCCGCCAACATCGGGCCGTTCGACTCGTAGATCTGGCCGTATGCCAACGCGTTGCCGGGTGCGACGAGTTCGGACCCCGTCGACAGGACGATCACCCGGGGGCGGTGGAACACCTCGACGTCGGCGAGGCCGAGCGCGGCGAGCAGGCCGAGTTGCGGTGCGCCGAGCCGAGTTCCGGCCGACAGAGCGCGTTCACCTGCCTCGATGTCGGAGCCGGCGCGCCGGATGTGGCGACCGGTCTCGACAGCGTCGGCGATGGTGACGATGTCGGTCGCGGCGTCGGTGTACTCGACCGGGACGATCGCGTCGGCGCCGTCGGGTAACGGCGCGCCGGTCATGATCCGATGTGCGGTGCCGGGGGCGAGCACCAGATGGTCGGTGCGTCCGGCCGGTATGTCCTCGGCGACCGCGAGTCGGACCGGCGCGGTCGCGGTGGCACCGGCGACCTCGGTGGCCCGGACGGCGTAACCGTCCATGGCCGAGTTGTCGAAGCCGGGGAGTCCGATCGGCGCGGTGACTTCCGTCGCGGTGACGGCGCCGAGGGCGTCGGGGACCGGGACGGACACGGTCCGCCGGTCGGGGAACAGGGCCGCAACGGCGGCTCGGTGGTCGGCGACCGATCGCATCTGCCCAGCATGCCATCTTCCAGTGAGCGGGCCGGTCAGTCCCGTCGCCGGTGCGACCGCGTGCGAGGTGGGGCGGTCGCCACTAGCGTGGTCATGATGACGATGGGTCTACTGCTCGACATCGACGGGGTGATGGTCACCTCGTGGGAGGCGCTGCCGGGCGCCGTCGAGGCTGTGGGCACGCTCGCCGAGCGGGGGCACCCGCGTGCCTTTCTCACGAACACGACGTCCCGCTCGCGCGCGCAGATCGCACAATCGTTGGCCGACTGTGGGTTCGAGGTCGACGCCGACGAGATCCTGACCGCGGCCCGACTCACTGCGGGGTTCGTCGCCGCCAATCACCCGGGAAAGCGGGCGTGGGTTCTCAACGACGGCGACATCTCCGAGGACATGGCGGGTATCCCCCTGACCGACGACCCGGATGAGGCGCAGGTGGTGGTCCTGGGCGGTGCCGGACCGGTGTTCACACACGAGACGTTGTCCACGGTTCTCGACAAGTTGCTCGCCGGTGTGCCGGTGGTGGCCATGCATCGCTCGATGACCTGGTCCACCGCGGCGGGTCTCAGCATCGACACCGGCGTCTATCTGGAGGGGCTGGAGAAGGCCGCGGGCAAGCGGATCCGGGCGATCGGCAAGCCGTCGCCGCTGGGGTTCCGGGCCGCCATCGACCACATCGGTCTGGAGTCGTCGCAGGTGTTGATGGTGGGCGACGACATGCACAACGACGTCCTCGCGGCCCAGGCGTCGGCGTTGGTCGGGGTGCTCGTGCGCACCGGCAAGTTCCGACAGCCGGCACTCGACGCATTGCAGCGTGACGAGTTCGGGCCGGTTCCCGACCATGTCATCGACTCGGTCGCCGACCTCCCGAAGCTGGTCGAGGAACTCGACAAGACCTGATCGAACCCGGAGACGGCTGTTCCCGCTCACCGATCTCGTGCACGCTCATCACGACAGGTGAGCGCGGACGAGACCGATGAACGGGAACCCTGTTCAACCGGCTTCAGGCGCGGGACGACTCCGCGGCTCGCTTGATCTTGCCGAGGGTCTCGGCCATGCCGAGCTTCAACTCGGCCTCGAAGGACTTCTCGCCGCCGAAGAGCTTGTCGACCAGCACCGACGAGATCTTGGTCGTGGTGGTCGGGACCTCGCGACGTTCGGTGACGGTCACGCCGTTCGGGGTCTCGGTGAGGGTGTAACTCCACACGGTCCGGTTCTCGACGACACGGAAGCCGAGTTCCTTGTCGGGTTGGAAGCGGATCACCTTGGAGGTGGTCGGCCACACGAGCGGGCCCCGACGGTTGATGTTGATCGTGCGGGTGCCCAGTCCGATGTCGCCGCCGCGGATGATCATCTTCTTGCACTGCGGGCTCCACTCGCCCATGCGCTTGAGGTCGGAGACCACCGACCACACCTGCTGCGGTGTTGCCTGGATCTCGATGGATTCCTCGATCAGCGGCGCTGCCATGTCACTCCCTGGGTCGTCGGCGCGCGTGTGTCCGCGGCCACATCGACCCCACCCTAGAGTCCTATTGTCTGACCGTCAATAAGCGCTGCGAGGTCAGCCGAGTCACCGATCGACGGCGGGGCCGCAGCTCAGAAGAGCAGGGCTGCGCCGATGATGAGCCCGACACCGACGAACACCGCGGCGCTGATCCAGCCGGCCGGATGGTCGTCGTCGTCGAGCAGCACCGACCCGAGCTTTCCGGGGGTCAGCCAGTCGATGAGCACGAAGCTCCACATCATGACGGCGATGGCCAGAACCGCATAGAGGGCGGTGTATCCGACGCCACGCCAGAGGTAGAGGCCCTGCGAGGTGTAGATCCCGCCCAGCAGCACCACCGACAGTCCGATGACCTGTCCGATGACGAGCCGCACCGCGTTGCGGTTTCGATCGATCCACACCAGCGTGCGGAGCTTGCCGGGTGTCACCAGGTCGAGGGCCAGGAACCCGACCACCAGCAGGCCGATCCCGACGATCCCGTAGGCGGCCGCCGAGGCGAGGTTGTCGCGCAAAGGTTCCAGCATGTCTCTCCCGTCCTGGCCACGGCCCCGGGGTCGCGGTGATCGCCGGTGGAGGCCGATCCCGGAGACCCGGCGGAGAGCCCGAACGGCTCGCCAGTAGAACCCTAGCGATCAGCTGCCCGCGACCGGAACCTCTTCGCCGCGCAACGCAGGCAGTCCGAGGTTGTCGCGCAGCGTCGTTCCCTCGTAGGAGGTGCGGTAGACGCCCAGTTCCTGCAGATGGGGGACGACCTCGTCGACGAACCGATCGAGGCCACCCGGGGTGATGTGCGGGACGAGGATGAAACCGTCGCTGGCGTCGGCCTGCACGAGGCGGTTGATCTCGTTCGCTACGGTGGCGGCTGAGCCGATGAAGGCCTGACGCCCGGTGACCTCGATGATCAGCTCGCGTGTCGAGAGGCTCTTCGACTCCGCGAGTTGCCGCCACTCGTTCGCCACGTCGCGCGGGTCGCGGTGGATGCGCACACTCGCCCGCCCCTTCGCGACGGTGTTCTCGCCGGGGAGCGGGTCGATGGTCGGTAACGGCCCGTCGGGATCGTGGTCGGAGAGGTCGCGGTTCCACAGTTGTTCGAGGAACTTGATCGCGGTCTGCCCGCTGACCTGGGCCAGCCGCACATCGTGGGCGATGTCGGCGGCGTCGGCATCGGTGTCGCCCAACACGAAGGTCGCTGCGGGCAGGATCAGCAGATCGGACGCGGCACGCCCGTGTGCGGGCAGGCGCCCCTTCACGTCGGCGTAGAACTCCCGACCGGCGTCGAGTGTGGAGTGGCGCGAGAAGATCGCATCCGCCTGCGCGGCAGCGAATTCCCGGCCCTCGTCCGAGTCGCCGGCCTGGAAGATGACCGGCCGTCCCTGCGGACTTCGCGGTACCGGGAACCGGCCCGCGATGTCGAACTGATCGTCGTGATGGACGAACGACCCGGCCTCGGCCCGAGCGAGGAACCGACCGGTGGTCGGATCCGCCACGATGTCGTCGGCGCGCCAGGAATCCCAGAGTTCCGTTGCCACCTGGAGGAACTGACGTGCCCGCGAATAGCGCTCCTCCTTGGGGAGATAGCCACCCCGACGGAAGTTCTCGCCGGTGAACTCGTCCCAGGACGTGACGACGTTCCACGCCGCGCGGCCGTCCGACAGATGGTCGAGACTTGCGAATTGGCGGGCCACCTCGAGCGGCTCGTTGAAGGTGGAGTTGATCGTGCCCGCGAGACCGAGGTGTTCGGTCACCGCGGCGAGGGCCGAGAGGATCGTGAAGGTGTCCGGCCGCCCGACGACGTCGAGATCGTAGATCTGCCCGTTCTGTTCGCGTAGACGCAGACCTTCGGCGAGGAACAGGAAGTCGAACAGCCCACGCTCGGCGGTCTGGGCGTAATGCACGAACGATTCGAATTCGATGTGGCTTCCGGCGTCGGGATCGCTCCACACGGTGGTGTTGTTGACTCCCGGGAAATGGGCTGCGAGATGGACCTGCTTGGTCATCGGACACCTGCCTGGGCGGTTGAGGTGGTTCGTGTGCCGTACCTGTTGGTCGGACGCGGGAGACCGAGGCGACCGCGAAGCGTCCCCGACCATCCGTCGACGGGTGTCACGGCGCGACCGAAACCGCTGCGCCGCTGCAGTTCCGGTGCGACCTCGGCGACGATGAGATCGAGGTCGTGGGGGATGGTCGCCGGTTGCAGGCGGACCCCGGTGACACCGGTGCCGCCGACCAGTTCGGTGATGTGGTCGACCAGATCGGCCGGCGTGCCGACGAACACCGGTGCGCTGCGCGGGATGCCGATCCCGGCCGCCTCGTCCAGGCGCGCGAGCCGTGCAGCCGCGGTTGCGACGTCGGCGTCGAGCACCACGATCAGGTCGGCGAACACGTGCACCGTCTCCTCGGTGCGACCAGCGGCCGATTGTGCGGAACGGATGGCGTCGACGGACGCGCGGGCGGCGGTCGCGTCGGTCGCCGGCACGAATCCGACGTCGGCGACCCGACCGATCAGTTCCGCCGATCGCGCACCGTGGTCTGCGGCGGCGACGATCAGGGGCTGCCCCTGTGGAGGTCGCGGCGTGATCGACGGACCGCGCACCGAGAAGCGGGGACCGTCGAAGTCGATGTAGTGCAGACGGTCCCGGTCGACGAACCGGCCGGTCGCCACGTCCCGGATCTCGGCGTCGTCCTCCCAGCTGTCCCAGAGACGGCGCAGCACCTCCGCATAGTCCTCGGCCTCGGCGAGCAGTTCAACGGTCCCGGAGTCGTCCCCGGCGATCTCGCGGCGACCGAACAGGGCGGCATCCGCGGCGCTCGTGGCGATGGACAGTTCGACACCGGCACGGCCCGTGCTCACGTAGTCGAGCGTGGCGATGGCCTTGGACGTGTGGAACGGCTCGGTGTGGGTGGTGACGGCGGTCGGGACGATCCCGATGCCCGGTACCGCAGGAGCCACACGCGAGGCGAGGAGTACGGCGTCCACCCGGCCGGTCAGCAGGTCGGTGCGATCGTCGGTCGCCGTGGTCAGTCCGGGGTGGGCGCCGAAGGAGTCGTCCAGGGTGACCAGGTCGGCACCGGCTTCGCCGGCCCGGGACACGAGATCGATCCAGCGCTGCGCCCGGACGACCTCGGTCGGTCGTGCGCCCGGCTCACGCCAGGCGGCCGGGTGGCGTCCCGTGCCACTCAGACCGATCGCCAGGTGGCGCGACTGTCCGTCGCTCATCGAAGTCCTCCGAATCCGCACGTGATGGGGCCACCCGAGAGTGGCTGTCGTCGGGTCAACGTCGCGACCGGTGGTCCGATTCTCCGGCCGGGCACTCCCGATCACGCTGAACGCAAACCTGGCGGGTGACAGTGATCCGGCCTGTACTGGGGGATCGTCGGCGCAGTCTGCGGCGGCACATTGCAACGAGATCGCGGAGGGTGGCTCATGTCCTGGGTGTCCGGACCGTCGCTGGCGAACACCATCGGCCCGTCACGCTCCGAGACTTCGCGCTCCGGTTCGTCGGGTTCCCGGCCGTCGGCCCTCACCCAGGTCTTCGCACGGGTGGGCCGGTCGCTGTCGGCGCGGGTCTCCGAGGTCGACGCCGCCACCCTGGTGCGCGGTGCTGCCTCGACGTCGCCGGAGCTCGCTCGATCAGTTGTGCTGCTCGACGTCGCCCGAGTCGACGGTCGGGGCTGACCCGACGGTCGCGCCGCGTCCCGGGCGGATCTCGCGGACCTGTGGCCGGGTGAACCCGGCGTCGACGATCGTGTCCGGCAGTCGGTCGGTGATCGCCGACGCGGAGGCGGCGTCGGCGAACACGACGACGGAGCCGCCGAAGCCACCACCTGTCATCCGCGCACCCAATGCGCCGAGATCTTTCGCGGCGTCGACGATCCGATCGATCTGCGGGGTGCTGATCTCGAAGTCGTCCCGCATCGAACGGTGTGAGGCATCCATCGCGACGCCCAGCGCGGTGAAGTCGCGATCGCGGAGGGCGCCGGCGGCGTCGAGCACTCGTGCGTTCTCGGTGAGGATGTGGCGAGCACGAGAGCGTATCGGACCCTGCGGCAACGACTCCCAGGCATCGGATGACGCCTCACGCAGCGAGTCGACTCCCAGTTCCGCGGCGGCACGTTCGCAGCTGGCCTTGCGTTCGGCGTACTCACCCGCGACGTGTTGATGGGCCGACCGCGAATCGATGACCAGCAACCGGACCTGATGGTCGAGCTCGCACGGGATCGGCGCCACCGCCAGAGAGCGGAAGTCGATGAGTAGTGCGGTGTCGACGTCTCCGTAGAGGCTCGACAGTTGATCGAGCAGCCCGGTCGGTGCACCGACGTAGTCGTTCTCCGCACGCCGCGCGAGACGCGCGATCTCGTGGCGGTCGGGGCGCGCATCGGCGGTCAGTGCGAGGAGGACGGCGCATTCGAGCGCAGCCGAGGACGAGAGTCCGGCACCGACCGGGACGGTCGAGTCGACATGGAGCGTGCCGCCGCGGATCCGGTGGCCCGCCTCGCGGAGCGCCCACGCGCAGCCGGCGACGTATGCGCCCCAGCCGCCGACATCGCCGGGACGGGTGTCGCGGTCGATCACACACGTGTCCGGCTCGGCCGTCGAGGTCGCGACCAACCGGTCGTCGTCGACTCCCGGATCGGCGGGTCGGTAGTCGACCGTCGTGCCCATCGGTAGGGCGATCGGCAACGCGAACCCGAGGTTGTAGTCGGTGTGCTCACCGATGAGGTTCACCCGTCCGGGCGCATACGCGCGGATCGCCGTCCCGGTCATCGGATCACCTCCCTGAGCTGAGCGGCGATGTCCTCGGGTGTCTTGTCGGTGACGAAGGCGTCGCGTCCGGACTCCGACCCGGCGAGGTACTTGAGTTTGTCCGAACTCCGCTGCACGGAGAAGAGTTCCGCGTGCAGGTACCCCTCGGCGGCGTCGGATCGGTACTGGTGCCACGACGCGATGTACGGCAGGGGGAAACCGTAGAGGTCGTCATAGCCGCGCAGCACCGACAGATAGACGCGGGCCAGATCGTCGGCCTCGGCGTCGGTGAGCTCACCGAGATGTCGTCGATGTCGATTCGGGTAGATGTGCACCTCGGCAGGCCACCGCGCCGCGAAGGGAACGAATGCGGTGGTGTGCTCGGTGCGGACGAGAATGCGTTCGCCGGAGGCTGTTTCGGCTGCGAGGATGTCCTCGAACAGATTGGATCCGGTGGCTGCGCGGTGTGCCTGTGCCTCGCGGATCATGGTGCGGGTCCGATGTGTTCGGAACGGGTAGGCATAGATCTGCCCGTGTGGGTGGCTGAGGGTCACGCCGATCGCCTCGCCGCGGTTCTCGAAGCAGAACACCTCCTCGACGCCGTCTCGACCGAGCAGATCGGTTGTTCGTTGAGCCCAGACGTCGACGACCAGTCGCGCGCGTTCCGGGGTGAGTCCGGCGAACGACGCCTCGTGGTCACTGCTGAAACAGACGACCTCGCAACGGCCGTGGCCTGGTTGCTCGACGGTCAGGTCGCCGTCGTCGGCGGTCAGTGCGAACCCGGAACCCCGATGTGCGGTCGACAGGGAGGGGAAACGGTTCTCGAACACCACCACCTCGTAGTCGGCGGCCGGGACCTCGCTGGATCGGCCGCTCGGGTCGGGGCAGAGGGGACACATCTGACGGGGCGGCTTGTAGGTCCGCAGTTGACGCGCTGGGGCGATCATCACCCAGTCTCCGGTCTGCGGGTCGCGGCGCAGCAGTGTCGGCGTTTCGGTCGGCTGCGGCGGGAGTTCGCGATGGTCGGCCGCGGGGACCGGCTCGGACTCCTGCGCGAAGAACAAGATCTCCCGTCCGTCGGCGAGCGGCGCGCGCACCGGCGTGGGCAGCGCGCGCGGTCCCGGCGGCGCCTGCGGATCTGTATCGATCACGAGTTGCCCTCCGCCACGACGAGATCGACCACCCGTGTCAGTTCCGCTCGCCGGCCCTCCGAGAGCCCGTCGTCGGTGACGAGGTGGTCGACCCGGCCGAATCCGGCGTACAGGTGCGCGCCGATCTCGCCGTACTTCGTGTGATCGGCGATCACCACACACGAGCGTGCGGTACCGAGCAGCTTCCGGTTGGTCTCCGCCTCACCGAGGTTCGGTGTGGTGAATCCGGCCAGTGGGTCGATGCCATGGGTGCCGACGAACGCCCGATCGGTCCGGAACCGTTCCAGCGCGGCATTCGCGATCGGTCCGACGAGGGCGTCGGACGGTGTCCGTTGGCCACCGGTCAGCTGTACACCTGACGACACCACCTCGTCCGCCGACGGATCGGTGAGGAGATGGAAGATGGACACGGAGTTCGTGATCACCGTGACGTCGCGTCCACGGAGCAGACGAGCCAGCTCCAAGGTCGTGGTCCCGGCGCCGATCGCGAGAGTCATCCCGTCCTCGACCAAGGACAGAGCCGCGGCTGCGATCGCACGCTTGGCCCCGGGTTCGCGCTCAGCCTTGGTCGACGACGGCGGTTCGAGTCCGCGCGCCGACTGCTCGGGGTCGGTGCGTACGGCACCGCCGTGCACCTTCGCGATCTCGCCATCGGACTCGAGCCGGTCGAGATCGCGACGGATCGTCATCTCGGAGACGCCCAGTTCCTCGGCGAGGTCGGTCACCCGGACAGCTCCACGACCCACCACCGCGGCCAACACATGCCCACGTCGTTCAGCTGCCAGCATGGACAGAGACTATCAACATCGCACGGTTTCGAACATCAAATGCACGGAATCGATCAACCATCGTGTTGCCTTCTGTTAGTTTCTGAGCGGTCAATGTCGACTCGGTACTCAAGGAGGTCGCCCGTGAACCTGGCGTCCGAGACGCTCCTGCGTCTGAACACCGGTGTGTTGGACTACGTCCTCATCGCCGTCTACTTCGCGTTCGTGCTCGCGATCGGCTACCTTGCGCGCCACCGCGTTGCCACCAGCCTCGACTTCTTCCTGTCGGGGCGATCACTCCCCGCGTGGGTGACCGGTATCGCCTTCGTGTCGGCGAACCTCGGTGCCGTCGAGATCATGGGGATGTCGGCCAACGGCGCCCAGATCGGACTGGCCACGATGCACTACTTCTGGATCGGCGCCGTGCCCGCGATGGTGTTCCTCGGCCTCGTGATGATGCCGTTCTACTACGGCTCCAAGGTGCGCAGTGTGCCGGAGTTCATGCGCAGGCGCTTCGGAACCGGTGCGCATTTGGTCAACGCGTTGAGCTTCGCGGTGGCACAGGTGTTGATCGCCGGCGTCAACCTCTTCCTGCTGGCAACCGTCGTCAACGCGGTTCTCGGCTGGCCGCAATGGGTCTCGCTGATCGTGGCGGCCGCGGTGGTGTTGTCCTACACCGCGCTCGGCGGTCTGTCGGCTGCCATCTACAACGAGGTGCTGCAATTCTTCGTCATCCTCGCGGCGCTGGTGCCCCTCACCGTGATCGGGCTGATCAAGGTCGGCGGGTGGAGCGGACTGAAGGAGAAGATCGTCGACACCCACAGCGGGAGCGGGGCGGTCACGGCGACGGTCGGCGACCAACTCTCGTCGTGGCCCGGGCAGGCGTTGAGCGGCTTCTCGTCACCGGTGTGGTCGGTCGTCGGCATCGTCTTCGGCCTGGGATTCGTTCTGTCCTTCGGATACTGGACCACCAACTTCGTCGAGGTGCAGCGCGCGATGGCCTCGGACTCGTTGACCTCGGCCCGCCGTGCTCCCATCCTCGGTGCGATCCCGAAGATGTTCATCCCCTTCGTCGTGGTGGTGCCCGGAATGATCTGTGCGGCAGCGGTCGGCGACATGATCCACCTCAAGAACTCGGGCGCGGGCGACGGTGTCACCTACAACGACGCGATCCTGCTGATGATGCGCGACATCTTGCCCAACGGACTGCTCGGCGTCGCGGTGGCCGGCCTCATCGCATCGTTCATGGCGGGCATGGCAGCGAACGTGTCGGCGTTCAACACCGTGTTCAGTTACGACATCTGGCAGCAGTACGTGGTCAAGAATCGCGAGGACGGGTACTACATCACGGTGGGGCGGGTCGCGACCGTGGCGGCCACTGTGCTCGCCATCGGTACCGCCACCATCGCGGCGGGCTACTCGAATCTGATGGACTACCTGCAGACCCTGTTCGGGTTCTTCAACGCCCCGTTGTTCGCGACCTTCATCCTCGGCATGTTCTGGAAGCGGATGACCCCGACCGCTGGATGGGTGGGCCTCGTCGGCGGAACCGCCTCGGCGGTGACGGTTTTCGTCCTGCAGGAGACCGGGGTGATCGACCTGCCCGGCCAGGGCATGCCCTTCGTCGCGGCGTCGATGGCGTTCATCGTGGACATCCTGCTGTCGGTGGTGATCTCGCTGGTGACCAGACCGAAGCCGGAATCCGAACTCGACGGTTTCGTCTACTCGCTGACCGACAAGTCGAAACTGCGCGACATGACGGCGAACTCGCTGCCATGGTTCTCGCGCCCCGTCCCTCTGGGCATGATCGTCCTCGGACTGGTCATCGTCCTCAACGTCGTCTTCCACTGACGATTCCGACATGAGTGAGGAGAACATCATGGCCGAGATCGACTCCGCGAGAACCCGCAAGGATCGAATCCTCGAGCGGCTGTTCGACATCCGCAACATCATCGCCGAACTGCTCGGCATCTACGGCGTGGCTCTGGTGATCGCCGGTCTGCTCCCCGCGGCAGCCGAGGCGGGAGCCGGTGATCATCCGCACTCCACCGACCCGGTGGATCTGTCGGCGGGGAGTTCGGCCAACATCTGGGTCGGTATCGTCCTCTTGGTCGTCGCCGCCCTGTTCGCGATCCGCGCCGCGATCAAGCCCAACGGTCGCAGCACCGGTGTCGGCGGGAACGGGTGAGTACGACTGCGAGTCCCGATGGTGCCGGCGACCTTCGGTCGGAACCCGGCAGCGACGTCGAGTTGCGTGCGGGCGATGTGGTCGCCCACCTCACCGACCTGGGTGGGCGTCTCACATCTCTCTCCGTCGGTGGCATCGACATCCTCGAGCCGGGCGATCGATTCGGGTGTTTTCCGATGGCGCCGTGGTGTGGCCGGATGCGTGACGGTGAACTCCGGAGCGCCGATGGGGTGCACCGGTTCCCGCGCAACGACCCACCGAATGCGATCCATGGTGTGGTCCGCGATCGCCGGTGGCGGATGCGCGAGTTCAGCGCCTCGACGGCCGCGATGGATGTGCGACTCGACCCGGCGTGGCCCTACCTAGGGTCGGTGCACCAGGAGGTGGAGGTGCGGCCGGACGGACTGACGATGCGACTCCGGGTTTCGGCCGAAGACAAATCGTTCCCCGCGCAGGCCGGCTGGCATCCGTGGTTCCGTCGGCAACTCACCCACGAATCAGGTTCGTGCCGGATCGGGTTCGACCCGGCGTGGCAGGAGGAGCGGGGTGACGACCATCTACCGACCGGCCGTCGGGTCGAGCGGCGTCCGGGCCCGTGGGACGACTGCTTCGGCATGCCCGACGGCGTCGACGTGCGACTCGACTGGGGTGATGTGTTCGGTCTCCGCGTCGAGAGCGATGCACGATGGGTGGTCGTCTACGACGAGCGACCCGGCGTGGTGTGCGTCGAGCCGCAGACCGGCCCGCCGGACGGGATCAACTCGGCGCCCGAAATGGTGCTCCCCGGAACAGAACTGGTGGTCACCACGAACTGGTCGTGGTGACCACCGGAGGTTCCGTGTGGGCGGTCTGCGCATCTGTGGATTCGACGTCCGCACGAATGGCACCTGAGCGGGCTCGGCTGTGCGATATCCACAGCTCGGCCCGCTCAGGTGTCAATAGTCCGCACGGTTGTCAGCCGACGCTGATCGACTCCCAGTCGCCGACTGATCCGGCGATCTGCGACAGGTGCTCCTCGGCGCCGCCCAGGGTGTGGGCGATGGCGACCAGTCGACTCGCATAATGTCCGACCGGGTACTCGGCGGTCATACCGATGCCGCCGTGCATCTGGATGGCCTCTTGCCCGATCTGGCGAGCCGACCGGCAGATCTGGAGCTTGGCACGGCTGGCGACGATCGGGTCGGCGGTACCGTCGGCCAGGGTGCCGGTCGCGTACAGACTGAGACTGCGGGCGAGCTCCAGCAGCACATACATGTCGGCGGCTCGATGCGTGAGTGCCTCGAATGTCGACAGGGTGACGCCGAATTGCTTGCGCGTCTTGAGGTAGTCGGTGGTCAGGGCCAGAGCCCGGTCCATCGCCCCGACCGCCTCGGCGCACAGTGCGGTCTGGATGCCGACCTCGGCGTCGGCGATGATCGTCGATGCGTCGCCGCTGCCGAGTCGCTTGGCAGGTGCGTTCGCGAAGTCGACCTGGGCGCCGCGCCGACGATCATGCGTACGGTACGGGGTCCGGGTGACGCCCTCGGCGTCGGCGTCGACCAGGAACAGGCCGACCTCACCGTCCACGCGTGCCGAGACGACGAACTTGTCGGCGCAATCGCCATGACCGACAAGGGTCTTGGTGCCGGTCAGAGTGTCACCGGATGCGGTGGTCGCGACTCCCGCGAGCGGCCAGCGGTCACCCGACTCCAGGTGTGCGAAGGCCAGGAGCAGGTCGCCGGCCGCGAGTCCGCCGAGGATCTCCGACCGGGTCTCGTCGTCGGCGGCGGCGCCCACCAGCGAGCCCGGCACGAGGACGGAATCGAGGTACGGCTCAGGGGCGAGGGCTCGGCCGAACTCGGTCAGCACGGTCGCGAACTCGACCGGTCCGGCCGCCGACCCGCCGTCCTCCTCGGGGAAGGTCAGGCCGAGGATGCCGATGTCGGCCAGCGACTTCCAGATGCCGCGGTCCCAGCCGAGCTCGGTGTCGGTGACTGAGCGAAGGGTCTCCACATCGTATTTCTTGGTCAGCACGTCGCGGACGGTGTCGCGCAACAGCTGTTGTTCGTCGGACAGTTCGAAGTCCATCAGGGGTCCTGTCTCTCGCAGTGCGGTTCGCGGATGTCGGTGCGCTACAGGCCGAGTACGGCCTTGTCGATGATCTGGCGCTGGACCTCCGACGATCCGCTGTAGATCGAGACCTTGCGGTAGTTCAGGTAGGTGGGCACGGTCAGCTGTGCCCAGGCGGGTGACAGGATCTCCGCGGTCCCGTTGGCCGCGTCGGGGTCGGGCGGCGCCACCGGCAGCGAGTCGGGTCCGGCGACGTCGGCGAGGAGTTCGGTTGCGGCCTGTTGCAGTTCGCTGCCGCGCAACTTCAGCAGGGACGATGCGGGGTTCGGCTTGCCGTCGGTGGACGACGCCACCACGCGGAGCTGGGTGAGCTCCAGCGCCAACAACTCGTTCTCGAGTTCGGCGAGGCGTGCAGCGAACAGCGGGTTGTCGAGGAGCGTGCCCTCGGCGGTCGTGGTCTGGCGGGCCAATTCCTTGGCGCGGGCCAGCTTCTTCTTGGTGAAACCGACCCGTGCCACGCCGGTGCGCTCGTTGCCGAGCAAGAACTTGGCGTACCCCCAACCGGCGTTCTCCTCGCCCACCAAATTCTCGGCGGGGACACGCACGTTGTTGAAGAAGACCTCGTTGACCTCGTAGCCGCCGTCGATGAGCTGGATGGGGCGGCGCTCGACACCTTCGCTGTTCATGTCGATGAGCAGGAAGCTGATGCCTGCCTGCCGCTTCGGGGCGTCGGGGTTGGTGCGGACGAGGCAGAAGATCCAGTCGGCGTACTGGGCGAGGGTCGTCCAGGTCTTCTGACCGTTGACGATGTACTCGTCACCGTCGCGGACCGCCTTGGTCTTGAGCGAGGCGAGGTCGGAGCCGGCTTCGGGCTCGGAGAATCCCTGGCACCACCAGATGTCGAGGTTCGCGGTCGCCGGCAGGAAGCGCTTCTTCAGTTCCTCGGATCCGAAGGCCGCGATGACCGGACCGACCATCGCGGCATTGAAGGCGAGCGGCTCGGGCACCGAGGCGAGGCTGAGTTCTTCACGCCAGATGTGGTGCTGGATCGGCGTCCAGTCCTGACCGCCCCACTCGACCGGCCAATGCGGGACGGCGTATCCGGCCTCGGCCAGGATCTTCTGGGTGGTGATGAGATCGTCGGGGAAGTTGAGATCCTCGGCGGCGGACCGCTCCAGGATCTCCTTGGGCACGTTGGTCGTGAAGAACGTCCGCAATTCCTCGCGGAACGCCTCCTCCTCGGGGCTGAACTTGAGGTGCATGACTCTGTTCTTACTCCTGTCGGCCGCGTCGGTATACACCGACGCCGAAACCGCAGGACACCTCGCTGCCGACGGATGTGGCAGCGAGGTGCCGGTGACCGGAGTCCTCAGTTGTCGGCGTCAGCGTCGGCCCGACGGGGCCGGCACGGGGGTGTCCAGGGAATCCACCGGCCCGGCGTCGACCACGAGCTCGGCGATCCCCGTGTCGGTGGCGTCGGCCGACGGCGCGTTCCCGGGTGATCCGGCGCCGGTGGTCACCCGCTGCGCGACTCGACGGCTGTAGACCATCACCAGTCCGCCGAGGACGGCCAGCACGGTCACGTAGGTGACGTACGCGACGACCGTGGTGTGTAGGCCGATGTGCGAGACGACGATGCCCGCGATCACGGCCGGCACGCTGAAGGCGAGATAGCTGACGACGAAGACGGCGGAGAAGACCTGGCCGCGCTGGTGCGGTGCGGTCGATGCCGACAGGCTGTCGAGGCCGCCGAGGAAGCAGGCGGCGAAGCCCGACCCCGCGACGAGTGAGCCGACGAGGTAGAGCGGCAACGACTCGCCGAGGATGCCGCCCAGGGAGAGGAGTGCACCCGCGGTCAACATCGGGTAGCCGTAGGTGAGCTTGGCCGCCGGGCCGGTGCGGGTGATCACCAGCGAGGTGGTCGCGGCGGAGGCGAAGAAGACGAAGAGCAGTGCGCCGGCCTCGGCGTGGTTGTCGACCCCGAACACCCGCGCCACCACCGACGATCCCAGCGACAGGTACAGGCCACCGAGTGACCAGGTGGCGATGAAGGCGGGCACCGCACCCAGGAACGCCCGGCGGACGTCCTTCGGCACCGATGCCTGTGGGGCCAGCGTCGTCGCGATGTGCCGCCGTGACGTGAACCCGACGCGCTGCGAGGTCTCGGGGATCACCAGCAGTGCGAGGAGCAGTGCCGCGAAGGCGACCAGGATGACCTCGTAGATGAGGAATCGCGGCGCGGGTGCGTACTGGACGAGTACTCCGGCGACGGCGACACCACCCGCGAGTCCGATCGTCGGGGCGGCGCCGGTGATCGCCGAGCCGAGCCGCTGGGTCGGTTGCATGTCGACAACGGTGGCAGTGAGGGTGCCGATGGCGGCTCCGGTCGCGAGACCCTGCAGTGCGCGGGCGACCATCAGTACCGCTACGTCGTCGGCAACGAGGAACAGCACCATGCTCGCGATCAGCAGGACCAGGGCGACGGCGAGGACCGGTCGTCGGCCGATGTGGTCGGAGAGCGATCCGACGGTCACCAGGCTGACCAGCATGAAGAGCACGTAGATGGCGAACACCGCGGTGAGTGTGAACGCCGAGAAGCCCCAGAGTTCCTGATAGACGGGGTACAGCGGCGACGGGGCCGCGGATGCGAAGAGAACCATCACGACGGTGGCCGCGACGACCCAGAAGGCACGGTGCGGGTGCAGATGTGGGCGAGCCATGAGACGCTCCTCCTAAAGCAATGACGGTTGCGTTAATGAAAGTAGCCCGATCGTGGCACTAACGCAACGCGGTTTGCAATAATGGCGTCATGAGCAACGCTACCGCCCCCCTCCGACGTCCCGGTGGTCGTAGCGCGCGTGTGCAGTCCGCTGTGTACGCCGCGGTCGGACAGCTCGTCGGCCAGGGTCATCGCGAGACCATGACGATTCCGCAGGTGGCCGAGGTCGCCGGAGTCAACCCGACGAGCGTCTACCGGCGTTGGGGCACGATGGAGGTGCTCCTCGAAGAGGTTGCGGTCGCAGCCCTGACGCAAGGTGAACCGCTCCCGGACCACGGTGACCTCGCCCGTGAGCTCGACGAGTGGGCACGCATCATCGCCGACGACATCGGCCGACCCAAGCGCCGTGCATATCTCCGGGCGATGGTGTCCGCACGTGAGGGTCTCGTGGAGGAGTGTCCCTGCTGGGCGATCCGCCGGGAGCAGGCCGACGAGATGATCGGGCGGGCGCGTGAGCGTACCGAGGCGACTCCGTCGGTCCGGCAGGTGCTCGACCACATCATCGCGCCGCTGTATCACCACGCGGTGTTCGGGCTCGCGGTCGACGGCGAGTACGCGGCCGATCTCGTCGCCGACGTCCTGCGGTTGGCGACCGTCGACGCCGAGGCGTCGGCGGCCTCGCGGTGACGAAACGGGTCCACGCCTTCGGCGACGACGCGCTCGGCCACCTCGACGGTATTGGCGTCGCCTCGGCGATCGCCGGCGGTGAGATCTCGGCCGCGGAGGCTCTCGAGGCCGCGTTGACGCGGATCGACTCCGTGGAGCCGCAACTGAACGCCGTCGCAGTCGACGACCGCGACCGAGCGCGTCGGCTCATCGTCGAGAACCCTTCGCAGAAGGGGCCGTTCGCAGGTGTGCCGTCGATCATCAAGAACAACACCAACTACGCGGGGATCGCCGCTCGTCACGGTTCTGCCGCCGTGTCGGACCGTCCGGCGCAGCGCAACGAGCCGTTCACCGACCAGTTCCTCGCGACCGGGGTGACCCTGGTCGGAGCATCGACATTGCCCGCCTTCGGGTTGACTGCGACCACCGAGTTCGTCGACCGTCCCCCGACCCGGAACCCGTGGGACACCGACTATTCGGCAGGCGCGTCGTCAGGTGGTTCGGCAGCCCTGGTCGCGGCGGGGGCACTTCCCATCGCGCACGCCAACGACGGCGGCGGATCGATCCGCATCCCGGCCGCCGCCTGCGGACTCGTCGGGCTCAAGCCGTCTCGTGGTCGGGTTGCGGCATCTGTGGAGGGGGAGGCGGCCCCGATCGACCTGGTGTCCAACGGGATCGTCAGCCGGTCGGTGCGCGACACTGCCCACTTCCTTGCCGACATCGACCGCGGCGATGCTGCATCGATGCCCCGCGTCGGGCTCGTCGAGGGGCCGTCCGAGCGCCGACTCCGCATCGGCGTGCTGGACGAGGCGATCACCGGACAGCCGCTCGACGCCGACACGGTCGCCGGTCTGCAGGCGACCGTCGAACTGCTCGGCGAGCTCGGCCACGACGTCGAGGTGATCCCGATCCCGGTGGAGCCGGCGTTCATCGACCAGTTCACCGACTACTGGGGACTGATGGCCTTCTCGTTGGAGTTCTTCGGGAGTCGTCTACTGGACCCCGACTTCGACCGTTCGCAGGTCGACCCGTTCACCCGCGGCCTGTCGCGGAAGTTCTTGCGTCGCTTCTATCGGACACCTCATGTGATCTGGTCGCTGCGACGCTCGATCGGTCGATTCCGCGCGGTGTTCCGCCAGGTCGACGTGGTGCTGTCGCCGACCCTTGCGCACGTGACGCCCGAGATCGGTTACCTCGATCCCGGCATCGACTTCGACCTCGTCTTCGAGCGGCTGATCCGCTATGTCGCCTTCACCCCGGCCAACAACGTGTCGGGCACGCCGGCCATCTCCCTGCCCCTCGCGCAGTCGTCGGCCGGGCTGCCGGTGGGAATCCACTTCTCCGCCGATCTCGGTTGCGAGCGAGTCCTTCTCGAGTTGGCCTTCGAACTGGAGGCGGCCCGGGGCTTCGCCCGAATTCAGGACCCGGTCGGCTGACGCTCACCCTTTTCGTTCCTGCTCATCCAGTCGGGTGAGCGAGAACGAGATGGGTGAGCGGGAGTTCAGGCCGACTGTCATCCGGTCGGATGACCCCTCGGTCGTCTGGCCGGTGTGAGCAACTCGGTTGTCCTGTGCGTGTGGCACAGTTGTCCCGATCCGACGGGGGTGGCGGTGTCCGAAGAGTTGCCGGAGAAGGCGTCTGAGGTCGATGCGCGTGTGGCGCGATCGATGCTCGTTCTCTGCAGTGTGAGTGGCGGGTTCGTGATCGGCGCCGTGGTGCTTGCAGCGCTTGCGCTCGTATGGAGGTCGCCTCGCGGCTCGACCGGTACCGATCTGAGCGCGATCACCACCTTCACCATCGCCGAGCTCGTCGGGGTTGTCGTCGTGGCCTTGGTGACGGGTGTGCTGCTGACCGCACTGATGGCCGGAACGAATGGTCCCCACGCTTCGTCGTACCTCGGGATTGCGATTGTGGTCGCGATGGCGGCAGCGGCGGGTGTGCTGACAGCCGTCTTCGCATCCTGGCCCGACCGCGCTTTCGCGAGTGTCTCCGGTCCGGGCGATCGAGGCATCAGAGAGATCTCGATCGCAGCATGGATCGCGTTGACGGTTGGCTGCATCGTTGTCGTCGCGGTGGTCGTTCGCGTCTATCGGCCCGACGGCACTCGCCGTCTCGGGTGGCCGGCGAAGATCCGTTGGGCAGGTGTTTCGGCCCGTCCTGCAACGCTCCTGGTTGCCTTCTCGATGGTTGTCGGGCTCGTCGTCGCGGCCTCACCCACTGTGGCCCTGTCCATCACGGCCCGCGATCCTGCGAGGGCAGCGGCTGAGAACGATCCCGTCCCAGGCCTGCCGACTACTCTGGGCGAACGGATTTCGTACTCGTTTGCCACCGAGGATCCCAGTCGGCTCGTGGCGGCCGGAGCCGGCTTCGTCGTCGAGAACGGCACTGCATTGGAAGCTCGCGACGGTGGCACCGGACGACTTCGGTGGACCTTTGCGTACTCGCGATTGCCGTCGAAGTGCACTCCGTACGCGGTGCACTCGACCGGAGTGGGTCCCGGCAGCTCGGTCGTACTGGCCTGTCTGATGTCGGGATGGCCTTCGCGATCGATGCTGATCGGTCTCGACGCCATGTCGGGGGAGTATCGGTGGTCCAACGGCGAGAACTGGCGTCCCGACCAACGGCTCGAGGGGCCTGCGCACGCCCTGGCGGTTGTTCGTGGGGACGAGTTGATGGTCCTCGACCCGAGGACCGGGAATCATGTGTGGCACAGATCCGTACGCATGCGGTGCACGGAGGCGTACCCCCAGTTCGGCACGACCACTCATGCCGTCGTGTACCTCGTCAGATGCGGCACGTCGTACAGCATCGAAGTCCATTCGATCAGTGACGCGTCGGTATGGCGAATCCCTCTGCGGCCCAGAAAGTCGAACGCCACACAGTTCAACGCACACATGGTCGCCGTGTTCGGAGATTCGGTGGTCACCACCACGAGCGCCGAATACTCCGGCGATGGCGTCTACGTAGTGGATACAGCGCGGCATCGCGTTCGGCGGCTACCAGGGGCCGGCAGCGCTTCCGGCGGGTACACCGACACTCTCGCCCTGGGGACCTCCACGGTTCCGGTTGTGGAGCTTTCCCGAACTGCCGGTCGGGGTGGCGACTACGTGCTGCCGTGGAAAACAGAGATCACGCCGATGAATCGTGCGATTGACAACGGGATCTCGGCTGACAGGCGTTCAGCAATGGTCGGGGACGGACTTGCGACCGCAACAGTGTTCGACCCGACAACCAGCCGGGTCAGCATCGCGATCGTCGATCGCGCTGGCAACACGACCAGGCGGCCGTCGCCGTGCGGTTACGATGCCGGCGGTCTGCTCGTGGTTCCCGGTGCGACGCTGATGATCTGCGCGCGAGAGACCTGGATTCCGCGCCATCAGATCACATACCACGTCCTCGGTCTGCGGTAGGCCCGGTTCGCCGACGCTCACCCAACTAGTTTCTGCTCATCCAGTCGGGTGAGCGAGAACGAGATGGGTGAGGAGATCAGGCCGACTCGGCGGCGTGGTCGACGATGGCGATCGGGCATCGAGCCGAATGGTGGACCGCGCGGGCGACCGAGGTCGTCCACGCGGTCATGCCCGCGCCGCCCCGTGGTCGGGTGATCACCAGGAGCGCGGCCTGCGGAACCGCCTCGGCCAGTGCGCGATGCGGGTTCCCGTTGACGAGCTGGAGGGTCACCGTGCAGTCGGGATACAACTCCCGCCAGGTGTCGAGCAGCGCGTCGGCCCGACGGTAGACCTCGGCGATCTCGTCGGCTGCGAGGTCGTCGGGGATGGCGCAGAGGATGGTGATCCGACCGTCGGCGTCGCGGGCCCGGTCGAAGGCAGCGGTGATGGCGTGCTCCGACGGTGCCTCGACATCGACCGCGGCGACCACCGGACCGTGTTCGACGAGGTTGCCGTACGGGACGGTGACCACGGGGCATCGGGAACGCGCCGACAACGCGGAGCTGATGCTCCCGGCGGTCAGACGCTCGAACCAGCCGGCCCGGTGATGACCGAGAACGAGAACATCCGCATGCTCGGAGACGTTGGTGAGCAACGGGATCGCGGTCAGATGTTCGACGATGGTGGTGATGTCGAGGGACGGATGATCGACATGGAGGGCATCGGCCACCGCCGCCACCCGATCATGGGCCGCGGCCCGTGCCGAGTCCACGTCGTACTCCGCGAGGGTCGCGATCATCATCGGTGGGGCGTAGCCGTGCACGAGCACGACACGGTGACCACCGCGGTCGGCGACCGCCGCCGCCCATCGAGCGGCAGCTTCCGACTCGATGCTGGCGTCGACGCCGACCGCGATGGTGCTCATCGCCGGTGCGCCCCCACGTAGGTCTCCTCGGTTCCGGTGGCCGGCGCCACGGTCGCCGTCGCCGGGAGGTCGGCCTCGATCGGAGCGGGATCGACCGCTGCGCGACGCTGTTCATCGCCGCTGAGGGTCTTGAGTGCGACCTCCTTGATGAAGAGCACGGCGACCAGGCTGAGTGCGGCCATCGCGGCGGCGACCAAGAAGATCCGCGCCGTCCCGTCGCCGTAGGCGCCTCGCACGATGTCGGCGATCGGGGCCGGAAGCTCGTTGAGGTTCGCGAGACCTGCTGTTGCACCGCCGGTCTGACCCGAACCGATGCCGAGTGCGCCGAGTCCCTTGGCGATGAGATCCGTGACGTGGTTGGACAGCACCGCACCGAGTACCGAGACGCCCGCGGCGCCACCGAGGGAGCGGAAGAAGGTGACGGTGGAGGTCGCCGCGCCCAGATTCTCGGGACCGACATTGTTCTGCACGGCGAGGACCAGGTTCTGCATCGTCATGCCCATACCGGTGCCGAGGATGAAGAGATACACGCCGAGCAGCACCATGTCGGTGTGCGCGTCGATGGTCGAGAGCAACCCGAAACCGACGGTCATCAGCGACGCGCCGACCACCAGGAATGCCTTCCATCGACCGAACCGGGTGATGAGTTGACCCGACACCGTCGCCGACAGCATCGACCCGATGATCATCGGCAGCGTCAGAAGTCCTGCAGCGGTGGGAGAGTAGCCGCGAGCGATCTGGAAGTACTGACCGAGGAACACCGCGCCACCGAACAGGGCGACACCGACGGCGATGCTGGCGATGGTCGCCAACGCGGTGGTGCGATCTCGGAAGAGTCGTAGCGGGATGATCGGATCCTTCGCGCGTGACTCGACCCACAGTGCGGCCCCGAGCAAGACCACACCGAGTGCGACGAGACCGTAGGAGATACTCGACGCCCAGTCGAAGCTCTTGCCCGCCAGCGTGACCCAGATGAGCAGTGTGCTGACACCGGACGCGATGAGCAGCGCGCCCGCGTAGTCGATGGTGACCTCGCGGCGGACGACCGGGATGTTCAGCGTCCGTTGGATGACGGCGAGCGCGACGATGGCGAGCGGGACGCAGACGTAGAAGGTCCAGCGCCAGCCGAGCCAGCTGGTGTCGACGATGACGCCACCGATCAGCGGGCCCGCGACCGTCGCTACCGACATGACGGCAGCGATGGGGCCCTGGTAGCGACCGCGTTCGCGCGGACTGAACATCGTGGCGATGACGATGACGACCAACGCCTGCAGTCCGCCGAGGCCCAGGCCCTGGATGACGCGGAACCCGATCAGCATCCCCACCGATTGGGAGAAGCCGGCGAGGACGGACCCGAGCGTGAACAGGAACAGCGACATCTGCACCAGCAGCTTCTTGCTGACCAGGTCGGAGAACTTGCCCCAGATCGGGGTGGTCGCCGTGGAGGCGAGCAGGGTCGCGGTGATGACCCAGGTGTACTGGTCCTGGGTGCCGTGTAGATCGGTGATGATCGTCGGCAGGGCGTTGCTGACGATGGTCGACGACAGGAACGCGACGAACATCCCCAGCAGCAGGCCGACGAGGGCCTCGATCTTCTGCTGGTGCGTCATCGCGACATCCGTGTCGGGTGCCGATCGCGCGACCGGCTGCGCCTCGTGTGCGCTCATGGGACCTCCTCGGAGTCGGGACGCCAGTAGTTGCAAGATGCAACCATAGGCATGAAGGTTGCAACTATCAACTAATCTGACTTATTCCCGGACCCGACCAGCGGCGGGACGAGCCCCGTGGGCTCGGTAACCTACGGCGAGCGGATCGGACGTCCGCGCGTCATCGACACGAGAGGATCGCGCCATGGGCTCCGACGACCCGATCGCCGACCTCGAGGAAGCGTTGGTCGACATGTGGCGGCGCGGTCGGATTCGCACGCGTGAACGGGCGCAGGCCATCGACCCGCGACTCGATCCGGCGTGCTACCCGCTGCTGATGGTCCTGATGCAGCGCGGTCAGGTCCCGATGTCGGCGATCATCGCCGAGTTGGGGATCGAGAAGTCGACGCTGACGCGGCAGATCGATTCGGTGGTGCGGCTCGGATTGGTCGAGCGGCAGCCCGACCCCGACGATGCGCGCGTCCGACTGGTGTCGTTGACCGCCAAGGGGCGTCGACGGTTGGACAAGGTCTCGGTGTCGGCGATCGCGGACTGGCGGGATCGACTGTCGCGGTGGGAGCCCACCGACGTGCGTCGGCTGACCGAGCTCCTGGGTCGGTTGGCGGAGGATTCGGGGTAGGGCTCGTCTCGGACATCGCGCTGCCGGCTGGTGGCCAGAATCTGCCGTGGAGCGGGTGGGCGTGTGGAATATCCACATGGCTCCTCGCTGGAGGGCAGTTTTTGGTCGGGGTGGCGCTGGTGGTGGAGGTTCAGTCGGGTTCGGGGTCCCCGGTGCTTGGCACGCCCGATTGGTGACCACAATCTGCTGCCCACCGGTGCGGCGCGTGCACTATCCACGCGACTGCCCGCTGGAGGGCAGTTTTTGGTCGGGGTGGCGCTGGTGGTGGAGGTTCAGTCGGGTTCGGGGTCCCCGGTGCTTGGCTGCCGGCTGATGACCACAATCTGCCGCCCACCGGTGCGGCGCGTGCACTATCCACGCGGTGTCCCGCTGGACGGCAGTTTCTGGTCATGCCGCCTTGGGTGAGCCCGGCGACGACCCACCCCCCGACAACAGAACACCACCGACGCCGAGAACCTCGACGTCGGTGGTGAACGATCAACCGGAAGAAAAGACCCGCATCAGCCCTAGTGCACGACCGCCTTCTCGGCGCCGACACCGGTCAGCGAGCGGACCTCCATCTCGGCGGCCTTCTCCGGATCGCTGGCGTCCTTCGTGGTCAGCGTCCCGACGATGCCCAGGATGAAGGCGAGCGGGATGGACACGATGCCGGGGTTGGCCAGCGGGAACCAGGCGAAGTCGGCATCGGGGATCATCGAGGTCTTCGATCCCGACACCGCGGGTGAGAAGACGATGAGCACGATGGTCGAGATCAGGCCGCCGTAGATGCTCCACAGTGCACCGCGGGTGTTGAACCGCTTCCAATACAGCGAGTAGACGATGGTCGGCAGGTTCGCCGCCGCGGCGACCGCGAAGGCCAATGCGACCAAGAAGGCCACGTTCTGACCGTTGGCCAGGATGCCGCCGGCGATGGCGACGATGCCCAGCACCACTGCGGTGATCCGCGAGACCCGGACCTGCTGACTCTCGGTCACCTTGTTGTTCTTCAGCACGTTCGCGTAGATGTCGTGGGCGAAGGACGCCGACGCGGTGATGGTCAGACCGGCGACCACGGCGAGGATGGTCGCGAAGGCGACCGCCGAGATGATGCCGAGTAGGACCACACCGCCCAACTCGAAGGCGAGTAGCGGGGCCGCTGCGTTCTGTCCGCCGGCCGCGTCCAGAATCCGGTCCGGCCCGACGATCGCCGCCGCGCCGTATCCCAGGACGAGGGTGAACAGGTAGAAGGCGCCGATCAGTGCGATCGCCCAGACCACTGAGCGCCGAGCCTCTTTCGCGGTCGGGACGGTGTAGAAGCGCATCAGCACGTGCGGCAGGCCCGCGGTGCCGAGGACCAGTGCGATGCCGAGCGAGATGAAGTTGATCTTCGACTCGAGCGACCCACCGTACTGGGCACCCGGCGCCAGGACGTCACGGGCGGCGACGGCTTCGTCGGTCGAGCCGCCGATCGCGGTCTGCGCCGACCCGAGGATCTCGGAGAAGTTGAATCCGAACTTGCTCAACACCATCACTGTCATGAACGCGGCTCCGGCGATCAGCAGGACGGCCTTGATGATCTGCACCCAGGTGGTGCCTTTCATGCCGCCGACGAGCACGTAGACGATCATCAGGATGCCGACCACGCCGATCACCAACGACTGTCCGAGCTTGCTCTCGACATTGAGCAGCAGCGCGACGAGTCCGCCGGCACCGGCCATCTGGGCCAGCAGATAGAAGAACGAGACGGTGAGCGTCGACAACGCCGCCGCCATCCGGACGGGACGCTGCTTGAGTCGGAAGCTCAGCACGTCGGCCATCGTGAACTTGCCGGTGTTGCGGAGCAGTTCGGCGACCAGCAGGAGGGCGACGAGCCACGCCACCAGGAAGCCGATGGAGTAGAGGAAGCCGTCGTAGCCGTAGACGGCGATGGCGCCTGCGATTCCGAGAAAGCTTGCGGCCGAGAGATAGTCGCCGGCGATGGCGACGCCGTTCTGCGGCCCGGAGAAGGCTCGCCCACCGGTGAAGAAGTCGGCGGCGGTCGAGTTGTTGCGGCTCGCACGGATCACCACGAACAGCGTGATCAGCACGAAGGCGCCGAAGATCGCGATGTTGGCGGCCGGGTTGCCGACGGCTGCGGCGAGGACGGTCACGGACTGGTCGTTCACGGCCGGACCTCACTTTCGAGTTCGTTGCGGATGGCCTCGGACTTGGGGTCGAGGTCGCGGTTGGCGAACCGTACGTAGAGGCCGGTGATGAGGAAGGTGGTGACGAACTGCAGCAGGCCGAGGATGATGCCGACGTTGATGTTGCCCCACACCGAGATCGCCATGAAGTCGTGCGCGAACGCGCCGAGCAGCACGTAGACCGCGTACCAGATCAGGAAGAAGGCGGTCATCGGGAACACGAAGCGACGGAGGGTGCGCTTCAGGTCTTGGAACTGGGGGCTCTGCTGCGCCTCGATGAACTCCGCGCCGGTGGGCGTGTGTGGAGCTCCGGGCGGATGCTCGACGGTGGACACTGGGTTCTCCTGTTCGCCGATGGTGGGCTCTGGTCGTCGGATGGTCCGGACACACGACATCTGTGACGGTCCGCTGGAGAAATCGTCACTGAGGCGCGGATCACACACAACGGCGTGGCCTGGGTCACACGATGAGGTCCGACGAACATGCGGTGGACGGTCGGTGAGCGCCGACGAACGGTCTTCTCGGTCAGGCGTCGGGGAGTCGTTCGACGCCCATGCCCAGGCGCTCCGGCACGTGCATCCGCGCGAAGATCCGTGCGACGTCGGCCGGCCGACGACCTCGCGTCAGCAGGCTGACGCCGACCATCGTCGCGAACGCGAGGGGCACCGTGATCGCCGCCGGATACCCGACCAGGACCGCCGCCCATCCACCCAGCGCGTCGTCGTCGACCACGCCGGCGATGGCCAGGCTGGTGGCCATCCCCGACGAGAAGCCGCCGACAGCCAGGCCCGCGATGGTGCCGGCCGCGGTGAGTCCTCGCCACCAGATGCCCAGCACCAGCAGGGGGCACAGCGTGGAGGCCGCGACCGCGAACACGAGGCCGACGGTGCGCGAGAGTTCCAGGGAGGTGGCGGCGAGCGCGAGACCGATCGGCAACAGGCCGCCGATGAGTGCGGCGATGCGGAAGTCGCGGACCCGCCCGCGCAGCACGTCGGTGGAGAGCGCGCCGGCCACGCTCACCAGCAGACCGGAGGAGGTCGCGAGGAACGCCGCGATGGCGCCGGCCGCGACGAGCGCGGCGAGCAGTTGGCCGGGAATGCCGCCGACGGCCGCGGCCGGGACCAGCAACACCGCGGCATCGGCTGTGCCGGTGATGAGGAGTTCGGGGACGTAGAGACGCGCGAAGACGCCGAGCAGGGTGGGGAAGAGGTAGAACAGCGACAGTAGGGCGATCACCGCGAGCGCGGTGCGACGAGCCGATCGACCGTCGGGGTTGGTGTAGAAGCGCACCAGCACGTGGGGCAGCCCCATCGTGCCGAGGAAGGTGGCCACGATCAGTGAGAGCACCTGGTACAGAGGGTGATCGCCGCCCAGTCCGCGGCCGGATTCGATCCAGTCGGCACCGGTGCTCGGTGCCCCGGCGATCACCGGGGTGGCTGCCCCCGACTGCAGGTGCAGGACCGATCCGGCGGCGAGTGTGTGTCGGCCGGCACCCGGCACGGGCTGATCCCGGACGTCGCGTCCGTCGACCGAGCCGGTCACCGTCACACCCTGCGGGTCGGTGACCGCGACGACGACGTCGGTGGTGATGTCGACGGTGGTCTCCTGATTGACCCGAGGCGGAGCGGGCGCGCCGAGATCGGAACGGTCGCCGGCGAAGACGCCGAGGAGCACGAGCGCGGGAACGGCGATCGCGGTGAGCTTGAGCCAGTACTGGAAGGCCTGCACGAACGTGATCGACCGCATGCCACCGCCGACCACGTTCACGATGACGATGACGCCCACCGCGACGACGCCGACCCAGACCGGCGCGCCCAGAAGGATGTTCAGGGTCAGGCCGGCACCCTGGAACTGGGGGATGAGGTAGAGCACGCAGACGACGACCACCACCAGCATCGCAGTGGTGCGGGCGGCACGGGAGCCGAGCCGGAACTCGGCGAAGTCGGGCACCGTGTACGCGCCGGAACGTCGGAGTGGGGCCGCGACGAACAGCAACAGGCCGAGATAGCCGGCGGTGAAGCCCACCGGGTACCAGAGCGCGTCGGCCCCGTATTTCGCGACCAGCCCGGCCACTCCGAGAAACGATGCCGCGGAGAGATATTCACCCGAGATGGCTGCGGCGTTCCAGCGTGATCCGACCGATCTCGAGGCGACCAGGAAGTCGGAGGTGGTCCGCGAGAGCCGGCCGCCGTAGGCGCCGACCGCCACGGTCGCGACGGCTGCGATCGCCAGCGCGGCCGCGGTGGCCGGATCGATCCCGGAGTTCACCGGCACTCAGGAGTCATCGTCGACGACGCCCATGAAGTCACGTTCGGCCTGCTCGGAGAAGCGCACGTAGATGCGTGCTGCGACATACAGCAGCGGGTACAGGGCGACGCCGAGCACGATCCAGTTGGCGCGGATGCCCAGTACCGTCGCGGTCGCCAGGCCGGGGAACAGCAAGCCGACGAGGGGGATCGCGACGATCACCGCGATGACGCCCAGGCTGAGGCGGAGCGCCAGGCCGAGTTGTGCCCGCACCAAGCCGCGCACCAGGGCGTCGCCGACCTCCGTCTGCTCCTGCACCTCCACCCGCGTCCGGACCATCCGTGCACCGCGCCGCTGTGAGAGCACGACGCGTTCGCGGGCCGCGGGCTGCTCACTCACGCCGACCCCGAGCGGCTCTGCTTTCCGTAGCTGCGCAACGGGTCGCGTACGAGTCGGTCTTTCAGCTCCCGTACCTGGCGGCGGCTCACCGGGAGTTCCACGGCGTGGGTGTGGCCGTGGGCGCGCATGCCCACCACGGTGGCCGCCCCCGACGTCCGCAGTCCGGAGACCATGCCCAGTGCCACTAGGTACGACCGGTGCACACGATGGAATCCGTGGTCCCGCCAACGGTTCTCGAGCGTCGTGAGCGGGATTCTGACCAGATGGGCGCCGCTCTCGCTGTGGAGCCGGGCGTAGTCGCCGACGGCCTCGACCCAGACGATCGAGTCGCGTCGGATCAGCGAGGTGACGCCGCTGAGCTCGACCGGGATCACATCGTCGGCGAACGCATCGTCCGCAGCGGTGGTGGCAGCGGCCTGGGTGGACTCACGGGCCGCCACCACCCGTCCGACCGCCTCGGCCAGACGATCCTCGCGTAACGGCTTCAGCAGGTAGTCGACGGCGCCGACCTCGAATGCGTCCACTGCCCGGTCGTCGTGCGCGGTCACGAACACGATGGCCGGTGGTGCGCTGTAGCGGCGGAGTACCTCGGCCAACTCCAGTCCGGAGAGCCCGGGCATGTTGATGTCGAGGAAGATCGCGTCGATCGCACGGTCGTTCAGCTCCCGCAGGGCCGATGTCGCGTCGGTGGCCGCGACGACCTCGGCGATCTCGGGACGGCGGGAGAGGAGATAGGAGACCTCGTCGAGTGCTGGACGCTCGTCATCGACGGCCAAGACGGTCAGTCCGCCCATCGCCTCACCTCTGGAGTCTCTCGTGCCGGGCGCTGATGCCCGCGCGGAACTTCGGCACCCGCATGCCGATCTTCGTGCCCGCGCCGACCGCGGTCTCGACCACTAGACCGTAATCGTTGCCGAATGCGGCTCGCAGCCGATGGTCCACATTGGAGAGGCCGATCTGTGCGCCCTCGGACTCCGGTCGCGTCGACTGCCCGCCGGCTTCGGTCAACGCCTCCAGGTCACCTGTGCGCAGGATCTCCGGGTCCATCCCGACTCCGTCGTCCTCGACGGTGATGACGCAGTCGGCGCCCTCGTCGGCCGCGGTGATGGTGATGGTGCCTCCGCCCTTGCCGGCGAGTCCGTGCCGAACGGCGTTCTCCACCAACGGTTGCAGCGCGAGGAAGGGCAGCACGACGTTGAGGACCTCGGGTGCGACGTGCAGACGGACCTCGAGCGCGCTGCCGAATCGCGCACGCTCGAGGGTCAGGTAGCGGTCGATGTTGCGGAGTTCGTCGGCGAGCAGCGTGTAGTCGCCCGCGGCGCGGAAGGAGTAGCGGGTGAAGTCGGCGAAGTCGAGGATCAGCTCTCGAGCGCGATCGGGATCGGTCCGGACGAAGGAGGCGATGGTGTTGAGCGCGTTGTAGATGAAATGCGGGCTGATCTGGGCGCGGAGTGCGACGACCTCGGCGCGATCCAGACGGGCGCGTGACGCGTCGAGGTCGGCGAGCTCCAGTTGACCGGATGCATAGCGCGCGACCTCGGCGACCGCGGCGAGCATGCCGGGCCCCGGGCGCTGAGTGGTCGCCACGACCAGCACGCCGACCGCCGTCTCGTCGGCGATGAGCGGTTGCGCGACGATCGCACGGGCTGGTGACTCGGCGCCGCACGGGTCGGACACCAGCACCCGCCGACGGTTGGCGTCAGCCTGGTCGGCGGCCGCGGCCGCGGCGGCGGTCAGGTCGGGGTCCCAGAGTGCGTCGTCGGCGGGATCGACTGCCAGCAGTCCTGCGTCGGCGTCGTACAGCGCGACTCCCTCCGCCGCGGTCAGGGCGCGCAGATGCGGCAGCGCATCGCGGGCCGACTCTGCCGACAGTCCTTGTCGCAGTGACCGTGCCGCCTGCGACGCGGTGTGCAGAGCCGAGTGCACCGCGCGCTCGGTCGGGGTCGCGACCACGCGTCGGGTCCGGATCAGGACGACCACGCCCGCGACGACGACGACCGCGACCAGGACCAGGGCCACGGCGACGGGTACCGACAGGGAGGTCACGAGATCATCCTCCTCGGGGGTCGGTGCGGGACGTGGTCAGGCACGCCCGGACGGGAGCAATTCGATCAGCAGCTCGATGAGCCGGTGTCGGTCGGCGTGCCACTTCTCGACCGGCAGGTGTCCGCTGAGGTCGAGGTCGGTGAGGCCGTGCGCAGCGGCGGTGAGGATGCCCGCGTAGGGGCGCGGATCGTCTACGTCGGTGCCGGCGGCGACCAGCTCGAGGAAGACGTTCTGGGCGCGACCCGCGGCCTCGTCGACCGGTGCAGGAATGGCGTCCGCGGCCGGCTGGGCGAACATCAAGCGGTACAGGTGTGGTCGCGTCCGGCCGAGGTCGGAGAGCGCCTCGAGGGCCGATCGCAAGGCGGCCCTGGGCTCGACGTCGGCACCGGCGATCGCGGCGAGCGAATCCGCGACGACGGTCCACGCCTGCGCGGCCAGCGCCATCAAGAGTGCTTCCTTGTCGGCGAAATGGCGGTACGGGGCGGTGCGCGACACTCCCGCACGATTGCCGACCTCGCGGAGGGTAACCGCATCGGGACCGCCCGCATCGAGGAGCTCCGACGCCGCGTCCAGCAGCGCGCGGCGGGTGCGGGCCGCGCTCTCCACCCGTGTCGCCATCAAATGAATCTATCAGTTGACATAGTCAACTGAAGCGCGCACAGTTTGTTGACAACGTCAACTGGATGCGAGGGCGACCATGTACACAACGGTGATGACGGGCGCGAGCCGCGGCATCGGGCGATACGCGGCCGAGAAGCTTCTGGCCGGCGATCCGAATCTCCACCTCGTGGTTCTCGGTCGGGCCGAGGGCAACTCCACGCTCGCGACGTCACTCACCCGTTTCGCTCGTCGCCTCATGACGGTGGACGTCGATCTCGCATCTCTCGACGACACCCGCGCCGCCGCCGAAACCGTGGTGGACCGTGTGTCGGCCGGTGACCTGCCTCCGCTGCGCGGCTTCCTCGGCAACGCCGGTCTGCAGTTCGCCGACGACCGGCACGAGACCGTCGACGGTCTCGAGACCACATTCGCCGTCAACGTCATCGCCAACCACGTTCTGCTCGGTGCGCTCGTGCCGGCGGTCACGGCGCCCGCGCGGCTGGTGATCACCGCGAGCGACACCCATTTCGGCGACCTCCGGCACACCGGTGGTCTCGTCCCCGCGCCGCGCTGGACCGACCCCGCCGCGCTCGCGCGAACCGGAGCCTTCGGCGATGCGAACCCCGTCACCGCGGGGCGTCGTGCCTATTCGACGAGCAAACTCGCCGTCATCCATCTCGTCCACGAATGGGCCCGCCGTCTCCCCGACGGCGTCGAGATCGTCTCGTACAACCCGTCCTTCGTCCCGAACACCGGGTTGGCCAGAGATGCGAGCCGTCGAGATCGCTATGCGAACCGGTGGCTGTTGCCGGCGATCACCGTCACCCCGTTCTTCGACAGTGTCCCGACCGCGGGGCGCAAGCTCGCCGATGTGGCGCTCGGTCGGATACCGGCTCCGTCGGGCGCCTACATCGACCGCACGCGGGTGATCCCGTCGTCGGGCGAGTCCTACGATGCCGACCGCGAGCGGATGCTGTGGGACTTCCTCGGTGGCCTCCTCGCCTCGAATCCCTAGCGGCGACATCCGGATTCCGCGGTGTTCTGATTCGTCGGCCACAGCTACGAGATCGAATCAGTAGGCGGTCCACTCCGACTGTGCATAGCGCAGGATGCGCGGGTCCATCAGTGTCGACGGTGCCATCTCCAGTCGCGGGCGATCGGCGGGGAACACCGCGGCCGCCTGGAGTTCGGCGTCGGAGAGGAATCGCAGAGCGCGGGGTGGGGTGATCCGGAGCTCGGGCCGAGTCGGGGCCGCGAGCAGGAACCCCCAGTCGCCGAATGACGGCACGTCGACGTGGTACGGCATCGTCTGCAGCCCGGCCGACCGCACGGTCGCGTCGACGCACCAGTAGGAACGCGGTGCGAAATACGGTGAGCCGGACTGGACGACCATCCGTCCGCCGGGAGCCAGGTGGGCGCCCGCCAAAGCGTAGAACTCGGTGGAATACAGCTTGGCGGTGGCGGATTCGTCCGGATCGGGCATGTCGATGATGATCGCGTCGTAACGCTCACGGGCCGTCCGCAACCAGTTGAACGCATCGGCCGCGATGATCGTCGACCGCGGGTCGGTCATCGACCCACGGTTGAGACGGGTCAGCCGGGAGTCCTCCCGGGCGAGCCGGATCATCTCCGGGTCGAGCTCCACCAGTGTCGCCGACCGCACGTCGCGGTAGGTCAACACCTCGCGCAAGGCGAGGCCGTCGCCGCCGCCCAGGATCAGTACCCGCTCGTGCTCGCCGGCCATGGCCGGGTGCACCAGCGCTTCGTGATAGCGGTACTCGTCCATCGACGAGAACTGCAGATCGCCGTTCAGGAACAGCCGGGTGTCGGGACCCCCGGGGATCCGGCGCTCGGTGATCACGATGTCCTGGTACGAGGTGCGTTCAGCGGCGACGATCGGATCGCGGAAGAGCGACTGCCGCGTGGTCACCTCGAAGCGGGTCGAGTAGATCAGGCCCAGGACCAGTACGGCGACCACGCCGACCGCCACACTGCCGAGTACCACCAGGCGTCGCGGTGTCAGCGATCGGCGGAACACGACAAAGACCAGGAAGCAGCCGGCCAGCGCGTTGACCAGGCCGACGACCAGCGCACCGCGGAGTTGGCCGAACAGCGGCAGGAGCAGGAACGGGAAGCATAGGCCGCCGATCAGGGCGCCGATGTAGTCGGCCGCGAAGATGTCGGCGACCGCGGAGCCGGCCTCCTGCTTACGAATTCGCTGCAGGAGGACCATCAGGAGCGGGATCTCGGCGCCGATCAGCAGACCGAGGACGAAGGCCACCACCACGAGGGCCTGGGTGTACAGCGCGAGATAGGCGAAGGCGGCGTAGAGCGCCATCACCGACAGCCCGCCCAGTAGGGCGAGAGCCAGCTCGATGAGCGCGAACGACAGGATCGCCTTGTTCTGCAGGGGTTTCGCGGCCAGTGAACCGATACCCATCGCGAACACCATCACAGCCAGCACGATCGAGGCCTGGGTGGCGGTGTTCCCGATCAGGAAGGAGCCCAGCGAGACCAGGGCCAGCTCGTAGACGAGCCCACAGGCGGCGCAGACGAAGACGACGGCGAGCAGCGCCGCGCGTGAGAGACGGTGCCACTGACCGATCTCGTCGGGATCGGTCGGTGCCGCAGCGCCGTTGTCGGCGATGCCCGTGTCGACGCCCGGGCTCGGCCGACCGGCGGTCGGTGTCAGGTCGGGGTCGGTCACGTGCGGAGGAACGGGACGATCAGAGGATCGCCGATGCGACGATCACGGCGACGCCGACGTGGGTGGCCGACTGGACCCATACCGCCGGATGCGACTCCGGGTGCAGCAGCAGCTCACCCAGCTTGCCCGGGGTCGCCAGATCGATGAGGGCGAAGGTGATGGCCATGACCACGATGCCGATGACGGTGTACACCACCGTGTAGAGCAGCCCCTCGAGGAGTCGGCCCTGGCTGGCGACGATGGCGGCAGTGATGATGATCGCGATGCCGACGAGGTTGGAGGCCACCAGGATTCCGGCGTTACGGTTGCGCTGCGCCCACAGCACCTCACGCAGTTTGCCCGGGGTGAGCAGATCGAGCACGACGAAGGAGATGGCCATCAGCACCACGCCGACGATGCTGTAGGCGGCTGCCGCATAGGCGTTCTCGAAGATGTCTCGGATCACGGTGTGTCTCCCGGTGGTGTGATGGATGGCCGGCGGTGGTCGGGTGTGCTCGATCGATGTGTGGTGTGGGCCGATCCCGGTGTGGCGCTCACTTGCCGCCACCACCGCTGCCGCCGCCCCGGTAGCCGCTGCCCGACCCCGAATAGCTCGGTGTCGGGACCCAGAACCCGCCGACATAGCTGTGGTAGTGGTTGTAACCCGATCGGTAGTCGCGACTCAGCATGACGCGGGTCTTGTTCGCGGCGTAGGGGAACAGGGCGACCAGATAGTCGGGGTACTGCAGGAACTGCGTCCCGGCCACATTGCCCGCCTGTCGACTGTCGCCGTTGCGGCGGTCGGTCGGGGACTCGACGCCGGCGAGTGTGCTGGCCACCGATGCGGGGCTGCCGTCGGCGACATACGCGTCCACGTCACCCTCGTCGAGTCCGGTGTCCCGCTGGTAGTTCGAGCTGATGTAGTTGCGCACACTCGTCCCGTTGCCGCCACCGAATGCCTTGACGCTGCAGGTGCCGACGAGTGCGAGCACGGCGACGGCGGCGATGACGCCGATGATGATGTTGCGGATGCGGCGCAGGCCACGTCCGGGGTCGTCGTCGGCTCCACCCGGACCTCGACCGGGCGGTGGTCCGGACGGCGGTGGCCCTCCCGGTGGCGGATTCCCGAACGGCGGTCCTCCGGTCGGGGGACCCCCTGGCGGCGGACCCGCGGGCGGTGGCGGACCGGGCGGTCCGAACGGCGGTCCCTGGGTCATCGGCTCGACGCTCCGATCGAGTCACGGAGCAGGCTGCTGGTGGTGACGACGACCTCTCCGGTCTGCGGGTAGGTGTGCCAGGTCGACCAGGTCACCTCGTCCGGACCCACGTCGGCCAGGACGGCGGTCACGGCCAGGGGGCGGCCGGGGAAGTGCCCGATCAGGGCCGGACGTCCGGCGTCGAGGTGTTCGCTCGCGCGTCTGGTGAGGTCGGCGACCAGCGCCTCGAGTGCACGATCGGTCGGATGCTCGACGTCGGCGGTGAAACGAAAGGCGTTGGAGGTGAAGGTCGATGGGAGATCTGCGGATTCGTCCGGCAGACAGGCCACCGTCTCGCACAGCGAGCCCGTGGTCTGTTCATCGTCGACGACCACCTGATGACTGGCCCCCAGCAGCCGCAGGGACAAGCGCGTCCCCTGGGTGCGCCACGCCCGTTCGGCGAGCGCGGGCAGCAGCGGTGTGCTCAGGGAGAAGGTCAGCTGGTCGGCGCTGGTGTCGGCGTAGGCGACCCGGAGTCGGGTGCTCGCGGTCACGGGGCGTCCGGTGCCGGATTGGAGGGATAGATGCGGTACTCGGCGCGCGACAGCACCTCGCCACGCGCGGCCTCCCAGCCGGAACCGAAGTCCTCGAAGGAGAGTCGGTCGTCACCGGCCGAATAGTCGTGGTAGCGAACCGACCCGGACGCCGCGAGCCCGGTGGTGCCCGCCGACGTGAACGACGCCCCGCCCGACTCGTCGGAGGTGTAACGCCGCCCGTCGAGATCGATCGAGGACGGACCCGGGCTCACGGTCACGCCGCTGAGCTCACGCCAGAGCACCACTTCGAGGTCGGGGTCGTCCTCGACGGAGATCCAGGCCTTCTGGCCCAGGCCGGTGTCGAGGAAGTTCTCGGTCCAGATGAACCCGCCCTGGCTGAGTCGCAGGGTGCCGCGGACCGCATAGGTCTCTCCGCGGATCTCGACGAGATCGCTGGGCTTGAGTTGGCGGGGATCTCCGCGCACCGCATCGTCGTCGGCGCTCGAGAACGGGTCGCCGGGGCGGTAGGTGCGGTTGCGCAGGGCGTCCGCCTCGGCCTGCCGCGCCTTGCGGTTCTGCAGGAAATTGAAGATCACCACCACCGCGATGATCGCCAGCAGGGCAACGACGATGATCAGCAGGAATTCCACGGGCTGACCCTATCGGTCCCGAGGGCGTCGCGACAGTCGTGTGTCCCACGATCAGATGACCGATTTGCGTCTTTTGGTGCGCGCGGACGCGGCAGACCGCTGCGTGTTGGTCCCCACCTCCGGCGACGACGCGGTCGGTGCTCAGCGCGCCACGCGGACGACCTGCCCGATCAGTGTGGGGTCGTCCACCGCGTCGAGCAGGAACTGTGCCAGGTCGGCGCGCGCGATGGAGTTGCCGCCGGGGACCGGACGGGGTGGTCGGTCCGATCCGGTGTCGGAGCATTCGGAGCACGTGGGCCATGGGCGCGGAGACGGTCGTGACCGGCGGTCTCGCCGATTTCTGCGCCGGACCGTCCGACCTTGCACTCGCCATGGTCGAGTGCTAAAACGGACGTTGGCACTCATGAGTTGTGAGTGCCAGGTCGGGACGGTGAGATCGGTCCTCGTTGACACTCCGGTCGTCCGTCGCGGGCACCGAGTCCGGCCATACACCTAGTGTCACCCCCTATCGGAGGATCACTTACCCATGGCCAAACAAATCGCGTTCGACGAAGAGGCCCGTCGCGGCCTCGAGCGTGGCCTCAACAGCCTCGCGGACACCGTCAAGGTGACCCTCGGCCCCAAGGGCCGCAATGTCGTGCTGGAGAAGAAGTGGGGCGCCCCCACCATCACCAACGACGGCGTTTCCATCGCCAAGGAGATCGAGCTCGAGGATCCCTACGAGAAGATCGGTGCCGAGCTCGTCAAGGAGGTCGCCAAGAAGACCGACGACGTCGCAGGCGACGGCACCACCACCGCCACCGTTCTCGCTCAGGCGCTCGTCCGTGAGGGCCTGCGCAACGTCGCCGCCGGCGCCAACCCGCTGGGCCTGAAGCGCGGCATCGAGAAGGCCGTCGAGTCGGTCACCGAGTCGCTGCTGAAGAGCGCCAAGGAGGTCGAGACCAAGGAGCAGATCGCTGCCACCGCTGGTATCTCGGCCGGCGACAAGGCCATCGGCGACCTGATCGCCGAGGCTCTCGACAAGGTCGGCAAGGAAGGCGTCATCACGGTCGAGGAGGCACAGACCTTCGGCCTGAGCCTGGAGCTGACCGAGGGTATGCGCTTCGACAAGGGCTACATCTCGGGCTACTTCGTCACCGACGCCGACCGTCAGGAAGCCGTCCTCGAGGACCCGTACATCCTGCTCGTGTCGGGCAAGGTCTCGACCGTCAAGGACCTGCTGCCGCTGCTGGAGAAGGTCATCCAGGCCGGCAAGCCGCTGCTCATCATCTCCGAGGACGTCGAGGGCGAGGCCCTGTCGACCCTGGTCGTGAACAAGATCCGCGGCACCTTCAAGTCGGTTGCCGTCAAGGCTCCCGGCTTCGGTGACCGTCGCAAGGCCATCCTCGCCGACATCGCCATCCTCACCGGTGGCGAGGTCATCAGCGAAGAGGTCGGCCTCTCGCTCGAGAGCGCCGGCGTCGAGCTGCTCGGCCAGGCGCGCAAGGTCGTCGTGACCAAGGACGAGACCACCATCGTCGAGGGTGCGGGCGACCAGGACGCCATCGCCGGTCGTGTTGCGCAGATCCGCAGCGAGATCGAGAACAGCGACTCCGACTACGACCGTGAGAAGCTGCAGGAGCGTCTGGCCAAGCTGGCCGGCGGTGTTGCGGTCATCAAGGCCGGCGCGGCCACCGAGGTCGAGCTCAAGGAGCGCAAGCATCGCATCGAAGATGCCGTGCGCAACGCCAAGGCTGCGGTCGAAGAGGGCATCGTCGCCGGCGGTGGCGTTGCCCTGCTGCAGTCGGAGCCTGCCATCGATTCGCTGGCTCTCGACGGTGACGAGGCCACCGGCGCCAACATCGTGCGTGTCGCGCTGTCGGCTCCGGCCAAGCAGATCGCCGTCAACGCCGGCCTCGAGCCGGGCGTCGTCGCCGACAAGATCCTCAACTCGCCCCTCGGAACCGGCCTCAACGCCGCGACCGGCGAGTACGAGGACCTGCTGGCCGCCGGCATCAACGACCCGGTGAAGGTCACCCGCTCGGCGCTGCAGAACGCTGCGTCGATCGCGGCTCTGTTCCTCACCACCGAGGCCGTCGTCGCCGACAAGCCCGAGAAGAACGCTGCTCCGGCAGTGCCGGGTGGCGACGAGATGGGCGGCATGGGCTTCTGATCTGATCAGAACCCTGCGTCTTTCGAAACGCATCAGTCCGGGAGCCGGTCACCCCTTGTGGGTGGCCGGCTTCCGGCGTTTGTGGCGAGTTGCGTTGGCCGGGGTCGGCGGGGCCGGGGCGGGGGTGCCCAAAATCTGCTATGGAGCGGATCGTCGCGTGCAATAACCACGTGGCTCCCCGCTGGAGGGCAGTTTTTGGTCAGTTCGCAGCCCAGCTCGCAGCCCAGCTCGCAGCCCAGCCGACCCCACCCGAACCACCCGCCAGGCCCCCGACCGATCCCCCGAACAGATGAATCCACAGCCCGCCGACACCTCACCCGCAGTACCTCCGAGTACGGTCCCGACCTGCTCGGACGTGGCGGCGCATCATCTGACCAGGTGACTCTTCAGCATCCTTGATGATCTTCGCGATAGTTCCCGTTACTCGTCGGTACTCTGGTCGCGGAAAGGTCGGCGCAGGTGGCGTGCAGAGCCCGAGCTGCCCCTGCGTCCCACGTACGGAAACGTCGAAAGATCACCCATGTCCAGAGCGTCTCGTCCGCTATGGCAGCGGACGTCGGTGACCGCAGCAGCTGTTCTCGCAGCGGTCATGATCCTGTCGGTCGGGGGGCCGGCAGCGATGGCGGAACCGTCGACGACGCCCCCGAAGAACGCAGCACCTCAACAGCACACGCCCCCGGGGCCACGGACCGACCAGGAAGCGAATCCCGGTGAGGGGTCGCCGTATCCGGTGGCGCCCAAGGGCAAGCAGATCCTCGACCTCTCGGTGCCGTCCGAGTCGATGGGGCGCTCGATCCCCATCCGGGTCCTGCTCCCCGCCGACACCTCGAAACCGCGCCCCACGCTCTACCTGCTCAACGGGGCAGGCGGTGGCGAGGGCACTGGGACATGGTTCGCGCAGACCGACGTCGTGAACTTCTTCGCCGACAAGAACGTCAACGTCGTGGTCCCGATGAGCGGCGCCTACAGCTACTACACCGACTGGCAGAAGCCGGATCCTGTTCTCGGACGCAACAAGTGGACGACGTTCCTCACCAAGGAACTGCCGCCGGTCATCGACAAGCGGCTGAACACCACCAAAGTGAACGGGATCGCAGGGATCTCGATGGCCGGGACCTCGGTGCTGGGCCTGGCGGAGTCGGCGCCCGACCTCTACCGGTCGGTCGCCTCGTACAGCGGTTGCGCGGAGACCAGTTCACCGCTCGGCCAGCTGTACATCAGGTTGGTCGTCGAGGGTCGGGGCGGGGCCAACACCACCAACATGTGGGGCCCCTACGGCGGCCCGGGGTGGCGTGCCAACGACCCGATCGTGCAGGCAGGCAAGCTCCGCGGCAAGTCGCTCTACATCAGCTCGGGCACCGGCCAGTCCGGTCCGTACGACAAGCTCGACGGTCGCGACATCGGCGGCGACCTCAACAAGCTGGTCGACCGAGTACTCGTCGGCGGCGGCATCGAGGCGGCCACACATCAGTGCACCGTCAACCTGCAGAACAGGCTGCGCGGTCTCGGCATCCCGGCGACCTTCGAGTACAGCCCGGGTACGCACACGTGGGAGTACTGGCAGGACCAACTGCACAGGTCGTGGCCGCAGATTGCTCGTTCGCTCGGCGAGTGACAACGTACGTCCCGGGCGGCGCCCACACCGCCCGGGAACGTTCGGCGTCCCGATGGTGTTGACACGCACATGAGTGCGCCGATCACCGTCGACATCTGGTCCGACATCGCCTGCCCGTGGTGCTACATCGGCAAGCGCCGGTTCGAGGCCGCGCTGCAGGAGTATCCCGACGCCGATGCCGTGCAGGTGACCTATCACAGCTTCGAGCTGGCGCCGGACACGCCGGTAGACTTCAACGGCACCGAGGTCGATTTCCTGGTGGGGCACAAGGGATTGGCGCCCCAGCAGGTCGAGCAGATGCTGGCCCAGGTCGGCGGCGTCGCCGCGTCGGTGGGCCTCGACTACGACTTCGACGCGCTGCAGCACACCAAGACGCTGAAGGCGCACGAGCTGCTCCATCACGCCAAGGCAGAGGGGAAGCAGCTCGAACTGTCTGAGCGCCTGTTCCGCGCCTACTTCACCGAGGGGAGGCATCTCGGGAGGATCGCCGACCTGGTCGACCTTGCCGCCGACGTCGGTCTCGACCGTGCCGAGGTCGAGTCGGTGCTCGAGTCCGGTGAGTATGCCGACGCCGTGGCCGCCGACATCGAGCAGGCACGTGCCTACGGCATCAACGGGGTGCCGTTCTTCGTCGTCAACGGTCGCTACGGTGTCTCCGGAGCGCAGGAGCCCGATGTGTTCGCCGACGTCCTGCGCAAGGTCGGCGCGGAGGTGGCCGAGGATGCCTGACCCGACCGACCGCTCCGAATCGACGCGGGCGCCTGCGCAGGACGGTTCATCCGCTCCGCTGCAGATGGTCGGCGACGACGCCGCGGTCTGTGTGGACGGCGTGTGCACATGGCCGCCGGCCGCGAACCCGACCGGCCCTGCCCCGACAACCGATGCCCCGACAACCTATGCCGCGACGAACCAGGGGTCCACCGCGACCGACGCGGCATCGAGCGCATAGCCCACTGTCCGGGCGCCGGCTGACCTCGATACTCGACGGTCGAGTCCGTAGCGGGAAGGCGTGAGCCGTCCGACGCATGGTCCGATCCGGTCGTACCGCACCGAACAGGTAGAACGGGCTGCGGATCTGTGGTGTGCGGCATAGCCTTCGATCCATGACATCTCCGACCGATGGCGCCGCCGCCCATCACTCTCCGTCATCGCTGGTGCGGGCGGTCCTCAACTCGCCCATCGCGGGTCTGGCGCCATGGATCGTGATGTCGCTCTTCACCGGCCCGGGACGCTTCGAGGAAGCCGTCGCCGGTGCCCTCGGACTGGCGCTGTTGGTGGTGTTCGCCAACTGGCGGCTGGGCAACTCGGTCAAGTTGCTCGAGTGGTTCGACACCGCGTTCTTCCTGATCCTCGCCGGCATCGGACTGTTCGCGTCGGCTCGCGTGATCAGCTGGATGGAACTCTGGGGCGGTGAGATCGCCAACGTCGCGCTGGTGGCGTTCGCGCTCGGCTCCATCCTCATCCGGCGGCCGTTCACACTCGAATACGCCAAGGAGGCAACCGATCCCGAGCTCTGGTCGTCGCCGATCTTCATCCGGACCAACTACGTCATCACCTGGGCGTGGGTTGCGGCTTTCGGCGTCTCCGCCATCGCCGGTGCCATCGGCGATGCGGTGCTCGACGATGCGGGCAACTTCTGGACCGGTTGGATCATCCAGATCGGCGCCACGGTCTTCGCCGTCTCGTTCACCGAGTTCTATCCCGATTACGGTCCCAACAAGGCGTTGGCGAAGATGGGCGTCGAGACCGATCCGCCGGTGTCGTTGGTACGACTGTTCGACTGGATACCCGCGTTCGTGTTGATCGTCGGCATCATGGGCCTGGTGACCGACTCGGTGTCGTCGACCGTCGGATGGGTTCTCGTCGCGGTCGGCGCCGTGGCGATCGGCGTGATGCACCGACTGTTCCCGGCCGAGAAGAAGGCTGTCGCAGACGCAGTCGCCGACGCCCCGCGCGGCCAGGAGACCCCGGGCGCGGCCCAACCGCCGTCCACGCCTTGACCGTCGGTGACCGGAACGTACGCCGACTCAGCGGAACACGATGCAGGTGGTGCTGCCGTGGGCGACCAGCTTGCCGTCGGCGGAGTACACCTTGCCCTCGGCCGTCGCCGTACGGCCGCCGACGTGGATCACGGTCCCGGTCGCGGTGAGCTCGTCGGCGTCGACCGCGACCGTGCGGATGTAGTTGATCTTGAGTTCGAGCGTCGTGTAGCTCGCTCCCGCGGGTAGCGTCGTGTGGACCGCACAACCCATCACGGAGTCCAGCAGCGTGGCGCAGATGCCACCGTGGACGGTGCCGAGGGGATTGGCGAAGTCGGGCCGGGGGGTCACGGTGAAGGTCACGGAACCCTCGTCGATCGACTTCGGCGCCATTCCGATGAGGGTTCCGATGTTGGGGTGTGCGTCGGTGGGGCGGTTCATCCATGCACGCAGGAGTTCCAGCCCGGACAAAGCGGACGGATCGAAAGTCTCACTGGTAGTCGTCATGACTATGTATGGTTGCATAGAAGGCGATGATTATGAAGACCTGCATAGCGCTGAGCCGACGCGCGCCGGGTCTCGTGGTCGTCGCCCGGGGGTCCTCGAGAGGATGTGAGGGGAATGGAACCGGAAACGGACACGACGGTGTCCGCCGATGTCACCCACGGTGTCGCCGAGCGCGGACCACGCGAACGGATGGTCGTACACGCGGCCGACCTGATCGGGCGCGATGGCGTGGCAGCGACATCGATCGGAGACGTCATAGCGGCCGCGGCCGCACCGCGCGGATCGATCTACCACCACTTCCCGGGTGGGAAGACCCAGCTGATGACCGAGGCCGTCCGCTACGCGGGTGACTTCGTCGCCCACCGCATCAGCGAGCCGCGGTCGGCGACACCTGCCGACGCGGTCGCCGACATCGGGGACGTCTGGCGGCGGATGCTGGTGAACAGCGACTACCAGTTCGGTTGTCCGGTCCTGGCCGGCGGTCTGGCCCGGCGATCGGAGCCGGCGGTGGCCGAGGAGTCCGATGCGATCTTCCTCCGCTGGAACCGCCTGATCGCCACCCGCCTGCTCGAGGAGGGCCTCGACGCCGATCGCGCCGACTCGCTCGCGAACCTCGTGGTGGCGTCGGTCGAAGGCGCCGTCGGGATCTGTCAGACCCGTCGGAGTGTGGAGCCGTTGGACCGCGTCATCGCCGAACTCCAGCGTCTGTGTGAGTCCGAGGTCACCCGCTAGCCACGCGTGACCCCGGTCGCATAGTAGGTTCAGAACTCGGCGAGGTCGCCTGTGTCCGGCCTCGCGGTCGATGACGGGCCTCGCGGAGGGAGAGCGGTATGACGCCGGTGTACCGGGACATCCTGGGCTCCGACTTCGACCGCCTCCATCCCAACGTCGCCTGGCGCTACAGCATTGACTCGACGTCGGGGGTCGCGCAGATCGGCACCGGCATCTACGAGTCGGTGTTCATGACCTCGGCGCTGCCTCCGCCGATGATCTGGTATTACGCGAAGCGCAACGCGTTCCCGCAGAAGTCGAGCCGCATGGTGCCCTTCACGCAGGGGCACTATTGCTACGTCGACGAGCTCGGCCGCGAGTGCCTCGCGGTGCTGCGGTCGTTCGACTACACATCGGGCACGCGCAGCCTCAACTCGCTGCTGGTCTCCGGGCGGAACGGTCTGGTCGACTACTTCGGTGACGGGCCCGAACTCCTGTATCCGATCGAACCATCCGTCACGCGCGACGGCTCGCTGCTGTTGGAGAGTGGGCCGATGCGCTGGCTGCGCGGGCCCAACTTCGGGATGCGCGGCCCGTTCACCGCCCAGATGAAGTACATCGAGGGGTGGGACGACGCGCGGCAGCGATTCCGCTGCGATGCGACCGTCCGCAATCCGGTGATCGGTGAGATCCTGCACTTCCGGGGATGGTTCACCGCTGTCGATCAGGCATGCAGCGTCCACGACATCCCGGATGAGGCATGGCCGCTGAAACTCGTCGACCGCGAACGGTGACCACGTCGCGGTCCGCGTTCGGGTCGGCACCATCCGATCTGGACACCGGGGCATCGAACTGACCAAGTGGCGCAGTCGAATCGGGCGCTGACGCCCGACCGATCCATCGGTCGTGTCCCGGCGCGGGTGCGCGGCATCCGCGAGACGGGTCCGTCGTTCGGACGCGCGGGGGCGATTCCATCGTGACTCCGTCGAACGCGAGGGTAGGTTCTCCCCATGGCTGTCTCCGCGAAGAACGAGTTCGATGTCGCTGCACCTCCGTCCGTCGTGATGGAGGTGCTCCGGGATGTGGCATCCCTGCCCGACTGGTCCGGGCCGCACAAGGAAGCCGAGATCCTGTCCGAACACGAGGACGGCACCCCCGACCAGGTGCGGGTGGTGGTGACGGCGGCCGGTATCTCCGACGAGCAGACCCTCTCCTACACCTGGACCGAGGACAGCTGCACATGGGATCTGGTGGAGGGCAACCAACTCAGCGAACAGCACGGTCGGTACACCGTGACCCCCACCGACTCCGGGTCGCACGTGGTCTTCGAGCTCGAGGTCGAGCTCAAGATCAAACTGCCGGGACTGATCGTGAAGCGCGCGCAGAAGATGGCTGTCGACACCGCCAAGAAGGGCTTGATCGCAGAGGTCGAGCGGCGCGCCGGCAGTTGAGTCGAACCGGCCGCCACGGCACGCGGCAGATCTGAGTACCCTGTAGCCCACATGCCAGGGGGCAGCATCGACGAGAAGGACCAATCAAAGTGCGGATCAACAAGATCGGAACACGTCTGTCGGCCACGCGGGTGATCGCGGTGGGCATCGGAACACTGGCCGGCGGGCTCCTCTTCGGGCTCGGCACGCCGACCGCACAGGCAGCCGTGCACTGCTCGGCCGCCAACGGGCAGCAGGTCGAGCGGATCGTCGGTGCCGGCGGCTGCGGCGCCAAGGCCGGGCCGGCCAGCCGCGCCGACGCCGACGAGCTGAGTGGTTCGGGTACGGCCGTTGCGGTCGCCGACAAGGGCGGCAACTCGACGGCGCGCAATCAGCAGCCGGGATCGTCCGCACTCGCTGGGGCGAGCTCCCGCGGCACCGCCTACTCGGTGACCACCGGACCCAAGGCGCTGTCGGTCGCGCAGGCGCGGCGCGGCGGCTTCAGCGTGGCCGTCGGTGGCTGGGGCGGCCAGGCATACGCCGGCCCCGAGGGTGCCGGCTGCGGTGGTGGTTTCGCGGCTGCGGTCGACACCACCAGCGGCAAGGCATGCCTGCGGACCGGGTCCATCGACCTCCGGAACTGAGCCGAGCGTGGCGGCCCGCGTTAACGCGGCCGCCACGTTCTGTTTCCCGATCCTGAATATCGTCGGGGGGTGACCGAGCTGGACGAACTCGAGAAGACGATCGGACCGGATTTCAGTGCCCTCAACGGACGTGAGGCACTGCAACGTCTGGTGAATCTGCACGACACCACGCAGTTCGTGGTGAACGACGACGATGACGACGATCCGGTGCTGCTGACGCTGCCCGAGCGCAACGTGGTGGACACCTGGCGCCAGGACTACCCGTACGAAGAGCGGATGAGCCGCCGCGAGTACGAGGTGACCAAACGTCGGCTGCAGATCGAGTTGCTGAAGCTCCAGAAGTGGTCCAAGCAGACCGGCCAGCGTCATCTGCTGGTGTTCGAGGGGCGCGACGCCGCGGGCAAGGGCGGCACCATCAAGCGCTTCAACGAGCACCTCAACCCTCGCGGTGCGCGTGTGGTCGCGTTGGAGAAGCCCTCGGAGCGCGAGTCCACCGAGTGGTATTTCCAGCGGTACGTGCAGCATCTGCCCGCCGGTGGCGAGATGGTCTTCTTCGACCGGTCCTGGTACAACCGCGCCGGCGTCGAGCGGGTCATGGGCTTCTGTTCGCCGGCCCAGCTCGACCAGTTCATGTCGCAGGTGCCGGCGTTCGAGAAGATGCTCGTCGACGACGGCATCAACCTGGTGAAGTTCTGGTTCTCGGTCACCCCGCTCGAACAGCGGACGCGTTTCGCCATCCGGCAGATCGACCCGGTCCGGCAGTGGAAGCTCTCACCGATGGATCTCGCGTCGCTCGACAAGTGGGACGCCTACACCGCGGCGAAGGAGTCGATGTTCGGGGCGACCGACACCGACTTCGCGCCGTGGACCGTGGTGAAGAGCAACGACAAGAAGCGTGCTCGCGTGAACGCGATGCGGCACGTGTTGAGTCTGTTCGAGTACGAGGGCAAGAACCACGAACTCGTCGGCGACCCCGACCCGCTGATCGTGGGACGCGCCGCAGACGTGGTCGGGGAGTAGGCCTGGTCGGCGAGTGACCGCCGGGACCCAAGTGGCCGGACGGCCGAACCGCCGGCCGGAGAGTCCCCGACGGGTCGTCGTGCGCAGATGCTCGAGGCTCGTCGGTGGCCCGGCCGTCAGCCGGCGCCGGTAGCCTCGGAGACCGTGCGTACTCTCCTCAGTGCCGTCCTGACCCTGGTGTCGATCGTCGCCATCGTGGTCGCCGTCCCCTCCCTCTGGGTGAAGGAGCGGCTGGTCGACTCCGAGGGCTTCGTGGCGACCGCATCGGCCGCCGCGAAGAACCAAGAGGTCAAGGATTACCTCGCCGAGCAGATCGGCCAGCAGGCGGCGTCGCGGGTCGGTATCCCGGCGGCATCGCTCGTCATCGAGCCGATCGCGAAGGGATACACCAACGGGCCGCAGTTCGAGTCCGACTTCGTCGACGTCGTCAGCCAGCAGCACTCGTACCTGTTCGACGAGCCGAAGCCCGGAACCGAGAACTCGACGATGGAACTCGACATCACCGAGATGGTGAACCGGGTGATCTCGCAGAGCGGCGCATCGGGACGCGTGGCCGGGCCCATCCTGATCCCGCTCGCCGACGGCGGGACCGGGCTCGAGGCGGGGCGCTATCACCAGGTCGGTCAGCAGATCGTCCGGCTCGCGTACGGATCGCTGGTGGTGGCCGTCATCGCCGGTCTGCTCGCGCTGCTGGTCGCCAGACGTCGAGGCACGGTCCTCGCCTGGTTGGGTCTGGGCCTCGTTCTCGGCGGCGCCACGGCGTGGGTGGTCGGCGTCCTCATCGCCGATCGCGCCAAGCAGGAGGCGTCCGCGGCCGACGCGTCCGGCCGTGCGGTGACCGATGTGATCATCGACGGGGCCGTCGGGAACCTGCAGGACACCGCGCTGGTGGTCGGTGCCGTCGGCGCAGGTGTGGTCGTGGTCGGCATCCTGGCGCGGCTCATCTTCGGCGGACGCTCGGCACGCGCGTGATCCGTCGCCCGGTGGTCGGCGCCGTCGAACTGCCCGACGGAACGGTGAGCCCCGTCCGGGTCTTCCGGACCGACTCCGACTCCGAGCCGGATTCCGCAGCTGCGCCGGTGGTGGCGCTGTGGCCCGGATTGGGTGTTCCCGCAGCATATTACGACGTATTCGCGGCACGGCTCGCCGATCGCGGCGTCGGCGTCGTGGTGGCCGAACTCCGCGGACAGGGCGCCAGTCGGCCGCGTCCGTCGCGACGGAGCGACTTCGGGCAGCAGGCATTGGTCACCGAGGACGTGCCTGCCGTGCTCGAGGTCGCGGCACGTCACTTCCCGGGGCGGCAGGTCGTGCTCGCCGGACACTCGATGGGCGGACACATCGTCGCGATGGCCGCTGCGCGAGCACGTGCGCTCGCCGATGCGTCCCCTGCCCGGCCGACCCCCGACGTCGTGGGTCTGGTGCTGATCGCCTCGGGCGTCCCGCACCGCCGGCTCTACCGTGGACGCCACCGTCTGCGGACCACCTTCGGCCCGCCCGCGATGGAGCTGATCTCGTCGGGACTGGGCTACTGGCCGGGCACCGTCATCGAGGGGTACGGCCGACAGTCGAGGACCCTCATCCGGGACTGGAGCGTGCTCAACCGCACCGGCCGCTTCGATCCGCGCGGCGCCGACCTCGACTACGAGGCCGCGATGACGACCGCGGCGCTCCCGGTCTGCGGCATCACCGTGTCTGCCGACACCGACGTCCCATGGCCGGTGATGAAGGCCCTGACCATCAAGTTCTCGTCGAGCGTCGTCGACCATCGACACATCGCCACGCCCCTCGGGCACAACCGGTGGACGCTCGACGACGAGACCGTCGGGATCGTCGCCGACTGGGTCATGGCCCGCGACCGCGTCACCGACCTGCCGGGCTGACCGGTTTCGTCTGCCGGGGGCTGGTTCGCCCGGGCTGTGTGTCCGTCCGGCTGGTCCGCCCGTCCGCCGATGAGCCGGTACGAAATCTGTACGTGGGCGGCGGGGCATCGACATATGGTCGTCGCCGGGGCGCTGGGGTACAGATTTCGAACCTGTCCGGGGGCGGGGCGGGCCGAGGGGTGACCACGATCTGCCGTCCAGCGAGGTGTCGTGTGGATATTGCACGCGGTCGGTCGCTCCGCGGCAGGTTGTGGTCAGCGGGGTTCGCCCCCCGTCTGCTCGACCCTCCGAAGACCACCCGTCGGCGGCCGGAATCCACCCGACACCGCGCGGCCGCTGCCAATGCGGTCGCGCCACTCGCGTGACGGGCGGATTTGCGAGGGTCAGGGCGGTCAACGACGACGCACCCACCGACACCCCAGCGCCCATCACCCCTGCTCAGGCAAGGCTGCCCTTGCTGGCGGACGCCCGATCCGGCTCCTACTCTGAATGCCAGGCCGGTCGTCACCGACCCGCCGCACACCTTCTCTGCAGCCCGACGACGCCGCGGATCCCATCGGGTCCGCGGCGTCGCTCGTTGTGTCCCGACGCGAGTCGGTTCAGTTCGCGACCGAGCCCACGGTCTGCCACAGGAACTCGTACGCCAGCGCCGACTTGAACGCAGCCTGCTTGTTGTCGGCGGCCCCGCCATGCCCGCCCTCGATGTTCTCGTAGTACTGCACCTGGTGCCCGTACTCCTCCAGCCGCGCAACCAGTTTGCGGGCATGCGCCGGATGTACCCGGTCGTCCCTGGTCGACGTCGTGACAAGGATCCGCGGGTACGTTGCATCGGCCGACAGGTGCTGATACGGCGAGTACGCGCCGAGGTACTCCCATTCTTCGGCCTTGTCGGGATCGCCGTACTCGGCGATCCACGACGCCCCGGCGAGCAGCAGATGGTAGCGCTTCATGTCGATCAGCGGCACCTGGCAGACGAGCGCACCGAAGAGTTCCGGGTAGCGGGTGAGCATGACTCCCATCAGGAGTCCGCCGTTGGAGCCGCCCTGGGCGGCGAGTTGTGGTGGGGTCGTCAGACCGTCAGTCACCAGGGCGCGCGCCACTGCGGCGAAGTCTTCGTAGACCTTGTGGCGTCCGGCCTTCATCGCCTGGGTGTGCCACGACGGCCCGTACTCGCCACCGCCACGGATGTTGGCGATGACGTAGATGCCGCCCCGCTCCACCCAACTGCGTCCGGCGATCGCGAGATAGCCGGGCGTGAGCGAGTTCTCGAAGCCGCCGTAGCCGTAGAGCAGGGTCGGTCCGGTCGTGACATCGTTCCGCCGGACGATGAAGTACGGGACCTGGGTGCCGTCGTCGGATGTCGCGAAACGCTGCTCGGCCGTCACATCGTCGGCGTCGAAGAAGGCCGGCGACTGCTTGATCACGTCGACGTCGCCACCAGCGTCGCCGTGCAGGAGGCTCGGCGGTGTCGTGAACGAACTGGCCGACCAGAACACCTCGTCGCTCTCGTCCGGATCGGTGTCGAGCACCGTGATCGTCGCCAATGCGGGTAGTCCGGGGGTGGTCGCCTCGGCCCAGTCGCCGAGCGTGCGCACCGACACCTGGGTCTGCACGTCGTGCAGCGTCACGATGATCAGGTGCGTCCGCGTCAGGGCGTAGTCCTGCAGGCTGGTGTGCGCATCGGGGCTGAAGAGCACTCGCGCATCGCGATGGCCGTCGAGGAATGCGGCGTAGTCGAAGACCAGCAGGGTTCCGGTCGGGTGGGTCTCGTCGCCGACGGTCCACTCCGAGCGGGTCATCACGAACAACCAGTCGCGGTGGACACCTGCGTGCGCGTCGGTCGGCACGTTCACGCGGATCGACTCGCCGTCGCGGAGTTCGTAGAGCTCCGAGTTGTAGAAGTCGGTGGAGCGGCTCAAGAAGTCCCGCTCGTATCCGGGAGTGTGATCGTGGGTGGCGCCGACGGCGACGTCGGTGACCTCCCCCGTGAACACAGTGGTCGCGGCGTCGAGGGAGGTGTGCCGTGACCAGCGCTTGACGACACGTGGGTAGCCGGAACTGGTGAGAGATGGTCGGCCGTCGAGCTGCTCACCGAAATCGGTTCCGACGTAGACGGTGTCACGATCGATCCACCCGACGCTGGACTTGTTCTCGGGCAGGGTGAAGCCGTCGGTGACCCAGCCGCGCGTGGTCACGTCGTACTCCCGTACGACGGTGGCGTCCGCGCCGCCACGCGACAGCGAGATCAGCGCGCGATCGTAGTCGGGGTAGAGCATGGTCGCTCCCGACCACACCCAGTTCTCGTCCTCGATCGACGCCAGGGTGTCGACGTCGATGAGCACGTCCCAGTTCGGCGTCTCGGTGAGGTAGGAGTCGAGGGTGGTGCGGCGCCACAGCCCGCGGGGGTTGGTGGCGTCCCGCCAGAAGTTGTAGAGGTACTCGCCCCGCCGACGCACGTAGGGGATGCGGTCGTCCGTGTCGAGGATCGCGAGGGTCTGTTCCTGTAGCTCGGCGAAGCGGTCCGACGCGGTGAGATCGTCGACGGTCGGCTGATTGTGCGCCCGCACCCAGTCGAGTGCCGTCTCGCCGGTGACGTCCTCGAGCCACAGATACGGGTCGTCGGTCGGGTCGCTGGCGATGGTGTCAGTGGACTTGTCGTCGGTCACCGGACCATTTTGCCCGATGCGCGGTGGGTCGCGTGTGGGCCGGTCTTCGCGGTTAGTCCACCGGATCTGCGGCACCGGCATACGATTTGCCGCAGATGGGCGAATTGATGCTCCCCGGCCGATGAGGACACGCGATGGCCACCACGATCACCCGGGGCGCTGTGGCGCGACGCGGTCGGACCTCTCCGGGATGGATGGTGGCGGTGTCGCTCGTCGCGACCGCCGCCCTGCTCGCCGCGTGCGGAACCGACTCGACATCGGGCTCGTCCCCGAGTTCGTCCGCCGCCGGATCGTTGGGGGAGGAGCTGCAGAATCCGGCCCAGGTCGTCGGGGTCCCCCTGCCCGACAATGCCGTCGGCAACGCGGTCGGCAAACTCGACGGCCTGGTTCAGCAGGTTCTCGACTCCACGAAGATCCCTGGTCTGGCGGTGGCCGTCGTCGAGGGCGACCAGGTCCGCTACGCCAAGGGCTTCGGCGTCACCGACGTCGAGACGGGTGCGAAGGTCGACGCGAACACGGTGTTCCCGCTCGCGTCGCTGTCCAAGCCGGTCGGCTCGTCGGTGATCGCCAAGCTGGTGACCGACGACGTGGTCGCCTGGGACACCCCGGTGTCGGCGAACCTGCCGGGCTTCGCACTGGCTGATCCCTACGTCACCCGCACGGTGACCATCGCCGACATGTACTCCCACCGATCCGGTCTGCCCGACCACGCAGGCGACAAGCTCGAGGACATGGGCTACGACCGCCAGCAGATCTTCGACCGGTTCCGGTTCATGCCGCTCAGCCCGTATCGGATCACATACGACTACACGAACTTCGGGCTCACCGCGGGTGCGGTCTCGGCCGCGAACAAGGCGGGCAAGGACTGGGCGACCCTCTCGCAGGATCTGTTGTACGGCCCGCTCGGGATGACCCGGACCAGTTCTCGGTACGCCGACTTCGCCGGCCGCTCGAATCGCGTCGTCGGACACGTCAAGGTCGACGACAAGTGGGTGCGGACGTTCAAGCAGCGTGAACCCGATGCGCAGTCGCCGGCGGGAGGTGTGACGTCCTCGGTGGACGACCTCACCCACTGGATGAAGCTGCTCCTCGCGAACGGCGCCCTCGCCGGGCGCGACTACATCGGCGAGAAGCCGTTGCTGGCTTCGTGGACTCCGCAGATCGCGCTCTCCCCGCCCACGTCACCGGACGACCGCACGAGTTCCTACGGATTCGGATACAACCTCGGGGTCACCGCGGCCGGGCGGACCCAGATCAGTCACTCCGGGGCCTTCGGCTCCGGCGCCGCCACCAACCTGATGATGCTGCCGTCGGCGAACACCGCGATCGTCGTGCTCTCGAACGCATCACCGATCGGCGCTGTCGAGGCACTGGGAGCGGAGTTCTTGGACATCGTGCAGTTCGGTGAGGTCAAGCAGCCGTGGCAGAAGCTGTTCGGCGCACGGTTCGCGCAGATGGAGGTGCCGTCGGGAAGCCTGGTCGGGCAGCAGCGCCCGGCCTCTCCGGCGCCGTCGGCGCCGTTGCCGAGTTTCGTCGGCACCTATGCCAACCCCGTCTATGGCCCGTTCGTGGTGCGTGAGCAGAACGGCAGGCTCGTGTTGGCCACCGGGCCGAACGGCATGACCACCTACGAGCTGACCCCGTGGGACGGCAACACCTTCACCTTTACGATCCGAACCGAGAACGCCGAGCTCGGTTCCATCTCCAAGGTCACCTTCGACGGTCCGCGGATGACAGTCGAGTACTACGACGACGAGTCGAGCGACGGGGTGTTCACGCGATCCTGAACCGGCACTGCAGATCTCGCCGGGTGAGAGTCGATCGCTGGGCGGTGCTCACGCAGACCTGTCGAGCGACTCGCGCGACCACGCGCCGACCGCGGCCCAGGTCCGGGCCCGCGCCTCGTCGCCGACGATGTCGTTCTGGGTCAACGTGATCTCGGTGGCGCCGGCATCCAGGTACTCCTGTAGTCCCTCGAGCACGGTGGCCTCGTCACCGAGCAGGAACAGATCCGATGCCCGCTCGGAACCGTTGCGCGCGATGATCTTCTGATACGACGGGATCTCGTCGTAGAACGCGCTCGCCTCGCGAGCCGCCACACGCGCGGCGTCGACGTCGTCGGTGACGACCGCCGGTACCGCCACGATGATGCGCGGCTCGGGCCGACCTGCGGCCTCCGCCGCCGACCGCAGGATCGGCGCGATGTGCTCGCGGATCACCTTCGGGCCGGCGAGGAACGGCAATGTGCCGTCGGCGAGTTCGCCGGTCGCGCGCAGGGCCTGCTCGCCCATGGCGGCCACGATCAGCGGGATGCGCGGCTCGGCACCGGCGACCGATGTGGGCAACGGCGGCGCCGACGTCACACTCGGCGAGTGATAGGCCTGTTGCTCGCCGTCGAGCAGCGGCCGGAGTGCACCGAGGTGGTCGCGCAGCCCGCGGATCGCCGGGGCGAGGTCGACGCCGAAAGTGGGGCCGGTCAGGGCCGGTGCGCCCAGTCCGATACCGAGTTGGAAGCGCCCGTGGGTGGCTGCCTGCGCCGTCTTGGCCGCGCCGGCGAGATGAATCGGGTGACGCGGATGGATCGGCACCACCGATGTCCCGACACCGACCGACGGGACCTCCCGGCCCACCAATGCGGCGACCGAGATGGCCTCGTAGCCGAAGAGCTGGGCCAGCCACACCGTGTCGATACCGACGCGGCCTGCTTCGTCGGCGAGTTCGATCGCGCGATCCACGACATTCGAGGTGGCAGGATCCGAGGCGAAGGTCGAGAGGGAGACTCCGATCGTCATGCCCCCTGCAACCGCGTCGACCGACGTGGTCATTCCGGGCATCGTAGGTTCGGTGGGTTCGGCCCGGCGTGGGTCTTACTGTCGACGGGCGCTCAGGTGGCTGCCAACGGATCGGGGATCTCGCCGTTGCGCACCGGGCAGCGGGTGTGCGAGTAGATGGTCGGCATGCACAGATTGCAGTGCACGCACCGTGAGGTCGTCGTCGGATCGAGCTGAAGGCGGCGGGGGAGGTCCGGCTCGCGTAGGAGCGCTCGACCCATCGCGACGAAGTCGAAACCCTCGCCGAGTGCGGTGTCGATCGACGGGCGGTCGGTGATGCCGCCCAACAGGATCAGTGGCAGGTCGACCGCATCGCGCAGGCGACGTGCGAGCGGCAGCAGGTAGGCGTCCTGATAGTCGTAGTGGTGCAGGAAGAACGGGCCCATCGCCTTGAGACCCCACCGCATCGCACCGCGGAAGGCATCGGCGAACTCCTTGCGCGGCGGCTCGCCGTGGAAGAGGTACATCGGGTTGAGTAAAGAGCTGCCTGCGGTCGGCTCGATGGCGTCGAGGTTGCGGTCGGCCTCCAGCAGTCGGGCCACCTCGCAGGCCTCGTCGATATCGAGGGACAGCCGGCCGACTCCGTCGTACATGTTGAGTTTCGCCCAGACCGCGACGGAGTCGCCGACCTCGTCGCGCACCACGGCCGCGACCTCCCTGGCCAGTCGGGCCCGGTTCTCCAGCGAGCCGCCGTAGGCGTCGCGCCGACGGTTGAGCATCGGCGACAGGAAGCAGCTCACCAGATAGTTGTGGCCGAAGTGGATCTCGAGGCCGTCGAAGCCGGAGTCGACCGCGATGCGGGCGCCACGCCGGAACTTCTCGAGCACGTCGTCGATCTCGCCGGCCGAGAGCCTGCGGGTGAACGACATCCCCATCGGCGCGGGGATTCGCGACGGGCCCAACGCTTTTGCCCGATTGGACACCGAGTTCGCCACCGGTCCGGCGTGACCCAACTGTGCAGCCGCCATGGCGCCCTCCGCGTGGATCGCGTCGGTGAGTCGGCGGAGTCCGGGCATCGCCTCCTCGCGCAGGTGGATCTGATGGCGATCAGTGCGTCCCTCACCCGAGATCGCGAGGTAGGCGACGGTCGTCATGCCGACGCCGCCGGCCGCCACCTCCCGGTGGAAGGCGATCAGATCGTCGGTGACGAGTGCGTCGGGGGTGGCGCCCTCGAAGGTTGCGCACTTGATCAGACGGTTGCGCAGGGTCAGCGGACCCAGGCGCGCAGGTGTGAACGGGTCGGGCAGATTCGTGGCAGTCACGGCGCACCCGACCCCGCCGGTGCCGACAACCCGGCGACGACGAAGTCCCGCAGTGCGGCGACCGCGCGCTCGGAGAGCGGGTGCCCCGCCCCAAAGCGGGTGAGGACGAGGGTGAAGGCCAGGGCCCACCGTCGGCGCGCGGTGTCGGCATCGAGGCCGTCGACGACCGCGGTCAGCAGTGGCGTCCATCGGTCGAGTCGGTACCAGGTGCCGGTCCACGGGGCGTCGGGATGGTTCAGCACGAATCGGGACAGGAGTCGAAGGTGCAGGCGGCCCACTGGATCGTCCTGAACCGCGAGAAATGGTGCGACGACGATGTCGACGATCTGGGCGACCGTGGCACCTCCCGACTCGACGGCGTCGAGGTCGTCAGCCCACAGCGGTCCGAGGCGCTCCTGCAGGAGCGCGATGGCCAGATCGTCCTTGGACCCGAAGTGGTAGTGCACCGCGGCCGGGTTGACCTGCGCCGCGGCGCAGATCGACCGGACCGACACGTCGTCGTAGTCCTCGGTGAGCAGCAGACGTTCGGCGACGGTCAGCAGACGATCGCGGGTGCGCTGCCGTGGGGTCGCCGGGATGGCCGCGGTCGGGACTGCCGGGGTGTCGGCTGGGGTTTCGGCTGAGTTCTCGGGGTCGGGCACCCCTCGATTGCAACACAGATCAATCACCGATTCAATCAGTGATTGAATTCTCGGTCGTTCGTGTGCTGCCCCGCATCGCTCCTTCCCCGGCCCGCCCCGCTCTTGCCCCGGCCCGCCCCCGCCGCCACAATCTGCTGTCCAGCGGGTCGTCGTGTGGATAGTGCGCGCGCCTCCCGGCTGCGCGGCAGTTTGTGGTCAGCCCCAGACCCGACCCCACGCCCCGACCACCGCACCCATACCGGGTTACCGGCCGGTAGGCGGGACCCCTGCGGGAGATCGTCGGTGCGAAGTACGCTGGTGACCGTGGCAGAACACTTTGAAACAGTCGTCCTTGGCGCAGGTCCGGGAGGGTACGTGGCCGCGATCCGGTCCGCCCAGCTCGGCCAGAAGACCGCAGTCATCGAAGAGAAGTACTGGGGAGGGGTGTGCCTCAACGTCGGATGCATCCCGTCCAAGGCGCTGCTCCGCAACGCCGAACTCGCGCACATCTTCAACCATCAGGCGAAGACCTTCGGGATCTCCGGCGAGGCCTCGTTCGACTTCGGTGCGGCATTCGACCGCAGCCGCAAGGTGTCGGACGGCATCGTCAAGGGCGTCCACTTCCTGATGAAGAAGAACAAGATCACCGAGATCGACGGTTATGGCACCTTCAAGGACGCCACGACCATCGCGGTCGGCGATCGTGAGATCACCTTCGACAACCTGATCATCAACACCGGTTCGGTGGTCAAGCTGCTCCCGGGTGTCGAACTCTCCGACAACGTCGTCACCTACGAGACGCAGATCCTCACCCGTGAGCTGCCGTCCTCGATCGTCATCGTCGGGGCCGGGGCGATCGGAATGGAGTTCGGTTACGTCCTGGCCAACTACGGCGTCGACGTGACGATCGTCGAGTTCCTCGACCGGGTGCTGCCCAACGAGGATGCCGACGTCTCCAAGGAGATCGCCAAGGCCTACAAGAAGCTCGGCGTCAAACTCCTCACCTCCACCAAGGTGCAGAGTGTCGACGACCAGGGCTCGCAGGTCGTCGTCAAGTACAAGGACGCCAAGGACGCCGACGGTGAGCTGAAGGCCGACAAGGTCCTGATGTCTGTCGGATTCGCCCCGCGCGTCGAGGGATTCGGCCTCGAGAAGACAGGCGTCGAGCTCACCGAGCGTGGCGCGATCGCGATCGACGACCACATGCGCACCAACGTCGACAACATCTACGCCATCGGCGACGTGACCGCCAAGCTCATGCTGGCCCACGTGGCCGAGGCCCAAGGTGTCGTCGCCGCCGAGACCATCGCCGGCGCCGAGACGCAGACCCTCGGCGACTACCGCAACATGCCGCGCGCGACGTTCTGCCAGCCGCAGGTCGCGTCGTTCGGGCTCACCGAGCAGCAGGCCAAGGACGAGGGCTATGACGTGAAGGTCACCACCTTCCCCTTCAGCGCCAACGGCAAGGCCCAGGGTCTCGGCGAGACGGCCGGCTTCGTCAAGCTGATCACCGACACCACCCACGACGAGCTCATCGGTGGACACCTGGTGGGCGACAACGTCTCCGAGATGCTGCCTGAGTTGACCCTCGCGCAGAAGTGGGACCTGACCGCCAACGAGCTGGCCCGCAACGTGCACACGCATCCGACCCTGTCGGAGGCCATGCAGGAGACCTTCCACGGCGCCATCGGACACATGATCAACCTCTGATCACCATGTCTCGCACGACTGGGAACGTCCCCGTCCAGGGGTGTCGACGAGTTGCCGTCGACGCTCTCGGGCGGGGACGTTCTCGGTGACGCGGGTGGTCACCGCCGATCACTCGCGGACGTGGAGTCCGCCCGGCCCGGTCGACATGCGCGCAGTCGTCGGACTCCATCGGCGCGGGGCAGGTGACCCCGCATTCCGCTACCTTCCCGACGGCTCCCTGCTGCGCGCGGTGCACACTCCCGACGGTCCCGGGACGCTGATCATCACTCCGCAGGGCGGCGATTTCCTCGGTCGCGCGTGGGGTCCGGGATCGCAGTGGCTGCTCGAGCAGATGCCCGGCCTGCTGGGCGCCGACGACGATCCGTCGTCGTGTCCCGTCCATCACCCGGTGGTCGGCGACTGGCTGCGGCGCGCCAGAGGACTACGCATCGGCCGCACCGACCGCGTGTGGGAGGCGCTGGTGCCGGCGATCCTGGAGCAGAAGGTCGTCGGTGTCGAGGCCTTCCGGGCGTGGCGATACCTGGTCCGCCGATTCGGTGAGGCCGCCCCCGGTCCGGTCCCCGACGTCTGGGTGCCTCCGGCGCAACGTGATTGGGCCGACATCCCGGTGTGGGACTGGCATCGCAGCGGAATCGAACCGGTACGGATGCGCACGATCCGCGGCGCGACGCAGATGGACGTCGAGCGTCACGCCGACAAGCTCACGGTGCTCCGCGGGGTCGGGCGATGGACCGAGGCCGAGGCACGTGCGCGGGCGGTCGGCGACGCCGATGCCGTGCCCGTCGGTGACTACCACATCCCGTCCATCGTCGGGTATGCCTTGATCGGCGAGAAGGTCGACGACGCGGGGATGCTCGAACTGTTGGAACCCTATGCCGGACATCGCTATCGGATCATCCGGATGGCGGAGCGGCACGGCGTCCGTGCCGAGCGTCGGGGACATCGGATGTCCAAGCGGGACTATCGCGCCTTCTGACGCCGCTCTGAGAACGAGACGCTCCGGGAGTCGTTGCGTACTGAAGGACCCGAGGGCTAGCGACGTCGCAGCATCGATACGCCGCAGCCGATGCTCATCGCGACCGCGGTGACCACGGCAAGATAGACCAGACCGCCGTCGACGCCCCAGGGCGGGGTGAAGGCGAGTTCCTGACCGGTGCCCGCGATGCCGTTGAGGAACGGCATGTACGACTGCAGCGCATATCCATTCGGGACGAGACTGATCATGTTCTCGACGACGTAGACCCAGAACAGCAGGACGGCGATCGCCCCGGCCGGATGGCCGACGATCGCGGCGACGGCGATCCCGAGTCCGCACACGAGGAACGTGTAGATCGGTACGGTGACGACGAATCGGGCGCCGACACCCGACCAGAGGTCGACTGCGCCGTAGACGGCGGGGAACAGAGCCGGCAACAGGAGCATCGTCGCTGCCACGAGGAGCGCGCTGCACACGGCGCCGGCGACACCGTAGAACAGCCAGCGTGCCAGGATGGGCGTGCACGCCCGCGGGAACAGCCACCGATCGAGGTCGTCGTCGCGTCCTCGGAGGGTGATCGCGTGGGAGTAGGTTGCGGTGGCCGCGATGACGATGGTGGTCAGTGTGATCACCCAGTAGACCGAGTTGGTCGATGTCGCTGCCGTCACCTGGATCTCGCCCGGGATCGTCGCGAAGCGCTCGGCCACCGCCGCGACACCGAAGGTGATGGCGGTGGGCAGCAGGATGGCACAGGGGATGGCGGCCAACAGGATCGCCGACCGCGTTCCGCCGCTACGGACCGCTTCGGCGCGTGTTCCCCGGGCGACCTGGACGGCGGCGTCGACGAGTGCGGTCATGACGCCGTCATCTCGTCGGCGCCGACGAGCTGCCCCGTGCCATCCGTGTGGTTCACCGGCCAGTCACCGGAGACGAGCTGCACGAAGGCGTCTTCGAGGTCGGTGGCATCGCCGATGAGGTCGTCGACCGTGCCGTCGGCGACCAACCGGCCGTCCGCGATCACCGCGACCCGGTCCGCGGTCCGGGTGACCTCTGCGAACATGTGCGATGCGATCAGTATGGATCGGCCTTCGGCGGCGAGGGTCTGCAACAGACCCCGGAGCCAGATGATCCCGTCGATGTCCAGACCGTTCAGTGGCTCGTCGAACACGAGGTTCGCCGGATCGCCGAGCAACGCTGTGGCGATCCCGAGCCGTTGACGCATTCCCAGCGAATAGGCGCGGAGCCGACGGTCCGCGACATCGGAAAGTCCTACCGCGGACAGCACCTCGCCGACTCGACCCGTCGGCAATCCCGCTGCGGCGCAGATCCATCGGAGATGGCGACGAGCGGTGTGCCCGGGATGCACGCGGTCGAGGTCGAGGTGCATCCCGAGTGCGGTTGCCGGACTCGGATGGTCGGCGAGACGACGGCCGTCGATCCGGATCGTGCCCGACGTGGGCCGGGTGACACCACACACGGTGCGCAAGAGGGTCGACTTGCCCGCCCCGTTGCGTCCGAGAAGGTAGACGACCTGGCCGTCTGCGACTGTCAGCGAGACGTCGTCGAGTGCCAGTTGTCGGCGGAATCGCACCGCGGCGGAATCGATCTCGATCATCGCCTACGCCGCTCGTCGACACCGGCCATCCGATCCGTCACCGTCGTCAGCCGTTGCAGTAGATGTTCAGCCCGACGGTCTTCACGCCTTGGCACAGTGAGTTGGCCGACAGCTTCCAGACGCCGCCGATCCGCTTGAACTCGATCGTCATCCGGATGGTGGGCCTGCCGGCGGATCCGCTGTTGAGCGTGGCGGTCACCCGGTCGCCGCGCTGCACCAGCGGGCCGGTGACCTCATTCCATCCGCGGGGTGCGCGGAACAGTCCGAGGTTGTAGACGGTCTTCGGGACGATGACCGCGTTCATGCCGCCCTCGACGTTGGCCGCCTTGGCCTGGTCCGATGCCGGTGTCTCCACGATGAACTCGACGATGTCGTTGAGGTCGGCGAGGGTCGGGTGTTCCGCAGTGACCCGGAAGTTCGGCGGGAACGTCTTCGCCGCGGCGGTGCCGGTGGTCGCGACCAGTCCGACGGTGGCGATGACGATGGCCGACAGTGCGACCACGATCTGACGAATGCGATGCATGACGTGCGTCCTCCTCTGTGGGCGACGGTCGCCCACATAAAAAGGAATCTAGTCATTTAAATTAGTTCAGGCAACCCTTACCTCGAGGCGGGGGAAGTGGCCGGGCGCTGAGCCGACCGTGGCGACAATCGCAGGGTCACCTCACAGTCGCCGTCCTGGGGGTCGGGCACCACGGCGACCGCGTACTGCGATGCAAGAGTCGGCGAACTGGCCGCGAGTGCCTGCTCGATGACACCGCGCTGGACGCCGCGGGCGATCTCGGGATGGCGGCCGGCGAGGTCCTTGAGCGGACAGGAGCAGATCCGCAGTTCATGCGAACCGAAGATGCTGGTCGCCCCGGAGACGCGAAAACCCAGGCGCGCGAGGATGTCCGACGCCACGGTCACCGGATCGGGCAGGTCCACATCCGCGGCCGGGATGTCGACCTCCGCGGCCCACAGTCGGCCGGCCTCGGCCGCGCAATGCTCACGGGCCTGTGGTGTGCTGCCGAGTTGGTCGAGGAGCAGCCCGACCAGGTCGGCCATGGAACTACGCCGGACGACGGTGTATCCGACCCGCGGGCGACCGACGGAATCGGACGCGAGGGTGGTCGAGGTGGCCTCTCCGTCGGTGATCAGGTTGTTCAGATGGAATCGCGCGGTCGTGACGTGGATGTCGAGGCGCTCCGCGACCTCCGCGGCGTCCAACGGCTCCGTCGAGGCGGCCAGCACCTCCAGTACCCGTTCGCGTGCGCGACCGGCCATCGGCTCGGCTCCTCTCGGTCAGGACGCGGGTGCGTCTCCCAGGACGACAAGGGTGGCGACGGCGTCGGTTCGGGCCCGCAGCGAATGTCCGACCTGCGGGTCGACGCCGATCGCGGTCCCGGGTAGCAGGAGGGTGACCGCATCGCCGACCGTGAACTCGATCTCGCCGCGCTGTCCGATCACCAGGATAGGTCGGTTGGCGTGATGGTCGGCCATGACCTGCCCGGCGCGGAACGACAGTCTGATGACGGTGGCGCCGGGGGTGCGACCGCGCACGCCGACATCGGGTCGTGTGGATCCGGCGTCGCCGACCACCGCGTCGAGGCCGTCGAGGCGGGTCCAACCTGATGGCGGCCCGCCGGCGGTCTCGGTGCGGACGGTGGCCGCGGCGTGCTCAGGCATCGGGGCCCGTTGCAGTGTCAGGTTTGACGGCGATCACCTCGATCGCCGCGAGTTCGTCGCGGTACTTCGTGAACGTCGACCGCATGTCGAGGATGCGGCGTCGCGCGGCGGGATTCCGCAGGACGTTGACGACGATGCGCAGGGTGCCGAGGATTCCCTCGTCGGCGATCACCCGTCGCGGTTCCAGCAACGCCATCTTCGCGAATCCCACGGTCTCGACGCGGAAGCCGCCTTCTTCGAGCAGTTCGCGCCACTCTGTTTCGGTGAGCGGCCGCGCGTTGACCTTGATCGAGCGGGCGAGGGACTTGCGGATCTCCGCCTTCTGCTCGTCGCTCAGCGTGTCGGGATGCAGGGCGAGTTCGTGGATCGCGTACCGCCCGCCGGGCCGGAGTACGCGGAAGGCTTCGGCCACGATCTCCTTCTTGGCGCGGTCGCCCTGCATCGTCAGCATCGCCTCGCCGATCGCGACATCGGTTGCATCGTCGGCGAGACCGGTGGCCGAGGCATCGCCGGTGATCACCCGTCCACGATCGCCGACGACGCCCTCGGTCAGGGAGACCGCCGCGGGGTCGGATTCGACTCCGACGTACGACGACGGGCCGAGTTCGAGGATCGCGGTCGCGGTCTTGCCCAGGCCGGGTGCGATCTCCAGCACGTCGGCGCCCGAGATGTGGGCGTCGGCGAGGAGCCGCTCGGTCAGTTCCTTGCCGCCCGGCCGCAGTACCCGTTTGCCCAGGTGTGCCAGCAGCCAGTGCCCCGGCATGTCCTCGGGTCGGCGATTCGCAAAGGGTAGGTCGCCCGCGGCGGGCGAGGTCGTGTCGGTCATGAGCGGCCTCCGAGTCAGCGTTCCCTATTTGAAGGAGAACACTACTCTAAATATCTGACACGATGATCTCGTGGTCCGCGCCGATCGGCGCGGTGGCGGTCCCGGGGCCTATGCGTCCGCGGCCGGCTTGATGCCGAGGACGTACTGGCCCATCCCGGTGATGGTCTGCTCGACGTCCTCGAGCCCCGCGGCCGACAGTCGCTCGACGATCTCGTGTCGTCCGAAGATCCGGTAGCCGGACAGGCAGGTCGCCTCGCGGACCCCCGGAAGGGACGTGAGGTCGGTGGCCACCGAGGTGAACACGACGACCTCACCGCCAGGGTTGGTGACCCGCACCAGTTCGTCCAGTACCGGTAGCGGGTCCGGGATCAGGTACAACGCCGCAAGGCACACCACCGAGTCGAAGGTGTCGTCGGCGAACGGGATCTCGTGCGCGTCGGCGCGGAGATAGGACGTGCGGTCGGTCGGTGTACGCGCGGCTCGCGCCAGCATCGACTCCGCGAAATCGATGCCGATGCATCGACCGTCGCCGGTCAACCCGGAAGCGATCCGCCGCGTGTAATTGCCCGGGCCGCAGGCGACATCGAGAACCAGACGGTCGCCAGGCCGGGCGAGGTAGGCGGTCAGCGCCTTGTCGACGTCGGCTGTGGAACTGCCGCCCAGGCTGAACAGCCGCGTGAACACGGGACGCCAGGCGCGTTCGTACACCGCCGAGAACAGCGGGTTCTGCATGATCGCGAGACCGAGGGATTCCCGCGCCATTGCTCAGACTCGCTCGTCCCGCTGGATGCGCAGTGTGCCGATGGTGGTCGCGAGTGAGTCGTACTGCCCGACGAGAAGGACGAATCCGATGAGTTCCCGTTCGGTGAGGTGGCGGGTCAGGGCCGACCAGGTGGGCTCGGTGATGTCCTTGTCGGTGACCAACTCGTCGACAGCCCGCAGCAACGAGCGCTCTCGATCGCCCCAACCGGCGTCAGGTCCCTCCAGGGTCTGGGCGAGGAGTTCGCCCTTGATGCCAGCGCGGGCCCCCAGCCGCTTGTGGTGGTCCAACTCGTACTCGCATCCGCGCAGGTGGGCGACGCGGATGATGATCATCTCACTGTCCTTGCGCGGCAACGTGCCGAAGGGCATCAGGCGGGCGCTGAAATGCAGCCAGCCGCGGAACAGGCCTTTGGCCCGGCCCAGCGTCGAGAAGATGTGGGCGTCGCTCACACCGATGGTGCGGGCGGCGAGACGGGCGTAGGCGTAGTTGAACGGTCCGAGTTCGCGGAGGCCGCCGGGGGCGACGCGAGGTGTCGTCATGCCGCCACCGTAGACCGTGATCCGGGGCCACGACAGTAGGCTCTGTGACCATGGGCACAGAGAAGCGCACGTTCGCAGGAGTCGATGAACTGAAGGCAGCGGTCGGCGAGGACCTGGGGTCCGGCGACTGGCTGGAGATCACCCAGGAGCGGGTGAACCAGTTCGCCGAGGCGACCGGAGATCATCAGTGGATCCACGTGGATCCCGAACGTGCCGCCGATGGTCCGTTCGGCGGCCCGATCGCACACGGGTACCTGACGTTGTCCCTCCTGCCGTTCCTGGGTGGGGGCATCTACGGTCTGGACGGCGTCAAGCTCGGCATCAACTACGGCCTCAACAAGGTGCGGTTCCCGCAGGCCGTGCTGGTCGGGTCGCGCATCCGGGCGACGGCACACCTGGTGTCGGCGGACGACACCTCGACCGGACTCAGCGTCGTCGTCCGTTTCACCGTCGAGATCGAGGGGCAGGCCAAGCCGGCCTGCGTCGCGGAGAACGTGGTCGTCTACGTCCTCTGAGAAGCCTTCGGCATCACCGACATCCGTTGGGTGCCGGCACACCACGTAGGCGGGCGTCGAGCCAGGTGAGTGCGCCGCCGAATCCGGCGACGGCCGTGACGAGGTGCTCGCCGGGCACCTCGCGGTAGACGCCGCGCACCCCGAGCTTGCACTGCTCGGCGAAGAAGGCCCGCGCGCCCGCCGCAGGAATCCACCATTCGTAGGTGCCGTGATAGACGTACAGCGGCATCCCGGCGCGCATGCCCGACATCCGGGTGATCTGGTAGATCTCCTCGGCCACCGGTGAGTGGAACGGATCGGGGTCGGACGAGAGTGCCTGTGTCGGCACAAAGGTGGTGCCGCCGACGGCTGCCGGGACGGTGCACAGGTTCTTGACCGGCGAGGTCGCCAGCCACTGCGCGAGATGGTTTGCCATCGGCAGGATCTGGGTGCGCTCCCGCGCGATGCCGAACAACGCAGCGTGGAAGAAACCGGTCGCGAGGTTGGCGTTCATGCTCGCGGTGAGCATCTCGAAGTCGGCGGGTAGCCCGCCGATGGCCGCACCGACCATGCGTGGCTCCAACTCCGGTGCGTAGGTGGGCACGAGCTTTGCCGCGGCGGCGGTTGCGATCGCGCCGCCCGAGTATCCGGTCATCGCGATCCGCGGTCGGGCGAAGCGGCCCGGATCCAGTTGTCCCGCCGCACGGATGGAGTCGAGTACCACATGGCCGGCCACCCACGGTTCGGCATAGGCCATCCTGGGTCCCTGATGGTCGGGGATGATGACCGAGTATCCCTGCGCCAGGGCGAGTTGGGTCGTCGGCGGGAAGAGGTCGGTGACGTTGGTGATCGGCGAGACGCCATGGGCCATCGAGTAGCCGGGCGTGCAGTCGGTGCCCAGGGAGTCGATGGGGACATTGTGGACCAGGATCGGTCGCGGACCGCGCACGCGCGCAGGAGTTCTCGGCACGATGACAGTGGCTGTCCCGAACGACGGCGCGCCGATGCTGTCGGTGGTGCGGAACTTGACGAGCCGGGCCGATGCGATGGGTGCGGTCACCGCGAAGCCCGTGGTCGAGGTGATGTCGCGGCTCGCGATGATCGAGCCGTTGGTGCGCCGCGCGAGGTCGGTCGGCCAGCGGTCGAACATGGGATCGCCACTGGGAGAGGGCAACATCGCCTCGCGGAGCTCTTGGATGCGATGCGGATACCCGGGAGCGCGTGCCCGGAGTGGGATGACGCCGAGCGTCGGTACCGGGGCGGTGGGGACGGCCCGGTTGATCGCCGACGGCACCCCGGGGGGAGCCGGAAGACGGTTGAAGGGTTCGGCAACCGCCGGCGCCACGCTGCTCACCAGCAGTCCGACCAGACCGACGGAGATCACCATTGCAGGGCCGAGAATCGTTCTACACCACGGGGTTCGCTTCACCGAGCACTCCCATCGGGTTCCGATCCCCCCGTTTTACTGGCACTACCGACAGTAGGTCTCGGAGGTCGGATGTGACATGGAACACGCCCGCTGACAGTCGATCCGTTACCGGATCGGTGGCGCCTCGATATTCGGTGGCACCTCGATATTCGGTGGGGCCGCTGCGAGGTCGGCCCCGAGCGGTGTGGTTCGGTCCGGGGCAGGCCTGGCGTCGGATTCGTGACACCCGAGCGGGTCGCGGTGTGTGTATTCCCGAGTGAGTGCCGCTGGGGTGTCAGAAATCCGGTCGGGTGGTCGGGGGTGGAGGGTTTCGGATTTCGGTCGGCGGGTCGGCCGGTTTCGGATTATTGACACGTGAGGAGGCCGGGCTGTGTGTATTCCTGACGGCGTCTCGCTGAGGTGTCAGTAGTCCGATCGGGATGGGTCGGGTGGTCGGGTCGATCGGAGGTCTGACGACGGCGCGAGGGCGTGCCCGCGGCCGCCGGTTTCGGATTTCTGACACGTGAGGGGGCCGGACTGTGTGTATTCCCGACGGCGTCTCGCTGAGGTGTCAGAAATCCGGGGGGGGGGGCAGATCGCGGCCTCGCGCCGTTTCGCATTCGTGTCACGTGAGCGGTCCGAACCGCGCGTATTCCCGACCGCATCCCGCTGAGATGTCAAGAATCCGAGAACCGCAGCCGGAAACTCACACCCCAACCCGCCCCACCGGACAGAATCAGTTGGTCATGTACGGCGACACCGTCGATCGGTGCTCGTCGATGTTGAGCGAGCCGCCGAGTGCGGGGAAGGCGCGTTGCGGGCAGTTCTGCCGCTCGCACACCCGACAACCGGCTCCGATCGGGGTGACCGTCGCCTGCGGGCCGATCTCCAGGCCGTCGGAGTAGATGACCCGGGCCGCGTGCCGGAGTTCGCATCCCAGGCCGATGGCGAAGGTCTTGCCGGGCTGGCCGAACCGGGTGGCGCGGCGCTCCACCGTGCGGGCGACCCAGAAGTAGTTCCGACCGTCGGGCATCTCGGCGATCTGGGTGAGGATCTTGCCCGGGGAGGCAAAGGTCTCGTACACATTCCACAGCGGGCAGGTGCCGCCGCTCGACGAGAAGTGGAATCCGGTGGCCGACTGTCGCTTCGACATGTTTCCGGCACGGTCGACGCGGACGAACGACCACGGGATGCCGCGGAGATTGGGGCGTTGCAGCGTCGACAACCGGTGGCAGATGGTCTCGTAGGACACCGCGTAGAACGCCGACAGACGTTCGATGTCGTAGCGGAAATCCTCGGCGGCGCCGTGGAACTGGCTGTAGGGGAGCACGGCTGCGGCCGCGAAGTAGTTCGCGAGGCCCAACAGGGCGAGCGATCGCGCCTCGTCGCTGGTGAAGTTGCCCTCGTCGACGAGCCGGTTCATCAGGTCGCCGAACTCGAGGAAGGCCAGCTCCGAGGCCAGCTTGAAGGTGCGTTGCCCGGCCGACAGGGCCGCCGAGATCTCCAGACGCCGTGCCTCCGGGTCGAATCGGTGCAGCACGTAGTCGCCGAGGTCGACGCGGCGCACGATGTTCACACCGTGCTTGGTCTCGAGTCGGTTGGTCAGTTCGCGACGCACGTCGGCCGAGTGCATGCGCATTCGAGAGGTCATCTCCTCGGCGGCGACGTCGAGTTCGTGGATGTAGTTGCGCCGCATGTAGAAGTAGTCACGGACCTCTTCGTGGGGCGCCGTGATGGATCCCCGCATGCTGCGGTCGCCGCGTTCGTCGGTGGCTGCGGCGAGCTGGTCGGTCGCGTTGCGGTAGCGGCGATGCAGGTTCACCATGGCCTGCGCCATCACCGGATGCGACGCGACCATGGTGCTGATCTCCTGCGCGTCGGTGGGTCCGGCCTCGACATCGTCGTCGAGCAGCACCTCGCGGAGTTCGGCCACCAGCCGCACATTGTCCTGGGAGTCGAAAAAACCTGCGTCGACCCCGAACACCTCGGTGATCTTGGCCAGGACCGAGACCGTCAGCGGGCGCGAGTCGTGCTCGATCTGGTTGAGATACGACGGTGAGATCGAGAGCGTCTGGGCGAGCGCGACCTGGGACAGCCCGCGTTCGGAACGCAACTGTCGGAGGCGGGAGCCCACGTATGTCTTGGTCATGGTGATCTCCTGGGGCATCGCGGTGATCGGGGCTGACATGCCGACGATGCGGATCGAGCTGGCTGATCATCAGGGTACGGTGACGCGGTGGTGAGACGGGTCGACAGAGGTGCACCGACCAGAGGTGCGCCGACTGTTCGTGCGGCCGCCGTGATCGGCGTGCTCGCGTCGGTGGTCCTCGCCTGCGGCACCCCCGACCCCGGGCCGCCTGATGCGCCGGCCGACCTGGTCCTGGCGCCCACCGACCTGCCGCCCGGATTCACCGCGCAGCAGTTGTCGGTGGCCGATCTGGTGGAGGCGAATCGAGGCCCGATCCAGGCGACCGCCGACGCGGATGTGACGCCCGCTTTCTGCCGACCGACAGCTGACGAGTCGCTCAACGCCCGCCTCGATGCGAAGAACGCCGCCGTGGTCGCTGCCGGCTCCGCCGACGCCACCCTCGTCGAGCTGGTGACCACGGTCGTCCGAGACGTCGGTGCGGATGCATTGGCGACGACCGAACGCTGCGCGCAGACGACCGTGGTGCCGCGGACCGGGAACCTCCGCGGCGCCCGCATCGACACCCGGTACACACGATTGCCCGAACCCGCCGCGGCACGCAACGGCGCGCGGATCGACGACTCGGTGAGCACCCGCGCCGATGTGACCACCACGCTACCAGACGGCGGTGTGATCCGACAGATCTCCTTCGCCGGGTACGCGGTGCTGTCACGCCCGGCGGCGCCGACGGTCACCGTGCAGCTGACGGTGTCGGGGACTCCGACCCCAGCCGCCACCCGGCCCACGGAACCGGCAGCCCCGATGACCGACGCCCAGTTCTCGACCGCGTTGGACGACGCGCTCGCGACCGCCGAGCGCTGACCCGGGGCGCCGGGCGGCGCCTTCAAGTGTCCGGTTGCTGTGAACGTGGTCACAGACATCCGTGTGATTTCGCGCGCCGATCGTGACCAGGCCGTCGCGGCCCGCCTCGGCGCCTCCGCGCCGACACATCGAAAAATCCCAGTACGCGCGTACTTTTTGGCGCGGGATCGAACGACTTTCACACACCCAGCTTTGCAAACTTTGCAAAGCGGTGCCCAAAACTGGCCAATATTTGCACCTGTCAAGTGTTGGACCTGCGGCTTTTCGTTGTGGCAACCTTGGTGCAGGCGCCGCGAACGATCACTGGATGATTCGCAAAGTCGAGCGGGATCTCACTCCCGATCCGGCTACCGACGAGTACGACCTCAGCCCGCTGGGTCGACTCCGTTCCGGCACCGTGTCAGCACAACGGGATCCCGTCCACCCGGGGTCGCGCAGGACAACGAAAGCGAAGTAGGCAATGAGCAACGTCGGAAAGCCCCGCACCGCTGCGGAGATCCAGCAGGATTGGGACACCAACCCGCGCTGGAAGAACGTGAAGCGTGACTACACCGCCGAGCAGGTCGCCGAGCTGCAGGGCTCGGTCGTCGAGGAGAACACCCTCGCCCGTCGCGGCGCGGAGATCCTCTGGGACGGAGTGACCCAGGGTGACGGCAGCTACATCAACGCGCTCGGTGCCCTCACCGGTAACCAGGCCGTGCAGCAGGTCCGCGCGGGCCTGAAGGCCGTCTACCTCTCGGGGTGGCAGGTCGCCGGTGACGCCAACCTGTCCGGCCACACCTACCCGGACCAGTCGCTGTACCCGGCCAACTCGGTGCCGAACGTGGTGCGTCGCATCAACAACGCCCTGCTGCGCGCCGACGAGATCTCGCGCGTCGAGGGCGACACCTCGGTCGACAACTGGCTCGTGCCGATCGTCGCCGACGGTGAGGCCGGCTTCGGTGGCGCCCTCAACGTCTACGAGCTCCAGAAGGCGATGATCGCCGCGGGTGCCGCCGGTACCCACTGGGAGGATCAGCTCGCGTCGGAGAAGAAGTGCGGCCACCTCGGTGGCAAGGTGCTCATCCCGACCCAGCAGCACGTCCGCACCCTGAACTCGGCTCGCCTGGCAGCCGACGTCGCCGGCGTCCCGACCGTCGTCATCGCTCGTACCGATGCCGAGGCCGCGACCCTCATCACCTCCGATGTCGACGATCGCGACAAGCCGTTCGTCACCGGTGAGCGCACCGCCGAGGGCTACTACAACGTCAAGAACGGCATCGAGCCGTCGATCGCCCGTGCGAAGGCCTACGCCCCGTACGCCGATCTGATCTGGATGGAGACCGGTACCCCCGATCTCGAGCTCGCCCGCAAGTTCGCCGAGTCCGTCAAGGCCGAGTTCCCGGACCAGCTGCTGGCCTACAACTGCAGCCCGTCCTTCAACTGGAGCAAGCACCTCGACGACGCGACCATCGCGAAGTTCCAGAACGAGCTGGGCGCCATGGGCTTCACGTTCCAGTTCATCACGCTGGCCGGCTTCCACTCGCTCAACTACGGCATGTTCGATCTCGCCTACGGTTACGCCCGCGAGCAGATGACCGCGTTCGTCGACCTGCAGAACCGCGAGTTCAAGGCCGCCGAGGAGCGTGGCTTCACCGCCGTCAAGCACCAGCGTGAGGTCGGCGCCGGCTACTTCGACAGCATCGCCACCACCGTGGACCCGACCAGCTCGACCACCGCGCTGACCGGCTCCACCGAAGAGGGCCAGTTCCACTAGGAACTCGCCTCGACGGCTGCGAAGCCGTTGTCTGACACCGGACCCGGGTGGGCGGGGAATCCTCCGCCCACCCGGGTCTGTCGTCTTTCTCTGCCGGCCACACTCGGCCGGCACCGCTCCGGGTGACCCGCGGACCCGATCCGCGTCCTCGCGAAGACCTTTCCCCACAGACTTTTTGACGATTCGAGGAGCCCGACAAGATGTCATCCGAGAAGATCTCCCGCGTCGGCGTGATCGGCGCAGGCCAGATGGGCGCGGGCATCGCCGAGGTGTGTGCCCGGGCAGGCGCCGACGTCCTGGTGTACGAGTCGACCCGTGAGCTGGCAACCGCCGGACGTGACCGCGTGCTCAAGTCGCTGGACCGGGGTGTGTCCAGCGGCAAGCTGACCGAACGTGAACGCGAACAGGCCGCTTGGCACCTGCGCTTCACCTCCGACCTCGACGACTTCGCCGACCGTCAGCTGGTGATCGAGGCGATCATCGAGGACGAGGCGATCAAGACCGCCATCTTCGCCAGCCTGGACAAGGTGGTCACCGACCCAGACGCGGTCCTGGCCTCCAACACCTCCTCGATCCCGATCATGAAGCTGGGCATGGCGACAGCCGATCCGCGCCGTGTCATCGGGATGCACTTCTTCAACCCGGTGCCGGTGCTCGCGCTGGTCGAGCTGGTCACCTCGCTGGAGACCTCCGACGAGGTCATCGCCCGCGCCGAGGCTTTCGCGCACGATGTGCTGGGCAAGCAGGTGGTGCGCTCCGCCGATCGCTCCGGTTTCGTCGTCAACGCGCTCCTCGTCCCGTATCTGCTGTCGGCGATCCGGATGGTGGAGGGCGGATTCGCGACCGCCGAGGACGTCGACAAGGCGATGGTCCTGGGATGTGCACACCCGATGGGTCCGCTCAAGCTCAGCGACCTGATCGGCCTCGACACCGTGAAGGCCATCGCGGACAAGCTGTTCGAAGAGTTCAAGGAGCCGCTCTACGCCCCGCCGTCGCTGTTGCTGCGGATGGTCGAGGCCGGCCGCGTCGGAAAGAAGGCCGGACACGGTTTCTACCGGTACGGGGACAACGGCTCGTCCAAGTGAGTCGATCGATCTGCTGAGGGGCCCGCGCACCGGGATGGGCGTGGGCCCACTCGTCGCTGTGCTCGGAGCAGTGGCGCTCTTCCGATGCGGCGCGGTCTTCTGATGGAAGCGGCATGGCGAGGGTGCTAGCAGTGGGGGAGCCGGGTTGGACCCTGGGTGAGCCGAAACCGGCTCCGTTTGACAGGACAAAGTCGCGTCAGACCAGCGCATTCATGCCCTCCGCGTTAATCCGGCGTGAACTATCCCACCTCTGCTAGCAGAATGCTTGCATTTGCTAGCGCGACGTGGATACTGGGTGGTGGCTCGACACAGACCCGGCACCGCGTCGACGGATCGCCTCCGTCGGAACCTGGTGCCCCATCCCCGATCGTCCGGGTCGACGACGACGATCCATCACCATGCCGCGACGATCGGTAACCGACACAAGGAGTTCCGCAGTGACCGAACGTACCGTGCCCACTTCCGTCTACGCCGCCGTCGGCGCCGGTGACCTGCTGCTCCAGCAGTTCAACGAGATCATCGCGCAGCTGCGTGAGCGCACCGAGGCCGCGACCGGCAACGCGCAGGCTCGCATCGACGAGACCCGCCAGCGCCTGAACGCGCTGCCCGAAGAGGTTCCGGCGAACCTCGAGGAGTTCCGCGGTCGTCTGAACAGCGAAGAGCTGCGCAAGCTCGCCGACGGTTACGTCGAGCAGGCCACCGAGTTCTACACCTCGCTCACCACCCGTGGTGAGGAGGCGGTGGAGCGCCTGCGTCAGCAGCCGCTGGTCCAGGAGAACCTGACCCGCGCCGAGAAGGCTTACAACGACGCGGTCGACCTCACCGAGGACACCCTCGGCGTCGTCTCCTCGCAGACCCGCGCCTTCGGTGAGCGCGCCGCCAAGCTGGCCAGCCTGACCGGCAGCCGTATCGAAGAGGCGGGCGAGGCCGTCAAGGAGCAGGCCGACGAGACCGCCGGTGACATCTCCGGCACGATCGGCACCGTCGAGGGCAAGGCCCGCACGGCGAAGTCGTCGCCTGCCAAGAAGGTTGCCGCCGCGAAGAAGGCGCCGGCCAAGAAGGCTCCCGCCAAGAAGGCGCCGGCCAAGAAGGCCTGACACCTCCAGTCCCTTCACCCCCGTGATCGACCATCACGGGGGTGAAGTGCGTTCCGGGACGGTCGGTTCCGACGCCGCACTCGTTCCGGGGGTGCGGATCGTGAGCACGGCCGATGCCGGTGCGGAGCCGGAGTCGTAGGTATGCGAGACGTCGCTCTCCCATCGGATCGACTCGCCGGGGCCCGCGTGCTGCTCCTCGCCGACGCGACCGGCGGTGAGTTCGCCGTCGACCACCAGGATGTGCTCGATGACGTCCTGCCCGTGGGCAGGTGACGTCCGGATGCCGCCGGGGAGGACGATCAGCCAGAACACCTCCGTGGTCGAGCCGTCGGTGTGGTGTTCGACGTGCAGCAGGTGTGCGCGCAGATGGTCGCCGCTGCCCTCGAGGCCGGACTCCTCGCCGAGCAGTGCGGTCAGTGGCACACCGAGTGGGCCGGCCACCGCGTACAGGGTGTCGAGCGTCGGATTGCGTTGTCCGGCCTCGATCTCGGACAGTGATCCCTTTCCGATGCCCGCCTGGCGCGCCAGTTCGGACAGGCTCCACCCGCGTTCGGCACGGATGCGGCCGATGCGTGCGCCGACGATGCGGCGGCGTCGGTCGATTGTCACGATGCGCTCCTGTCGGCCGTGGCCGGCCCGTCGGGTGCGTTCTGTTTACAGAACGCCTACGTTATGCTGCGTCGGTGACGATGACAACACGTGGACGCGACCAGCAGCCGATCATGGCCGGTGTCGTCACCGCCCTCGTCGGGTTCACCTCGTCGTTCGTGGTGGTGATCGCCGGTCTGCGCGCGGTCGGCGCCGATCCTCGGCAGGCCGCGTCCGGGCTGTTCGCGCTCACCGTGGTCTTCGCGCTCGGGATCATCGTGCTCAGTGTGCGCTCCCGAGCGCCGGTGACACTCGCCTGGTCGACTCCGGGTGCCGCCCTGCTGGTGGGACTGGAAGGGCAACAACAGGACTGGTCGGCCGCGGTCGGCGCCTTCCTGGTGGTCGGGGTGCTGATCGTCGCCACCGGTCTCATCCCGGCGCTCGGCGACCTCATCGGCCGCATCCCGACGCCCATCGCGCAGGCGATGCTCGCCGGCGTGCTGGTGACCCTGTGTCTGGCCCCGGTGACGTCGATGTCGGCGGAGCCGCTGTTGACCGCACCGGTGATCGTGGTGTGGCTCTGCGCAACCCGATGGTTGTCGCGATGGGCGATGCCGCTCGCGCTCCTGACCGCCCTCGTCGTCATCGGCATCTATCTCGGCGTGCACGGAGCGCCTGATTGGTCGGCGACACCGTGGTGGCCGACGATCAGCCTGACGGTTCCCCGCGTCGACCTCGCCGCGATGATCGGTATCGCCGGACCGCTCTACATCGTCACCATGGCGTCGCAGAACATCCCGGGCGTCGCCGTGCTGCGATCCTTCGGTTACGTGGCGCCCTGGCGAGCTGCCATGGGCGTCACCGGGATCGGGACGATGGTCGCGGCGCCGTTCGGTGGGCACGCGATCAATCTCGCGGCGTTGTCGGCGGCGCTCGCGGCCGGCGACGAGGCAGGGCCGGACCGCTCACGCCGGTGGATCGCGGGTGTGACGGCGGGCATCGTCTACCTGCTGCTGGCGGTGTTCTCCGGTGCGCTGGTGGCGATCACCGCGGCGGCGCCCGGGCATCTGATGGAAGCCGTTGCGGGACTGGCGTTGCTGGGGACCTTCGCGGCGGCGATCGTCGGCGCCCTGGCCGACCCGGACACGCGGGTCGCGGCGGCGCTGACGTTCGTGACCGCGGCGTCGGGCGTCACCTTCGCCGGCATCGGGGGTGCGTTCTGGGGGCTCGCGGTCGGACTGATCGCGAACGGGGTCATGCGATTCGGCCGACGAAACGGCACCTCCACCGCAGGTGAGCGGCCCGACGCCGAAGAGGCGGCGCGGGCGGAGGATCGGGCCGATCAGGCCGAATCGTGATCCCGCGCACCGAGTCGTAGATGCTCGATGTGGAAGACGGCTTCGTCCAGCAGGGCGGCCACGTGACTGTCGTACAGGCTGTAGGAGATGTGCCGACCGTTCCGGGCGCCCACCACCAGACCGAGTGCCCGCAGGAGTCGGAGCTGATGGGAGACCGCCGGCTGCTCCATCTCGACCGCTTCGGCGAGTTCGGTGACGGTGCAGGCGCCCTGGCGTAGCCGGGTGAGGATCATCAGACGATTGGGCGACGCCAACGCCTGAAGGGTTTCGGCGACGGTCGCGGCTGCGGCGGCATCGAGCGCACCCGAAGGTGTCGTCCTGCCGTCGACGCCGTGTCCCATGGGCCGATTCAACCACGGGGTCTACACATGTACACATCTACATGTGTAGCTTTCTACATATGTCAGTTGTTCTCGATACGACGCCACGTGGGGCCCGCCGGACGCCCCGACGCCGCGCCGTGTGGTCGGTGATGTCGGTGCGATGGGCGGTCGTCGCGACGATCCTGTTCTTCGGCGGTCTCGTCGCGCAGGTGGCCGGCGCTCCGACCTGGCTCTCCTGGACGCTCTACCTGGCCTGTTACGCCACCGGTGGCTGGGAACCCGCACTCGAGGGTCTCCGCGCGCTGCGCGAGAAGACCCTCGACGTGGACCTCCTGATGATCGTCGCGGCCATCGGCGCCGCGGGCATCGGTCAGGTCTTCGACGGTGCGCTGCTGATCGTCATCTTCGCGACGTCGGGCGCCCTGGAAGAGGTGGCGACCTCCCGCACCGAGGACTCGGTCCGGGACCTGCTCGACCTCGCGCCCGACACCGCGATGCAGGTGGATGCGACCGGCGACGAGCACACCGTCGATGCATCGGATCTGGTGCCCGGAGACGAGATCATCGTGCGCCCGGGTGGGCGGATCGCGGCAGACGGGACGGTGGTCGACGGAACGAGTGACGTCGACCAGTCGTCCATCACCGGCGAGCCGTTACCGGTCGACCGCGGAGTCGGTGACCTCGTGTTCGCGGGCACCGTCAACGGGACGGGCCTGCTGCGCATCCGGGTCACCGAGGCGGCCACCGACACGGTCGTCGCCCGGATAGCGTCGATGGTCCGTGACGCGACCGCGACCGTTGCCCCGACCCAGCTCTTCATCGAGAAGGTGGAGCGCCGCTACTCGGTCGGGGTCGTGGTCGCGACGCTCGCGTTGTTCGCGGTCCCGTTGGCTCTGGGCGCCGACTTCCAGTCCGCCCTGCTGCGCGCGATGACCTTCATGATCGTCGCCTCACCCTGCGCGATCGTGCTCGCCACGATGCCGCCGCTCTTGTCGGCGATGAGCACCGCGGGACGCAACGGAGTACTGGTGAAATCGGCTGTGGCGATGGAGAAGCTGGCCGACGTCGACCAGGTCGCCTTCGACAAGACCGGAACGCTGACCACCGGCACGCCATCTGTCACCGGGGTCGTCCCCATCGGCGAAGTCGAATCGGTCGACGCGATGCTGCAGATCGCCGCGGCGGCCGAGCGGGGCAGCGAGCATCCGATCGGGCGGGCCATCGTCCGTGCCGCTGCCGGCTCGGAGGAATCGGATCGACTCCGTGTGGAGCACTTCCGTGCGGTTCCCGGCCGAGGAGTGCAGGCGCTGGTCGATGGCCGGCGGGTAGAGGTGATCACCGCGAGCCGTTCCGAGGTCGCGATCGACGCAGGTCTCGTGGCCGAGGTGGAGACCGGTGGCGCCACCGCAGTCGCGGTGATCGTCGATGATCGGCCGCGGTTGCTCATCGCGATCCACGACCACCTACGGCCCGGTGCAGCGGCCTCTGTCGGCGCGCTCGCTCGACTCGACGGTCGGGCGCCCGTCCTGGTCACCGGCGACAATGCGGCCGCCGCACGTCAGGTGGGCGACGAGGTCGGTATCACCGATGTGCGCTCCGGACTGCTACCGCACGAGAAGGTCTCCGCCATAACGCAACTGCGGGAGCGCGCAGGGGCGCGCATCGCGGTAGTCGGCGACGGCGTCAACGACGCACCGGCACTCGCCGCCGCCGACGTGGGAGTGGCGATGGGCGGTATCGGCGCCGACCTCACCTTGGAGACCTCGGACGTCGTGATGGTCCGGGACGACCTGTCGGCGATCCCGGCGGTGCTGCGTCTCGCGCGACGGGCGCGGCGCATCGTGATCGCCAACCTGGTGATCGCCGGCACCGCCATCGTCGTGCTGGTGACCTGGGATCTCGTCGGGCACCTACCGCTGCCACTCGGTGTCGCGGGCCACGAAGGGTCGACGATCCTGGTCGCGCTGAACGGAATCCGCCTCCTGTCCAGACGAGCGTGGCGCTGAGAGGGATCTCGGGGCGGTCAGGCCGGTGACTCGGACTTGGGCTGGATGAGCTGGATGAGATTGCCGCAGGTGTCGTCGAAGACCGCGATGAGAGCCGGGCCGATGTCGGTGGGTGGCTGGGTGAACACCACCCCGAGCCCGGTGAGTCGGGCGTGCTCGCCCGCGATGTCGTCGACAGTGAACTGCGCCAACGGGATTCCATCGGCAGCCAGAGCATCGCGATACGGCTTCACCGCGGGATGGCCGGCCGGTTCGAGCAACAACTCCGGTCCCTCCGGAGCGTCGGGGGAGGCCACGGTCAACCAGAAGTCGTCGCCGATCGGGATGTTGTGACGGGTCGTGAACCCGAGGACGTCGGTGTAGAAGGAGTGGGCTTTGCTCTGGTCGTCGACGAACAGGCTGGTCAGTTCGATCCGCATGGTCGGGTCCTCTCGGTCGTGGGCCATCGCCGGGTGATCTCGGCGAGTGGGGACGGGGTGAAGTAGTGGAATTTGTAACGGCCACGCTTCTCGGTCGTCAGTAGCCCGGCGGACTCGAGGATCGCCAGATGCTGCGAGATCGCTTGTCGGGTCAGGGCGACGCCGTGACGGGTGGCCAGGGTGCCGCACAATTCGAACAGGGTCTGTCCGTCCCGCACCGTCAACTCGTCGAGGACGAGGCGTCGGGTCTCGTCGTCGAGGGCGTGGAAGATGTCGGCCATGGCCCACTATAGGCAAGTGGTCCCTTGCATATCAAGGGCTGAATGCGAGTAGATCTACCGTTCGCGAGTGAAGCTCTGCTCGCGGATGGGAGTTCTGCTCGCGGATGCGCCCCGCCGAACGTCAGACGTCGAGTGCCTCGACCCGCTTCTTCTCGGTCTCGACGTCGAAATCGGCCGGGGGCCAGTCGAGGTCGAGCGACTGCAGGGTGTGGATGAGCAGCTCGCACACGGCGAGGCGTGAGAACCACTTGGAGTCGGCAGGGATCAGGAACCAGGGGGCGGTGTCGGTGTCGGTCCGATCGAAGATCGCCTGATAGGCCTCGAGGTAGTCGTCCCAGTAGCCGCGTTCGTCGATGTCGCCCGGGTTGTACTTCCAGTACTCGTCGGGACGCTCGAGCCGTTCGGTGAGGCGCTTCTTCTGCTCCGCCTTGGACACGACGAGTGCACACTTGATGACGGTCGTCCCGCCGTCGACGAGCTCCTGCTCGAAGGCGTTGATCTCGTCGTACCGCTTCTCCCACACCGACTCCGGCACCAGATTGTGCACCCGCACCGGCAACACGTCCTCGTAGTGCGACCGATCGAAGATCCCGATCCGACCACCCGTCGGCAAGGCCTTGCGGATACGCCAGAGATAGTCGTGCGAGAGCTCCTCCTCGGTCGGCTTGCCGAATCCCTTGATCGCCAGGCCCTGCGGATCGACGAGACCGCCGACGTGTCGGACGATCCCGCCTTTGCCGGCCGAGTCCATGCCCTGGAGGACGAGGAGCACCGACCGGGTGTCGCCGGAGCGTCCGTTCGCGTACAGCAACTCCTGGAGATCGGCGAGTACCTCGCCGCGCTCGGTGAGGAGGTCTTCGCCGCGGTCCTTGTCGCCGTCGAAGCCAGGCCTGGACCCGGCGTCGAATGCGGCGATCGGCCCCAGTCCTGATGCGCGGAGCGCCTCGAACGGGGCAGTGGACCAACCGGTGTCGTCGTTCTTGCCCATGCGAAACGCCTCCTCGTCGACGATGCCGGTGGCGTCAGCCGGCCGGCGGGAACAGGGGACCGCCGCCGAATGCGGATCGGTGGGAGTCCGGTGGTGTGCCGTCGTCGTTGGTGATGCCGTAGCGCGCACCGAGTTCCGCGGTCACCAGGGTGTCACCGTTGTGCGCCGACAGTTGGGCATCGGATGCGAGGGCATCGATGACCCGACCGACGAATCGGGGATCCTCGGCCCGCTGCAGCGAGAAGCCGGCGAACTCGTCGACGCCGAGCGACAGCAGCAACTCGGTGCGGATCAGGCCCAGCCACAAGGAGATCGCGGTGACGCCGGTGCCTGCCAGCTCCGTCCCCATGTCGGCCGCCATCTTGTCCAGCCCGGTCTTGCTCATCCCGTACAACACCGAGTGCAGGTGTCCGCGGGAACCGAAGGACGAGATGTTGACGATCAGCCCGGAACCTTGCGGGACCATGACCTGCGCGGCGTGCACCGAGGCGACGTAATGCGCCCGCAGGCCGACTCCGATCAAGGTGTCCCAGTCGTCGACAGGCCTCTCCCAGAAGCGATCCGAGAATCCGCCGAATCCCTTGGGGGCCGCCCACGCGTTGTTCACCAGCAGGTCGAGCCGACCGGCGTCGGCGACGATGCGCTCGAAGACGGTTGCCACGGCGGAGTCGTCGGTGTGATCACAGGCCAGCGTTGTGGCGCCGTCGGGTCCGTCGCCGCGCCGCGACGTCGTGAAGACGATCCAGCCGGCGTCGATCAGCGCCGTCGCAACGCCGTGACCGACACCGCGACTGGCCCCGGTGACGAGCGCGACCCGGGTCACCGATCCCCGCCGATGTCGTCGACGATCTCCATCATCTCGTCGTCATCGTCACCGGAGGTGTCGTCGGTGGCGACCCACGGCAGCGGTGGTGGCGATGCGGTGAACGCCTCCTTGGAGCCGTTGACCGTTGCGATGCCGACGATGGAACTCCAGACCATCATCGTCAGGTAGTCGATCAGGTCGGCCACCGGCACACTGCGACTGCTCATCCACCAGTCGACCGCGCGCTGGATGCCGCCGACAAGGGCGTATGCCCACACCTCGGCACCCGAGGTGTCGGCGTCGCGCTCGACCATGCGCATCACGATGGCGGTGCCCAGCAACTGTGCGACGAGCTTCTCCGAGTCGGCGGTCGCCGCGGCGGAGGTGCCCGATCCGGCGAGGGCGAACTTGTACAGGTTCGGTTCGTCGGCGACCGCGTTGACGTACACGCCGATCACCGTGCGCGTCAGTACGTACTCGTCGACATCGTCGGTGATCGCTTCGGTCAGCCGGGGCAGGAGGGTGGTCTCGAAGAACCGCACCGTCGTGGCGATGCCGAGATCGTTCTTGTCGGCGAAGTAGCGGTAGAGGACGGTCTTGGAGACGCCGATGTGGGCGGCGATCTCGTCCATGCCCACCTCGGGACCGAGCGTGCGGACCGCGTCGATGGTCCCGTCGGTCAGCTCGGTGCGGCGCTGCTGCTTGTGTTTCTCCCAACGTGCGCTGCGACCGTCTTGCTTGGTGGGCTCGGCCACGGTGCTGCGCAAGGCGTGTTCGATGTTCCGGGTCACGTTGGCCGCCGCCAGCACGGCGGCACGGGCCGCGGTCGCAGGACTCGGGCGGTTGGCCATCACCTGGCTAGCCTAGTGGTTGGTGGGTAAGACTGGATCAATGACGCCCATTGTCGCGCCGGACGTCTCCGACGAACCATCGTCCGTGCAAGCCCGGCCAACACCCATCCCGATGGCCTTCGGCGGTGACTCCGCGGGCGACGCGCGCCGCCGCCGCGACCTCCGCAAGATGAAGGTCGTCGCGACCAGCCTGCTGCTGTTCGCTGCGGCGGTCTACCTGTTCGCCCGCTGGCTCGAGCACCGCGACGGCACCGACGTCGCCGGTTGGGTCCCGTATCTGCGCGCGGCATCGGAGGCGGGCATGGTCGGTGCCCTCGCCGACTGGTTCGCGGTCACCGCGCTGTTCCGGCAACCGTTGGGCCTGCCGATCCCGCACACCGCACTGATCCGTCGGAAGAAGGATCAGATCGGCGACCAGCTCGGCGACTTCATCGAAGAGAACTTCATGACCCCCGAGGTCATCGAGGTCCGGGCGCAGAACCTCGACCTCCCCAGGCGGGTGTCGAGCTGGCTCGCGGACCCGAAGAACGCCCCACGGGTCTCCGACGAGGCGTCGCGGGTGCTGACGCTGGCCGCCGAGATGTTGCGGGACGAGGATGTCGAACAGCTGATCACCGCGGCCATCACCTGGGCGGGTGAACCCGAGTGGGCGCAGCCGGCTGGCCGCATCCTCGAGCAGCTCATCGAGGAGGACCGACTCGAACCCGTGTTCCAGATGCTGAGCGACCGCGCTCATGAGTGGGCGTTGGGCAGCCAGGACCTGATCGACCGCGTGGTCGACCGTGACGGCCCGCAGTGGACGCCGCGTTTCGTCAACAACCTCGTCGGCGATCGCATCCATCGCGAGCTGGTCGAGTTCACCTACAAGGTCAAGACCGACCCCGACCACGATCTGCGTCGCGCGATGCTGACCTTTGTCGGACAGTTCTCGCAGGACCTGCAGCACGACCCCGAGACCATCGCTCGGTTCGAGGCGCTCAAGCAGGAGCTGATCGGTCGCGACGAGGTGACCGGAGCGGCATCGACGGCATGGAAGACGGGCAAGGCGGTGATCGAGCAGATGCTCGCCGACCCCAACAGCACCCTGCGGAACACGTTGTCGGACTCCATCATCCAACTGGCCACCCGCATCCGGGACGATCGCCCGCTGCAGGAGAAGATGAACGGCTGGGTCGCCAGGGTGGCGCGGCACGTGGCCGTGAACTACTCGCAGGAGATCATCTCGGTGATCACCGAGACCGTCCGCGGATGGGATGCCGACGAGACCAGCCGCAAGATCGAGCTGCAGGTCGGCCGCGATCTGCAGTTCATCCGGATCAACGGGACGGTCGTCGGTGCGCTGGCCGGGCTGGTCATCTACTCGGTCTCAGTGCTGCTCTTCCACTGACGGCAGGGTTTGCTGTGTGCTTGCACGTGCAAGCACGCGTGGTGATACTGGGGGGACACCATGATCGGGAGTGCGATGCAGTCGGATGAGAAGGACCCGTCGAACGAGGACGGAGCCGGTCCCAACGGGCCTGTCGAGGTCGTTGCGACCGCTGCCCAGGAGGTCGCCAACGCCGCCTCCGACATCGGTTCCGACATCGGCTCGTTCATCCGCACGCAGCGGGTGGCCGCCGAGGTGTCGTTGCGCCAACTCGCCGAGCGTGCGGGCGTCAGCAATCCGTACCTCAGTCAGATCGAGCGCGGACTGCGCAAACCATCGGCGGATGTCCTGGCGCAGATCGCGAAGGGCCTACGGCTGTCGGCCGAGGTGCTCTACGTACGCGCCGGGATCCTCGAAGAGCGGCCGGCGAGCCCGGTCCGGGACGCCCTCATCGCCGACGATTCCATCAGTGAGCGGCAGAAACAGATGCTGCTGGAGATCTACGAGTCGTTTCGGCGTGAGAACGCCGACGATCGGGAACACGACAACCCAACCAATTGAAGACACCACCCGGTAAGGAGCCCATCACATGGCCGACAACCCCTTGAACGCGGTGATCACGCAGGTCGCCACCGTTCTCGCCGACATCCGCGAGCGCGGCGAGGCCGCGGGCGAACAGGCGCAGGCGCGCCTCACCGAGACGCGTGACACCGCCGAGGCGCGATTGACCGAGAGTCGGGATCAGGCCGTCGCGGCGCTCGAGGATGCGCGTGAGCGACTGTCGAACCTGCCGGTCGAGCTGCCTGCCGAGATCGAAGAGCTGCGCGCCAAGTTCACCCCCGAAGAGCTGCGCAAGGTCGCCGAGGCCTACCTCGCGGTTGCCGCCGGACTGCTGACGTCGCTGTCCGAGCGCGGCGAAGAGGTGGTGGCCAAGCTGAAGTCGCAGCCGCTGGTCGAGGAGAACCTGCCGAAGCTGGAGAAGGTCTACAACGAGGCGCTCGGCCTGACCGAGGATGCGTTGGGCACGATCTCGGGCCAGACGCGCGCCGTCGGCGAGCGGGCCGCCAAGCTGGCCGGGTTGACCTCGTCGAAGGTCGAGGAGGCCGCGGTGGGCATCGCCGGCCGGATCGGCGAGGCGACCGATCGCATCGACGACGCCGCCCTCGACCTCGCGGGTCGGGTCGAGGAGGCCGCCGACGGTGCCGCGGAGCGCGTCGGGGATGTCGCCGACGACGTGGCCGACCGTGTCGACGAGGTCGCTGCGTCGGCACCGGCGAAGAAAGCGCCCGCCAAGAAGGCTCCGGCCAAGAAGGCTGCCCCGGAGAAGACCACTCCGGCCGCGGTGAAGAAGGCGCCGGCCAAGAAGGCTCCAGCCAAGAAGACCCCGGCCACCGCAGCCAAGGCACCCGCCAAGAAGGTTCCGGCGAAGAAGGCTCCGGCGAAGAAGACTCCGCCGAAGGCCTGATCCGTCCGGATCACCGACGAACCGCCGACGCCGCGTCCCGATGGGGCGCGGCGTCGGTCGTCGTGGCGTGTGACCGGTTTGTCCGACGTGCGGGCGGCCCCCGCGTGCACGAAGGCTCTAGAGTGGTGTCGTGGATCTCATGTCATTCCTGGCCTACGGCCAGAGCCTCGTCCTGCTCATCCTGACCGTCGTCGCCGGGGTGGCCGCAGCGGTGGGACTCCTCCACGCCGCGCTGCAGCGCAAGGATGCGTTTCCGGCGGTCGACCGTCAGTCGAAGGTCATCTGGGTGTCGATCCTCGCCGCTGCGACCCTGTTCATCTGGTTGTTCGGCGCCATCAGCCTGCTCGGCCTGATCGGTGTGGTGGCAGCGATCGTCTACATCGTGGACGTCCGCCCACGGGTGGACGAGATCCAGGGCAAACGCTGGTTCAGCAAAAGGGCCTGATCGAGCGATCGCGATCGGGAATACACTGTCCGAGTGGCTGAGTATCGGATCAACGACCTGGCACAGGCGTCCGGCGTCAGCGTGCGCAACATCCGCGTCTATCAAGACCGCGGATTGTTGCCCTCTCCGACCATCCGCGGCCGTACCGGCTGGTACTCCGACGAGCACCTGGTCCGGCTGAACCTGATCTCGCGGATGCTCGAGCGGGGGTACACCTTCGCGACCATCAGCGAGTTGCTGCACGCCGCTCACTACGGGATGAGGGTGGAGCACGTCTTGCGCGGGAGTCCGCGCCCCGGCCGCTTCCGCAACTTCAAACGCGCTGCGACGATCACGATCACCGAGCTGCGCAAGACCCTGAACGCGTCCGATCGTTCGATCGCCCTCAGCCAGAAGCTGGGGCTGCTCGCGAAGGACGGGGCGCATTTCGCCATCAACAACCCCGAGGTCCTGGAGGGCGCCGAGGTCCTGGTCAAGGGCGGCATCGACATCGACGCCCTCCTCGACATCTGGGTGCGCGTGCAGGAGGACCTCGAGGACGTCGCAGACAATTTCGTGTCGATCATCACCGACCGGTGGTTCGACGAGAAGTTGCCCGACCTCGAGGAATCCGAGGTGGCGAAGATGGCAGAACTCATCCAGACGGTGCGCCCGATGGCGCACGAGATCGTCGAGACCACCTTCCGGCGGGCACTCGACGAGAAGATCTCCAAGGCGATCGGGGAGGCGACCACGTTCTTCGACGTCGGGGCCGTCGTCGACGCCGCGAACGGCACCGACGGCACCGGTGGTGCCGGATCGCCGGAGATCACCGATACCGCGCACATCGGGTTCGCGGAGAAGTGGGGGGACACGTGAGTCGAGCACTGAAGATCGCCGGCGGCACCGCGGCTGTCGGCGCGGGGGCGCTCGCGGTCGGCATGGGCACCATCCTCGGCAGCCTCGCCCGTGCGGCGTTGCGCGCCGAACTCGCCGTCGACGACGGGCCCGACGAACTGCTCGACACCCCGGCACAGACGCCGGAGCAGACCTGGGTGCGCAGCGCCGACGGCACGCGGCTGAACGTGCTGTCCTACGGCGACATCGACGATTCCGACGAGGTCGTCGTCCTGGTCCACGGGTGGACCTGCTCGACGATGTACTGGTACCCGCAGATCAACCATCTGGCGGGACGTGGCCGCGTCATCGCCTACGACCAGCGCGGACACGGGGCGAGTGAGCCCGGCCGTCCACGGCCGAACATCGCCCTGCTCGGCCAGGACCTCGACGCCGTCCTGTCGGCGGTGGTGCCGGAGGGCAAGCGGGCGACCCTGGTCGGTCACAGCATGGGTGGTATGACCATCATGTCGTGGTCCCAGCAGTTCCCCGAGAAGGTCGACCGACTGTTGGCCGGCGTCGTGCTGCTCTCGACCGCAGATCAGGCGGTGATGGACAACCATCTGCTGATCCCCGTCGGGCTGCCCTCGTACACACGGCCGTTCGTGGGTCTCACCGGACGGGCGTTCACCTCGGCGCCGCTGCCCATCCCGCGCACCGCTTACGGTCTGCGCTTCGCCCACTACATCGCCCTCGGTCGGGCCGCCCGGGCATCGCATGTGGCGTTCGTCGACGAGATGATCGCGAAGTGCCCGGCCCGTGTCCGCGCCGGCTGGGGTGCCGCGATCGGCCGGGTGGACCTGCTGGCCGGGCTCGAGGCGCTGTCGGTGCCGACCACCGTCGTGGTCGGCGGCGACGATCGACTGCTGCCGCCGGTCCACTCGAAGCGCATGGCAGAGGTGTTGCGGCGCAACGACGCACTGCGCGACCTGATCATCCTCGACGGGGTCGGGCACATGTCGAGCATCGAGGCGGGCGCCGAGTTCAACACCATCCTCGACGGCGTGATCGACGATGCCGAGGGTCGTGCTGTCGATGGTCGCGCCGCTGACGGTCACCGGCAGGCGGATCGATCGGACGATCGGGCTGCGTCGACGGCCTGATCGGTCGGCTCTTGGTGGTGCGGCTCTGCGGACCGGCGGCGCTGCGGACCGGCGGATTTCTGACGTCTGAGCGGGTCGTGGTGTGGTGTGTGCACAGTTGGTTCCGTTGACGTGTCAAGAATCCGACCGACTCGGTGGTTGGGTCCGGGTCCGAGGTCCAGCCCGGCTCAGCGGATTTCTGACACCTGAGCGGGTCGCGCTGTGGTGTGTGCACAGCTGGTCCCGCTGACGTGTCAAGAATCCGACCTGTCCCGACGGTTGGCCCGGCTCCAGCTCGGCTCAGCGGATTTCTGGCACTCCAGCGGGTCGCGCTGTGGAGTGCGCACACCTGATCCCGCTCACGTGCCAAGAATCCGACCCACCCGGGGCCTGGCCCCGGAGGATCCGCCGACCGGCCAAGATCAGAGCGAACAGTTCACCAGCACCGGCTCCGGATGCAGGCGGACGCCGAACGCGTCGGCGACCCCGTCGCGGACGTCACGCGCCAGTTCGAGGAGTTCGTCGGTGGTCGCCGACCCCCTGTTCGTCAGTGCCAGCGTGTGTTTCGTCGACAACCGGACCGGTGAGGCCGGACCGGGGTAGCCGCGCGAGTAACCGGCACGCTCGATGAGCCAGCCGGCCGAGAGCTTCACACCGTCGGGTCCCGGATAGGTGGGCACCGTGATGTCGGTGCCGACCCGCTCGCGGATGCGGGCGAGTACCGCCTCCGACTCGTCCTCGCCGACAATCGGATTGGTGAAGAACGACCCGGCGCTCCAGGTGTCGTGGTCGTCGGCATCGAGCACCATGCCCTTGCCGCGACGCAGCGCGAGCACCTGCTCGCGGACGGCGCTACCGTCGGTGCGCTCGTTCTCGCCGACCCCGGTCACGCCGGCCAGCTCGCGGTACCGGATCGGTTGGCTCTGGCGGGACTCGTTGAGCCAGAAGGACACCGCGAGGACGACGTGGTCGTCTCGATGCTTCAGCGAGCTGGTCCGGTAGCCGAGTCCGAGCTCGCCGGGGGAGACCCAGCGCAATTTGCCGGTCCGACGGTCGAGCACCTGAACCGACCGCAGGAGATCGGCGACCTCGACACCGTAGGCGCCGACGTTCTGCACCGGCGTCGCGCCGGCCGAACCCGGGATGCCCGACAGGCACTCCAGGCCGCCGTACCCGGCGTCCAGGGTCTCGGCGACGAGGTCGTCCCAGTTCACTCCGGCGTCGGCGGTCACGTGCGGGCGTCCCGACTCGCGTCCGGTGCCGAACTCGACCCGGTCGGTGCCGATGACCAGAGCGGTGCCGTCGAGGCCGTCGTCGGAGATCACGAGATTCGATCCGCCGCCGACGATCAGGAGGCGTTCGCCCTCTGCGTCGCGCTGGATGATCTCGTCCACCAACGCGCGGGTGTCGACGATCCGCGTCACCGATGTCGCAGGTCCGCCGAGGCGCAGTGTGGTGAGGTCGGCCAGCGATTCGCTTGCCTGTGGTCCAGTGTCGGTCACGTCGATAACGGTAGCGGGCAGACGGTAGCGTTCTCGCCATGGCGAGCAACCTCCGGCATCAGGTAACCTTCCCGTTCTCCACGCAGCGGCTGTGGGAACTGCAGTCCAGCGAGCAGTACTGGCGGGATCTGTTGGAGGCCATCAACTCCAGTCACGGCTCCGTGGAATCCTTCGAGTCCGCCGGTGATCAGGTGACCGTCGCTGTGCGCCAGGGAATCCCGGAGGAAAAGCTGCCGCCGCTGGTGACCAAGGTGCGGCCGGGCGACCTGCACATCCCGCGCCGCAACGTGCTGACCTTCGCCGACGGTCGGATCAGCGGGACCATCTCGGCATCGGTCGAGGGTGCGCCGGCCAAGGTGGAGGGGACCCTCGTGACCGAGGGTGATCCGGCGACCACCACCTACACCGCCGAGGTCGACGTCAGCATCCCGTTCGTCGGCGGCAAGATCGAGAAGGCGATCCTCGACCAGCTCGTCGCGCTGCTCGACTCGGAGCGTGACCACACGGTGGAGTGGGAGGCCGCGAACCGGTGACGGTAGCCTGACGCTCATGGCACGACGGCTCAGCTACTCGGCCCGCTACACGCACCCGGCCGACCAGCTCTACCAGGCGCTCAGCACCCGGCAGTATTGGGACGACCTGATGAAGGGATTCCGGGATCTGACCCCGCAGTCGGACGTGGACTCCTTCGTCACCGACGACGGAGGGCTGCGCGTCGTGCTGAAGCAGACCCTCACGCGTGATCAGCTCCCGGCCATCGCGCAGACGGTGATGATGAAGGACATGGTCATCACCCGGGAGGAGTCCTTCGGGCCGTTCGATGCCGAGAAGGCCACCGGTGAGTACACCGCGTCGATCCCGGCCGGACCGGGCAGCCTCACCGGCGTGCAGGAGTTGTTCCCCACCGATACCGGGTGCACCATCCGCCGCACCACCGAGGTGAAGGTGTTCATCCCCTTCGTCAACGGCAAGCTCGAGCAGCTGATGCTGGTGAATCTCGTCGACCTGTTCCGCGGTGAGGCCGAGTTCACCTCGGACTGGGTCACCGAGAACCTCTGAGCGACCGCCCGGGGCCGTCGGTGTCCGGGGAGTCGTCACCACGCGGGCGTATCACCCGCGGCACGACCAACATCAACCGGCTGCGTCGGGTCGACCGATGGATGGTCGGTGACCGCGGTGTCGTCGCCGCCCTCTCGGGGGCGCATTCTTCGGGGTCGCATCTCTCGGGTGCCCGACCACTCGTGGTCGACCTGGGGTACGGCGCGCGCCCGGACACCACCGTCGAGATGGCGCACCGACTCCGGGCTGTCGCACCCGACGTGGAGGTCGTGGGTCTCGAGATCGATCCCGCCCGTATCGTGCCGCCTCGCGACGGAGTCCGATTCGGCCTCGGCGGATTCGAGCTCGCCGGCCTGACCCCGCATCTCGTGCGGGCCTTCAACGTGCTGCGGCAGTACGACGAGTCCGAGGTCGCCGACGCCTGGGCACGTATGCGGGCCGCGCTCGCCCCCGGCGGACTGATCGTCGAAGGCACCTGCGACGAGATCGGCCGACGATGCTGCTGGGTGGTGCTGGATGCCGACGGTCCGCGCACCCTCACCCTCAGTTGGGCGCCCGAGCACACGGCCCGACCCTCCGATCTCGCGGAGCGGCTGCCCAAGGCGCTGATCCATCGCAATGTGCCGGGGGAGCGCATCCACGGTCTGCTCACGCTGGTCGACCGCTGTTGGGACATCGCCGCCGGCCACGCGACCTTCGGGCCGCGGGACCGATGGCGGGCCACCCTGTCGCTTCTCGCCGACCACGGGATCGACGTGTCGGTGCCGCGCCGCCGCAGCCCCGACAACGTGCTGACCGTCGACTGGTCGGTGGTCGCGCCCGGCTGATCGCCCCGCTCGACCGCCGACTCGACCGTCGCCGCGACCTCGGAGGGCTCATCCGTTCCGACCCCTCGCCGTCGTCGTCATGCGCGTGGCGGGACAGGCGTACAGAGGCATTCGAGGTGCGGATGTCCCGACGGCTGACGCGTGCGGGCGATGCGGTCGACGGTCATCACGAACCGGCTAGGGTTGCCCTCATGCGACTGGCGATGGCACAGATCTCGTCCGGCGACGACCCGTCGGCGAACCTGCATCTGGTCGAGTCGGCGGTGGCCGATGCCGCAGGGCGGGGAGCCGAACTGGTCGTCTTCCCGGAGGCGACGATGTGTCGTTTCGGTGTGCCGCTCGGACCGCACGCCCAGCCGGTCGACGGGCCGTGGGCCTCCGCCGTGTCGGACATCGCGCGCGCGGCCGGGGTCGCGGTGGTGGTCGGTATGTTCACCCCGGCCGACGACGGTCGGGTACGTAACACGGTGCTGGTGGCCGGTGCCGACGGCAAGCGGTCGTCCTACGACAAGATCCATCTCTACGACGCCTTCGGCTTCGCGGAGTCGGCGACGGTCGAAGCAGGCACGGCCCCGGTGGTGGCGCGCATCGGTGATGTCGCCGTCGGCATCGCGACCTGTTACGACATCCGGTTCCCGTCCTTGTTCACCACACTCGCCGACGCGGGCGCACAGCTGATCGTAGTCCCGGCCTCGTGGGGTGCGGGCGAGGGCAAGGTGCATCAGTGGCAGGTGCTGGCGACCGCACGGGCGCTCGACGCGACCACCTATGTCGCCGCGGTCGGGCAGGCGTCGCCACCGGATCCCGAGGTCGCCGCAGCTGCCGCACCGACCGGGGTCGGACACAGCCAACTCACAGATCCCTTCGGTACGGTCGTGGCCGCATACGACGGGACGCCGCAGGTCGGCGTGCACGACATCGACCTCGGGACCGTACGTCGGGCGCAGGAGACGCTGGCCGTTCTGGCCAACCAGCGCGACATCACGCCGCCGATCTGACCATCGACCGCAGGACGGAACAATGACCGATCGCACCCCCGAAGACCCATCGACCCCGGGCCCGGACGCCTCGGGTCCACAGCAGCCCGATCCCGAGCACCGCAGCCCCGAGCGCCGCAGCCCCGAGCCGGCCGGCCCGGAGTCGCCGAGCCCCCAGCCGGGCAGCCCTGAGCAGGGCAGCCCTGAGTCGGCGGGCCCGGGGGCATCGGAGGCGGAGACGCGACAGACGTCGGTTCCGGGTGGCGAGGTACCACCCGCGCCCGACCACGGCGTGCCGCAGCAGACCCCGGTTCCGGGCGAGAGCGACGACACCACCAGTTTCGGCGCCCCGGGCACCGACGAGTCGCCGCGGGCGTGGTCGCAGATGCCGCGTACCGAGACGGCGCGCCTCGACGAGCAGTGGTCCCCGACCGGCCAGACCCCGGCCGCAGGTCCCGACGACTTCCACCCGGCCGGGCCGCCACCCACCGGCGGAGTGGTGACGAGTTCACCCGCCCGACGTCGGCGCACCGGACGGCTGATCGCGATCGTCGCGGCGGCGCTCGTCCTCGTCGTCGTCATCGCCGCGGTCGGCAGCGAGCTGTACCTGCGCAACAAGTCGAAGGACTGTCTCCAGGACGCCTTCGGTGAGCTGACCGGGACCACCACCAGCGTGTCCATCAGCAAGAAGCCGATCCTGCTGCAGGCCATCGACGGTCAGATCCCGTTCGTCCAGGTCGACACCGACGACACAGCCGGTGCGATGCGCCTGCATGCGCGCGCCGACGGCATCACCTCGGGTGACTCATCGACCATCAAGTCGCTGTCCGGAACCGGGTTCGTCCCGTTCCAACGGGTGGTCGAGTTGAGCAAGCAGGCCGCCGCGGGCCAGTCGTCGGGCGGCACGTCCCAGGGCGCGATGGTCGAGGGCGCGCAGATCGAGTCGGTGACCGGTAATCCGGCCGACCAGACCATCACCGTGAACACCACCGTGCAGGTCTCGATCCTGCCGATCCCGGTGTCGGTGACGCTGAAGCCGATCTCGGAGAACGGCAAGGTGCGGCTCGAGGTCGAGAAGGCCAACGCCTTCATCTTCGGCATCCCGCCGAACTTCGCGCAGACCGTCGTCGACCAGGTGTCGACGAACCTGTTCGGATCGCTCAACGACGAGATCGACATCAACGACGTGACGGTGACCGACTCGGGCATCGATTTCGCGGTCGCCGGCGACGACATCGCGCTCGACAAGTTGTCGAGCGGCACCTCGCAGAACTCGTCGGGGTCCACCTGCTCGGTGCTCTGACAGGTCGGCGGCCGACTGTCACCCGACGCTCGTCCACGTTCCTCCGCCCCGAACTTCTTCGTCCGCCGACTGCAACTGACGGAAGAAGAAGTTCGGGGCGGAAGAACGCTGGGGTGCCTAGAGAACGGTCTCGAGAACCGGTCGCACACGGCAGCTGAGCGTCGGGCACCGTCACCACTCCGCCGACGCCGGTACGCTCGGAAGTGTCCGATTTGTCGGCCGCGGCTCCCGCCTCACCGACGGACGGTCCGAGTCCGCCAGTAGGAGGAGAGCATGGGCGCACTGATCCTGATCGCCATCATCGTCGTGATCGTCGTCGGAGTGGTGGTGATCTCACAACAGCGCTCGGGTGCGTCTCAGGCGCGAGCCCTCGATGACGCGAAGGCCGATGCCCGACAGTCCATCGAACGTCTCGGTGGCCAGGTCTTCATGCTGGTCGGCGATGGCCCGGCATCCAAACAGGCACTGGCCGACGCGGGTGAGCGTTACACCGCGGCAGGCTCGCAGATCGAGCAGGCACAGTCGGTTGCGCAGGCCAAGCTGGCCAAGCAGACCGCAATCGAGGGGCTCTACTACATCCGCGCGGCACGCACCGCCATGGATCTCGATCCCGGACCCGCCATCGCGGAGCTGGAAGGTCAGAACAGCGCCGGTGCGGTCACCGAGGACCGCAAGGTCGATTTCGAGGGACGTCAGATCGAGGCGTCGCCCAACCCGTCGGATCGCACCCCCAACTACTACCCGGGCGGTCGCGTCGCCGGACGTCCGGTGCCGGCCGGGTGGTACTCCGAACCATGGTGGAAGCCTGCGTTGGTCGCCGGCGCCTGGGGCATCGGGTCGATGTTCCTGTTCTCCGCGATGTTCTCCGGCATGGCCGGTGTCGGGTACGACGCGCAAGCCTTCGAGAGCGGTGCCGGTGACGGTTCCGACTTCGGTGGTGCTGACGGCGGGGGTGCCGACGGTGGCGGCGGGGACGACTTCGGCGGAGGTGGCGACGACTTCGGTGGTGGCGGAGACGGCGGCGGCTTCGACTTCGGCGGTGGCGACGGCGGCGGGATGGACTTCGGCGGCTTCGACTTCTGAGTCGGTCGCACCCGTTCAGCGACCCGGCCCCTGTGGCCCCTGCACTGTAGAGCCCGGGCCGTGGAGCACAGGCGCAGGCGTGCGGCCTCGCCCCGGTGGCGGCCGAGATCAGTTGAAGACGACGGTCTTCCGGCCGTGGACCAGGATGCGGTCCTCGAGGTGCCAGCGCAGACCGCGGGAGAGCACCAGCGTCTCGATGTCCCTGCCTTGCCGCACCATGTCGGCGACGCTGTCGCCGTGGTCGACGCGGATCACGTCCTGCTCGATGATCGGTCCGGCATCGAGGTCGGCGGTGACGTAGTGGCACGTCGCGCCGATCAGCTTCACCCCACGCGCGAACGCCTGGTGATACGGGCGGGCGCCGATGAAGCTGGGCAGGAAGCTGTGGTGGATGTTGATTGCGCGGCCGGCCCAGGCGTCGCAGAGGTCGGGCGGCAGGATCTGCATGAACCTGGCCAGCACGACGGCGTCGGGTGAGTGTTCGCCGACCAGTCGGGCGACCTCGGCGAAGGCTTCCGCCTTGGTGTCGGGAGTGAACGGCACGTGGTGGAACGGCACCCCGAAGCGTTCGGTCAGGTCACCCAGGTCCCGGTGGTTGCCGATGACGGCGGCGACGTCAGCGGGGAGTTCGCCACGCTGCGCTCGTCCGAGCAGGTCGGTCAGGCAGTGCGCCTCCTTGCTGACCAGCAACACCACCGACTTCCGTTCGGCGGTCGCCGTCACACGCCATTCGGTCTCGCCACCCAACTCGGAGACGACCTCGGCAGCGAACCGCGTCCGCAATTCGTCGACGCCGATGTGGAGCGAGTCGGCGCGCACGGCCTGTCGGGTGAAGAACCAACCGGTCTCCGGATCGGAGTGGTAGGCGGCCTCGGTGATCCAGCCGCCGATCTCGGCCAGGAAGGTCGAGATCCGGGCGACGATGCCGGTCTGGTCGGGGCAACCGAGGGTCAGAACGAAGCGATCGTCCGACGACGCGAGGACGTGGTCGGGCGAGCCGGGGGTGGCGTCTGCGGAAGGCACGTCAGCCAGTGTGCCAAGCTCGTTGCCGTGACCCACAGCCAACTCACCCGCAGTCAGGTCGCGGCCCTCGTCGACCACACCCTCCTCGCCCCCGAGGCCACCCGCGCCGATGCCGGGGCCGCCGTCGCCGAAGCCGCCGAGCTCGGCGTGTTCGCGGTGTGCCTGTCGCCGTCGATGCTGCCGATCGACACCGGTGAGCAGCGCATCTGTGTGGTCGCCGGATTCCCGTCGGGAAAGCATCATTCACTGGTGAAGGCGGCCGAGGCGCGGCTCGCCGTGGACTCGGGGGCCCAGGAGATCGACATGGTCATCGACGTCGGCGCGGCGGTCGACGGTCGGTTCGACGAGGTCTTCGCCGACATCCTCACCGTCCGCGAGGCGATCGGGGACGCTGCACTGTTGAAGGTCATCATCGAGTCGGCGGCGCTGCTCTCCCTGGCCGGGCCCGACACGGTGACCGAGGTCAGTCGCCGCGCGGTCCAGGCAGGTGCGGGGATCGTGAAGACCTCGACCGGCTTCCATCCGGCCGGCGGAGCGAGCGTCGAAGCCGTCGCCCTGATCCGCGAAGCCGTCGGTCCCACCGTCGGGATCAAGGCGAGCGGCGGCATCCGTACCGCCGACGATGCGGCCGCGCTCATCGCGGCCGGGGCGACCCGACTGGGACTGTCGAAGTCACGCGCTGTGCTCGACGGCTTCCCGGACTAGCGGGCGCCCTCGCGCGACCGTGCCGACATCAGGCGAACAGCGCGATGAAGGTGACGGCGGAGCTGATGCACAGCAGGACGGCGATCACCGTGGCGGCTCGGGCGTGCTCGATGACCGACGTCTCGATGGAAGCGACAGGCAGCGCCGTGGATGACGCTGCTGCTGTGGGGTCGGCCGACATGACTCGACCGATACCCCGTGTGCGCAGCGGGCAAACGCGATGAGATCGGTGTCACGGCCGGCTCGAGCCGGTCGAGCTGTCCGGAGCGCCGCGTCACCCTGCGGTCGGCGTCGGGGGCGGCGTCGAGGACGAGGCGCCCGGGTTCGGCGGCGGATGGATCTCGAGTAGTCGGGTCCGGACCGGGTGCACGGTGTGGGGCGCCCATACGGCTTGCACCGGTGCCATCGGTGGATCGTCGAGATCCAGGATGCGCACGGTCCGGTGGTGAGCCGGCCCCGGGTCGTCGGTGACGAATGCGTAGCCCTCGGGGTAGACGAGCGGCGCTGTCAACGGAGCAGTGCCCTGCATCCGATTGGTGATCAGCTCCGGTTCGAATCCGGAGCGGCGACAGTGCGCGACGAGGTAATCGGTGTACGCGGAATGGTGTTGCGGTGCCCAGACGATCAGCGGGTGCGGTGCCAGTTCGGTGGTGGACACCGACGAGCGGTCGGCGAGCGGGTGAGTGGCCGCCACCGCCACGCGCAGCGGGTGATAGGCGACGATCGACGTCGCGAGATCGGCCGGGGTGGTGATACCCCGGCGGAGAGCGAGGTCGATCTCACCGTCGAACAGTGCCGAACCGATGGCCGTCGGGAAGACGGCGCGGACGGTGATCGCGAGGTCGGCGTCCTCGACCAGCAGTGGACGGACCAGGTCGAACACCTCCGAGCTGGGGATCGCCGGGGTGTGCCCGACGACGAAGGGCGGCCGCGGCTCGACGGCGGCCTGACGTGTGGAGCGCGCCGCGGTGCGCACCGCGGACAACAATGCCGGTGCCGACGCGAGCAGTTCTCGCCCCGCGGGGGTCAGTCGTGTGCCCCGCCGCCCCCGGTCGAAGAGGTCCACGCCGAGGTCGCGCTCGAGGCCTCGCAGAGCTGCCGACAGCGCCTGCTGCGAGATGAAGAGTTCGCCTGCCGCGGCGGTGATGCTGGGTGCGCGGGCCGTCGTGACGAACTGCTGCAACCGCCACAGATCCAGCGGGCGCTCGATGCGGCCGCTGACGTCCGGGTCATCTGTCATGCGCGTTCACCCTCCGGTCGACGATCCGCTCGACATCGTCCGGAGCGTACCGAGCCGAGGTCGGCGAACGCTGTCCACGATCGCGCGAACCGACACGACGGCGCAGCGTGACTGCGTCGCCGTGTGGCCCCCGTGAGGTCAGCCCTCTCTGATGGTCATCGACCTGATCTGGTCTCCGTCGACCTCGAAGGTGAAGGCGGACAGCCCGTTCGCGTGCGTGCTGCGCCAGTCGCCGACCACGGTGACGGTCGCATCATCACCCACGGTGACGGACTGCGGCGTCAGAATGCCGTCGGACCCGATGAATTCCCGGTCGTTCCAGGTGGCGATCTCGTCTCGGGTGGCGAACACGCGTCCCCAATCGTCGACGCGCCCCTCGGAGGTGAACATGTCGAGGAAGGCTGCGGTGTCATGCCGGTTCACCGCGTCGATGAATCGGTCGATCGGTGCGGGGAGCTCTGGGCTGGTCGTCATGGTCTAGTCCTCTCGGGTCGAATCTTCCGGGGTGGCGTCTTCATCGGGTGGTGTAACCGCCGTTGGCGAACAGTGTCTGCCCGGTGACCCACCATCCCTGCGTGGCCAAGAAGGTCACGATGGGCGCGATGTCTTCGATCTGGGTGAGCTGGTTGCCGATGGCCTGGCTCTTGTGGAACTCCACCCGCTCCGGGGTTTCCTGCGGGTAGAAGAACGGCGTGTCCATCGGCCCCGGCGCAATGCTGTTGACCGAGATCTTCCGATCGCCGAACTCTTTCGCCGCTGCGCGGGTGAAGTGCTCGACGGGACTCTTGCCGCCGGCATAGGTGGAGTATCCGTCGGTGAAAGCGCCCAGCAGTGCGGTCACGATCGTGATGATCTTTCCGTTGTCCCGCAGGTGGAGTCCGGCTTCCTTGATGAAGAAGTACGCGGCCTTCGAGTTGATCGCGAACATCGAGTCGTAGTCGTCCTCGGTGGTCTCGACGATCGGCTTGCGCAACACCTTGCCGACCGTGTTCACCGCGATGTCCAGCCCGCCCAGCGCCTGCTCGGCCTGGTCGAAGAGTGCCGTCACGTTCGCCGGCTCGGTGAGATCGCCCTGGATCTTGACGGCCCGCCGACCGAGTTCCTCAATGGCCGCGACCGTCGCGTCGGCGTCGGCCTCGGTCGCGTCGCTGTTGTAGTGCACGGCGACGTCGGCCCCTGCCTGGGCCAACTGACGACTGATCAGTCCACCGAGGTTCTTCGCTCCCGCGGCCACCACGGCCGACGTGCCGGTGAGGTCGTCTGTCATCTCTGTCCTCCTGAGGTCGTGTTGCGTGTGCACTCGACCGTAGGGACGATGTTCACAACTGGCCAGCAGTAAAAGACGGTGGCTTCACAAGTCTCATTTGTGGTGATCGTGAGTGTTGGAGGGCAACCCCACCGGACGCCGCTGCGAAGAAGGTGAGGAGTGATGCCACTCCGACGCCGTAGCCGACGACGGTCGCCACCAGGGCGACCGCGAGCGTGAACCACGAGAAGGTCAGTGGCGCACGACGCACGGGCCGGGGTGCGGGCTGCGGCACGACATGTGGGTCCGGGTGCACGGCGCCGTCCTATCACCGACCGTCTGCACCGATCTCGCCGACACCGACGCGTGTCCTCCGATCGGCGGACAGCGTTGGCGCGGCGGCGATCTAGGCGGCGTCGCTGTCGAGATGTCCGACGGACCTCGACCCGTCGAGCAGGATCGCCGCGACGAGCTCGGGGTCGTCGGTCATGGGCACGTGTCCCACGCCCGGATAGACCCGGACCGTCGCCTGCGGGAAGACGCGGTGGACCATGCGCGCCTCGTACGCCGGCAGCACGAGATCGCGGCCGCCCCAGGCAACGGTGACGCGGGCGTCCGCCGGTGGCGTCGTGAAGCCGAAGTCGGCTTGGAGCCCGCGATCGATGATCTCGTTGGTCAGCAATGAGCGGCTGTCGATCTTGGCGACCTCGGCGTCGATGAGCCATGGCTTGGCGAAGAAGACGGCGAGCGCGATCGTGCGGCCGATCTTCGTGTCGAGTATCTGATCCCGATGTCGGCCCATCAGGCGGGCGGCGCGACGTAAGAAGAGGAACGTAGTCACGGCCCGACGCTGATCCAGCGAGTTGACGAAGAAGCCGGCCGGCGAGAGTGCGGTCGCCGACGCGACCGCCCCGGTTGCCGCCAGTTCCAATGCGAACCAGCCTCCCAACGAGTTCCCGGCCACGTGTATCGGACCGCCATCGCTGATCTCGTCGAGGAACTCCCGCAGGATCTCCATCCCGAGCTGCAGCGGATCATCCCCCTCGGGCATGGCCGGCGACCGACCGTGCCCCGGCAGGTCGACGGTCACGACTCGCCGATGTCGGCTCAGCTCGGCCAGCACCGGATCCCATGCCTCACGCCGATGGACGACGCCGTGCAACAGCACGAGCGTGGGGCCGTCACCGACGATCTCGTAGGACAGATTCATGCGGCTTAGTGTTACCCGGCTGCACAGTAAAATCAATGCCGAAGGCATGGCGGCGCGGCAAACGCTCGGAAAGTGTCCAGGTCACACGAGTGCCGCCGCCGCTCGAGCCTCCTCGGCCACGAGGTCGGCATTGACGGCAGCGCCGGCGCCGGTACCTGCGCCGGCGGCCGAGCCGACCATCGCCGACAAGTCGGCGGTGTTGCCGACGGCCCAGACGCCGGGCAGGTCGGTGGCGCCCATCAGGCCGGTTGCGACGTAGGTGCCGTTCGGATGGTCGGTCACGGTCCCGCCGAGTTGCTCGAACAGGTCGGCATTCGCGACGAAGCGGGGACCGATCACCACGGCGTCGGCCTCGAGTGTCCGGCCGTCGGTGAGGATCACCCCGCGGAGGTCGGTGCCGTCGGTGTCCACCCGGTCGACGCGTGCGTCGACGAGAGTCACACCACGCGCGTCCAACTGCGTGCGGGCATCCGGGTCGATCACCGACTCGGTGTGTTCGACGACGGTCACGTCGTCGGAGAGCTGCCGGAACAGAAGAGCCTGATGCGCACTCAGCGGGCCGGTCGCAAGGACGACGATGCGCTGGTCGCGCACCTCCCAGCCGTGGCAGTACGGGCAGTGCAGCACGTGGGTCCCCCACAGGTCGGCTACGCCGGGGATGTCGGGCAGGACGTCGGTGAGTCCGGTTGCCAGGATCAGTCGACGCGCCCGCACAATTGTGCCGTCGGCGAGTTCGATGACGAATCCGAGGCCGGCAGATGGGTCCGGAGTCGTCCCGTCGGTGGTCCGGCGAGCCGACACCGCGCGGCCGGGGATCACCCGCGCCCCGTAGCCCTCCGCTTCGCGACGGCCGGCGGCCAAGATCTCCAGCGGCGGGACCCCGTCGTGGCCGAGTACGTTGTGCGCTCCCGCGGCGGGGGCGTTCCGCGGTTGCCCGGCGTCGACGACGATCACGGAACGTCGGGAACGGGCGAGCGCGGTCGCAGCGGCCAGGCCGCCCGGTCCGCCGCCGATGACAACGACATCGCAGGTCAGTTCGGTGCTCATGGAATCTCCTCGTGCAGAAAGGGTTTCGGGGAAGAGGTGCTCACGGTCGGTTCTCTTCGCGGCGCGCGAACCAAACGGTCCGGCCGACGCTCGCCGTGACATCGTCGCGGTGACGCAGCGAGGCCGGATGGTCCGGATCGAGGAGGGCGTCCAGGGTCGCACGGTCCTCGTCGGACAGGTCGTCGGCGAGGCCGCTACGGGAGCGGCCGAGCCACTCGATGGCGTACTCGGTGGTGCGGTCTCCGGCGGAGGCGGTCGTCGTCACCGTCTCGCGGTCCACCGCCGTCAGGCCGGCCTCGATCAGCGTCGATGTCCAGTCCGGGTGGTGATTCCACCCGTTGCGCTCGCGCGCGTCGATCAGCCGATCCTCGAGACCCGGTGTCCCGATGCCGATGTCGTCGGGCAAGAAGCGGGGTAGGGCGTCGATCTCCAACACGACCGCGACGCCGGTCGGTGAGAGTGCGTCGGCGAGGCCGCGCAGGAGCAGCGGCACGTCGGCGAGATGGTGGAGTGACGAGGCGGCCCAGGCCAGATCGATCGGCGCGTCGGTGCCCAGCGTCGCGGGGTCGGGCCATCCGTTGTCCAGGTTACAGACGATGCCGCGAATTCCTTTGACTGACAGTGTCTTTGCGCGCTGCGTGAGATGTTCGATCATCGGCGCCGAGTCGTCGAGCGACAGGATCTCGGCGTCGGGGTGACGCGCGGCCAGCGCGAGTGTGCCGGTGCCGGTACCGGCACCCAGGTCGGCGATGGTCCGCGGCGGTGTCGCCAGGTAGCGGTCGGCCAGGTCGAGCACCACGTCCCGGTAGCCGCCGAGAACTTCGGCGTCGAGGTCCAGCATCCGTCCCCAGTCGGCATGTTCGGCGGCGTGTCCGTCATGGCCGTGCCCCTGTCCGTGGCCATGCCCGTAGCCGTGCCCGTCACCGTGGTCGCTGTGTTGCTGCATGTCGGCGAGCCTAGCCGCGCGATGCGCATATGGCATATGCTCTTGCGTATGACGCAAGAACTCGACGTCGTGGTCCGACAGCGGATCCGTGGACTCCGGTTGGCCCGCGGGTGGACCCTCGACAACCTGGCGACGCGATGTTTCCTCAGTCCGTCGACCCTGAGCCGGATCGAAACCGGTCACCGACGCGTCGCGCTCGATCAGCTGGTGCCCATCGCCCGTGCGTTGGGCACCACTCTCGACCAGCTCGTCGAGCCGGCCGGCGACGAGGATGTGGTGATCCGCCCGGAACCGCAGGCCTCGGCCGGCCGGACGGTGTGGATGCTCTCGCGCGAGGGTGCGCCGCAGGGGGTCACGGTCGCCAAGATGCGGATCGAGCCGGAAGGCCGGAACTCCGAACCGCACGAACTCGGCGTCCATCCCGGGCGCGAGTGGTTCACAGTGCTGTCTGGCGCGATCCGGCTCCGACTGGGGGAACGGACGATCATCGTGCCGCCCGGCCACGCCGCCGAGTTCTCGACGATGGTCCCGCACGCCATCGAGGCCCACGACGAGCCGACCGAGATCGTGTCGATCTTCGACCTCGAGGGTGAGCGCGCGCATCTGCACGGCGCGGCGCCGGCAGCCGCGGCAGTGAGGTCGGACGCCGGCTGACACGCCCGCGTCGATCAGCGGGGGCCGAAGGTGCGCGGCCGGGGCCGAGGCAGTTCGTCGGCGGCTCCGGGCGCACGCCCGGAGCGTGACCGGACTTGAAATCACGGTGATCGATAACTGTCCTGTACAGGTGTTACGCAGCCCGGGCGGCACCGTCGGCGCTGGTGGCCGACGGTCCGTGACCGGATGGGTGGCGTCCGCGGACGGTGGGCTCGAGCGTCTCGGGGATTCGCGTAACCCGCACTGGTGACGTGGTCTGCGGTTAGGGTTTTGATCTGTGTCGCCGGGGCGAGGTTCTCGGGGACTGGCCGCCTGCGGTCATGACGACAGGGGGAAGTACCTGTGAATCTGTGGAACTACATCGACGGTCGCGTCGGGTTCCTTTCGTTCCTGACGTATCAGCATGCGTCGCTGGCGTTTCAGACCGTCCTCGTGGGAACGGTCGTCGCGCTGATCGTGGCGGTCCTGGTGTACCGGCTCCCGTTGGGATCGGCGCTGACGCTGACGACGAGTCGAGTGGCCCTGACGATCCCGTCGCTGGCGCTGTTGGCGCTGCTGATCGTCCCGTTCGGGTTGGGCGTGGTGCCCTCGTTCATCATGCTGGCGTTCTTCGCCGCGCTACCGGTCATCGGCAACGCGATCGTCGGGCTGCGGTCGGTGCCACCGTCGGTGATCGAGTCGGCACGCGGAATCGGCTTGTCGCGCTGGAAGACCCTGGTCTCGGTGGAACTGCCGATCGCGTGGCCGGTGATCCTGACGGGCATCCGCGTCTCGACGCAGATGATCGTCGGCGTCGCCGCGATCGTCGCCTACGTCCTCGGGCCCGGCCTGGGATCGCTGATCTTCAACGGACTCTCGCGTCTGGGCGGCGCGAACGCGTTGGAGATGGCGCTCACCGGAACCATCCTCATCGTCCTCATCGCCCTCGTCTTCGATGCGCTCCTGGCACTGCTGGGACGCGTCACGATCTCCAAGGGACTGTCATGACCGAATCCACGACCACCCCCGCCGCTGCTCCTGGTGACCGGACGGTCACCGGCGCGCCCATCCGTCTCGAGGGCGTGGTCAAGAAGTACCGCGGGACCACCAAGCCGGCGGTGAAGAAGCTCGACCTCGAGATCGACGCCGGCGACATCGTCGCGTTCGTCGGACCGTCGGGCTGTGGCAAGACCACCACGCTGAAGATGATCAACCGGCTGATCGAGCCCACCGAGGGCAAGGTCTTCATCGGCGACCGCGACGTCACCAACGAGGACCCCGACAAGCTGCGCCAGTCCGTCGGCTACGTCATCCAGTCCGGCGGCCTGTTCCCGCACTGGTCGGTCCGCAAGAACATCGGAGCCATCCCGCGCGTACTCGGCTGGGACAAGAAGAAGATCGCCGACCGCACCGATTACCTGCTGGATCTGGTCGGCCTGGACGCCGCGGCATTCGCCGACCGCCTGCCCAAGGACATGTCCGGTGGTCAGCAGCAGCGCGTCGGTGTGGCCCGGGCGCTGGCCGCCGACCCGCCGGTCCTGCTGATGGACGAGCCGTTCTCCGCGGTCGACCCGATCACCAGGGTCCGCCTGCAGGACAGTCTCATCGCCATCCAGCACGAGGTCGCCAAGACGATCGTCATCGTCACCCACGACTTCGAAGAGGCCACCAAACTCGGTGACAAGGTGCTGATCTTCTCCGAGGGCGGACAGATCGAGCAGTACGCAACCCCCGAGGAGATCCTCGCCAACCCGGCCAACGCCTTCGTCGAGGAGTTCATCGGCTCGGGAGCCACGCTGGCGCACCTCACCCTCTCGCGCGTCAAGGACGTCGAGCACGACGAGGTGACCACCGCGACGGTCGGCGAGTCGTCGAAGGAGGTCGCCGGCCGCGCCCGCGCAGCCGGACACACCTGGATCGTGGTGGTGGACGAGCACGGGCGTCCGCGCGCCTGGCCGTCGCTGCGCGAGGTCGAGTCGCAGGACCGGATCACCGACTACATCGACTCCCGTCTGCCGACGGTCGCCACGTCGTCGACGCTCAACGACGCTCTCGACTCGATGCTGGCGGCCAGCCAGGGCGGCACCCTGGTCACCGACGGACGCGGGCGGGTGGTCGGATCGCTGACCATCGCCTCGGTGATGTCGGTGATCCGCGGTCAGCTCGCCGACGCCCGTGATGACGTCGCCTCTTACGAGTCCCACCACCACGGTGATCAGCAGGACGCATCGCTGCCCGCGTTCTCCGAGTCCGCCCAGACTGCCGAGTCCGAGGCGTCCAGGTCATGACCGCGACCACCGCCGACACCAGCGATCAGACCGCTCCGGGCACGGCGACGGATGCGCTGACGCAGGCGCCGAAGAAGCGTAGGCGCCCGATCCCGATCGACGTCTGGTTCGAGCCGTTGGTGATCATCGTGCTGGGTGTCGGCTACTTCAGTTGGTATCTGACCACGACCTTCACCGAGACCGAGCAGGCCTCGCTGACCTGGTCGACCCTGCAGACCACGATCATCGACCACATCAAGCTGACGCTGACCGCCACGGTGATCGTCGTCGTGGTGGCCATCCCGCTCGGCATCCTGCTGACGCGTCCATGGGCCAAATGGCTCAACCCGATCGCGGTCAACATCGCCAACATCGGTCAGGCCGCACCGGCGGTCGGTCTGCTGGTGCTGTTCACCTTCTGGTTGGGCACCGGATTCAAGACTGCCGTCGTCGGCCTGGTCGTCTACGCGATCCTGCCGATCCTGCAGAACACGATCGTCGGGCTCCGCCAGGTCGATCAGCGCACCATCGAGGCATCGCGCGGCATCGGCTACTCGGCCGCCCGCACCCTGTTCCAGGTCGAGCTGCCGCTGGCCGTGCCGGTCATCCTCAACGGGGTCCGTACCGCCCTGGTCATCCTGGTCGGTACGGCCACGCTGAGCACGTTCATCGGCGCGACCAGCCTGGGTACGCTGATCACCACCGGCGTCACCCTGTTCCTTCCGAAACTTCTCATCTCCGGCGCCATCCTGGTGGCGCTGCTGGCGATGATCATCGACTGGCTCGGACGACTGGTCGAGTTCGCCGCGACACCGCGAGGACTGACATGACCCGCACCCGTTCCCGCTCGCGCCTGCTGGCCTCGATGGTCGCCGTGCTCGTCAGCGCCGTCGCGCTGGCCGGCTGTGGGCTGGTCAGCTCCTCGGGAACGTTCCGGGCCACCAGCCTGCCCGACGGCCAGAAGCCTCTCGAGGGTGTGCCGCTGGTCGTGACGTCGAAGAGCTTCACCGAGGGTGTGCTGCTGGGCAAGATCACGGCCACATACCTCGCGGCGGCGGGCGCCAAGGTCAGCGACCTCACCGGCGCACCGGGGTCGGCTTCGTCACGGCAGGCGCAGCTCAACGGCGATGCCGACATCCTGTGGGAGTACACCGGTACCGGCTGGGTGAACTACCACAACGAGACCGAGACCATTTCCGACCCGCAGGAGCTCTACACCAAGGTCCGCGACATCGAGAAGGCCGACAACAACCTGGACTGGTTGCCGCCGGCCAACTTCAACGACACCTACGCGTTCGGCGCATCGACCCCGACCGCGGAGCGCCTCAAGGTGAAGTCGCTCTCCGACGTCGCGAAGCTCCCGGTCGCCGACCGCACCTTCTGCGTCGACGACGAGTTCTTCAGTCGTTCCGACGGTTTCGTGCCGATGCTGGAGAAGTACGGCATCCCCTACGGTCAGCCCAACGGGGTGCCGGCGGGCAACGTGACCCGGATGGACGCGGGCGTGGTGTACACGTCCACGGCCAAGAGTGCGCCCTGCAACTTCGGCATGATCTACACCACCGACGGCCGCGTGAAGAACCTCAAGCTCGTCACACTCGAGGACGACAAGAAGTTCTTCCTCCCGTACAGCGGCAGCACCGTGGTCCGTGCCCCCGTCCTGGAGGCGAACCCGGAGATCGCGACGTTGATGGCGACCATCTCGGAGCGCCTCACCGACCCGCTCATGCAGGAGCTCAACGGTCGTGTCGACATCGACGGTGAGGACCCCGCGGAAGTCGCCTACGACTGGCTGAAGAGCGAAGGTCTGGTCACCTAGGAGCCCGCTCCGTCCGTCGAGAGTGTGACGCACGCCCGTGCGGACGACCGTCGTCGCAGGTGATCGGTACTGTGGGAGTCGATGAACAGCCAGCAACACCCCACTCGACGGACGGTCCTCGCTGCAGCCGGAGTCGGCGCACTCGGTCTCGTCGCGGCCGCGTGCGCTCGCCCGGAGGACAAGGCGGGACCGTCCGGGCCCAAGCAGCCCACCGTTTCCCTCAGCTACACGCCACCCCTTGACTCCGGCGAGGCCCCCAACCCGACGTCGACGGTGTCGGTCAAGGCAGAGAACGGGCTGCTCAACCCGGACGTCAAGCTCCTCAGCGACAACGGCAAAGCGGTTCAGGGTGCGTTGTCCGACGATCGGACGACCTTCACGACCTCCGAGCCACTCGGCTACGGCGTCACCTACACGTGGAGCGGCAGTGCCATCGGCAACGACCGCGTGACGACGCCGGTCAAGGGCGCATTCACCACCCTCTCGCCGAAGAACCAACTCAACGTCGTGCTCAACATCGCAGACGGACAGGAGGTCGGCATCGCGGCGCCGATCATCCTCAAGTTCGACGGCACCGTGCAGGACAAGGCCGCAGTCGAGAAGCGGCTCAAGGTCACCACCGAGCCCGAGACAGAGGGCGCCTGGGCATGGCTGGGCGAGGACAACGGCTCGCGCGTGCACTGGCGGACCAAGGAGTATTACGCGCCGGGCACCAAGGTGCACATGGACGCGAAGCTGTACGGCGTCGACCTGGGCGGCGGTGACTACGGCGCGGCAGACGTCACCAGCGATTTCACCATCGGTCGGGCCCAGGTGGTCAAGGCCGAGGCCTCCTCGCACCAGATCACCGTGGTGCGCGACGGGGCGACCCTGATGACCCTCCCGTGCAGCTACGGCGGTGGCGATCTCGATCGCAACGTCACACGGTCGGGTATCCACGTGGTCAGCGAGAAGTACGAGGACTTCGCGATGAGCAACCCGGCCGCGGGATACTTCAACGTCCGGGAGCGTTTCGCCGTGCGTATCTCCAACAACGGCGAGTTCATCCACGCCAACCCCGAGACCGTCGGAGTCCAGGGCGCCTCCAACGTCACCAACGGGTGCATCAACCTCTCGCTGGAGAATGCGCAGCGCTACTTCGAGTCGGCAATCTACGGTGATCCGGTTGAGGTCACCGGCACGCGTATCGCACTGTCGGAGGCTGACGGCGACATCTTCGACTGGATCTACGACTGGCCGACCTGGAAGGGCATGTCGGCGCTCGGCGGCGAACCGGAGGAGTCGAATGTGCCTGCCACGCCGTCGGATGCCCCGGCGCCGGCCGCTCCGCGTTGATCGCCGGTGCCGGAGCCGCCCGGACAAGCCGGTCGAGGTGAGGGCTCTCGGGCGCCGCTGACCGCGAGGCTGCCGGGGCGGTGCCACCACCTCGTCCTGGGGGGAGGAGACTCGGCGGTGGCACCGCCCGACAAGCCTCGAGGGGTCCATCCGACATCCCTACCAGGGGGAACGGAGGATGTCGGGCGTGACCGCTTCATCGCGGCTGCGATGAGATCGGCAGCACCCTACGCACGGGGATACGGGGGCGCCGACGGTCGGACCGTTTCCGCCCCAGGATTCTGTGGGGCGTGAGGCACGTTCCAGGGTGCCAGTACTGGCATGTGGTGTCAAAAGCCCCGGCCGGACCCGTGTTCGCGATGGAGAGATGCGACATGGACGCCTTGCAGGCCTTCGACATCCTGCGGCGACTCTCACAGGACTCCAACACCGCGCTCGTCGATGTGGCGCACCAGATCGTGGCGGCCGATCATCCGTCACCGGAGCCGGATCAGCCGGTGTCCTGAGCGGGTCGGTTCCCATCGCGATCGCACCACGACGGCGAGAAGTGACGGGGTCAGGCGAACCGGGCGACGGTCTCCGCTGACGACTCCTCGCGGGCCTCCCGGAATCCGGTACCCGCCCACAGGTTGATGGTGTGCGGGTCGTCGGCAGCGGCGCGTCGGATGCCGCCGGTCAGGGTGTTGACCGCCGGGTACTCGGCCGGCGCGAGTTCATCGAAGGTGTCGATGAACCGATTGCGCAGACCGCGGGCAATTCGCCCCGAGTAGGCCCGGGTGAGGACGGTGGTCTCGAACGCCGGATCGGCGAGGGCGTTTGCATGGGCGAGTTTGGTGCCGGCCTCGGCGGTCCGCAGCAGAGCCGTCCCGATCTGTACCGTCGGCACACCCAGCGCGCGGATCTGGTGGGCCCGTTCGGGTGTGGCGATCCCGCCGGCGGCGACCAACGGCACGTCGACGGTGGCCGACACCTCTCGGATCAGATCGTCCAGCGACTGGGTGGGCGGCGTCGTGTATCGATCGAATGTCGACCGGTGGCCACCGCCGTCGGGTCCCTGCAGGCACAACCAGTCGGCACCCACGGTCACCGCTGCTGCTGCATCGGCCGCAGACGTGACGGTCACACCGATCGAGGTGTCGATCGCGTGCAGGCGGTCGACCACCGTCGCGGACGGCAGGCCGAAAGTGAACGTCACCACCGGGACCCGTGCCTCGACGACGGCATCGATCTTCGCGTCGTAGTGGTCGTCGTCGTCCAGCAGGCCGTCCAACTCGGGCAGTACCACATCGCGTTCGGCCGCGAACGGGACCAGCGCGGAGCGAAACGCGCTGACCGCGGCGCGATCGGTGGGCCGGGTCTCCGGGACGAAGATGTTGACGCCGAACACGCGTGTCCCGGTTGCCTGCGTCGCCGCGATGTCGTCGGCGAGCTTCTCGGATGTCAGGTAGCCCGCCGCCAGCAGGCCGAGTCCGCCTGCGCGCACAGTGGTCTCGACGAGAGCGGGAGTGCTCGGGCCGCCTGCCATCGGGGCGCCGACGACTGGGCTGGTGAGGTCGCGGAGGTCGAACACTGTGCGCTCCTGCAGGTCGTTGTCGGTTTGGGTCACTCGGCGGCGAGACGTGCTGTGAGCGTATCGATCTCACGTTGCATCTCGGCCATCTTGTCGATGTACGGCTGGGTGCGTTCGCGCACCTGTTCTGCGGTGTACTGCGGGATCAGGCTGCGGGAGCAGTTCCAGTCGAAAGCCTCGACGTCGACCACGATGCTCCGCTCGCACCCTGCCGCGATCTCCTGATCGCCGATGCGGCGTAGGGACTGCAGGAGCTCCGGGTCGTCGGCGGCATCGACGACCGAGGCGCGCCCGAAGACCTTCAACCGTGTCTTGCGGACGTAGTCGGCGACGAACAGCGACACCCGGTCGTCGCTCTCGATGTTGCCGACCGAGACGAACTGCTGGTTGCCGTGGAAGTCGGCGAAGGCGAACCGATTGCCGTGCAGATGATGCAGGAAGCCGGACGGGCCGCTCCGGTACTGCACATACGGCCAACCCTCGGGCGTCACGCTGGCGAGGTGGAATTGGAACGCGCCGGTCAGCAGTCGGATCTCTCGTTCGCCGATCTCCTGCGCACCCTCGTCCGGCGAGTCGAGTCCGGCACCATAGGCGACGATGCTGCCGACCGTGCGCTGCCGGGCGAGTGAGCGTTCGCCGAAGACGAGATGCTGGTAGCGATGGCCCATGTCGCCACCCTAGGCCGCTGATCTGTTTTCGCTGCGCGAGGTCTGGAACACGAGAGTCGGATCGGAGCTGCACGAAATCTGTACGCCACCGGTATGCCGGCGGCTTATCGTCGACCGCGCGTCGGCCTCGTACAGATTTCGCACCCGGCCATGGCAGTTACTCGGCAAGTTCCGGGAATCGCGCACAGTGACGCAACTCTCGGTGCCGACAGTGCGTAGCGGAGCTAGGATAATTCACGTTGGTAAATGTCTCGTCGACTTCTCCCGGGAGATCAGCGGTGGTTGCACTCGTGGTGGTCCTTGTTCCGGTCGTCTTGATGATCGTGGCGCTGGGAATGGAGAAATTTCAAGACCTGGTGACCCCGGTGTCGCCGTCGGATCCGTCCTTGCCAATCGTCGCCGAAGCGCCCCAGATCGAGACCGCCTGACCTCGGATCTGTGCTGCAGAGAACACATGTCGACCGTCAGAGCTTATGCGGCAGATGTGGTGGTGCGCCGCACTCGACAGTCAGGGGTACCAATGCGGGGCGCACCCGTCCACGAACGAAGGTTCTGACGCGGATTCGCGAGATGGCGGCGGTAGAGAATGGCAACCTGGTAATCGGTCGAGATTCGCCAACGCGAAATCAACTCATCGATGTCAGCATCGAGTCGGTTGCATATTCACGATATGCAACTCGCCCGGATCCGGGCTCTCAACCTCTCCTGAGCGCGTCGCCCAGCTCGATCTGCTTCGGTCGGGAGGCGTCGGTCCATGACCGTCCGATCTCGTCTCGCTGCCTACGCCGCGGGGCTCCTCGCCGGCCTGGCCGTGTCGGCGACGGTGCCCGCCGAACCCGATGCCGCACCGGCGCGGACCACTGACTGTCGGACATTGCCCGCGCGGATATCCGAGAGCAACGCCGACTACAGCTACTACCGGGCGATGGCACAGGTCACCACGGCCGCGCCAACATCGAGCCGACCAGGTCACCTTCTACCGCACCTGGCATCGGAAGGGCAGTGCGGCAGCGGTCCGGCTGTCGGCGGAACTCTCGCGATGCCAGACCCGCGGTGAACTCCGCGGTCTCGGGCCGCCGCGCTGGTCGGCGGCGCCCGTCGCACCCGCGGAGAGGGCGGCGATCGCCCGACCCGGTCAGCCGGTCTTCACGTTGCGTCGGGCGGACGCCTGATCGCGCGGCTTGATGACGATCTGGTCGAGATTCACGTGCGGAGGCCGGGTGGCGACGAAGGAGATGACGTCGGCGACGTCGTCAGCCGAGAGCGGATCGAGGCCCTGGTAGACGGCGTCGGCGCGTTCCTGGTCGCCTTCGAAGCGCACCAGCGAGAAGTCGGTCTCGACCATCCCAGGGGCGATCTCGGTGAGCCGCACCGGCTTTCCGAGGAGCTCGTACCGAAGGGTCCGGTGCAGGACGCCCTGCGCGTGCTTGGCGGAGGTGTAGCCGGCGCCGTTGTCGTAGGCCTCGATGGCCGCGATGGAGGTGATCGTGACGATCAGTCCGTCGCCGGAGTCGACGAGTGCGGGAAGGAGGGCCTTGGTCACCCGGAGGGTGCCCAGCACGTTGGTCTCCCACATCCAGCGCCAGTCGTCGAGGTCGGCGGTGGCGACCGGGTCGAGGCCCTTGGCGCCGCCGGCGTTGTTGACGAGGACGTGCACGCGGTCGAGTCCGGCGACGAACGCCTCGACCGAGGCCTCGTCGGTGACGTCGAGTTGCCGGCCGAGGCCGCCGATCTCCTCGGCGAGCGCGTTCACCCGGTCGATCCGACGCGCTCCCAGCACGACCTGGTAGCCGGCCGCGGCGAGGGCACGGGCGGTGGCCGCACCGATCCCGGAGCTGGCTCCGGTTACCACAGCCACCTTGCGATCCGCATCATCTGACAGGGGTTGCGATCCGGGCGATGTTGAAGCCGAAGTGCTGGTCATGACCACAGTTTAACGATGCCGACACTGCTAGATTGGAGTGCCATGTCGCCCAGTGGAGTGATCCCCGCCGCGCTGCAGGTGGGGTCTCTCCCGGCTGCTGCGGTGCTGCAGGCGATCCGAGCGGGCGGACCGGTCACCCGCGACCAGTTGGTGACGGCGACGGGTCTGTCGCCCGCGACGATCAACCGTCAGGTCACCGCCCTGGTCGGGCGCAAGCTCATCGCCGAGCGTCCCGATCTGGTCGATCCCGGCGGCATCGGGCGCCCCAAGAATCCGTTGACCATCGATCGCGATCGGCTCTGCGTCGCAGGCATGCACATCGGTGCGCGGCGCACGCTGCTCGCCATCGCCGATCTCGGCGGTCGTGCGCTGTACAGCCACGCGGTCCTCACCCCGTCTGGTGACGCGACGGCGGCCGTGCAGTCGCTGAGCAGGCAGTTGCGAGATCTCGCCGACAAGTTCGGTGGGCGCCGTCTCCTCTGGGGCGGGGTGGCCGTCGGCGGTGTCGTCGATGCCCCGACCGGCATCGTCGACCATCCGGTGCTGGACTGGCGCAAGGTCCCGATCGGCGCGGTGCTGGCCGCCGAACTCGACGTGCCGGTCTCGGTCTGCGAACACGTGCAGGCGATGTCGGCGGCCGAGCTGCTGCTGACACACCCACGCCACGCCGACGGCACCGGACTCTTCTTCTACGCGCGCGAGACGGTCGGCATGGCCATCACTTTTGACGGCAAGGTCCATGTCCCGGCCCGCGGTGCCGGCACGGTCGCGCACGTCCCGGTCGCGAGCCGGTTTCTCGCCGAGGGGACCGTCACGCTGCAGGAGGTCATCGGCAGCGCCGCACTGGCTGCGGCAGCGCAGCGCCTCGGGATCGAGCCCGATGCGGGTGTGCTGCTCGACGAGCGCGCTCGTGTGCTGGGCGAGAGCGTCGCGTTGATCCGGGATGTGATCAATCCCGACTCGGTGGTGGTCGCCGGGGATGCCTTCGGGGCACACCCGGACGGTCTCGCACCGGTCCAGGCGGCCTTCGACGCCGCGAGCCGAACCCGGTTCCCGCTCGAGCTGAGCCCGTCCCGGTTCGGTATCCGGGTCACCGAGAGCGCGGCGATCGTGGTGGCGCTCAGTGTGATCTACGCCGATCCGATTGCTGCATCTGCGGCCGACTGAAGTTCTGCGGCCGACTGAAGCATCGTCGATCAGGGGATCGCCGGCGAACACCGGTGCGCGCGACGTGACCGGGAAGTGGATTCGCGCGCATGCCGTACTGGTGCCTACCCTGGGCGCATGACCACTTCGATCCGCGACATCTCCGCCACCCTGGAGGTCGAGGTCACCGCCGCGACCGTCCTCGACATGCAGGTGGCCGTCGCCCGGGTGCCGGGACTCGGTTTCGAGGAGGAACTCCGCGTCGCGGTCGACGGGCTATGGGTCACGCCGTCGGAGGTCGTCGGCGAGTGCGAGAGTCGAATCCATCGGCTCACCCTCGATCCGGGGATGCTCACGATCTCCTATTCGGCCACCGTGTCGGCACCCGCCGACCCGATTCCGGTCGCCGCCACCGACCCCACGGTCTATCTGCGGCCCAGCCGCTACGCCGAGTGCGACAAGTTCTACGGGTTCGCGTCGCGCCAGTTCGACACGTCCCGCACACAGGCCGAACTCCTCACCGACGTCACCGATTACGTGAAGTCGCGGCTGAGTTACATCCCCGGATCGAGCGATCCGATCGACGGTGCGGCCGACACGCTGCTCGCGGGCGCGGGTGTCTGCCGTGACTACGCGCACCTGGTCGTCGCGCTGCTGCGTGCGCTGAACGTACCCGCGCGGGTCGTCGCCGTCTACGCGCCGGGATGTTCGCCGATGGACTTCCACGCGGTGGCCGAGGCGCTCGTCGACGGCGAGTGGGTGGTGGTGGACGCGACCGGGCTCGCACCCCGACAGAGCCTGGTGCGCATCGCAACCGGGCGTGACGCCGCCGACACCGCGTTCCTCGACAACCACGGCGGGTCCATCACCTTGAAGTCGTACCAGGTGTTCGCGACGGTGCGTGGCGATCTCCCCGACGACGACGGGACCGCACGCATCCGGATCAGCTGAGTCCGATCGTCGGACCGCGACGAGTCCGGATCGATCCGACGATCGATCAGCTAGATGCGCGCTCCGCGAGATGTTCCCGTCGATGGGCGGTGACGAACTCGAGGACGGTCGCGACGTCGGCCGGGTCGCCGACGTGATGTGTGGCGATGGTGTCGCCGTCGCCGACCTTGATGCTCACGTCTCGGCCGCGCAGATGCGCGAAGGCCTTCTCGTCGGTCACGTCGTCACCGAGGTAGACGACCACATCCGACCGATGCTGCTCGCGCAGGAGATCCAGCGCATGCCCCTTGCTGGTCTCGATGACGGCCAGTTCGATGACGGCCTTGCCCTCGGTGGTCTGCACTCCGGGCCAGGACGCCGGTCCGGTCCGGGCGCGGTCGAGTGCGACCTCGGCATCGTTCGGCGCGGCATTGCGGACGTGCAGGGTGGTGCTGACTGGCTTGACCTCGACCGTCACGCCATCCACACCGATTGCGATGGAACGGAATTCGGCGATGATGCGCTCGAGTAGCGCACGCGCGTCGTCGGTGACCGGTTGACGGAACCCGGTGGTGAACTCGCTGCCGTGGCTGCCGACGAGTTCCACCGAACCGTCGGAGAGCCCCGACAGTCGGACCAGGTCGTCGAGAGCGCGACCGGAGACGACTGCGGCCGTGGTGTCCTGGAGACCGGCGGCCACGCGCAGGGCGTCGATGGCCGCGGGATCCGGGGCGGCATCCTCGGGGCGAGAGACGATGGGGGCGATACAGCCGTCGTAGTCCGAGGCCACCAGCAGGCGGTCGGCCGCCGCGGCGGCGAGAAGCGCCTCTCGCAGGTCCGGCGGGACCCCGGTTGCGCTCATCGGCTCACTCTCCGTCTGCGGTGTCGGCGGCGGGAGTGGTCGTCTCCGCGACGAGTTGCACTCCGCGGTCGGCCGAGGCCCTGGTCTCGTGCGTCGCCGCGAGGGTGCCGAGGAAGCTCTCGGCCCACTTGGACACGTCGTGGGTGAGCACCTGCCTGCGCAGTGCGCGCATCCGTCGGCGCCCCTCGTGAGGCGACTGCTGGACCGCCGCCTCGATGGCGTCTTTGACGCCGTCGAGATCGTACGGATTCGCCTGATACGCGGAGCGGAGTTCGGCTGCGGCGCCGGTGAACTCGCTGAGAACCAGTCCGCCGCCGAGGTCGCTTCGGCAGGCGACGTACTCCTTGGCGACCAGGTTCATGCCGTCGCGCAGCGGGGTCACCAGCATGACGTCGGCGGCGACGAAGAACGCGATGAGGTCTTCACGCGGGACCGGACGGTGCAGGTACTCGACCACGGGATGACCGACGGTGCCGTAGGTGCCGTTGATGTTGCCGACCAGCTGCTCGATACCCGCCCGCATCCGCACGTAACTGTCGACGCGCTCGCGGCTGGGTGTGGCCAGCTGGATCATGACGGTCTTCGCCGGATCGATCCGCTTCTCCGCCAGCAACTCCGAGAGCGCCTTGAGACGGACATCGATGCCCTTGGTGTAGTCCAGACGGTCGACACCGAGCAGGATCGTCTCCGGATCGCCCAACTCGGAACGGATCTCGGCGGCACGCTTGCGGATCTCCTTGGACTTCGACTTGGTGTCCAGTTCGCCGGAGTCGATGGAGATCGGGAAGGCGCCGACACGCACCGATCGGAAGCCGACCTGGACGACGCCGAAACGTGAACGGACGCCGACGGTCCCCTTGCTGGTTGCCTGACCGGCCAGGCGTCGGGCGAGGAAGAGGAAGTTCTGTGCACCACCGGGGAGGTGGAAGCCGATGAGGTCGGCGCCGAGCAGTCCCTCGACGATCTCGGTGCGCCACGGCATCTGCATGAACAGTTCGACCGGCGGGAACGGGATGTGCAAGAAGAAGCCGATGCGCAGGTCGGGCCGCAGCATCCGGAGCATCTTGGGGACCAACTGCAGTTGGTAGTCCTGCACCCAGACGATCGCGTTCTCGGCGGCGGTCTCGGCGGCCGCCTCGGCGAATCGTCGATTGACCTCGACGTAGGCGTTCCACCACTCGCGGTGGTACTCGGGTTTGACGATGACGTCGTGGTAGAGCGGCCACAGCGTGGCGTTGGAGAAGCCCTCGTAGTACTCGGCGATCTCCTGGGTGGACAGCGGCACCGCCCGGATCTCGACGCCCTCGATGTCGGGGTTGTCGTCGGAGTCGGCGATGCCGGACCATCCGACCCAGGCGCCGGTGTGCTCGCGCAGGATCGGCTCGAGTGCGGTCACCAGACCGCCCGGGCTGCGCTTCCAGCGCACCGTGCCGTCGGGTAGCACCTCTTTGTCGACGGGCAGTCGATTCGCCACGACGACGAACTCGGCTGTTCCCGGTGAGCGCGGGGGCACGGGCGTCGTGCCGTCGTCGGTGGCCGACGTGACGTCGGACTCGGAGTCGCTACTCTGCGACGTCACAGGTCAGGCGTTCTCGACCGGTGCGATTCCCAGCATGGACAGCAGCATCCGGCACTCGTCGGCGTCGGTTGCGTAGGTGGCCACCACGCGACGGGCGGACACGGCGGTCTCGTCGGTGACCGGCTCCAGGTCTTCGTCGTCGGTGATGTCGGTGGTCTTCGGGGGCATGGTGTCCTCTGGTCGGCGACGTGGGTGTCGGCGGTGGTGCGCCGACGACCCGGGTACCCGGATTGCGGCACGGTATGCGCACACGCGACCGATCCGGTCGCGCATCGTCGATTCTACCTGGGCCGTCCTTGGCCCCGCCGGGGTGCGGACCGCCCATCGGAGCGTGCTCCGAAGTCGACGCGGCGCGTCTGGACCGCCGACTGTCCGTCGTGGCCCGGAGATCGGTGGACGGCGGCGTCGGGCGATCGTGCCGCACCGGTCCTGCGGTCGGTGTGGCGAGACGAGTCGCTGGTCGGAGGCCGTGAGAGATGTTCGTCCGGCGGCGCGGGGTGGCCCGGGTACGGCGCCGTCGGCGGATGGTCGGGGCGGTCGGGACCGGGGCCGTTCGGCGCCTCTGGTCCGCCAGGGGGCGGGGAGGCGTGCACGACCGGCCACGCGCCC
>NZ_BANX01000031.1 GCF_000334455.1 Gordonia soli NBRC 108243
CGCAGCAGACCCCGCAGGCAGGTGCCGCCGCGCCGCAGGGGCAGGCTCCCGCCGCCCAGGCACCCGCGCAGACCCAGCAGCAGGCGGCCGCCGCGCCGCAGCCGCTGACCGCAGGCCAGCTCAACACCAAGATCAAGCTGATCATGAACACCGGGGCCTCGCGCGCCGCGCGTGCATCGGAGCTGCAGAGCGGCGCCCGTGGACTCACCTCGATCGACCAGGTTGCACAGATGCTCCGGGTCAGCGGCGCGGGCTTCACCTACCAGATGGTCGCCCCGGTCACCCAGAGCGGTAACACGCTGTCGGCGCGTCTGCAGATGTCGCTGGTGGGCAATGGCTCTCGCTACCGCCAGCTCAGCTGGATCTGGATGGACAACAAGTGGAAGATGACCAGCCGCAGCGTGTGTGACATCGCGGCCTACGCGATGATCCCCTGCACCGCCTGACCCACCGCAGGGCTGAACAGAATCACCGCCCGTAGGGCAGAAGAGGGAGTGACCCTGTGTCCAGGTTGAAGTCCGGACTCGCGATGCTGGTGATCGCCGTGGTCGCGGTCGTCGGAGTGGGCTGCTCGTCGCCCGACGAGGGGCAGAACAGTGCGCCGGTGCAGATCAACCTGCCCGACGGTCGGTCGGTGACCGTCAACGGCACGCCGAAGCGCATCGTGACGCTCGGTGGACAGTGGACCGACGTCGCCCTGTCGTTCGGTGTGACCCCGGTCGGCTACTACGACGGCATCAAGTTGCAGTCGGGCACCACCCCGCCGTGGTTCGGGGACAAGCTGAACGACGTCCCGCTGCTGAACCCGAACGAGGAGATCGTCGCCGAGGTCGCGAAGCTGAAGCCCGACCTGATCCTGGCTCCCGGATTCGCCTCGATGGCAGGTGGTTTCGAGGCGCTGGCCAAGCTCGCGCCGACCATCGACAAGATCAGTGGTGAGCAGATCGACCCGTGGCAGGACATGGTCACGCTGATGGGCACGATCCTGCATCAGCCGGACAAGGCCAAGGAGATCATCAACGGCGTCGACGAGAAGATCTCTTCCATCAAGGAGGAGTACCCGGGGCTGGAGGGCAAGACGTACGCGTTCGCGTACATCTACGGTTCCGACCAGATCTCGGTTCTCGGAGACGAGTCCGATGGTGCGGCAAAGCTGTTCAGTTCGCTGGGGCTGAAGATCGCGCCGCGACTGGTGCGCGAGAGCACCAAGACCGGTCAGCCGCGCATCCAGATCAGCGCGGAGAACCTCCCGTGGCTGAACGCCGACCTGCTGGTCATCGCGGCGTCGACGCCTCAGTTGCAGAAGAGGTTCGAGGGGCTGCCGGGTTACAAGAACCTCTCGTCGTCCAAGAAGGGCGCGAACTCGATGCTCTCGACCGTTCAGATCACCGGTCTCAACGAGCCGTCGCCGAACTCGATCCCGTTCGCGTTCGACCAGATGAAGCCTGCGTTGGCTGCCGCCTCGCAGAAGTAGCGTCACACCCGAAGAATGCGTTTCGGGGGCGGACACCGGCCCGGCGTAGGGTTGATCCCATGCCGAGAACCGTCGCCACCGCCGACACCGTGGACCGCTCTGAACTGCTCGAGTTCCTCTCCGGTCGGCACAAGATGATCCTGCAGACGGTCCGCTCCGACGGCTCGCCGCAGATGTCGCCCGTCACCGCCGGGGTCGACGCCGACGGTCGGATCGTCGTCGCCACCTACCCGGGTCGCGCGAAGACCGCCAACGCCCGACGGACCGAACAGGTCAGCCTCTGTGTGCTCTCCGACGAGTTCAACGGGGCCTGGGTCCAGGTCGACGGCACAGCCGAGGTGCTCGACCTCCCCGAGGCCGAGGATGCGCTCGTCGATTACTTCCGCAGCATCTCCGGCGAGCATCCTGATTGGGACGAGTACCGGGCCGCCATGCGCACCCAGGGCAAGTCGTTGATCCGCGTCACCCCCACCCGCTGGGGTCCGATCGCCACCGGCGGTTTCCCGGCCGACGTCGCCGCCAAGCTCGACGACCAAGACAACTGAGCCCCAGCCGATTTCGTAGTACGAACCGATGCATGGAGTCGCTCCGTACTACGAAATCGCGGTGGGTGGGTCTTGCGCTCGCCGGCCGAGCGTGCCACTCTTGGTCGCTATGACTACCGGAAAGGCGGACACCGCCACCATCGCGTGAGCGCCGTGCCGTTCCCTCGGACTCGACATCGAGTCGCATCTTCCGAACTCCCCGCACTGATCACCGACGTCCGTGATCACTGGCTGCGATACGCGTTGTGTACCGATCCGGCCGATCGTGTATCAGCCGAAGCCGCTGTCACCGATCTCTATCGGATGTCGGGTCATCCTGTGCCGCAGGTCCTCTGGGTACCGTCGCCGGCTGCCGGCGCCGAACTCATCGACGCCGAGAGGCTGACCTCACCGATCGGCGAGGTGTCCGCCGCCACCGACATCGCCCGAGCGATCACCCGATCGCGCACGTCGATGAACGCCCACCTCCCCGAGCCCGTTTCGATGATGCGTGAGGCGCGCCTGGGCGGTCTGGCGGTGATGCCGATGACGGTCGCGGAGGCGCTCGACGTCGGCGTCAGTCCTCAGGTGGTGCTCTGTCGCGCTGTGCGGGACTCGTTGCACACCAGCGTTTTCGGTGGTGTTGCAGCTACCATCCGGACACTCATGCGACCTCTCGGCGGGGTGGTCGCCTGGTACGGCCAGCAGGAGATCCACCACCTCGCCGTCGTCGATGCGGCGAGCCGTGCCGGTCTCGCGACCTTCCGCGATGACGATCTGGCCATGGCTCACCTCCAGGAGACGTTGGCTGCATCGACCGGATGGTGGTGGGCATTCGACGACGTCTGCATCATGTCGGAGCGTCCGACCCGGCTGCTCACCGAAGCCGCGCCCGGCGGGGTGCATGGCGAGCTGCGGATGCACTGCGACGACGCTGCAGCGCTGGAGTTTTCGGATGGTCGATCAGTGCACGTCGTCCACGGCACCGTCGTCCCCGAGTGGGTCATCGTCGACCCGACCCCCGAGCGCATCTCACGCGAACGCAACATCGAGGTCCGGCGTACCGCAATCGAGCGGATCGGATGGGACACCTACCTCGACCAGGCGGGCCTGTCCATGGTCGACCAGGCCGACGATCCGGGCAATCCCGGAAGTGTCCTGCAGCTCTACACCACACCGCGCGGTTGGCGGACGAACGCCAAGATCCTGCTGGCCGTCAACGGTTCTCGCGAACGGGACGGCCGGCGGCGGCGATACGGACTCCAGATCCCCGGCTGGGTACCGACCGCACTCGATGCCGCGGGGTGGACCTACGGCATCGCCGGCTCCGACTATGCGCAGCTCGTCCGCCGGACCTGACGGCACTGTTGCACGACTGCAGCGGTAGCTCACCCCGTCTCTCCGACATCGCGGCGCAGCCGCGACACCATCAGCACGTCCTTCTCCATCCATGTCCGCACAACCACAGGTGACCACCATGAACTCGATCGCGCCGAACTCGACCATCACCCTCTCCGACCTGACGTCTGCCACCGGCCTCGAGGTGTTCGACTACCTCGACCAGAGCGTCACCATCCCGATCGTCGACGGCGTCCAGGCGCAAGGTGACCTCCTGGTCGTCCCACGCTCGGTGATCGCCGACGACATCGTGGTGTCGCCCCGGCCGCGACGTGTCCCGGTGCCGGCGTCGGGAATCGAACTGTTGCGCAGCGCTGCCGGCGGCAATCCGCACACCCTGGTCGCCGAGGCCGGGATGTGTACCTGGGCGACGACGATCCGCGACGAGAAGGGTCTCGCACTCGGACTGCTGCGGACCGATGTGACCGCGTACCTCATCCATCCCGAGCACGGCGCCACCGGCATCGCGCCCGGTGAGTACGTCATTCGTCGACAGCGTGAGGCGGGTGGACTCTTCGGGAGGGTTCACCTGATCGCTGACTGATTCTCCCACAACGCGTTTCGGTAGAAGTAGTTCCCGTATTCCGGGAGGAACTTCTACGAGATCGGGTCGTTGGTCAGAGGTCGATGATGACCGGGGCGTGGTCGCTGGCACCCTTGCCCTTGCGGGCATCGCGGTCGACCACCGCGCCACGCACCCGGTCGTCGACCGCCGGGGAACACATCAGGTAGTCGATGCGCATGCCCTCGTCGCGGGCGAACCGGAGCTGCGTGTAGTCCCAGAAGGTGTAGCCGTCGGTGTAGGGCTTCGCCGAGTCGAGGTATCCGGCGTCGACGAAGGCGGCGATCGCCGCGCGCTCGGCGTCCGACGCGTGCACCTTGCCGGCGAACAGTTCCGGGTCCCAGACGTTCTCGTCGGTAGGCGCGACATTCCAGTCCCCGGCCAGCACTATCTGGGCCGCCGGATCGTGGGCGAGCCACAGCGCGGCCGTGTCACGCAGGGCCGTCAGCCACTCCAGTTTGTAGGCATAGTGCGGGTCGTCGAGATCCCGACCGTTGGGCACGTACAGGCTCCAGACCCGGACACCATCGCAGACGCCGGAGATGGCTCGGGCCTCGACGCCCGCGGCGTCGGCGAACGACGGTTGCCGATCGAAACCCACGTGGACGTCCTCGAGGCCCACCCGGGACGCGATGGCGACACCGTTGTAGGCGCCCTGCCCGACGTGCATGACGTCGTAACCGCCGGCCAGAAAGCTCATCACCGGAAACTGGTCGTCGGAGCACTTGGTCTCCTGCATGGCCAGCACGTCGATGTCCGACCGTTCCATCCACGCGACGATCGACTCCGACCGCGCGCGAACCGAATTGACGTTCCAGGTAGCGATACGCATCAGCCGGTCACCTCGGCCGGTGTGACACCGACAGCGCGCCATCGATCGGCGACCGATTCACGGAGAGTCGGCAGCGTCAGCAGCAGGACCCCGAAAGATGCCGCGGGCCGTGTGTGGTCGCGGTAGTGGTCGCGATAGAAGACGAGGGATTCGGCGAACCAGCCGAGTTCGTCGGGGGCCGAGGTCAGGATGGCATCTGCGTGCACGATCCGGGTCAGATACCCGTCCGGGGTCGGGCGACCGGCCGACACCGCAGGCCCGTCCAGGTCGCGCATCGCATCGTCGAGTGCATCGCGATTGCGCCCGGCCGTCTTCGCGAGATCCCAGCGGCGGGTGAATTCGTCCAGCAGGCCTGACACGGTGGTCATCATCGAACCGTCGAGCGTGCGTGCGGTGATACCCGGCACGGAGCGCGGCAATCGCTGCGACTCCAGTATCCCGACAACGGGTCCCACGTCGCCGGAGTCGCGGATGAACTGCCGCAACGGAATCGATCCGCTCATCGACCGCCCTCCCGGATGAGCACGAATGTGTCGTAGTGGTCGGCGGTGTACCAGGCGCGGCCATCGCTGCCGGTGACGATGCGTTCGGCGTCGCGGGACCGGCCCGGCCGCTTGGGGTTGACGTCCCACTCCTGATAGCTGATCCGACGGCCGGACGCGTCGGTGGCCGGGAGTCGACGTTCGCTGTTGCGGAAGACGATCCCGCCGCGAGTCCCCGGCGCATTCGCCGCGTCGGGCCAGTCGCCGGCATCGATGAGGGCGAGGGTGCGCAGGACACGCGGTGGCACTGCGGCCGGATTTCGTGAGGTCTGAGCAGTGGGTCGCGCGGCGCTCGTCCTCGTCGGCGGCCTCGCGTCACGACCGGTCGTCGACGCCGCAGAACTGGTTTTCACCGAACTGGATGCCGCAGAACCGGGCGGGGCCGAACGCCGGGGATCGTCGGAGGAGTCGAGCCAATACGTGACACCGACGGCGAGCAGCAGCAGGACGAGCACGATGGCGGTCACGAGCGCCGAGCGGCGACGGGACGACGTGGTGGCGCGGCGAGACATCGGGTCAACCGTATGTCATGGCGGGGCGGCCGGTCAGCCCTCCACGTCGGGTCGGGGCGGGTTGTCGGGCGACATCTGTGAATCGGGGACGGGCTGGTCGGGGAGGGACAGATAGTGATAGCTGTGGTGGAGGCCGAATCCGAGTCGGCGGTACCAACCACCCGCGACACGGTTGGTCCCCTCCACCTGGACGTAGGCGCGTGGCGCCCCGTGACCGGTGCCCCACGTGGTGAGCGCCGACATCACCGCGCTCGCCGCGCCGGTGCGGCGGTGGTCCGGGGACGTCCACAACGCCGTGATCCCGAGCCATGGGTCGCCGCGCTGGGACAGGGTGACCGCCCCACGCCCGATGGCGACCACTCTTCCGGCCTGGTCGGTGACGGTCGCGAAGGTGACCGAGCCGTCGGCCACCGCCGACACCACCGCACGAGAGATCTCGAGATCGACATCCGGCCCGCGATACGCGCGCAGCCAGTGGTCGGTCGGCTCGTCCGCCAGGAGTACCGCGTGGCTGCCCGACACCGGTTCGGGCGCACCGAGATCGCGGACCAGCACCTGTACCTCGTCACTGACGGGTGTCCCGATGCCCGGTCCCCCGGCGGGCAACAGGCGATCGACCGAGGCGACGAGCGCGGACCGACCGCGGTCGCGGTACCACGAACGGATGGCGTCGAGTGTGGGACCGTCTGGGCGGGCGCCGAATTCGATGGGGACGGCTGAGTTGGCGCGTCGGGTGAACCCGCCACCCGACCGGACCAGCCACCCGGCCACCCGGTCCGACTCGATGCCGGGCCAGGCATTCGCGGCGGCGACCTCCAGCGACCGGATCTCGGAGTTGCGCACCGTCACCCCGGACAGCAACCGGATCGAGGTGACGGCCGCGGCCGGGATCGACTCGGCTGTGCCGTCACGCTCGACGACCAGCGGATCGCCATCGTCGACGAGTCGGCCGGTGACGTCGGAAAGGGTTGCGCGCGAGGCGCCACGCCAATCGGACGGGGTGCCGGTGCCGAGGCGGTAGCGGATCACCACCCGGTCGCCGACCATCGGCGCGGCGGCCACGGGGCCACCGTGTGCCGCGTCGGTTCCCGACACAGGTGGCACTTCGGGCCCCGTCACGGGTGGCTCGTCGGTTCCCGACACGTCAGCCGGTCAGTCCTCGTCGTCATGGCCGAACGGGTCGACCACCGTGCCGGGTGTCCAGGTGAGGCCGGGAACGCCCCAGCCGTGGCGCTTGATCGACTTCTTCGCCGCGCGGGCGTGGCGTCCGACCAGCACGTCGACATAGAGGAAACCGTCGAGGTGGCCGGTCTCGTGCTGCAGCATCCGCGCGAAAAACCCGTCTCCCTCGAGCACCACCGGCTCGCCGTCCCGGTCGACTCCGGTCACCCGCGCCCACTCGGCGCGCCCGGTCGGGTACTGCTCTCCCGGGACCGAGAGGCATCCCTCGTCGTCATCGTCGGGGTCGGGCATCGTCTCGGGGACCTCGGAGGTCTCCAGCACCGGGTTGATGACCTCGCCACGGAGTCGTGCGGCGGCGCGGGACTCACCGTAGGGGCAGTCGTAGACGAACATCCGGCGTCCGTCGCCGACCTGGTTGGCCGCCAATCCGACCCCGTGCGCGGCGTCCATCGTCGCGTACATGTCGTCGAGGAGCGCGACGGTCTCCGGGGAGGGCTTGCCGTCGGCGTCGAGTTCGACGGGTACGGTCGGCCGGTGCAGCACCGGCTCGCCGACGATGCAGATCGGGAGTACAGCCATGCGGCCAGATTACTGCGCGGCCATGGCCTTTCTCCCATCGCCGCCCACGGTGGTCGGTGCCGCGTCGAGGCGTCGGCGGTGCGGGCGAGTCACAACCGGATTCGGATAGTGGATCGTGGTTAGATATCAACGAACCACACTGCTGTGATTTCGGCGCGACGACGCGATCCCGCCGTCGGAGAGCGGAGCCGCCGACGATCAGGGCACGATGGTGTCGAGCACGAGGGCGATCTTGAGGGAGCGAGATGGACAGCGCAGCAGCGCGTAGCCAGAAAGAGGGCGGCGAGCCCTCTACGGAACCATCGGCCGAGCAACCCTCCCACGTCGACCCGCACGAGGTCGGACCGGACGGACTCTCCCGACGCGAACACGACATCTTGGCCTTCGAGCGGCAGTGGTGGAAGTACGCCGGGGCGAAGGAAGAGGCCATCAAGGAACTCTTCGGCCTGTCGGCAACGCGGTACTACCAGATCCTGAATGCACTCGTCGATCGGTCCGAGGCGCTGGCCGTGGACCCCATGCTGGTCAAGCGTCTGCGGCGGTTGCGTGCATCGCGCCAGAAGGCGCGCGCCGCCCGGCGGCTCGGGTTCGAGATCACCTGACGTTCTTTCGGTGGGGACTGCTGATCCTTTGATGCATGACCAGACCGGCGCTGCGTGGAGCAGGCGCTACGAGGATGTGCGTTAAGGTTTCGGGTGATGAATGCTGATCGCGAACCGAACCGCCTTCCGCTGCGGGCCGGCGCCATGTTGCTGCTGGCCGTGGCAGTCGTCTTCATCGGTCTCGGATGGCATTCCGCGGCGACCGGCGACGAGGACCCCGAGGCGGGACTCGAGGCGGCCCAGAGCCGCGTGAGTGCGAGCACGCCCACATCCAGTGCGGCTGCCACCTCTGCGGCTTCCTCGGAGAACTCGTCCACCAAGCGTCTGTGCGTGTTCAATGCCGGCTCGGTCGCGGGACTCGCCGGTGAGGTCACCGACGAGCTGAAGGCCAAGGGATACCGCACCGCATCTCCGGGGAACATCAGCTCCGGCACCATCACCGAGAACACCGTCTTCTACGACGACGGCGACAAGACCGACGCCGACAAGGTGGCCGGCGACCTGGGTGACGACACCAGCGTCGATCCCCGTCCGTCCTCCTTCACCCAGTGCACCGACGGCATCCCCGTCATCGTGGTGACCCGCTGACATCCGCCAGACAACGACAGCCTGCGTGCCGATCCTCCGGTCGGCGCAACCGAGAAGGAGCGACATGACCGTCAGTTCGAAATCCATCCTCGCGACCGTGGTCCGCGGACGCCGCGGCCGCACGCTGGCGGCGGTGGCCTCGATCGGTGCGATCGGCGGCGCGCTGGTGGGATGTACTCCCGACGAGCCGCCGACGGACGCACCCGGCACCACGCCATCGGTGGTCACCGGAAACCAGGCACCTCCCGGTGAGGTCGACCCCGCCGACGGCATCGGCGACTCCCCGAAGGAGAACGCGACCGCCAATCTCATCGATTCGAAGGGACAGCCGGTCGGTGTCGCCGAGTTCGTGCCCAGCGGATCGTCGGTCAAGGTGACGGTCAAGGTGCAGAAGGGTCTGCCTGCCGGCTTCCACGGGATGCACCTCCACCAGCGCGGGGAGTGCCAGACGGGCAGCGAGGCCTTCACCTCCGCCGGTGGCCACCTCCAGGTCGGCGGCCGCACCACACATCCGGCCAGCGGCGACCTGGTGTCCATCAACGTCCTGCCGGACGGTTCCGGTGAGACCGTGACCACCACCGACGCGGTGACGCTGGAGCAGATCGTCGGCAAGTCGATCATCATCCACGAGAAGCCGGACAACTTCGGCAACATCCCGACCCGGTACGCACCGCAGCCGGACGAGCAGACGCTGATGACCGGCGACGCCGGTTCGCGGATCGCCTGCGGTGTCATCGAAGCCCACGAGTGACGATTCCTCGTCGGTGAGCAGTGATGACAAGTCGTCGGTGAGCAGTGACGACCAGTCGTCGGTGAGCAGTGACGACCAGTCGTCGGTGAGCGAGGCGGAATGATCGACCCGATCCCGTTCAAGGCTTCGCCGACACCGACGCTCGGTGTGGAGTGGGAGCTGGCCCTGACCGACAAGGTCACCGGTGACCTGTCCAACTCGGCTGCCGACCTGTTCGCGGCGGTCGCCGAGCGAGCTCCCGAGCATGCGGGGCAGATACACAAGGAACTGCTCCGCAACACCGTCGAGCTGGTGACCGGCATCTGTCGGACGACCGGCGAGGCGATCGACGACCTCGCCGGCACGCTGTCGGTGGTGCGCGACCTCACCGAGGATCTCGGTGTCGACCTGTACGGCGCGGGTACGCATCCGTTCGCGGAGTGGTCGACCCAGCTGCTCACCGAGGGGCACCGATATGCGGAGCTCATCGAGCGCACGCAGTGGTGGGGCAGGCAGATGTTGATCTGGGGTGTGCACATGCACGTCGGGATCGACAACCGCGACAAGGTGCTCCCGATCCTGAGTTCGATGCTGAAGTACTACCCGCACCTGCTGGCGTTGTCGTCGTCCTCACCGATGTGGTCGGGCAAGGACACCGGTTACGCGAGCAATCGCGCGATGATGTTCCAGCAGCTGCCGACAGCGGGCCTGCCCTTCCAGTTCACCGGCTGGGGTGAGTTCGAGGCGTTCGTCGCCGATCAGAAGACCACCGGGATCATCGACCACATCAACGAGATCCGGTGGGACATCCGGCCGTCGCCGCATCTGGGCACCATCGAGGTGCGCGTCTGCGACGGGGTGTCGAACCTGCGTGAGCTGGCCGCACTGGTCGCGCTGACCCACTGCCTCGTCGTCGACCTCGATCGTCGGCTGACCGCGGGCGAGGAACTCCCGCAGATGGCGCCGTGGTTGGTGCAGGAGAACAAGTGGCGCGCAGCGCGATACGGCCTCGACGCGATCATCATCGAAGATGCCCAGTGCAACGAACGACTGGTCACCGACGATCTCGCCGAACTGTTGGAGCGGCTGACACCGGTGGCACGATCGTTGAGCTGCGAGTCGGAGCTGGCCTCGGTCGGTGACATCATCACCCGCGGAGCGAGTTACCAGCGGCAGCGAGCCGTGCACGACCGGACCGGCAGTGTGCGTGAGGTCGTGCGATCGGTCGTCGACGAGTTGGGTTAAGTCGCCTCGGGCGCGCGCTGCCCGGCCCGACCGCGCGTCAGCGCGAGGCCTGCGACGGCGATCAGCGCACAGCCGAGCATGGTCACTACCATCGGCACAGCCGTTGCCGCACCGCCGATCCCGACCAGCGGCGACACCGCCGCGGCGAGTCCGAACTGGGCCGCACCGAGCACTGCCGAGCCGCTGCCGGCGGTACGTCGCGTCTGCTCGACGGCGAGGGCCGTGCCGTTGGCCATGACCAGGCCGACGCTGGAGACGGCGACCCACAGCAGCACGACGGTGACCGCCAGGCCGGCATCCGCGAGGGTCGCGACGACCAGCGCGGCGGTGAACACGACCAGCACCCCCAGACCGACCTGGAGCAGCATGCGCGCGCCCAGGCGGTCGACCAGCTTGGCATTGAGGATGTTCGCCGCGATGAGACCGATTGCATTGCAGGCGAAGACGGTCGAGAAGGCGATGGTGGAGAGGCCGAACAGGTCCTGGAACACGAACGGCGATGCGGCGATGTAGGAGAACATGCTGCCGAACCCGAAGACGAACGTGATGGTGTAGCCGAGGTAGCGGCGATCGGTGACCACCGCGCGGAGGTCGGTCAGCACACTGCCGATGCCCCCGGTGCTGCGCAGCTCCGGCGGATGGCTCTCGCCGATGTGCAGGATGACGCCGAGCAGCATCGCCACTGCGAGCGCGGTCAGCACCCAGAACACCACATGCCAGTCCGACTGCTCGATGATGACGCCCCCGAGCAGCGGTGCCGCGACCGGCGCGATGCCGTTGATGGCCATCACGACGCTGAAGGCCTTCGCGGCCTGGGCGCCGTGGGCGCGGTCGGAGATGACGGCGCGACCGAGCACGATCCCGGCAGCTCCGGTGAAGCCCTGGAGGAATCGGAACACCAGCAGGAACTCGACGTTCGGGGCCAGGGCGCACGCGACGCTCGCCGCGATGCACACCGACGTGCCGGCCAGGAGCAGGTGCCGACGACCGAGCCGATCGGAGATCGGACCGATGATCAACTGTCCGATCGCGAGACCGATCATGAAGGTCGTCAGCGTCAACTGGATCGTCGACGGCGATGTTCGGAACTCGTCGGCCATCGCCGGGAACCCGGGCAGGTACATGTCTGTCGCGAGGGGCGGCACCGCTGCGAGCAGCGCCAATGCGATGAGCATGATCGGCGGCACGGCGGCCTCCGACCGTGAGGTCACGATCGGATCGGTCATCAAATTAGTTCTAATTTTAGAGCTAACCATAGATGTATGGTTGCACGTATGGCGGCGGAGCGACAATCGGACACCCGGCGGGCCGCGGATGCACGGCGCGGGGCGACCGCGGATCCGGCACGTGAGGTCGCCGACAGCATCCGCACGGTCGTCTGGGCGTTGCGACGCTACGGCGAGCGGCAGGCCGGACTGACCGCCCTGCCGAACTCGGAGCTCGAGGTGCTGCGAACCGTCGCCGAGCGACCGGAGTGCACGGTATCGGAGATCGCCCGACTGCTGGGGCTGCAGACATCCAACGTCAGTACGTCGGTGCGTCACCTGATGGCGAAGGGATTGCTCGAACGGACCGTCGACCCGGCGGACCGGCGCTCGGCCCGGCTGGCCATGACGGCGGAGGCGCGGCGCCACGCCGGGATGATCGACGACGTGTGGTCGCGGGCGATCGGCGATCAGTTGTCGCAGATGACCGCTGACGAGGTGCGGACCCTGGTCGACGCGGCACCACTGCTGCGGCGTATCGCGCGACTGCCCGAGCAGTCCTAGGTCGCAGGGGCCGGCAGGCCCCGGGAAGCCTCCGCGCGGATGGAAGTGTCCGCTCGGAACTCAGTCCCGGTTGGGCGATTCCATGTCGTCACGGTCCATGAGTCCGTCTCGTGCGCGCTGCTCCTGGTAGGCGAGGCGTCCGATGCGGTGTGCGACGACCGGGGCGGTGATCAGGGCGAAGAGGCAGGACAACACCAGCATCCCGACGTCGACGTTGTCGCCGAGCCGGATCATCGCACCGATCAGGACCAGCAGCAGCCCGAAGGTCTGCGGCTTGGTAGCGGCATGCATCCGGCTCAGGGTGTCGGGAAAGCGCAGCAGTCCGATCGACGCGGTGAACGCCATCAGGGACCCGAGGAGCAACAGCGTGGCGCTGATGATGTCGACGATCATGTCTGGTCATCCCGGACTCGGAAGCGGGCGATGGACACCGACCCGACGAAGCTGAGCAACGACAGCGCGACGATCGCGGGCACCACGGTCGAGTCGAGGCTGTACGCCGCCCAGACCCCGAGCCCGCACATGCAGAGGGCGACGAGGGTGTCCAGCGAGACCAGACGGTCGAGTGTGGTCGGACCGCGCAGCATCCGGATCGACGTCAGGATCGCCGACGCCATCAACAGGATGCTCGCGATGAGCCAGACGTAGGTCATCGTTCCCCCCGTCCGAACCGCACACGCTGCCGGTCCTCGGCGGACACGTGGTGGTAGTCGTCGTCGATGCCGTGGTACGGGCTCGGATGCCATTCGCTGTCCCGCTCGAACGCTCGGATGAAGGCACGCTCGACGAAGGCGACCTGCTTGTAGAAGGCCTTGACCCGCTTCTCGTTCCGGACGTCGAAGACGTGGATGTACAGCATCCGACGACGGTGGTCGATCTCGAGGACCATGGTCCCGGGGACGAGGTTGAGGTAGTCGACCGCGAGCGTGAGCACCATGTCGGACTTGATCGCGACGCGCACCCGGACCACCGCGCCCAGCGGCGGCTTGCCCGGCCGGATCGCCATCCAGCCGACTTGTGCGCTGGACACGAAGAAGTCGAAGACCAGTCGTGCGACCAGACCCAGGACCGCGATCGGGTGGATGCGACCTTCGACCGGTACGCGCGGCAACGGCAGCAGGGTGATGACCGCGATCGCCAACACCAGCCCGCCCAGCACGTTGGCCCAGGAGACGGTGCCCCACAGCAGGACCCAGACGAACGTCAACCAACCGACGGTCCACAGACGGACCGCGACCTCACGGCTGTCGGAGCCCAGCCAGCGCGGGATGCGGACGTGGCCGCGTAGCCACACCAGTCCGCTGACGAAGTACCAGAAGACGAACAACAGGGAGACGCGTCTCGCATTCGTCAGCCGTGCACGGACCGGTCCCTTGGTGGAGACGATCGGCCGACGTGGGCCGTGCGGTTCGTCGCTCATCCGTGGTCACCTCCTCCCAGCACCGACTGCACGTAGACGTTGCGGTCGGCGATGTCGGTCGCGGCGCGGTCGGTGAAGCCCAGGATCGGACCGGCCCAGAGCGTCAGCACGAGCCCGGCGGCAACCATGATCGCGGTCGGCACGACCATCGCGATGGGCATCCGGCCGACGTCCGCGCGGTCGTCGAACGAGGCGTCGGTGGCGCTCTCGTCGATCAGCGCGGATGGTGCGCGGTCGGCCAACTCGCCCTCCGGGGCGTCGGCGCGGGCGCGCCAGAAACCCTTGGTCCAGACGCGGGCCATGACATACAGCGTCAGCAGGCTGGTGATCACCGAGCCGGCGATCAGCAACCACGCCAGCACGGAGCCGTCTTCGGCACCCGCTTCCATCAGCGCGACCTTGCCGATGAAGCCGGAGAACGGAGGGATGCCACCGAGGTTCAACGCCGGTATCAGGAACAGTGCGGCGAGCAACGGACTCGCGAGCAGGCCGCCCAACCGTCGGAGCGATGCCGAGCCGGCCTGGCGTTCGATGAGTCCGACCACGAGGAACAGTGTGGTCTGCACGAGGATGTGGTGGGCGACGTAGTAGATGGCCGCGGACAGTCCCAATTTGGACGACAACGCGACGCCGAACACCATGTAGCCGATGTGACTGACCAGGGTGAACGACAGCAGACGTTTGACGTCGGACTGGGCTATCGCGCCGAAGATGCCGACCAGCATCGTCAGCAGTCCGGCGATCAGCAGCATGTTGTCCATCGAGCCACCCGGGAACAGCAGGGTGTGCGCTCGGATGATCGCGTACACACCGACCTTGGTCAGCAAGCCGGCGAACACGGCGGTGACCGGGGCGGGTGCGGTGGGGTAGGAGTCGGGCAACCACGTCGACAGTGGGAACACCGCCGCCTTGATCCCGAACGCCACCAACAGGACCGCGTACAGCGCATTGCGGGTGCCGTCGGGGACGGCGTCGAGCCGAACGGCCATCTGGGCGAGGTTGAGGGTGCCCGTCGTCGCGTAGGCGAACGCGATGCCGGCCAGGAAGATCAGCGACGAGACCATCGAGACCATCACGTACGAGGCGCCCGCCCGCACACGTTCACCGCTGGCGCCCAGGGTCAGCAACACGAAGCTCGCCGACAGCAGCACCTCGAAGGACACGTAGAGGTTGAACAGGTCACCGGCGAGGAAGGCGTTGCAGACACCCGCGCACAGGATGAGATAGGTCGGGAGGAAGATCGAGACCGGTTGCTGGGTGGTGCCGCCGTCGCGGAGACCCTGACCGATGGCGTACACCACGACGCAGAGCAGCACGATGGTCGAGACCACCAGCATGAGCGCCGACAGTTGGTCGACGACAAGGGTGATGCCCAACGGACCGTTGGGGAATCCTTTGCCGCCCCAGCCGCCGATGGCAACCGCGAACGTGCCGTGTGTGTTGGTCAGATAGAGCATCAGGCACGAGGCGACGAAGGCCACCGAGATGGCCGCGACGGTCACGACCCGCTGCAGCACCGGGCTGCGGCCGCGCAGCAATGTGAGAGCGGCGGCGACCATCGGCACCAGCGTGGGCATCGTGATCAGGACGGGAATCCACGTTGGATCGGGTGTCATCGGGGGTCACCTCCGTCCTCGTCACGGTGCTCATGGCTCTCCGGATCGGGGTCTTCCCGATCGCGGTTCTCTGGGTCGGGGTCCACTGGATCGTGGTTCTCGGGGTCCCGATCCGACGCGGGTGTCTCACCCGACCCGACAGCCGCATCGACGGCCGCCTGGTTGTCGGCGTCTTCTTCGACGAGCAGGTCGGCCACCTCGTGCCGTTCGGCCGGGTTGACGGGGTCGCGGGGCGACCCGTCGGCGGTCTCGGTGGTCTCGTCGGTCACGTCGTCGACCATCTCGTCCACCACGTCGGAGTCGGTCGGCATCAGGTCCGTTTCGATGATCTCGCGGTGCCGCTCGGCGAACTCCTCCGGCGTCAGCGGGTTGCCCGCATCGTCGAAGTAGTCGCCCGCGGAGGTGTCGGCGCCGGTCAACGGGTCGTCGCTGCGGTCGCGATCGGGAGCGTTCTTCAACGATCCCTCGCGGATCTTGCGGTCCTCGGGATCGTCCTCGAGGTCGTCGTCGTCACGGTTGAGGACGAAGAGTCGGTAGACGAGCGCCAGGATGAATGCGGCCACGCCCATGGTGATGACGATCGCGGTGAGCACCATCGCCTGCGCGAGTGGATCGGCGTCGTTCGCGCGGTTCTCGGACTCCCGACCGAGGATCGGCGGATTGCCCATACCGCCCGAGATGATGATGATCATCAGGTTGATCGCATTGCCGCACAGCAGCAGTCCGAACAGCATCCGGACCAGGCTGCGTTCCATCAGCAGGTACACGCCGGTCGCGGCCATCACGCCGACGACGATCAGCAGACCGAGGTTCACGCTCATCGCGTCGCCCCCAGGTCTCCCGATGCGCGAGCGGGCGTGCCCGACATCGTGCCCGACTCCACGTCGAGACGTGCACCGAGACTGCGCAGCACGTCGAGGACCAGGCCGACCACGATCAGATAGATGCCGAGGTCGAAGAACAGCGCAGTGACCAACTTGATGTCGCCGAGTACCGGGACGTCGATCTCGACGACCGCCGACGACAGTGCCGGGGCGCCCGCGACCATGGCGCCGACCGCGGTGAGAGCCGATATCGCCAGGCCGGCACCGAGGATGCGGCCCGGTTCGATCGGCAGGGCCTCGCCGAGCTCGTAGCGACCGCCGGCGAGATACCGCAGGACGAGAGCCAGGCCCATGGTGAGACCGCCGGCGAAGCCGCCGCCGGGGGCGTTGTGGCCCGCGTAGAAGAAGTAGACCGACAGCACCACCATCGTCGGGAAGATGAGTCGGGTGGTCGCCTCCAGCACCATCGATCGGTGGCGGGGGTCGCGGAATCCGCTGCCCAGCAACCAGGTGGTGCGATCGGGTGGGATCGGATCGTCGTCGTCGGAGTCGGGATCGCCGTTGACGCCGTTCTGCAGTCGGGTGGCGTCGGCGACGCGCGGTGCGCCACCAAAACGTCGGTTGCGGAACACCATCGACGCCACACCCGTGGCGGCCGCGATGAGAACCGACACCTCGCCCAGGGTGTCCCAGGCGCGGATGTCGACGAGCAGGACGTTCACCGC
>NZ_BANX01000030.1 GCF_000334455.1 Gordonia soli NBRC 108243
CACAATCGCCGCGCTCATCACAGCCACCGCTCATCAGGGAATCCGGCCAGAACAGGCCAGTCGTCCCAAGCTCGGAGCCACGTCAGCCCGATAGGCATCTCATTGCGGAACCGCGACTCACAACCATCGCAGCACGCCGTGACTCGCGTGACGCCGTGACACCCGAGCAGTAGATACGTGTCCAGCCGAACCCGGGATTTCGCCTCGCAGAAGAAGCAATCATGAACGTAGAAGCCACGGCTGACGAGTTCCGCCACTCGCTTCGGTGTCCAGTACGCGCTGACCAGGAACTCCAAGTTCCCGGCGTCCTTCACGCCATAGAGGATCACCGTCTCGACAGGGCTACCGCCGTACGCAGCGACTTCTGCGGCCTCGTCGTGTTCAAACTCGCGGCGCATAAACTCGTTCACACCACCCCGCTCTGCCTTGGCCTGCGCCAGAGACAGCCGACGCAGCTCGGCATCGGATCGTCCTGGGACAAGAGGCAGAATCTTCCGCCCGCAGTTCGCCAAGATGTACGCAGCCACCGGACCACGAGCCGGAACCACAGGCATCTGTTGCGCCCGAGTGATCGCCTGAGCGGTCGGTAAGTAGTTCGCTGCCTCCGGCGAGTACTCGACTTCCTCGCCGTGCGCGTTGCGGGGATGATCGACGCGCTCCACCGCGTCGGCCAACGGGTCGTCGCCGAGAGAGAATCCAAACGCAGGGAATCTCACTGGTCCTCCCCTGCGACGGGGCGAGCCAGCGACTCGATGAAGCGGACAACGCCCGCCGGACTGTAAGCGTTCTTCGCAGACAGCTTGAACACCTGAATGCGGCGCGCCTCTGTCGCCCGCCGGACGAGGCTACGGGTCAGGTCGACGCCCAGTTCGTCGCGGGCGAAGCGGATTACAGCCTGGACACCGACTAGCGTCGGCTGATCGGACCACACGCGATTCGCGGGCTGCCGATACGGGTCTCGGGGCGGTTGCGGGAGAGCGCCTGCCGGTCGCGCCGGGGCAACTCGTGCTGCTTGGGACACTTGTTCGTTCCTCTCGGGTTACGAGAGAGGTGGGGCCACGGACAACAAAAGAGCCGACCGCGAACGCACCCCTCACGGGGTTTCGCTGGTCGGCCCTAACCCAAGGAACGCGGGGCTGGCATGAGCGCCTTGTCCGCATTGGTACCGATACGTCACGAACCGCTTGACCGGCCCGGCGCGCTTTGTTGCGCACGCCCATAACCCTACAGCATTGCGCACCTATTGCCAAGCGCTGCGCACCCCATAGTCGTTGTGCCGCAAGAGAAGTTGTACAGGGTAGGTTCTCTCATCGCTGCTCTATGGCCTAGGCTCATCGGGTGTGAATCCCCGTTCGACCGATAGGTCCCAAAGGTACCTGTTGTACTCGATCTCATAGTGTTCGTACGCGGCACGACACGATAGAACTGGAGTTATATCCACGCCGCGAAGCACTCCGACCATCCCGGCCGACATGATGCCGCAGTGACTCGCAAAGAGCGCATACCTCCATCCGTCGTCCACATTCTGCGCATTGTCTTGCTGAGCGGATATGACGGCACCAGTGAGTGTGATCGCATTCGCGTGTGTGACACCGGATAGTCGCTGGTACTCCCGACGGCCGATGCTCGGAGCCAGTTGATGAACGAGGTTTGTGTAGTTGGGTAGCGATGTCTTCGGAAAACTCTGTGCGCTCCGCCACGCATTTATGCCCTCAGCCAGCTTGACCATCTGCGGGTCGGCGTCCGGCTTGTTGACACCCAGATCATTGAAGCCTTCTCGGAACAGGTTGAACATCTTTGATATGCGCACTTCGGCAGAGTCGTCGTCCGATGACAGGTAGGCACAACGACTTGCATACTCAGCTGCCGAGCGCGCGAGAACCGCAGGCGATGTGACCATCGGCTGCTGAAGTCCCAGGAGCTGGCCAAGGCTGTACACGAAGTCGCCTGCACCCACCAGATAGAAGCGTGTTAGTCGATGAGCCGACAGGAGCGGATCTGGCATTGCCCCAGAGCCGTGCTGCCTGTCGTACTCGTCAATGTCAGCGATCTTCGGCTCACGATAGTCGCGGTAGGCGATTGCCTGCATAACTTGCGCGGTCGATTCGCAAAGTCGGCTGGCCTCGGACAGCGCGGGGAGGGATGACATACCGGAGACAGTAGCGAGCTCCACTGACGCTTCGACCGTTTAGCTGATAGCGACTAGCGAGAACCCCGCCTCACCGGACCAGGACAGGTCGATGAGGCGGGGTCTCGGTGGGGACGCCCCGGCTTGGGGTTCGGGGACGTCCTCGGCACGGCGGGACAAGTCGACCGCGGTGCCAGGAGACGGACAAGTCGACGTCTCCTTCTAACGGGAGAGCCGAGGCTCCCGTTAGTCTTCGGCGGGTTGGGCGTTCAACCCGCCTGCTTGGTGGCCGCGCTGCGGCCTGTCTGGGGTAGCTGAGCTCTCGGTGGGCCGTGTTGCGGGCTGCGCCGGGTGCCCGTGGGTAGGTAGCCGTTTCTCAACGCTTCAACCGGGTTCCGGCCGGCGATCGGTACCGAATCTTCAAGGTGCCGAGGCTCTGGCCCATCTTGTATCCAGACACTGTCGTCGCTGCTACGTACGCCGCCGACGCTGGAATGGTGTGGGGAACCGCTCGCGGCGCTGGAGCCAGAAACCCGACAGCCGCGCCCGCGAGAGCCGACCGACGAACCGTGCGCTTACGCTGCGCCTTGGCCGACCGGCGAGCCGCCGCCAACTCGGTAACGCCGTCCTCCGCACGTCGTAACGCGGCCTCAGCCTCGTCTAGAGCACTGAGCACCCGCTTACCAGGCGTTGCAGCAAAGCGTCCCCGACTGTCGCGAATGTAGTTGCGCGCCTTCATGACGGACCCGGACGATTGCGCAACGCTCGGCGCTGCGCCAGCTCGTCAGCGACGGATCGAAGGCCGTCGGCGGTCTCGCTGTCAAGCTTCGGAGCCTTGCCGTGGTAGCGTCCACCCTCCGAAGGTGGCGCGTCTTCCAGACCGGGCGGAGTGAGCCCCGTACCCCAACTCATTTCTGAAGCGTCGGGACCGGGTCGGAATTCCTTCGCCTGTTGCCTCATGTTTTCGGCGTACGGCGTGGGACGCATGTCAGCGCCAGTTCCACGACGGCGCGGTGTACGCGCCCGACGCCTTGACCTGGACAATGCACGCCGCGCCCCGGTATCGGACGCCCGTACCGAACGAGCGCTGGAAGAAGCTGTCCTGCAACGGGTAGCGCTGATCTTTTCCTGGGATCATGCGCAAACCCTGATACGCGGAGTTGGCGTGCTGACGGAACGCAACCGGGTTGACGCCGCTGTTCGGGCCGCCTGTCGCCACTACCGCGATGTAGCCCTGTGGGAGGAAGTACGAAGGGACAACCCACGCCGGACCGTAACTGCCGCTGACCTCCAAGCCCGACCACTCAGCCGGAGCGATCTGCCCGACAACGGTCTCGCTCGTGAGGTACGGGATCGAGCTGTTCGACGGGATGAAGTCGTACTTGGACTCCACGCCGTTGGTGATCGCCCCGGCGCGGAAGGTCGAGATGACCTCGGCCTCCTTCGGGTTGCACAGCACGATCAGCCGCGAAGAACCGTCGATGCCGAAGCCCTTGGAGGTCACCTGATTGATCGCGTCGGTGAGATCGCCGGGATCGAGCGCGGTGTTGCCGGACACGAGGTAGTGACTCGTGCTTGACGGGAAGTCCTGCCCAGCGAACGACGGCGGGGTAATCCCGTCCGTGCCCGTGTAGAGGCCATAGGCAGTCTGGCCCACCTCGTTGAGGACGGGAGCCGGATCGAATAGCCGCCGCAGCAGCGTTCCGGTGATGAGCCGGTTGTCCGATTCCATGGCGCGGTTGATCAGGTCGTAGACCTGCTCGGCGGTGGCGCTGCGCAGGAACTTCCACGTGGCTCGGGTCGCCAGGTCGTAGTCCTTGAAGGTATACCCAACGATCAGCGCGTCGGGCGCGGTCGCAATGCTCTGCGGCTCTCCGAACTCCGAAGCTTCCTCGAAGTGATCGCCACCGATGGTCTGGGGGATCGCATCCCCGACGGCGATAGTCGGATAGCTGATCAGCGCGGCCAGGGCGGTGCGCTTCTTGTTCCAGGCCGACATGACCTGATTCGCCTCGTCCCAGATGACGTTGAGGTCGATACCGTCTGCCGTCTTGTTGACGAGTACGTCGCCGTGCGTGCTGTAGCCGCGAGCGTTGTCGCCACCGAACGCGAAGAACTGCGCCGGGGCGGGATGGATGGTGGACATTTGTAGAACTCCGATTCGGTAGTAGATAAAAGCGAGAAATCCGCGACGCCTGGTCGACGGAAGTCCGGCCCTACCGAACTGAGATGTGAAGTTGTCGGCGGAAATCTGTTCACGCCGTAGAACTTGCGGGCGCTCACTAAGCGATCCGCGGGTCGGTGCCGGGTACTGCCCAGCGACGCCGTACTGCCCGCCACCCTATGCCCCGCCCGTGGCTCATCGCTAGCCTCAGCGCACCGAGTGCCGCGCCGCTGCCGTGCTACCCCCGTACTACCCACACGCGCCATCTCAACGGTGATCCAGCGGTAGCCGCTACTGAGCAATAGGGAGCGATTCGTACGGCTCTACCTGCGTCGATTCCTATTGGTCGGCCTTGTTCGCGCCGGTCACCAAGTCGCCCAAAGTGCACACCGCAGGTTTTCAAAACCCGTCCAGTGTGAGTTCGAGTCTCACCGAGGGCACCATCACATTGCCGGCCTCCGGCCGGAGTGCGCGTACTGAGTTCGAGTGACAGCCCGGAAGGCGCACCATGAGACCCCCTGCCCCGGCAGGGGTCTTTCTCGTTTTCGTAGAAGCTCGACGCGGGGCGAGTTCGCCGACGCGGGTGCGGCATCACCCGCGTCCACGGTGACACCCCGCATCCGCGCGGGGCGGCTCACCCGCACCACGAGTGCGACACCCGTCACAGCACCCGATCGGACAGGCGTTAGATTGACACGTCAGCTCGTTAGGGATGCTTAGGAGAACGCGTGTCTGCCGACAATCGCAGTGACGTAACGACTGCCGCCGCCGAGGACGAGGGATATCAGCGGGGACTGACCTCGCGCACCGTCCAGATGATCGCGATCGGCGGCGCCATCGGCACCGGCCTGTTCTACGGTGCCGGCGGCGCCATCGAGAAGGCCGGCCCGGCGCTCATCCTGGCGTACGCCCTGGCAGGCCTTGCCATCTTCATCGTCATGCGCGCGCTCGGCGAGCTGCTCATCTATCGTCCGATCTCCGGCGGCATCAGCGAGTACGCCGACGAGTTCCTCGGCCGCTTCGCGGGATTCACCCAGGGCTGGACCTACTGGGCGGTGTGGACCACCACGTGCATGGCGGAGATCACCGTCGCAGGTAAATACGTCAACTACTGGTGGCCGTCCATCCCGGTCTGGGTCACCGCACTCGTCGCACTGCTGGTGCTCTTCTCGGCGAACCTGATATCGGTCGGTCTCTTCGGGCGCGCGGAGTTCTGGTTCTCGGCTATCAAGGTGACCGCGATCCTCGGCATGATCATCGTCGGCATCGGCGTCTTGCTGCCGATCGCCGGGCTGGGGCCCGAGTCGGGTCCATCGGTCACCAATCTGTGGAACGACGGCGGCTTCTTCGCGACCGGACTGAGCAACGCGCTGCTCAGTCTGCAGATCGTCATGTTCGCCTACGTCGGCGTCGAACTCGTGGGTGTGACCGCAGGCGAGGCCCAGAACCCCCGGGTCACGCTGCGGAAGGCCATCAACTCCGTGCCGTTCCGGATCGGCATCTTCTACGTCGGCTCGCTGATCGTGATCCTCTCGGTGCGCAGCTGGCGCGACTTCCAAGAGGGACAGAGTCCGTTCGTGTCGGTGTTCCAGTACATCGGCATCCCCGGAGCCGCCGGTCTGGTCAACTTCATCCTGCTCACGGCCGCGCTGTCGTCGTGCAACTCCGGCATCTACTCGACCGGTCGGATGTTGCGGTCGCTGGCCCAGCGGGGCGACGCACCCAGACGACTCGACATGCTGTCGGGGCGCCAGGTCCCGGTGGCCGGCATCGTGCTGAGCGCGGTGGTGATGGTGATCGGCGTCGTGGTCAACGTCATCGACCCCGACCACGCCTTCACCTACATCACCTCCGTGTCGACCGTCGGCATCGTGGTGGTGTGGGCGACGATCTTGGTGTGCCAGCTGGCATATCGACGCAAGGTGTCCCGCGGAGAACTCCCCGCTTCGGACTATCGGGTCCCCGGCGCGCCGGTCACCACCTGGCTGGCCCTCGCATTCCTCGCGCTCGTGCTGGTGCTGCTCTTCTTCTCCACCGACGGGCGGGTTGCCCTGGTCGTCGGAGCGATCTGGTTCACCGGGGTCGGGATCGGATACCTCGTGTGGGCGCGCACCAGAGCGGGATCCGACTCCGGGCGGTGAACCGGGGCACTCGTCCACCGGACGGATGCTCTGCCGACCGGGTTCCCGGTCGCCGCGGCGCCTCGCCATGTCGGTGGCGCGCTCCCCCGATCAGCGGCGTGCGCAACCGGCATGGGAACGCAGGACACCGACCCGGAGCGGTGTCGTAACGGCCTGACGAACCGCTACGATTCACAGGTGATCACCGCGGGGGAACATCGGTGGTCATTCACTGGGGAGGAAAGGGCCATCCATGCGAGGGCTTTCGGCTGTCTTGGGCACCGTGTTCACGATCGCGGCGTTGGTGATCGCAGGGGGAACCGCGCACGGCGCACCGCGTGACGCGTCGCCCACACAATCGACAACGGTGGCACGAGACGGCAGCACCATCACGACGACGCTGACGGTCGCGACATTCCAGAAGAAGGCCGGTGACGTGATCGTCGTCGACCGACGGGGCACAACCATCGACCGCATCGCCGATCGCATCATGCTCGACGGTCAGACGGTTCCGTTGCGCACCACGGTGAGCGACGACGGCCGGAAGGCAACCTTCACCCCGCGGTTCACGAAGGAGACGCGGGCGGCACTGGCCCGCGGTATGCACCCGGTCTCCGGCCAGAAGGACCGCGCGTTCCGCGACATGCTCTTCCACGTGGCCAACGGGCTGAACCGGGCAGGCACGGTGAGCACCGTCGCCGGTGCCGCCGTCGGTGCCGCGGTGGGTGGAGTCGTCGGCCTCATCGCGGGGTGCTTGATCGTCACCGGCTGCATCTGGTGGGGCGTGGTCGGACTCGGCATCGGCGCCGCAGCCGGCGCGGGCATCGCCGGATCCATCGGGACCACCTACGGCGATCCCCTCGCCGGGCAGGCCGTCCTCGACTGGCTCAGGACACCGTCGCTGAAGCCGGTCGATCTGTTCGCTCCGGTCCCCCGACCTGAGCAGGTCCGTCACACACCCTGACCTCGACGTCCTCCCGTCGGCCGGGGGGCCCGACGTTGTCAGTCGTGCCGAGCTAATCGAGTCGCACCAGCCGCCCGTCACCGAGGCGCGTTGTCCTGTCTGTTCGTCCGCCTCGGGCCGATCCGACGCGTGAGACAGTCGTCGTCTGGGTACGCCTTCGCTCAACCCGTCACCCACGGGCCACCGACGACGACGAGGAGGACCCCGTGTCCCGCAATCCGGTCCGCGAGGCGGCCTGGGACATCGACCTGGACCGTGCAGTCGAGTTCCCCGAGCGCCACGCCGACGACGACGGCGAGGTGGTGATCACAACGCTCGAGTCGACCACCACCTATTTCGACACCCCGGGCTCCGACCTGCTCGCGCACGGAGTGACCGTCGCCCACCAACACGGCGACGAGACACCCGCTGCCTGGGTGGTCGACGGTCCGATCGAGTCGGAAATCCGCCCCACCGACGACGCACCGCCGTCGGACCCACCGGGCGAGATCGTCGACGAACTCTGGGGACTGCGCGCCGGACGCGATCTCACGATCGCCGCCATCGTCCACACCCACCGGACCCGACACCGCTACACCGACGGCGCCGGAGCGATCCGCTACGACGTCCTCGACGACAGGTTGTCGGCGACCGTCACCGGACCGGTCGCGACCGCCACGACCTGGCGGCAGATCAGCATCGAGAGCGCAGACGCCGACTCCGGTCCCGCATCGCGACTGGGCAGACATCTTCGTCGACAGGGTGCGAGCCCCGCTGCAGGCGTGTCGACGCTGCGTCGGGCACTGGGTGACGACGACTCCGCCCGTCCACACCGTCGCACCGCGGAGTCGGCCGTCACCGACTATGTGACAGAGCAGCTCTCGGCGATCTTCGCCGGCGACGTGGCACTCCGACGCGGTGAGCACCCCATTCATCCCACCCGAGTCGCGATCCGGCGTCTACGCAGCACCCTGCGCACCGCGCATCGGCTCTTCGACGAGACCGCCGTGGCGGGCCTGGACGACGAACTACGGTGGTTCGCCGGGATTCTCGGCGAGGTGCGGGACCGCCAGGTGCTCCGCGCCCGCTTCGCCGACGCCATCGACACGTTGCCCGGCGAGCTCGTCCTCGGCCCGGTCGCGGCGTGCATCGACGAGACGCTGGCAGCCGAACAGGCAGAGCATCGAGCCGTCGTGGCCGACACTCTCACCTCGGAGCGCTACCGCGACCTCGTGGCCCGACTGTCGGAATGGCGACACCGGATCCCGCTCGCCGACAAACGCGTCCACGCCAAACATCTGCGCGCGATCGTCGAGACGGCCACGCGCAAGGCCGACAAACGACTCCGCACCGCCCGCCGAACCGTCGACCCCGACGAGGTGCACAGGGCGCGGAAGTCGGCCAAGCGAGCCCGCTATGCCGCCGAACTGGCCGCTCCGGTGCTGAGTCGCAAGTCAGGTAAAGCACTGGTCAAGCGCTACAAGAAGATTCAGACGACGCTGGGTGAGCACCAAGACGCGGTGGTCGCCGCCGAGGCTCTGCGCACTCTCGGTGCTCGAGCCGGAGTGCGCGACGGCGAGAACGGGTTCACCTACGGCCTGCTCTATCAGCGTGAGGTCGCCATCGCCACCGCGGCGCGGGCCATGCTCCGCTGAATCGGGCTCATCCTCGCCGAACCACAGGCGGTGATTGCCGAGCCGTCGGCAGCGTTCATGCCCGACGAGCCGTCGGCGGCGTTCATCCCCGACGAGCCGTCGGGGGCGCGCCAGCACGGTCGAAGCACTTGGCCGCCGTGTCCGGGGCCACTCGGTCGTCGCGATGGTCGGAGTTTCGGATGCCGACCGCGGCGACGACACCGCCGAGGATGAACAGCACCGCGGTAACCAGCGCTGTGCGATGGAAGGCCGAGGTGTCCAGCACACCGCCGACGACGATCCCCGTGCAGGCGATCGCCACCAGCCCGGCGATGCGGGAGACGGCGTTGTTGATGGCCGAACCGATCCCGCTCTGATCACGGTCCACCGCACCGAGGATCGCCGACGTCAGCGGAGTCACCGTGATCGCCAGCCCCACACCGAAGACGATCAGACCGGGCAGCATCTGCCACCAGAACGCGAGCTGTTCTCCGGTGGTGAGCATCAGCAGGAATCCGATTCCCGCGACCATCGGCCCGAGGGCCATGAACAGTCTCGGCCCGAAGCGTGCGGACAACGCACCCACCGGACGCGCGATGAAGAACGACAACACCGGCACCGGAAGCGTCGCCACACCCGCGAGCAGCGCCGACAGTCCGGCGACCTCCTGGAGGTACAGCGCGGTCACCAGGGTGCCCATCGAGACCCCCGCGTAGACGAACACGGTGGCGAGATTGCCGACCCCGAAGTTGCGGATGCGGAACATCGCGACCGGGATCATCGGATGATCGGTATGGGTCTCGCGCCAGGCCAGCACGCCGAGGCAGGCCACCCCCGCGATCAGGGCGACGAGTACTGCCGGATCGGACAGTCCGAGCCGCTGCTGTTCGATCAACGCGTACACGGTTCCGGCCAGGCCGACCGCGGCCAGGACGGCGCCGGGTACGTCGATGCGCGACCGGCCGCCGCCGTGGGCCGGTTCGGTCACCCGCGTGGCGAGCCACAGGGTCACGACGACCGGGATGACGTTGACCGCGAAGATCCATCGCCAGTTGAGCGCATCGACCAGCACTCCGCCCAGCAGTGGCCCGATGACAAACGCCGTGCCGGTCCACGCGGTCCAGGTGCCGATCGCCTTCGGTTGGTCGTCGGGCGATACGGCCGCGTTGATCAGGGCGAGGGAACTGGGCACCAGCAGCGCGGCTCCGACGCCCTGCAGCCCACGGGCGGCGATGAGGGTGAGGTCGGTGGGTGCGGCCGCACACGCAACCGATGCCAGGCCGAACACCACCAGTCCGACACGCAGCACGGGCAGCCTTCCGAAGGCATCCGAGACGGACCCCGCGACGAGGATCAGGGCGCCCAGGGCGAGCAGGTAGGCGTCCACGACCCACTGTTGGGTCGCCAAACCTCCACCGAGGTCGGACGAGATGGCCGGGAGCGCGAGGTTGACCACCGAGCCGTCGAGGAATGCGACGAAGGACGCGAGGATGGCGACCGCCACCACCGGCCCCGCGGACGTTCTCGTCTGAGGTGTGGCCACGTCGCGCCGCCCGCCTTTCGTCGTTCAGGCGTCACGACGCGCGGACATCCGCGCGACGCGGCCGAGGGCGATCGCCATGACGCCCAGGTACGCCGGTGCCCACAGGGGGACACCAAAGCTCACCACACATCCGTGATCGTGGGGGAACACTTCGTGGCGGGTCGCCGACACGCCGCCCACCCGCCAGGCCCACGATCGTCCGTCGACGAACTCGGAGATCTCGAACGGAAGGGCTATGCCGACCGCGGTGCGCACCGTCCCGCGGGCACCGAGCGCCAGCGACCCCGGACCGTCCAGAGTTGCGCCGACAACCGTCGGGCCCCATTCGGGCCAGGCGTCCAGATCGGTGAGCACCTCCCACGCCGCAGCGGGCGCGGCGTCGACGACGAGATCGACGGTCGGCATCCCCTGTCGGAGCCGAAGGTGCGTCGGCAGGTCGAACCGCATGTCCACTCGGTAGCCCGGTGTCGGGTCACCCAAACCCGGGCGCGAACGAGTGCTGCGCATTCCGCGAGGGACACTCTTGTCGGCTAGCAGAGCTTCGCTCGCAGACGGGTTCGGTCAGGTCAGTGAGATTCGGGGGTGGCCGACGAAGCCGCCGGCTCCGCCCGCCGGCCGAACCCGGTCGGCATGTTCGTGAGATCGGCCTTCTCGACCGCGGTGACCGCCCCTGAGGACGCGAGCACGATGCCGCCGAGGATGGCGGCCGCGAACGCCACGAAGGCGACCGGGCCCCATCCGGCCCGCGTGACATCGCCCAGCAGCCATATCCCGACCATCCCCGGCAGTACCGTCTGCCCAACAACCAGGGCGGCGGCCGCACCGTTGACCGAGCCGGTCTGCAGGGCAACGGTGAACAAATAGAAGCCGAGGATGCCGCTGATCAACAGCGCGTAGAGCGCCGGATCGGTGAACAACACGCCCACTCGGAGCGGCTCGACGCCGTCGAGGATGCGCGACGCAATGGCCATGACACCGAAGATCGCGCCGGCGATCAATCCGGTCGCGGCCGCGAGATGTCGGTGCACGACCCGCATGACCACGATGCCGACCGCGAACAGCGCGGGTCCGGCGACCAACACCGCCCAGTGGAGCCAGCGCTCGTCGTCGACCCCTTCGCGACCGGCCGACACCGCCAGCAGGACCAGCGAGGCGATGACCACCGCGCCCGCCAACCAGTCGCGCATGGTCAGCGATACGTGCAACACCACCAGGGCCAGCAGAGCGGTCGCCACCAGTCGTGCCGAGATGATCGTCTGTGAGAGGAACAGCGGGATGAGCCGCGCCGACAGGATCGTCGCGATGAATCCGACGATGTCGAACACGAATCCGATCAGGAACGGAACCGTGAGCATCGTCGCGACCGTCGACCGCAACGACGGGTGCGCCTTCGACGATCGTCGGCGCTCCTCGCGGACCGCTGCGCGCTGGGCGACGCGATCGGCACCCAGAGCCTGAAGCACCGACGCCGCGGCGAAGGCGATCGATCCGATGACCGCGATGACGACGCCGGTGATCATGAGCGACGAGTTCGGCCGGACCCGATCGATCGGGGTGTGCACACCGGTGGTGAACACACGACGATCTGCCCGACGTCGACGTCGCCGTGTGCGGCGACCTGCCACCGATCCGGGCAGCCGTCGGCCACACGCTGGGTCCTGATGTCGATCACTCCGACGACCCTACTGGGGTCGTCACCGATTCCGCCGACAGCGTTTCCGACATTCCGGACAAGGCGCGCCACACCTGCATCGCCGACCGCATGCGAATACCTGCGAACCACCCACCCCGCTCCTAGAGTTGTCTCTCAGTCCACAATGCCGACCTTCGGAAGTAGAGGTCACACCGTGTCCACACCAGGTTCGACAGCGACGGCTGCCGCCAACAAGGGTTTGAAGGAGTTGACCATCCGGGGCATCGTCCTCGGCGGGTTGATCACCCTCGTATTCACCGCGGCCAACGTGTACCTCGGCCTCAAGGTGGGTCTGACCTTCGCGACCGCGATCCCGGCCGCCGTGATCTCGATGGCGTTGCTGAGATACTTCGCGAACCACTCGATCATCGAGAACAACATCGTCCAGACCATCGCCTCGGCCGCCGGGACGCTGTCGGCGATCATCTTCGTGCTGCCCGGTCTGATCATGATCGGCTGGTGGACCGGATTCCCCTACTGGACGACGGTCGCCGTCTGCCTGATCGGCGGAATCCTCGGTGTCATGTACTCGATCCCGTTGCGGCGCGCACTGGTCACCGGGTCGGATCTCCCCTATCCCGAGGGCGCCGCGGCGGCGGAGGTGCTCAAGGTCGGCGACACCGCAGAGGGTGCCGAGGAGAACAAGCGCGGACTCCGCGTCATCCTCGTCGGCAGTGTGGTCTCCGCGATCTTCTCGATCCTGACGCAGACCAAGCTCATCGCAGGCACGATCTCGGGGACCTTCCGGATCGGCTCCGGCGGATCGATGTTCGGCGCCGGACTCCTCTTCTCGTTGATCGGTGTGGGCCACCTCGTCGGTATCACCGTCGGTATCTCGATGTTGATCGGCCTGGTCATCTCGTACTTCGTGCTGCTGCCGATCGAGACCTGGGGCGACCTGCCTTCGGTCGGTTCGATCGAGGACGTCGTGAGTACGACCTTCGCCAACGACGTCCGTTTCATCGGCGCCGGCGCGATCGCCATCGCCGCGGTGTGGACGCTGGTCAAGATCATCGTCCCGATCGTCCGGGGCATCAAAGATGCGATCGTGTCCACCCGCGCTCGGCGACAGGGACAGAAGGTGGACCTGACCGAGCAGGACCTGCCCGTGACGATCGTGGGCGGCGTGATCCTCGCCGCACTCATCCCGATCGGGTTCATGCTGTGGGACTTCGCATCCGGCACCGCGCTCGGCGGCAGTGCCGCCGGCATCATCACGGTCAGCGTCGTGTTCGTCTTCGTCATCGGCCTCGTGGTCGCGTCCGTGTGCGGCTACATGGCCGGGTTGATCGGATCGTCGAACAGCCCCATCTCCGGTGTCGGCATCGTCGTGGTGCTGGTAGCTGCCGTCCTGATCAAGATCACCTTCGGCTCGGCCGACACCACCCAGTCCGCGGCGCTGGTCGCGTACACGTTGTTCACCGCGGCGATCGTGTTCGGCGTCGCGACCATCTCCAACGACAACCTGCAGGATCTGAAGACCGGCCAGCTGGTCGGTGCCACACCATGGAAACAGCAGGTCGCCTTGATCATCGGCGTCATCTTCGGTTCGGCCATCATCCCGCCGGTGCTGCAGCTGATGCAGACCGCCTTCGGATTCGTCGGAGCTCCGGGGGCCGGCGAGGACGCCCTGCCCGCGCCGCAGGCCGGTCTCATCTCGTCGCTCGCGGAGGGAGTGTTCGGCGGCGACCTCGACTGGGGCCTCATCGGCCTCGGCGTCCTCATCGGCGCCGTGGTGATCGTCGTGGACGAGGTGCTCACGCGCACCACCACCAAGCTGCGGGTGCCTCCGCTGGCGGTGGGAATGGGCATGTACCTGCCGATGTCGGTCACGCTCATCATCCCGATCGGTGCGTTCATCGGACGGTGGTACGACAGCTGGGCCGAGAAGTCGGGGAAGAACGTCGACCGGAAGAAGCGGATGGGTGTGCTCCTCGCGACCGGCCTCATCGTCGGCGAGAGCCTGTGGAACGTCATCTTCGCGGCGATCGTCGCGTCATCCGGTAAAGACACCGTCCTCGCGCTGCCGTTCATCGGCGACGGATGGGAGAACTGGTCGGAGATCCTCGGCGTCGTACTGTTCGTCGCGACGATCGCCGGACTCTACAAGTGGACGCAGAACTGGTCGTCACGGCAGTCCGGCAACGCCGACACCGAGCCCGCGGCACGCTGACGCAGCGGACGCCCTCTCGGCCTCAGGTCGAGTGGACGTCGCCGTCGACGTAGTACCAGCGGCCGGCGTCCCGGACGAACCGACTGCGCTCGTGGAGTGTGCCCCGCGTACCGTCGACGCGATAGTGTGCGGTGAAGACGACCTCACCGGTGCGCTCGAACGGAGTTCCGCCACTTGCGGATTCGATGTCGAGTCGATACCAGCGCATCGACGGGTCGAGGTCTATCCGATCCGGCCGGGTGTCGGCATGCCAGGTCTCGCGGAGATACGACGCGTCGCCGATCGCGAAGGCCGTGAACCGTGATCGCATGAGAGCCCGGGCTGTCGGCGCCGCACGTTCGCTGATCAGGAACGGTCGACAGCACTCACCGTGGGTCAGGCCGGACGTGTACGGGCACCGTTCGTCGGCCGCGACTTCGACAGGGAACTTCGCCACCACCGAATACTAGGTGCGTCGTCCACCTCTGCCACCGCCGCCGGCGCCACCCGCCCGAAACCGACTTCACCTGTTCCGACCGCCGCGCGCACAACGGCCGTCCGAGACCGCGGTTGCTGGTAGACACAGAGGACAGTCAAACGATGGGAGAAGTCATGAGCGACAAGATCTACCGGGTCACCGAGATCGTCGGGACCTCGACCGAGAGCACCGACGACGCCATCCGCAAGGCGATCGCACGGGCCAACGAGACGCTCAACAACCTGGACTGGTTCGAGGTGGTCGAGACACGCGGCCACATCGAGAACGGTGCGGTGGCGCACTTCCAGGTCACCGTCAAGGTCGGCTTCGCACTCGACGCGCCTCGCGCGTGAGATGCTGGGAACGGCGGCCACACCAGGTCGCCGTTCCCGAGAGGCAACACCCACACGATGCGGTCCCGACAGAAGATCATCGACGCCACGCTGGATCTCATCGGCGAGCGCGGGTTCGGGTCCGTGACGATCGCCGCTGTCGCCGACACCGCGCAGGTGTCCCGACAGACCATCTACAGCAACTTCGGGACGCGCGAAGACCTCGTGTCCCAGTCCCTCGGTCATTTCTCGGTGGCGCTCCTCGGTGAGTTGCGCACCCGACTCGAAGAGGCCGACAGCGACCTCGACTACGTCATCGAGCTCATCGTGGCCGGCCGAGCGGCGGTGCGCGAGCATGCGGTTCTCAGCGTCCTGCTCCGGTCCGAGGACGAAGCGAACCCGATCTTCGATCCCGACACGATCAGCCGCGCCTCCCCCTTCACCGCAGACCTGCTAGCGCCCGTGTTCGAGCGACGACCTGACCTGCATGCGGACCGAGATGCGATCGTGCAGTTCGTGGTTCGCATCGCCATGTCGGTCGTGTTCTACGACGATGTCATGGTGCACACCGACGCCGACCTCCGCACGTTCCTGGCGCGCTGGTTGCGTCCTGCGATCGACCCATCGCGCTGAGACCCTGCGCTGAGAGATCCCGCGCTGACACCCCGCTCTGGACCACCGCCACGACACGCAGCCGAGTCGCTGCAGGCAGGCACAGCACCGAAGCACGCCCCTTGACACTTGACCGCCTGAGTGTCTAGTTTGAGCGAGCGCGTGATCAGCACCACCTTCACCTGACTGCTCGACACAGATCACGCAGATCATCTCGGCAGCACGACCGCACCTGTCCGACCGACAGTTCTGCACACCATCTCTTCCACACCGAGCGCACAGCTCGGCGACTGGTGTCGGTTCGCGCTGCCCGCATCGTCATCATGACCGAGGGAGATCACGTGACTGCTGTCCGACGACGAACGTTCCTGGCCGGATCGGCAGGCCTGGCCGCTGCCGGGGCCGCCGGGACACTCGGCGGACCACACGCCGGTGCCGCCCCCGCGCGCATCCGGACCACACACGAGGAGCATCGGGTGGTGGTGATCGGGTCGGGATTCGGCGGCGGGGTGTCGGCGCTGCGACTCGCGCAGGCGGGAGTCCCGGTCCTCGTGCTCGAGCGTGGCCGCCGCTGGGCGACCGGCCCGAACGCGACCACATTCCCCCACGCCGCCGCCCCCGACAAACGCGCGCTCTGGTACGCGTCGTTCCCGCAACTCTTCGGTCGGCGTGTGTCCGTGGACCCCTACGTCGGCTTGTTCGAAGCCGTGGTCGGCGACAACATGACCGCGGTCTGCGCTGCCGGACTCGGTGGCGGATCACTGGTCTATCAAGGGATGTCGCTCCAGCCCGCGGAACACGTGTTCAACGCACATCTCCCCGAGGCACTCGACTGGCAGACGATGAACCGCGTGCACTATCCCCGCGTGGCCCGGATGCTGCGGCTCGCCACAGCCCCCGACGAACTGATCCGGAGCGCGCCGTATCGAGCTCCGCGGATCTTCGCGCGTAACGCCCGACGTGCCGGACTCCCGGTGTCGAAGATCCCGATGCCGATCGACTGGTCGTACGCCGTCCGAGAGCTCCGCGGGGAGATGGCGCCCTCGTATACGAACGGAGACAGCGCCATCGGGGTGAACAACGGGGGCAAACACTCGGTCGACGTCACCTATCTCGCCGCCGCGCAGGCAACGGGCCGCGTGACCATCCGTACCCAGCACAACGTGACCGCCGTGGAGCAGATCGCCAAGGGCCGGTGGCGCGTTCGCGCCGACCGGATCGACACGACGGGACGAGTCGTCGGCCACACGGTGATCTCCACCGGCACCGTCATCCTGGCCGCGGGCAGCCCGAACACCACCAGACTGTTGGTCAAGGCCGACGCCACCGGCAGCATCCCGGATCTACCCGACGGCGTCGGAACCGGCTGGGGCACCAACGCCGACCGTATCTACACCTGGACCAACCCCGATGAATCGTTCGGTGCCACCCAGGGCGGTCCGGTGGTCTACGGGAGCCTCAACTGGGATGACCCCGCAACGGCACACACCATCATCCAGGCCTCGCTACCTCCCATGGGTGTCGATGCGCGCACCACGATGATGGTCGGCTACGGCGTCAGCACCAGCCGCGGTCGATGGGTCTTCGACCGTTCTCGAGGCGAAGCGGTACTGCGCTGGCCCGCCGACGGCGACTCCCGAATCCAACAGCGCCACATCGACCCCGCCGCACATCGCATCGCCGGCCCGCGCGGCATCCTTACCGACACCAACGAACTCGTGCCGTCCACCTGGCATGCACTGGGTGGCGCGAACATGGGATCGGTGTGCGACCTGGAGGGCCGGGTGTCGGGACATCGTGGGCTGTACGTCCTCGACGGCGCACTGATCCCCGGTACCACAGCAGCCTGCAACCCGTCGATGACGATTGCGGCCGTCGCCGAGCGGGCCCTCGACCGCATCGTGGCACGAGATGTCGGTCCGATCATCTGATCGGCGCGATCAGCCCTGTGGTCCTGCCTCGACGATCAGCCTGGCCACCTCGGCGACCTTGGTGTTGGACTCCTGCGACAGCCTGGTCACGAGTGCGAATGCCTCATCAGCGTCGACGTCGTAGCGTTCCATCAGCATGCCTTTGGCCTGCCCGATGAGGTCGCGTGTGTTCAATGCGCGGCGCATCTGAGCCATCTCGACGGCTGCTTGCACCGTCGGCGCCGTCTGGTTCGCCACGATCCCGAACAGCCGGCCCGATACGTCATCAGCCTCGGTCGTCCACATCGTCCAACGAACGCTGCCCTTGTCACCGAGGTCGACGTTCTCGACCACTACAGAAGCAACCTCGCCTGCCGGGTCCACTAGGCCGTCGGCGAGGGTGGGTTCACCGAACCTCGCCGTGGCCACGTCGTCACCGTGAACCGCGAAGACCGCGAGTTCGACAGCGCGGGCGGAGTCGAATCGTCGAGCGACGATGTCGACCACGGCGAGGAGGACGTCGTCGAGCGAGGTCGAGTCGATCGGCATGGCGGTGAGTTCTGCGGCCAACCGGATCACGAAGGAAGCGTCGGCATCAGCCGTCATCGCCCGCACCTGAGCCGGGAGGTCGACCGACTCTTCCGTCTGTCGGCCTCACAGTGGACCGCCGTCACCTCTCCACGCACCCCCTGAATCTATGCCATCAGCAATAGATTTTATGTACCGGGGGACGTCGCTCAAATCAACCCGGACGCGCCGACAACAGCCGACACGACTGCTCGACACCGCCGGCGGCCCGACCTCAGTCCGGCGGCTCGTCCGTCTCGGCGTCGTCGTCCGCAGTGCCGTCGGCCTGACGTCGGGAGTCCGAACTCGGGTCGGTCACATGGTCCGCCCCGGTGTCAGGTGTACTGACGTGGCGACGCTCGAGGTCGTCGACGAGCTCTGACACGTCGGTCTGGTCCACATCGCGCGGTTGCTCGGTCATGAGAACCTCCTGTTCGCCGTCGGATCGACACGATCCGAACACAACTGGCTCCCGATCGGCTTCCCGCCATCCCCAGACACAAACGTTCACAGGGGTTCTCGACGGCGGTGAGGTCGAACACGCCCGCCATCGGGAGCCACCCCTCGCACAGATCTACGCAACCATGTCGTAATCTGTACCGAGTCCGGGACCGAGCAAGGGGTCTGGCGCATCCACGTTCGTGGTGATGGCAGCTCATCGCCGTGTCAGAAACGAGATCCGCTCCCGTGTGTCGCACCCCTGATGCCTCGCTGTACGCCGATGCCCGCAATGCCCTGTCCGTGGTGACCGGCCGCCCGACCTCGATCGTGCCCCTCGGTGACGACACAGCCGTCCGAGTGGAATTCGAGTACAGCCGCTACCTTCTCGCCGTTGTCGACGCCCACGGGCGCACCGACTCGGACCAGTGGACGCGATGGCACGTGACGATCAACCAGAAGTCCGATGGTGCTGCGGATTCCGTCATCGCCGAAGCGACATCGGCATGGCTGATAGACGCCTACGACGCGGCGATCGCGGAGGTTCCCGACGACGATCTCGGGATGACGCCCTCGCGGGACGACGTCCGCTGACGGATGTCTGGACGGGTCGGCTGCACGCGATGACAGACGGGGCCGAGCGCGACCGAACTAGGTGGAGACCGCAGCGTGGACGTCCCCACCGTCGAGCCGCAGGCGCAGGTTCGCGTTCTCGTCCTCGAGCTGGAGGATCAGTCCGACCGCAGCGAGATTCACACCGTCCCGGACCAGGCGGGTGATCCGCCCCAGTCGCAAGAGATCGTCCTCGCTGTAGCGTCGAGTGCCTCCCTGCGTGCGAGCCGGCAGAAGAAGGCCACGGCGTTCGTACAAGCGCAGAGTCTGCAGACCGACGCCGGAGCGCTCCGCTGCGACCGAGATGCTGTACACAGCCCCGACCGACTGCTGCGGTCGTGGCTGCACCATCTCGTCCTCCATAGTCCGAACGTCGGGTTGAAGATTACACCGTCGCGACACGGGCCAATAGCCACGAAGAGCACCGATCCCCCGACGCGGCGGCCGCTTCTGTCGAGCATGACCCATCGAGGTATCTCAGTCGGCGACCGACACCCGATCGATCAGGATCCGCATCGCCTCGATGATCGTCGAAGCGATGATGTCCGGTGTCTGTCCGTCGAAGACCCGCTCAGATGTCGACACGTCGTCCTGGTCGAAGAGCCCGAACCATATCCTTCCCGGCAATCGCGGAGCAGGAGCACGGACGGGGTCGTGAGCGGAGCCGACATCACCTGAGGGACCTGGTCTTTCGGCATGTCACCGCCACGTGATCATCGGATGTCGACACCTGCACGTCGTCGACCATCGCCCGTGCGGTCCGCCAGGCGAAGTCGTCCTCGGGCAATCGGAGTCGCTCGGCCAACCGCCCGGTCACGTGGACGTCGGCGCCTCGACTGCGAGCGTTCACCACGCAGCGGAGCTCATGCGTCTCGGCGGAACAAGACATCACCAGCGCGCAGATCGCGTCGACGGCAACGGTGAGGTCGATCGCGTCGATGGGGTCGAAACCCGTTGCGGCAGCCACGTCACCGACCACCTGACGCACCAGCGACAGCCGTGGGGCTGATGCACACACGGTGAGTTCGACCGAGACATCGGTGCTCGAACCGGACACATGCCTCCCATCGATCCGTCGCTTCACTACTGATACCGGGACGCTGCGGCCACTCAGATCTACCCGTGATCGGCGAGCACAAACACCGCCAGCTCAACGGTTCGTCGCGCCGTCGCGGGTGCCGACACCACCCATGGCGTAGCGATGCCTCCGCGCTAAACGTGACAACGACTGTTGACTGGTACCCGCGGTTACGGCTACCGTCGCCACCCATATCATCTATGTAGGCATACATACCCGCGCCGGATGCCGCCGCGGTCGAGGGGGCAACATGGCGCACGGCAGTAGTCGGACGCTCGTCAGGGTGGGCGGCTGGACTCATCGGCACGCCTGGTGGGTCGTCGGCTTCTGGGTGCTGGTCGCGGGCGTCCTCAACGTCACCATCCCGCAGTTGGAGAGCACGGTGTCGGCGAACTCGGCCGACTTCCTGCCGCGAGACCTACCGGCCAACATCGCGCTCGAGCGAATGTCGGCAGACTTCGATGTCCCGGCATCGAACGCAGTGAGCAGCGTGGTCCTGGTCAACGAGAAGGGCATCGGTCCGGCCGACGATGCCTATTACCGAACGCTCATCGGCAAACTCATCGACGACAAACAGGATGTCGCCTACGTTCTCGACACCTACAGCAACCCGGTCACCAGGGACATCGCACTGAGCCCCGACCGCAAGGCAGTGAACCTGCTGGTGGCCTCCGAGGGATCGGTGGGGTCGACACGTGCCCACCACAGCACCGTCGCCATCCGCGACCACATCGACTCGATCCCGAAACCGGATGGTCTGGAGGTCCATTACAGCGGCCCCACCGCCACGCTCTCGGATCTGTTCTCCGCCATCGACGTCTCGCTGCTCATCATCACCGGGGTCTCGATCCTGCTGATCACGCTCCTGCTGTTCGCGGCGTATCGAGACGTGGTCACCGCCCTGATACCGCTCATCGCCATCGGCCTGACGCTCGGCGTCGTGCGCCCGATCATCTCGGTACTGGGCGGAACCGACGTCCTGTCGGTCTCGAACTTCACCGTCGCGATCATGACCGCACTGGTGTTGGGCGCCGGGACGGACTACGCGATCTTCACGGTCGCGAGTTATCACGAGGCCCGACGGCGAGGATCCCCGGTCGGTGAGGCGGTCGCCCATGCATCCGGGCGGACCGGCCCGATCCTCATCGCATCGGCACTGACCATCGCAGCAGCCTGTGCATCGATGGCGTTCACCAAGATCGGCATGTTCACGACCGCAGGCCCGCCGACTGCTATCGCCGTCCTCGTGACCCTCGCGCTGGCACTCACCCTGCCACCCGCACTGCTGTCACTCGCCGGTCGCCGCGGATGGGCCGAGCCTCGCCGCGACACCGAGAACGCGTGGCGACGACGCGGTGCACGCATCGTGCGACGAGCGGGTGTCTACACCGCCGCAGCCCTGGCCTTTCTGATCGGCACGTCGCTGATCGCGGTCACCTTCGAGATGAATTGGGACGAGTCGGCGATGCCGATCTACGACACCGACTCGACCCGCGGTTACGACGCCGTGTCAAAGCATTACGGCGACAACGAGATCGCGCCCGAGTACCTCACCATTCGCAGCGACCACGATCTACGATCCACCACCGACCTGGCCGCCATGGAGCTGGCGGCGCGCGCCGTCGCAGACCTCCCCCAGGTCGCACGCGTCCGTTCGATCACCCGTCCCGACGGATCGCCGATCAAAGAAGCGGCCACCGGATATCAGACGGGTGTCGTAGGCAGCCAACTCGGCGACGCCCATCGTCAGATGTCCGATGCCGCACCGGAACTCCGGAGACTCGCATCGGGTGTCACACAGTTGGGTGAGGGCGCGGATTCTGCTGCGGCGCGCATGCCCGAGCTGGTCGACGGGACCCGACAGGTCGTCACCATGGCCGACTCCGTCCTCGACGGATTGACGGTGGTCGAGAAGATCGTCGCCGCGAGTACCGGCGACGATTCGCGATCGCTCGCCGGCTCGCTGCCCTCGATCCGATCGTCACTGGCGAGCACGGAGGCGGTCGTGGCGGCAATCGACCGCCGAGACCGCGAGACGTCGGCAGCCGTCCGACGCGTCACCGCCGTCTTCGGCCCCCTCACCTCTCCCACACCTCCCCCCGGATGTCGCACCGACCCCGGATGCCTCGCCGCACGAGCGGCTTTCGCCCAACTCGATCGACTCGTGGGCGGACGCGCATCGACGGCAATCCGTGATGTCGACGCGCTCGCCGGGGTCGCGCCCGAGATCGTGGACCGGCTCACCGCGACACTGCCACAGGTGCGTCGTGCACTCGACACCGTGGACCGACTGCTCGCGCAGATGGGCGGCCGTTCACCCGACCAGGTGCGCGCGGATCTCCGGCGTCTGACATCCGGTGTCGGCGAACTGTCCACCGGGATGGCGCAACTCTCTGACGGACTCCGCCAGGTGAAAGCTGGCACCGACACCACGGTGGCACTCACCGCGCGCCTGCAGGCCGGACTGAAGCAGGCATCGGACTATCTGACGACGATGAGCGCCTCGACGCGGTCGGGCCCGGGCGCCGGTTTCTACCTGCCGAAGGATGCGCTGACCGACAAACGGTTCGTCGAGGGCAGCAAGCTGCTCATCTCACCGGACGGACACACCGCGCGCATGCTGGTCACCTGGAGCGTCAACCCGTACGGGACCGAGGCGCTCGAGACCAGTCGGCGGCTACCCGAGGTGGCGAAGCGGGCACTGCAGGGCACCGGTCTCGAGGACGCCGAGGTGTCGACCAGCGGACTGGCGTCGCTGTCGGCCGACATGTCCGACCAGGTCGTCCGCGACTTCCTGGTGTTCGCCACCGTCGCGGTGATCGCGGTCCTGCTCATCCTGATGGTTCTGCTGCGCAGCATCCTCGCTCCCGTCGTCCTCGTCGCCGCGGTGATCCTGTCGTTCGCCTCGGCCGTCGGCGTGAGCGTGCTCGTGTGGCAGCACATCATCGGCTTCCCCCTCGACTGGTCGGTGATCCCCGTGTCGTTCATGGCCCTCATCGCCGTGGGCGCCGACTACTCGATGCTGTTCGCCTCCCGAATACGGGAGGAGTCGGCGAACGGTGGCATGGTGCGCGGAATCATCCGCGGGTTCGGCAGCACGGGCGGGGTCATCACCACCGCCGGGATCGTGTTCGCCCTCACCATGTTCGCGCTCATGAGCGGAACGGTCCTGAACCTGGTCCAGATCGGCTTCACCATCGGGGTCGGACTCCTGCTGGACATCGCCCTTGTGCGCTCCATTCTGGTGCCCGCCGCGATGACGGTCATCGGGGACCGGATCTGGTGGCCGGCGAAGCCAGGTCCGGAGGCGTGATGCGCCGGGCGTTTGGTCGTCGCGCGCCGGGGGCATCCGCCGACCATGGTCTCCCTCTGGACGAACGTCGATGATGCGACCGAAGTCCATCCGGTCGACGGATCGCCGGAGTTCGACAGCCAGACGACCGACCACGTGGTGGTTGGTGGCGGTCTGACGGGCCTCACCACCGCATTGCTGTTGGCGCGCGCACGACGGAGTGTGACGGTCATCGAAGCCCGGCACCTGGGGGCGGGAGCGACCGGCAACACGACGGGAAAGGTCTCGTTGTTGCAGGGCACCCGCCTGTCCTCCATCGCCAGGCACCACGGGCGCAGAAACGATCCGTTCCTACGTCGAGGCGAACGCGGAGGGGCAGGCGTGGCTTCGACACTTCTGTGCCCGGCACGACATCGATGTCCAGGTACGGACCGCGATCACCTTCGCCGAGTCCGAGTCCGGCGCGAAACAAGTGGTGAAAGAACACGAGATCGCACGTGATGCAGGTCTGCCGACCCACCGCGCGGACTGCCCAGAACTGCCGTTCCCGGTCCGTGCAGCCGTGCACCTCGACGAGCAACTGCAGATCGATCCGATGCCTGTGCTGCGCGCGCTGGCCGATGAGATCCGTTCGCACGGTGGGCAGATCATCGAAGGTGTGCGTGTGCGGCGGGTGAGTTCCGACCGCAACCGTCAGCTGGTGCACACCGACAACGGCACGCTCTCCACGGAGTCCGTCGTGCTCGCGACGGGGACACCAGTTCTCGATCGCGGTGGATACTTCGCACGCGTCCACGCGATGCGGTCGTATGCGGCGGCCTTCGAGGTCGACGGAGAAATCCCTCGGCAGATGTACCTGGGCGCCGATGAACCATCGGTCTCTCTGCGCACGGTGCCGCGACGCGACGGCCCCGGCGACCTCTTGCTCGTCGGAGGATTCGGCCACGAGGTCGGCCGGGCCCGGTCCGAGCAGCAGCATGTCGACGAGATGCTGGGTTGGACGGACCGATGGTTCCCGGGCGCGCGTCGTGTCGCCCGATGGTCGGCTCAGGACTACGAGTCATTCGACCAACTCCCCTACGTCGGTCGCCTCCTGCCGGGCACCGAACGGCTTCTCGTCGCCACCGGTTTCGCCAAATGGGGGCTGAGCAATGGTGTGGCCGCAGCGCTCGCGCTCGCCGGACGGCTTCTCGGAGGCCACCAGGAATGGGCTGAGCCGTTCCGACCATGGCGCAACTCGGAGTTGTTCTCACTGCCGTCCGCTGCCCGCGCCAACACACAGGTCGGCGTGCAACTGTTCGCCGGCTACACCCAGCTGGTGCGCCCGTCGGACCCGAACCCCGCCGAGGGCCACGGAGTCGTCGGTCGACACGGGCTGCGACCACGGGGCACATGCACCGTCGACGGGGAGACGACATCCGTCGTCCCGGTGTGCACACACCTGTTGGGGGCACTCCGCTGGAACGACGCCGAACACACCTGGGACTGCCCGCTGCACGGCTCGCGCTTCGATCGCCGGGGCGAGGTCCTGGAAGGGCCTGCGACGCGCCCGTTGCCGACTCCGTGACGAATTGTGCAGGGGGCCACGTTCTCACGCATCCATGACTGTCCTGCAGTCGGTTGGGTACCCGACAACCATGACTTCAGCACTGGCAATCGTCTGCACACTCAAGCCCACACCCGCGGAGTCGAGCAGTGAACTCATCGCTCGTCAGACTCTGGACGCGTTGTCGGAACACGGCGTGGGCGGAGAGATCGTCCGTGCGGTGGACCACGACATCCGTCCTAGTGTCGAACGCGACATGGGCGACGGCGACCAGTGGCCGGTCATCCTCGACAAGGTTCTCGCCGCTGACATCCTGCTGATCTCGACGCCGACGTGGCTGGGTCACCCGTCCAGCGTGACTCAGCGCGTCCTCGAACGTCTCGATGCAGAGATCTCCGAGACGGACGATGCAGGAAGGCCGTCGTCGCTCGGGAAGGTGGGCATGGTGGCTGTGGTGGGCAACGAGGATGGCGCACACAAGATCATCGCCGATGTGTTCGGCGGTCTCACCGACATCGGCTTCACCATCCCCGCGCAAGGGTCGACGTACTGAATGACGAGGCGATGGGCGGACGCGACTACCTCGACCTGGAGACCGTCCCCTCCGCGGTGGCAACCACCACGGCGAACGCTGCACGTAATGCCGCTCATCTGGCCGGACTGCTGCGCGCCTCCGGATACCCCGCGTACTCCTGATCGATCGGCATCCGAGGTGCCCATGACACCGTCGCACCGCCCATGAGGGTGGCGGTGCGACGGCTTCGCCGTGACCACGTCAACCGGGCAACGTCTCGCCGCCGATCGGCGCCAGCACCTCGCCCGAGTAATACGACGACAGCTCGTCCGCGGCGAAGAAGACGTATGAGGGAGCGATCTCATCTGGCTGCGCAGCTCGGCCGAACGGCACCTGCGCACCGAAGTCGGCGACTTTGTCCGGCGGCATGGTTGCCGGGATCAGCGGTGTCCACACGGGGCCCGGCGCCACACAGTTGACCCGGATCCGACGCTCCAGCAACGATTGTGCGAGCGAGTAGGTCAGCGCGGTGACCGCACCTTTCGTCGCCGAATAATCGATCAGCTGCTTGTTGCCGCGCAACCCGTTGATCGATCCCGTGTTGACGATCGCTCCTCCGCCGGTGAGATGCGGCACCGCCGCGCGCGTGGTGTGGAAGAAGCTGTCGATGTTGACGTCGAATGTGCGTCGCCATTGCTCTGGGGTGAGCTCGAGGAAGTCGTCGACGGGATTCTGGAACGCGATGTTGTTCACGAGTACGTCGAGATCACCCAGATCGGTGACGGTGCGCCGCACGATCCCCGCGGCGTGCTCGGAATCGGCGAGATCGCCCGCGTAGGCGGCTGCGCGGCGGCCGGTCGCCTCGACGAGTGCCACTGTGTGCCGTGCGTCGTCGGACTCCTCGAGATACGCGATCGCGACGTCGGCCCCTTCTTTGGCAAACGCCACCGCCACTGCCCGACCGATTCCTGAGTCACCACCGGTTATCAGAGCAGTCTTGCCTGCCAACAGTTCTCGCCCGCGGTATTCGCGCATCTCGTCCTGGGGTCGATCTGTCATGTCACCGGTCTCACCGGGATACGCGAGGTCGTCGGGCGGATGTTGGTTGGAATCACTCATCGTCGACGACTACCCGCGACCCGAGGCCCGGAAACGCCGGAGCACGTGCGGTGCACCGGGGCCAATTTTGCGAAACCGAAAGCAGTTGCTTCACAGCTGCTTTCACCGTGCCCATCGGCGAGGTTTCGGTCCGGGCGGTACCGGGCACGCTCTCATCGAACACATGGTCCGCGCCTGATGGTTCCGACCGTGCTCGACGGTCGGCGTCTCGGCCACGAATGGAGGAAGACGATGCGAGCAGTGACGTGGCAGGGCAAGCGTGACGTACGGATCGAAGATGTGCCCGACCCGCGCATCGAACACTCGACAGACGCAGTCATCAAGGTGACGTCGACGAACATCTGCGGGTCAGACCTCCACCTGTACGAAGTTCTCGGTCCGTTCATGACCGCGGGCGACATCCTGGGGCACGAGCCGATGGGGATCGTCGAGGAGGTCGGCAGTGACGTCGCCGGTCTGTCGGTCGGTGACCGCGTGGTCATCCCATTCCAGATCTCGTGCGGATCGTGCTACATGTGCGATCAGACGTTGTACACGCAGTGCGAGACGACGCAGGTGCGGAGTCAGGGCATGGGCGCGGCACTGTTCGGCTATTCCAAGCTCTACGGGTCTGTCCCAGGTGGGCAGGCAGAGTATCTGCGTGTGCCCCAGGCCCAGTTCACGCACATCACGGTGCCCGAAGGGGCACCGGACTCGCGATACGTCTATCTGTCGGACGTGCTTCCGACGGCCTGGCAGGCCGTCCAATACGCCGACATACCGACCGGCGGCTCGGTGACCGTGCTCGGTCTCGGGCCGATCGGTGACATGGCGGCCCGGATCGCGAGTCATCTGGGTCATGAGGTCATCGGTGTGGACCCGGTGCCCGAGCGACGTGCGCGCCTGGAAGCCCGTGGTATCCCGACGATCGATCTGGAGTCCGTGGACGACATCGGCGAGGTCATCCGGGCCCGCACCGGAGGTCGCGGCACCGACGCGGTGATCGACGCAGTCGGCATGGAAGCGCATGGGTCGCCGGTGAACAAGATCATGCAGCAGGTCGTCGGTCTACTCCCGGACGCTGTGGCCGAACCCGTGATGCAGCAGGCCGGGGTGGATCGACTCGCCGCGTTCTACTCCGCCATCGACATCGTCCGCCGCGGCGGGACCATCTCGCTCAGCGGTGTGTACGGCGGCACCGCCGACCCCCTGCCGATGCTCACCATGTTCGACAAGCAGATCCGACTCCACATGGGGCAGGCGAATGTGAAGAAATGGGTCCCCGACATCCTTCCGCTGCTCGACGACGACGATCCGCTGGGCGTCGATTCGTTTGCCACGCATGAGCTGCCGCTCGATGACGCCCCTGGCGCCTACGAGATGTTCCAGGAGAAGCGCGACGGCGCGGTCAAGATCATGCTCAAGCCCTGAGCCACACCGACGGTCCCACGAGATCCCGACTTCTGCAGGAGGACTTGCGATGCCGAGCGTCACCTATACGACCACAGCGTCTCCGGCCAAGGTCTGGTCGATTCTGTCGAACGGCTGGCTCTACTCTTCCTGGGTGGTCGGGGCGTCGCGCATCCGGTCGGTCGATGAGACCTGGCCGCAAGCCGGCTCCCGCATCCATCATTCGGTGGGCACCTGGCCGCTGCTCCTCGACGACATCACCGTGTCTCGGGAGTCATCTGCGGGATCACTCATCCTCACCGCGCACGCTTCCCCGGTCGGCAAGGCCCGTATCGAACTCACCATCGAGAAGCACGAACACGGCGCGCAGGTGACGATGGCCGAACATGCCGAAAGTCTCTGGATGCGGTGGATTCCCGACAGCGCCCAGCACGTCGCGATGGCTCCGCGGTTGCGGGAATGCCTGCGCCGGCTGACGCTGCTCGCCGAGAACGGCGCGCACTAGGGCTGTCCATCGGCATCCTGGAGTCATCGACGCGCGTTTCGCCGTGCGGATGGTCGGGTAGCCGACGCGTATGGCTTTCACAACTCCCGGATTGTCCGGTTCCGATGCAACGACCGTGATCGATGCTCTGCAGGAGCGATTGAGCGCGTTGAACGACCTTCACTTGACCCTCAAGCACATCCATTGGAATGTGGTGGGTCCCAACTTCATCGGCGTGCACGAGATGATCGATCCCCAGGTCGAACTCGTCCGCGGGTACGCCGACACGCTGGCCGAACGTATTGCGACCCTGGGCGGCTCGCCGAGCGGTACGGCCAAGGCCATCGAGCATGATCGTTCGTGGGATGACTACTCGATCGGCCGCGACACGGTCCAGGCGCATCTCGCCGCCCTCGATCTGGTCTACGACGGTTTCGTGGTGTCCCACCGCAATGCGATCGAGACGACCGGCAAGGTCGACCCGGTGACCGAGGACATCCTGATCGGCCAGACCGCTGAATTGGAGAAGTTCCAGTGGTTCGTCCGGGCGCACCTCGAGAGTTCGACTGGTGATCTCGGACATGGCGGTTCGACAACCGAGAAGGGTGCGGCTGACGCCGTTCGTTGAGTATCGCGGGCCGGGATCGGGCAACCGATCCCGGCCCGAACCGCTCTATTTGCGCGCGTGCTGAGCGTCCGCGTGCACGGAACCGTCACCTGCGGAATCGTCTTCCGTCGGCGTGACCTCGTCGCGCAGCTGCGCGAGAGTGCGTGACAGCAAGCGCGACACGTGCATCTGAGAGATGCCGATCTCGGCGGCGATCTCACTCTGCGACATCGACTTGAAGAACCGCAATTCCAGGATTCTCCGCTCGCGCTCGGGCAGACGCTCCAGAGCCGGACGCAAGGTCACGTACTCCTCGACCTGCCCGATGCGCTCGTCGTCCTCGCCGAGGGTGTCGCGTACCGACCTACCGGCGCCCTCTGCGTCCGACTCGGCGTCGATGGACATGGCGTTGTACGCGGACCGGGCCATCAGCCCTTCGATCACTTCGTCGACCGGCATGTCGAGATGCGCCGCCAACTCCGACGGACGGGGCGATCGGCCGAGGCGTTGGACGAGTTCGTCGCTGGCCTTGCTGATGCTCAGCGAGGTCTCCTTGGCGCGACGCGGAACGCGCATCGACCACGTGCTGTCGCGGAAATGGCGGCGGACCTCGCCCATCACGGTGGGGACCGCAAATGAGAGGAAGTCGGGTCCACGGTCGACGTCGAAACGGTCGATGGCGTTGACCACCCCGATCCGCGCCACCTGAACCAGGTCGTCGAACGGCTCTCCCCGGCCCGCGAATCGACGGGCGACGTGATCGGCCAACGGCAGACAGCGTTCGACGAGATCGTCGCGCCGCCGAGCTCGGCGGTCCGCGTCTTGTTCAGATCGGATCTCGGCGAGTGTTCCGACCACGTCGGCGTAGTCGTCGTCGCCGCGGCGTGCGCTCACCAGAGGCTCGTCACGGATCCGGCGCGATGACCCGCGCGAACTCGCGGATGCACTCTGTGGGTGATCCTGCGGTGCGGTGTCGGCACGTACGAACTTTCCTTCCACAACCGGTGACATCTTTTCGAACGTCCATGGATACCCGAAGCCGTCACTGAACAAACCCTCGTACGTCCCCTCGCCTGCAAACCTTGTAGTCACTGCGCCACAGCCGTACGGTGACAGTAGCGGTTCAGTGAAAAGCTGCATTCGAGCAGACCGGCGAGGCACGCTGAGCGCCTCGCGTACTCGAGACCTTTCGAGCGAAACGAGCATCTTTCATGAGCCTCAACGCTTCGACTTCACACACCCCGTTCTCGACGACCACCGCGACCGCCGGTGTCCCTCGGCCGACAGAACCTCGGCCGTTCACCACTTCCTTTTGTGTCCAACGCTTCTCGGGCGACATCGACATGCAGACCGCAGCCGACTTCGCGCTGGCACTCGATCGCGTCCTGGGTACCTCGCCCGAAGGCGTGGTCCTCGACCTGTCCCAGGTCGGTTTCTTCGGCTCCTCGGGGCTCTCGTTGCTGGCGACCTTCGCTGCCGACGCCGGGCGCCACGGGATCCCGGTGGGCGTCGTCGGTCCCCGCACCGTGACTCGTCCCATCGAGGCATGTCATCTCCACACCGATCTGGACATCTTCGAGACCGTCGACCAGGCCGGATCTGCTCTCGCCGATCGCCTGGCCGGCTGAACGAAACACCGTCGCAGACGAACAACAAGATCGAACTGCCAGGCCGTAGAGAATCCCGGGGCCTGGCAGTCGTCCTATGACGGGCCGTTCGACAGGTGTCAGCGCCGAAGCTTGGCGAATCTGATGGTGGCCTGTCGGCGGTCACCAGCATCGATGTAGGTGACCGATTGCGCGTCGGTGACCGCTTCCACCACGCGCCAACCGAATCCCGCGGTGCTGATGTCCACACCAGCATGCAGATGCCCGTTGATCTGGCCGAGCACGCCGCGCGGACCGACCGTGAGCGTCAGTTCCAGACGCGAATCGTCGTCCGATGCGGCGATGAGCTGTGAGCAGATCTCGTCCACGCCGAGTTTGACGTCGGCGACATCGTCGATCAGCCAGTCGTCGATGAACAGAGCACGCTCGACGACTGTTCGGACTATCGCCAACTGGTCCGCGGTTGCTGCAACCGAGAGTCCGACGGGCGGGCGCGCGTCCACGGATACATCCGCGATCATGTCGAGCTCGTCGGTCACTGCGCCGTTGTCCTCCATCGTTCACCCCTATCCGGCTCCTCTGCTGGGCCGAAATGTCGATCTACCTGTCCGGATGCACAGCGCACCCCGGTCATGGACACATTCGTACCCCACCGGTTTCACGCCAAAACATCCGGCGCGGCAATCCCTGTGCGCAGCGGGGGCCAGGCGTCACCGACTCTCCCGATACGAGGTCAGCGGAGGTCGACGACCGCCGGCGAGGAGTCGTCACCGTACAAGGCGACGATCTCGGTCGCGTACTTGGTCGAGATCGGTGCGCGGCGGAGCTTCATCGTCGGCGTCAACTCATCCCCGCCCGGGTCCCACGCGGTGGGCACGATGGTGAAACGCTTGATCTGCTCGACGCGTGAGAGGGTCTGGTTACCCGTCCGGATGGCGGTGCTCACCTCGTCCACCACCTCCTGGCGCGACGACAACTGCACGATGTCGGCGTCGGGGATGTTCAGGGCCTTGGCTCGAGCGGCCGCCGCATCGGGGTCGAGCACGACCAACGCGGAGACATACGGCCGACCGTCACCGATCGCCACCGCCTGACCGATCAGCGAGGACGCGGCCTTCATCGCGTTCTCGATGTTGGTCGGCGACATGTTCTTACCCGCCTCGCTGATGATCAGTTCCTTCTTGCGGTCGACGATGGTCACGTTCCCGGCATCGTCGATCGTCGCGATGTCTCCGGTGGCCAGCCACCCGTCGGCATCGATGGTCTCGGCGGTCTTGTCGGGCTGCTTGCGGTACCCCTTCATCACGACAGGCCCACGGATCAGCAGCTCACCGTCGTCGGCGAGCTTCGTCTCGACGCCGGCCACCGGCTTGCCGACGGTCCCGATCTTGAGGTTCTCGGCCGTGGTCATGGTCGACACCCCGGTGGTCTCCGACATCCCCCAGACCTCCAGCACCGGGATGCCGAGGCCGAGGAAGAAGGTGAGCACCTCCGGGGGGATCGCAGCTGCTCCGGACCCAGCAAAGGTCAACTGGTCCATGCCGATCGCGGCGCGGACCTTGTGCAGCACCAGCTTGTCGGCGAGTCCGTGCTGCACGCCGCCGAGTGGACCGGTCCCGCGGCCCTCGAGGTGCGCCGCCGCCGAGCGTGCCCCGGCGTCGAGTGCCCACGCGGCCAGGTTCTTCTTGATCGGGCTCGACTCCTCACTCATCTTCGCCTCGATCCCCGCACGGATCTTCTGCCACACCCGCGGAACGCCGAAGAAGAACGTCGGTCGCACCTCCGGTAGCGCCGCCGCGATCTCGCGCGGGTCCGGCACCGTCGTCACCTGCACACCGCGCACCATGTTGGCTGCGTGGGACGACACGCGGTCGGCGATGTGTGCAGCAGGCAGATACGAGACGATCCGATCGTCGAATCCGACGTCGACGTGCTCGGCGAGCGCTGCGAGTTGGGCGATGATGTTGCGGTGCGTGATCTCCACGCCCTTCGGCGGTCCGGTCGTGCCGGACGTGTAGATCAGGGTGGCGAGATCGTCGGGCTCCACGGCGCGCCAAGATGCCTCGAAGTCGAATCCGTCGGGCGCGGAGGTCTTCTCTAGTTCGGCGAGGGTGGTGGCACCGCTGGCGGCCCCGTCGACGACGATCGTCGTCTCGACCGCGGAATCGGCAGCGCGCACCGCGGGCAGGAAGACCTGCTCGGTGACGACGACCCGGTTCTCGGCGTTGCCGAACAGGTACTCGATCTGCTGGGGCGAACTGGTGTTGTAGATCGAGAACGGCACCGCACCGAGGTGCAGCACCGCCGTGTCCACGAGGTGGAACTCCGGCCGGTTGGTGAGCATGATGCCGACGGTGTCGCCCCGCCCGACCCCGATACCTGCCAGGCCGCGCGCGATGGCCTCCACCCGTCGGGCATACTCCGCCCAGGTGATCTGCTGGATGCCACCGACGGTCCGCAGGGCGACCGCCGTGGGTCGCACCCGGACAGTCTCCTGGAACCCCTCCGGCAGGGTGCTGACCTGCACCCCGGTTTCGTGCGGGAACGTGATCGATGCAGCGCCGGACATGGGTAACCCCTCACCTGTGAACCTGTGGTGGGAATCACACTATGCGAGCCGCCGGGCTGTCTCGATAGGTTCCGAGAAGTTGGTAATCGGAAAGTAAAACTTGCCGCTCACAGCACCCGGTACGGACGATCAGCCGCCTGCGGTGCTGGGCACCGGCCGCAACTCCCAGGTCCCGCCGCCGGTCAGTTCCAGGACCTCGGTGTGGTGCTGGTCGGTGCTGCTGCGATGGCTGATGGAGACGACGATGGTGGTCGGCAGTTCGGATCGGATCAGCGTGTACAGCGAGAACTCCAATCCCTCGTCGACCGCCGACGTCGCCTCGTCCATGAAGACCACCTCGGGCTTGGTCAGCAGCACGCGGGCGAACGCCACCCGCTGCTGCTCGCCGGGAGACAGCACCTTGGACCAGTCCTGCTCCTCGTCCAGCCGCGACGTCAGGTGCGGGAGGAAGACCTTCTCCAGCACCGAGCGGATCGACTCGTCGCCGACGTCGTCGGGCAGCGCCGGGTAGGCGACCGCGGTACGCAGATCGCCGAGCGGGATGTACGGGATCTGCGACAGGAAGAGGGTGCGATCCCCTGCCGGTCGGCTGAACTCACCGTCGACGAACGGCCACAGACCGGCCAGGCCGCGCAACAACGTTGTCTTGCCCGAACCCGAGCGCCCCTTGACGACCAATGCGTCGCCGGGGGCGAGTGTCAGCGACAGGTCGCGGATCAACTCGTCGCCGTCGGGCGTGGTGATGTCGACGTCGGCCAGACGGACGGCGCGGTCGACGTCGACGGTCGTGATCTTCTTGAGCGACCTCGACGACTCGTCGGCGGACTGCAGGCCGTCGAGTCGAATGATGGAAGCGCGGAAATTGGTGAAGTCGGCGTACGACTCACGGAAGAACGACAATGCGTCGGCCATGTTGATGAAGGCGTCGGAGGTCTGGGTCATGTCGCCCAAGGTGATCCGACCGTCGAAGAAGCGGGGGGCCTGGACGACGTACGGCAGCACCCGGACCGTCTGGCTGATGATGAAGTTCCAACCGCTGAAGGCGATGCTCACGTAGATGATCCGCCAATAGTTGGCGACGACGGCGGAGAAGCGTGACATGAGGCCGGCGTGCTCGACGCGCTCGCCACCGTAGAAGGCGACATTCTCGGCGCCGTCCCGAATTCGTACCAGCGAGTACCGGAAGTTCGCCGTGAGGCGCTCGCGCCAGAAGTTCAATCGGATCAGTGGGCGACCGATCCAGAAAGCGATGACTGTCGCGACCAGAACGAACATCAGGACCAACCAGACCATCATCCGCGGGATCTCGACGCCCAAGAGGTCCACCGGACCGGACAGGTTCCACAAGATGATCGTGAACGACACGATCGTCGCCACCGCCGGGATGAGGCCGTTGGAGGTGGATCCGCCGGATCCGAAGAATAGTCCTCGGCCGGTGGACGCGATGTTCGTGATGTCGGCTTCGATGCGCTGATCAGGGTTGTCGATGCCGGGCTGGATGTCGGCATCCTTGCTGGTGTCACCCAGATCGACGAAGCGGTTGCGGTAGAAGGCGTTGTCCTGCATCCAGTCCGCGGTGGCGCCTGCGGTGAGCCACCATCGCATCTTGATCTCGAACGCAGCGCCCAGATACAGCTCGATGAGCGTGCGGATCACGTGGATGGTGGCGAGGATGCCGAACACGGCCATGGAGTGCCAGAACGCCGACTTGCCGGCATCGAGCATGGCCTGACCGCCATCTCCTGCCGAGACTCCCTGGGCGATCGTCTGCATCGCGGTGAACAGATCGTTGCCGAAGTAGGAGAACAGCACGGTGATCCGGACGCCGAACAAGCCCAGCACGATCAGCACGATCACATAGGTCCACGCACGGACGCGCGTCTCGCGCTCGGTGAAGAAGCCACCCACCAGGTTCCAGAACGGCCGCCCCCATCGGCTGTATCGAGCCAACAACCAGCCGAGGACCGCGATGCTCACGACCGTGATCGCGAAGGCGATCGCCAGCCATCGGAGCGAGTTCCAGACCTCGTTTCCCCAATCGATGCTGTACTCCACCGACACCTCCCCCTAGTACGTCCGGCCGACACGAATCGAGGAAGTCTAACCCGCGCCCCGCACGGTCACCGGGCAACGGTCGACCACGGCGACGGGAGATCGAAAAGCGTGCGGGCAGAAGGTCAGCGCACCGGACGCAGCACGGCGCCGGAGGTCAGCGCAGCGCGCCCCACAGTTTGTTGGAAGACGTCACCGACGCGCACGAGGTACGTGTCGCCACCGGCGCTGACACCGTCGATCGCGAACGGCAGGGCGCACCCGTGATCACCGCGAACCAGTGCGCGGGTCTCGGTACGCCCGAGTTCGTCGCCGGTCTCGCCGTAGACGCGTACCGCATCACCGAGCCGGATGATGCCGCCGGCGGTCGGCGCGCTCGCGGTCGCGCAGTCGACGATGATCTCACCCTTCGCGGTGAACTGCGACGACAGCACCGACCCCGAGGTGACTGCGGCGACCGCGATGACGGCGAGGAGCACCGCGGCGATCGAGCTCACCACGATCACGAGTGTGCGGGTGCTGCGCTGCCACGTACGTAGCGGCAGCGGGCCGCCCGGCCGAGGCCAGTATTCGGGTGGCGTCTGTGGTGCGTACTGCGGATGCGGGCATTGCTGACCCGAGTACTGCCCGCCGACGGTTGATGCATCCGGGGTCGCCGGCCCGGGGGCCGACGGGGTGACGGACGGCGTCCCGTCGCCGTGGGCCGAAGGCGGTTGGCCGGTGGTCATGCGAACAGTCTGCCAAAGGCCATCCGAGGTACCGCGTCAGCTCTTCGGCGGGAAGTACTTGATCAACGCTTCCTGCACGACCGAGGTGGCCAGGGTGCCGTCCCGGGTGAAGAACCGTCCCGAGCCGATGCCGCGCGATCCGGCGGCCACCGGTGACTCCGTCGCGTAGAGCATCCATTCGTCGAACCGGAACTCACGGTGGAACCACATCGAGTGATTCACCGTCGCCGCGAAGAGCCGGTCGATCCCCCAGGAGAGCCCGTGGGTGGTGATGACCGAGTCGAGCACCGTGGTGTCCGATGCGTAGCAGAGCGCCGCGACATGCAGGATCGGGTCGTCTGGGATGCGGCCGTCGGCGCGCATCCACACCCGGTTGTCGACCAACTTCTCCCCCGCCTCGCGTGCCTTCCAGGTGGGGTCGTTGGCGAAGCGGATGTCGATGGGGTGCAACGCGTTGACGAAGGTGGCGATCCGGTCCTCGAACCCTTTGAAGTGCTCGCCCAACGGGGGCAGTTCCTCGGGGTAAGGCACCTGCGGCACCTGAACGGCGTGTTCCAGTCCGGCGGTGTTGTCCTGGAACGCCACCAGCATCGTGAAGATCTCGGAGTCATCCTGGACCGCGGTCACCTGCCGGTTGGCGAACGACTTGCCGTCTCGGAATCGGGCGACCCGGTACTCCATCGGCTTGTTCACGTCGCCGCCGCGGATGAAGTGTGCGTGCACGGCGTGAATCGGTGGGGTGCCGCGCGTCAACGTCCGCGCGGCAGCCACCACTCCTTGGCCGAGCAACTGCCCACCGAAGGTCCGAGCCGTCTTCTGCTCGGGGTGCTGACCGACGAAGACGTCGTCGGACACCCGCTCGACGTCGAGCAAGGCGAGCAACTGGGCGAGATCCTCGGAATGTTCAGAGACCATGGGAGGACACCCTAATGCCCGCCCCGCGGAGTCCGATCAGTGATCCTGCTCGCCGATGCGGTGCACGTGGATCAGGTTGGTCGAGCCGACCGTCGCGGGCGGTGCGCCGGCGACGATCACCACGACATCACCGTCCTTGAGTCGCCCGATCTCCAACAGTTGGTTGTCGACCTGGTCGATCATCGCGTCGGTATCGGCGACGTGGTCGACGATGAAGGTCTCCGTGCCCCAGCTCAGCGCGAGCTGGCTGCGAACCTCCTGCAGCGGCGTGAAGGCCAGCAACGGCAGACGCGAGTGCAGGCGGGCCAGTCGGCGGACGGTGTCGCCGGACTGGGTGAAGGCGACCAGCGCCTTGACCTCCAACCGCTCACCGATGTCGCGGGCAGCATAGGAGATTATGCCGCGCTTGGTACGCGGAACGTGGCTCAGCGGCGGCACATCCCGGCTGCCCGACTCGACGGCCCGAGCGATGCGGTCCATGGTGCTGACGGCTTCGAGCGGGAACTTGCCGACCGAGGTCTCGCCGGACAGCATCACGGCGTCGGCGCCGTCGAGGACGGCGTTGGCGACATCGGAGGCCTCGGCCCGGGTGGGCCGCGAGTTCTCGATCATCGACTCGAGCATCTGGGTCGCGACGATCACCGGCTTGGCGTTCTCGCGCGCCATCTGGATCGCCTTTTTCTGGACCAGCGGCACCTCCTCGAGCGGGAGCTCGACACCGAGGTCTCCGCGCGCGACCATGATCGCGTCGAAGGCCAGGACGATCGCCTCGAGGTTGTCGATCGCCTCGGGCTTCTCCAGCTTCGCGATCACCGGGACGCGACGACCGACGCGATCCATCACCTCATGGACGAGCTCGATGTCGGCGGGGCTGCGAACGAACGACAGCGCGATCAGGTCGACGCCGAGCCGCAACGCGAATTCGAGGTCGGCGATGTCCTTCTCGGAGAGCGCCGGAACGGACACGTTCATCCCCGGCAGGGAGAGGCCCTTGTTGTTGCTGACCGGTCCGCCCTCGGTGACCAGGCAGACGACGTCGGTGCCGTCGACCTCGGTGACCGTCAGGCCGACCTTGCCGTCGTCGACGAGCAGCCGATCGCCGGGTGCGGCATCGCGCGCGAGGTTCTTGTAGGTGGTCGAGACGCGGTCGTGGTCGCCGACGAGTTCGTCGACGGTGATCCGTACCGTCTCACCGTTTGCCCATTCGACCCGGCCCGAGCCCCCGAACCGACCGAGCCGGATCTTCGGCCCCTGCAGATCGGCGAGGATGCCGACGGCCTTCCCGGACTTGTCGGTGGCCTTGCGGACCCGCGCGTACATCTCCGCATGGTCGTCGTGGGTGCCGTGGCTGAAGTTCAGACGAGCCACGTCCATCCCACTCGCCACGAGCTCTTCGACTCGCTCGTCGGTGCCGGTCGCGGGACCGAGCGTGCAGACTATCTTGGTTCGCCTCGTCACTGTGGAGAGCTTAGTCGGCTCGTCATCCGCACTCCACGGGCGGAGGTACTTGTCATCGTCTCGCCACATGGAGTTTCGGCAGGTGATCAGCCCGTCCGTCATGGTCGTGAACACAATGCACTCGACCCGCAGTCGGGCGGGTCGGCGCGGCGCGTCCCGACGGTGTCGTGCTCATCGGACGCTGAGTGGCAAGGTCGCCGGCCGCACCGGCGACGGAAGATCCGACGACCCCATCAGGAACTCGTCGACCGACCGCGCGGTGGACCGTCCCTCCGCGATCGCCCACACCACCAGCGACGCACCCCGGTGCGCGTCACCGCACACGAACACGCCCGGCGCATCGGTCTGCCAGTCGCTGCCGCACGAGAGCGCTCCGCGCCCGTTCGGCTCCAGCTCGAGGCCGGCCAAGAGCGGTCCGCGTTCGACCCCTTCGAAGCCGATCGCGAACAGCGCCAGATCGCACCGGATCTCGAACTCGTCGCCGATCGGGGTCACCACCCGACGACCGTCGGCCTCGCGACGCACCTCGACCTCGGCCAGCACCAGCGTCCGCACGTGGCCGGCATCGTCGCCGACGAACCGCTGCACTGCGACCTCGAAGCGACGCTCGCCGCCCTCGGCGTGCGCCGATGACGTCCGCATCACCAGTGGCCAGGTCGGCCACGGCGACCGGGTGTCGTCCCGGTCGGAGGGCAGCGCCGGGTTGTAGTCCAGCTGGACGACCGACGCGGCGCCTTGCCGATGTGCGGTGCCCAGGCAGTCGGCCCCGGTGTCGCCGCCGCCGATGATCACCACGTGCTTGCCCGCGGCGGTGATCGCCGACGGTCCGTCGCCCTCGCATTCGCGGTTCGCCGGCACCAGGTGCTCCATCGCCAGGTGCACGCCGTCGAGCTCCCGGCCGGGCACCAGATTGTCCCGGGCCACCAGTGCGCCGACCGCCAGCACCACCGCGTCGTGACGCGACCGCAGCTCCTCGACCGTCAGGTCGGTGCCGACGTCACAGCCGACCACGAACTCGGTCCCCTCGGCGCGCATCTGCGACACCCGCCGGTCGATGTCGGACTTCTGGAGCTTGTATTCCGGGATGCCGTACCGGAGCAGACCACCGATCCGGTCGTCGCGCTCGTAGACGGTCACGACGTGACCGGCGCGGGTGAGTTGCTGAGCGGCCGCCAGACCCGCGGGCCCCGACCCGACCACCGCCACCGACCGTCCCGACCTCGACGCGGGCGCCTCGGGGTGGATGAACCCCTCCGCCCACGATTGCTCCGCGATGGTCTTCTCGATGCGTTTGATCGTGACGCTGCCGCCGGTCGTTGCCTCCGAGATCGAGAGGACGCACGCCGCCTCGCACGGCGCCGGACACACCATCCCGGTGAATTCGGGGAAGTTGTTGGTGGCATGGAGGCGACTGCTCGCCGCATCCCACCGACCGCGACGGACCAGGTCGTTCCACTCGGGTATCAGGTTGCCCAGTGGGCAGCCCGCGGTGCCGGAGTGGCAGAACGGGATACCGCAGTCCATGCAACGGCGCCCCTGCTCGGCCACTTCGTCGAGGGTCCGCAACGCGTCCTCATGGGCGTAGACGTCCGCCCAGTCGTGGATGCGTTCGTCGGCCGGCCGGTAAGCCGCCTCGTGCTTGCCGACTTCCAGAAAACCGCGCGGATCAGCCACGTGCCGCCTCCATGATCGCTGAGTCGACGTCGCGCCCCTCGGCCTGCGCCATGCGCGCGGCGTCGAGCACCCGTCGGTAGTCGGTGGGCATGACCTTGGTGAAGCCGAGGCAGCGCCGCGGCCAGTCGGCGAGCATCGACGCACCGATGGTCGATCCGGTCACCTCGGTGTGACGGGTGATCGTCTCGTGCAGCCAATCGAGATCGTCGGGGTCGGGTTGCAACAGCTCGACCATCGCCGGGTTCACCGAGCCTGGGTCGAGGTCGTACACATATGCGATGCCACCCGACATCCCCGCGGCAAGGTTCCGGCCGGTCGGTCCGAGGATGACCACCCGGCCGCCGGTCATGTACTCGCAGGCGTGATCGCCGACTCCTTCGACAACGGCGATCGCGCCCGAGTTACGCACCGAGAAACGCTCGCCCACCCGACCGCGGAGGAAGACCTGCCCCGATGTCGCGCCGTACAGGATGGTGTTGCCCGCGATCACCTGGTCCTCGGCGATGAACGGTGCGGCCGGGTCGGGCGCGACCACGACCGTGCCCCCGCAGAGTCCCTTGCCGACGTAGTCGTTGGCGTCGCCACGCAGACGGATGGTGACGCCGGGCGGCAGGAAGGCCCCGAGCGACTGACCGGCGGAGCCGGTCAACTCCACCGTGATGGTGTCGGGTGCCAGCCCCTGCGCGCCGTACCGACGCGTGACCTCGGCTCCGAGCAGGGTGCCGACAGTGCGATTGACATTGCGCACCGGCAGTTCGAGGGTCACCGGGTGAGCGTCTTCCAACGCACCTTCGGCCAACTGGATGAGAGTCTGATCGAGGGCGCGATCGAGACCGTGGTCCTGTCCGCGGACCCGACGAGGTTCGCCGCCCCCCGCCACGCCACGGAAGATCGGCGTGAGGTCGAGTCCCTTGCTCTTCCAGTGCGCCACGCCCTCGGCCGTGTGCAGACGCTGCGACTGCCCAATCGCATCGTCGAGCGTGCGATACCCCAATTGCGCCAGATACTTCCGCACATCCTGTGCGACGAAACGGAAGAAGTTGACGACGTGCTCGGCCTGTCCGGTGAACCGTGCACGCAACTGCGGGTTCTGGGTCGCGACGCCGACCGGGCAGGTGTCGAGGTGACACACCCGCATCATGATGCAGCCGGCCACGATCAGTGGCGCCGTGGAGAAGCCGTACTCCTCGGCACCGAGCAGCGCCGCGACGACGACGTCACGGCCGGTGCGCAGCGCGCCGTCGCACTGCACCGTGATCCGATCACGCAAACCGTTGAGCATCAGCGTCTGCTGGGCATCGGCGAGACCGATCTCCCACGGCGTCCCGGCGTGTTTGAGTGAGGTCAGCGGTGATGCGCCGGTGCCCCCGTCGTGACCGGAGATCAGCACCACGTCCGCATGCGCCTTCGACACCCCGGTGGCCACCGTCCCCACCCCCACGGCGCTGACCAGCTTCACGTGGATGCGGGCGTCGGCGTTCGCGTTCTTGAGGTCGTGGATGAGCTGGGCGAGATCCTCGATCGAGTAGATGTCGTGGTGTGGTGGCGGTGAGATCAGCGCGACCCCGGGCGTCGAGTGCCGCGTCTTGGCGATCCACGGATAGACCTTGTATGCCGGCAACTGGCCGCCCTCACCGGGTTTCGCGCCCTGCGCCATCTTGATCTGGATGTCGGTGGCGTTGATCAGATAGTCGCTGGTGACGCCGAACCGGCCCGAGGCCACCTGTTTGACGGCGCTGCGGCGTTCCGGGTCGTACAGCCGGTCGACATCCTCGCCGCCCTCTCCGGAGTTGGACCGACCACCGATCCGGTTCATCGCGATCGCGATCGTCTCGTGTGCCTCGGCGGAGATCGAGCCGTAGCTCATCGCGCCGGTGTTGAAGCGGGTCATGATCGACTCGACCGACTCGACCTCGTCCAGCGGCACCGGTTGCCTGCTCTCGGTGTCGAACCCGAACAGGCCACGCAGCGTCCCGCCCTCGCGCGACAATCGGTTCACCTCGTCGGAATAGCGCTCGAAGACCTCGTCCTGCCCGGTCTTTGTCGCGTGCTGTAACAGGAACACCGTCTCCGGGGTGAACAGATGCAACTCCCCCTCACGTCGGTACTGGTACTCACCGCCGACCTCGAGGCGCCGATAGACCTGTTCGGTCGGGTTCTCCGGGAACGCTCGGTGATGGCGGATGCGGACCTCCTCGGCGAGCTCGTCGAGGCCGGCTCCTTCGATCCGGGAGACCGTGCGGGTGAAGTACTCTCGTACCACCTCGGACGACAGGCCGACCGCCTCGAACGCCTGGGCGCCGGTGTAGGAACTGATGGTCGAGATACCCATCTTGCTCATGACCTTGAGCACGCCCTTGCCCAACGCTTCGAGATAGTTGCGGACCGCTTTCGATCGCGGCACACCGGTCAGTTCTCCCTCGGCGATCAGGTCCTCGATCGACTCCAGCGCGAGATACGGGTTGACCGCCGCGGCACCGAAGCCGATGAGCGTCGCGATGTGGTGGACCTCGCGGGCGTCACCCGACTCGACGACCAGCGCGACCGTGGTGCGTTGTTTGGTCCGCACCAGGTGGTGGTGCACCGCGGAGGTCGCGAGCAGCGACGGGATCGGAGCATGCTCGCGGTCGGTGTGGCGATCGGAGATGACCAGTGTCCGGTGACCGTCGGCGATCGCCTGGACGGCGCGAGCGCGGAGGTCGGCCAGTCCCCGCTCGAGCCCCTCGCCACCGTCGGCCACCTCGTACAGCCCGTGCAGCACCTTGGCCGACAGTCCCGGGTTGTCCCCGTCGTCGTCGATGTGGACGAGCTTGGCGAGATCCTCGTTGTCGATGACGGGCCAGTGCAACTGGATCTGTCGACACGATGCGGCACCGGGTGCGAGCAGGTTCTGCTCCGGTCCCATCACGCGCGCCATCGATGTGACGATCTCCTCGCGGATGGCGTCCAACGGCGGATTGGTGACTTGGGCGAACAATTCGACGAAGTAGTCGTAGAGCAGTCGTGAACGCTGCGACAACACGGCTACCGGGGTGTCGGTGCCCATCGACCCGAGTGGTTCGTACCCGGACGCGGCCATCGGGGTGAGGAGCACCCGCAGGTCTTCTTCGGTGTAGCCGAACGAGACCTGCCGCCGCACCACCGTGTCGTGGTTCGGGCGATAGACCGGGCGCGCGGGCAGCGTCGCGATGTCGAGGAGACCCGCGTGCAGCCACTCCTCGTAGGGCTCCGCGGTCATGAGCTCGCCCTTGACCTCGTCGTCGGGGACGATGCGGCCCTGGGCGGTGTCGATGAGGAACATGTGCCCCGGCTCGAGCCGCCCCTTGGCGATCACCTCCTCGACGGGGACGTCCAGGACGCCGGCCTCGGAGGCGAGGATGACCCGGCCGTCGGCGGTCTGCCACCACCGGCCCGGACGGAGACCGTTGCGGTCGAGGACGGCGCCGACCACCGTCCCGTCGGTGAACGTGACACAGGCCGGCCCGTCCCACGCCTCCATCAGCGAGGCGTTGAACTGCAGGAAGGCCCGACGCCTGGGATCCATCACCGGGACGTTCTCCCAGGCCTCGGGGACCATCATCATCACCGCGTGCGCCACATCTCGTCCGCCCAGGTGCAGCAGTTCGAGCACCTCGTCGAGGGATGCCGAGTCGGATGCTGCCGGTGTGCAGATCGGGAACGCGCGGGTGAGGTCACCCGGGATGAGGTCGGTCGCCAGCAGGGCCTCGCGGGCGCGCATCCGATTCCGGTTGCCGCGCACGGTGTTGATCTCGCCGTTGTGGGCGATGAACCGGAACGGATGCGCCAGCGGCCACGACGGGAAGGTGTTGGTGGAGAACCGGGAATGCACGATCGCGATGGCGCTCGTGCACCGCTCGTCGCGGAGGTCGTCGTAGTACAGCGGCAGCTGCATCGTGGTGAGCATGCCCTTGTAGACGATGGTTCGGCTGCTCAACGACGGGAAGTACAGGCCGGTCCCTGCCTCCTCGATCTCGGGCGTGACCCGCTCGGCCTGTTTACGGAACGGGTAGATCGCCCGATCGAGCGCCAATCCCCCGATACGTTCATCGCCGACCGCCGGGTCGACACCGACGAACAGTTGGCTCATGAACGGCATGCAGTCGCGGGCGGTGTCGCCGACGTCCGCACGGTCGGCGTCCACCGGCAGGTCGCGCCAGCCGAACACGGTGATGCCCTCGGCGGCGGCCAGAGCTGTCACGCGGTCGATGGCGACCTGACGGGCGACGGGCTCCGCGGGCAGGAAGCAGATCCCGGCGGCGTAGGTGTTGGCGCCGTCGGCATCGGGTTCGGGAAGGTCGAAACCGACCGCCGCACGGAACAACTCGTCCGGGACCTGGAGCAAGATGCCGGCGCCATCACCGCTGTTGGGCTCGGCTCCGGCCGCGCCGCGATGTTCGAGGTTCTCCAGCGCCAGCAGCCCGTCGGCGACGATTCCGTGCGAACGGCGACCGTGGACGTCGGCGACCATCGCGACACCACAGGAATCCGATTCGGCGTCGGGGTCGTACAGACCCTGCCGTTCGGGAAGACGAGAGAACAACATCGCTACCTCCACATCCGACCCGTCGTCGGGGCCGCGAGCTGATGTCCTCAGGACAGCACTGGCCCGTGGAGAGTCATGGTGTCGGAACATCGCGAACGAAGGCAGGAGGGGCTGACCTGCACACCGTGACGCCCCCACTGTATCCGAAGCCCGGGCCGATGCTCGGTTCTCCCGGATGGCGGCGCGCAGCGAGCGAGGTGGCCGACCGATCGCGCCGGTGTCGGGGTCGAGACAGCACCGGGTGTCCAGGGGTGGCAGATCGTGTTCCTGGAGTCCATGCGCACGATCGACGAGTCGGAGCGCACGATCAACGGTCAAGGACAGCTGCGGTGGCGTGACCTCGCGGCCAGATGGTGAAGGGCGCAGGTGATCAGGAGTCGCCGGACGACCCCGAGTCTCCCCCGCCCGACGAACTCTCGCCGGAACCGCTGTCACTCGAAGCGGCATCGGAGGAAGCGGCGTTCGAGCTGTCGGAGTCGGATGTGGCGGGGTCGTCGTCGACGGGATCGTCGTCGACGGGATCGTGGTCGACAGGATCTTGGTCGACGGAGTCTTCGGCGACGGGGTCTTCGTCGATGGCCGGTTCCTCGATCGCACCCGGCCCGTCCTCGGCCCGGGGCTCGGATGCGGTCGGCTCAGATGCGGCTGGCTCAGATCCGGTCGGCTCGGCTTCGGGACTCTCGGCTTCGGGACCCTCGACCTCTGCGCTCTCGGCTTCTGCGCTCTCGACGTCTGGGCTCTCGGCCTCGTCTGTGCCGGACTCGTCGTCCGCAGACCCGCCGGCGGTCTCGTCGCTCTCTGCGGCCTCGGACTCCAGCACCCACTCATCGCTTGTCGGACGATCGTCCGACCCGCCGTCGGACGTGGCCGTCGTACCCGACGCGGCAGCCACGCCGGCTGCTGCCGTACCGACCGCCGCACCGGGCTCGCCGACCGACTCGCCGCGGCCGCGTGGGTCGGCATCGACCGGGTCATCGACGGCCTCGTCCTCGAGATCGTCCGGGCCGTCGCCGATGTCATCGGTGTCGTCCAGATCCCCTGTGCCGTCCAGATCGTCTGTGTCGTCGTCGAGGTCACCGGCGCGATCGTCGACGTACCCGACGATCCCCCGGTGTTCGAGTTCCTCGGCACGCCACGGGTGGTACATCTGCAGCCCCACCTCGCGCCCCTTGGGTGCGATGACGAAGTACGCTGCGGCACAGGCGAACACGATCGCAGCGGTGAACGTGTTGATGCGGAGGCCTGCGACCATCGTGGCCGGGTCGGTCCGCATCAGTTCGATTCCGAAGCGGCCGATGCAGTACCCGGCGACGTACAGCGCGAAGAGTCGGCCGTGTCCGATGCGGAACCGGCGGTCGAGGGTCACCAGGATGACGACGACCAACAGGTTCCAGAGCAGCTCGTACAGGAAGGTCGGGTGCACGACAGCGACGACGTGCCCATTGGAGACTCCGTCGATCACGGCGGGATCGGCATAGCCCGAACCGTTCTCGCGGTCGAAGATCTCCAGCCCCCACGGAAGGGTGGTCGGCTCGCCGTACAGCTCCTGGTTGAAGTAGTTACCGAGTCGGCCGATCGCCTGGGCCAGCAGGATCGCGGGCGCGATGGCGTCGCCGAAGGCCGGCAGGCGGACGCCGTGGCGGCGTGCGCCGATCCATGCGCCGACACCACCGAACACGACCGCGCCCCAGATACCGAGACCGCCGTCCCAGATCCGGAGCGCGTCCATCGGTGTCTTCGGACCGTCGCCGAAGTAGGTGTTCCAGTCGGTCAGCAGGTGGTAGATGCGACCGCCGACGAGGCCGAACGGCACCGCCCAGATGGCGATGTCGAGGACTTCGCCATCCTGACCACCGCGGGCGATCCAGCGCCGATTGCCCCAGAAGACGGCGATGACGATGCCGACGATGATGCACAGCGCGTATGCGCGCAGCGGGAACGGTCCGATGTCCCAGACGCCCTGCGGCGGACTCGGGATGTAGGCCAACGTCGTCGGGGCACTCACGCTGCCAACCCTAGCCGACGGGGCTCAGCCGACCGGGCACCCGCGTCGGCCCGGCTAGCCGGCCGCCGGGATCGGCGAACGGACGCCCTCGGCCAACTCGGTGACGAGTTCGCGGAGTCGATCGGTGCCCGCGGTCGCGGCGGTGACCAGTGCCGACCCGACGATCACGCCGTCGGCATACGAGGCGATCTCGGCGGCCTGTCCACGGTTGCGGACACCCAGCCCGACGCCGATCGGGATGTCGGAGTGTTCACGCACCCGTGCGCACAACTCGGGGGCCGCATCCGACACCGCGTCACGCGCACCGGTGACACCCATGGTCGAGGCCGCGTAGACGAACCCGCGTGACGCGTCGGCGGTCAGCGCGATCCGCTCGGTTGTCGACGAGGGTGCGACCAGGTAGATGCGGTCGAGACCGTGCTCGTCGGAGGCGGCATGCCATGCAGCGCCTTCCTCCGGGATGAGGTTGGGCGTGATGAGTCCGGCGCCACCTGCGCCGGCGAGATCGCGCGCAAACCGCTCGACGCCGTACTGCAACACCGGGTTCCAGTAGCTCATGACGACGGCGTGGCCGCCCGCCTTCGAGATGGCCTCTACCGCGGTGAACACGTCGCGCACACGCACCCCGTTGGCGAGTGCGGTATCGGCGGCGTCCTGGATGGTCGGGCCGTCCATCACCGGGTCGGAGTAGGGCACGCCGACCTCGATGATGTCGCAACCGGATTCGACCATCGCGGTGAAGAACTCGACCGACTTGCCGACCGTCGGATACCCGACCGGCAGATAACCGATCAACGCGGCACGCTGCTGCTCGCGAGCCGCCGCGAACACCGGTCCGAGGCGTGAGTCGTTGACTGATGCGGTCATGCGCGTTCTCCCGGGGTCTGCTCGGTCTCCGACGGCGGTGGATCGAAGAGGCCGAACCAGCGCGCCGCGGTGTCGACATCCTTGTCCCCGCGCCCGGAGAGGTTGACCACGATGATCGCGTCCTCGCCCAGCTCACGCCCGAGCTCGAGTGCACCGGCGACCGCATGCGCCGACTCGATCGCCGGGATGATCCCCTCACGTCGGCTCAGCAGCGACAGCGCGTCCATTGCCTCGGTGTCGGTGACCGGACGGTATTCGGCACGACCGAGATCCTTGAGCAGGGCGTGCTCCGGTCCGACTCCCGGATAGTCGAGACCCGCCGAGATGGAATGGGATTCGATGGTCTGCCCGTCCTCGTCTTGCAGGAGGTAGGAGTACGCGCCTTGGAAGGCGCCCGGGGTGCCACCGGTGAAGGTCGCCGCATGACGGCCGGTCTCGACGCCGTCGCCCGCGGCCTCGAACCCGACCAGTCGGACCGACTCGTCGTCCAGGAAGGGATGGAAGATCCCGATGGCGTTGGAACCGCCACCGACACAGGCGACAACGGCATCGGGCAGCCGACCGGCGTGATCGAGGATCTGCGCCCGCGCCTCCAGACCGATGACGCGCTGCAGGTCGCGCACCATCGCCGGGAACGGGTGCGGGCCGGCTGCGGTGCCGAAGCAGTAATAGGTGTTGTGGGCGTTGGTGACCCAGTCGCGCATGGCCTCGTTGATGGCGTCCTTCAGCGTCGCCGAGCCGTTGTCGACAGCGATCACCTCGGACCCGAGCAGACGCATCCGGGCGACGTTCAGGGCTTGTCGGTCGGTGTCGACGCGACCCATGTAGACGACGCACTCCAGACCGAGCAGTGCACACGCGGTCGCCGTCGCCACGCCGTGCTGACCGGCGCCCGTCTCCGCGATCACGCGCGTCTTGCCCATCCGCTGCGCCAACAACGCCTGGCCGAGAACGTTGTTGATCTTGTGGGATCCGGTGTGGTTCAGGTCTTCCCGCTTGAGGAAGATCCGGGCACCGCCGGCGTGCTCGCGCAGTCGGGCGGCTTCGTAGAGCGGCGATGGCCGGCCCGTGTAATCGCGCTGCAGTCGGTCGAGCTCGGCGAGGAAATCCGGGTCGGCACGTACCTTCTCGTAGGTCGTGGTGACCTCGTCGATCACCGACATCAACGCCTCGGGAACGTGTCGCCCGCCGTACACACCGAAATGGCCGGTCTCGTCGGGCTCGTGCGCGGTGCGGGTGGTCAGTCCGGCGCTCGCCGCCGGGAGTGCGTCGGAACGATCGGATTCGGGCTCAACTCTGGGTGTCACGGTCTCTCGAACTGTCGGCGAGCGCGAATGCCGTGGTGGTCAGCCCCGCGGGCTCGGATGTGGATGTCGGTCAGCGAACCGGTTTGGGGCAGGACGGATGCGTCCCTGCAGTGACCAGCTCGGACACCGCTGCGCGCGGGTCGCCACTGGTCACCAGTCCCTCGCCGACCAGTACCGCGTCTGCCCCGGCGCCGGCGTAGGCCAGCAGGTCGGCGGTGCCGCGGACACCGGACTCGGCCACCCTGATGACCTCGGTCGGCAGTCCCGGAGCGATGCGCGAGAAGCAGTCACGGTCGACCGTGAGCGTCTTGAGGTTGCGGGCGTTGACACCCACCACGCCGGCACCGGCCTCGAGGGCACGGTCGGCTTCCTCCTCGGTGTGCACCTCGACCAGCGCCGTCATGCCGAGGCTCTCGGTGCGGTCCAGGAGTGCAGCGAGCACGTTCTGCTCGAGTGCCGCCACGATCAGCAGGATCACGTCTGCACCGTGGGCACGGGCCTCGTGGATCTGATACGGACCGACGATGAAGTCCTTGCGCAACACCGGGATGTCGACGGCGGCACGTACCGCGTCGAGATCGGCGAGCGAGCCACGGAAGCGGCGTTCCTCGGTGAGCACGCTGATGATGCGGGCGCCACCGGCCTCGTAGGCCGAGGCCAGTTCGGCGGGATCACCGATCGACGCGAGGTCGCCGCGGGACGGACTGGCGCGCTTCACCTCGGCGATGACACCGATGCCGGGCTTATGGAACGCAGCGATCGCGTCCTTCGGCTCGGGCGCCTTGGTGGACGCCGCCTTGATCGCCGCGTAGTCGATCACGGCTTCGCGCGCGGCGACGTCAGCTCTCACTCCCTCGATGATCGAGTCGAGGACGGTCGGCGTGCTCACGACTGTCGGGCCCCTTTCCGCGTGCTGTGTACCAAGGGTAAACCGGCGATGTCGGAGACCCTGTTCCGGGTACCCACTAGCTGAGGTGTGTCGTGGATCTCGCGGCGCCGGAGACCCGGATCCGCCCGTCACCGTGCTGACGGGGGACCCGACTCATCGGAGGAATCCGTGGGGTCGGTGGGATCGATGCCGGTGTCCAGCGCGTCCCACATCATCCGTTCGTTGCCGACGGGTGCCTCCGCCGCCGACGACGCGTCGGGCCCGGCCGCGGGTTCCGTGTCCGCGGAGACATCCGGCGTCTCGCCGGTTGCCGTCCCCGCCCCGGAACCGCTGGTCGACGCCGCAGGATCGGTGGTCCCGGAGGTGCCGTGCCCGGACCCCGGACCAGCAGGACCAGGGTCGGTCGCCGCTCCGGCTCCGGCGGCCTTCGCCGCCTCACGGGCGCGGTGATCGGCGAACATCTGCCGTTCGAGCTCTTCGCGCCGTGCACCCGGCGTCCGGTACTTCGACGACATCCCTGCGCCGCGGGCCACCCGCAGCAGGGCGACGCCGGCCGCGACCGCGCAGACCGCGCCGAGCAGGACGACCACTGCCGCCCAACTGTTGGTGGTGATCAGCAGGACCTGGAACCGATCGGGGATGTCTGCAGCGCGTGCCGCGTACCCGGAGTCGGTGCCGTCGCTGATCAGCGAGATGGCCGGGATCGCCGCCAGGATGCCACCGAGGGCGACCAGCACGGCGATCAGACGCAGTCCCCAGCCGCGGACCGACAGCGCGGCCAGGATTGCGGCCAACAGGACCAGAGCCAGCGGTGTCAGCCAGGGGCTCCAGTCGGAACCGTGGACGTCGAAGTCACGCGGCGGTGCCAGTCCGTCGGCCGCCAGCACGCGGCCCCAGATCATCCGGGATGACGACCACAACGCCAGGGCGGCCAGGGCCAAAAGCAGGGCGGCGACCGCTTGTGGCCGCCGAGAAGGCTTCGCGGCGGTCGCCGACTGCGACTGTGCGCGCGGTGTCGGGTCGCCGGTCATCGGGCATCACCGATGCCCGCGCCGGTGTCGGCGGTGCTGCCGACCGTCGGGTCGTCGGCGACACGCTGCATCGTGCCCGCCGCCGCGATGGCGTTGAGCACTGCGGTCGCCTTGTTCCGCGCCTCGTTGTACTCGTACTCGGGTTCGCTGTCGGCGACGACGCCGCCACCGGCCTGGACGAACGCCTTGTTGCCGGCCATCAGCGCGGTGCGGATGGCGATGGCGGTGTCGGCATTGCCCGCGAAGTCGAGGTATCCGACGATGCCGCCGTACAACCCGCGGCGGGTGATCTCGTGGTCGTCGATCAGTTCCATGGCACGGACCTTGGGTGCGCCGGTCAGGGTTCCGGCCGGGAAGCAGGCGGTGACCGCATCGAGCGCCTGCTTGTCGTCGCGCAATGTGCCCGACACCGTCGAGACGAGGTGCATGACGTGGCTGTACCGCTCGACATGGCGGTAGTCGCTCACCGACACCGTGCCGGGTCGGCAGACCCGACCCAGGTCGTTACGGCCGAGGTCCACCAGCATCAGGTGCTCGGCGTTCTCCTTCTCGTCCTCGATGAGGTCCTTGCCCAGGAGCAGGTCCTCCTCCTCGGTGGCACCACGCCACCGGGTACCCGCGATCGGGTGTGTGGTCGCGATGCGGTCGTTGACCGTGACCAGCGCCTCGGGGCTGCTGCCGACGATGCTGAAGGGTTCACGGCCGATGCCCGGCATACGCAGCAGGTACATGTACGGACTCGGGTTGGACGCCCGCAGCACGCGGTAGACGTCGACGGGATCGGCCTCGGTGTCGATCTCGAAACGCATCGACGGAACGACCTGGAAGGCCTCCCCCGCCTCGATCTCCCCGACCAGACTCTGCACGATCTCGCCGTACTCGGCGAGGGTGCGCTGCGCGTGGTGTTCGGGAGTCGGTCGGTCGAAGACCGACACGGTCGACCTGGCCGGTGCCGCGAGTCCCTCCGTCATCCGATCCAGCCGTGCAACGGCGTCGGCGTACGCCTCCTCGGCTCGCTCGTCGGTGCCGTCCCAGTTGATCGCATTGGCGATCAACGTGATCGTGCCCTCGTGATGGTCCACCGCGGCCAGATCGGTCACCAGCAGCATGGTCATGTCGGGCAGGTGCAGGTCGTCGACGGTGGTCTCGGGCAGCCGCTCCAGACGACGCACGATGTCGTAGGCCCAGAACCCCACGAAGCCTCCGGTCAGCGGCGGCAACCCGGGCAGGGGGTCCGTCGCAAGCAGGCGCAGCGACTCGGCGAGCACCGTCAGCGGATCACCGCCGGTCGGCGCCCCCTCGGGAACCGCGCCCCACCAGCTGGCCTCGCCGTCGACGACGGTCAGCGCCGACGGCGACCCGGCACCGATGAACGACCATCGTGACCAGGACCGACCGTTCTCGGCCGATTCGAGGAGAAACGTGCCTGGACGATCGCCGGCGAGTTTGCGATACGCCGACAACGGGGTCTCCGAGTCGGCGAGCACCTTGCGGCTGACCGGCACCACGCGATGGTCACGGGCGAGGTCGAGGAACTCCGCGAGGGTGGTGGTGCGCTCGCTCATCCGAGCGGCTCGCCGCCGACGCCCCACTGCTGCCGCGGGATCTCCGTGATGGTGACCCAGACGGCGTCCGGATTCTTGCCGGTCGCCTTCGCGTACGCCTCGGTCACCGCGGCGATGGTCTCGCGCTTGACCCGGTCGCTGAGGCCAGGGGTCTGGGAGATCTGGATCAGGGGCATCTCACTCGCCGTCCTTCCGCTTCTCGATCGTGCCGGCACCCCGACTGGGGGCTGGTCAGTTGCCGTCTCCGGGGACCAGCGACGGTGTGTCGAAACAACTGTGTTTTCCGGTGTGGCACGCCGCGCCGACCTGGTCGACGACCAGCAACACGGTGTCACCGTCGCAGTCGATACGCACATCGTGCACGTACTGGGTGTGTCCGCTGGTGTCACCCTTCATCCAGTATTCCTGCCGCGACCGCGACCAGTACGTCGCCCGGCGGGTGGTGAGGGTGCGATCGAGCGCTTCGTCGTCCATCCACGCCATCATCAGGACCGTGCCGGTGTCGCGCTCCTGGGCGATCGCGGCGAACAGTCCGTCGGCGTTGTGGGTCAGTTGCGCGGCGATGTCGGCATCGAGTGCCATGTCTTGCTCCCCTGCTCGGTCCTGCTCGCGTGGCCGGAGTCGATGCGCCTCGGGTGATCCCGGCCGCTGTGCGCCGTGGCCCGGCTCATCGGACCGTCACCCCGGCGTCGCGCATGGCGGACTTCACCTCGGCGATGGTCAGTTCGCCGAAGTGGAAGACCGATGCGGCGAGGACGGCGTCCGCACCGGCATCGACGGCGGGAGCGAAGTCGGCCGATCGGCCTGCGCCACCACTGGCGATCACCGGCACCCCGACCGCGGCGCGGACCGCGGCCAGCATGCGCAGATCGAAACCCTGCTTCGTCCCGTCGGCATCCATCGAGTTCAACAAGATCTCGCCCACACCCAATTCCTGGCCTCGGCGCGCCCACTCGACGGCGTCGATCCCGGTGCCCCGCCGACCTCCGTGCGTGGTGACCTCCCACCCCGTCGCGGTGGGTTCGGAATCGTCCGGCACGGTGCGGGCGTCGACCGACAGCACGATGCACTGTGATCCGAATCGTCGGCTCATCTCGCCGAGCACCTCCGGCCGGGCGATCGCGGCGGTGTTGACGCTGACCTTGTCGGCCCCGGCACGCAGCATCGTGTCGACGTCCTCCACGGTGCGGATGCCACCGCCCACGGTGAGCGGGATGAAGATCTGATCGGCCGTGCGCCGGACCACGTCGATCATCGTCGCGCGGCCCGAACTCGACGCCGTGACGTCGAGGAAGGTCAGTTCGTCGGCGCCCTCGCGGTCGTAGCGCTCGGCCAGCTCGACGGGATCACCCGCGTCGCGCAGGTTCTGGAAGTTCACGCCCTTGACCACGCGCCCGTCGTCCACGTCGAGGCAAGGGATGACTCGTACTGCAACAGTCATCGAGAAGTCCTCCCGGCCGAGACGTCCACATCAACACAGTCGAGGCAAGGGATGACTCGTACCGCAACAGTCATCGAGAAGTCCTCCCAGCCGAGACGTCCACATCAACACAGTCGAGGCAAGGGATGACTCGTACCGCAACAGTCATCGCGGTGCCTCCGTCGACCAATCGGTGCCGACGACCTGCCCGATCACCTCGAGCAGTTCGTCGTGCAGTCCTGGTGCCGCGGCGAGCAGCGAGGGCGACTCCACGGTCCACGGTCGGCCGGCGAGATCGGTTGCCACGCCGCCGGCAGCACGGACGAGTGCCGCGCCCGCGGCGTTGTCCCACGCGTGCCGACCGAAGGCGATTGCTCCGCCGAAGATCCCGGCGGCGGTGTACGCCATGTCGACGCCGGTGCTGCCGGTCATCCGGATGCGGGCGACCCGGGTGCTGAGCGCCGACAACAACTCGGCCCGTTGAGCTCCCGGGTAGCGTCCGCCACCGGCCACGTCGAAGGGTCCGTAGGCGACGACCGCGCGGTCGAGGGCGGTGTCCTGCAACGGTGCGGCCACCACCCCGTCGGTGCGCAGCGGACCCTCGACGTGCCCGGCGAACCGCTGTCCGACCAACGGCACCCAGGTCAGCCCGAGGACGGGCTCACCGTCGACGAGCAGGCCGAGGAGGATCGCGCTGAGCGGCATGCCGCTCGAGTAGTTGAAGGTGCCGTCGACCGGGTCGACCACCCACACCGGCCCGTCGGTGAGGTCGGCGCCGCCGAATTCCTCACCGTGTACCGGGATCTGGGTGGTCTGGGTGAGCTCGGCGGCGATCCGACGCTCGAGATCGAGGTCGACCTGGGTGGCGAAGTCGTTGCCGCCCTTGGCGACCGCACTCGGTGCCCCGACCCCGGCGACGAATGCCTCGGCCGCGTCGTCGAGGACCCGACCGGCGATGTCGAGCAGTCGCGGCGGGTCCAGCGCCGAGGTGCTCGGCGAACCGGGGGGCGCAGTCACGGGTCCGGTCACCTCCCGGCGACGGCGGCGAGCGCCTCGGGCAAGGTGAACCGCCCGGCGTACAGGGCCTTTCCGACGATGGCTCCCTCGACGCCACGATCTGTGAGCCCGGAGATGGCGACCAGGTCGTCGATGGCGGACACACCGCCGGACGCGACGATCGGCGCCGAGGTGGCAGCGGCGACCTCGGCGAGCAGATCGAGGTTCGGGCCGCCCAGCGTGCCGTCCTTGGAGACGTCGGTGACGACGTAGCGGGCACAGCCGTCACGATCCAACCGGGTCAGGACCTCCCAGAGGTCGCCACCGTCGGTGACCCAGCCGCGTCCGCGCAGCCGGTACGACTCGCCCTCTCCGATCACGTCGAGACCGACGGCGATCCGATCGCCGTGCTCGCCGATCGCGCGGGCACACCACTCGGGGTTCTCGAGTGCTGCGGTCCCCAGGTTGACGCGGGTGCATCCGGTGGCCAGCGCAGCAGCCAACGAGTCGTCGTCGCGGATACCGCCGGAGAGTTCGACCTTCACGTCGAGCTCACCGACGACGCCCGCGAGCAGTTCTCGGTTGTCACCTCGTCCGAAGGCGGCGTCGAGATCGACGAGATGAATCCACTCCGCTCCGTCGGTCTGCCAGGCGAGCGCGGCGTCCCGCGGCGAGCCGTAGGACGTCTCGGTGCCGGCCGCGCCCTGCACCAGGCGTACTGCCTGGCCGTCCGCGACGTCGACGGCCGGGAGGAGTTCCAGCGTCGTACCCATCGATCGAGTGTTCCTTCGTGTCGGTTCGACCGCATCGATGCGGTCGCTGTCGGTCTGCTGTTGTCGGCCTGTGATCGTCGGTTGCCGAGGATCAGTGCTCGGCGGGTGGCGGTGTGCCGTCACCGGCGCTGTCCCGCCCTGCTCGGTTCTCGATCCCTGTCTGGCTGTCGGGCCCTGCCTGGCTGTCGGGCCCTGCCTGGCTGTCGAGCGCCGCCTGGCGGGCCCGGATCTCCCGCTCAGCGGCACCGACCATCCGTCGGGACACGGTACCGATAGCGGCGATGATCGCCACCACCGCGAGGAGGGCGGCCACCAGTCCCGCGGTCGCCGACCACTGGGCGATCCCGACGATGATCGGGATCGAGATGATCAGCACCAGCACCCCGGCGCCGAGTGAGAAGAACACCAGTCGCAGGAAGGAGAACGACGTGCCGTCGTCCTTCGGGCCGGTCATGTGAGGCTCCGAACCCAGTTCCGCAGGAGGTGCGCCCCAGCGTCGCCAGACTTCTCCGGATGGAACTGGGTCGCCGCGAGTACGCCGTTCTCGACAGCGGCCAGGAATCGGCCGCCATGTTGCGCCCACGTCAGCTTCGGTGCGGCGAAGGGGGATCCGTCGGTGTCCAGCTGCCAGGCCTGGGCCGCGTACGAGTGGACGAAGTAGAACCGGGTGTCGGCGTCCAATCCGTCGAACAGGACCGAGTCGCCCGGTGCCTCCACGGTGTTCCATCCCATGTGCGGCAGGACCGGAGCCGGCAGCGCGGTGACCGTGCCCGGCCATTCGCCACAACCTTGCGCCTCGACGCCGAATTCGACACCGCGCTCGAACAGGATCTGCATGCCGACGCAGATACCGAGGACCGGCCGCCCCCCGGCGAGCCGGCGGTCGATGATCCAATCACCGTGCACGGCACGCAGGCCCTCGGCGCACGCGGCGAACGCGCCGACGCCGGGTACCACGAGTCCGTCCGCGGCCAGTGCCTCGTCGCGGTCGGAGGTGACGACGACGTCGGCGCCGGTGCGCTCGAGGGCACGCTGGGCCGATCGCAGGTTGCCGGATCCGTAGTCGAGGATCGCCACCGAGGTCGCACTCATCGGCGACCGCCACGGACGTCGCGGTACGCCCTCACAGCGCGCCCTTGGTCGACGGCACGCCGCTCACCCGCGGGTCCGATTCGGTGGCGGCGCGCAGGGCGCGGGCCACCGCCTTGAACTCGGCTTCGGTGATGTGGTGCTGGTCGCGGCCGTAGAGCACCCGGACGTGCAGCGCGATCCGCGCGTTGAGGGCGACCGACTCGAAGACGTGCTTGTTGATGACGGTCGAGTACGGCACCCCCGGATACCCGCCGATCACCGCGGTGAGGAGGTGGTCGGGCTCGCCGGTGTGCACGAAATATGGGCGCCCGGAGACGTCGACGACCGCGTGAGCGAGCGTCTCGTCCATCGGGATCCATGCGTCACCGAACCGGCGGATGCCCTTCTTGTCGCCCAGCGCCTGGCCGATCGCCTGGCCGAGCACGATCGAGGTGTCCTCGACGGTGTGGTGGGCCTCGATCTCGATGTCGCCCTTGGCGTGCACGGTCAGGTCGAAGCTGCCGTGCGCCCCGAAGGCCGTGAGCATGTGATCGAAGAACGGGATGCCGGTGTCGATGTCGGTGACGCCGGTGCCGTCCAGGTTCAGTTCGACCGTGACCGACGATTCGCGGGTGGTGCGTTCCACGCGGGCGGCGCGTGGTGCGGCGGTACCGGCCTGCTGCTCGGTGCTCACGTCAGTTCTCCAAGTCTGTGTCGGCGAGCCTGCGGCTCACGGCCAGGAACGCATCGTTCTCGGCGGCCAGTCCGATGGTGACACGCAGGTGGCCGGGAATTCCCACGTCACGGATCAACACTCCGTCGTCGAGGTAGCGCTGCCAACTGGCCGCCGCATCCCGGAAGGGTCCGAACAGCACGAAGTTGGCGTCGGACTCGGCCACTCGATAGCCCGCCGCGGCGAGTTCGCCGACGACCCGCCGCCGCTCGGCGATGATCGTCGCGACCCCCGCCAGCGTCTCGTCTCCGTGTCGTAGTGCGGCACGCGCAGCCGCCTGCGTGATCACCGAGAGGTGATAGGGCAGCCGGACCAACAGCAGGGCCTCGATCACGGCCGGGGCCGCCGCGAGGTAGCCGAGTCGGCCGCCCGCGAACGCGAAGGCCTTGCTCATCGTGCGACTCACGACCACCTTGGTCGGGAACTCGTCGATCAGTTCCACGGCGCTGGGACGTTCGGAGAACTCGCCGTACGCCTCGTCCACGATGACGATTCCCGGTGCGGCCGCGACGATCGCGCGCAGGCCCTCGTTGGAGATCGACGCCCCGGTCGGATTGTTCGGCGACGTCACGAAGACGACGTCGGGTGCACGGCCGGCGATCTCGTTGACCGCTGCGTCGATGTCGAGTCCGAAATCCGTTGTCCGATATGCCTCGAGCCATGTGGTGTCGGTACCGTCGGAGATGATCGGGTGCATCGAGTACGACGGCACGAATCCGAGCGCGCTCCGCCCGGGACCGCCGAACGCCTGCAGCAGCTGCTGCAGGATCTCGTTCGATCCGTTTGCGGCCCAGAGGTTCTCGACCGACAGCTGCACTCCCGTCGCCCTCGTCAGGTACTCCGCGAGTTCGGTCCGCAGCGCGACGGCGTCGCGGTCGGGGTACCGGTGCAACGCGGTGGCTGCCGCTCGGACCGATTCGGCGACGTCGTCGACGAGGGCGGCACTCGGCTCGTGAGGGTTCTCGTTGGTGTTCAAGGTGACCGGCACCGTCAACTGCGGTGCGCCGTAGGCACTCTTGCCGCGCAGACCGCTGCGGATCGGCAGGTCGTCGACCCCGATCCGCGCCCCCGGCGTACGCGAGGTGGTCGGCGAGGTGCTCACGACGTCGCTCCTGCGGCGAACCGGCGGGCGACGGCATCACCGTGCGCGGGCAGATCCTCAGCCTGGGCGAGGGTGACCACGGTGTCGGCGACGTCGCGGAGTGCGGCCTCGTCGTAGTCGATGACGTGGACGCCCTTGAGGAACGTCTGCACCGACAGGCCGGATGCGAAGCGGGCCGAGCCCGAGGTCGGCAGAACGTGATTGGAGCCGGCGCAGTAGTCGCCGAGACTGACCGGCGCGTAGTCGCCGACGAAGATCGCACCGGCGTTGTGTACCCGCTCGGCGACCGCCGCGGCGTCGCGGGTCTGGATCTCCAGGTGCTCTGCCGCGTAAGCGTCGACGACTGCCAGGCCGGCGTCGAGATCGTCGACCAGGACGATGCCGGACTGCTTGCCGCCCAGTGCGGTCTCGACGCGTTCGCGGTGCTTGGTCTGGGCGACCTGGACCGCGAGTGCCTCGTCGACCGCATCTGCGAGTGCGACGCTGTCGGTGACCAGGACCGACGCCGCGAGGACGTCGTGCTCGGCCTGGCTGATGAGGTCGGCGGCCACGAGATCCGGCGTGGCGGTCTCGTCGGCCAGGATGGCGATCTCGGTGGGGCCGGCCTCGGAGTCGATTCCCACGACACCGCGACAGAGCCGCTTGGCCGCGGTCACGTAGATGTTGCCGGGGCCGGTGATCAGGTCGACGGGGTCGAGCACCGTGCCGTCGCTGTCGGTGTCGGTGCCTCCGTAGGTGAGCAACGCGACGGCCTGAGCGCCGCCGACCGCCCAGACCTCGTCGACACCGAGTAGAGCGCACGCGGCGAGGATCGTCGGGTGCGGCCGTCCGCCGAACTCCTTCTGCGGCGGCGACACCACCACCAGCGATCCGACACCTGCCTCCTGCGCGGGTACGACGTTCATGATCACCGACGAGGGGTAGACCGCATTGCCGCCGGGAACGTACAGGCCGACCCGCCGGACCGGGATCCACTTCTCGCTGACCACACCGCCGTCGACCACCTGGGTCCGGCTGGTCTCGCGCCGCTGGTCGGCGTGGACCGTGCGGGCACGGGTGATCGACTCCCGTAGGGCGTCGGCGATCGCCGGATCCAGCGAGTCGAGTGCCGCTGCGATGGCATCGGTCGGCACCCGGACCGAGTCGGGCCGGACACCGTCGAACCGCTCGCCGTACTCGAGGGCGGCGTCGGCGCCGCGATCGGCGACCGCATGGACGACCGGCGCCACCGTGTCGAGGACTGCGTTGACGTCGGTGCCCCCGCGGGGCAGCGCGCGACGCAGTTCGGCGAGCGTCGGGGTGCTACCGCGCAGATCGGTTCGGGCCAGCATGGGTTCTCCTGGTCGGATCATGGGACCCGTCCAGGATATGTGGTGACGCCATCGGGTTTCACATCCGCCACTGCGCCCCCGCTTTCCGGCGCGTTTGTGGGGTGCTGTCCGGCCGGTGATCAGCCCACGCGCGTACGGTGCGGCCACCGTGCACGCGACCACAATCTGCCGTCCAGCGGGTCACCGCGTGGATATTGCTCGCGGCGGACGGCTGAGTGGCAGATTGTGACCGGCCAGACGGCTGAGCCCGGTCTGATCCTGCCGACCTCGGCGCGACAAGCACTCAGGGCGCCGGGATGTCCAACCCGAGGTCGAGGACGGTGACCGAATGGGTGAGGGCGCCGACCGCCAGGTAGTCCACACCGGTGCGCGCGTAGTCGCCGGCGACGTCGATCGTGAGGCCGCCCGAGCTCTCCAGACGGGTGGTCGGCGAGTGTGCGTCGCGTCGTTGGACGGCCATCTGGGTCTCCCAGAGCGCGAAATTGTCCAGCAGGACCAACTCCGGCGACAGCGCCAGCACCTCGTCGAGCTGCGCCAGTGAGTCCACCTCGACCTCGACCGGGAGGTCGGGAGCGGCCGCCCGCACCGCTCCGAGGGCGGCCGTCACCGAGCCGGCCGCCGCGACGTGGTTGTCCTTGATCAGCGCGGCGTCGCCGAGACCCATCCGATGGTTGACTCCGCCGCCCGCACGGACCGCGTACTTCTGCAGACGTCGGAGACCCGGCAGGGTCTTGCGTGAATCGCGGATGGCCGTCGACGTGCCCTGCACCTCGGCCACCCACTCCGCGGTGGTGGTCGCGATCCCCGACAGATGGCACAGCAGGTTCAGGGCGGTCCGTTCGGCGGTGAGCAGTCGGGCGGTCGGCGCAACGACGCGCAGCACCACCGAGCCCGGCTCGAGCCGGTCACCGTCCGACAGTGCCGCGACGACCTCGTAGGAATCCGCGCCGATCACCTCGTCGAACACCGCACGTGCAACCGGCAGGCCGGCGAGCACACCGTGGGCGCGACTCACGATGGCCGCCTCGGTGGTCGCTTCGGGCGGCACCGTCGCCGCACTGGTCACGTCGGGCCCGTAGCGCAGGTCCTCCTCCAGCGCGGTGCGGATCAGCGTGCGGACCTCGTCGTCGACCAGCGTCTGTTCGGTCACCGAGCCGAGAGACGCCGAGTAGTCGCGGGTCGTGGTGTCATTCACCGGAGCCGGGGTTTCCGATCGCGATCATGCGCTGCACCGACAGTCGCGCACGCTCGGCGACATCGGGGGCGACGTGTACCTCGTCCCGTCCTTCGCGGAGGCAGCGCAGCAACGCGGCCGGGGTGATCATCTTCATGTACGGGCACGATGCGCGGTCGTTGACGGCCTGGAAGTCGACACCCGGCGCGGCTTTGCGCAACTGGTGCAACATCCCCACCTCGGTGGCCACCAGGACCTGCTTGGCGCCGGTCTCACGGGCGGCGTCCAGCATCCCGCCGGTGGAGAGGATCTTGACCTTCTCCTCGGGCACGAAACCCTCGCCGGCCAGGTACAGCGCCGACGTCGCGCAGCCGCATTCCGGGTGGATGAACAGATCGGCGTCCGGGTGTGAGTTCGCCTGGGCGGTCAGCTCGTCGCCGTTGATCCCGGCGTGCACGTGGCACTCGCCCGCCCAGATGTGGATGTTGTCCCGGCCGGTCTCGCGCTTGACGTGTGCGCCGAGGAACTGGTCCGGGAGGAAAAGGACGTCCTTGTCGGGGTCGATGGACGCGACCACGTCCACCGCGTTCGACGACGTGCAGCAGATGTCGGTGAGGCCCTTCACCTCGGCCGTGGTGTTCACATAGGACACCACCACGGCGTCGGGGAACTCGGCCTTCCAGGCCCGCAGCTCGTCGGCGGTGATGGAGTCGGCGAGGGAGCAGCCGGCCCGCTCGTCGGGGATGAGCACGGTCTTGTCCGGACTCAGGATCTTCGCGGTCTCGGCCATGAAGTGCACGCCGCAGAAGATGATCTCGTCGGTCTCGGCCTCCGCGGCGATCCGCGAGAGCGCCAGCGAGTCACCGACGTGGTCGGCGACGTCTTGGATGGCCGGGAGCTGGTAGTTGTGCGCGAGCAGGGTCGCGTTGCGAGCTCGGGCGAGCCTGCGGACCTCTGCGGCCCACTCCTCGGTCGGTTCGACGCCGGTGTATCCACCAGGTGCGTCGTACCACTCGACATCCACCTGTCCGAGGCCCACGGGCCGGTCGCTGGTGATGCTCATCTGCCACTCCTCCAGTCGTGACGTGCGACAGGGCTGGGCCGCACGGCAGGTTTTCGACTGATGATCGAAAACACTGTCATCGTAACACCGGTCACGTTCTGCCCATTCCCGCCGGGACACGCCGCGCGCCGGACGGCCGCGCAGGGTGAGCGCCATACAATCGACGCCATGTCCGTGCCGCGGCCCGATTCCGCCCCCTCGGTCCGCCCGGCCCCCGACGATCCGTCCGACCTCCGCGTCGAGGTCCTGACCGCGGTCTTCCAGGTACGCGCCGTCGCCGACCACGACGATCCGGTGCTCTGCGTATTGCTGCGGGGTCCGGGCGACCGGGCCCCCTGGACACTTCCCGGTGGCGACGTCGGCGCAACGGAGACGCTCTCGGCGAGCGCCCGACGCCTACTCGACGAACAACTGGACGTCCGGTCGGTGACCCACATCGAGCAACTCTCGGTGTTCTCCGACCCCACACGCGTGCCGGGCGCACGGACCATCGCCTCGACCTATCTGGCGCTCATCCCGACCGAGGCGTCGCCCCACCTCCCGGATACGGCACGGTGGCATCCGGTGGACGATCTACCCGAACTGGCTTTCGACCACCACACCATCGTCGAGGCGGCGCGGCATCGGCTGGCCGCGAAACTCTCGTACACCAACATCGCGTTCGCCCTGGCGCCGGCACGCTTCCCGATGTCGGAGCTTTCCGAGATCTACTGCGCCGCACTGGGTTATCCGGTGGACACCACCAATCTGTTGCGCATCCTGAGTCGGCGAGCGGTCATCGTGTCGACCGGGACCGTGGGCAAGACCGGGCGGACAGGAGGGCGACCACCGGCCCTCTACCGCTTCGCCGACACCGAGTTGCGCGTCACCGACGAGTTCGCCACGTTGCGCCCACCGCTCTGAGTCGGACCGCGGCAGCAATCGCCGATCCAGCGCCGGGCCGCAAAGGCACGGCGAGCCGTGCTCCCCCGCCCACTCCGCAGCGGATGTCAGGTCACCTACGACGATGGCAACCGGCAGGCTCAGCCCGTCGCGACCACGGGTGCGCCGGGCGGCGATGGTGGCGGTGTCCGCCGGAGATCGCCGACACCGAGGTCGGCATCACGGGACAGCAGGGCCAGCAGCAGATAGGTCAAGGCCACCGCGATCGGCGCTCCGACGAGGATCACCCACGGCTGGGCGGCACCGTCGCGGATGGCGCCCTCGAGCCAAAGGTCCGGCGTCACCGAGAACCGGGCACCGACCGGCAGGGTCCGCGGGTCGTCGAAGCGCCAGTCGGCGACCAGTGTCCCGATCCACGCGGCGAGACCGGACCCGAGGATCGAGGCCACCGCGAGGACGCCGAATCCGAGCGGTCCACGCCGGTTCCGGGCGACGAACCAGGCGAGCAATGTCACGAGGACGCCGAAGGCGAACTGCAGGATGAGGAAGACCGCGACGCCGCCGAACTCCTCACCCGCCTGGTCACCGGGGATGATGGCCGCGTCCGCCGAGACGACGCGTCCCGACATCGTCGGGGTGACCCAGGCCCACACGAGTCCGAGCACCACGGATGCCAGGAGTGTGACGCCGACGATCGCGGCGAGCGACCGACCCCGATGTGTGTCCGTCGCAATCGACGGACCCGCCGGGGTCCCGGCACCCGCGAACCCGGCGTCGGCGAAACCGGGATGCGGTTCGGCCGACGGGCCCGTCGTGGTCGGGTCGCGCTGTTCGTCTCCGCCCGAGCTCACCGACGACCCAGCTCGGTCGAATCCACCGTGCCGTGGCGAGAGCAACGCGCCGACCATCCGTCCGGCACCACCTGCACGACCATCCGACGGCCGCACTGTCCGCAGAACCGCGGCGGCTCGAGGCCGAGGCGCGCCGAAGGCGGGATCGCCTCGGTGGATTCGAGTTCGAGTTCGATGCCGGTGAACACACCGAATCGGCACGGTTCGGCGAGCGGTCCGGGGATCTCGACGCCGGTCGGAGCGGTCATGTCGGGCACCCTACCCCAGCTCTCCGCGACCTCAGATGCTGTCGTTGAGTGCCTTGATCGGCATCGACAGGTCGGTCAGCAGATCGAGGTCGTCCTCGGCCGGGCGGCCCAGGGTGGTCAGGTAGTTGCCGACGATCACCGCATTGATACCGCCCAGGATGCCCTGCTTGGCACCGAGGTCGCCGAGGGTGATCTCACGGCCGCCGGCGAACCGGAGGATGGTGCGCGGCAACGCGAGCCGGAAGGCAGCCACCGACTTGAGCGCCTCTGAGGCGGGCAACACGTCCAGGTCGCCGAACGGTGTGCCCGGGCGCGGGTTCAAGAAGTTCAATGGCACCTCGTCGGGTTCCAGCGACGCGAGGTCGGCGGCGAACTCGGCACGCTGTTCGAGCGACTCCCCCATGCCGAGGATGCCGCCGCAGCAGACCTCCATGCCGGCGTCGCGGACCATCCGCAGGGTGTCCCAGCGCTCCTCCCAGGTGTGCGTCGTGACGACATTCGGGAAGTGACTCCGCGCGGTCTCGAGGTTGTGGTTGTAGCGGTGCACCCCCATGTCCTTGAGCTGATCGACCTGCTCCTGGGTGAGCATGCCGAGGCTGCAGGCGATCTGGATGTCGACCTCGTTGCGGATCGCCTCGATGCCCGCGGCGACCTGACTGAGCAGACGCTTGTCGGGTCCGCGGACGGCGGCGACGATGCAGAATTCGGTCGCGCCGGTCTTGGCGGTCTGCTTGGCGGCCTCGACCAGCGACGGGATGTCGATCCACGCACTGCGCACCGGCGAGGCGAACAGTCCCGACTGCGAACAGAAGTGGCAGTCCTCCGGGCAGCCGCCGGTCTTCAGCGAGATGATGCCCTCGACCTCGACCTCGGGTCCGCACCACCGCATCCGCACGTCGTGGGCGAGTTCCAGCAACTCCGGGAGACGATCGTCGGCGAGGTGCAGGACCTCGAGCACCTGATCGCGACCGAGTGGCTCGCCGCGCTCGAGTACCTGCTCGCGGGCGATCGCGAGGATGTCGCGCGGGTCGTGTGCGTCGGGGTCCGCACCGCTGGTGCGGGGATCGACGGGTGCCTGGGTCACTGGGGTACTCCTTCTCGACGGTGGACTGCGAACTCGGTGGTGAGCCAGTGCGGGTCGAACCATGACCCCGCACGGCGTCGGAAATCGTCTGGGGCCAGCGACCCGGCCCCGGTCGGGATCACCCCGACGACCGGTACCCCGGTCAATCGTGAGAGATCGGTGCGATTGCACGTCATCGCGAGATCGGGCTCCTGCGGCCACGATCCGATGACGAGTCCGGACGGTCGGAGACCGTGAGCACGGAGTGCGCCGACGGTCAGCTCGGCGTGGTTGAGGGTCCCGAGGCCGGCCGGTACGACCACCACGATGCCGTCGGCGGCGACCGCCGAGGAGACGTCCAGCAGCGTCAGGTCGGGGGCGAGTCGGACGAGCACGCCACCCGCCCCTTCGACCAGCGTCACGTCGTGACGGGCCGCGAGTTCGCCGACCGCGTCGATGATGTCGGAGAGGAGCACCGGTGGCATGCCGGACCGACGTGCGGCCGTCTCGGGTGCCAGCGGGTCGGGGTAGCGCGCGCATTCGGCACCGACCACCGGACCGACGAGACGTCGGATGTCGGCGAGGTCGCCGGGTTGGTCTTCCGACACACCTGTCTGCACCGGTTTGCAGACCGCGACGCTCGCACCGATCGTGCCGACGGCTGCGGTGATGGCGGCGGTCACCACGGTCTTCCCCACGTCCGTGGAGGTGCCCGTCACCGCGTGTACGATGCCGCGCGTCATCGGACGCCTTGACTTTCCAGTGCCGCACAGACGATCTCGGCCACGTGGTCGAGGGTCGCCGGGTCGAGGTCGGCACGCACCGTCAAGCGCAGGCGAGAGGTCCCGATCGGTACCGACGGTGGGCGAAAACATCCGACCAGCACGCCCTGCTGTCGGCACCGGGCGGCGGCCGCCACCGCGGCGTGCGGGTCCCCGACGACGAGGGAGATGACCGCCGACTCCGGCTCGGGTGCACCGCAACGGTCGGCGAGCCGGGCGGCGTTGGCGTGGAGTCGTCGAGGCAGCGTCGGATCGCCCTGCAGGACGGCGAGGGCCGCTCGTGCGCCGCCGACGGCCGCGGGCGCCAACCCCGTGTCGAAGATGAACGACCGCGCGCGATCGATGAGGTGCGATCGCACGACGTGACTGCCGAGGACCACGCCTCCCTGAGAACCGAGCGACTTGGAGCACACCGTGGTCACGATCAGATCGGGTGCACCCGCCAGACCTGCCTCGGCCACCAGTCCCCGACCACCGGGTCCGCGGACGCCGAGCCCGTGGGCCTCGTCGACGATCAGTGCGGCGCCGTGATCTCGGGTCGCGGCATAGAACTCGGCGATCGGAGCAAGCCGTCCGTCGATGCTGTAGACGGCGTCGGTGACCACCAGCGCCCGCTCCTCGGTTCGATCGCGCAGGATCGTGCGGATCGCTTCGTGGTCGCCGCGGTCAACGACGACCACGCGAGCCCGTGAGAGTCGGCAGCCGTCGATGAGTGAGGCGTGCGCGCCGGAGTCGCTGACGATCAGGTCGCCGCGTCCGACCAGCGCTGTGATGGCGCCGACGTTGGCCAGGTAGCCCGACGAGAAGAGCAGTGCCGCCGGGAAACCCATGAAGTCGGCGAGCTGCTGCTCGAAGTCGATGTGCAGCTCCGTGGTTCCGACCACCAGCCGTGACGCCGTCGCCCCGGCGCCCCAGCGCTCCAGGGCGTCGCGGGCCCCGGCGACCACTCGCGCATCGGTCGAGAGACCCAGATAGTCGTTGGAGGCCAGGTTGATCCCCGCGGCGCCGACCGATCCGGTGGTGCGACGAATCAGCGGATCGCGGTGGACACCACGCTCTTCGCGGATCGCGGCGTCGGCGGTGAGCCATGCGAGGGCCCGATCCTCCCCCGTGTTCGAGTGCCGGGGCGCCTCGGCCGACACGATCACCTCGTCGACGCTCACCGTGCACCTCCCGCGACGTCGACGGGCAGTCGCGCGTCGTCCATGGGCAGCCGTGTGACCGCAGCGTTCTCGTGCACTCCGCCCGCGATGACCGCAGCCGCGACACCTGCGCACAGCTGCGCGATCTCGGCGTCGGTACAGACGAACGGCGGCATCACGTACACGAGGTCACGGAAGGGGCGAATCCAGACACCTGCCGCAACAGCGGCATCCGTGGCCGCGACCATGTCGACGGGGCGATCGAGTTGCACCACCCCGATGGCACCCAGCACCCGGACGTCGGACACGCCCGACAGATCCCGCAGCGCGGCCAGTCCGGAGCGGAGTCCCGACTCGATGGCAGCGACCCGCGACCGCCACGGCGTGTCCAGCAGGAGTTCGGTGGAGGCGACGGCCACCGCACAGGCGAGCGGGTTGGCCATGAACGTCGGCCCGTGTGCCAACCCACCTGCTTCGCCGCGGCTGATGACCTCGGCGATGTCGGTGGTGCACAATGTGGCCGCCAGGGTGAGGTACCCACCGGTCAGAGCCTTGCCGACGCACATGATGTCCGGCGCCACCCCGGCGTGGTCGGCGGCGAACATCTCGCCGGTGCGCCCGAAGCCGGTGGCGATCTCGTCGAAGATCAGGAGGACGCCCGCGGCGTCACAGATGCGCCGCAGGTCCACGAGCAGCCTCGGGTCGTGGAATCGCATCCCGCCGGCCCCTTGCACGAGCGGCTCGACTATCACCGCGGCAAGTTGGTCGGCCTCATCACTGACGACACGCTCGAGTTCGGCGACGTAATCGGCGGACCAGGTCGCCGGTGGCGCCGGGACGAAGACCTGCTCGGCGAGCACGCCGCGCCACATGGTGTGCATCCCGCCGTCTGGATCGCACACGCTCATCGGGGTGAAGGTGTCGCCGTGGTACCCGCCTCGCCAGGTCAGCAGCTTCGTACGGCCGAGCGCGCCCCGACTGCGGTGGTACTGCAACGCCATCTTGACCGCGACCTCCACCGACACCGAACCGGAGTCGGCGAAGAAGACCTTCTGCAGCGGGCCCGGCGTCAGGTCGACGAGCAGTCGGGCGAGGTGCGCGGCCGGCTCGTGCGTGAGCCCGCCGAACATGACGTGCGACATCCGGCCGAGTTGGGCCGTGGCCGCATCGTCGAGTACCGGATGGCGGTAACCGTGGATGGCTGCCCACCAGGAGCTCATCCCGTCGATCAGCGACCGCCCGTCGGCGAGTCGGAGTCGCACGCCCGAGGCCCCCTCGACGACCAGCGGCGCAGTGGTCGGCGGCATGGCGCCGTAGGGATGCCAGATGTGCTCGGCATCGAGGCGACTGACCTCGGAGTGATGCACGGATCGGGTCCTTCCGGCGATGGTCCGAGATCTCGATCCGGTCGAGATCTCCTGGTGTCGGCTATGGGCCGGCCGACCACGGCCCGCCCCCGCGGCCGTGTGGTCCTGGACACTGTACAGGCACTGCCTGGACGGCGTACAGGAACCGCGCGCCGGACGCGATGGCGCCCGTTAGGCTGGCCCGGTGAGCAACAGCCGAGCCGATGTCCTCGCCGCGGCACGGCACATATTGACCCAGCACAGCCTCGCCGACCTCTCGATGCGTCGACTGGCGACCGACCTCGGAGTGCGTCCCAACGCGCTGTACTGGCATTTCCCCAACAAACAGACGATGTTGGCTGCCCTGGCAGACGACATCCTGGGCGACGTCGCCGGCCCCGACGCGGACTGGTCGTGGGATCAGCGCCTCGAGCACCTCGCATTGGCCATGCGCGCAGCCCTGGTCGCCGTGCCGGACAGCGCGGAAGTCGTGTCGTCGAGCTGGGCCAGCGGGTTGTCGCAGAAGTCCATCGCCGCGGACGTGGCGGACACGGCTCGGGCCGGTGGTCTCGACACCCGCGATGCCCAGGCCGTCGCGACGGCAGTCTGCCAGCTGGCCATCGGCTTGACGATCGAGGAACAGACCCGCAACCAGATGGAACGCCTCGGCGTCACCGGGCCGTCACATCGGGATTTCGCCGGCGAGTTCGCCGATGGCCTTGCGGTCATCCTCGACGGAGCACGACTCCGTGCCGGCGCCGAGATCGAGCCGCGGACACCTTCCTCGACCTGAGTCGGACGCCCCGCACCAGAGCCTGAGGGATACCTGAGCGCGCGGTGTCTGAATCGTTGATTCACAGGTTGGCCGGGTACATTTCTTCCCGACACCGGCCACCATGCCCCGGGTGATCAGCGCCCGCGGTGTCGGTGTGCAGGGTGAACACCCCCCTCACGAATCCCGACGAACGGAAGACAGCACCGGTCTTGGCAGCTCCGACGCGTATAGATCCGCCTGCGCCAGCAGCGGCGACCCCGCCGACAGTGCCGGCTTATCGCACAGACCTGGACGGTCTGCGCGGCATCGCCATCACGTTGGTCGCGTGTTTCCACATCTGGTTCGGCCGGGTCTCCGGCGGCGTCGACGTCTTCCTCACCCTCTCCGGGTATTTCTTCATCGGCTCGCTGCTGCGCCACGCTATCCACAGTCAGGCCGTCCACGTCACCTGGCGCGACACCGTCGATCCGTGGCCACGTCTCAAGCGACTCCTACGCCGACTCCTGCCGGCGCTGATGACCGTGCTGCTGGCAGTGACCATCCTGACGCTCGTGATCTTGCCGCAGACCCGCTGGGTCAACGTCGGCAACGAGCTGATCGCGAGCGCGCTCTACTACCAGAACTGGCATCTGGCGTTCAATTCACAGGACTACCTCGCGGCGAGTTCCGCGAACAGTCCGCTGCAGCACATCTGGTCGATGTCGGTACAGGGGCAGTTCTTCGTGGTCACGTTGCTGACCGCCCTCGCGTTCGCCGGTCTGCTCAAACTGATGGCGCGCTTCGTGTCCCGCTTCGCCGAGCCCGCGGTCATCCGCGCGCTGGTCGCCGGGGCGGTCATCGCCGTGGCTGCCGTGTCCTTCTACTGGGCGCACATGCGAATGGGCGTCAACCAGCAGTTCAACTACTACGACACGCTCTCCCGCCTCTGGGAGCCGCTGGCCGGTGGCCTGTTGGCGATCTGGCTGCCGAAGATGCGGATCCCGAACTGGATTCGCAACGTCGCGGCGGTCGTCGCACTCGGCTTGATCATCTCGTGCGGCTGGTGGATCGACGGTGTCGACTCCTACCCGGGACCACTCGCCCTCGTCCCCGTCGTCTCCACGATGGTCATCATCTGGGCGGGTGCCACCGCGCTGCAACGACCACGGCGCAGGCACGCCGCGAACGCCGCCGAGTCACAGGCGATGCCCGCGGTCAACCGTTTCCTCGCCGCTTCGTGGCCGGTCTGGCTGGGTACGGTCGCATACTCGCTCTATCTGTGGCACTGGCCGCTGCTGATCTTCTACCTCACCTGGCGCGACAAGGACCACGCGAACTTCTTCGAGGGCGTCGGCCTGATCGCGGTGTCCATCACCCTCGCCTGGCTCACCAAGCGGTACATCGAGGATCCGCTCCGGGGAGGTGGCCGATCGACGCTCACACGCGGCCGCCGGGACGGCCGGAGCCGTTGGCTGGGCTACACCTCGGTGGTGACGACCGTCCTGGTCGTCGGCACGCTGTTCACCGGCGTCGGGATCAAGCTGTGGGACCGCCACGTGTCCAACATCGTCGTCGACACCGCGAACCTGGATCCGCGGCTGTACCCGGGTGGTCGTGCGCTGCTCCACGGGACACCCGTTCCCGCCCTCGACCCGCAGCCGTCCGCGCTGAACGTCACCAAGGACTTCCCGGAGACGTCGACCGACGGGTTCATGAGCGATTTCAACGATCCGGACATCCACGTCGGCACCTACGGTGATCCCACCGCGACCCGCACCCTGGCGCTGATCGGTGGGTCGCACGCGGAGATGTGGGTGACCGCCCTCAACCTCCTCGGCAAGCGCAACCACTTCAAGGTCACCACCTATCTGAAGATGGGGTGCCCGATGTCCACCGAGTTGGTCCCCAAGCAGGCAGGTGTCCCCTACCCGCAGTGTCACGACTGGGTGATGCGCGTGATGAAGAAGGTCATCGCGGACAAACCCGATGCGGTGTTCACCAACTCGACGCGACCGCGCGACTACGAACCCGGCGACTGGGTTCCGCCGACCTACACGCCGATCTTCGACGAGTTCATCGAGGCCGGCATCCCGGTCCTCGGCATCCGCGACACCCCGTGGCCGCACAATGCCCAGGGCGCGATAGACAGTCCCACCTGTCTGGCCGACGGCGGTGACGCCGAGAGCTGCGGGACCAACCGTTCGCTCGCGCTGGCACCCGATGACCCGGCGAAAGCACTCGCGGCGACCCGTCCGATGTTCCACGCACTCGATCTGTCCAACGGAGTGTGCTCGGCAGATCTGTGTCCGGCGGTCGCGGGAAACATCACGGTCTACAAGGACTGGCACCACCTCAGCGCCACCTACGTCCGCAGCCTCACCGACGAACTCGGTCGGCAGATGGGCCTCGCGATCCCGTGGACGGGACCGGCTGCGCACTGACCGTCGGCGACCGACAGGCGTCCGAGATGACCGGCGCGCCGACCACGACTAGGGTCGTCTCATGATCAGTGGAAGGTGGGTATGACCGTCTCCCCGACCGCCGACGGCGAGTCTGATGCCATGTCCGGCCAGCCGGGGGGCGCTAGCCCCACGATCGGCGATCACGCCCTCGACGTCGCGCCGGCGACCGAGGCGCCCGCAGCGCCGATCATCGTGTGGCCTGGCACCCCCTATCCGCTCGGTGCCACCTATGACGGTGCGGGAACCAACTTCTCGCTGTTCTCCGAGGTGGCGACCGCGGTCGAGCTCTGCCTCGTCGACGATCGCGGGCACGAGCGCCGCATCGCCCTCGACGAGGTCGACGGATACTGCTGGCACTGCTACCTCCCGAATGTCGGGCCCGGGCAGCATTACGGCTTCCGGGTGTACGGCCCCTACGATCCCGACCGCGGATTGCGATGCGATCCGAGCAAGCTGTTGCTCGACCCGTACGGCAAGGCGTTCGACGGAGCATTCGACGGCGACGCATCGCTGTTCTCGTACCCGCTCCCGGGCACCGAAGAGCAGGCCGCGGAGCGTGCCGCAGAGTTCGCCGGGGCCGCGGCGGACGCGCAGACCGACGCCGAGGACCCCGCTGCCGCGGACGCCTCCGAGGGCGACGCGTCCGATGAGATCCTCTCCGACGATGCGCAATCCGCGGACGACACGGCCGAAGTCGCGACTCCTGCGGCCATCGGATCAGCTGCGGGCCCCACCGCCGACACCGCGAACGACGAGGCAGCAGCTGCCCCGACGTCGGAGACGCCACCCGAGATCGGCAGCGTCGCGACCGAGCCGCTGCCCGAGGACCCACCGACCCCGGAGATGCCGCAACTCGACTCCCTGGGCCACACCATGGTTTCCGTCGTCATCAACCCGTATTTCGACTGGCAGAACGACCGCTCGCCCAACCGGCCCTATCACCAGACCGTCATCTACGAGGCGCACGTCAAGGGGATGACCGCAACACATCCCGATGTTCCCGAACACCTGCGCGGAACATACGCTGGACTGTGCCACCCGGTGATCATCGACCACCTGAAAGCCTTGGGCATCACGGCGATCGAGCTGATGCCCGTCCATCAGTTCATGCAGGACTTCGTGTTGCAGGACAAGGGACTCCGCAACTACTGGGGTTACAACACCTTCGGTTTCCTGGCACCGCACGTGGAGTATGCCTCGCACCCCGGCAGTGCCGTGACCGAGTTCAAGGCGATGGTCCGCGAGTTCCACAATGCCGGCATCGAGGTCATCCTCGACGTGGTCTACAACCACACGGCAGAGGGCAACCACCTCGGCCCGACGGTCTCGTTCCGCGGCATCGACAACGCGGCGTACTACCGCCTGGTCGACGGTGATCCGGCCATGTACATGGACTACACCGGCACCGGCAACAGCCTCAACGGCCGCCATCCACACACCCTGCAGCTCATCATGGACTCGCTGCGCTACTGGGTGCTCGAGATGCACGTCGACGGCTTCCGGTTCGACCTGGCGTCCACCCTCGCCCGCGAACTCCACGACGTCGACCGTCTGTCGGCCTTCTTCGATCTGGTGCAGCAGGATCCGGTGGTGAGCCAGGTGAAGCTCATCGCCGAGCCGTGGGACGTCGGTGAGGGCGGCTATCAGGTCGGCAACTTCCCACCGCTGTGGACGGAATGGAACGGCAAGTACCGTGACACCGTCCGCGACTACTGGCGTGGGGAGCCGGCGACCCTCGGCGAGTTCGCATCGCGACTCACCGGCTCGTCCGACCTCTACGAGGCCACCGGACGCCGTCCGCTGGCCAGCATCAACTTCGTGATCGCCCACGACGGCTTCACCCTGCGGGACCTGGTGTCCTACAACGAAAAACACAACGAGGCCAACGGGGAGGACAATCGCGACGGCGAGAGTCACAACCGCTCGTGGAACTGCGGCGTCGAGGGCCCCACCGATGATCCGGAGATCCTCGAACTCCGGGCCCGGCAGCAGCGCAACATCCTGGCCACGCTGTTCCTCTCGCAGGGCACCCCGATGCTCGCACACGGCGACGAGCTCGGCCGCACACAGGACGGGAACAACAACGTCTACTGCCAGGACTCCGAATTGTCGTGGATGGATTGGGATCTGCGCGAGACCAACGCCGATCTCCTCGAGTTCACCCGTCGTGCCATCGCCCTGCGTACCGAGCATCCCGTCTTCCGCCGCCGCCGCTTCTTTGCCGGCAACCAGGCCGGCTGGGGCGACCCGGAGGTGGACATCGCCTGGCTCACACCCGCGGGCGAGGAGATGACGAACGCAGACTGGGACAGTGGTTTCGCCAGGAGCCTCGCGGTCTACTTCAACGGCGACGGCATCCAGGAGAAGGACGAACGTGGCGAGACGATCGTGGACGACAGCTTCTACATCTGCTTCAACGCCCACGACGGCGGGATCGACTTCCGTCTCCCGCCCGAGGTGTACGGCCCGGAGTGGGAGGTCGCGCTCGACACCACGAGTTCGACGGGTGACCGCGAGATCATCGCAGCCGCAGGCGATCTCGTCCCGGTGGGCGCTCGCTCGGTCCTCGTGCTCCGTAAGGTGGGCTGATCGGTGAGCCGCGGCGGTGCCCACCGACCGGCTCCCGTTGCCACCTACCGGCTGCAGCTGACCCCCGACTTGGGGTTCGCGGACGCTGCCGCCGTCCTGCCCCACCTCGCGGCTCTCGGCGTCAGCCACCTGTACCTCTCGCCGATCGGCCGCGCCACGGCCGGTTCGCAGCACGGATACGACTGGGTCCCGCCGCCGGGTGTCGCCGATGTGCTCGGCGGATCCGACGGATTGCGCGGGCTCCGCGCCGCCGCAGATGAACTCGGGCTCGGGCTCATCGTCGACATCGTGCCCAACCACACCGGTGTCGCCGACGCCCGACAGAACCCGTGGTTCGCCGACCTGCTGGCACGAGGACCGGAGTCGGCCTACGCGAAGTACTTCGACGTCGACTTCGCACCGGACAACGGCGTCGACGGCAGGATCGCCTTACCCGTCCTGGGAGACGAGACAGACCTCGACGCGCTCGAGATCCGCGACGGCTGGCTGCACTTCTACGATCACGCCTATCCCCTGGCCCCGGACACCGGCGTCGGCACACCGGCCGAGGTCCACGACCGCCAGCATTACCGCCTCGTCCCCTGGCGCAGTGGTCTGATCGGCTACCGACGATTCTTCGCGATCAACGAACTCGCCGGCGTGCGCCAGGAGGACCCGGAGGTCTACGACGCAACCCACGGATGGCTACGCGAGCTGATCGCCGACGACCTCGTCGACGGTGTCCGGGTCGACCACCCGGACGGCCTGTGGGACCCACAGGGTTACCTGGAGAGATTGCGTGCCGACCTGGGGCCGGACCGACTGCTCTACATCGAGAAGATCCTGGCCACCGACGAGCCACTCGAACCGTCGTTGCCGGTGGACGGGACCACGGGTTACGACCAGCTCCGCATCATCGACGCCGTGTTCACCGCGCCTACGGGGGTCATCGCACTCGCCGAGATCCACGAGCGACTGACCGGGGTCGCGGGTGACGGCCGATGGCTTCGCTCGACCGAGCACGCCCGCAAACTGGAGACCATCGCCGAGACCTTCCCGACCGAACACCGTCGGCTCGTCGCCGCGGTACGGGCGGACAGCGGTCCCGACGCCGAGGGTTTCCCGGTGCCCGGGGAACCCGAGCTGCTGTCGACCGCCACCGCCGAGATCATCGCCGACCTCGGCGTCTACCGGGCCGACTACCCCGCCCTGCGGAGTCGGCTCGAGGCAACCGCCGCGCGAGTGAGTGCGACCCGTCCGGGTCTCGCCGGTGCGGTGGCCACGGTCGTCGAGGCCACCGGCCGACACGGCGCCGCGTCGGCCCGACTGGCCCAGACCGGCGGGGCGGTCACCGCGAAGAGCGTGGAAGACAGTCTCTTCTACCGCACCGCCCGACTGGTGTCCGCGCAGGAGGTCGGCGGGGACCCCGCAGAGCCCGCGGTCGATCTCCGGGACTTCCACGCGCACAACGAGGCACGTGCGGAGCGCTGGCCACTCGCGATGACCGCGTCCTCGACCCATGACACGAAACGAAGTGAAGACGTGCGGGCCCGCATCGCGATCCTGGCGCAGGTGCCGGAGCGGTGGACCCAGCTCGTCGACGCGCTGTGGCGGGATCAGCCGCCACCGCATCGCTTGACCGGATACTTCCTGCTGCAGAACTTCATCGGTGTCTGGCCGGTCGACGGCCCGGTGACCGACGATCTGCGCGAGCGGTTGCACGCCTATGCCGAGAAGGCGATACGCGAGTCAGGGCTGCGAACGACCTGGACAGACATCGACGACGATTTCGAGTCGGCGGTGCACAGCTGGATCGACGCGCTGCTGGGCGGCGATTCGGCGGCCGCGATCAGTGAGTTCGTCGCCGGTATCCGCCGGTCGTGGGAACTCGAGTCCGTTGCGCGGAAGGCGATCACGCTGCTGTGCCCCGGCGTCGGCGACATCTACCAGGGGACCGAATGGTGGGACGACTCGCTCGTCGATCCGGACAACCGGCGGCCGGTCGACTACCGCCGGCCCCTGGACGGACCGAAGACGACGGTGGTGCGGCACGCGCTGGCCCTACGCACCCGCCATCCGGCCGCCTTCGGGGTCGGCGGCACCTATCTGCGACTGAGCGCGTCCGGGCCGGCGGCCGAGCACGTGGTGGCATTCGGTCGCGGCCACGACGACTCCGCCGAGGTGGTCGTCCTGGCGGCGCGTTTCACCCACAGCCTCGACCACGAACGGTGCGCCACGACTTCGGTGGCACTCCCCGCAGGCAGATGGCGCGACGTCGCCGACGACTCCGAGTACTCCGGGAGCATCCCGTTGTCGACGGCCATGTCACGGACCGGGGTCACGCTGCTCGAGCGTGTCTGAGGCGGATCAGCCCGCCGGCGCCGGTTGCGGCGCCGGAGTCGGGGTCGCCGGGGCCGGTGCCCCGCCGGTGGCGCCGGGGAGCGCACCGCCCCCACCGGGCAACGACTGCGACGGATCGATCTGTCCGTTGGCACTCCCGGGCGGTCCGTCGACGTTGGAGACCAGCCATCGACCGTCCTCCTTGCTGAGGTCGAGTCGGAAGACCATCAGATTCGAGGTGCCGTTCGGGGCAGTTGCGCTGCGTCCGGAGACCTCGGCCATCACCAAGGTCTTGGCGCTGTCGGTGCCGAAGGACTCGACCGAGGAGAGCTTGATCGACGAGGTCGCCTGCAACTTCAGCGATTCGACGTTCTGCTGGGTGGCCTGTCGATCCTGTTCGAGCCGTTCGCGCAGCTTGCCGGTCGACAGCGGGCCGAGCAGTTCCTTGTAGTTGTCCGCGTTCTCCGCGTTGAGCGTGCTGACGAGCTTGGTGACGAACTCCTCGGAGGCCGCCTTGCTGTCGGTGAACGCGTCGAGTCGTTGCGACTGCTGGCGTGCCTGCAGGGCCAGCAGCACGACCGCCACCACGAGCGCGACCACCGCCAGCGCTGCGATCGCCTTCAGGACGCCGCGTCCGGACACGGTGAACGAGATCTGGCGTCCGCTCGCCGACTTCGGATCCGGAGTCGGCGGTTCCGAGTCGGGCTCGTCCTCCGCGGCAGCAGCCGACGACGCACGGGTCGCGGAACGTTGCGCCGCCGAGCGAGACGCCTTCGACGTCGGCCGCTTGGCGGTCGCCTCGGTCGTCCCGGTCCCGCTCACCCCGGCGCTGTCCGCCACGGCATCGTCGTCCCCCGAGCTACCGTCCCCCGAGCTACCGTCTCGCGTGTCGTCGTCCGCGGTCGGGTCGAGGTCGGCGCCATCGGCCGGCACGGTCTCGAACTCGTCGTCCGGAGTGGTCTCGTCGGGAGTGGAGTCGCGTTCGCTCATCAGTGGTGGGTCACGTCCTCAAAGTGATGTCGGTACTGGGCCGCGCAGAGCCGGATTCGGAGCTATCCCAGCGGGACGGTCCGTGCCTTCGGGTCGTACCCGGGTGGCGGGCCGGCGGTGTCGTCGCCCGGCGGACGCGGCGCGTTGGCCGAACCGCGGACCTGCTGCCGCTCGTCCTCGGTGACACAGTACAGATTGGTCGGGATGGTCAGTTCCAGGATCTTGGTCGGATCGTTGGGTGTGACCGCGTAGTTGCACGACGGCCGCGTGAACAACGAGCCGAACGCCCACCACGCACCGTCGTGGAACATGTACATGCTCTTGATGCCGGCGTCGCGGATGGACGGGAACAGCTGGGCCAGTGCCGGAGCGCGCAACGCGCCCTGCCGCGAGATCTCCACGAACTGTTTGAGTACGTCGGAGAGCGGATCCCGCATCTGCCCGAACGAGCCGCTCAGACTGGTGAACTGGCTGGGACCGCGGCCGAGGAGGGTCCGCAGTTCCTTGTCGGACGCAGCGGCCGCGTTGATCACCGAACTGATCCCGGCGACCGTCGACCCGAAGTCCGGCTGGATCTCAGCCGTCGTCTTCAGGATCGTGCCGGAGTCCTGGATCAGCTTGGTGGTCTGTGGGAGCACCCGATACAGATCGGCGAAGATCGTCCCGCCCGAGTCGAAGAGGACGCGCAACTGGTTGGTGCCATCGGCATTGAGACCCACCTCGAGGTTGTCGACGATCGAGCGCAGCTTCACCGGATCGATCTGCTCGATGACGTTCAACGACGACTCGAGCAGGTTCGGGAACGGCGCGGTGACCCGCGTCTGCGTCGCCTGGATGACGTCACCGTCGGCGAAGTAGGGGCCGTCGGCGGTCGGCGGCTGGAAGTCGACGTATTGCTCACCCGCGGCCGAGAGGCCGAGAGCCGCGACCACCGAGTTCCGGTTGATCTTGACGTCGTCCTCGATCTCCACCGAGACGTCCACCGACTCCGGACGGACCTGGATGTCGGTGACGTCCCCGATCCGGGAGCCGCGCAGGGTGACCATCGAGGTCTGTTGCAGGCCACCGGAGATCGGGAAGTGCACGGTCAACGCGTAGGTGCCCTGCAGCGGTTGCCATCGCAGTGCCCCGAACGTGAGATACGCCAACCCGATCAGCATCACCACGATGAGGCCGAGGTTGCCCACCATCACGCTGTGCGAACGCAACCAACCGAACAGGCCCGAGCCACGTGAACTCATCCGCAGCACCCCTTCGTCCCGGTCAGTCGGGCCAGCAGTCGCGTGAGTGTCTGCTGCAGTGCCGCAGAGCCCTCGTCGACGTCCTGGAGTTCCGGCAGGCGCGACGCGGAGTCGACGCCGACGCCGGGGCTGAGGAAGTAGACCTTCGCCGAGACCGACGCCGCGCTGCTCGCGGTCGACTTGGCCCATTTGGGGGTCAGCTTGGCCATGTTGTCGGCGAGCGGACCGAGTGTGGTCGCAGTGTCCCGCAGACCCGCGAGCACCGTGGACAGATGGCCGAGCATCTCGATCATGTTGCCCTGGTTGGTGTTCAGGAAGTCGTTGGTCGCCGACGTGACGCGATCGGTCTTGTCGAGCGTCGACAGGATGAGACCCATCTGGTTGTTGACCGCGTTCAACGCCGGACCGAGCTTGTTCACCGACGCCATGATCTGCGCGCGACCGGCGGCGAGCTGCCCGGTGAGCACCCGGGTGTTGGCGAGTGCGGAGTCGACCCGGCCCGCGTTCGCGTTGAACTTGGTGATCGCGGTCGTGAGTCCTTCCACGGCACCGTTCAGCTGGTCCGGGTTGGTCGACACCGCACTGCTCAACTCACTGATGATGCTGGTGAGCGAGTTCAGCGAGCCACTGTCGACGACGCCGGTGAGACTGACCAGCAGGTCCTCCACCGTCGCCGCGGCCGACGTCGGTCCGGTGAGGCTTCCGCCCGCCGGGATTCGAGCCGCCGAGGCCGGGTTCTCAGGCGGCAGCAACGCGACGAAGACGTCACCCAATGGGGTGGCCTGCCGCAGTTCTGCCCCCGTTCCGACGGGGATCGCGGTCGAGCGGCTGATCTGCATGGTGACCGCCGCCGTGTAGTTCTCGGCCACGATGTCGGTGACCTGACCGACGTCGGTGCCGTTCAGCTTCACCTTCGCGCGGCCCGGCAGGTTCAGCGCGTTGTCGAAGCGGGCGTGCACCTCGATGGAGTCGCCGATCCCACCCGGCGCGGGCAGCGGCACCTGCTCGACGGTCAGCCCGGGGAGGACACCGCATCCGGAGAACAGCAGCATCGATGCGACGGCGACCGCGAGCACGCCACGACGACCGGAACGACGCTCCCGACCGTCGGTGCTCACCCGGAACGCAGACACCCGGGACCCGTGCGGGTGCATCGCCGGCCCGGGCCGGCGGAGGGCCGTGTGCAACAGCTCTGTGCGGCGGGTCATTTGCTCAACTCCAGCAGTCCGTTGAACACCCCGAGGTCGGGGCCGAAGTCCTTGAGTTGGCCGGTCCGGCAGCCGTCGGCCTGGAGGTTGATCGCCTGGCAGAACTTCGACACCAACTCGTTGTCCAGCAGCGACTTGTCGAGCAATACCTGCGCACGCCACGCGCGCGTCTCCGCCGACACCGAATTGCTGAGGTTCTGGAACAGCAGCGGGCCGACGTCGACGGTCTCCACGACCTGTCGCGAATAGTCGCTGAGGTTCTCTGCCAGCGCAGCCAGTCGGCCGGTGGAGGCACCGATGGTCCCGGAGTTGTTGCGAAGGAACTCGGTGGTGTTCTGCAGGGTGGTGTTCAGGTTGCCCAGCGTGGCCACCAGACCGGGCGACTGTCGTTGCAGGATCTGCGACACCTGGTTGATCGAACTCGAGAAGGCCTTCATCTTGGGGTAGTTGTCGACGAGTCGGGTCGTCAGCTTCTGGATGGCCTTGATGATCTCCACCAGTCCGTCGCCGTTGCGCGAGACCACCTGAGAGGCCTTGCTCAACTCGTTGATCGCCTCCTGCATGCGTTCACCGTTGCCGCTGGCGATCCCCGCGGTGATGTCGACCATGTCGGCGACCGGTCCCTCACCGGGACGCGTTCCCGACAGCGACTTCACCAGTCCGTCGATCGAGTCGAACAGCTCGTCGATGGACACCGGCGCCTTGGTCTCGGTGATCACCGAACCGTCTGTCAGCTTCGCGCCCTCGGAGTACGTCGGCGACAACTCGATGTGACGTGTGGTGACGATCGACGTGTTGACGATGGCGGCCGTGGCGTTCGCCGGGATCGGGACGTCGTTGTCGACGGTGAAGGTGACCTTCACCCGATTGCCCTGCGGCTCCACCTTGGTGACCTGTCCGACCGGCATGCCGAGGACGGCGACGTCGTTGCTCTCGTAGAGTCCTGCGACGCTGTCGAAGAACGCGGACACCGTGATCGTCGAGCCGAAGGCCGACGACACCGACGCCGGCAGGATCGAACAGCCGGAGACACCGACGACCACACCGAGTGCCACCGCCGTCGCTGCGAGGGTCGACCGGATACGCCCCATCCCGCGGCTCAGCATCCGTTCACCACCCGGGCCAGGCACAGCCAGTTGTCGGGGAAGATGCCCCATGGCAGATAGCCGTTGGCATACGGCCCGTCGCCGATGATGTTGTTGGTCAACCGTGCGGTCACGGGCAGGATCTCCAGGAGCTTGCGCAGGTTGTCCCGATTCTTCTCGAGGCCCTGCGTGATCGTGTTGAGGTTCGCCATGATCGGCGCGAACTGGTTCGAGTTCTCCGCGGCAACCGCTTTCGCCTGCGTCGTCAGCGCCGCGATGCCGTCCAGCATCCGGGTCACCAGAACCTCGCGGGCGGAGATCTTCTCGGCCAGTTGACGTCCCTGACCCACGATGACCGCCAGCTGGAACTGGTTGTCGTCGACGATCCCGGTGATGGTGCGGGTGTCGTCGACGAGTTGGTTGATCTGGTCACGCCGATTGGTGATCACCTTCGACATCGCGGTCAACGAGTCGAGCGTCGGCTTGGTCACCGCGGGCGCGCCGGCGAGCTGACGGTTCAACGTGCGCAGACCCTGGGCGAACTGCTCGTCGTCGATCCCGGCCAGGATCGGGGTGCCCTTCTCGATCGTCTGGTTCAGGTCGTAGGGAACCCGGGTCTGGGCGATCCGGCCGTCGTGTGCCGGATCGGTCGAGTCACCCAGCGAGACATCGACATAGCGCTGCCCGAGCAGGGTCGACAGCTTGATCTCGGCAGAGCCGTTGGCCGTCACGTCGACGTCCTTGTCGACCTTCATGGTGATCTTCACGTGATCGCCGGACAGTTCCGTCGCCGAGACCTTTCCGACGTCGATCCCGGCGACGCGCACCTTGTCGCCCGGCCGGATGCCACCCGCCTGCGCGAAGTCGCCGTAGTAGGTTTTCTTGCCGATGCCCGCACCCGCGATACCGGTGATCGCCACGAGAGCGAGCACCAGGACCGCCGCGCCCGCGACGCCGAACCAGAATCGGCGGTTGTCCCGATAGTGCCTGGAGAACCAACTCATCGGCACACCACCGAATGCTGAGTGCCGCCGATCTTGTTGATCAGCCCGGGCGGGAAGAGGACGTCACCGATGGCGATGTCGAGATCGCAGGCGTAGATGTTCAGGTAGGCCCCCTCGCCGAGCACCATCGGGAAGTGGCCCAGGAAGATCGGCAGGTTCTTCGCGAGCCCGTCGAGGCGCGAACCACTGTTGATCAGCGTTCGCGTCGCGGCGCGAGCATCGGTGGCCGCATCCTGCAGCGACCCGCGGCTCTGGGTGAGGACCTCGGCGAATCCGCTGGCCGTACGGCCGATCTGACTGACCGACTTACCGAAGGCGGCCGAGTTGGAGTTCAGGTTCTCGATCAGCTTGGAGATGCTGGTGATGACCGTGCCCACCTGGTCCCCCTGAGCCGCGAGGTCGCGCATCACCGTGCTGAGATTGGTGATCACGGCTCCGATGACCGCATCGCGGTCGGCCATGTCGCTGGCGAGCCTGCCGACCTCGGCCACCGTGTTGCTCAGTGACACGTCGTTGCCCTGGAACGCCTGGATCAGGCCCTCCGACAATGCATTCACCTGCTCGGGCTGGAGAGTGTCGAACACCGGCTGGAAGCCCGAGAGGAGCTTGGTGACGTCGAACGAATCCTCCGAGGGCATCTTCAGGCTCGATCCCTCCGCGAGCGGCGTGCTGTTCTCCCCCTTGACCAGGGTCAACGACAGGAAGCGCTGGCCGATGAGGTTCTGGTAGCGGATCGATGCCTGCGTGTTGCTCAGGACCTTCTGGTCCTTCTCCACGATGAACTGCACACGGGCGCGGCCCTTGTCGAGATCGACGGACTCGACGCGGCCGACGCGGACGCCGGCCATCCGGACGTCGTCTCCCTCGATCAGTCCGGAGACGTCGTTGAAATAGGTGCTGAACGAGGTGGTCGATCCGGGGACGGAACGCTCCAGCGTCGACCAGATGGTGTATGTCAGAAGCAACGCGATCACCGCGAACAGGGAGAACCCGATCAGCGGTCGACGAAAGCTCGACTGTGGCTGGCTCATCGACCACCTCGCTGCTCGCCGGAGGCCGCACCCGACGGTTTCGGTTGTTGCGGGCTGGGCTTCTGTGCGCTGGGCTTCTGGGCACTCGGCTTCTGGCTCGCCGAGGGCTTTCTCGGGGTCACGGACTGGACCAGCGGCCCCAGCATGAGCGTCTCCGCGGCGTTGGGCTGGCGCCGCAGTGCGGCACCCAGCGTCTTGTTGTCGGTCTTGGTGGTCACCTGGCCGAAGGCAGAGGCGACCTTTCGGTTCAGCTCCGGGTACACCTGCAGCGGGCCGGAACTCGTCGGTCCGGTACCGGTGCCCGGTCCCACACATCCGGGCCCACGGGATTGTCCGTAGGGCCCGCCGTTGTACACCGGGCAGTTCTGTCGCGTATAGCGCTGGAACGCGCCGAACCCGATGCCGAGATTCAGCTGGACATGGCCGTTGACACCGGTGAACACGGTGAGGACGCGCGCGGCCAGATTGTTCAGGGCGGTGATCGACTGCGGGAGGGACTGGGGTTCCAGCACCAGCGCGCCGAGCATCGTGTTCAGGTCCCGCACGACGTTCTTGCCGCCGTTGGGGTTCTGCGCGAAGAGCGCCTGGGTCTCGTCGAGGAACCCACCCGTCGCGGTCAGGAGTGCGGTCAGGTCGCGTTGCTTCTCGGCGATGGTCATCGCCGGGACCACACTGCGCCCGAGGGCATCCAGTAACTGCGGCGCCGACTGTGACAACCCGCGGATGGAGCGGTCGAAGTTCTCGAATCCGGACGGTGCGCCGGGCGGGAACTGCGCGTTGATGCTCTTCCAGTAGTTGTCGAGGATCGGGACGAAGTTACCGAAGACGGCACCGCCACCCTTGAGCGCATCCGACAGCGTGCCGAGCACCGCCGCGAGATCCTCGGGTGGGACCGCCTTGAGGAGCGCGTGCAGTTCGTTCTGCGCATCCTGGAGCTTGATCGTCTCTCGCGACCGATCGGCGAGGATCGTGTCGCCCGAAGAGAGTCGGCTGGTGCCCGGGTCGGCCGGCCGCACCAATTCGACCGCGTTGACGCCGAAGAGATTGGCCGGCACCGTCCGCGCGGTCACATCGGATGGAATCCCCGACGCCTGCTTGGGCTCCAGATCGATGTCGACGTTCTTGAGCTGCTGCGTGCCCCCGCCGGTGGCGTCACCGAGGCTGACCGCCGAGACCGTGCCGACGATCAGCCCGTTGTAGCGGACGTCGGCACCATCGGTCAGTCCGTCGCCGACGTCGGTGAGCTGGGCGCGCACCGGCACCGTCGAGGTGAAGGTGCCCTGGTAGCGCATGAGCAGCAGCACGAACACGATGACGAGCACGAGCAGGAAGATGAGCCCACGCAGGACGTACTGCAGGAGTGAGGGATTGCGGCCGTCGGTGGCTATCTGCATCGGATGTCGCCTCCCCTATCCCGAGACCCGGATCCCGGGGTCGGTACCCCAGAAGACGAGGGTCATGATCAGGTTCGCGAAGACGATGACGATGATCGCCATACGGATCGCGTGACCCGCGGCGACGCCGACACCCTCCGGACCACCGGACGCGAAATAGCCGTAGTAGCACTGGATGAACGTCGTCAGCAGCACGAACACCAGGACCTTGATGAACGAGAACACCATGTCGCCCGACACCAGGAACTGGTGGAAGTAGTACAGGTAGGTGCCGGCGCCCTGACCGCTCTGGAACTGGAACATCACCTGGCACGCGATGTAGTTGGCGGCCAACGAGATCGCGTACAGCGGGATGATCGCGATGACCGCGGCCGACATCCGGGTGGTCACCAGGTACGGCAGCGGACGGATCGCGATCGACTCGAGTGCGTCGATCTCCTCGCTGATCCGCATCGAACCCAACTGGGCTGTGAACCGGCATCCCGACTGCGCGGTGAACGCCGTCGCGGCCAGCAGCGGCGCGATCTCACGGGTTGTCGCGAAGGCCGAGAGGCCACCGGTCACCGGCCCCATGCCCAGGAGGTTCAGCGCGGTGTAGCCCTCGATGCCGACGGTCGCGCCGCCCATGACACCGAGGATGATCATCACGCCGACGGTGCCGCCGCCGACCACGATCGCGCCGTTGCCCCACGCGACGTCCGCGAGCAGGCGCCAGACCTCTTTGCGGTAGTGGGTGAACGCGATGGGCACCGAGCCGATGGACTTCACCAGGAAGGTGATGAGGTGCCCCATCTGCGCGAGCAGACCGCGCGGGGCCCGATAGACGGACTTGGCCGCCTCGACCGGGCGGAGCAGCGGGGGTACATACCGGGACGCGGTCATCGTCACACCACCTTCGCCGGGAAGAGCATGGTGAACACCTGGGTGAGGATGACGTTCACGGTGAACAAGAGCAGGACCGAGTTGACGACGGCGGCGTTCACCGAGTTGGCGACGCCTGCCGGTCCACCCTTGGTGTTCAGACCTCGGTCACAGGCGACCACCGCCACGATGGCACCGAATATGACCGCCTTGATGATGGCGAACGCGAGGTCGGCCGTCGACGCGAAGGACGCGAAGGTACCCGTGTAGCTGCCGGGCGTACCGCCCTGGAAGTAGACGTTGAAGACGTAGCCACTGATGAAGCCGACGAAGCAGACGAAGCCACACAGCAGGAAGCTGACGACCATCGTCGCCAACAGTCGTGGCGAGATCAGTCGCTGGACCGGGTTGACGCCCATCACCCGCATCGCGTCGACCTCGTCGCGGATGGTGCGCGAGCCGAGGTCGGCGGCGATGGCCGACCCCACGGCCCCGGCGAGTAGGAGTGAGGTGACCAGCGGTGCGCCCTGTCGGATCACCCCCAGTCCGGTCGCGGCGCCCGAGAACGACGTGGCGCCGATCTGTCCGGCGATGTTGCTGACCTGGATCGAGACGATCACCCCGATCGGGATCGCCACGAGCATGGTCGGGATCACCGAGGTGCTGGCCATGAAGGCGCACTGTCGGATGAACTCGCCGAACGGGAACCGTCGTTTGACGATGTCGACGACCAGCACCTTGAACACCTCGACGAACATGCCCATCTGGCGTCCGAAGGTGTCGAACGAGGCCATGACGTGCTCACGGAACCATCGACTGATCCCACCGGAGCGCCGCGTGCGCACTTCCTCGTTCTCCGAGGTCACCGCGTCAGTACTCAATCCCCTACCTCGCGTCTGGACTGCCCCACCTGGCAGAGCCCGATTCCCCCAGGTCGCTCACCGTGAGCGGTTCCCCGACAGGCCCGACGGAGTCCGTCGGCGGCCCTGCTGTCCCCCGTCAGTCAGCTTTACTCCGGTGTAATGTACCCCGTCTCCTCAGCGTCTTGTGCTTCGGGTCACACTACCGTCACCTGCGGCGATTTCCGGGGCGACATACCTTGGGTTTCGTGACCGAGGTTCCCGCCACCCCTCCCTCTGATGTGAAGGCCGCCGACGTGGAGGAAACGATAACTGGGACGAACGACCAGAGGGGACGAAATCGGTCCTTTCCGGTCCCGGGTACACCATTCCGTGGCCCGCGCGACATCGACGACATACGCGTCTGGGCACCGCGCGCCGGCTCCGTCGGGTTGCGCACCGACGACGAGGCGGCCGCCGATCGTCCGATGGAGGTCGATGGTGGAGGCTGGTGGCGCGTGTCCGGCGCTGCCGGCGCCACTGCCGGCTCGGGGCCCGGCCTCGGCGCGCGGTACGGCTTCGTCGTCGACGGCGCCGACCCGATCCCCGATCCCCGGGCGACCCGCCTGCCGGACGGCGTGCACGGACTGGCCGCGTTGTCGGCCGTCGATCCGGCATCGCGTCCGGACACCGGGTGGACCGGGCGCTCGATACGTGGAGCCGTCATCTACGAACTGCACGTCGGCACTTTCACGCCCGCGGGCACGCTCGATGCGGCGATCGATCGGCTCGACCATCTGGTCGACCTCGGCGTCGACTTCGTCGAGGTCATGCCCCTGAACGCCTTCAACGGCGACCACGGATGGGGGTACGACGGAGTCGGCTGGTTCGCGGTGCACGAGCCCTACGGCGGGCCGGATGCGTTCGTCCGCTTCATCGACGCCTGCCACCTACGCGGGGTCGGCGTGGTCCTCGACGTCGTCTACAACCACCTCGGTCCGTCGGGCAACTATCTCGACCGGTTCGGGCCCTATCTCACCGAGGGTGCGACCGGGTGGGGTGCGGCGGTCAACCTCTCCGAGGCCGACTCCGACGAGGTGCGGTCGTTCATCGTCGGCAACGCCCTGCGGTGGTTCGCCGAGTTCGGCGTCGACGCGCTGCGTCTCGATGCGGTCCACGCGCTAGCCGACCACCGCGCGGTCCACATCCTCGAGGAACTCGCGGTCTCGACCGACGCATTGGCGGCCGACCTCGACCGGCCGTTCTCGTTGATCGCCGAGAGCGATCTCAACGACCCCCGGATGATCCTGGCCCGTGCCGATGGTGGATACGGGCTTACCGCGCAATGGAATGACGACGTGCATCACGCGATCCACGCCGCGGTGTCGGGTGAACGGCAGGGCTACTACGCCGATTTCGGCGACCCCGACGCGCTCGCGAAGGTGTTCCGAGGTGGCTTCTATCACGACGGCACGTACTCGTCCTTCCGACGGCGAGGCCATGGTCGACCGATTCCGACGGACGTGGTGCGTGCATCGTCCTTGGTCGCCTTCACCTGCGATCACGACCAGGTCGGCAACCGGGCGATCGGCGACCGACCGTCGGCGTACCTCACCGGGGGTCAGTTGGCGATCAAGGCCGCCCTGGTGCTGCTCTCCCCTTTCACCGCGATGCTGTTCATGGGCGAGGAATGGGGCGCGGACACGCCGTTCCAGTTCTTCACCTCTCATCCGGAACCCGAGTTGGGTCGGGCGACCGCCGAGGGGCGGCGAGCCGAGTTCGCCGAGCACGGCTGGGATTCCGCCGATGTCCCCGACCCCCAGGCGGAATCGACCTTTCTCGACTCCAAGCTGGATTGGTCGGAGATCGACGATCCCGCACATCGTCGCGTTCTCGACTTCTACCGCGCGCTCATCCACCTGCGCCGGACCGAGCCGGACATCGCCCGCGACGACTTCGCCTCCGTAGCGGTCGAGCACGACGCCGACGCCGGCTGGTTCGTGCTGCATCGCGGGACGATGAGCGTCGTCTGTGTGTTGTCGCCCGACGAGACGGTCGTACCGATCACGCTCGAGCCGGTCCTCGCCTGGTCCGACGGCGGAGTCGTATCGGACGGGCTGCGGAGTCCGGGGCACAACGTGATCGTCGGACGTCGGGTGGACTGACAGCGGTTCACCGCCGTTCCCGCGACCTCGTCTCGTACCTGCGACCTCAGTCGAGGTCGCGGGAGCGAAATGAAATCGCAGGGCTGTTCGATGACCTGCCTGTAGTGGGCAGCGGACGGAACACTCTCTGGTGACAGGGCCGCAGAGGTTGCTCAGGTCACCATCGAGCAGCGCACAGTCCTCCAGATCGAACGCGATAGCAATGGAATCGGTCCGATTGATCGATTTCGAAGGCAAAGGTCGCGGATCGACGATCGCATCGTTCGGGCACCGACAGAAGTCGGTCTACGTCGATCGTGCGCGCGGATCCGTTGACCGTGCGCGGGAGTGCTGCACGTGCGTGAAATCTGCATCTCGGCGCAGCGGGGCTCGGACTACTGGCACGTCAGCGTGGCGCGGTGTGGTTGGTGCACAGCGCGGTTCGCTCAGGTGACAGTTGTGTTGTGGGCAGTGACCGGGAACTGTCGGCGAACGAGTTTGTCGGTGGGCTCGGATAGTGTTCTGGGTAGATGACGGAGGCTATGAGGATCATGGCTTTCGACAAGCGACCACCCGCACCCAGTTCGTTCGTGTCGGATGGACCACCCAGTTGGACCGCACCACTGGCAGAGTCACCTGGACCCCACCAGCATCGACAGAACCCATCAACGGCCCACCGAGGCCGCGCCTCGACGAGATTCACCATGCGTGTCGACTGCGAATCGCCCCGGTGCCGTTCGGCACCGTCGACGCACGCGGGATGCCCTCCTCGAGGCCAAGGTCGCTCTCGGGCCCGACGAGATCGCCCACCGACTGCGTCGAGACCTACGGTTCTCCGCGCCCCTCGCTCGAGCGCAGTCGTCGCTGAGCCGACGTCGGCGCATAAGCTCGGTGGACGTGCACATCCCGTTCGGCACCGCTGCCGGATTCGTCGCGGCGTTCGACGAGATGACGGCGGACACCACGTCGGCGGGATCCGCCATCAGTTCAGGGACACCCCAGCCGGATTCGAGGCTCGTTTGACGATCGAGTTCCCCCTGCCGACTCTCCCCCAGATGATCGCGGGCCACCGCTGGCATCTCGCCTGTGAGTTCTCGAACTGGATCATCGGAGCGCACAACTGAATCGGGTCGGCGGGCGGACGATCCCGGAACTTCCGATGCCTTGTGGGGCCGCACGCCCACGCCGGGTCACGTGCCAGACGCAGCGATCAGGTCAGGTAGCTGTACGCCGGCGAGCCGGGCTGTAGGTGCTCGCAGTGCAACCGCGAGCCGGCCATCCGCTCGAGCAGTCCCGCAAGGCCTTCCGGGACACCGAGTTCCACACCAACCAGCGCCGCGCCGGTCTCACGGTTGTTGCGTTTCACGTACTCGAACAGCGTGACGTCGTCGTCCGGGCCCAACACCTCGTCGAGGAATCGGCGCAGGGCACCTGGCTCCTGTGGGAAGTCCACCAGGAAGTAGTGCTTGAGCCCCCGGTGCACCAACGATCGCTCGATGATCTCGCCGTACCGGGAGACGTCGTTGTTGCCGCCGGAGACGAGGCACACGACAGTGGCATCGTCTGGGAGCTCTATCTCGCTCAGACCGGTCACCGCGAGCGCCCCCGCCGGCTCGGCGATGATGCCCTCGTTCTGGTACAGCTCCAACATCGTCGAACAGATCGCGCCCTCGTCGACATGGGAGATGTGGGTCGAGCCCGGCGCGAGCGACACCCGGCCTGCAGGCAGGATCGTGGCCTTGCTGCTCGATGCATACGCACCCAGCTCAGGGTGCTCGGTGATCGTCGCCCCCATCCGCGCCATCACCTCGTGGCCGAGCCCACCGATGCGCTTGACGGCCGCGCCGTCGACGAAGGGGTCGATGGTGTCGAGCGTGACCGGGTGACCGGCAGCCAAGGCCGCGGCCAGCGACACCGCACCGGTCGGCTCCACTCCCACGATGGTGACGTTGTCGTCGTGTGCACGCAGATAGGTCGCGATGCCCGCGAGGCATCCGCCGCCACCCACCGGAAGCACGACGACATCGGGCACACGCCCGAGCTCCGAGACGATCTCGTGGGCGATCGTCCCCTGCCCGGCAGCGGTCCGCGGGTCGTCGAAGGCGTGAATCCAGGACGCACCGGTCCGGACGACATCGGCCTGGGCAGCAGCTGCCGCGGCATCGTAGGTCTCTCCGACCGCGATCAGCTCGACATGATGGCCACCGTGCCAGCTGATCCGGTCGCGCTTCTGCTTCGGTGTCGTGGTGGGCACATAGATCCGACCGGGGATCTCCATGACGCGGCAGGCGTAGGCGACCCCCTGCGCGTGATTGCCCGCGCTCGCCGCCACCACCCCGTTGGCGCGGTCGGCCTCCGACAATTGCGCCATCACGTTGTACGCACCGCGGATCTTGTACGAACGCACCGTCTGCAGGTCTTCGCGCTTGAGGTACACGTCCGCACCGACCGCCGCCGACACCCGCGCTGCCGGCTCCAGCGGGGTTCGTCGGACCACCGCGGCGATTCGCTCGGCAGCCGCGTCGACGTCGGCAGCGGTCAGCGGCGGGAGCCCGGTGGTGACGGACGTGTGGGAGGTACTCACGAACTCCATGGTCTCACCTCGCCCGATGTGGTGATCGGGCGGCAGTTGCGGCCGATCGTCGACGAGACCGGCGAACCGGACCAACCCGACGATCGAACCGAACATCGCGCAATCACTTGCGGTGGCACATAGACTCGGCTCGTCAGCGACGCCGACGCCCCGAGCAAGCCCGTCGCACCGAGGCGTCCTCGATCCCACCAGTCCCGGGAGGACGACATGTTCCGGCGCACAACGACTTCGACCCGCACTCCGATCGGCACCGATGGTCGCGCCATGTCCGATCCGACATCCCGCCATCGACCCCGGCGCTGGTCACGGACCGTCGCCGTCGCCGCAGGCGTCGCTCTCACCGCAGGACTGGCCACCGCGGTCGAGGCTCCGGCGGGTGCAGCGCCGGTCTGTCCGGGCGCCGGTCAGGCACCCCGCCTCGTCGGCTCCGTCCCCGGCGCGGCACTCGAAGGCTTGACGGTCGACAAATCGGGTCGGCTCTACACCACCGACATCATCAGCGGCCGGGTCTACCGCTTCTCCGCACCGGGTTCCGCAGGCGTACCCATCACCCGCCTCCCCGGGGGTGGCGGCGCACTCGCGTGGACTCCGGACGGGACACTGCTCGCCGGATATGGCGCCGACCCGCGTGTGATCGTCGGTGACGCGCTGCGGCACGCCGGCATCGTGCGCATCAACCCGAACACCGGCGCCAGCCGGCCGTGGGTGGGCGGATTGAGTGCCGCAAACGGTCTCGACGTGTCGGCACGTGGAAACGTGTATGCCACCAACGACTTCGGCAACCTCATCGGCCGGGTAGCACCCAACGGTGCCGTCAACGCCGCGTGGGGCGCACTGCCCAGTGCCAACGGCGCGGTCCTGGGTCGCGGCGATCGCTACCTGTACGTCTCCCGGACGTTCGTCAACCCGGGCGTCAGTCGCATCTCGACGGCCAATCCGCGGGTGGTACAGAACCTGCTGACACTCGGTGGGGCGGATGCCGCTGCCGCGCCGGACGGCCTCACCCTGGATTCGCAGGATCGTCCGGTGGTCCCGTTCAACACCGCCGGCCAGATCGTGCGTATCACGTCACCGGGACGCTATTGCGTACTGGGCGGCGGCATTCCGCTGTCGAGCGTGCTCAGCTACGGCAACGGGACGCGCGGCTTCTCGGCCGGGCGCCTGTTCCGGGCCGGATTCGACGGCCGGATCTACGAGATCCCGGGCGGATTCGACCGGGGTGCGGTCGCGGCGTCGCCGACGACCTGACGGATACGGTCGCCCCACCAGAAGGCGAGTACGACGACGGCGGTCACCCACATGGTGACCTGGCCGGAACCGGTTACCGACAGCGTCAGAAGCGCAGCGAGGAGTCCGGCGACGACCGCGAGTACCTTGTGGCGCGGCCAGTCGGTGCCGGCGACGTCGACCACGGGGGCCGGGACGCGCCGGCGTATCGGAGTGGGTTCGATGAGAGCTGTCATCGGTCCTCCTCGAGCTGACGGGCTGTGTCGGCGTCACCGGTGTATCGACACCCGGACTTCGCCTCGTACGAACACCAAGTGTAGCTGAACCGGAGAAGAATTGTTCGGGTAGCCGAACACTTTGCGTCCGGGTGGCCACAAAGCCCGCTGAACAGCCCGTTCGGGACGTCGAGTTTGCCGGTGTCGGCGATGGCCGACCGAGGGTCAACCGGTCAGACAGCCTGGTCCGAGCAGCGCCTTCAGGTCGCCCATCAACGCGGAACTCGGCGTGACGCGCAGCGACTCTGCCAGGGTGAGGAGCGTCGACCGCTGGTCGGACACCAACGTGACGTGGACGTCGGCGGTCCCCGGATGCCGGGTGAGCACCTGCTTGAGCGCCTGCACACGGTCGGGAGTACACAGGCGGGCGGTCAAGGTCAACGACACCGGCTTGGCGCTGCCGGCTGTCGCCAGGTCGGGCACGGCCAGATCGTTGGCGCTGATCATCATGCTGTCGTCGCGCAGATTCACGCGAGCGCGCACCAGCACGATCTGGTCGGCCACGATGTCGAGCCCATACGCGGCGAAGGCACGCGGGAAGAAATAGACCTCGACACCACCGACCATGTCCTCGAGCGTGACGACCGCGTACGGCTCACCCTTCTTGTTCACGCGACGGTTGACCGACGAGATGATGCCGCCGATGGTGATCTGCGCGCCGTCGGAGACCTCACCCTCCAGCAACGACGAGATGCTGGTGTCGGTCTGGGCGGCAAGCGCGTGCTCCACCCCACCGAGCGGATGTCCGGAGACGTAGAGCCCCAACATCTCTCGCTCCAAGGCGAGTTTGTGTTTGGAATCCCACTCGGTGTCGGGGACCTTGACGGCGAACACCTCGGCCATCGTGTCGTCGGCACCGCCGGCATCACCGAAGAGATCGAACTGACCGATCGCCTCGGCCTTCTTGGTACCGAGGACCGAGTCGACCGCCTCGGCATGAACCAGGAACAGTCCCTTGCGCGGATGCGACAGCGAGTCGAATGCGCCGGATTTGATGAGTGATTCGGTCACCTTCTTGTTGCACGCGGTGACATCGATCTTGCCCAGGTAGTCGGAGAAGCTGATGAACTTCCCCTTGTCCTCACGCGCCGCGAGGATGGACGTCACCACGCCGGTGCCGACGTTGCGCACGGCGGCGAGCCCGAAGCGGATGTCGCCGCCGACGGCCGCGAAGTTGCGCTGCGACTCGTTGACGTCCGGCGGGAGCACCGTGATGCCCATCTTCCGGCAGTCGGCGAGGTAGATCGCAGCTTTGTCCTTGTCGTCGCCGACCGAGGTCAGCAGGCCCGCCATGTACTCGGCGGGATAGTTCGCCTTGAGGTAGGCCGTCCAGTAGGAGACGAGTCCGTAGGCCGCGGCGTGCGACTTGTTGAACGCATAACCGGCGAACGGGAGGATGGTCTCCCAGAGTGCGTTGATCGCCTTGGTCGAGAAGCCGTTGTCCTTCATGCCGGCCTCGAAGCCCTCGAATTCCTTCGCGAGGACCTCGGCCTTCTTCTTGCCCATCGCGCGGCGCAGGATGTCGGCTCGGCCGAGCGAGTAGCCGGCGACCTTCTGCGCGATCTGCATGATCTGCTCTTGGTAGACGATCAGGCCGAAGGTGTCGGCGAGGATCTCCTTCAGCGGCTCTTCGAGCTCCGGGTGGATCGGCTTGACCTGCTGACGACCGTTCTTGCGGTCGGCGTAGTCGTTGTGGGCGTTCATGCCCATCGGACCGGGACGGTAGAGAGCGCCGACGGCGACGATGTCCTCGAATGCGGTGGGCTGCATACGCTTCAGGAGTTCACGCATGGGCCCGCCGTCGAGCTGGAACACGCCGAGGGTCTGCCCGCGGGCGAGCAACTCGTAGGTCGTCGTGTCGTCGAGGGGCAGTTCGTCCATGTCGAGGTCGATGCCTCGGTTCAGACGGATGTTCTCCAGCGCGTCGTTGATGACCGTGAGGTTGCGGAGTCCGAGGAAGTCCATCTTCAACAGGCCGATGGCCTCGCACGACGGGTAGTCCCAGCCGGTGATGATCGCGCCGTCCTGGGCACGCTTCCACACCGGGATCGCGTCGGTCAGCGGTTCCGAGGACATGATCACCGCGCAGGCGTGCACACCCGCGTTGCGGATCAGGCCTTCCAGCCCGAGGGCTGTGTCGTAGATGCGCTTCACGTCGGGATCGGTCTCGATCAGTGCCCGGACCTCGGACGCCTCGCCGAAACGCTCGTGGTCGGGGTCGGTGATGCCGACCACCGAGATGTCCTTGGCCATGATCGGCGGCGGCAGCGCCTTGGTGATCTTGTCCGCGATGGCGAAACCCGGCTGTCCGAACTGGACCCGCGCCGAGTCCTTGATCGCGGCCTTGGTCTTGATGGTGCCGAAGGTGATGACCTGGGCGACCTTGTCACTACCCCACCGCTCGGTCGCGTACCGCACCATGTCGCCGCGCCGACGGTCGTCGAAGTCGATGTCGATGTCGGGCATCGACACGCGCTCGGGGTTGAGGAACCGCTCGAACAGCAGACCGTGCGGGATCGGGTCGATGTTGGTGATGCCCAACGCGAATGCCACCAACGATCCGGCCGCCGAACCACGGCCCGGTCCGACCCGGATGCCCACCTCGTGCGCGTGGCGGATCAGGTCACCGACCACCAGGAAGTAGGCCGGGAACCCCATCTCGATGATCACGTCGAGCTCGTACTCGGCACGCCGACGGTAGTCGTCAGGCACCGGCTGATCAGCGAACCGTCTGGTCAGCCCCTCGGCGACCTCCTTGCGCAGCCACGTCTGCTGCGTATGGCCCTCCGGCACCGGGAACACCGGCATCCGGTCGCGGTGGTCGAAGACCTCGGCGTAGCTCTCGACCTTCTCCGCGATCTCCAGGGTGGTGTCGCACGCGCCCGGGATCACCGAATCCCACAGCTCGCGCATCTCCTGCGCGGACTTCAGGTAATAGCCGTCGCCGTCGAACTTGAACCGCGTCGGATCCGAGAGCGTCTTGCCGGTCTGCACGCACAGCAGGGCCTCGTGCGAGGTCGACTGGTCGCGGGTCACGTAATGGCAGTCGTTGGTCACCACCGGCTTGATGCCGAGCTTGCGTCCGACCTCGAGCAGGCCGTCCCGGACCCGACGCTCGATCTCGAGGCCGTGCTCCATCACCTCGAGATAGAAGTTGTCCTTACCGAAGATCTCCTGCCACTTCGCCGCGGCCTCGAGGGCCTCGCGATCGTGTCCCAGCCGCAGGCGCGTCTGCACCTCTCCCGACGGGCATCCGGTCGTCGCGATGATGCCCTCGGAGTACTCCGCGATCAGCTCGGCGTCCATCCGCGACCACTTGCCCAGCTGACCCTCGATCGAGGCCAGCGAGGACAACTTGAACAGGTTCCGCAGCCCGGTCGCGTTCCGCGCGACCATGGTCATGTGTGTGTACGCGCCGGAACCCGACACGTCGTCGCTCTTCTGTTCCCGACTGCCCCACAGCACGCGCTTGGTGTCGAAGCGTGACGCCGGCGCGATGTAGGCCTCGATGCCGATGATCGGCGTGATGTCGTGTTTGACCGCGGCGTTGTAGAACTCGCTGGCGCCGAACATGTTCCCGTGATCGGTCATGCCGATCGCGCTCATCCCGAGTCGCTTTGCCTCGGCGAACAGCGGCGACACCTTCGCCGCACCGTCCAGCATCGAGTACTCGGTGTGGTTGTGCAGGTGGACGAACGAATCGGTCACGGTGCCTCTCGGTGGGACTCGGCAACTGCTCGGGCGGGCGTCTCGGGGGTCGGCGGGGCGGTACTGCGCATGGTCGGGCAGCAGGGGTCTACCTCGCCGGGTTCGCGGCGCCCGGGGAACCCGTCACGTGGGGCGGTTCCGACGCGCGTTCTCCCGGTGGGCCACCGGCACTCGGACCTCGCGGTCCGATGAGACCGGCAGTCCGTCCACTGTAGGCCGGGACACCGACAGCACGGTCTCGCCACACGCAAGCGTGACAGATGTGGCAGGCGAGGCGGACACCGTCAGCGTGTCGCCCCGGCGTGTCGGTTGGCATCGACGTCATCCCCGACCGACCGGAGAGATCACCGCATCGGCGACCACCTCCCGGCCGTATCGGAGCGCAGCCCGGGCGACCGGGCTCGGCTCAGAGCGCCGCGACGATGAACACGAGCACGATGACGGCGACCACCACCAGGCCGACCAGGATGGCGACCACCCCGGCGTTGGACTGGGTCGCCGGACGCGGGCCGGTCTGGTGGTGCTGGAGGCTCGGTCCGGACGTCAGATGCGCTGCGGGCAGGTGTGGCCCCGAATGACGCGGCTGCTGCGGAACCGGCGATCCGACCATCCCCTGGACTCCGATCCCCGGCACACCGGCCGGCCCCGCATTCTGCCGCCCGGCCATCACACCGCCCTGCTGCACACCGTGCTGCGGCTGCTGGACCGGGACGTCCACCGACGGTCGGACCGTACCGCCGCCACGTACCGCCATCGTCAGCGCGTCGGAGAACTCGCGGCAGCCCGAGAACCGGTCCGCGGGCGACTTGGCCATCGCCTTGGCGAGCACCGCGTCGACGGCCGGGGACAGCCCGGCGACCCGCGTGGACACTCGCGGGACGGGATCGGTGAGGTGAGCGCTGATGACGGCCGCGCTCTCCTTCTGGTCGAAGGGCACCGTCCCGGTGAAGAGGTGGAAGGCCGTCGCGGCCAACGAGTACTGGTCGGTGCGATGGTCGAGGACATCGCCGCGGAGCTGCTCCGGTGACGCATACGACAGGGTTGCCAGCACCGTGCCGACCGCCGTGAGGTTGTCGACCTCGTCGGTCGGCTTGGCGACCCCGAAATCGGTGAGCAGCACCCGCTGGTCGTCAAAGCTGGCGTCGTCGTCGATCTCGGACAGGAGGATGTTCGCCGGTTTGATGTCCCGGTGCAGAAGTCCGCGACGGTGTGCGTGGTCGACGCCGCGGGCGGTCTCGGCGATGATCCGCACGACGCGACGAGCATCCAGGCCGCGACCCACCGCATCGATCTCGGCGGCGCAGTCGCTGCCCGGCACGTACTGCATCGCGATCCACAGCAGACCGTCGCCGCCCGAGTGCACCTCGGCACGACCCCGGTTGTAGATGGTGACGATGTTCGGGTGATCGAGGCCTGCGGCCACCTCCGCCTCGCGGAGGAAGCGCAACCGGAACTGTTCGGTCGCCCCGACCGACTCGCTGAGCACCTTGAGCGCGTCCGAGCGCGGCAGCTCGGGATGCTTGGCCAGGTAGACCGACCCCATGCCGCCGCTGCCGAGGGTCCGCTCGATGCGATACCCCGCGATCCACGAACCGGGCTTGAGCACCACACCACCTTCCCCCGACCGGCTGCTGCTCACAACCGTTCACCAGAACCAACGCCTCATCGACGACCGTCGGAGACGGACACCGACGACCAGGTTATCGCGTCGGGCCGACGCTCAGGCCTCGCGCAACACGTCCAGCGCCGCCTGCAGGTCCGCGGGATACGAACTGAAGAACTCCACCTGCCTGCCGTCGGCCGGGTGCGCGAAGCCCAGGGATCGTGCGTGCAGCCACTGCCGTTCCAGGCCGAGTCGCTGCGCCAACACGGGGTCGGCGCCATAGGTCAGGTCGCCACAGCACGGATGGTGCATGGCCGAGAAGTGAACCCGGATCTGGTGGGTGCGACCGGTCTCGAGGTGCACCGACAACAGCGATGCCGACGCGAACATCTCGAGCGTGTCGTAGTGGGTGATGCTGGGCTTGCCGTTCGCGGTCACCGCGAAGCGCCAGTCACTGCCGCGATGCCTGCCGATCGGCGCGTCGATGGTCCCCGACGACGGATCCAGGTGCCCCTGCACCAGGGCGTGGTAACCCTTGTCGACGGTCCGCTGCTTGAATGCCCGCTTGAGCACCGTGTACGCCCGTTCAGACACCGCCACCACCATCACGCCGGAGGTGCCGACGTCCAGTCGGTGCACGATCCCTTGTCGCTCATGGGCACCCGAGGTCGAGATGCGGAATCCCGCGGCGGCCAGCGCGCCGATCACCGTCGGCCCGGTCCACCCCACGGACGGATGGGCCGCGACGCCGACCGGCTTGTCGACGACCACGATGTCGGAGTCGTGGTAGATGACTTCGAGATTCTCCACCGGCGTCGGCTCGACCCGCAGCGGCTCGGCCGGCTCGGGCAGGGTGACGTGCAACCAACTACCGGCGGCCAGCCGGTGCGACTTCCCGGCCACCGCACCGTCGACCATCACGTCGCCGTCGTCGGCGAGTCCGGCGACCACCGTTCGCGATAGGCCCAGGATGCGGGACACACCGGCGTCCAGTCGCATGCCGTCCACGCCGTCTGGGACCGGCAGTTCGCGTGACTCACGCATCGCGCTCCCCCGTCGTCGGACGGCGTCGTGCCGCAAATCCGGTGCGGGTGCCGTCGAACTCGTACCCCAGCAGCGAGAGCGCGACCAGGAGCACGGCCCCGCAGACCACGGCCGAGTCGGCGATGTTGAACACCGGCCACCAGCCCACCGAGATGAAATCGACCACGTGACCGCGCAGCACACCCGGGGAACGGAAGAGGCGGTCGACGAGATTGCCACACGCACCGCCCAGGACCAGCCCCAGACCGGCGATCCACCACCACGACCGGAGTCGGGTGCTGTAGCGGATGATCCCACCGACGACCACGAGGGCGACGATCGTCAGCACCCAGGTGTACCCCGAGGCCATCGAGAACGCCGCGCCGCTGTTGCGGACGAGCCGAAGGGTGATCGCGTCGCCGACGATCTCGATCGGGCGGAACGGGTCGAGCAGGTGTACCGCCAGCGTCTTGGTCAGCAGGTCGAGACCGATCACGGTCGCCGCGACCGCGGCCAACGTACCGATGACGACGCGTCGCGAGCCGGGTCCGTCCGGCGTCACCTCCGGATCGATCGCATCGTCGGCCGGTTCGTGCGCGTCGGCCGCCTCGGGCGTCGAACCGCGCTGTGCTCCGTCATCCACCCCATCATCATCCATGAGTGCTCCAATACCCTGGCTGCCGTGTCCCCTGCCGTGCCCTCACCCGTGTCCCCCGCTGCGCTCATCCCGTCGGCCCCCGCTGCGCTCATCCCGTCGGCCCCCGCCGTGCTCGCATTGGCGGCCCCTGCCGGGCGTGAGGCCGCATGCTCGCGCAGGTCGTCGCGGCATCGCCGATCGGGTCGACTGCTCGGCCCGCTCGCCGCAGCCGTGGCGTGCGTGACCATGCTGTCGGCGTGCGGATCGGGTGACGACGACTCCTCCGCGGCGTCCAGCGGGAGCGACACCTCCGCCGGATGCGCCACCGACACCACCGCGGGCAAGCCGGGGGTCAACCTGCTGCCGATCCCGCCCGCCCAAGTGGTCGTGAGCGACAAGGGATCCGGCCCGGCGCAGGTCCTCGCCGCCGAACCCGACCGGCGCACACCACAGCGGGTCACCCTGGTCACCACCTCGTCCGTCGCCTCGGCCGGCGCCCGCGACGCCCAGACGGTCGAGCTGCCGCTGACCGCGCAGATGCACTGCACCGACAACACCGACCTGGAGATGACGCTGGGGCGGGCCACCTCGCCCGATGTCGTCCTCGACGACCAACTCCGTCCGGTGGACGGGTCCGCGGCCGGTCTCGCGATCGGCCCGGGCTCCAGCCCCATCTCGTTGCGTCTGATCCCCGCTGCCGAGGCCGGCTCCGAAGCCCGATCGGCGATCGAACAGTCATTGGTCCAGTCGTTGCAGAAGTCGGTGGCGCTGCCCACCGAGCCCATCGCGCCCGGAGCGCGCTGGCAGATCCGTCGGACCATCAGCTCGGCGGCGACCGTGGTCCAGACGATCGACGCGACCCTGCGATCGGTCGCCGACGGCCGGGCGCAGATCGACATCTCGGTCGACGAGGAACCGGTGGACTCGGTGTTCTCCATCCCGGGCACCAACAAGACCCTGACCATCAGCCGCTATTCGATGTCGGGGACCGGGTCGGTCACCGTCGACCTCGCACGCGTGCTCCCGGTGGCCGGCGAACTCCGCATGGACGGGGCCCGCGAACTCGTCGGCGCCGACGCGAACCAGCCGCTGATCCAGCAGACCGGCTTCTCGATGACCTGGCGGTGAGGTCGGCCCCCGGGGCATCGGCAGCAGCAGGTCTCAGGTGCCGGCCCCGGTCGCACCGTCTCGATCGGCAACCAGGTACGACTTCGGGCCGCCACCCTGCGAGGGTGACGGCCCGAGAATCTGTGCGGCTGCTACGTCAGTTCGACGCGGGCGCCGGGCACATCGCGCTCTTCACACCGTTGGTGGTGATGAGCGGGCACACGGTGTCCTTGGAGAGCTTCCACCGCCCCTGCGAGTAGGTGATGCCCGCCTCCAGGTTCGCCGGCGGGTTGTCGGGCAGCTTGACCTGCACCTTCACCTTGGCCTTGTTCGGGCCGGCCGGGATCACCGGCGGGATGATCTTGTAAGTCACGCCCGGGTTTTCCTTCTTCGCCGCGACCAGCTTGTCGAAGATCTCGGGGTCGGCACTCGACCCCTCCACCAGCTGGGTCTTCTGGCTGTTCGGCACATTCGGGTCCAGCGCCTTGTCGAGCATGTCGTTCAGCGCGGCGACACCCGGACGCTTCTTGGCGTCGGTCAGATCCGTATCGCTACCACCCGAAGCACCACCGGATGCGGATGCCGACGCGGCGGTCGTGGTGGGCAACGGCGGAGCGTCACCGCCGTCATCGCTGCCACACGCCGCCAACGACGTCACTGCTGCCGCGATCATCGCGGCCGTAACGATCTTCGGGTACTTCACAGATCTCCCTCACTGTCGTTTGTCGAGCGCGGTTCTGCGCTGCGGACCAGGCATTTCGTCGGCCCGGCAGACTCCCCTGGGCGCCTGAGCACAACCCACTATGCCAAAAGGACGCACAACCGCCCAACCTCCTCAGCGAGTCCTCAGACTCAGCACAGAGTGCGCCGACCACGGTGAACCCTCATGGTCGAGCAGTTGCGATGCCCGCCGGCGCCGACGACGCTGGTTCACCATGACGAGCACGAACATCGTGGTGATCTCCACCGGCGGGACCATCGCCGCCACGGCCACCGACGACGGAGCGGTCCCGAGTGTCGGTTCAGCACAGCTGGTCTCGGCCGCGACACGCGACTCGACACAGGATCGACACGTCCTCCGAACCGTCGACCTGTTCGCGGTGGACAGCTCCGCGCTGACCCCGGTCGATCAGCTGCGGATCGCACGTGCCGTCGCCGACGCCCTGTCGGATCCGACGGTAGCGGGAGTCGTGGTCACCCATGGCACCGACACCATGGAGGAGTCGGCGGTTCTGGTCGACGTGCTCCACACCGATGTCCGACCGGTCGTCTTCACCGGGGCTCAGCGACCGGCGGATGCAGCCGAACCCGATGGCCCGGCCAACCTCGCCGACGCGGTGCGGGTCGCCGCCGACCCGGCGTCACGCGGGCGCGGCGTGCTGGTGACCATGGGCGGTCGGGTGCTCCCGGCGCGCGGTCTCTTCAAGAGCTCCACCACCGCACTGGAGGCGTTCGAGACCATCCATCCGACGCTGGGACGGCCGACACTGCCGTTTCCACCGGCCTCGGCGTCGCTGCCGCGGGTCGACCTGGTGGCCCTGTACCCCGGCATCGCCCCCGGGGTCATCGCCGCCGCCCTCGCCCAGAACACCGCGGGGGTGGTGGTGTCGGCCACCGGGTCGGGCAACACCCATCCCGACATCGCCGCCGAGATCTCCCGCGCGATCCGTGGTGGGACGCCGGTGATCGTGACCTCGCGCGTCCCACACGGGGCAGTGGTACCGACCTACGGCGGCGGCGGCGGCGCAGTCGACCTGGTGCGGGCCGGCGCCATCGTGTCCGAATGGTTGCGCGCCCCGCAGGCGCGGATCGTCCTCATGCTCCTGGTGGCCGCGGGTGGGGCCACCGCGGACATCGCCGACTTCTTCGCACGGACGGCCCCCGGGGACTGACGTTCGACCGGCGTCGATCGCGCGCCTATTCGGCGCCGACGTCCGGGTCAGCAGCGGCGACCACGACTCCCGATGTCGCGCCCCGGTCGTCCACCGCCGAGACGTCGGCCTGGTCATCGGCCGCCGACAGGTCGGCGGGATCCCAATCGAGGCTGTCCAGCGGATCACCCACGCGCAGTTCAGGATCGGTCATCGCCACGGTGACCGCTCGGCCGGGCCCGGTGGTGCGCGTCTCGAACCGCACGGTGACGACACCATGGCCCGCACCCTGCACCCATCCGTGTCCGTGCTCGGGATGGCGGACGTCGACCCCGGTGCTCCATCCGGTGGTCGTACCGTCCCGCACGGGCTCGGACCCCGATGGCTCGTCGACCGCCCCGAGCGCGGCGTCGGCGGTGACCGGATCGGCCACCGCGGAGTCGGCCGGGACCGGGTCCGGATCCGGCTCCCCGAACAACGTGAACTGCTCGACCGTGCTCAACCCCGAGTAGCCGACCCCGACCAGCCGGATGGGTCCGACGCTCAGCGGATCGAGCGCGAGCCGCTGGGCAGCCGCGGTCAACACGTCGAGGTCCGTGGTCGCCGCAGGCAGTGTCGCCGAGCGCGTCAACACCGACATGTCTGCGCGCTTCATCTTGACCACGATGGTGCGCGCCCCTCGGCCATCGGCGAGCAGGCGGCGATGGGCATCCCCGGCAGAGCGTCCGATGGCCGGACGCAGCCCCGACATGTCGATGATGTCCCGCGCGAAGGTCGTCTCCGCGCTGATCTGCTTCGCCGACGCCCGCTCTGCCACCGGCCGGTCGTCGACACCCTGGGCGAGCAGGTGCAACGAGGGGCCGATCGTCGAACCGAGCACGGATGCCACCTCGACGTCGGACATGGCGGCGAGATCACCGATCGTCTCGACGCCGAGTCGATGCAGCCGATCGCCGGAGACGGGACCGATCCCCCAGAGCTTGCGCACCGGCAACTCGTGGAGGAAGGTCAGTTCGCGGCTGGGCGGGATCGCCATCACCCCATCGGGTTTCGCCAGACCGGAGGCGATCTTGGCGATCTGCTTGCCACTGCCGAGGCCCACCGATGCGGCGAGACCGGTCTCGGTCCGGATTCGTCGGCGGATGTGCTGGGCGAACTCGGTGACCGTGGCCAGATCGGCACCGGCGAGCTCGGCCGGCTCACCGAAGGCCTCGTCGAACGACAACATCTCGATCACCGGCACCGACTCCCGCACGACCTCGAAGATCCGCGCACTGACCACCCGATACAGACCGCCCCGCGGGGGCAGCACCACAGCACCCGCTCCCACGAGCCGTCGGGCCTGGTGCATCGGCATCGCCGATCGGGCACCGAAGACGCGGGCCTCATAACTCGCGCCCGCGACCACTCCGCGTCCGCCGGTACCACCGACCAACACCGGGCGATCGCGCAGCGTGGGGCGGGTGAGTTGCTCCACCGACGCGAAGAACGCGTCCATGTCGAGATGCATCACCCACCGTGAGCTGCGCTCACGAGGGTCGGCGGATGTCACATCAGTGATGCTAAACCGCGCCGCCGACTCCTCCGGTCCACCGTCGTCTCAGGCCGCGTGGATCTCGAACACCGGGAGGTCGGCGATGTGGCGGGCCAGTTCGTCATCGGTGGGGTCGACACCGAGTCCCTCGGGGAGCAGCCGACCGACCTCCCATCCCCACTTGTCCAGATAGGTGCGGATGATCGGTGCTCGCTGATCGACGGCGATCTCGGCGAGGCGGACGGCACGGACCCGACGGCCCCGGCGTAGCTCGGCCGTCGGGACGGCGCGCGCATTGCGCGACCACTGGGTGTTCCCCCGCGGAGAGACCAAGTACTCGTGGCCGTCGATCTGCAACGGATTCACCGGGATCCGCTGCGGGGTGCCGGACACCCGGCCGGTCACCGTGAGGGTCTGCGCCCCGGCCAGGTTGACCCCACGGTCGGTGAGCCAGCGCACCGCCCGGTTGAATACGTTCTCCACGCCGTTGGCGGGTGCTCGGTAGTCGGTGGCGTTCATGATGGGCCTCTCCTCCGCGGGGTTGTTGACGAGATACGAGAGCACTGCTCTCTCTTTATCGAGTGTGCGCCACGCGGCGCGCAAAAGCAAGAGCAGTGCTCACATTTCGCCTACGATGTCGCCATGGCGACCGATGACGGACTCTCCCGTGCCGAACGCAGACGACGCACCGAAGCCGAGATCCTCGAGGTCGGACGCGCGCATCTGGCCAGCTACGGGGCCGCGGCGATCTCCCTGCGCGCGGTCGCCCGCGACCTCGGCATGGTGTCGTCGGCGATCTACCGATACGTAGACAGTCGCGACGAGCTGCTGACACGCCTGCTGGTCGAGGGCTACGACGACCTGGCAGACGAGGTCACCACCGCCGTCGAGGCACTCGGAACCGTGATGTCCGACGACGTCCATCGCCGACGCGCACAGGAGGTTGCCCGGGCGGTGCGGCAGTGGGCGGTGGCCAATCCCGAGCGATTCGCACTGCTCTACGGCAGCCCTGTGCCCGGGTACCAGGCACCGCCGGAGCGGACCGTCGGGCCGGGCACTCGGGTCACCACGATGCTCCTCGCCGACCTCGACGCAGCGGCCAGGAGCGGCGCACTGCCGGCCCGCGAGACCCCGGTCTCCGACGTCACCACCCGCGACTTCGACGTACTGCGCGACGAGATCTGCCCCGCGCTGTCCGACGGGCAGCTCGCGCACGCCGTCCTGCTGTGGGCCGGGGTGATCGGTCTGATAGGCCAAGAGGTGTTCGGCGCCTACGGTCAGGACACCTTCCACGATCCGGCGGGGCTGTTCGACACCCAGCTGGGCATCCTGCTGGACTCGGTCTTTCGCGCGTGACGCATGTGACGCACGTGCTGGTCAGCGCCCGATCCGGCGCGGAGTGTCGATGCCGGCGAGCTTGTCGGGGTTGCGCATGACATAGATGGCGGCGATGCGGTCGCCGACGACGTCGGTGATCAGCACGCCTTCCACCCGGTCGTCCAGGTACAGCACCACGCCCGCCGAGCCGTTGAACATCCGCGGCTCCAGCCGGATCTCCCCCTGGGTCATCAGACGGACCATGCCGACGAACAGCTTGCCGACGTTCTGCGCACCACGCACCGGCCGTCGGGCCGCGCTCGCCTTGCCGTCGCTGTCGGCGGTGTACACGACGTCGGGGGCGAGCATCGTCATGAGTCCCTCGAGATCGCCGGTCGCCGCAGCGGTCAGGAACTCGGTGGTGATGGTCGCCGCTCGGTCGGCATCGACCGGATCGAACCGGCGGCGTCGCGCGTGGACGTGTTCACGTGCGCGGTGAGCGATCTGACGCACCGCCGCCGACGACTTCCCGACGATCGTGGCGATCTCGGAGTGCTCGAACCCGAACACCTCACGGAGCACGAAGACCGCACGTTCGTCCGGGCCGAGTGTCTCGAGGACGAGCAACAATGCCGTGGAGACGGACTCGGCCAGTTCCGCGTCCCGGGCCGGATCGTCGGGCGCCAAGAGGATCGGTTCGGGAAGCCACGGCCCGACGTACTGCTCTCGTCGTCGGGCCGCGGCTCGCAGCGTGTTCAGCGACTGTCGGGTGACGACCGTCGCGAGATACGCCCGCGGGTCATCCACACCGGCGAGATCGACGCCCGCCCACCGTAGATAGCTCTCCTGCAAGACGTCCTCCGCCTCGGACGCCGAGCCGAGGATCTCGTAGGCGACCGTGAAGAGCAGCGGACGGAGTTCGGTGAACTGGCGTGCGTGCGCCTCTCCGACCGTCATCGACGCGCCGGCTCCACGACGTCGCCCAGTGCGGCGACGTCCCGCTTGCGTGGCAGTCCGCGATAGGAGCCCGGCTTACGCCCCTCCTTACGCAACGCCCCGACCGTGGCGCTGCAGACCGTCTCCTTGAGGCGTGCGCCCAGGCGGCCGGGCACAAACACCCGGATCGGGGTGTCGTCGAGTCGGGCGAACTGGACGATCCCGCGTCGGCGTCCCAAGCTCACACAGTGTCCGACGAACGCCGCATCGATCGGGGCCGCGGCCACCCCGTCCAGATGCGCGGCCACCACACCCGCGGCGTGCGCACCGAGTGGCATCGCGGCCTGACAGCTCATCCGCAGAGCGTGACCCGACGGCGACGCCGCGTCCCCCGCCCCGACAATCCGCGGGTCGTCGACGCTGGTGAGGGTCTCGTCGGCAAGCAGACGCCCGACCGCGTCGACCGCGAGTCCGCTGTCGGCGGCAAGAGTCGGCACCGTGAAACCCGCGGTCAGGACCGTGGTGTCCGATGCCAGCCGCATGCGCATCCCGTCCGTTCGCGAGGTCGTGATCACGGCATCGGCCTGCACCTCGACGACGTCGGTGTCGGCGACGACCTCTACGCCGAGCCGGGTCAGGGTTCCGACCACCGACTTCCGGCCGCCGAGGCTCAGGGCACCGCCTACCGGCCCGCTGCTGATCAATCGGACACGATGGCCTGCCTCCGCGAACTCGGCGGCCGCCTCGATACCGGTGACCCCGCCACCGACGATGGTGATCATCCCGCCGGGCCGCGCGGCGAGTCGATCCCGCAACCGCTGCGCGTCCTCCCACTCGGCGAGCGGACAGGCGTGCTCTGCGGCGCCGGGCAGATCCGGCACGGCGCTGCGGCTGCCCACCGCGTAGATCACCTGGTCGAACGCGACCCGCTCGCCCGAGGCGAGTTCCACGACACCCGCCGTCCGGTCGATGCGGATCGCGGAGTCGACGACCAGGCGAATCCGCGGGTTCAGCACCGACTCGTAGTCCACTTCGGCGCTGCCCGTGTCGGCGACCAACTGGTGCAACCGGATCCGCTCGACGAAGTGTGGTCGGGGGTTCACCACGGTCACATCGACGTCCTCACGCCCGCACAGCCGGTTGGCTGCCAGCGTGCCTGCATATCCACCGCCGATCACGACGACGGCATTGCGGTCGGTTCCGACTGCTGGACCGATCCTGGGTGTGCTCATGGTCTCCTCCTTCGATCGTGGACACCATGAAGACACCGGGTGGCCCGCCGATGTGACACCGTGGTGTCCACGATCACATCCGGAGAAGCTGCGCGCTAGGCGGTTCCGACCTTGGCCACGTCCGCGGTGACCCCGTCACCGAGCTCCACGGCGCCCGCCGGACCGGTCTCGACGTCGAACCCGACTGCGAGCACCTCGCCGGCGATCAGATCCGCGTGCCGTAGCGCCCAGTCCCGACGTTCCGCGGGCACGACCAGCCGCACCGTGATGCGGTCGGACACCTCGAGGCCGGCGGAGCGACGGGCGTCCTGGAGCTCCCGGACACGATCCTTGGCCCAGCCCTCGGCTTCCAGTTCCTCGGTGACCGCGGTGTCGAGCACCACCAGTCCCCGACCACCCGGGAGTTCAGCCGTCGAGTCGGGCTCGACCGCGACCAGCCGGCGGGTGTACTCCCCGTCTACCAGATCGATGTCGGCGGCGGTGACGATTTCCGTACCGTCGTCACCGGTGCGTACCGACCAATCGCCTGCCTTGACCGCCTTGATGACCCGCTGCACGTCCTTACCCAGGCGCGGACCGGCCGCGCGAGCATTCACTGCCAGCTCGTAGCGACCGTACTGTTCGGGCTCGGTCGCCAGCGTCACCGACTTGACATTCATCTCGTCGGCGATGAGATCGGTGTACGGACGCAACTGTTCAGCCGTCTCGGAGGCGACCGTCAATCCGGGCAGGGGAAGTCGCACGCGCAGCTTGTTCGCCTTGCGCACGCTCGACGCCGTCGAGCAGACATCCTGGACCTCGTCCATCGCGGTGACGAGGGCGGTGTCGGCGGGGAGTTCGTCAGCCGACGGCCAATCGGTGAGGTGCACCGACCGTCCACCGGTCAGACCGCGCCAGACGGCCTCGGTGGCCAACGGCAGCAGCGGTGCCGCAAGCCGAGATGCCGTCTCCAACACCGTGTACAGGGTGTCGAAGGCCTCCGGATCTGCATCCTGACCACCCCAGAACCGGGCTCGGGACCGGCGGACGTACCAGTTGGTCAGCGCCTCACAGAACCCGCGGAACGCCTCGCAGGCGCCGGCGACGTCGTAGACGTCGAGGGAGTCGGTGATGGCGTCCCTGGTCGCCGACAGCTTCGCGAGGATGTAGCGATCCAGCACATTGGTGGAGTCGGTACGCCACGTCGCCGGACGCTCCGCGTAGAGCTGCAGGAAGCTGTACGCGTTCCACAGCGGCAGCAGCGCCTGCCGCACGCCCTCCCGGATTCCCCGCTCGGTGACCACGAGGTTGCCGCCCCGCAGGATCGGCGAGGCCATCAAGAACCACCGCATCGCGTCGGAGCCGTCGCGATCGAACACCTCGTTCACGTCGGGATAGTTCCGCTTGGACTTGGACATCTTCTGTCCGTCGTCACCGAGCACGATGCCGTGCGCGGCGACCGACCGGACGGCCGGACGGTCGAAGAGCGCCGTGGCCAGGACGTGCAGGTTGTAGAACCACCCTCGGGTCTGGCCGTTGTACTCGACGATGAAGTCACCGGGATTGTGCGGCAGCTCACCGGTCTCGGCATTCCCGTCGAACCAGTCGGCGTTCTCGAACGGGTAGTGGACCTGGGCGAACGGCATCGACCCCGACTCGAACCAGCAGTCGAGCACCTCCGGCACCCGGCGCATCGTCGACTTTCCGGTCGGGTCATCGGGATTCGGTCGGGTCAGGTCGTCGATGTAGGGGCGGTGCAGGTTCGTCGGGCGCACACCGAAGTCGCGTTCGAGTTCGTCGAGCGAGCCGTACACGTCGGTCCGCGGGTACTCGGGATCGTCGGAGACCCACACCGGGATGGGCGCGCCCCAATAGCGGTTTCGGCTGATGTTCCAGTCCTTGGCGCCTTCGAGCCACTTGCCGAACTGTCCGTCCCGGATGTGTCCCGGGGCCCAGGTGATCTCCTGGTTGAGCTCGAGCATGCGGTCCTTGATGGGCGACACCGCGACGAACCACGACGGAACGGCCATGTAGATCAACGGCTTACCCGACCGCCACGAGTGCGGATAGGAGTGTTCGATGGTCTCGTGTCGCAGCACGGCACCGGTTTCCTTCAGGTCCTTGATGATCACCGGATTGGCGTCGAACACCATCAGACCCTCGTAGGGCGGGACCATCGTGGTGAACCGACCACCGGGATCGAGCGGTTGGACGACCTCGATTCCGTAGGTCGTCGCCAGTTCCATGTCCTCCTCGCCGAAGGCCGGGGCGAGATGGACGACCCCGGTGCCACTGTCGGTGGTCACATAATCGCCGAGTAGCACGCGGTGGGCATTCGGGTGCCCGCGGAAGAAGTCGAACGGCGGTGTGTACGAGAGTCCCTCGAGCTGCGCCCCCTGGTAGGTCGCCAAGGTCTCCGGCTCCGCGATCTCGGCCGCATACGCGCCCAGACGGGCCTCGGCGAGCAGGTACTGCTGACCGTCGGCGGCGCGGACGTGGGCGTAGGTGATCTCGGGGTTGACCGCGATCGCGAGATTGGACGGCAACGTCCATGGCGTGGTGGTCCAGATCAGTGCGTTCACACCGTCCAGAGCCGCGAGCTCCGAGTCGGCCGGGACCACCAACGGCATCCGGACGGTGACCGCCGGGTCCTGGCGCATCTTGTAGGCGTCGTCGAGTTTGGACTCCTGGTTGGACAGCGGCGTCTGCTCGTACCAGCTGTAGGGCAGCACGCGGTAGCCCTGATAGATCAGTCCCTTGTCGTTGAGGGCCTTGAAGGCCCACATGACCGACTCCATGAAGTCGATGTCGAGGGTCTTGTAGTCGTTGTCGAAGTCGACCCACCGGGCCTGCCGGGTCACGTAGTCGCGCCACTCACCGGTGTAGCGCAGCACCGACGTCCGGCAGTAGTCGTTGAACTTCTCGACGCCCATCGACTCGATCTCGGACTTGTCGGTGATGCCCAACTGCCGTTCGGCTTCCAGCTCGGCGGGCAGTCCGTGTGTGTCCCAACCGAACCGGCGCTCCACACGCTTGCCACGCATGGTCTGGTACCGCGGTACCAGGTCCTTGACGTAGCCGGTCAGCAGATGACCGTAGTGCGGCAGTCCGTTTGCGAACGGCGGCCCGTCGTAGAAGACGAACTCCGCGGCGTCGGCGCGATTGGCGATGGATGCGGCGAAGGTGTCATCGGCGGCCCAGTAGTCCAGGACATGACGTTCGACATCTGGGAAGGACGGTGCGCCACGGCCGGTGCCGTCGGTGAGGTCGACGATCGGATAGACCGGGGCGGTCGTTGCCGCCGATCCGGATTCCGTTGCCGCGGGGTCCTCGGGTCGTGTCATCGCGCTGCTCCTCGTGCCGTGGTGCTCGGACACCTGCGGTGTCCGCGGTCGGCGGCGGATGCCGTCGACCTGGCACGGGGACGCACTCCCGGACGGGCGTGCGCGGTACCACCCCGCTTGCGCCACTGGAGGTGGCGCCGCTCGGCGACCCGCGATCTCACGGGCCCGCGGCTGTGACGGGCCGCTCCCGCCCGGGTCTACTGGGGATCGATGATCCCGTTCTTCCGGGTGCTCCCCGGTGATGGCCGGATCGTAGCGGTGACCAGTGTAGCCAGCGGTCGGCGACCGGGGCCAATCAGTCGAGTCAGTCCAGCGGTGGACGCCAATTCGGGTCCAACGGATCGAATCCCCGGGTCTCCGGGTCACGCGCGCGACCGGTCTCCGGATCCCGTGCGCGCCTGCGCCCGCCGGGCTCCCGCTCCGAGGGCTCCGCCCCTGCAGGATCGTCTCGGGTGGCATCGAATCGCGGGTCGTCACCGAGTGACGGCCACGGAGCCGGCGTGGCGGTCGGCGGTTCCGTCGACCGCGGGTATTGCGGTGCCGAATACTGCTGGGCCGAATACTGCGGTGCCGAATACTGCTGGGCCGGATTCTGCTGGGGCGCCCCGTGGGTCATCGGATCCTGGTGCGTCGGCTCCGGGTTGCGGCGCTGCGGCGGGAAGTGATCCGTCGCAGGATCGCGATCCGTCCCGTACCCGTCGGGATAGGACTCAGCAGCATAGGACTCGGCAGGATCGGCACCACCGGGCCCGCCCACCGATCGCACGTAGTCGTCGTACCCGCCGATGCGGGTCGTCCCGGTCGGCTGCGCGCCACGATTCGGATCGGAGGGCACGCCGACGTCTGCCTGCAGGACCCCACTGTCGTCCCGCGGCCGCGTCACGTCGCCGTCGGCGTCGCGTGAGCGCACAACGTCACCGAGGCTAGGTCCCTCGTCGTATGGGGCGGTATCGGTCCCCCCGCCCGATGGCGGGGCAGGCCCACCACGAGTGGGTGGGCCGTCGGCGACCGTCCGTCGGCGATCTGCGTCCACGTCATCACCGCCGACATCGTCATCCGGCAACGACAGGAACGATCCGCTGTCGGCCTCCGGCTCGCCCCGCCTACCGGCGGTGACGATGTCGGCGACCAGGAGACCCAGACCGATCAGGCAGATCACGATGCACGCGACCGCCAGCCACACGGTGCCGGTCACCAGACCGAGCACCAGGAGCACGAAGCCGACCAGCGTCGCGGCCAGGGCCAACGTCAACACGAGAACCCCTGGGTAGAACTAGCTCGGGGTGTAACTGGTGAATCCGCCATTGCCCGGATCGGACGAGAACGAGTCGGCACGGCCACCGCTCTCCACCGGAGCTGCGCTGCCGCGCTGCTGCAGTTCTTCCAGTTGCGACTCGAGGTAGGTCTTCAACCGTGTCCGATACTCGCGTTCGAAGGTCTTCAGTTGTTCGATCCGGCCTTCGAGCACACCGCGCTGCTGGTTGATCGTGCCCATGATCTCGCTGTGCTTGCGCTCGGCGTCGTTCTGCAAGGCCTCAGCACGTTCCTGTGCCTGACGGACCTGCGCCTCGGACCGCGTCTGCGCATCGGCGAGGATCGCCTCGGAGCGCTGACGCGCGTCGGACAACAGTGCGTCCGACTTCGTCTGGGCCTCGGACACCATGGCGTCCGCACGCGACCGCGCATCGGCGAGCAACGAATCCGCTTCGGACCGTGCGCTGTTGGCGACCCGATCGGCGGTGTCCTGCGCGAGTGCCAGCACCCGGGCGGCGCGCACGTTGGCATCGTCGTCACCGAGTGGCTGGGACGGCGCAGCGGGGCGCGCCGGTTCGGCGTACTCGGGCTGTTGCGGCGCACTCGCCGCGAACACCTGGGTGCGCTCCTCGGCCGGCGGCGCAGAAGGCGCCTGCGGCGCCGAATGTGCTTGCGCCAGCTCACCTTCCAGCTCGTCGACGCGCTGCTTCAGATCTGTGTTCTCCTCGATCAGCCGAGCCAGCTCGGCCTCGACGAAATCAAGGAACTGATCGACCTCGTCCTCGTTGTAGCCGCGTTTACCGATAGGCGGTTTGCTGAACGCGACGTTGTGCACATCAGCTGGTGTCAGCCGCATGTCGGTTCCCCTTTATGTGTCGTTCGAGCTTTTCTTCAGTTTGGCGGGTCGATCAGTCTGCAGAGTCTTTACTACAGGCAGTCACTCTTTATTCATACCAGTCGACAAACTTAACTGGCGTCCCATCCTGTCACACCAGAACCGTTCGTTGCACGACATCGATGCGGTCTCGCAACGAAACGGTCACTCGATGATGACATTCAACGGTAGACCACCGCGGGTCTCACGGTACAACCGACCGCGACCTGCGGAGGCGGTCCGATTCGGCCCATAGGGGCGAAAACGCTGGTGGGACGACCACGGTCGGAATCAGATCCCGGCGAGCGCCGCCACGGCGGAGTTACGGCCCAGCGAGCTGACCACCTGCATCAGGATCAGGACCACGATCATCACGATCATCAGTGACAGGTCGAGGCGGACCGGACCCAGCGGGATCGGCGGGAGGATCCGGCGCAGTGCCTTGATCGGCGGATCGGTCGCGGTGAAGACGATCTCGATGATCACGACGGCCACCCCGGTGGGCCGCCACTCGCGGGCGAACGTACGGACGAGCTCGATCACCAACCGGCCCAACAGGAGGAGCCAGTAGACGAACAACACGTAGTAGAGGATCTGGAAGACGATGGTCACGACTCAAGAGTGCCTGATATGTCGGCTCCACGTCCGAGGTGGTCGGCCACCGGGGTGCACCGACCCGACCTCAGACGCCGACCGCCCCCGTCGACCGTGGTCGACGGGGGCGGCGGGAGACACTGCCCGGCAGCTCGGCCGGGTGGATCAGCCGTGGTTGTAGAAACCGGTCTCGGCGATCTTGCGCCGGTCCTCAGGCGAGACGTCGATGTCGGCGGGCGACAGCAGGAACACCTTCGTCGCGACCTTGTCGAACGATCCGCGGAGCGCGAACGCGAGCCCGGCGGCGAAGTCGACCAGCCGCTTGGCATCGTCATTGCTCATGTCGACGAGGTCCATGATCACCGGGCTGCCGTCACGGAAGCGCTCGCCGATCGTGCGCGCCTCGCCGTAGTCGGACGGACGCAGCGTGGTGATCTTGTTCAGCGGACCGTCGGCGAAGATGCGATCGAGCTCGGCACGCTGCTCGACAGTCAGGCTCGACCGTCCACCGGCAGCCGCGCGCAGCGTCGCCGCGGACGAACGCTGGAGGGGCTCGAGCCGACCGGTCGGGCGCATCCGCTCGACCGGCTCGGAGACGGCACGTCCGCCGCCCGCGTAGGCGTATTCCGGAGCGGCCTCGTAGCCGGGCCCGTCGAACGCCGGCCCGTCGTACCCGACGGCGTACCGGCGCTCCTCGAGCCGCTCGTCCGCATATCCCTCACGGAAGCGGTCCTCACCGTACGAGTCCACATAGCCCGCGTCGCGGTAGCCGTCGCGGAACGCCGGCTCGCGGTAGGAGCTGTCGCCGTAGTACTCGTCGCGGTAGATGCGCTCACGCGAGGCACGCGGTCCGGCGATCCCCGGCTCCTCCAGGTAGTCGTCGTCGTACTCACTCGGAGGCACCATGCCGAAATATGCCTTGAACTTCTGCATCGTGGTCATGAGTGGCCTCTCCGTTCCTGCCGGTCGGCAGCGCCTGTGGTGCAGGTGATATCGATGTGGTCGCTGGTGTGGCTGAGCCCGATTGGTTCTGGTGTTACTAATGTGATTACTGAGAGAGTAACGGCCGCTTGCCGAGGATTGCGGTTCCGACACGCACACATGTCGAGCCGTGTTGCACGGCCTCTTCGAGATCACCCGACATCCCCGTCGACAACGTGGTCGCCTCGGGATGGTCGGCCAGGAACCGCTGATGCACGCGGGCAGCCTCCGCCATCCACCGATCCGCGCCACCGTCGATCGGCGCGATCGCCATCACGCCCCGCAGCCGGAGCGCCTCCGACTCCTTTACGAGCTCGGCGATCGCGGGCCACTCGTCCTCGGTCGCTCCGCCCCGGGTCGGGTCACCGTCGAGACTGATCTGGATCAGGATCTCCAACGGTTCACGACGCCGCGCCTCGGCGAGGGCGGTGGCGGCCGCGCGGCCCAGTGCGGTCACGATCTTCTCCCGATCCACCGAGTGCACGGCGCGTGCCCACCCGGCGACACTGCCCGCCTTCTTCGACTGAACCGACCCGATCATGTCGAATGCAACTGCCCCGGAACCGATCTCACTTGCAGCACGCTGGTCCCGATTCGCCTCGCAGGCGCGCAACTCGTCGATCTTGCGGCTCGCCTCGGGCTCCCTGGACTCACCGAACTGCCGCGCCCCCAGCGAGATCAAGCGCTCGACATCGGCGGCCGGGAAGAACTTGGTGACGACGAGCAGGTCGACATCGCCCGTCCGACGACCGGCGGCCGCTACGGCGGCGTCGAGACGCTGCCGCACGGCCGCGAGAGAGTCGGCGAGTTCTCGGGTCCGGGGGTCGAGCGGCTCAGGCATCGCCTGCGCCGCTCGCGGCGGCACCGTCACCCGGCGTGCCGGACGGATCCATCCAGATGACGGAGGCCAATCGACCGGTGGGCGCCGAGCGTCGGTGACTGAAGAGTCCGGTGTCGGTGATCGTCGACCGCGGGTCCGCTGCGACGGCTGCCACACCGGCAGCCAGCAACTGACGGCGCAGCCCGGCACGCAGATCCAGACCGGTGGTCCCCTTCGACGTCAGGCAGGCACTACCCGGCAGATGCTCTTCGACGTCACGCTGCATCTGCGGCGGTACCTCGTAGGAATCACCGCCCGCGGCAGGGCCGAGGAACGCGCCGATACGCTCGGGCCGCGCGCCCAGTTCGATCATCACCCGCAAGGTGGCGGGCACGATGCCGATGCGTGCGCCGATCCGGCCGGCGTGCACACCCGCCACGATCCCGGCCTCGTCGTCGCTGAGCAGGACCGGCACACAATCGGCCGACAGCACCGCGAGCGCGAGCCCGGGGGTGGTGGTCACCAGTGCGTCGGTGGCCGGGACCGTCTCGGCCGGTGGATCGGTCACCACCGTCACGTTGCGGCTGTGGATCTGTTCCATCCAGACCACCCGGTCGGGTGTGAGCCCGATCGACTCCGCCAGTCGACGACGATTGGCGGCCACCGCCGACGGATCGTCACCGACGTGGTCGCCCAGATTGAACGAGTCGTACGGCGGAGCCGACACCCCGCCCTGTCGTCCGGTGACCACGCGCCGGACCCGCACAGCGGTCCCCACATCAGACGCCGACGCGGCGCCGTCCTCCCCACTCATCCGTGTCGTCTGCTCCTGTTCGCGCCGAACGGGCGTCAGCGCTTCATGAACGACGGTACGTCGACGTCGTCGTCGTCGAGCGTGACGCTGTTGCGCCGCGGGGCCTCGGGCTGACGGTCCGCGAAGGGGTCGCCCCCACCCGAGGGGACATCGCCGAAGAGCGGATCGTTCTTGTCGCCCTCGTTGACCTTGCCCGCCGATCCGGAACCGACACTGGAACGACCCGCGGCTGCGGGCACCTCGGTCTTCTTCCGCGGGGAGCCTCCGTCGAACCCGGCTGCGATCACGGTGACACGTACCTCGTCGCCCAGATTGTCGTCGATGACGGTGCCGAAGATGATGTTCGCGTCCTCGTGCGCGGCCTCCTGGACCTGCGTCGCGGCATTGTGGATCTCGAAGAGGCCGAGATCGCTGCCACCGGCGATGGAGATCAGGACGCCCCGGGCACCTTCCATCGATGCCTCGAGGAGCGGCGAGTTGATCGCACTCTCGGCTGCCTTGCGGGCACGTTCCTCACCACGCGCGGAACCGATACCCATCAGCGCACTGCCCGCATCGCTCATGACGCCCTTGACGTCGGCGAAGTCGACGTTGATCAGGCCGGGGGTGGTGATCAGGTCGGTGATGCCCTGCACGCCGTTGAGCAGCACCTCGTCGGCGCTACGGAAGGCGTCCATCAGGCTCACCTGCGCGTCGCCCAGCTGCAGCAGACGATCGTTCGGGATCACGATCAGGGTGTCGCAGGACTCACGGAGCGCGGTGATACCGGCATCGGCCTGTCCGCCACGACGTTTGCCCTCGAAGGCGAACGGTCGAGTGACGACGCCGACGGTCAGCGCGCCCAGCTTGCGCGCGATCGACGCGACGACGGGTGCACCGCCGGTTCCGGTGCCGCCGCCCTCGCCCGCGGTCACGAACACCATGTCGGCGCCCTTGAGCAGTTCCTCGATCTCGTCGCGGGCGTCCTCGGCGGCCTTACGGCCGACCTCGGGGTCGGCCCCGGCTCCCAGACCGCGCGTCGAGTCACGTCCGACGTCGAGCTTGACGTCGGCGTCACTCATGAGCAGCGCCTGGGCGTCGGTGTTGATCGCGATGAACTCAACGCCCTTGAGCCCCTGCTCGATCATTCGGTTGACGGCATTCACACCGCCGCCGCCGATGCCGACGACCTTGATCACGGCCAGGTAGTTGTGCGGTGGCGTCATGTGCCCGCCTTCCTCGTTTCGGTCAGAAAACCCTAAACCTGAACCATAGATTTAGAGTTATGTCAAGTAGTTGCGCCTGCGGAGAACGCTAGGCACCAAACCGCCGCTGGGCCAGCATGTCCGCGGCGTGTCGGAAAGTTCCGGGCGACTTTTTGCCTGTCGAGACCGTCGGTGGCCGGTGATGGAGGTCCGGAAGTCGACGGATCAGCGGTACGCGGGGAACTCGGGGCTGGAGACGTTGTACACGGTGCCCTTGCGCGACAACAGGACTCCCAGGGTGCGCGCCTTCTCCGCCCCACGATCGCTGTCGCCCCACACCACGCGCTTGTCGCCGTCGATGCGGAACTGGATGTCCACCGGCGACGAGGCCTCCACCCGCCGCACCTTCTTCGCGAGGTCGTCGGGCAGACCTGCGACCGCGGACAGCGCGGCCTTGGTGGAGGGATCGGTCGGCCCCGGGTTCGGGGTGTCGAGGACCGGGAGGCGCAGTGTCTCCGGCGGTACGCCCTGACGGCGATCGAACTCGAGGTACCCGACGCCCCCGCGGTCGAGCACATGGATCTTCTGGTCCTGCTCGACGATCGCGACAGGCTGCCGCTCGACCACGGTGATCGTCAGTTCGGACGGATAGGTGCGCTGCACGCGAGCCGACTCCACCGACGGTATGGCCGCGACCCGGAGCGCGACTGCCTGCGTGTCGACCCTCAGCAGCGGCGTGCCGCCCGGGACGTCTGCGGCGCGCCGGATGTCGTCAGCGGACACCGTCTTGTTGTCGCGGACCTCGGTGGAGCGTACGGACATCAACGGCGTGTAGTACGCGATCGCGGCGAGCCCCGCAAACAGGGCGACAACCAGGACGGTGCCCAGCAAGAGCCGGCCCCGTCGCGGCGCCCGGGCCCTCATCCGGACACCGTCATCGTGCACCGCCCGGCCCGGCCATCGTGGCGTCGGGGCCGGCATGGTCAGCTCCGGGCCGTTGCGGGACCGCGTCGCCCGCTCGGGCGGGATCGCCGAGGGCGGCGAGGATCTCGGGCCCCTGCATGGTGATGTCGCCTGCACCGAGGGTCAGCACGACGTCGCCAGCTCGTGCGATGGCAGCGACCTGTCCGGCCAACGCGGACAGATCCGGTGCGAAATGCACCGGAACCGACACTCGGTCGGCGATGCTGGCGCCACTCACGCCCGGGATGGGCTCCTCGCGAGCGCCGTAGACGTCGGCGACCACGACCTCGTCGGCGAGATCCAGGGCGGTCGCGAACTCGGCGGCGAAATCATTTGTGCGCGAGTAGAGGTGGGGCTGGAACACGGCGACGATCCGGCCGGACCGACCGGCTCCCGGCGCCGTGACGAGCTCACGGGCGGCCGTCAGCACCGCGGTCACCTCCGTCGGGTGATGGGCGTAGTCGTCGTAGACGTCGACATCGGCTGCCCGACCGCGGAACTCGAACCGACGGTGAACGCCGGTGAACGCACCGATCCCCCCGATCACCTCGTCGAGTGGGCCACCCGCGGCGACACCACCGACGATCGCCGCGAGTGCGTTGAGTGCCATGTGCCGCCCCGGCACGGTCAGCGCCACAGTGCGTTCGGCGGTCTCCGCGGTCAGCGGTGCGGTGAACACGACGTCGGCCGACCCGCCGACCCCACTCGCCCTCCAACCGTGCAGCCGGGCGACGTGAGCCGCCTGTGGGACGCGGGCGGCGTGGATTCCCTCGCCGTAGCCGAGAACACCGACCCCCCGCTCGATCAGCCGATCCGCGACACGTCCCGCGAAGTCGGCCGCGCCTTCGTCGTCCAGACACACCACGAGCGTCCCACCGTCGACGATCCGGTCGGCGAAGGCATCGAAGACCTCGACATACGCTGCGTGCGTACCGAAGTGGTCGAGATGATCGACCTCGATGTTGGTCACGACGGCGACGTCGGGTCGGTACTCCAGCAGCGATCCGTCGCTCTCGTCGGCCTCGGCGACGAAGATGTCGCCGCTCCCGTGGTGGGCATTGGTGCCCGACTCGTTGAGTTCGCCGCCGACCGCGAACGAGGGATCCAGGCCGCAGAACTGCAGTGCCACCACCGCGAGCGAGGTCGTCGACGTCTTGCCGTGGGTGCCGGCGACGAGCAGCGTCCGGTGCCCGTCCATCAACTGGGCCAGCACGCGCGGTCGCAAGATGATCGGGATCCCGCGCTCGCGGGCGGCGACCAGCTCGGGGTTGGTCTTGGGGATCGCGGCGTGTGTGGTCACCACCACCGACGGTCCGCCGGGCAACAGGTCGAGGGCGGCCGGGTCGTGCCCGATCCGGACCTGCGCGCCGCGGGTCCGCAGGGCCAACACGCCGCGGCTGTCCTTGGCGTCGGAGCCCGACACCTGCCCGCCGCGGGAGAGCAGGATGCGCGCCAGTCCCGACATGCCCGCACCGCCGATGCCGACCATGTGGACGCGCTGCAACTCTACGGGCAGGTCGTCGACGGGCCGGGCGTCGGTCACGCCCGCAGACGCATCCGTCGATACGTGGGTGGTCGACTCGTCACTCATGCGGGTCACCTCCACTCCCACGCCGCTCCGGCGTCACCGCAGTCGTCATCACGACCGTCGCCCCCCGACGGTCTGTCGTGGTCATTGTCACCGCTGGGCACCGGACCGGCGGGAGCGAAACGCGCGAACCGGGCCGTTGCGGTGATCGACGGCCAGGCCGAGTGCCGCATCGGCGACCGCCGTCGCCGCATCGCGATGGCCGAATCCGGCTGCCGCCGCGGACATCGCCGTCAGCCGTGCAGGATCGGAGAGCAGCGCGGGCACCTCACGGGCCACCCATTCACTGGTGACCGTCGCGTCGTCGACGAGGAGCCCACCGCCGGACTCCACGACCGGGAGCGCGTTGAGCCGTTGCTCGCCGTTGCCGTGCGGCAGCGGGACGTAGATCGCCGGCAGCCCGGTCGCGGACACCTCGGCGACGGTCATCGCGCCTGAACGGCACATCACCAGATCGGCGGCTGCATAGGCGAGATCCATCCGCTTGAGATACCCCACCGCACGGTACGGCGGGGCGTCCGGCGGCGACTTGGGGTCGATGGAGTTCTTGGGTCCGTAGGCGTGCAGGACCCCGATTCCCGCCGAACCCAGTTCACCGGCCGCACCGGCGACCGCGTCGTTCAGACGCTGCGCGCCCTGCGAACCGCCGAACACGAGCAGCGTCGGGGCGTCCTCGTCCAGACCGAAATAGTGGCGGGCCTTCGCACGCAGCGCGGACCGGTCGAGTTCGGCGAGCACACCACGCACCGGGATGCCGACCACCTCGGCGTCGTCGAGGCCCGAGCCGTCCACGGCGGCCAACACCTTGTCGGCGAATCGGGCACCGACCTTGTTGGCGATACCGGCGCTCGCGTTGGCCTCGTGGATCACGATGGGGAGCCGCCGACTGCGCCGGACATGCAGTCGCGCAGCGAGATACGCCGGGATCGAGACATAGCCGCCGAATCCGACGAGGACGTCGGCGCGCAGATCCCGCAACACCGCGCGGGTCGCGAGCACCGATCGCAGCAGCCGGGTCGGTATGCGGGCCAACTCGAGCCCGGGCTTACGGGGCAGCGGTACCGGCGGGATCAACTCCAGCGGGTACCCCCGCTCCGGCACCAACGTGGTCTCCAGTCCACGGACGGTGCCCAGAGCCGTCACCTGGGCGTCGGGATCCAGCCGGACCACCGCATCGGCGACGGCGAGGGCCGGCTCGATGTGTCCGGCCGTACCACCACCGGCCACGACGACCGAGAGCGGCCGACCTCCGACCGACCGGCTCGTCGCCGATCCCGTCGACTGCTCCCCCGATGTGCTCGAACTCACCGATGCCCAACTCCGTCTGCGCTCCGTGGATGACTGCGTCGGCCGCGCGGCGCCCCGCCGCCGGCCCCGCGATCACCGATGGTCCCCCGATCACCGATGGTCGCCGAACGTCCGCCGACACCGGCCCGTCGCGCACCCGAATACCCGGTACGGTAGTCGACCCGCACCGCGGTGGCGCGCCGCGCCCGCGGCCGGTCCGAGGACGGCGCCGTGGCC